>NZ_PQIG01000113.1 GCF_012349115.1 Rhizobium ruizarguesonis
ATCCGCCGGAGTGCGCACAGATCATCCAACAATCAGTGCAAATTGAACATGCAAGGGGCTGACGCTGGCTCCAACCTTACAAACCAATCTCACGCGCCGGGGCGGATTGGCGCCAACATAGCGGTCGGCCTGGGGCATCCCTGTTGATGGGCCTGCGGTGCGAAACCGGATTGAACGTTCTTCTAATAGAAAATTTTAGAAAGAATTCTTTCAATCCGCCGCAATCGCCCTAGATTCAAGCAAATTCTGTGCAGAGGGTACTTCCGACGACAATGGCCTATCAAGCCGGGAACGACGCTCCTTTTGTTCCGCTGGCATATGCACCGGGCCAGTCGCGTCCGGATCTACTCCTTCGACGTCGGCGCCTGCAGTGCATGGCCCCCGCCAAGTTCAGGAGAATCCCCGAGACGCTCGTCACACAGCGTTTTCATGTCCCATCTTCACCAAAGGAAGCTCATGAGCCGTCTTATCGTCGTTTCAAATCGTGTTCCCATGCCAGCCAAAGATGGGAGCGCAGCTGCCGGCGGCCTGGCCGTTGCACTGCAGGCAGCCCTGCAGGAGCGGGGCGGCATTTGGATGGGATGGTCGGGAGAATCGAGCGGGGACAGGGAACCTGGCCCGCTGTCGCAACTGCAGAAGGGCAACATCACCTATGCGCTGACCGATCTCACCGACACAGACGTCGAGGAGTATTATCGCGGCTTCGCAAACCGTGTTCTCTGGCCCATCTGCCATTACCGCCTGGACCTCGCCGAATATGGCCGGAAGGAAATGGCCGGCTATTTCCGCGTCAACCGCTTCTTCGCACACAGGTTGGCGCCGATGATCGAGCCGGACGACATCATCTGGGTTCATGATTACCACCTCATTCCGCTGGCCGCCGAACTCCGACAAATGGGGCTGAAAAACCGGATCGGCTTCTTCCTGCATATTCCCTGGCCGCCGGCCGACATTCTCGTCACGATGCCCGTCCATGAAGAAATCATGCGCGGGCTCTCGCATTACGATCTCGTCGGCTTCCAGACTGACTACGACCTCCAGAACTTTGCCGGGTATCTCAGAAGGGAGGGAATTGGCGACGACCTCGGAAATGGATTGTTCGATTCACATGGGCGGATATTCAAGGCTGGCGCCTATCCGATCGGGATCGAAACTGCTGCCTTCGCCGAGTTCGCCGAGAGGGCCGCAAACAATATCATGGTACAGAAAACCCGGCGCAGCGTTGAGGGCCGGGACATGATCATCGGGGTCGACCGCCTCGATTATTCGAAGGGCATCATTCAGCGGCTGGAAGCGTTCGAACGCTTCATCACCAACAATCCGGCCTACCAGAACAAGGTCACTTATCTGCAGATCACGCCGAAGTCGCGATCGGAAGTTCCCGAATACGAGCATATGCAGAACATGGTCGCCGAACAGGCAGGCCGCGTGAACGGCGCCATCGGAACGGTCGACTGGGTGCCGATCCGCTATGTCAACCGATCGATCAGTCGCAACGTGCTCGCCGGCCTCTACCGGCTGGCGACGATTGGACTGGTCACGCCGTTGCGCGACGGCATGAACCTCGTCGCCAAGGAATATGTCGCTGCCCAGGATCCCGATCGCCCGGGCGTATTGGTGCTATCGCGCTTCGCCGGGGCGGCTCGCGAGTTGAAGGGTGCGCTGCTGGTCAATCCTTACGATGTCGAAGGCACTGCCAATGCCATCGCCAAGGGCCTTGCCATGTCGCTGGAGGAGCGCCGCGACCGCTGGAGCATGATGATGGAGCATCTGCTGTCTCACGACGTCTCACTTTGGTGCGAAAACTTCTTGCGGGATCTGGTGCTTGCTCCCGAGCTTCGACCGGAGCGTGATCCGGGATAGTCTTGATCGATCGGCATCGACCCGTCCTTCGGACCCGAGGGAAGAAGAGGGAATCGAGACGTTGCGGCAAGGAGGAGGCACTCACGAGCGAGATTCCGCGTGACCTGCTGCGTGATGTGGCGGATGACTGTCACCCACCGTTTCAGACGCAGTGGCGCGTCAACCCTCGCCTTGGCACGATCGTGTGTGGCAGCTTGATCGCCGAAGCCAGGCCGAGCCTTGCCAGCAGCCGGATGAAATACCAACCGAGATCCAGCTGCCCCGGCTCGATGCCGAGCCGCGCCGAATCCGGAAAGGCGTGATGGTTGCCGTGGAAGCTCTCGCCGAAGGTCACCAGCCCGAAACGCGGCAGGTTATAGCCCTGCACCGCGACATCATCGACACTCCAGCCCTGATGGCCGGCTCGATGCGCGAAATGACCGACCAGCCAGTGTCCGGTCAGCGACACGGATATTCGCACGGCAATACCCCAGACCACCCACGGCAGTCCGCCGAGTGTGAAGAGCGCGAGTCCCAAGGGAATCTGCTGCGCCATCCATGTCGCCTCCAGGAAGCGATAGAAGCGGTCGCGCCGCTCGCGCTCCTCGAGGACGAAACGCGGCGGATGGTCCAGCGCCACAATGCAATGCATCTGCCAGAAGGCATCGATGAAGAAAGACCGCCGATGGGCATAGAGGTCATGGCAGTCTCGCTGCCGTTGCGCCCAGTCGCGAATGTCGTGCGCGTGGATCATGCCGAAGGGGCCGGCCATGCCGACCAGCATACCGAGATAGACAAGAAAATGCTCGATCCAAATATGAGTGCTGAATGAGCGATGGATCAGCAGCCGGTGCATGCCGACCGAATGACCAAGGCAGATCGTGATGGCGGTCAAGAGGATAAAGACGGCAAAGGCGCTCCAGGTGAAGGTCAGTGGGCCACCAATGATGGCAATCAAGGTCATGGCGGTGATCCAGATCGACTTTGCGGGCATCCAGACCACTCTGCCCTTCACCGGATCGCTGCTGTTGTCGATCATTCGCCCAGTGGAAATGCTGCTCATGACAAACTCCTTCCCATCGGGCGCATTCTCTACTTGAACATCGCCTAGCAATTTATTATTTAAGCAATTAGCTAATTACTTTGCACGAATGGAAACAATTAAGCAATGCATTAATTGCTTAATTGAGGATGATGCCGCAGGCACGGAGACCGGACTTGGACGAAGAGACTTTCGATAACGCTGTAGAAGGCAGCTCCGTCAGCGCCGCCCAGCGGGTATTCCACGCGCTTTCCAGTGCGCCGCGCCGGAAGATCCTCGCCTATCTCTCGGCATCGGGTCTGACCGCTGGCGAGATCGCTGACCGCTTCAGCATGTCCAAGCCAGCCGTTTCGCAGCATCTTTCCATCCTCGAAGCTGCGGGTCTGATCAGACGAGAGAAACAGGGCCAGTTCGTCCACTATTCCCTGATCGAGAACAATCTCGTCAATACGCTCAACGGCTTCGTGCAGGAGGTCTGCCCGGTCGGTCGGCCTATCAAGAAGGAAAGCCAGGCGCGCACCCGGGGCGGATTGGTGCCGGCGAAGCCCGCGAAATAAGCGTTCGAGATTTGCCCCTCACCCTAACCCTCTCCCCGTGAAGAACGGGGAGAGGGGACGTGCCATACGGGACGTCAAGGGGAACGGAGAGGGCGCGGCACATCCCCTTCGCCCCGTGTTTACGGGGAGAAGGTGCCGGCAGGCGGATGAGGGGCGGAGGCTTGCTCGAGCCTTAAAGCCCAATCTCGCGCGCCCAGGGCGGATTGGCGCCGGCGCGGGAGACGGTGACGGCGGCGGCTTTGGCGCCGAGGGTCAGGGCGTTGCGCAGCGCCTGCTCATCCAGCGAGGCGACTTGGCGCTTGGTCAGCAGATTGTCCATCTTCAGCGACGCCAGGATGCCGGCATCGAAGGTATCGCCGGCGCCGACCGTGTCGACGACGGTGACCCGTTCACTCGGCACCGTGACCTTGCGATCCTTGGTATAACCGGAAGCGCCTTCCGCGCCCTTGGTGATGACGACGAGCTTGGCGCCGTGGTTCAGCCAATGGGCGGCGAGCGCATCATGGTCGCCCTGCAGGCCGAACCAATCGAGGTCCTCGTCGGAGAACTTGACGATGTCGGATTTGCCGGCCATGCGCTTGATGCGGGCCATATGCGACGGCTTGTCCTTGATGAAACCGGGACGGATATTCGGATCGAGCGAGATGACGCGGCTTGCGGCTTCGCGGTCGAGCAGGGCTTCGTAGGTTTCGCCGCAGGGGCTGGGGATCAGGCTGATCGCGCCGAAATGCAAGGCCTCGCAATCATCGCCGAGATCCGGCAGGTCGGCCGTGGTGATCATCCGGCCGGCCGTGCCCTCGTCGTAGAAGGCATAGGTCGCTTGGCCGTTCACCAGCTTGACGAAGGCGATGGTCGAGGGACGCGGCGTAATGGCGCACGGGCTGTAATCGACATTGCTCGCCTTCAGCGTCTCGAGCAGGATTTCGCCCATCATGTCATCGGCAATGCCGGTGAAGAAGGCGGTGGGGATGCCGAGGCGGCCGAGCGCGATCGCGGTGTTGAAGATCGCGCCGCCGGCATAGGGCGCAAAGCCCTTTTCACCGAGAGTGGTGTCCCTCGGCAGCATGTCGATCAGGGCTTCGCCGCAGCACAAAATCATCGTATTCCTCCCAACAGCATCTATACGTTCATCAACCGATTAGGCGAGCTTTTGTCAACTGGCTAGAGCGAAAGCTCACTTACGCCACCATTCTTTCCCGACCAGGCCAGCGGCGCATCGAGGAAGGCCTCGACTTCCGACAGCGTCTTGTCGTCGAAGAGCTTCTGCTCCCTGGCGATGGCCAGAACATTCCGCCAGGTGGCGATGTGATGCAGCCTGACTTTGCCATCGGTAAAGCGCTGTTCGCCAAAAATGCCGTAGAAGAACAGCGCGATGCCATGATCGACAATGCCGCCGGCGGCACGGACGGCATCGATGAACTTGAACATGCTGCCGCCGGCTGTCGTCAGGTCTTCGATGACGAGCACGCGCGACCCTTCCGGCATATTGCCTTCGATCTGGGCGTTGCGGCCATGGCCCTTCGGCTGCTTGCGGACATAGATCATCGGCAGGCCGAGACGATCGGCCAGCAGGGCGGCGAAGGGGATGCCGGCTGTCTCGCCGCCGGCGATGCAATCGAACTGCTCGAAGCCGGCATCGCGCAGCAGGGTGCTGGCGGCGAAATCCATCACCGTCGAGCGGATGCGCGGGAAGGAGAGCAGCTTGCGGCAATCGATATAGACCGGGCTCGCCATGCCGGAGGCGAGTTTGTAAGGCTGGGCGGCATTGAAATGCACCGCCTTGATTTCCCAGAGCATCTTGGCCAGCAATTCGGCCATCACGGCACGGTCGGGAAATGTGGTCTGGATCATGCGGCTCTCCTTCGGCTTGGATCCTTGCGGGAATAGCAGCAAGAGCCTGCCGTTTCCAGACGAAAGGCGGGCTATTGCTGCTGCAGGCGGCCGATATCAACGATCTGCACCTTCTTGAACAGGGCAATCGCCTGGGCGCCCTCCTCCGCATCCAGCGAAACGGCATAACGCACGGCGGCGGCAAGCAACTGCATCGTCAGCCGCGCGATCGCCAGCAGCTCCTTGCGGTCGCGATCCGGCCACAGGCGGAGGAGCACGGCGAGAAACATCTGGGCATGAAATTCCATGTCCTCGGCATCGACCTGCTGCAACAGCTTGTCGACATGGGTCGCATGCCAGATGTCGCGCATGACGGGTTCGCTGAGGAAGAAGGCATAATATTCATCGACGATATTGGCGAGCGCACCCTGCAGGGCCGCCGCGTCGGTGACCTTCGCCAGTTCCTCTTCGACGCACCGCCTGCCCTGTTCGTTGAAGCGCTCGGCCAATGTCCGGATGATCGAGGTCTTGTCGGGGAAATATTGGTAGAGGGCGCCGAAGGAAAGGCCGGCCTTTTCGACGATCTCGCTCATCTTCAGGCCGTCGCTGCCATGGCTTTCGATCAGCTCGGCGGCGACGGTGAGGATCTTTTCGAAGCGCTCGCGGCCGCGCTGTTGGCTGGGGATGCGGCGCAGCTGGCCGGTAGACTCCTGCTGGCGCCTGCGCGCTGCGACCGGCTGTTCCGACATGCTCTCTCCTTTTCCACGTTGACAAACAAAATAAGAGAGATTATCTCATTTTGCAAATGAGAGAGTTTCTCTTGTTTTTAACGTTTGGGAGGAGTTTTGACATGCAGACTTCCGAAATCGTCCTCGTCGGTGGATCGGGAAAGACCGGCGGCCGCATCATCAAACGTCTGGAAGAGCGCGGCCTCACCGTTCGCGCGGCATCGCGCTCCAGCGCACGGCCGTTCGACTGGGAGGACAGGTCGACCTGGCGCGGCGCACTTCAAGGCGCGTCGAGCGCCTATGTCGCCTTCCAGCCGGATCTTTCTGTCGCCTGGGCGGCGGAAGCGATCGGGGCACTCGCCGAGGTCGCGGTAGAATGTGGCCTTGAGCATATCGTGCTGCTTTCCGGCCGTGGCGAAGAGGGCGCGCAGCGAAGCGAAGCGGCGCTGAAAGCGTCCGGCATAAACACCACCATCCTCCGCGCCTCCTGGTTCTGCCAGAATTTCAGCGAGGGCGCCTTCCTGGAGCAGATCCTCTCTGGCCGCCTGCAATTGCCGGCGGGCGAGGTCAGCGAACCTTTCATCGATGCCGACGACATCGCCGATGCCGCCGTCGCCGCCTTGACCCATCCCAGCCACCGCAACAAGACTTACGAACTGACCGGCCCGCGGGCGCTGACATTCCGCCAGGCGGTCGCCGAGATCGCTCAGGCCACCGGGCGGCCGATCGAATACGAGCAGGTGTCGATGGCGGACTTCACCGGCGCGCTTGCGGCCGCCGGCCTGCCGCAGGGCCTGATCGATCTTCTGGAGGAGCTTTTCGGACAGGTGCTCGATGGGCGCAACGCCAGCACCATGGGCGGTGTCGCCGAAATTCTCGGCCGTCCCGCCACCGATTTCAACCAATATGCCCGCCGGACCGCGGCAACCGGACTATGGAGCGCCTGACCATGCAGATGTTTCTCATCCTCTCCCTCGTGGCGGCGGCAATCGGCAGCGGCCTCGTCGCCGGCATCTTCTTTGCCTTCTCGACCTTCATCATGACCGCCTTCTCGCGCATCCCGGCAGAGCAAGGCATCGCGGCGATGAACTCGATCAACGTGACGATCGTCCGCTCGCCCTTCATGGGCCTCTTCGTGCCGACGGCGATCCTCTGCCTCGTCATCGCCGTGCTCGCCCTGATCGACTGGCGCGGCGGGGCATCCTTTCTAATGCTGGCGGGTGCAGCGCTCTACGTCTTCGCCTCCTTCCTCTCGACCATTGTCTTCAACGTGCCGATGAACGATGCGTTGGCAAAGGTCGGCGGCAATGGGCCGGAAGCCGTTCAGCTCTGGGCCAGCTATGTCAGGGACTGGACGTGGTGGAACCATGTGCGGACCATCGCCTCGCTACTCGCCTCGGTCGCCTTCGTGCGGGTGTTGATGATCGTCTGAATGGTTGCCTCCCGGCGATCCTACGCGCCTTTCAGGAATCGGGTGGTTGGCCCCGGGCGGGCATGCGATGTTGGGCACTCGCCGCGAAAGGACCGTCATGTTTACGCTTCACGATTATCTGCCGTCGCAAAATGGCTGGAAGGTCAGGGTTTTGCTCGGCCTGCTCGGAATGCCCTACCGCAGTCGCATGGTATCGATCTTCGAGGGCGAGAGCCGCACCGAGGCGTTCCTGGAACTCAATCCGGTGGGCGCAATCCCGGTTCTGGAACTCGACGATGGGCGGGCGATCGCCGAATCCAATGCGATCCTCACCTATCTTGCCGAGGGCACGCGCTTCCTGCCGTCAGACCATTATCTGCACGCCAAGGTCATGCAATGGCTGTTCTTCGAACAGTATCATGTCGAGCCGGTCATCGGCTCGCTGCGCTTCTGGACGTTGACGGGACGGCTGGACCGTAACCAGAGCATGGTTGCGGGCAAGCGCGAAGCCGCAGCCCGCGCGCTTGCCGCCATCGATCGCGGCCTCAGCGACAGCCTGTTTCTCGTCGGCCAGGAGCTGACGATCGCGGATATCGCCGTTTACGCCTATAGCCATCGGGCCGAGGATTGCGGATTTTCTCTCGCAGCCTATCCTGCGTTTTCTGCCTGGTCCGGCCGCGTTCGGGATGCCATCGGCGCCGATCATCCGGTCTATCCCTATAGTATGGACCCACATTCGGCCGGTTGAGACAAAGTCCCACTCGTTCCGGCTATTTGCCAGCATACCGGGTGCGGAACGCGCGCCAGGCTGAGATCACAGCGAGCAACAAGAACAGCCCTGCCAAACCAGCCCACAGAGAGCCGCCTTGCGTTAGATTGTCACCGTCGGGAGTGAGGCAACTGGATAGGGCCTGCGATATGCAATCTCGGAACTTCCAGTACCTTTCATAGAATAACAATCCGAAAAAAATCGAAAGAAACGCTAAAATCGAGACTGAAACGTATCTCATTTTGTTCCTCCCTGCAGGCATGCCCGCGGCCCCATGGCTCCGGCACTGCGCCTTCTTTTGACCAGACAGCCATAGCTAAAGGCCGAGAATGACGGAATGTATGGCGACGTGCCAGTCAACCTCATCAGCGGCGCGGTCAGACGCCGGCATTCAAGAGAGCCTCATCCTGAGGTGCCCCGCAGGGGCCTCGAAGGACGAGGCGGGTGCGCTGACATCAGATACACGCAAGGAGTAGCGTCGAGGCGTGTCCTTCGAGGCTTCAGCCTTCGGCTTCCGCGCCTCAGGATGAAGGGAGGTTGGAGGGTACCTCGGCTTGGCTTTCGTCTCGGGGAACGGCGCTCACCCACCCTCATTCCTGTGCCTGTCACAGGAATCCAGTGCGCCCAAGTCCTTGGGCGCGTGAGACTCTTTTGACGGCAGCAGAAAGTCACTCACCGCGCCGACGCGCGGCGGCTGGATTCCTGTGACGAGCACAGGAATGAGGGTGGGGATATGGTGGCGCCTCGCGGCAGCGCGGCGTGCGTCGCTACAAATCCATTCAGCAGCGGTCTGAGGCAGAGGAGCAATTTCCCCCGCCCTCTTCCACTATCCCTGCTCGCAAAAGGCGATGCGGTTGCTGAAGGGGTCGGTGACGGTCATCTCCAGCCCCCAAGGTGCTTCCTCGACGCCGGGCTTCATGTAGCGGTAGTCCTTGGCTGAGAGTTCGGCGTGATAGGCCCTGATATTGGCGACGCGGACGAAAGCCTTGGCGCCGGGGCTCGCGTCGCCGGAATGTTCGCTGAGGTGCAGCGCCATGCCGTCGCGCGAGACCTGGCAATAGAGCGGGAAGTTTTCACCGAAGCGGTGCTCCCAATCGAGATGGAAGCCGAGAAAGCCGCAATAGAACTCCATGGCCTTTTCGACCGAGAAGATGCGGAAGATCGGCATCGGCGGCTCGATGCCGATCGCAGAGGGGCTCGCCCCTGCCGCATCGATCTTTGCCGAGAGGATATTCCATTGATCGAGCCCGAACTGCCGGGCGACGATTTCGAGCGTCTCGCTGTGGGTCAGCGAAATGTCGCGGTCGGCAAGGGCCTGCCGCAATGTCTTTGCCATGAGCTTGGCATCGCGAAAATCGCGCATGATGTCATCCTTCCGTTGGCGGCAAACAGGAAGATCAGTGCCCGCGTCTGCTGACCCGTTCGCCATCGATCGCCAAACGGCAAGGGATGTGAAGGATGTGTCTGGATGCATTCACCATAACGCAGAAGCGTCGCGGGGCGGCTGGCCGCATCCGGCCGAGGGCGATGTTATGAGAGCGTTTATCAGGAATCAAGACGCGGTGCGCGTTGCCTCGACGGGAACCGCCTTGAGGTAGCTGGCAAGTTCGACCCGGTTGCGGCCGGCGCGCTTGGCGACGTAGAGCGCCTTGTCGGCGGCACTCAGCATGGCGTCGAAATCCAAGCTCTTCGAACGGCCGGGGGCGACGCCGACGCTGACCGTGCATGTCAGCACTTCGTCATCAATATCGATCTCGCGCGCCTCGAACGCCCGGCGGATGCGCTCGGCCGTGAGTTCGGCCCGGCCGGGCATGATCTCCTTCAGCACCAGTACGAATTCCTCGCCGCCGAGCCGGGCGGCGGTGTCGCCGGTGCGGCAATGGGCCGAAAGTTCGCCGGCAAAGACATTGAGCACGCGGTCGCCGACGGCATGGCCGAAGCGATCGTTGACGGATTTGAAATGGTCGATATCGAAGACGATGACGGCGGTGGTCGTTCCCATCGGGCGCGTGCCGTATTGGTCGAAGAGGGCGCGGCGGTTGAGCAGGCCGGTCAGCGGATCGGTGATCGCATCGAGACGATGGCGGGCGGCAAGCCGCCATTGATGCAGCGCCAGCGACAGCGCGCCGATCCCGGTCATGCCGGCAATGCAGACGGCAAGGCTCAGATCTTCGGCCCAGTTGCTGGGGGCTTTGCCGAGCACCAGCTTGCCGTCTGATATCAGCACGGCGGCGCACAGAACGAAGGAGATCGCCGTCAGCGTATAAAGCACTGCGATGCCGAGGAGCGGCGCCGGTGCTTCGGCGCGGGCGAGCCAGTATTGCCGGGCGGTGGCAAAGAGCAAAAGGGCGATGGCGAGATTGTCGGCGATGAAGGCCAGGCCGTCATAGCCCGACAGCATCGGCACGACGGAAAAGACCATCGCCGCAAGCGCGCGGATCGCGATGGCGAGGAGAGACACCCGGCCGGTCAGGAATTGTTTGCCTGCCCCCCAGATGGTGGCAAAACCGGCATGAAACAGCACGAAATTGGCGACGCCGAGCCATTTCTCCGGCGTATTGACATAGGCGCTATAGACGAAAATGCCGCTGACGACGAGGACAAGGCCGACGGTGGCGGTCAACAGCACGGTTTCCGAGCGGCGGACAAGCCAGCTGCCCATCAGCGTCACCGCAAGGCAGGCCGCGGAGACGCCGAGCGCCAACAAGAGGGAGTTATAGTCAAGCATCATGCTTTTCAGTCTCCGCAGCTATTGTCGCTTCGAATGGCAGCTTATCGGTCTGCGAGGAGGAATGTCTTATGCATCCGTTAACAAATGATGCACTGCACAATACAAATGTTACGCGTTTAACGTCGCGCCGAATTTTAAGATGAATTTTCTATTTAAAATTGAAATCTGAGAGCTTACGCCTGCTGCATCACCTGCCAATGCAGGGGAAACATCGGATCGAACACCGTTACCGGACCGGCGCCGGTTTCAATCCTCGCGGGAAAGACGACCGGCTCGGCCTGCCTCGACAGGGTGATGCGCTCCTCGTTCGGCTGCAGCCCGTACCAGGCCGGCCCGTTCAGCGACACGAAGGCTTCGAGCCGCTCCAGAGCGCGCTCCTGTTCGAAGACATGGGCAAGGCAGCTCATCGTATTGACCGAGGTATAGATGCCTGCGCAGCCGCAAGCGCATTCCTTCAGCGGATCGACATGCGGGGCGGAATCCGTGCCGAGGAAGAAGCGCGGGTCGCCGCTGACGGCCGCCGCACGCAGGGCCAGCCGGTGGTTTTCGCGCTTGGCGACGGGCAGGCAGTAATAATGCGGGCGGATGCCGCCGACGAGGATGGCGTTGCGGTTGATGATCAGATGGTGGGTGGTGATCGAGCCGGCGAGATTGCCCTTGGCCGCCTTGATGTAATCGACGCCATCGGATGTCGTCACATGCTCCATCGTCACCTTCAGCTCCGGCAGGCGCTGCCGCAACGGATCGAGCACGGTCTCGATGAAGACGGCCTCGCGATCGAAGATATCGACCTCCGGCGTCGTCACCTCGCCATGGACGCAGAGCGGCAGGCCGATCTTTGCCATGCGCTCCAGCACCGGCATCGCCTTTTCCATGTCGCGGACGCCGCCATGCGAATTGGTCGTGGCGCCGGCGGGATAAAGCTTGACGGCGGTGATGAGGCCGCTGTTCTTCCCCTCCTCGACGTCATCGGGGCTGGTATGTTCGGTCAGATAAAGCGTCATCAGCGGCTGGAAGCGATGACCGTCCGGCAAGGCCTTGAGGATGCGTTCGCGATAGGCCTTGGCATCAGCTGACGTGACAACCGGCGGCACGAGATTGGGCATGATGATGGCGCGGGCGAAGGTGCGGCTCGTATCGGCGATCACGCCTTCCAGCATGGCGCCATCGCGCAGATGCAGGTGCCAGTCGTCAGGACGGCGGATGGTGATCGATTGCATGGCAGGCCTCCGAAGCGATGCGTCTGCCGTCTCGATAGCACTATCTTTTACATGAAAACAATCGCCGCGGCATCACGCCAGCGCGATCTCCAGCGTCACATCGGCCGGGCGGCGGTTTTCGAGGATCAGCCGGCCATTCGGCAGGTCGTTGCCGTAGACTTTGGCGTTGGCGGCCTCTTCGGTCAGGTTGTAACCGCGCCAGCGGGCCCAGAGCCGCTCCTCCAGCACCTCGATCGGCGGCGCCAGCATGATCGAAAAATCGAAGACGCCTTCGAGTTCGGCCCATTTGCCCAGCGAAAACAGCAGATAGTTGCCCTCGACGATGATGAAGCGATGATCGGGGGAAACGGGCCGGGCCGACGCAATGGCGAGTTCGCGGGAACGGTCGAAGACCGGCACCAGAACTTCCTGATCGGCCAGCCGGACGGCGCGGATGATATCGAGGAAACCGCGGACATCGAAAGTCTCGGGGATCCCCTTGCGCGCCAGCAGGCCGCGTTCGATCAGGATGGCGTTGTCCATGTGGAAGCCATCCATCGGCAGGACTTCGGCACTTTCGCCCTTGGCTTTCAGCGCTTCCGCCAGATTGTCGGCCATGGTCGATTTGCCGGCACCCGGCGGTCCGGCAATGGCGACCAGGAAACGCTTGGAATGGCCGGCGCGGTCAAGAACTGCGCCGGCGATTTCATCGATGCGTGCATTCATGCGGCGACGGGCTCCGTCGGCACCGCCTTGGCGCCGGTCATGAAGGCGACGGCGTCGGACATGGTGTATTCCTTCGGATCGATCACCGTCAGCCGCCGGCCGAGGCGGTGGATATGGATCCGGTCGGCCACCTCGAAGACATGCGGCATGTTGTGGGAGATCAGCACGATCGGCAGGCCGCGGGCGCGCACATCGAGGATCAGCTCCAGCACCTTGCGGCTTTCCTTGACGCCGAGAGCGGCCGTCGGTTCGTCCATGATGATAACCTTCGAGCCGAAGGCGGCGGCTCGGGCGACGGCGACACCCTGGCGCTGGCCGCCCGACAGCGTCTCCACTGCCTGGTTGATGTTCTGGATGGTCATTAGGCCAAGTTCGGAAAGCTTGTTGCGCGCCAGCTTTTCCATGGCCGGCCGGTCGAGCATGCGGAACAGCGAGCCTAGCGGGCCCTTTTTGCGGATCTCGCGGCCGAGGAACATGTTGTCGGCGATGGAGAGCGCCGGCGACAAGGCGAGATTCTGATAGACGGTCTCGATGCCGGCGTCGCGCGCCTCCATCGGCGAGCGGAACTGCACCTGCCGGCCTTCGAGGGTAATCACCCCCTCGTCTGGGGTAACGGCGCCCGATATCGCCTTGATGAGCGAGGATTTGCCGGCGCCGTTATCGCCGATGACGGCGAGGATTTCACCCGGATAGAGGTCGAAATCGGCATTGTCGAGCGCGGTCACGCGGCCATAACGCTTGACGAGACCGCGGGCGGTGAGAAGGGGTTCGCGAGCCATGATTACACCGAAACCTTTCTGATCCACTGATCGATGGCGACGGCGGCGATGATTAGCACGCCTGTCAAAAGGACTTTCCATTGCGGGTCGGCGCCGAGCATGTTGAGGCCCATCGAGACGACGCCGACGATCATGGCACCGAAGAGCGTGCCGAGAATGGAGCCGCGGCCGCCGAACAGCGAGATGCCGCCGATCACAGTCGCGGTGATTGCCTGGAGGTTAAAATCGGTGACGGCCGAGGACGGCGAGATCGAGCCGTTGCGGCCGATCGAGACCCAGGCGGCCAAGCCGGCAATGACACCAGAGATGGCGTAAACGGTCAGCAGCACCTTCTTGGTCTGAATGCCCGAGAGCTTGGCTGCCTCCGGATCGTCGCCGACGGCATAGACATGCCGGCCCCAGGCGGTGTGATTGAGGACATACCAGAGCACCAGGACGAGCAGCACCATGGCGATGACGCCGAGGGTCAGCACGGCGCTGCCGAGCTTGAAGCTCACGGCGAAAAGATGAAGCAGCGGCGCCTTCTCGTCGACGTCGGTGTCGCGGATCGTCTCATTGGCGGAATAGATGAAATTCGTCGCCATGACGATGTTCCAGGTGCCGAGCGTGACGATGAAGGGCGGCAGCTTCATGTAGGCAACGAGGAAGCCGTTCAGCAATCCGCAAAGGCCGCCGACAAGCATGCCGGCTGCGACCGCGATCGGCGTCGGTATGCCGTAGGTGATGGCGACATTGCCCATGATCACCGCCGAGATCACCATGATGACGCCGATCGAAAGATCGATGCCGGCGGTCAGGATGACCAGCGTCTGGGCGGCGCCGAGAATACCGACGATGGCGATCTGCTGCAGGATCAGCGTCAGCGTATAGGACGAGAAGAACCGTCCGCCGATGGTGATCCCGAAGATGACGATCGCCAGCACCAACACGATCAGCGGCACGGCGGCCGGCGTCGAGTGCAGAAAATGCTGCGCGCGCTTGATCAGCGAGACTTTCTCGTGCTCGAAGGAGGCAACGCTCTTGTCGCTGCCGTCGAGGACACGTTCGAATTCCTGTGTTCCGGTCATGGTTCCTCCTCCGCATCCGCGCGCCGAACTCGCGCGGGGGCCGTCACCGATATCCATCCGGTCTTTGATTAGCCGGTTCGTGAGGCGACGGCACATCGTCCGTCGAAAACGGCCGGGGATCAAGCCCCGGCCGCCCTGCTTTCAACAATCAGGGCTCAGCCCCAGCACTTGTCCGTGCCTTCCTTGGTGTCGATCGACTTGACGCCGGAAACCGGCTTGTCGGTGACGAGCGAGACGCCGGTGTCGAAGAAGGACTTGCCTTCGGTCGGCTTCGGCTTTTCACCATTGTCGGCGAACTTCTTGATCGCTTCGACGCCAAGGGCTGCCATCATCAGCGGATATTGCTGCGAGGTGGCGCCGATGACGCCTTCCTTGACCGACTTCACACCCGGGCAACCGCCGTCGACCGAGACGATCAGCACGTTCTTTTCCATGCCGACGGCCTTCAGCGCCTGATAGGCGCCGACTGCGGCCGGCTCATTGATCGTGTGGATGACGTTGATGCTCGGATCCTTCTGCAGAAGGTTTTCCATGGCCTTGCGGCCGCCTTCTTCATTGCCGTTGGTCACGTCATGACCGACGATACGAGCATCGTCCTCGTCGCCGATCTTGTTCGGGTCCTTCGGATCGATGCCGAAGCCCATCATGAAGCCCTGGTCGCGCAGAACGTCGACCGTCGGCTGCGACGGGGTCAGGTCGAGGAAGCCGACCTTGGCATCCTTGGCCTTGTCGCCCATCGTTTCCTTGGCCCACTGGCCGATCAGCTTGCCGGCGAGCAGGTTGTCGGTGGCGAAGGTGGCGTCGGCGGCATCGGCCGGCTCGAGCGGCGTGTCGAGCGCGATGACCAGCAGGCCGGCATCACGCGCCTTCTTGACCGAAGACACGATGCCCTTGGTGTCGGAAGCAGCAAGCAGGATGCCCTTTGCGCCGTCGGCAATGCAGCTTTCGATCGCTGCGACCTGGCTTTCGCTGTCACCGTCGACCTTGCCGGCATAGGACTTCAGCGAGACGCCGAGTTCCTTGGCCTTGGCCGTCGCACCTTCCTTCATCTTGACGAAGAAGGGGTTGGTGTCGGTCTTGGTGATCAGGCAGGCAGCAACGTCAGCCGCCATCACAGGAGCGGAAAAGGTGACACCAAGCGCCAGCGCGCCGAAAGCGAGAACAGATTTCTTCATGGAACTCCTCCCAGAGTTTGCCGGCGCCGCTCCTGCGGGGCCGGAAGCTTAAGATATGACACTTCGCCGTGGATCGCTAATGCCTCCCAGCGGTCCCGTGCCCTTGACGACGGCAATTAAGAGCGAAAAGAAATCGGCTTGTCAATAAATAAATCCAATTGAATTATTAATTCGATGTGGCATGCTCCATCGAATTCGGGCATAGGCCAACGATCGGGAGGAGCGGCCATGTCGACCTTGGATGGACCGGAACACACGCCGGTCCCGCCACCAATTCTGAATCCGGCCGGAGGTGCAAACCAGGTCAGGGTGCGAGCCTATAACGAACGGCTCGTGCTGTCGCTGGTGCGTCTCTACGGCGCACTGTCGAAGGCCGATATCGCACGCCGCAGCGGGCTGTCGGCGCAGACCGTCTCCGTCATCATGCGGGTGCTGGAAAAGGAAGGGCTGCTGTCGCGCGGGGATCCGGTGCGCGGCCGTGTCGGCCAGCCGTCGATCCCGATGCATATCAATCCCGATGCCGTCTATTCCTTCGGCCTGAAGATGGGCCGGCGCAGCGCCGATCTGGTGCTGATGGATTTCGTCGGCCGCATCCGCATGCAGCTGCACCGGACCTATGCCTATCCGCTGCCGGATGAAATCCTCGCCTTCGTCACCTCGGGCATCCGCGAGCTGGAAGACCGGCTCGACGACAAGCAGCGCGGCCGCATCGCCGGCCTCGGCATCGCCGCCCCCTTCGAGCTCTGGAACTGGGCCGAAGAGGTCGGTGCGCCGCCGGGCGCTATGGAGGTCTGGCGCGACGTCGACCTGCAGGCCGACGTCGCCTCTCGCGTCTCCCATCCGGTCTTCCTGCAGAACGATGCGACCAGCGCCTGCGGCGCCGAACTCGTCTTCGGCGTCGGGCCGTCCTACCCGGATTTCGTCTATTTCTTCATCGGCTCCTTCATCGGCGGCGGCATCGTGCTCAATTCGGCGATCTTTTCCGGCCGCACCGGCACGGCAGGCGCGATCGGGCCGCTTCCGGTGCGGGGCAAGAACGGCGAGACGAAGCAGTTGCTCGAAATCGCCTCGATCTTCGTGCTCGAAAACATGCTGCGCGAGCGCGGCATCGATCCCGAGCCGCTCTGGTATTCCGCCGACGACTGGGTGGATTTCGGCGAGCCGATGGAAGCCTGGATCCAGGATAGTGCCAAGGCGCTGGCGCAGGCGATCGTCGCCGCCGCCTCGATCGTCGATTTCAGTGCGGCCGTCATCGATGGCGGCTTTCCCGATTGGGTGCGCAGCCGCGTGGTGCAGGCCACCATCGACGAAGCTGCCAAACTCGACCTGCAGGGCGTCGTCATGCCTGAAATCATCGAGGGCGCGGTCGGCGCCCAGGCGCGCGCCATCGGCGGCGCCAGCCTGCCGATCTTCGCGCGTTACCTCACCGACCAGAACGTACTTTTCAAGGAGGTAGACCATGCTGAAAGGACTTGATCCGCTGTTGAGCCCGGAGCTGCTTTTTACGCTTCGCGCCATGGGCCACGGCGACGAGATCGCCATCGTCGACGGGAATTATCCGGGCGTCGAACATGCCCGCCGGCTGATCCGGCTCGACGGGCACCACATTATCCCGGTCCTCAACGCCGTGCTCAGCGTGCTGCCGATCGACGATTTCGTGGCGGAGGCGATCTTCCGATCGACCGTCAAGGCCGAGCGCGACAAGCTCGACCCCGTGCATGAGGAGATGATCGACTGCTGCGCCCGCCACGAACCGCACCGGCAGGTGGTGCCGCTGATCGGCCAGGATTTCTACGGAAGGGTGAAGACCGCCCATGCGGTGATCCAGACCGGCGAGCCCAGGCTCTATGCCAACATCATCCTGCGCAAGGGCGTGATCTATCCGAAAGAGCCGGGAACCCATGCCGCGGCCGGAGTCGATCCGTTCGTCTACTAGAACAATTCCGGCAACAATGCGCAGCGGTCTGATCGTCGGTAAGCTTTGGCTTTCGGGCCGGCTGAAGGTCAGTCTTTCGCCATTCGTTCGATGGATGTTATGGTGCGGCGGTTGCGTTGGTCCGCCGCGCCGGCAAACCGCTCGGCAAGCCAAATGCTGCGAACGGTGCCTCACCGCCAGGAGCGGACGTCGCGCGGCTCTATGGACACGTGCGGGATCAGGCCGGTGAAGCGATGAGGAGACGGGTCTCACATGGCACCTGACATGAGCACGGTTCCTCGTCGCAGCACCACCGGTCTGCGCAAGTTTCTGGATCCTGAGCAGCAGCGCGATTGGATAGAAGGCGAGGCGGAGTTGATCGACGCCGAAGAACGCTCGGAGTCCCTGGAGCAGCGGTTCAAGTACGTCCCACGGTTCGAGAAGCTGCTTCGTCGCCCGCAGGCGCAAGACGTTCTGGAAATTCTCGGGGTATACGGGCAGGCCTGCATTCCCATCCCGCGTAAGACCGAGCGTCACTACTGGTCGGTTTCATGTCTGCCCTCGACCTCAGACAAGCCGCTCGTCCGCGTCAATGCGAGCTGGATGGAGCTTTTCACGCTCTATGCCGACGGCGAGGGCCTGCGTGCACGATTCCTGGTGCATCTTTCGCATTTCACCATGGACCATTCACCCGCGCAGGGCGATGTGGACGGGCCTTTTCTCGAGGACTGCGTCACGACGCCCGAAGACGTCGGTTATTTTTTTCCGCGCGGCGAGGACATTTTCGGCATCACTGTGCGGGGCTCCGCCTCGATCCGCAAATTCCTCGCAGAGCGCCGCATCTTGCGCGCCATTCGGACTTTCAATGTGACGCACATGAACCGAGGTCGGAACGCCTATCAGGCGAGCCACTGCTACAGCCTGGGGGATACCATGCTGGCAGGTTGATCCGCCCTGGGATGCGCCCTACCCTGGCGAGATTGCCGAGCCGATCCGCGGTCGCTGGCGGCGTGCAGATGCTGAAAAGACGCGGGGGCGCTGTAAACCCGTCACGCCCATTCCTTTTCAAGGACTACTGATCCTCCGGCGGGTTCTTCAGCCGTTCGAAGAATGGCAGATAGCGGCGACCGGCACACACCATGAAATCGAGGCCCCATCCGATTTACGGGAAACATATCCAATTCACGCAGCGAAACGCCCGCACCTTCGTCAATGCAACCCGCCATTAACCTTCGAAGGTAACGATCTTACGGACTTGTCGGTGCTGCGCAGTTTGATCAACGACTGCAATGCCCGACCCGGCATTCGGTGATGCGAGCATCAGCCATGTCGGCTGTTGATTGAAAACATGTCGGGGACGATGCGGTTCTCCAAACTGGCCATGACGGCTCGTCACACAACAGGAGCCTGTTCATATGCCTCGCATCCAACCGACCAGACCCCAGGTGGAGATCGTTGTCTGGCTCGCGGTCTTCCTGCTTCTCTTCTGCCTATCGTGGTCCTTCGACTGGCATGAGGGGCTGGATGCGTTCATCGAGAAGCATCATGACTATCCGCTCGACCACGCGCTCCTTGCCATGAACATCTCCGGGTTTCTCGGGCTGATTTATTCCGCGCTGCGGATCAGCGATCTTTCGAGGGAGGTTCATCGCAGGCTGCAGGCCGAAAAGAACGTAGACTGGATTGCCTGTCACGACACGCTGACCGAACTGCCGAACCGCAGATTTCTGGATTCCATCTGCGCGCAGGCGATGAGCGACCAAAGGGCACAGGAAAGCTATGCCGTGTTCAGCATCGATCTCGACGGCTTCAAGAAGGTCAACGACCTCCTGGGGCACGATCACGGTGACGCAGTGCTGAAGACTGTCGCCCAGCGGCTCTCTTCCCTCTTTCCGCGTGAGCACGTTTTTCGTCTTGGCGGAGACGAGTTTGTCGTTCTGGCGCGGTGCACTGGAAATCCCGATCTTGCCGCGTTGGGGAACCGCATCGTGAGCGTGATCGGCAAACCCTTCACATTCAATGGCGTCGCCGTCGACCTCGGCGCCAGTGTCGGCTTCGCACTTTATCCGGAGAACGGCGATGACCTAAGCCAGGTCATCCGACATTCGGACTGTGCGATGTATGTCGCCAAAAAGCAGGGG
This sequence comes from Rhizobium ruizarguesonis, assembly GCF_012349115.1. Classification (GTDB taxonomy): domain Bacteria; phylum Pseudomonadota; class Alphaproteobacteria; order Rhizobiales; family Rhizobiaceae; genus Rhizobium; species Rhizobium ruizarguesonis. Next base: position 19,913 of record NZ_PQIG01000113.1, read on the forward strand.
CGCAATCTGGTGAAGCCCTTCGTCCCTTCGATGCAGGATGAGTTGGCGAAACGGATTCGGGTGGAAGCCGATCTAAGAGCCGCCATCAGGAAGGCTGAGATCGTTCCCTACTATCAACCGCTCGTGGACCTGAAGACGAACAAGATTATCGGCTTTGAGGCGCTGGCACGCTGGAAGATCGCCTCCGGCGAATTCATCCCGCCGAACGAATTCATTCCTGTGGCAGAGGAAGCCGGGCTGATCGTCGAATTGACGGACCAATTGCTTCGCCACGCCTGCACCGATGCGCTTTCCTGGCCAAGTGAGCTCGTCCTGTCATTCAACCTTTCGCCGATCCAACTGAGCGATCGGTTGCTGGGGCTCAGAATTCTCAAGATATTGGGCGATGTCGGTCTGCCGACGCACAGGGTCGAGCTTGAGGTGACGGAGAGCGCCATCATCCAAGACGCCGTCACTGCACGAATCGTCCTCGACGATCTGGTGAACGCTGGGGTCAGGATTGCTCTCGACGATTTTGGAACAGGCTATTCCAGCCTCTCACAACTCTCCAACTACCGGTTCGACAAGATCAAGATCGACAGGAGTTTCGTCTCTTCATTCGAAACCAATGAGAAGCAGGACAAGGTGATCAAGGCCATCATCGCTCTGGGCGTCGGACTTGGCGTGACGATAACCGCCGAGGGTATCGAACAAGAGAGCCAACTTCAGCGGCTTCAGGATCTGGGTTGCGACATCGGCCAAGGATATCTGCTTGGTAGGCCAGCGCCGGCCGCGGAGCTTGCCACAGATCACGTTAGCACCAGAATTTTGCAACGTCGTTGATGGGCCGCGGCGTGTCGGTTCTGATTCAGAGCCGACACGGGCTTAGGGTGACGGCGTGCCGGTGCAATCGTCCGGACTTTACTCCGACACAGGAGTAAAGGGATGACGCCCAAGAAACGCAGCCACTTGTTCTGTAACTTCGACCGGCGCGGAGTCTGGGAAAAAATGCCCGCCTGGTACAGCGCGAGCGTCGATGGTCGTGCAGCGATCCGCCCAGGTGGCTGGGAGATCATAGTGTTTGGCCATCGCGCCGGAGGCGCCGTAGAGGATCAGCGCAGGCGCCGATATACGTCTCCCTTGCTCCGCCAGATCGTGGGCGAGATCGACGGCCAGCGCCGCACGGTAATCGTTGCAGCCGCCGGCAATCGCCTTGGCATCATGCCATGAAGCCCGGTAGGCCGCGAGCTGTTCGACGTCGAAATCCCGCAGGCCCGCCGCGCCCCATCCAAGCAGGCAGGTTTCGTAAAAGAGATCGGGATTGGCTTCGATCATTCGCTCCGGAAAGGGCGCGGGTTGAGCGAGGAAGAACCAGTGCCAGTAGCTTTGAGCGACCTCGCGGCGCAGGTCGCCCAGCATCACCGCCGTCGGCACGATGTCCATCAGAGTGACGCTGGCCACAGCCGCAGGATGGTCGAGAGCCAGCCTGTGCGCCACCCGGGCACCGCGGTCGTGACCCACGAAGTGAAACCGCTCATGTCCAAGCGTTTTCATCAAACCGAGCTGATCGGCTGCCATGGCGCGGAAGCTGTAATTGGTCAGATCAGCGCGAGCCGGTGGTTTGTCGGAGGCGCCATAGCCGCGCAAATCTGCACAGATCACCCGATAGCCAAGCGCGACCAGCTCTGGTGCGATCCGTGCCCAGAGTGCCTTGGTCTGCGGAAAGCCATGCAGCATCAGCAGCGGCTCCCCCGCACCCGCAGCGACATAAGCGATCTCCACGCCGTCGACGGCAATCCGGCCGCTTTCAAAACCCTCAAACATACTTCCCTCCCCGTTTCGCGACGATTGTGACGCCTCTACAGCGGGTTGGATGCCGTGAGGTGGCGTCTTACCTTGATGTAATCCTTACATTGGTTGACATTATTAATGATATACGTCATCAATAAGTCAAGCTATAATGACGCACGACATCATAGTTTGGGCATGGCCGTCGAAAGGGCTGCGAAGTGCGGATCACCAAGGAAAAAAAGCAGGAAAACTACGAGCGGATTATTACCATCGCTTCCGAACTGTTTCGCGAGCGCGGGTTCGATGGCGTGGCGGTGGCGGAACTGATGGAGCGTGCCGGGCTCACTCATGGCGGCTTCTACAACCACTTCCGATCCAAGGAGGAGCTGATCGCAGCGGCGACCGCCAGGGGTTTCGGCGAGACCGCGGAACGCTACGCAGGATATGATGCGCTTGCCGCCATCGAAGCCTATATCTCGCGGGAGCACCGGGATGCTCGCGGCCAGGGATGCTCCGCTGCGGCACTGAGTTGCGAAGCAGCACGGCAGCCGGATGAGACGAGATCGGCTTTTGCTGCAGGAATCGAGAACCTCCTGAGCACATTCGAGGGCGACATGGCGCGAGATCACGCCTCTGGCGCCGGATCGCGTGCGCTGACGATCAGCCTCCTTGCTCAGGCCGTGGGCGCCATCGTCCTTTCAAGAGCCTGCCCGGACAATTCCTCCCTGGCGGATGAAATCCTGGATGCCTGCCGGGTCAACTGCCGTGACGCCATCGAAAATCATGCGCGCAAGCAATAGGGCCGCGCATGCGCGGCCCTATGCAATCAGGCGTCGACCGGCGCGGCCATGGCGGGATAGTCGGTGTAGCCCGCAGCACCTCCGCCATAGAGCGTCGCCATATCGAGATTGGCCAGCGGTGCACCGGCCTTCAGGCGTTCGACAAAATCCGGGTTGGCGATGAACGCCCTGCCGAAGGCAAACAAATCCGCCAGTCCCTGCTCCAGCCTGGTCGTTGCGAGTTCCAGATCGTAGCCGTTGTTGGCGATGTAAGTGTTCTTGAACCTGCGGCGAAGCGCCTCATAGTCGAAGGGTGCAACATCGCGCGGCCCGCCCGTCGCGCCTTCGACGACATGGAGGTAGGCAATGCCCATCTCGTCGAGCTGCTCGACGATGTAGTTGAACTGCGCCTGCGGGTCGGTTGCGGAGATCCCATTGGCCGGCGACACCGGCGAAATCCGAACGCCGGTTCGCTCCGCTCCAACTTCCTCGATGACCGCGGCCGTCACCTCCAGCGTCAGCCGGGCGCGGTTTTCGATCGACCCGCCATAGGCGTCGGTGCGGGTGTTCGCTCCATCCCTGGCGAACTGGTCGAGCAGGTAGCCGTTGGCGCCATGAACTTCGACACCATCGAAACCGGCGGCAATCGCATTGGCGGCGGCGCGACGGAAATCCGCGATAATGCCGGGGATCTCGCCCGGTTCGAGCGCCCGAGGTGCTGACACATCCACGAAGGCGTTGTTCACAAACGTCTTGGTTTCGGCCCTGATGGCGGAAGGCGCCACCGGGTGCTGCCCATCCGGCTGCAGGTCGACATGAGATACCCGACCGACATGCCAGAGTTGCAGGAAGATGCGGCCGCCCTTGGCATGCACCGCGTCGGTCACCTTACGCCAGCCGTCGACCTGCGCCTCTGTGTAGATGCCGGGCGTGTCCTGGTAGCCTTGACCCTGCTGCGAAATCTGGGTCGCCTCCGAGATGATCAGGCCTGCCGAGGCCCGTTGCGCATAATATTCGGCAATGAGATCGCCCGGCACAAACCCGGCGCCCGCTCTGTTGCGCGTCAATGGCGCCATGACGATCCGGTTGGAGAGTGTGAGAGAGCCGAGGACGGAAGGCTCAAAGAGTGTGTTGCTGGTCATGTTTTACTTTCACCAAGGGTTAGAAATTATTCCTGACGTTCCCAGACCTGTGAGCGCCCGAGCAATGACACGCCAATGAAGCCGCGCACGGTCAGTTTCTTGCCTTCATCGGTCAGGTGGATTTTGCTGCTGTAGACTTTGCCATTGTCCGGATCGAGAATCTGGCCACCGGTATAGTCGTCGCCGTCCTTCTTCAGGCCGCTCAGGATGACCAAGCCCACGACCGGCGCGTCCTTGAGTGCGCCTTCGCATTTCGCGCAGGTCGGGCTTTCGTTCGCGGCGAGAAAGACTTTTTCGATCCTGCCCTGCAAGGCACCATTCGATTCCGTAATCCGGACCAAGGCCCTCGGTTTGCCGCTGACGTCATCGACATTCCGCCACAAGCCAACGGGCGAGGTGTTGTCAGCCCATGCCGCCGATGACATGAGCGCCGCAACGGCGGCGAGTGCGAAAACGGTGGACCGTCTCAATATATGCAATGCTGTCAGCTCCTTGAATTGCGTTGAACGCGTGTGTCGGCGGATAGGCGTAAAGACGGCTGTTCCGGGCGAAGGGTTTCGATGCCGCCAGCGTCGCAGAGGTCATGAAGAGTCGCTGAGATCTCTGCGGGTTCTAAAGCGCATCGCGATCTGTCAGATTCGCTTGTTGCGCTTTAGGTCTTTGTTTTTACGCATGTCGTTGTCGCAAAACCGCTGCACACTTTTGCGCGACATGCTTTAGTCGGCGACCGTGATGACCACCTTGCCCTTCGCGCGCCCGGTCTCGACATAGGCCAGCGCATCCCCGGTCTTCTCAAACGGGAACACCTTGTCGACGACCGGTCGGATCGCGCCCGATTCGATCAGCGCGGTGATTTGACCCAATTGCTGCCCTTCGGCGCGCATGAACAGGAACGAGTAGCGGATGCCAAGGCGCTTGGCCTTTTTCCGAACGCCTCGGCTCAGCAGGCGCAGCACCAGTTTCAGAAACAGATTCAGGCCGAGTTCCCCGGCGAATGCAGGATCGGGCGGACCGGAAATGGAAATGAGCTGGCCGCCCGGCTTCAGCACGCCCAGAGATTTTTCGAGCGTCTTTGGATCCTGACTGTTCAGAACGAGATCGTAACCCGACAAGACCTTCTCGAAATCCTGTGTCTTGTAGTCGATCACCACATCCGCCCCGAGGCTTCTGGCCAACTCGGCATTGCCAGCGCTCGTCGTCGTCGCAACGGTCGCGCCAAGATGCTTGGCGAGCTGAATGGCGAAAGTCCCGACCCCGCCGGAACCGGCCTGAATGAAGACCTTCTGGCCGGGTTTCACCTTGCCCACTTCGACCAGCGCCTGCCACGCAGTCAGCCCCACCAGCGGGATGGACGCCGCTTCCGTCATGCTGAGGTTGTTCGGCTTCAGCGCTACATCGGATTGATCAATGGCAATGAATTCTGCGAATGTGCCAATCCGATGGTCGCGTGGCCGAGCGTAGACCTCGTCGCCCACCTTGAAGCGCCGGACGCCTGGTCCAATTTTTACAACCGTTCCGGCAACGTCGTGCCCCAGGATAAAGGGTGGACGATAGGGAAGAATAAGCTTGAACTCTCCATCCCGGACCTTGGAGTCCAGGAGGTTTACGGCCGTGGCCTGGATCCGGACCAGGAGATCATTGTCCTGCAATTCCGGTTCAGGCAGGTTGGCCAGACGCAGAGCGCCCTTCTTCTTGTACTTATCAACGACGAATGCCTTCACGGGGCCTCTCCAATTCGAATTTTATTGCGGCGTCAGGCGCCAAGGAAGGACAAGGCCTTCGGCACGAAATCGGCATAGTTCTGGAAAATCCCGCCATGCCCGGCGTCCTGGTAGATAACCAGCTCCGCCCCGGGGATGCGGCGGGCCAGATCGGCGCTGTTGACGGTCGGGACCATGATATCATTGTCGCCATTGGCGATCAGGACCGGGACATTGATCCGGCCGAGATCCTGAGGCGCCTGCCGCCCCCAGGCTTTGATCGCCTTGAGTTGCCGCAGGAAGGCCCTTGGAGCGGGCCCCTTGTCCCTTCCCGCCTTCCGCTCTTTCAGCCGATCCAGAAAGGCTTTCGCGGCCCGGCGACCATTGGCAGTGGACGTGAAGAACAGATAGGTTTTTGGGTCGCGCAACGTCAGCAGACCTTTGATCATCAGCGGCCAGGACACTGCTCCGACCTTCTCGATGCCTTTGCCGCCGGCCGGGCCGGTTCCGGTCAAAATGAGTTTGCGCACGAGATCGGGGGCCTTCAGTGTGATGTCCTGCGCGACAAATCCCCCGAGAGAAAACCCAAGCAGATCGACTTTTTTAAACCCAAGCGCCCGGATCAACGCGATCATGTCGCGCGCCATCTCGTCGATGGTCAAAGGAGCCTTACCGCCTGAGGCGCCGATACCCCTGTAATTGGTGGCGATTACGTGATGCCTGGTGGCAAGACCATCGACAATGCGGGGATCGAAATTGTCCAGCACCGCGCCCCAATGGTTGAGAAGAATGACCGGCACGCCACCCTGAAGGCCAAGGTCGCGATAGGCAAAAGGTGTTTCCCCAACATTGATCCAGAGATTGGGAGCCTCGGCATAACACGTGGCAGACCGAAGATATCTCACAGACGTGTTCATCGTTTACTCCATTATCCCACCCGAACCGGCAGGCTTGGGTCGGAGGGAAAGCAGCCAGCTTCGATTGTTCAACTTTTTAATGACAACTATCATCATAGTTGATTAATGATATTCATCATCAAAGTTGTCAAGCGGAATTTTTTAGCCGATTCAACCGCCATCTCCCTCAGGCTAGAACCCGCATTATTGCTGCCAGGAAGGGTGCGAACATCATCGGCGTCGAGATAATCTATTCTCACTTCAAACTTCGTCATGAGCCCGAGACGCTCTTCGGTACATGCCAGTCCCGCGCTCGCCGGGCATGCCCGAGCTCGACCAGGCGAGAATTTTCTCGGAAAATCATGGGAGGCCGTTGCGTTTGTATTCTTGATCAGTCATTCTAGAACAAACGATAAAGAATCGGAGTGACGATGGGCCGAACGCGGGAATTCGATGAGGAGGCAGTGCTGAAGGGGGCGATGCAGATCTTTCGCAAGCACGGCTATCAAGGTGCGTCGATCCGGGACCTCGAGGAGGCAACGGGGCTCAAAGGCGGAAGCATCTATCACGCCTTCGGCGACAAGGCCGGCCTCTTCGACGCGGCGTTCGGACATTACAACCGGACGGTGCTGGAGGGACGCATCGAGCGGTTTGCGCCGCCCGGAAGCGGGCTTCAAGGCCTCCGCGAATTGTTCCTGTCGCTCCTGCATGAGCCCGACGATGGCGCGCTCGGCTGCCTGATCACCAACATGGCGGTGGAATTCGGCGGTGTTGCCGATCCGCATCCCCGTGTCGAGGCAGCGCTCGGCCTCCTTCGCACCACATTCCGCTCGAGGCTGACCGAAGTGCCGACCTTCGCTCGGGACGCCGATGGAGCCAAGGCGAACAGGACAGCCATCCGCCTTCTGGCCTTCTATCAGGGCATCCTCGTGCTCATTCGCGGCGGCGAAGACAAGGCCGGCCTGCGGCAGGCGATAGAAGACGAATTCAATCAACTGGAGACGCTGTTGTGACACCTGAGGCCCTATGGCATCGATATGCGGCCATCTGGTCGCTGGATGCTGACGCTCGCGAGCCGGAAATGCTGGCTTGCCTCGCGGACGATGTGACCTATTGCGACCCGAATGGAACAATCGCCGGGCGCGCCGGTCTCTCGGCTTACATGGCCGGCTTCAAGGAGAGCATGCCGGGAGGCCGGTTCAAGATATTGAGCGTCCTCCATCATAATGAACGTTCACTGGCGCGCTGGGCACTGCGCCACGAGGACGAGAGGGTCTTGCAGACCGGCACGAGCTTCGGGGTGATTTCCGATGGCCGGCTCGGCGCAATCACCGGCTTCTTCGATCCTCTGGCGGAGCAGCACCATGAGTAGCGAGGCGACACGCGAACTGGCGCTCGACTTTGCGAGCCAGATCGCCCCAGCAGGCTGCATCGATATCAGGCGCTTCTTCGGCGGCTCCGCCCTGGTCCAAAACGGCGCGCAGTTCGGTTTCGTCATGAAGGGCACTTTGTATCTCCGCGTCGACGAAGCGATGCGCGCGGAGTTCGAGGCAGATGGCTGCGAACCGTTCAGCTATCGCGCCGCCGGCAGGGATGTGACGGTTCGCCGCTACTACGCCGTTCCTGCACGTGTGATCGACGATCCCGCGCTGCTGCACAGCTACGCGGAGCGCGCATTGCACGCGACCCCCACGCCCAGCCACAGGCTCTCCGACACGATCCTGGCCGTCACTCCGTCCGGCTAGCGCATCGGTGAGAAAGAGGGGCCGACATCTGTCGGTCCCCCGCTCTTTTGAGGGCCGGAAGCAACATCTCCCGATTCAGGTGTTCAAGCCGCCATCCACCGTGAGGATGGTTCCGGTGATGTGCCTTGCAGCAGGGCTTGCGAGGAAAGCCACAGCGGCCGCCACATCTTCCGGCTTGCCGTAACGGCCAAGTGGGATCAAGGCACGCTGGAAGTCGGCAAAGTCGCCGTCGGCGGGATTCATCTCGGTGTCGGTCGAACCCGGCTGGACGAGGTTTACGGTGATATCGCGAGATCCGAGTTCCCGCGCGAGGCCGCGGGTAAACGAATGGAGCGCGGATTTTGTCATGAAATAGACCGTGCCGGTGTCGCCGACGATGCGTTCGGCGCCGACCGAGCCGATCGTGATGACGCGGCCTCCTGCCTGCAGATAGGGAATGGCGGCCTGCGAAGCGAGCAAGGGCGATCGTACATTGACATCAAGCAGCGCATCGATCTGCTCGACGCTGACGTCGGCGATCGCGGCGTAAAGCGCGATTGCGGCATTGTTGACGAGAATGTCGAGACCGCCAAGTGCCTGGGCGGCCTCGTCGACCGAGCGCTTCACGGCCGCCGGATCGGCGCTGTCGGCCTGGATGGCAAGCGCTTTGCGGCCCTTGCCCTCGATCGCCCGGACGACCTCGGCGGCGCGATCGGCCGAACGCTCATAGGTGATGGCGACATCAGCGCCTTTGTCGGCAAGCGCCAATGCGATGGCGGCTCCAATGCCACGCGAGCCACCTGTGACGAGGGCACGCTTTCCAGCCAGTTCTGTCATGATCTTCTCTTTCTGTAGTGATCGACACATAAATAGCTAGGCACGTTGCGATGGGGTGTCAATGGGTTTATATAATGATCGATGCAGAAATCGGATGAGATGTCGAACCTCGATGAAACCCCTGCCCGCAGTCGCGGGCGGCCGCGGGCGTTCGATCGGGAAGCAGCCTTGGCGCAGGCGACCCGCCTGTTCTGGATCAAGGGCTTCGAGGCGACCTCGATCTCCGACCTCACCGAGGCGATGGGGATCGGATCGCCGAGCCTTTACGCGGCATTCGGCTCGAAGGAGGCGCTCTATGCCGAGGCGCTGCGCCACTATCGCGACAACAACGAGGCGCTCGTCTGGGCAGGCTTCTTCTCCGCGGGCACGTCCCGTGAGGCGGTGAGGTCGTTTCTGATGGATTCAGCCGCTGCCTTGACCGGCTGTGTCGCGGATATTCCCCGCGGCTGCATGGTGGCGCTCTCTTCGGTCGGCAGCGAGGGCCATGTGGAACTCGGCGAACTGGTGCGCGCCGCCCGCGCCGTCACGCTCGACCGTCTGAAGGCGCGCCTGAACCAGGCGATATCAGAAGGCGAAATTCCGGCCTCGACCGACGTCCACGCGCTTGCCAGCTTCGTCCAGACCGTACAGAATGGCATGTCGATCCTGGCCCGCGACGGAGCGACCCGCGGCGAACTGGAGGCCGTCGCCGAGCTGGCCATGCTGGGTTTTGACACTCGAACCGGGGATGCTGAGCGCAGGCAAGGCTGATCGCGTTTCACCCGAAAGGTTTGGGTCCGGCCCAACCACGCGTTCCGATGACAGGAGGCTCAATCGTCGTGAGCAGCCAATCATCTGGACTACGCCAGAATATCTCCTTGAAGCTCACTTTGATCTTCCCGATCTCTTGCCACCAGGCCATCAGCATATCAGGTGATCCCATTTCTCTTGGCTGAAATTGAAAGGGAACCCGATTCGAATTGAGATCGACTAGCTTGGAGTAGAGGTCCTCGTTCTCCCAACGGTTGCCTTCGTCAACAAAGGTAATTTCTTGCCGAAGTTCATACGTGCCCGATATCCGGCTCCCCCCAATGAGGACGATGCGGCCCTCCGACAGATGAGAAACATTGAGCGGCGGAGGCTCCCCGTGTTTCCCAACTTCAACCGTGAATGGAAGTCTCCGGCCGGGATAGCTCATTGAGATCCAATATGTTTCCGATAAACGCTCAGATCTCCCCGGCCGCCGGTCCCCAGACATCCGTCAGCGCAAAACCGTTCGGATGCGGGTCAAAGGGGTCGAGGGCCACCTGGGTCAGGCCGAAGGTGAAGCCGCGGCCGGTGATGGTGGGGATGACGGCGGGGCGGCCGGCCACCTCGGTCACCGCCTGCAGCCCGACCTCGAACTCCGAGCCGATGATCGATTTCGAGGTGAAGGTGTCGCCGACCTTGGCCTTGCCGCGGGCATAAAGCGTGGCGAGATTGGCGGAGTTGCCGGTGCCGCAGGGTGAGCGGTCGGCCCGGCCCGGCCACATGGTGGTGCAGGTGCGCACCGTGCCATCGGCTTCCGTATCGCGGAACATGACATAGGCGACGCCCGAGATCGCCGGGATCTCGGGATGGACGACCTTGATGTCGCGGTTGATCAGTTCCTTGAGGATCATGCCGGCCTGGACGAGGCCGGCGGCATTGGCCTTCTCGATCGTCAGACCGATCTGGCCGACATCAACAAGCGCATAGAAGATGCCGCCATAGCAGATATCGGCCTTGATCCTTCCCCAATGCGGCGTGTCGATTGCGACATCGAGCTCATGCACGAAGGAGGGCACCATGGTGAGCCTGACCTTCTCGCAGCGCCCGTCGCGGCAGGTCGCCGTCGCCTTGACGAGGCCGGCCGCGGTTTCGAGCGTGACTATCGTCTCCGGCTCCTTCATTTCGACGATGCCGGATTCGAGCAAGGCCGTGGTGACGCAGATCGAGTTCGAGCCGGAGCTCGCATGCGCCTGGTCGGGCTGCAGGATGATGAAGGCAGCGTCAGCCTCCGGGTGGCGCGCCGGCAGCAGCAGGTTGACCGAGCCGATGGGCGCGCCGCGCGGTTCCAGGCAAAGGAAGCGGCGGAGCTCGTCGCCCTTCGGATCGGTGTTCAGCCAATGCAGCTGGGCCGCAATGGTATCGCCGGGGATCTTCGGCACGCCGCCGATCGCGACGCGGCCGATCTCACCTTCGGCGTGGACATCCAGCAGCTGGATCGTGCGCTTCCATCTCATATCGAAAACTCCAGATCAGACGTGACGGGTGACGCCGCCATCGACGCGGATATTCTGGCCGGTGATATACCCCGCGCCTTCGGAGAGCAGGAAGGCCGCGGTCTTGGCGATCTCCTCCACATGGCCGATGCGCTTCATCGGGACCTTCTCGGCGGTCTCCGGCTTGTGGTTGAGGCTATCGATATAGCCCGGCAGGATGCAGTTCATGCGGATATTGTCGGCCGCATAACGATCGGAATAGAGCTTGGTGAAGGCGCCGGCGGCGGCGCGATAGGTGCAGGAAACCGGGAAGACCAGCGACGGCTCATAAGCCGCGAAAGTGGTGATGTTGACGAAGGCGCCCTTGCCCTGTTTCAGCATGACTGGTGTGACCAGCCGCGCCATGCGCACCAGCGACAGGATCATCATGTCGGAACCGAGCGTCCAGTTCTCGTCTGAAATATCGAGCAGGTCGCCCTTCGGCGGATGGCCGCTCAGGTTGACGACGGCGTCGATGCGGCCATAGGTCTTCATCGTCAGATCGAAGATCGCCTTGAGGTCCTCGGCCTTTTCGGCCACGCCGCGCGAGGCGACGCCGCCGAGTTCGGCCGCGAGCTTTTCACAGCTTTCGGACGGCGACATCAGCGCCAGCTGATGGCCCTGCGCGGAGAGCTCGCGGGCGATCGCCTCGCCCATGCCGCGGCCGCCGCCGGTGATCAGCGCTACGGGTTTCGTGGTATCGGACATCGGGGCCTCCTAATAACGGTCTATGCGGAACGGGGTCATGTCGAGGGATGGTTTGAGCCCGGTCACCATATCGGCGATCACCAGCGCTGTCGTCGCCGAAAAGGTCAGGCCGAGATGGCCGTGGCCGGTCGCATAGAAAACGCCGGGCATTTTCGACGAGGGCGAAATGATCGGGATCGTATCGGGCAGCGCCGGACGGTGCCCCATCCATTCCGTCGTCTCCTCGACCTTCAGACCGGGCAGCGCACGCTGGGCATGGCGCACCAGCACCCGCGGACGGCGGAAATCGGGCGCGGCATCGAGACCGGCGAGCTCGACATTGCCGCCGACACGAATGCCGCCCGCCGTCGGCGTCACCATGAAGGCGCGATGCGGCCAGATCACCGAATAGCGCATCGAGATACCGGGCTTCATGATCTGCGTGTGATAACCGCGCTCGGTTTCGAGCGGGATCGGCTCGCCGAGCTTTTCCGCAAGGAAACGGGTGTGGACGCCGGCGGCAAGCACGACCGAACCGGCCTCGATCCGCCTGCCATCCTCGAGGAGGACGACAGCGGTGCCATCACCCCGGCGCTCGATATTCCGCACAGTGCCGGAGACAAAAGTGGTGCCGGCAGCTTTTGCGGCGTCGGCGAGTTTGACCACCAGCTTATAGGGATCGCGGATCGACTTGTTGTCGGGGAGCAGCACGGCTTTGGCGATCGCCGGCGACAGGGTGGGTTCGTGATATTGGATGGCGCCGTTGCTCAAAACCTCGAATTCGAGGCCGTAGCGCTGCATCATGGCGAGATGGCCACGGTCGGCGGCAAATTCCGCCTCGGTCTCGTAGATCGCGAGACAACCCTCCTCGGTCATCAACTCGGGTGCGCCAATCGCCTGGAGCATCTGCCTGAAATCGCCGAGCGCCCGGTTCGACAGGCGCATGCCGGCATCCTCGATCTCTCGGAGCCGCGAGGGCCGGCCGGCAGCGAGGAAGCGCAGGAACCAGGGCAGCATCCTGGCGGCATAGGAGGGCCGCAGCCAGACGGGACCTTCCGGATCGAGCAGCCAGCCGGGGATCTTCTTCCAGGTCGAAGGGCCGGAACCGGCGGCAAAATCGAGCGCAATGCTCGCCATATTGCCGAAAGAGGTGCCGCGACCCGGCTCGCCCTTGTCGATCAGCGTCACATCAAACCCGCGCCGCTGCAGCTCGAAAGCGATCGAGGCGCCGATCACGCCTGCGCCGACGACCGCTACCCTCTTCTTCGTCTCATCCGCCATGCCATCAACCCATCGCACGGCAGACAGAATTGCCGTCGTCAACCTGATATATCACATCAAGATGCGATGCCTAGAGAATTTCCGTTTTTTCGGAATCACGGAAGTTCTCTATTTCTTTGTTTTTTTCGCAATTCCGAAACGCAAAACCGCTGTGCACTTTTGCTGGAATTGCTCTGTGGAATTTTTACTGGCTTTCCGGCAGGCCGGCGCCGACGCTGTCGCCGACCGAACCGACGGTGTTGTTCATCGACTGGCCGAGACGCTTCAGCTGGGCATCGTAGTTGCGCCGGGTGCGCGGATCGAAGATCGCAATCGGCGTGCTGACGGCGACGCTGACGGCACTTCCGGCGGTCTGGGCAGCGCCCATCGCCACGGCGCCGACGGCCTCGCCGAGGCCGACATTGGAATCGGTGATCGTCTGGCCGGCAATTAGCCGGTCGCCGATCAGCTTCACCACTTCGGGGCTTTCGGCGAATTTGCCGTGGTTCAGCCGATCGCCGCCCTTGAGCTTGGTGAGGTCGAGCACGGTGATGCCGGCCGCCTCGAGCTTGCTGCGATAGGGTTCGACGGAGGGATCGATCTGGCCGAGCCGGTCGACATTGCCGGAGATGCGCCGCGACAGCGCCAGAGCCCGGTCATCCTGCGAAACGAAGATGGTGAAGTGCGGCCTGTCCTTGCCGAGGCTGGCGAACTGGCGGCCGAAGACATCGACATCGAGATCCGGCGAGGCAAGGATGACATTGTTGATCTTCGGAGCGACGTGACCGTTGCGGATCGCCATCTGCCGCAGCGCTTCGACGGTGAGCCAGGTGCCCATCGAATGGGCCATGATGGTGACGTCGCTGACGGCGGGATTGGCGGCGGTGCGGGTCAGCAGCTCCTCCAGCGCGTCGCGGGAATAGTTGGTGCTTTCCTTGTCGTAATTATAATCGAAGATGCTGCCGCGCGACGGCCAGGTGAAGACGACGGGCGCGACATCGGCATGCGAATCGTGGACGATCTGCGCGAAGCGGTAGACGGCATCCTCATAACGATTGTTGAAGCCGTGGACGAAGACGAGTACGCGACGGCTCTTCGGCATATGGGACTTCAGCCAGGTCTCGCCGGCCCGCTCGCCTTCCAGGGGATCGACAGAAACGGTGACGAAATCGCGCAGCGGATCGGCCGGCAGGCGGCTTGGCCATTGCACCTGGCCGACCTTGCGATTGGCTTCCGGCGGGATCGAGACATCGACGGCATTGACCGCGAGCCCGGTGCCGCGTTCGCCGGAGAAAAGCACGGCGGGATTATCGTCGGCAGCGCGCGTCGTGGCGACGAGTAGATCGACCTTCGACGTGCCGGGGGCCGCGGTGCCGGCCGCCTGCATGACACCGACCGGCCTGCCGCCGCAGCCGGAAAGCGCCATCATTGCTACCAGAAGACCTGTCAGGGCCGCGCGCGGGGCGCGTCTTTTGCCGATCATGACCAACTCCAATCGGTTCACGCACCGGACAGGCGGCGCCCGTTCAAATAGTCCGACGAGGCTTGCCGAGTCAAACCGCGGGAAATGAACAAGAGCGCTCCTGTGAAAACAGCTGCACGCTTTTGCTGGAAATGCTCCTGAAACTTTCGGCCGCCCCCGGCGTTCTTTTCCGATCAGATTCAATCGATGGATCACGGTCATGAAGGCGCTCGCGATCACATGCTTATCGACATTGATGCTGATGCCTTCGGTCGGCTTGACGGAGACGCTCGGCGAAGCCGATATCCGCCGCGACATCATCGGCAAGACGGTCTACCTCTCCACACCGCTCGGCGGTGAACTGCCGCTGATCTTCCGCTCCTCCGGCACGGTCGACGGCAACGGTCAGGCAATCGGCCTCGGCCGCTATGTCAAACCAAGCGATACCGGCCAATGGTGGATCGACGCCAACCGCCTCTGCCAGAAATTCCAGAGCTGGAACAAGGGCAAGCCGATGTGCTTCGAACTCGAACGCGCCGGCGCCAACAAGGTCAAATGGACCCGCGACAATGGCAAGACCGGTGTTGCCCGGATCGGCGATTGATCGATTTCGACTTGGGGAAAAGAGACCTGCGGGAAAAGAAAAAAGCCCGACGCGGGAGGAGGTGCGCCGGGCTCTTGATCCTGACTGACAACTGGGAGGAGGAGTGTTGCCAGTCCGATGTAAGAGCGCTGGGAGGAGGAGTGCGCTGCTTACGAAGATAGTAATAGCCAATTCTTTTGATTCGGAATAGCGAAAATACCGCAATGCAGCAATGCACTGGATGCAAGGCTTGCCCTCAAAATAACAGGTCGCCGCCTCATTTTGCAGCATGTTTGACCGGATGGTCAAAATTATGCCGAAAATTGCGGCCCTCTCGGATCGCCAATGGGCTGGCCCCCTCATCCGCCTGCCGGCACGCCGCCGGGTCGAACCACAGATCTCGACCCGTCCTTCGGCCGCGTAAACGGAGCGAAGGGACATACCGCAACATCTCGACTCCCTCTTCTCCCCAGCGGGGAGAAGGTGCCCGTAGGGCGGATGAGGGGCCGGCGAAGCCGGTCTTTCCTACAACGCGTGGCGGGATAGGAATGATGAGGGGGGTGATGCCGTGTGGCCCGCTCATCCGCCTGCCGGCACCTTTGTAACTTCCCTTTATCCG
>NZ_PQIG01000114.1 GCF_012349115.1 Rhizobium ruizarguesonis
TCGGCTTCTTCCTGGCCCATCCGAGCCTTTGGAATTTCGCCATCTATGCGACGGCTCTGGCCGCACAATGTTTCCGCCTCTTGGCGGAGGAGCGTCTGCTCAGGCAGGATCCTGCTTACGAGGCCTTCATGGCCACGACCCGTTACCGGCTCGTTCCATTGGTATTCTAAGACGACAGAGATGGATGAAAAAGAGAAGGGCCGGTTTCCGGCCCTTTCTTTTATCGGATCCCCTTCTTTTATCGGATCAATGCGTCGCGCGGCATGCTTCGGTGCGAGAGGCACCGCTGTCGGCACCCTTGGTGTGGGAGCCCTTCGGGCCGATCATGCTGTGGCATGGGGGCAGCGGCGTGATGCTGGCTGTTGGGGTCTTATCGACGCCAGGGGCTGCCATGGCGCTCGGCGCGAAGCCATCGCTGTCATTGGTATAGTCGCTGGAATAGGCCGAGGCCTTGCGGCTGCTGTAGTGGACCGGGGCCGGCTTCGACGTCGGGCTCGGCGCGAAGCCGTCGCTGTCGTTGGTGTAGTCATCGGAATAGGTCGGCTGGGCGAAGGCAGCGCCTGCAATGCTGACGGCGAACAGGGAAGCGGCGAGGGCAAATTTGATGCGCATGGGTCTATCTCCTCAATCTGCTGTTGAATTCCACAACATAAACTAACCCTCGGCAAACACGAGTTCGCGCCCCAATTCAGGCAATTTTGTGATAATATGGCGATGCGGCCGCGACCTTTTGTCCAAATGAAATCACAGTGTTGTCAACGAAATTGACGTTTGCGTTACAGAAGCCGCCTAACAAAAATAGGCGATTGATGTCTCGAATAAGACAGCTGGTGCTGCAATCATAAATTGTTAACTTTTGGTAATGTTGGGAAGGGTCACTAACAGGAGGCGGCAGCCCGTCTCCCGTTGGTGATCTGCGCCTTGTGCGTGAAGTCAGTCCTCGTTCGGGATATGCGCATCGACACCGGTCAGCTGCAGTTTGTTGCGGACGTGACGGACGCCATCCACCGAAAGCGCGCCGAGTTCGACCTTGCGAGCGATGCCGATCGTCTCCACCGACCCTTCCAGGGTGACGACGTGACCGTCTGCATGAACCTCGATGCTGTCGATATCGACCTCGGGGATGTTTTCGAGATTGTCGTTCACCCGCGCTTCCAGCTCGTCGCTTTCATCGCGGTCGATCGTATCGGCGCGCAGCGAATCCTTCAGGCGGTTCTCGTTGCCGTCCTCATCCGTGCCATCTATCCGGAAGCCCTTGTTGGGATCGCTGTCAAAATTGGCCGCAGTCTCGCCGTAGGGGCGATTATCCGGGCCGCCGGTGCCGGCGCCGCTGCCATCGGCATAGGGCCAGCCGTCATCGAGGTTGCGTTCTTCGAGGTCGCGATAATCCTCTTCACGGGAAAGCTCAGGCTTTTCCCGGGAAATCGGGGTCTTGTCACCGATCCTTGCCATTGCGGTCGCTCCTTGTTTCTTTTGCTGGAAACGCCGGCAGCGGCGAATGGTTCGGTGCGGACGGCGATTTGTCAGCCGTGATTGTCAGCCCTGGGCCTTCTCCCATCTCTTCACAAGACGGTCGCGCTTCAGCCGCGAGAGGCGCTGCAGCCAGAAAATGCCATCGAGCTGGTCGACTTCGTGCTGGATGCAGATGGCAAGGAAATCTTCGGCACCGTCCTCGTGCACGGCGCCCTCGGCATCCTGATAGCGGAAGCGGATCGCTCGCGGGCGCGTCACCTCGTCGGTGGCGCCGGGCATGGAGACGCTGCCTTCGGTATGGCTCATCGTCTCCTTCGAAAACCAGGTGATATGAGGATTGACGTAGAGGCGCACGCCGTCGGCCTGGTCGAGTTCCAGCACCGTGACACGGTTGAAGACACCGATATGGGCGGCGGTGATACCGACGCCGGGGGCTGCGCGCATCGTCGCCAGCAGATCGTCGGCAAGCGCGGTGAGCGAAGAATCGAAGGCCGTCACCGGCGCGCAGACAGTCTTCAGGCCCGGATGTGGATAGCGCAGAATCGGACGGATGGGCATGAGGCAGGCTTCCTCTGCTTGGACGGGTGAGGAAACTATCGCCGGCCGCAGGCATTGTCATCACGAAGCACGGTTTGCCGCTTTACGACACGGGTGCTTTGGGCTAGCAGGGGCCAAGAATTCCGGCTGCGAGAGCCTCGCGCGGGATTCGCTTATCCGCTTGTTGATAATGTGTTTTCGGCCAACATTTGCGAATGCGGCGCGGCAGTCGTTGAAATTCGAACCAGATGCGAGGGCGGCAGATGACGACGACCGATGGGGAAGACCGCATTCGCAGGCGTCCTGATGACGAGGAAGCCGATATCTACGACGAGGACGGCAATGTCCGCGGCGATTTTCTGGCGCTTGTCGGCGCCGCAATCGCCGACCGCGACACGCTGTTCCTGCGCCAGAACGTTGCCCGCCTGCATGAATCCGAAATAGGCGACCTGCTGGAGGCGATCCAGCCGGATCAGCGCCTGGCGCTGGTGCGCCTGCTCGGCGACGATTTCGACATGACGGCGCTGACCGAAGTCGACGAGGCGATCCGCCGCGAGATCGTCGACCAGATGCCGAACGACCAGATCGCCGCCGCGATCGGCGAGCTCGATTCGGACGACGCCGTCTACATTCTCGAAGACCTTGACAAGGAGGATCGAGAAGAGATCCTCGCCCAGCTGCCGTTCACCGAGCGGGTGCGGCTGCGCCGGGCGCTCGACTATCCCGAAAGCTCGGCCGGGCGCCGCATGCAGACGGAATTCGTCGCCGTGCCGCCATTCTGGACTGTGGGACAGACGATCGACTACATGCGCGACGAGGAGGATCTGCCCTATTCCTTCTCGCAGATCTTCGTCATCGATCCGACCTTCAAGCTGCTCGGCGCCGTCGATCTCGACCAGATTCTCCGCACCAAGCGGCAGACGAAGATCGAGCAGATCATGCGCGAGACGAACCATCCGGTTCCGGCCGAGATGGACCAGGAGGAGGCGGCTCAGCTCTTCGAGCAGTACGACCTTCTCTCGGCCGCCGTCGTCGATGAGAACGGTCGGCTGGTCGGCGTGCTGACCATCGACGACGTCGTCGACGTCATCCACGAGGAGGCGGACGAGGACATCAAGCGCCTCGGCGGCGTCGGCGACGAAGAGCTGTCGGACAATGTGCTCTCGACAGTGCGTTCGCGCTTCCTGTGGCTTTTGATCAACCTCGGCACGGCGATGCTGTCGGCCAGCGTCATCGGGCTGTTTGACGGCTCGATCGAGAAGATGATCGCGCTTGCGGTGCTGATGCCGATCGTCGCCTCGATGGGCGGCAATGCCGGCACGCAGACGATGACGGTGACGGTGCGCGCGCTCGCGACCCGCGATCTCGACATCTACAATGCCGGCCGCATCATCCGCAGGGAGGCGGGCGTCGGCATCCTGAACGGCATCGTCTTCGCGACGATCATGGGCGCGATCGCCGGGACCTGGTTCCACGACTACCAGCTCGGCGGGGTGATTGCGGCGGCGATGGTCATCAACCTGATGGCAGCCGCTCTTGCCGGCATCCTTCTGCCGCTGCTGCTCGACAAGATGGGCGCCGACCCGGCGATCGCCTCGTCGGTCTTCGTCACGACAGTGACGGACTGTACCGGCTTCTTCGCCTTTCTCGGCATCGCCACCTGGTGGTTCGGCATCTGAACCGCCAAAAATTGACTATTACGTAAAAGTCAATATTATCGTCTGTCCGACGACGGGGAACACATGCCGGTGAACAAATACTATAGCATAACGGAACTGACGCGCGAATTCGGGGTCTCGACGCGCACGCTCCGCTTTTACGAGGACGAGGGACTGATCCATCCAGAGCGGCGCGGGCGCACCCGTCTGTTCCGGCAAGCCGACCGGCGCCTCATCGCGGAAATCCTCCGCGGCCGGCGCATCGGTTTCACCATCGCCGAAATCCGCGAGATCATCCAGGTCTACAAGGAGCCGCCGGGCGAACTCGGCCAGCTGAAGCTCCTGATGAAGCGCGTCGACGAGAAGCGCGACGACCTGCGCCAGAAGCGCAAGGATATCGACGACACGCTGGCGGAACTCGACTCTATCGAAGAGACCTGCCTCGGCCGCCTCGCCGAAATCGGCGTCACCACCTGAAAAACGGCTACGGGGTTGCCAACCTCTATTGTGCCTCGGCGCTGCATTCGGCGGCGATCGTCTGGACCCGCTCGTCGTTCCGAATATCGATCTCTCCCGCCTGCAGCGGCGTGAACAGGGCTTGGGCCTGCAATTTGTCCAGCGTGCACTGGCAGAAGCCGCGGCAAAGCGCTTCGCCTTGCTGCATGACGCAAGAGGCGTTGCATTGCCTTAGGTAAGTCGCGAGCGGATCCGGCGCCTGCGGCGGGACGACGAGGGAAATCCCATAGGCGATGGCGATCAACACCGGCTGGTGGATGAGATAGAAGGCAAGGCTGTGGCGGCCGAGCCTTGCCGGCCACCAGGAACCGGTGCCAAGGGCGGCAAGCCGCTGCGGCAGCCTGGTTCTGATGGCGATCGAGGCGATACTCAATCCAGCGAAGAAGGGCACTGCCCAGGGAAACAGCGGGACGTAGTCATTAGAGCGTTCCGGCGTCACGGCAAGGCCGATCCAGGCGAGATATCTGGGATCGAACAAGGATGAGCGAAGCAGGCCGGGTGGCCCGAAATTATCGGTCATCCAGGCGGCAAAGAGCGCGAGCGTGGCGATGAGGGTGAAGGCGAGCGGCAGCCTCAAAAAAACGACGCCGATGAGCGTGAGCACCGCGATACAATGCAGGATGCCGAAATAGATCCACTCGTTCGGCATCGCGATGCGCGTGGCGATCGAGATGAGCGCGGCTGCCGCGGCGATCATGCCGAAGCGCTTCCAGAAGGAGGGCCAGCGAATCTCGGGCGTGCTCGAGAGCACCAGGCTGATGCCGACGATGAAGAGAAAGGTCGTGGCGATTGCCCGGGCATAGATCTTCAGCCAGCCGGTTTCGGCCGTGCCCGGCGCGAGATAGCCCATGAACTCCATGTCCCAGCTGAAATGGTAGCTCGCCATGGCGATCAGCGCGACGCCGCGCGCCGTATCCAATAGGCCGATGCGCGGCGGTTTTGCCGCCGCATCGGTTTCCCTTGCCGGCAATATCATCAAAGTCCCTCGGGCAAATCACGTCCGTCGCTCGACGGCATATCGCGGCGAATAACAGAAAGGTGGAGATTTGATGGCGGGCCAGCATCCATGATTGCCAGTCGCGCCTGCGAGAAAAATTGCCGGCGTGTCAGCACGAAGATGACGATCGCCGTCGTCAGCATGAAGACATAAGGGTTGATGAACCAGCCCAGATAGCCGATCGACAGGAAGATCGCCCTGAGGCCCTCGTTGAAATTGCTGCCGGCAATGACGTTCATGCGGATGACGCGTTCGGCCGCCCGCTCGGCGGCGATGACGTCGCGCTCGGTGTCGCGCATCATCGGGATCGAGCCGAAGAGAATGGTGCAGTAGTTGAACAGCCGGTAGGACCAGCCGAATTTGAAGAAGGCGTAGCCGAAAAGCGCTGCCAGCCCGCCCACCTTCATCTCGAAGACGGCATGGCCCCCATGGAAGACGAAGGGCAGGTCGGCGAAGACGGCGTCGACCTTCTCCGTCGCGCCGAGCAGAGCAAAGCAGCTGCCGATCGCGAAGATCGAGGTCGAGGCAAAGAAGGCGGTGCCGTTCTGCAGGCCGGCCATGATCTGCGTGTCGATCATCTTCAGGTCGCGGCGCAGCGAATTGTAAATCCATTCCCGGCGCCGTTCGGTCATCGCATGGGTCAGGCTGGTGCGTCCGAAGAAGGTGCGGCCGTGCAGCAGCCAGGAATAGCCCATCCAGACAAAGGCAAAGAAGGCCAGAGCGATATAATCCGCCGTCGTCATCAGTGATTCAGTCTCCGCATGAACGCGGCCATTATGCCGCAAGTCGGATTATGCCGCATGGCCGAGTTCGGCGGCTTTACGTGAGCTTTCGGCCATGCGGCAGTTCGGCATAATCGAGCCGTCTGGAAACAACAAGGCTTGGCGGATAGCCGACCGGCATCTTCTGGAACTAACGACAGCAATACGGTCTTCCGTCAGCTTGCGGATTCGGGGCGGCAACCCAAAGAAGGAGAAAAGGACGGCGCTATCCCTCCAGCGCCTCAATCATCCCCACCCGTGTCGCATGCCGGCCGCCCTCGAAACGAGCGGTCAGGAATGCATCCACGATATCGAGCGCCAGCCCTTCGCCCACCACGCGCACGCCAATCGAAAGCATGTTGGCATCGTTGTGCTGGCGGATCATGCGGGCCGAGAATGTGTCTGCGCAGACGCCGCAACGGATTCCCTTTACCTTGTTCGCCGCCATCATGATGCCCTGGCCGGTGCCGCATAGGATGATGCCAAACCGGCAATCGCCGGAGGCGACGAGACGCGCCGCCGCTTCGCCGTGCTGAGGATAATGTGTGCTCTCCGGCGTTGTCGGTCCGATGTCGACCACTATCCAGCCTTGCGCCGTGATATGACCGGCAATAGCCTGTCGGAGCTGAATGGCGGCGTGGTCGCTGGAGAGGGCGATGCGGTTGGTGGCTGTCATGGAGAAGTGGTCCCGTTTTCCAAAGCAATTTGCCGTCCTGACGATGCACGCTAGCGCCACACCAGTCTAGAGATGCAAGAGCAGGGCGCCGCGTTAACCGCTTGTAAAGTCGTGATGGCCAATTGTTCAGGGCTGAACCTGAACTCCGAATTCAAAAGTGACCCATGAGTCGGCCGGATTACATCCCGAGTCTCGATGGCCTGCGCGGTGTCGCTGCGCTTCTGGTCGTTGGAGCCCATATTGGCCTTATCTTTCCAATCACAGCTCCGCATCTCGTGACGATGGGCGACGAAGCTGTCGGTTTGTTTTTTGCTCTCAGCGGCTTCCTGATGGCTCATCTCTACGGCTCACGGCCGGTCACGAGAGAAAACGTGCTGGATTTTCTTGTGAGCCGCTTTGCCCGCATCTATCCGGTTTATCTGGCGGCCGTCGTTCTCGTGGCGATGCTGTCGAGCTTGCAAAATCTGGATTTTGTTCAGCCGATCGTTAGCGGCACGGATTTTGTGCGTCATATCTTTCTTCTCGGCTCGAGTGGTGTTTTCTGGTCGATACCACCCGAGATCCAATTCTATCTGCTCTTTCCCGTCCTGTGGCTTTGCTTGGCTCAGCCGCACCGCCATAGCGGCATGATTGTGGGCCTCGCCGTGGTCGTCGTCGTTGATGGCCTGGTTGAATTGCCTGGCCCGGGAATCCTGCTCGCCTCCAAGCTCCCGTACTTTCTTTTCGGGGCACTGGCCGGAATGATGCATTCCCACTGGAACAGCTGGATTCCATCTGCCCTCACAGGCATTTTAACACTTTTCCTTCTGGCGGTGTTTTTCACTTACCGGCATATCTTGCCCGGCTTTTCCCCGGAATTTTGGAGCCTGCAAAGTGCGGTGGCCGCGGCCGTCATTGTCGGGCTCGTGGCTCGACAGCCTCCCATCGCTGCCCGTGTCCTGGCAGCCGCACCAGTACGGTTTTTCGGAAGGATCAGTTTTTCACTTTATCTTTTCCATGTCCCCATCATGTTCCTGGCGCGTCTGACTTTTGATGCCTTGATGCCCGAACCGGCGCTCATCATGGTGACGCTTTTCGTTGCGGCAGTCGGGGCATGGTTCATCCACGAGACGATCGAGGTTCCAGGCCGGCGGCTGCTGGTCCAGCTATGGCAGGATAATCGCTCGCGTCTGGTTTGGCGCGAAACTCCGGTCGGCCAAATGGACCGCGCGATCCTCGACCTGCAAGAGGTCGAAAAGCGCCTGCTGAGCGGCGCAACGTCAGCCATGGCCGATCAACGACAAATCTCGACGACGGCTGCATCCTGGGATGGAGCCGACGGCGCGGTCGTTCAAGATAATCGCGACGAGAAGCTTCGCGCATAGCTCAGCTAAGTTCTTGGGCTAGTCCGATGAGAAGCCCTCCAGGCCCGCGGATGTAGCAGAGCCGATAGATGTCTTGATAGTCCACGACTTCGCCGACGAGCTGCGCGCCGCGCTTGCTGAGCCTTTCAAGCGTCTCTTTGATATCGTCAACGGTGAACATGACGCGGAGGTAGCCGAGCGCGTTGACCGGCGCGTTGCGGTGATCTGCGACGACAGGCGGCGTGAGGAAGCGGGAGAGCTCGAGCCGGCTGTGGCCATCCGGTGTGCGCATCATGGCAATCTCGACATGCTGATTGCCCAGTCCAGTGACACGCCCCGCCCATTCTCCTTCGATCGCAGCCCGCCCTTCGAGCTCGAGGCCGAGCTCGCGAAAGAAATCAATCGTCTCTTCGAGGTCATTGACCACGATTCCTACGTTGTCCATCCGTTTGAGCGGCATGTGTCCAATCTCCCAATCTACAAGGTGTCGCCTAGCATCGACGTCAGCAGGACATTGGAAGTCGGAGCAGACTGTCAAGATAAGGCAACCAGTTCTTCCTCCGCCTAGCCTTCATTGAATGCAGCAATGATTGGTAAGGCGGGCCGCTTGGTTTAGCGCACGACCCCGAAAATCGGATTCGATTTTCGGAAAGGATTATGCGCAAGCTCAAAGTGCTAGAGTGTCCTATTGGACGGGTGGCGCTCCAGTGTGCAGTCCGAATGTCGCACCGGCTCCATGCGATGTCGGTGCGCCGCACGGATTCGAAACCGGCCTCGCTTAAGCTTGCATCCTCATCTTCAGAAGGCGCCCCCATGTTTCTCTCGGTATTCGATGTCTTCAAGATTGGTGTCGGGCCGTCGAGCTCGCACACGATGGGTCCGATGTCGGCCGCCAACCGGTTTCTCGAGCTGATCCTCTCGAACGAATGGCCGCGGCCGTCATCAGGCGCGCAGGTCACAGCCATCAAGGTCAGCCTGCACGGCTCGCTCGCCCATACCGGTATCGGACACGGCACGGGCAGGGCTGTCATTCTCGGGTTGATGGGCGAGGCGCCCGACAGCGTCGATCCCGACAAGATGGACGGCATCGTCGACACGGTGGAGCGCACCGGCCGCATCACGCCGGATGGGCATCCCGCCTATCAGTTCCAGCCGAAAACCGACTTGGTCTTCGACAAGAAACAGCCATTGCCCGGCCATGCAAACGGCATGGTCTTTTCCGCCTATGACAGGGACGGCCGGCTGCTCGTCAAGCGCATCTACTATTCGGTCGGCGGCGGCTTCGTCGTCACCGACACCGAGCTGGAGCAGATGCGGGCGAAGAAGAACGCGGCTGGCGGCACGCGCGTACCCTATCCCTTCTCCACCGCCAAGCAGATGCTCGAGATGGCGGAGCGCTCCGGCCTGTCGATCGCGCAGATGAAGCGGGCGAACGAAGAAAGCCAGCGCAGCCCCGAGGAGCTCGATCAGGGGCTCGACCGCATCTGGGAGGCGATGCGTTCCTGCATCGAGCGCGGCCTCAAGGTCGAGGGCATCATGCCGGGCGGTCTCAACGTCAAGCGGCGCGCGCGCAGGATTCACGACAAGCTGGAAGAGGAATGGCGCAGCAACCGCATCAACCCGTTGCTCGCCAACGACTGGCTGAGCGTCTATGCGATGGCCGTCAATGAAGAGAACGCGGCCGGCGGGCGGGTCGTCACGGCGCCGACCAACGGCGCGGCCGGCGTCATTCCGGCAACGATCCGCTACTACGAGCATTTCCACGAGGACTGGGACCAAAACGGCATCCGCGACTATCTGCTGACGGCCGCTGCCATCGGCGGGATCATCAAGCACAATGCCTCGATCTCGGGCGCTGAAGTTGGCTGTCAGGGCGAGGTCGGCTCGGCGGCGGCGATGGCTGCCGCAGGCCTTGCCGCCGTCATGGGCGGCACGCCGGAGCAGATCGAGAACGCCGCCGAAATCGCGCTCGAACATCATCTCGGCATGACCTGCGATCCGATCGCAGGCCTCGTGCAGGTTCCCTGCATCGAGCGCAACGCGCTCGGCGCCGTCAAGGCCGTCACGGCGGCCTCGCTTGCCATCAAGGGCGACGGCCAGCATTTCGTGCCGCTCGACGCCTGTATCGAGACGATGCGCCAGACCGGCCACGACATGAGCGAGAAATACAAGGAGACCTCGACCGGAGGTCTTGCGGTTAACGTCGTTGAATGCTGAGTTTGTGGACGCTTGAAGCTTGGTGCTTGACGCTCGCTGCCAAAAGGATTTCAACGGCAGCATGGCATTGCATCTCATCAAACTCTGCGTCGGCGCCGACTCGATCGACGATCTGCGCGAATGGGTGGCGGAACGCTCGCTGCGCGCCATCGCCGCCGGCCTCGAGCCGCATTCGGTGCATACGACGCGCATGGCGCCGAAACGCATGGAGGAGCTGCTTGACGGCGGTTCGCTCTACTGGGTGATCAAGGGGCAGGTGCAGGCGAGGCAGAAGCTGCTCGACATTGAGACCTTCACGGACGGCGAGGGGATTTCACGCTGCCGCCTGATGCTCGGCCCGGAGGTCATCGAGACGGCCGTGCAGCCGAAACGTCCCTTCCAGGGCTGGCGTTATTACACTGAGGACGACGTGCCGCGCGACCTGACAAGCCTTGGCGCCGGCATTGCCGAAATGCCCGCGGACCTTCGCCGCGAACTCACGGACCTTGGCCTGCTCTAATCCCCGAAATCGGAGTCGATTTCCGGAGGGGATCATGCGCGGATAGAAGGTGACAGCGTGCCCTTTCGGGCACGCGGCGCTCTGCAGTTCAGCGCAGGCGCAACTGTACCGGCGCGCTGCCGTCCGGCGAGGTCACATGCAAATGGATGCGGGCTTCGGGCTGAGAGTAACGCCAGGCACGGGCGCCATGGCACAGCAGCAGATTGATGAGATCCCGGGTCTTCGGAGACTTGGCCTTCGGCCGTTGCAGGCCGATCTCGGCAAGGCGCATAGCCGCCTCGTGCAGCGGATGCAGAGATGAGCGCCCTTTGGCCATGCGGCGGTCGGCTGGCACTCCTGGAAAATTCTCATTGATCGCCATTGTTTTCCCCGTACGCAATACTGATCGAGTTCAAGAACGGTGGCCGGAAACGCAAACACCGATTCCGGCCGTCACCAATGCCGCCGGCCATCTTGCAGGCAGCATCGAATAGCTCATTGGGCAGCCGCCCAGCACTTGATGCCGGCCTTCTTCAAGGCCTTGCAGGCGTTGACGGCATCTCGCTGATCGTCGAAGCCGCCAAATCGGGCGCGGTAAAGCTGGTCACCACCAGCGGCGTAGGCGACCGCGAAAGGCTTCGCCGAAGCCAGCGCTCTACCGCCCTTGCTCTTGGCGCTCTCCAGGAGATCCATGGCCATCTGCCGGTTCGGCGAGACGCCGACCTGCACGACCCAACCGCTGGGACCATTGCTGGTTGAAGCGGCGCCAGTCGAAGTCGGAGTGGTCGAGGCGGTGGTGACCTCATCGACCGAGGTGTCGCCCTGTTCCGGCGGCATATAGGCGGGCGCCGGCGTCGGCACGGCAACCGACGCCTGCTGCTTGAAGGTCATGGTCTTGACTTTGGTCGGCGCCGGCATCGGCTGGGCTACCAGCGGATTGTCGGATTTCGACTGAGCGGTCTCGGCATAGGCGACCTCGGTCTCGGCGACCTGATAACGCGTATCCGGCAGCGGGCCTTTGTGCGGCAGGCTGAGATCGGCGGCGGCGGCCGAAACCGGCGGCTGCGCTGCGGTGATGGTCTTTGCGACCTGCTGTTGGGCCATTTGCGGCTGAGCTTTCTGCTGGACCTTCTGCGGCTGGACCGGAGCGGGTGTCTCGATCATCGCCGGGGCAGGGGCTGCCTGGGCAATCAGCACCGACGATCCACCCCGGCTCGATGCCTTCGGCAGATAGGTGGCGATCAGATTGCGCATCTGGGCATCGCGGGCGGGCGTCGAGGCGCCGCCGAGCACGACGCCGACGATCGACTTGCCGTCGACCTGCACCGAGCTCACCAGATTGAAACCGGCAGCGCGGGTGTAACCAGTCTTGATGCCGTCGACGCCGCGCACCGAACCGACCAGGCGGTTATGGCTGCGGATCGTGCGGCTGCCGAACTTGAAGGCGCGGGTGGAGAAATAGCCGTAATATTGCGGGAAATGCTGGCGAAGGGCGATGCCGAGGCGAGCCTGGTCGCGCGCCGTCGTCATCTGCGCCGTATTCGGCAGGCCGTTGGCGTTGCGATAGGTGGTGCGCGTCATGCCAAGCGCATGCGCCTTGGCGGTCATCAGCTGGGCGAAACGATCCTCGCTGCCGCCGCCCAGCATTTCGCCGAGCGCGGTTGCGGCATCATTGGCCGACAGGGTGACGAGACCGAGAATGCCCTGCTCGACGGTGATCGTGCCGCCGGCGCGGACGCCGAGCTTGGTCGGCGCCTGGGCTGCCGCATGAGCGGAGAAGGGGACCGGCGTATCGAGGCGGATGCGGCCCTGCTCCAATGCCTCGAAGGTCATGTAGATGGTCATCATCTTGGTCAGGGAGGCGGGGTATTGCAACCGGTCGGCATTCTCGCTGTAGAGAACGTTGCCGGTCTTGGCGTCGACGACGATGCCTGCATATTTCGAATTCGCCGCTTCTGCGTCGGCATTCACCGAATCGACCAGGACGATCGTGACGGCCACCGAAAGGATAGCCAGCAGCTTTGCCAGAAAGTTGCCGGATCGGGACGATGATACGGAGGAGACTGACCTTGACACTATTCCACTCTTCTCTTGCATTTCAGATATTTGGCATTTCAGATTTTGGCAGGAACCGCACACCTCCCGCCGCACAGCTCGTCTTCTAAAATTACCGGTTGGGCGTTACCAATCCGTTTATGATGAATCGTTTATTTCGCTGTCCGGGGAGCATTTTAGGGACTTGTCGCAGAACGGTTCACAAGACGCGTTTCCACAAAGGTGCGGATAGCGGCATCAATATGTTCCCAGTCGTCGAGATGGCTGCTCGAAAAGCGGTAGAGAACGCTGAGATCCCTGCCGACCTTGATATCGCGCTGACAATCTCCGCTCGCCGCCTTGTCTGGGGCTGAAGGCAAAATGCAGCGCACGACGTAATCCGGCCCGCCCTTACCGGGCGCCGTCAGCAGTACCTCGTCGCCGTAACCCGCATCGGCGCGAAGACGATGCAGCGTCAGCCCGTTGCGGAAGGGCGCGGCCGGTCCTTCGAGCAGATGCGAATAGATCGGTTCCAGCCGCCCGGACATGTCGCGCGACATGGTGCCCTGGGTAACCTGCAGGAAGATCAGCCCGGAGGATTGGGCGACATCGTCGAATCGAAGGTGGTTTTCCTTGCCGTAGCCCTGCATCTCAGGCCAGGCGAGGTAGAGATCGACGCGTTCGGCGGCGCCTTCATGCCTTTGACTCGGAAAGCGGATGGCGTTCTCGGGGAATTTCACGGTGTCGCGGCCGATGGCCAGCATGATTTCAGCCGTGCTGTCGGTGTTGCCGGCAAGCGAGATGTGCCGGCCGAACCAACGGCCGCCGATGCTGATGGCAACTGTCAGGACCGCCAGGACAGCGATCGCCGCCATCGTGCGGAGGAGAAACCCCATGGAAAAAAGCGGCTGCTCGTCGGGTGCGCTGTGCGCGGCATGGCTCATGGCGGTTCTTCGCGTTTCGGTCCGCCGCAGGAAGAACATGAGCCGCCGGTGCCGATGATGAATCTCATCGTCATGATCGAGCCGGTAGGGTTAACAATTCGCTAAGATGCTGGTGAGGTAAGGCTTTAAAAGAGGGCGAGCCGTTCCCGGGACAGCGGGAACGGCTCTTGGGCACCGGTCGGGGACGGGATGCGGGGACTGACCGGGCCGCAGGCTGCAGCCGGCATTGGCCGGCAGGCTGTTCTTACTTGACGCTACCGACCGCGACAGCGCGGCCGTCCTGAAGCTTCGACCAGCGGGCCGGATCGTCGGCGGACTGGCGCTTCAAATAGGTGTATTCGGTATCCGACCACAGCAGCACCTTGTTGCGCATGTTGTCGAGGATGAAGTCGCCGTGATCGGTGCGAACCGTCAGTACGGCATGGCCTTCGCCATTCGGCTGCAGCACGACGGTGATCAGCGTGTCGGACGGCGAGAAACCGTCGTCGATCAGCATCTTGCGCTTCAGCAGGGCGTAATCCTCGCAATCGCCGACGGTGCGCGGATAGGCCCAGCGCTCCTCGACACCGTAGATCTGCTCGTCCGTCATCGGCTGGATCGTCGAGTTGACGGTGTAGTTGACCTTGAGAATTTCCTTCCAGCGGTCCTCGGTGAGGATGGCCGGTCCGGCATCGCCGCCGACTTCGACACATTCCGTCGGATTCGCCTTGCAGAATTCGTAATGTCCGATCGGCGGGCTGGCATTGCCTGCCAGGGCCATGCTGGCGGGCATCGCCTGTCCCGAACCTGTCATTGCCATCATGATGGCACCAGCCAGAAGGCCGCCTTTCAGGATATTCGCAGTTGTCATTGCCGTCTCCCCGTAAGTTGAGGTGACAATGGCACAGACGTTTTTATCTCACGGAAAATTACGTAATAGAATTAGAGGCTTAGTTGATTCAAATGCCGATAAAACTTGGCTAAAAACAAACTTGAATGCGACTAAAATTCGATGCGGATTTGTCTCGAATTCGATTAAAATTGTAATCCACGCAACAAGGCTTTCGCCCGTGAAAAGGTTGCGTTGCCGTCCTCATGTTAAGGATTTTCGTTGAGCCGGATAAATTCCGGCGACCGGCCGGCGACGTGCGGTCGACCGTCGACGCCGCCGGAATCGACCGATTCGGCCGGCTCAAAAGCGGAATATCGCTCGGATCGCCGATCCTGGCGGAGAAATTATTTTTGCTAGATATCGCGAAATCGATCGGTGGCGGCGACGATCGCCGCGCTCATATCGGGATTTGCGGTGGAATGGGCAGCATGCGGAAGGATGCTGAGCTCGCTTTGTGGCCAGGCGCGGGCGAGTTCCCAGGCAGTGACAAGGGGCGCCTCGATGTCGAACCTTCCCTGCAGCAGGATGCCGGGAATGCCTGTGAGCCGCGTGGCATTCTTCAAAAGCTGGGCGTCCTCCAGCCAGGCGCCGTTGCTGAAGTAGTGGGTGATGATGCGGGCGCGCGTCAGCAAATAGGCGGAGTCGGTCCAGCGGCGCGGCAGGCCTTGGGGATCGGCGAGCAGAATCGAGGCCGCCTCCCAATCATGCCAGTCGCGCGCCGCCTTGAGGCGCGTCTCCGGGTCCGGATCGTTGAGGAGACGATGATAGGCGGCGACCATGTCCTCATCTCGTCCCTGCGTGCCTGGGGGAATCGCTTGGCGGAAACGGTGCCATTCTTCCGGAAAAAGCGGCGCCATGCCGCGGTAGAGCCAGTCGATTTCCGATCGCCGGGTGGTGGTCACACCTGACAGGACGATCGCCGCGACGCGGTCCCGATGGGTTTCGGCATAGGCCAGCGCCAGCGTCGAACCCCAGGAATTGCCGAAAAGAAGCCAGGTGTCAATGCCGAGACAGGCCCGCAGCCGTTCGATATCGGCGACGAGATGCCAGGTGGTGTTGAGGGAGAGATCGGTTTGCGGATCGGCAGCGCTCGGCAGGCTGCGGCCGCAATTGCGCTGATCGAAGAGAATGATTCGGTAGGCATCGGGATCGAAATAGCGCCGCGCCGTGGTCGAACAGCCGGAGCCAGGGCCGCCATGCAGCACCAGCGCCGGGCGGCCCGCCGGATTGCCGCAGGCCTCCCAGTAGATCAGGTTGCCGTCGCCCGTATCGAGCAGGCCGTGATCATAGGGTTCTATTT
Source organism: Rhizobium ruizarguesonis (assembly GCF_012349115.1). Lineage (GTDB taxonomy): Bacteria > Pseudomonadota > Alphaproteobacteria > Rhizobiales > Rhizobiaceae > Rhizobium > Rhizobium ruizarguesonis. The sequence goes on from NZ_PQIG01000114.1 coordinate 15,806, forward strand.
CGGGAGAGAGAGCGGACATCGGTGCGCCTGCGGTCGAGCCGGGCCTTATCCGTCATATCCGTGACGAACGAATGACGAGCAAGCGCGGGGCATTCCCGAACGCAAAATCACTGCACATTTTGGGCGACCTCACTGGGTGCAGATCGGTGTCGCAGCTTGTTCCACTCATAATGTTAGCTACCGACTGGGTGGAACGACTTGCGACAGGATTTCGCGCCTGCTTTCCAAAGCCAGATTCGTTGCCGCTTGCAAATCTCTTGCCGTGACGTGCAGGCTTTTCAACACGACCTGACCGAGTGTGCACCGGACCTGGCAATCGCGTTCGGTGGAAGTCTGTCGAGAAATGCGCTCCGCCGCGGAACCGCCGGCAAGGCAGCGCCATTTTCCGCAGTTGTTAAAGGAATTCGCGCAGCGTCTCGCGGGACTGGATCGACAGGAATTCGATTGCCACACCTTCGACGAAGTGGCGCACGACGCGACCGCGCATGTTGCCCAGGCGCACCGCCGTTCCGATCGAAGGGCGCATCTCGACATCGACGGCAGCGCCGGACAGCGAAAGGTCCATGATGCGGCAGGAATAACGCGTGCCGTCCTCGAGCGTCAGCTCGGTCTTCGTGTCGCGTGGCGTCAGACGGTCGTGGCGGCGATCTTCCGGCAGACCGAGTTCGTGCTTGTTGGCAAGCCAGGTGAGCTGGGCTGCGAGCTTCTCGCGTTTCCGGTCGGTGGCGTTGATCGACATGGTGAAGCCGCGGCCATCGATCGTCTGGACATAACCTTCGACGCGGCCGAGATGGTCGATATAGGCGACGACGCGTTCGTTGGCGCGCGGCCGGCCGGGGCAGGTGACGTACATGTCGCCAGGCGACATGTCGATCACCATGCATTCGAATTCCTCGTAGTTCGCAAGCATCAGCCGGCCCTGCATATTGATGGGCACGCGCTGGAAAACGCCCTGTTCAGGGCGCGGCGCAGGTCGTTGCGTCTGAGCTGGCTGGAACGAGTGCATCAAAGGGCTTCTTCATCAAAATCGCAGAGACCGATCTTTACCCGCAATCCATTAACAGAAGGTTGTTTCGCCGCGTCCCGACATAGCGGAAAACGAGTATATCAAATGTCCTAAAATGGGACCCTCAGCGCGCCTCCACGCTCAGCAGCTGCGACACCATGCGGCGCATGACCTGGCCGAAATGGATACTTTTGCCAGCGACGATCTTGTTGATGGGGCGCAATTCGGCTGGTGCTGCCTTGGCGAACTTTCCGGGCAGCAGGCGGCTGCGGTCGAGCGCCAGGAATTCGAGCGGTACGATCTCCAGCCAGCTCGCGGCCGCTGCGGGCGCGATCGCGCCGAGCAGCCGGTCGCAAGCGCCGTCCGGCGAACGCAGCGGCATCATGATAATCTCGAAGGAGGCCTGATGACCGACGGTGCTGTAGCCGGTGGCGTTGAATAGGGCCGGCATGGCATGGTCCATGACGCCCATCGCCGTGCGTTCGATGTCCGTGTGCTGACCATTTGCCCAGAGAGACGAAAAACGTTCGCTGCGCAGATCACGCCCGAAGAGATCGCAGATGCGGGTGCCGGCGAGCCGGAAACCGATGTCTCCGCCGTCGCGCCTCTCAAGAATGAACAGATTCTGGAGCAGGTGGGGGACGGCGGAGGGTTCGACCTGTGATTTCAGCGGCGCATCGGCAGCGCCGCGGATACGGTTCCAGTAGTCAAAAATTTCGATGGTCGTTTGCACACGCATTTCACACCAACCTGTCCCATTCCGGAGCATTTTCGGGCAGTCATTGCCCGTACGGACTCTACCTTGCGGATTTCATGCCACATCACGGCGGTTAAGGTTAAGAGATGGTTTCGGTTGAGATGCAGTGCCTGTCGTGACACTGTCCCGCATCGCTTCGACTTTCGAAGTTCAGCACAACCTGCCCGGGCCTAAGGTCTTTCCTGGAGCTCCCGGTCCGCCGCCCGGCACTTCGGGCGGCTTTTTTTTTGACAGGCGCTCCTGTATGGCTGTGGCCTCAACGAGGCGAAACACAGATGAATGAGCAGACGGCCGAGCCGCATAAGGCGCCAGAACCTCCCGAGGTCCAGCCGCCGGCACGGCTACCGCGCGAACCGGTCTTTAACCTTCCACCGGCACTGCTCTTCAGTCTTTGCCTGCTGGCCGTGATTTATGCGGTGCAGGAACTCGTGCTATCCGATGATGCGCTGTACTGGCTGTTCAACACCTTCGGCTTTAATCCCCACAGCTACGTGACTCCACTGTCGCAGCAGGGACCGGAGCTGTTCTGGACGCCGGTCACCTATTCGCTGCTGCACGGCAGCGTCCAGCATATCCTCTTCAACGCCTTCTGGCTGATGGCCTTCGGCGCGCCGGTCGTGCGCCGCATCGGGACGCTACGCTTCGTGCTCTTCTGGATTTTTTCTGCCATTGCATCAGCCGCCCTGCACGCGGTCCTGAATTGGGGAGACGTGTCGCTGCTGATCGGGGCGTCGGGCGTCATCTCCGGGCTGATGGGCGCCGCCTGCCGATTCGCCTTTCCGGCCGAGCGGCGGCCGATGGCGCCGGCGCATCTCAATGCCCGGCTTTCTATCGTCGAGGCGCTGAAGAGCCGCACCGTCATCATCTTCATGCTGCTCTGGCTGGTCGGCAATGCATTAATTGCAGTCGGCATCCCGCTCGTCGGCGATAGCGACCAGCCGATTGCCTGGGACGCACATATCGGCGGCTTTGTCTTCGGCTTCTTGCTGTTTTCGCTGTTCGATCAGGCGCCGCGCCCGCCTGTGATGGAACCTGCCGGAACGGAGAAGGATGTGTTGCAATCCTGAGCCGGGCAGTGCACGATCTACCTATCCGCGATGGGGGGAGAAACCGCCGCGGATGCCTGTGACAAGTGTTTCACGGACATAGGAGGTTCGAATGACCAGTTCAGTCAAAGCAATCCTCGACCTGAAGGGCAGGGACGTCGTCACCGCCGGGCCGAACACCACCGTCGCCGAGGCGGCCGCCATTCTCAGCAAGAAGAAGATCGGCGCCATCGTCGTCGTCGGCATGGAGAATCGGATTTCGGGGATGTTCACCGAGCGCGACCTCGTGCATGCGATCGCCAAACACGGCAAGGACGGCTTGGACCAGGCGCTGGCCCAGGTCATGACCGCGAAGGTCTACCGCTGTCATGAGGAGACGACCGTCAACGAGCTGATGGAGCTGATGACCAGCCGCCGTTTCCGTCACGTGCCGGTGGAAAGCAATGGCAAGCTTGCAGGCATCATTTCGATCGGCGACGTGGTGAAATCGCGCATTGCCGAAGTCGAGCGTGAGGCCGAGGAAATCAAGGCCTATATCGCCGGCTGAGGTTTTCGCCGGCCATGCTCGACCGATGTCGTTGTCGCAAAACCGCTGCAGGCTTTGGGACGCCATGCATCAGGGGTGGCTGGCGTAGACTTCCTGCATGCGCTTGATCTCGGGGAGCCGGGCTCTGGCTTCTTCGTAGCCGCGTTCGATCGCCTCGCCAGCCCGGTGGAATTCCGAAAGGCCGATATAGCTGAGACGCGGCTGCAGCGAAATATCAGGCGGGTCGCCGGCAAGGCGGGCGCGGGCAATCCTGTCCTGGATGATGTTGAAGGCCTGCACCATGACCCCGGTCATGCCGAGGCGCGCATAGGGCGCTTCTTCCTGTTTATGCACTTCCTGGGCCGACAGGCTGGCATTGTGCCGGACGACGGCCGAGCGGCCGTAGAGATCGTAATTGAGATTGACGGCGACGACGAGCGGCTGCTCGTAGGCGCGGCAGACCGAGACGGGGACGGGATTGACCAGCGCCCCGTCGACCAGCGTGCGGTGATTGCTGCGCACTGGCTCGAAAATGCCGGGCAGGGCATAGGAGGCGCGCAGCGCCGTAATCAGCGAACCATTGGCGATCCAGACCTCATGGCCGGTATTGACTTCGGCCGCGACCGCGACGAACGGCCGATCGAGATCTTCGACGTTCAGGCCTTCGAGATGTTCCTGCATGCGCTTGGTCAGCCGCATGCCGCCGAACAGGCCACTGCCGCCGATGGTGAGATCGAGGAGACTTGCGATGCGGCGCATCGTCAGCGAGCGCGCGAAGCTTTCGAGTTCATCGAGTTTGCCGGCGAGATAACAGCCGCCGACCAGCGCGCCGATCGAGGTGCCGGCAATCATGCCGATCTCGACCTTTGCCTCGTCGAGTGCGCGCAGCACACCGATATGGGCCCAGCCGCGTGCAGCGCCGCCGCCGAGCGCGAGCGCGATCTTGATTTTCTTTTGAGGCGCCGGAGGCGGGAGCATATCGAGCGTGGTCGACATGCCGGAACCGGAACCCTCGCCTTCAGAGCTTTGACGATGCAGACTCCAGCTCAACATGGCGCTCTCCCCTCCCAGCAGAACACTTGATTTCCGATAGTGTGCCCGATCAGTTTCCAAATGGTATATAGAAGCGGTTTCTGGCGCAATAAGGAGCAAATTCCGGAAAATTGGGGCTATTTTCCGTAGACATCCTGCGGATCGAAATGAAGCTCGTCGTCAACGATATCAAGCATCGGCTTTCCGTCTCGAAGCGTGATCGTCCGGTAGAAGCAGGAGCGGCGGCCGGTGTGACAGGTGGCGTCGTGACCGGCGACCTCGACCTTCAGCCAGATAGCGTCCTGATCGCAATCGGTGCGGATTTCCTTCACCGTCTGGAGATTGCCCGAGGTCTCGCCCTTCTTCCAGAGCTTGCCGCGCGAACGGCTGAAATAGTGGGCCGTGCCGGTCTGGATGGTCAGTGCCAGTGCCTGGGCATTCATGTGCGCCACCATCAGCAACTCGCCGTCGCCGGCGTCTGTGACGATCGCGGTGATCAGGCCGCGGTCGTCGAAATGCGGCGTGAAATCGCCGGCGTCTTCCAACGCCGACTTGTCCTCGGATGGTTGATTGAAGATCAGTTGACTCATCGCGGCCCTCCTGAGGGAGCCGGTATCAGCGGCTCCGCACCATGGTCATGAAACGGGCCTGATCGGCCGGCTCGGTCTTGAACGTTCCCGTAAAGGTGGTCGTCAACGTGGTCGAGCCCTGCTTCTGAACACCGCGCATCGCCATGCACATATGTTCGGCCTCGATCAATACGGCGACACCGCGCGGATGCAGCGTATCGTCGATTGCCCGGGCGATCTGCGCGGTCATCGTTTCCTGCGTCTGCAGGCGGCGGCCATAGATCTCGACGACACGGGCAATCTTCGACAGGCCGAGCACACGCCCGTCCGGCATGTAGGCAACGTGGGCCTTGCCGATGATCGGCACCATGTGGTGTTCGCAATGCGAGTAGAACGGAATATCCTTGACGAGGACCATGTCGTCGTAACCGGCGACCTCCTCGAAGGTGCGGCCGAGCACGTCTTCCGCCGCCATGTCGTAACCGGCAAAAAGCTCGCGGTACGATTTGACGACGCGGGCAGGCGTTTCGAGCAGACCTTCACGCGTCGGGTCGTCACCGGCCCAGCGCAGCAGAACGCGAATGGCTTCCTCCGCCTCCTGCTGGGAGGGGCGATCCGAATCTCGGTTCGTCTGCGGAAAGTTCTTTACGATGGCGTCCATGAACAATGGTCTCCTGGTCCGCACCGCGGACCCATCTGTCGGAATCGCCACTGGTCAATCCCATGCGGGAATTCATGCACCTTTGGCAGGCTCCGGGGCTTTCAGGGCAAGTTCAGCCCGTCCGGCACGGTTTCCCAATCAAACTTACACGAGGCCATTGCATTTTAATGGCCTTCGAACGACATACATATAGGAAGACGGCCATCGTATGTAAGTATCCTCAGACGACACGGTGTGTTTTTTGTTTTGACGACAATAACACCCCTGCAGAGGCCGATCCGCAGCGATTTTGGAGCGGAAATCCAATATGGACGACATCTATAACAGCAAAATCCTCGAATTCGCCGGCAATATTCCGTTGACCGGCACGCTTGATGATGCCGATGCGAGCGCCCAGGCCCATTCCAAGCTCTGCGGCTCGAAGGTGCGGATCTGGCTGAAGATGGACCGCGATACCGTGACCGGTTTTGCCCATGACGTGAAGGCCTGCGCGCTCGGCCAGGCCTCGTCCTCGATCATGGCCCGCCATGTCGTCGGCGCCACGTCGGACGAATTGCGCCAGGCGCGCCAGGACATGCTCGCCATGTTGAAGGCGGATGGGGCGGGGCCCCAGGGACGCTTCGAAGACATGCGCTATCTGCTGCCGGTGCGGGACTACAAGGCCCGCCATGCCTCGACGATGCTGATCTTCGATGCGGTCGTCGATGCGATCGAGCAGATCGAGGCGAAACGGGCGGAAGTTGTCGAGGCATAACGGAGATGTGCGAGTTCTGCACCCCGCAGGCTGACGATGAGGACGACGGTGGCGCCGCCGGACCGGACAAGCCGCGTGAAAAGGCCGCACCCACTTCCCGCAATTATACCGGTCCTTTCCGCAAGACTCCCGACCGCCTGCTCGGCATGGGGCTCATCCGCCTCTACCAGCTGACGCTGTCCGGCTTCATCGGCAATTCCTGCCGACATATCCCGACCTGCTCCGAATATGGCTACGAGTCGATCGCCCGCCACGGCCTTTGGGCCGGCGGCTGGATGGCGCTGTTTCGCGTCGGCCGCTGCGGCCCGGGCGGCACCAGCGGCCTCGACCAGGTGCCGGAGATGCTCGGCGACAGCTTCCGCTGGTGGACGCCGTGGCGTTATCTCGCCCTCGGTCGGAAGGGACGGCCGGCGCCATGAGCACCTTCATCGCCCTTCTGCACAGCATCGTTCTGACGCCCGAGCGCCGCGTCATTATGGAAGATTTGCGCGCGTTGGCGGAAGAGCTCGGCTATCGCGAGCCCCGCACACTGGTTTCAACAGGCAATCTCGTCTTCGAGGCCGATGACATGCGGCCGCACGAACTCGAGGTCCACCTGGAAGAGGGCTTCGAAGAAAAGTTCGGCAAACATGTCGATATCATCGTGCGCAGCGACTGCACCTGGATGGCGCTTGCCAGCACCAATCCCTTCAAGGACGGCAACGCTGATCAGGTTATCGTCCGGGTGATGCGCCTGCCGGTCGACCCGAAGAAGGTGGAGGCACTGAAACCGCTGATGAGGGAGGGACAGCGCATCGCCGTCGTCGGCGGCGATCTCTGGATCGATTTCGCCGGCAAGCCGAGCCAGTCCAAGCTGCTTTCGGCCCTGACGACCAAGCGGATCGGCGTCGGCACGATGCGCAACTGGAACACCGTGCGCGGCCTTGCCGAAATGATCATGTAGCCGGGCTTCGTCTTTACTCACGCAGCAAATCTGAGTATCAGGCGGCAGCGCATCCAAGGACGGAGGCGCTGTCGTTGCAACCACCCGCATTCGTTGGCGGGACTGGACAAGGAGAATTTCGATGTCCCAAGCTATTTCCCTGACATTTCCCGATGGTTCCGTGCGCGGCTACGATGCCGGCGCAACCGGCCGGGATGTCGCTGAATCCATTTCCAAGTCGCTCGCCAAGAAGGCAGTGGCCGTTGCAATCGACGGCACCGTGCGCGACCTTTCCGATCCCGTGACGACGGGCAGAATCGAGATCATCACCCGCAATGACGACCGTGCGCTGGAACTCATCCGCCACGACGCGGCGCATGTCATGGCCGAAGCGGTGCAGGAAATCTGGCCCGGCACCCAGGTGACGATCGGCCCGGTCATCGAAAACGGTTTCTATTACGACTTCGCCAAGAACGAGCCCTTCACACTCGATGATCTGCCGAAGATCGAAAAGAAGATGAAGGAGATCATTGCCCGCAACGCCGCCTTCACCAAGCAGGTCTGGTCGCGCGAGAAGGCGAAACAGGTCTTCGCCGACAAGGGCGAGCAGTACAAGGTTGAGCTCGTCGACGCGATCCCCGAAGGGCAGGATCTCAAGATCTATTACCAGGGCGACTGGTTCGACCTCTGCCGCGGTCCGCACATGGCCTCGACCGGCCAGATCGGCAACGCCTTCAAGCTCTTGAAGGTGGCCGGTGCCTACTGGCGCGGCGACAGCAACAATCCGATGCTGAGCCGCATCTACGGCACGGCCTTCGCCGAGCAGTCGGAACTCGACAACTACCTGCATATGCTTGCCGAAGCCGAAAAGCGCGATCACCGCCGCCTCGGCCGTGAAATGGATCTCTTCCATTTCCAGGAAGAGGGCCCGGGCGTCGTGTTCTGGCATGGCAAGGGCTGGCGCGTATTCCAGACGCTGGTCGCCTATATGCGCCGCCGGCTTGCCGGCGATTATCAGGAAGTCAACGCGCCGCAGGTGCTCGACAAGTCGCTGTGGGAGACCTCCGGTCACTGGGGCTGGTACCGCGACAACATGTTCAAGGTGACGGTCGCCGGCGACGACACCGACGACGACCGCGTCTTCGCACTGAAGCCGATGAACTGCCCCGGCCATATCCAGATTTTCAAGCATGGGCTGAAATCCTACCGCGAGCTGCCGATCCGGCTTGCCGAATTCGGCAATGTCCACCGTTACGAACCGTCGGGCGCGCTGCACGGGCTGATGCGCGTGCGCGGCTTCACGCAGGACGATGCGCACATCTTCTGCACCGACGAGCAGATGGCCGCCGAATGCCTGAAGATCAACGACCTGATCCTTTCGGTCTACAAGGATTTCGGCTTCGACGAAGTCACCATCAAGCTCTCGACCCGGCCGGATAAGCGCGTCGGTTCGGACGATCTGTGGGACCGCGCCGAAAGCGTGATGATGGGCGTGCTGGAGACGATCCAGCAGCAGTCGAACGACATCAAGACCGGCATCCTGCCGGGCGAGGGCGCTTTCTACGGGCCGAAGTTCGAATATACGCTGAAGGATGCGATCGGCCGCGAATGGCAATGCGGCACGACGCAGGTCGACTTCAACCTGCCGGAACGCTTCGGCGCCTTTTACATCGACAGCAACTCCGAAAAGACGCAGCCGGTGATGATCCATCGCGCCATCTGCGGCTCGATGGAGCGCTTCCTCGGCATCCTGATCGAGAACTTCGCCGGCCACATGCCGCTCTGGGTATCGCCGCTTCAGGTGGTGGTCGCAACGATCACTTCGGAAGCCGATGCCTACGGGCTTGAAGTGGCCGAGGCGCTGCGCGAGGCCGGTCTCAACGTCGAGACCGACTTCCGCAACGAGAAGATCAACTACAAAGTCCGCGAGCATTCGGTCACCAAGGTTCCTGTCATCATCGTCTGCGGCAGGAAGGAAGCCGATGAGCGCACGGTCAACATTCGCCGTCTCGGCAGCCAGGAACAGGTTTCGATGGGGCTCGACGCTGCCGTCGAGAGCCTTGCGCTCGAAGCGACACCGCCCGACATTCGTCGCAAGGCCGAAGCAAAGAAAGCCAAGGCCGCCTGAAATAACCGGGATCTGACAGCGCCGTACGCGGCGCTGTCGGAAATCTGATATATAATCGCAATATTGTCGCCACGAACGGGGAGCGGGTTATCCCGAGGCCGGAGTGCGCTTCAAAGAATTATCCTATGCCAATGATCGAGATCCGCGCCTGAAGCGCTGGTTGATCCGCTCGATCGAGGGGCTGTCGGGCCGTGACCGCTATGTCAGACTCTACGACGTCTGGCGCAGCGACATCATCGGCAGGAGCGACCGCGTGTTCGCCAGAGCGCTCGATCTCATCGACGTTTCGGTCGAGGTTAAGGGCGACTGGCCGCTCGAACCCGTTCCCACCGAGCCGATCGTCATCGTCGCCAACCACCCCTTCGGCATTGGCGACGGCATCGCCGTGCTGGCACTTGCCGAACAGCTCGGCCGTCCCTTCAAGGTGCTGATCCACAACGATCTCTTGAAGATGCCGGAGATGGCGCCCTATTCACTGCCGATCTCATTTGCGGAGACCAAGGAGGCGATGACGCTGAACTTGAAAAGCCGGCACGAGGCGGTGCGGCTGCTCAAGGAAGGCACGACCATCATCGTCTTTCCGGCGGGCGGCGTTGCGACCGCCAAGAGGGGTTTCGGCCGGGCCGAGGATCTGCCGTGGAAGATGTTTCCGGCAAAACTCATCCAGGCGACGCATGCCAGCGTGCTGCCAATCTATTTCGAGGGTCAGAACGGCCGGCTGTTTCATCTGGCTAGCCGGGTGTCGATGACGCTGCGCTTGTCGCTGCTGATCGGCGAGTTCCGCCGGCTGTCCGGCAGCACGATCACGGCACATGTCGGCAAAGTGCTGACCTGGGAGGCGCTGAGCAGTGGTGCCGATCGGAAGGGTCTGCTTGCCCGCCTCTATGGAGCGGTGTTCTCGATGGCGCCGCCGAAAAGTACCTTCCAAACGTCTCGGCTGAGCCGAAACCGCTCACGGTAAAATCAATCGAGGCTGGTGTCGTCACCGCCCGGCTGCGGCACGAGCTGTTCGTAGGAGGGCAGCGGCTCCACCGGAGCCGGCTGGACACCCGGCGGTGTCGGTGTGCCCACAGGCACCTGCTGTACCGTGCGGGCCGCGTCGCTCACCGGCGGCTGCGGCTGCTGATCCTTCATCAGAACCTCGACATCGGTGTTCCTGCCGGCGACGACGGTGAAATCGCGCTGGTAGATCTTGTCCTTGTTGCGGGCGACGGCGGAATATCCGCCTTCGGCGAGGACCATGGTCGGGAAGGCGCTGACGCTTTCACCGACGCTGTCGCCGGCCGCCGTCAGAATCGACCATGCCGTATCGGCGATCGCCTCGCCGCCTGCATCGGAGACCAGCTTGAAGGTGACCTGCGCGGCGCGATGCTGGATCGTCGCCTCGGTCAGCTTGCCGGCCTCGACCTGGATGTCGGCGCGGATCACGGCGTTGACGCTGCCATATTCGGAAACAATGTGATAGGTGCCGGCATTGAGGCGGACGATGGTATTCGGCGAGACATCGGCCATGACGAGGCCGCGCTCGCCATCGTCGCGCACTTCCGAAGAATAGATCGAGAAGCTCAACTGGTCGGGGCGGATGCGGGCGTCGGTGCCGGAGACGGCATTGAGCAGCAGGCCGCCGGCATCGAGCACCATCACCTGCTTGTCGACCTCGCCTTCAGCAGGCACGGTCAATTTCTTGGTGACGCCGGCGCGGCCGAAAGAGACGTTGACGAAATAATCACCGGGCGCGAGCTGGAAGGCGGCAGGTCCGCCCTTGGCGCTGGCGATCAGCGGCAGTTTGCCATCGGATCCGGCGATCGGGCTGAAGACGTACCAGGATAGGCCTTCCTCAACCGGCGTGCCGTCCGCCGTCAGCTTCGCTTCCATCGGGACGTCGCGCAGCTTGACCCCTTCGGGCACCGCGCCGGGCGCGATGAAGGCATCGAGCTTCGGCATCTTCGGCGTCGATTCAAGCTGTTTGAATCCCTTGAAGGCATCCTGAGCGCCGGCGCCGAGGGGCATCAATACCATCAGGGCAATGGCAAGGCCGATGCGTGCAAAAGGCAAAATGCCAAACATCTGTTTCGTGAACCGATTGACTTCTGAAATCGCAAAGGCCACTTCAAGACCAACGCGATGGCAAATTCAAGACCCACCCTTTGCAGCAGCATAAATAATGAGAGCCTCTCCCGCATGAAATCCGATATCAAGCTGATCGACTACCTCGCCGTGCGCCGCTCCATCCCCGCTTTCCAGATGTGCGAACCAGGCCCCGAGAAGGCCGAGATCGAGGAGATCCTGCGTCTCGCCTCGCGTGTTCCCGATCACGGCAAGATCGCCCCCTGGCGCTTCATCGTCTATCGCGGAGAACAGCGCGTGCGTCTCGGCGAGGAGCTTCTGACGCTGGCGATTCAGACAAAGCCCGAACTTTCCGAAGAGATGATTCAGGTCGAGCGCAGCCGTTTCACCCGCGCGCCCGTGGTCGTCGCCGTAGTCAGCAAGGCAGGACCGCATATCAAGATCCCGGAATGGGAGCAGTTGATGTCAGCCGGCGCGCTTTGCTTCAATGTCATTCTCGCCGCCAACGCCAATGGTTATGTCGCCAACTGGCTGACGGAATGGTTCGCCTATGACGAGCGCGCCTATCCGCTGCTCGGCGTCGGGCCTGATGAAAAAGTGGCGGGCTTCATCCATATCGGCTCGACGACATTTCCGGTAATCGAGCGGCCGCGGCCGGAGCTTGCCGACACCGTGACCTGGGTCGGCGGAGACGATTGATGTTCTATACCACCGACAGCAACCGGCACGGGCTTGCACATGATCCTTTCAAGGCGATCGTGTCGCCGCGCCCGATCGGCTGGATCGGTAGCAAGGGCAGGGATGGCTCGATCAATCTCGCGCCTTATTCTTTTTTCAATGCCGTCGCCGATCGGCCGAAGCTGGTGATGTTTTCTTCCGCCGGACGCAAGCACAGCCAGCGCAATGCGGCCGAGACCGGCGTCTTCACCTGCAATTTCGTCAGCCGCGATCTCGCCGAGAAGATGAACCTCTCCTCGGCGGCGCTGCCCTACGGCGACAGCGAATTCGACTTCGCCGGCCTGACGCCGAAGCAGGCCGAACTGATCGACGCGCCCTATGTCGGCGAGGCTTTCGCGGTGCTCGAATGCAAGGTCACGGAGGTCATCGAGCCGAAGACGCTGTCGGGGGAACCGTCCGAAAACGTGCTGGTCTTCGGCGAAGTGGTCGGCATCCGCATCGACGAAGCGATCGTCAGGGACGGCCGCCTCGACATGTCGATCGCCCGACCTGTCGCCCGCATGGGCTACATGGATTACAGCGAAGGCAGCGATGTTTTCGAGATGATCCGGCCGCAACTGCCACCAATTGAAGGCTAACCGCAAGGCATACAAAGGCTTAAGAAATATGGTGAACCAATCTTAAACCTTTTGCCGCTACCGTCGCAGCATTGAATGGAACGCGAAAGAATCGCGTTCAAGTGCTGGGGCGTCGCGTGATCGTAGAAGCTTTTCTTCGTTGGGTCGAAACGGCCAAGACAGGCGACCGGGCCCGGGCCGCAAACGCTCTCGGGCGAGCCTATCTGCAGTCCGAAATGTCCGGCGACGAACGGGCGGCAGCCGAGATGGCGATGACCTTCCTTCTCGACGATCCGTCGCCACGCGTGCGGCTTGCGCTTGCCGAGGCGATTGCCTGGTCGCCCGATGCGCCGCGCAGCCTGATCCGTTCGCTTGCCGAGGACCAGCCCGAGGTTGCCTGCCATGCGGTGACCTGTTCGCCGCTTTTGAGCGACGCCGATCTGGTCGACCTTGCCGCGCGCGGCAACGGAGCCACCCGCATGCTGATCGCGGCGAGGGCGCATGTGACGCGTCCGGTTTCCGCCGCCCTTGCCGAGGTCGGTGACGAGGAAGAACTGCTCTGCCTGCTCGAGAATGACGGTGCAGTGATTTCCAGCCTGTCGCTGAAACGCATCGCCGAACGGCTCGGCGACTGCTGCGATATCCGCAATCTGCTTCTCGACCGCAGCGACCTTCCGGCCGATGCCCGCCAGTTGCTGACCCAGCATGTGAGCAATGCGCTGATCGGGCTGCCGCTGGCGCAGGCGGCGATCGGCCTGCAGCGGCTTCAGCGCATCAGCCGCGAGGCGACCGAGGCTGCCATCGTTTCGATCGCCGGCGATATCGCCCCACGCGAAATACCCGACCTCGTCCAGCATCTGCGCCTCAACGGCCGGCTGACGCCATCCTTTCTGATGCATGCGCTCTGCGCGGGCAAGGTGGACTTCTTCGCCGGCGCGATCGTCGATCTGACCGCGTGCAACGAGCGCCGTGTGCGTTCGATCCTGGCAACCGGGCGGATGCATGCCGTGCGTGCGCTTTACGAGTCCGCCGGCCTGCCAAGGGATATCAGCGTCATCTTCGTCGAGGCGACGATGCTGTGGCGCGACGCCGCCAGAAAAGGGCCGGGCAGCGTGCTCGGCAATGTCTGCGGCCGTCTTCTCGAAAAATTCCGTCATCACGACGCGCATGGCGCGATCGGCGAACTGCTCGACATGGTGGAAAAGCTTAGTGTCACCGAGCAGCGACAATCGGCCCGCGTCTATGCGGCGCTTGCGGCGGCCTAATCAGCGAGCCGCGTCACCACCCAGGAATAACTGGCGGATACGAAGTGCACGGGTTTGGTCAGTGTGTCCCTGACGCTTTTGCCTGAGGGCAGATGGGCGCGGACCTGTCCGGCAATACCTTCAGCAAAACCGGCGATCCGTCCTGCGGGTTCCTCGGGCGCTGCGACAGCGACCTCGGATGCGGCGGCAGGCACGGGCGCCGATTCCGGCGGCTCGGCGGCGGCGATGGCTTTCGGCGCCTCGCACACCGCGATCACCGAGGGATAATTGACATTCACATAGGTCTTCAGCCGTCGTTCGGCTTCCGCGTCGCAAGCGGCAACGGTTTCCCAGCGTTTATCGACCGTCGCGACATAATTGCACTGGCTGATGGAATCGTCGCAGCCGAGAATGGTCATCGCGATCAGCACCGCTTGCATATTCTGCTTCCTTGATTATTGAGCACATCATCGTCTTAGAGGGCGCAATTCCAACCGAATGAAGGCAACGGTATTAACTCTTCGTCATGTCGGGAAAAATTGTGCCCCGCGCCAGCAGAGGGAGCCACATGTCTGTCACCATCGCCCTTGAACCGCCGCGCCAGGAGGGCGTCATCCGCCTTCTCGATCTTTCCGATGCCTATGCGCAATCGCTCTATCCGGCTGAAAGCAACCATCTGGTCGACCTCTCCTTGCTGGAGAAGCCTTCGGTGAGCTTCCTCGTTGCGCGCAACGGCGATGCGATCGTCGGCTGCTGCGCACTGGTCGAGGCCGGTGACGGCACGGCGGAGATCAAGCGCATGTTCGTCGATCCCGAGGCGAGGGGACTGAGGATCGCCAGCGGCCTGATGAATGCGCTCGAAGCAATCGCAGGGGGAAAGAGGCTGACGGCAATCCGGCTCGAAACCGGCATCTACCAGCCCGAGGCGATCGCTCTCTACCGCAATTTCGGATATCGGGAAATCGAGCCCTTCGGCAGCTATCTGCCGGACCCGCTCAGCCTGTTCATGGAAAAGCAGTTGGGCTAGCCGGTCTGCGAAACCATGTTCAGCCTTCGGCGACGCGCGGCATGGTTTTCGGCGAACCGGGGACCGGCGGCGGGGCCTGTTCATCGATGATGATCTGCGGTCCGGTTTCGCTCTTGTCGGCGTTGCGGGCCTCGTGGATCCACTCGCGCCAGATGGCGACGATCAGCGCCATCAGCACCGGGCCGATGAAGAGGCCGAGGAAACCCATCGTCTTGACGCCGCCGACGAGGCCGAAGAAGGTCGGCAGGAAGGGTAGCTTGATCGGACCGCCGACGAGCTTCGGCCGCAGCGTCTTGTCGACGATGAAGAGCTCTACCGTACCCCAGACGAAGAGACTGATGCCGGCGACATGCGAGCCGCTCGCCAGCAGATAGATGGAGACCAGCGTGAAGGAGAGCGGCGCACCGCCCGGTATCAGCGCCATCACGCCCGTCAACACGCCGAGCGTCACCGGCGAAGGCACGCCGGCAATCCAGTAGGCAAGGCCGAGCACGATGCCTTCGCCGATCGCGATCAGCGTCATGCCCATGACAGTGGAGCTGATCGTCGCCGGCACGACGCGGGAAATGCGCTCCCAGCGGTTCGGCAGGATGCGCTCGCCCAGCATGTCGATCTGCTTGGAGAAGGAGAAGCCGTCGCGATAGACGAAGAACAGCGCGATCAGCATAAAGAGCAGCGTCAGCAGTAGGTGGAAGGCGCCGCCGCCGGCCGCAAGCACGGCGCGATAGATGTTGCCGATATTGGCGCCGCTGACCGCCTGGATGACTTCGCCCAGGGCGCCGGGACTGCCGATATATTTCGTCCAGACTTCATCGAGATAGGCGCCCGCCCAAGGCAGCGCGACAATCCAGTCGGGTGTCGGAGCGCCGGCGCGGTTGGCATGGATTGCCCAGGCGACCCAGGTGCGCACTTCGCCCGTCGTATAGGTCACCGCAAGCCCGATCGGGATGACCAGGAAGGTGATGATCATGATGATGGCGATGGTCGCGGCGATCGTCGTATTACCGCCGACGCGGGCAAGAAGCTTGCGGTAGAGCGGCCAGCTGGCGAAGCCGATGACGAGGGCTGCGAGCACCGGCACGAGGAAGCCGTAGAAGAAATAGACGCCGGCAGCGACGACCAGGACCAGCAGCCAGCGCGCCGCCGAAATGGAGGGAATCAGCGGCGTGCGCGTCTGCGCCGACGATCCGAGCCATCGCGGTTCATGATTGCTTTTCTGACGGTCGAACACACCCACGCGCGCCTCTTCTTTTTCTTGTACTCTGGTTATGGGCCATCAACCCGGCGGTTTCAAGGTCCGCACCATGAAAGCGTATACAAACCGTCGCTATTCGACCTCGGATCCGAGCGTCTTACTGCTGCGGGCGGTTGAGAACCTTGAAGGCATAGAATTGCGTCTTCTGGCTGGTCGAAAATTATTGTCGGAGCCGAGAATGAGAACATCGGTGCCGTCCTTGGCCTTGCCGAGCGACATGGCCTCGATATTGTCGGGAACGAGGCCGATTGCCCTCAAATCGAGGACTTGGCTCTTGCGGGCGGGAACGACGCGCTGGTCGTTTTTGGCCAGGGACGCGATGGCGGATACATCGGTGGCATCAGTCAGATCCATCATCATGATCTTGATGCTGTTGCCGAAGCCCTGGGCATAACTGCGTTCGACGGCGAGCAGGCGGTGATCGTCGAGGGCAAGTATTTCAGACATGCCGTTGTCATTACCGTCGTCGGCCTTGGCGGCGGCCTGCGGGATCGGCGAGACCGGGTAGACATACTCGGCCTTCGGCTCGCCGGTTGCGCCGTCGTAACGGACGATGCGCGACAGGCTGCCTGACGTCAGCGAGGGGTTCGGGCCGTCCTGATAGAGAGCGGCTTCGACACCGACGAACACATCGCCGGAGGGCGCGACGGCGAGATCCTCGAAAGCGAGATTGTCGCGGATGCCGGTCGACTTGTCTGCGGTCGGCGCAAAGCCCTCCGGCAGCTTGAATTCGCGGACGAAGGAACCGTCCGGCGCAGCGACACGGACGAAGGGCGCCAGCAGCGCCTTGCCGTCGCCTTCGCTGCCCCAATAGATGCCGTCCTTGCCGAGGCGGATCGATTCCGGATCGACGGTCCGGGCAGCGAAGGGCTCGCCGTTCTTGTCCTTCAACGTCACCTGCTTGACGACAGAAACGCTCTTGAGACCGGATGCGTCGAGATCGACGTTGAGTTCATAGAAGCGGGCCGGGCCTCTTTCCGAGCGGTCGTCGCTGATGGCGAGATAGTGGCCGGTGGCGGCATCGAAATCGAGGCCGGAAATGCCGCCAAATTCGACGCCGTTTTCCATGTGGCCGGTGGGGATGACGAATTCACCGAGATAGGAGAGCGAAATGCCGGCAGCGCAATCGCCGAAGGGGCAGGTGGTCTCGAAGGTGGCGCCGATATCGGTGGCGCTGGCGGAGACGGTGCTGGACAGGAGAACGAAAGCGGCAGCCGCGAGAAAACGCTTGGTCATGACAAATATCCGGCAAGGGTTGAAAACGGTTCAAACGGGCGCAGCTCCTCCCCGAGGGGAAGGCGCGCCGACCGCTTCATGCGCCGGTTGTTTAACGGAGTTGTTACGATTCTTCGTCAGTTCGGTGAAATCGTGAATGCTAAAATGCGGCGCGCCGAACCCGACCGTTTGGCGCGCTCGACCTAATACCCTAAATATCGAGGTTCTCCGCGAAGGCCGCGCGGTCCTGGATGAAGCGGAAGCGGGCTTCCGGCTTGGTGCCCATCAGATCGTCGACGGCGGCGCGCGTGCCTTCGAAATCCACCTCGTCGATCAGCACCTTGAGCAGGGTGCGCTTGGACGGATCCATCGTGGTTTCCTTGAGCTGGGCGGGCATCATCTCGCCGAGACCTTTGAAGCGGCTGATCTCGACCTTGGCCTTGCCCTTGAACTCCGTCTGCATCAGCTCGGCGCGATGATTATCGTCGCGGGCATAGGCGGATTTCGCCCCTTGGGTGATTTTGTAGAGCGGCGGCACGGCGAGGAAGAGATGGCCGCCGCGCACCAGCTCCGGCATCTCCTGATAAAAGAAGGTGATGAGCAGCGATGCGATATGAGCGCCGTCGACGTCGGCATCGGTCATGACGATGATGCGCTCGTATCGCAGGTCTTCGTCGCGATATTTCGAGCGCGTACCGCAGCCGAGAGCCTGGACGAGATCGGCGAGCTGCTGGTTGGCGCCGAGCTTTTCGCGACCGGCGCTGGCGACGTTGAGGATCTTGCCGCGCAGGGGAAGGATCGCCTGGTTGGCGCGGTTGCGCGCCTGCTTGGCCGAACCGCCTGCCGAATCGCCCTCGACGATGAAGAGTTCGGCACCCACAGCGGTGTTCTGCGAGCAGTCGGCGAGCTTGCCGGGCAGGCGCAGCTTGCGCACTGCCGTCTTGCGGTTGACTTCCTTTTCCTTGCGGCGGCGCAGGCGCTCCTCGGCGCGCTCGATCACCCAGTCGAGCAGCTTGGCCGACTCGTTCGGATTGTCGGCAAGGTAATGGTCGAAGGGATCGCGGAGCGCGTTCTCGACGATGCGCTGGGCCTCGACGGTCGCAAGCCTGTCCTTGGTCTGGCCGACGAATTCCGGCTCGCGAATAAAGACCGACAGCATGCCGACCGCCGAGATCATCACGTCGTCGGTGGTGATCTGCGCGGCGCGCTTGTTCTGCGTCAGCTCGGCATAGGCCTTCAGGCCCTTGGTCAGCGCAATGCGCAGCCCCGCTTCATGTGTGCCGCCTTCGGTCGTCGGAATGGTGTTGCAATAGGAATGCACCTGCGGATCGCCGCCATACCAGGTGATCGCCCATTCCATCGAGCCGTGGCCGCTTACCTTCTCCGTCTTGCCAGCGAAAATCTCGCGGGTGACGGTGAACTCCTTGCCCATCGTCGCCTGGAGATAGTCCTTCAGGCCGCCGGGGAAGTGGAAGACGGCCTTGTCAGGGACCTCGGAGCCTTCGGGCAGCACGCCCGCCTCACAGCTCCAGCGGATTTCGACGCCGCCGAACAGATAGGCTTTCGAGCGCGCCATGCGGAAGACGCGGGCGGCATCGAACTTCATGTGATCCCCAAAGATCTGGGGGTCTGGATGGAAGCGCACGCGGGTGCCGCGGCGATTATGGACGTCGCCCAACTCTTCGAGCCCGCCCTGCGGCAGGCCGCGGGAGAAGCGCTGGCGGTAGAGCTTGCGGTTTCGCGCCACCTCGACCTCGAGGTCGTCGGAGAGCGCGTTGACGACCGAGACGCCGACGCCGTGCAGGCCGCCCGAGGTCTCGTAGGCCTTGCCGTCGAATTTGCCGCCGGCATGCAGCTTGGTCATGATGACTTCGAGCGTCGACTTGCCGGGCACCTGCGGATGGTTCTCGACCGGGATGCCGCGGCCGTTGTCGGAAACCGTCAGATAACCCTCGAGGTCGAGATAGACCTCGATGAAATTGGCGTGCCCGGCGACCGCCTCGTCCATCGCATTGTCGATGACTTCGGCAAACAGGTGATGCAGCGCCTTTTCATCGGTGCCGCCGATATACATGCCCGGACGCATGCGCACCGGCTCAAGTCCTTCAAGGACGCGAATCGACGAGGCGCCGTAATCATCCGAGTTCGAGGCGGCGGGCGCCGGGCGCGCCGAGGCTCCGGCAGCCGGGGGTGCTGCGGCGGCGGGCGCAGCCGTCACCGGCGGCCGTTCGGCGGG
>NZ_PQIG01000115.1 GCF_012349115.1 Rhizobium ruizarguesonis
CCAAAGTGAAGCCATTGAAATTACTGGCATGTCGCACTTGGAAATAGAATGTACCCGGCTACACAAATTTGCGGCGTAACAAACCTTATGGAACTTCGGCGGTCTCTTCATCATCAATCAGGCGCGCGTGTCGACGGCAGAAAAGGTCACTGTGCTACGACAACGGCGACCAAGTCCCGGCAATTTCCAGCGAACGCAAACCCAGCTATGTCGAAAATTTTCCGAACACATTGAGAGCGTAGATACTGTAGTCGAACCCCGTGCGAGCTTTTCAAAGAACGCTATTGGGTTTCGAATACCTTGCGCGGAGCTCGGTGTTTCGTGTGTGAAGTCCTCCAATGAATATTACACGTCAAACAGTTAGAATGCCGATATCCATTCTTGTTAATACACCGCCGATTGATCTAGCGGCCAGATCGGCCGGCTGACATGGGTATAAGAATGGTCGGAGAGATTCCTGCTCATGATCCCGGGGCTGTCGGCGAGGAAGTCACGCTTTACGACTTTCGCAAAGCCAGCGCGCCAGTGGTTCGTGCACTTCAGCGCAATTATGCGGTAGCGTGTCACGTCGATTCCATGAATCAGAAAGATTTCGGTGTCGATTGGCTGATGACGTTCGGAGACAACAATGACGTCGATCCCACCAATTTGCAACCTTGCAGTGCGGCCAACAATGACTTGGCTTCCCTCGCCCATCGGAGACTGGCAAAGGAACTGCCCATCGGTCAGAACCTTAACGTACGCCGTCGCAGCGATAGGATTTCCGTGCCGAACATCCGTTTTGCCACCAAGTTCAACCTCTATAGTGGCACCGACGCCCGCTGCGAGAGCCTTCGCTACGACTGAAGGGTCAAACATTGCCGCAAAACACGTATTGGTCAGGTTCGCGTCGAGCATGGCGCGTAGCAAATGTGTCCCATCGCCAGGGCAGCCGCCGCCGGGATCGTCTCCCCCATCCAACAGAGCGACCGGCCAGGCGCCAGAGCTTAGCGCCGACTCGATCGCCGTCTCCGGCGAAAGAGCGTTTGACCGAAACTTATCCCGTCTTTCCCAGACGAACCGAGCGACGCGCTGGGCAGCCTCACGAGCCTTTTGTGCATCTCCGTTCGCGATTACTAGCACCGACGGCCCAGTGTCAGCGGTATCGGTCCATACAAATCCGTGAAAGAAAGTGCATGCGATAATGTCAGGCTCTTGTTCGATGGAGCGACACAGTTCGTTAACCGTCGCCATCGGGCCATACATGGTAGTCGCGGTGACCAGCAGGATGGGAAGCTTCTCAATGTGCAGCTTCGGGGTGATGCGCCCAGAAAGCAATTCAGGGAGGATATTTATCGCATCCTGCCCTCTTTCAAACATGTCGGTATGGGGATGGAAATTTGTTCCAAAAATTGCATCAACAATTTCGGAAAGAGACGCATCGAGATTCCCGTGAAGATCAAGGGTGAGCACGATCTTGACATTTGGGCCAACGAGGTCGCGAACTTTTCGGCAAATGTCGATCTCTATATTGCCTATCGCCTTCGCAATGCCCGCACCATGGAGAGCCAGCGCCACCGCATCGACCGGGAGCGCGCGTTCGATACCGGCAAGCAGATCGCCAAGCATGTTGGCATAAGCTTCTTTCTCAATGACGCCGCCGGCTTCAGCGGATGCAAACATCGTCGGTTGAACGATTGCCCCTGCCTTCTCCGCGGCGTCTAGCATTCCGCCTATATAGGAGCGAACTCCGCTGTGAGCCTCGATAAGACTTTTCTCACGTACGATCTCAAAATCTAAAAGCTGTGCATCTTGCCTGCGAAACGTATTCGTCTCGTGAAGGATACCACCTACGGCAATTCTCATCAGTTTCTCCATTCTCCAGATGGCGAACCGCACGAACTCGGAAGAGCGGGGACCCAGCCGCGTTAGGGTCAAAAAGGTACTTCTCTAAGCGGGTTTGTCGGTGCCAGTAAATTGCCTAGGACATCGTGCTGCTTAGTAAAGGGCGAGGATCGCCTTTATAAAGCAGCTGCGGACCTATGGACCGCAGCTGCAAAGCCTCACTGTGACAGAAATGTGGTGCAGCGCTCTATGGCCACATCATAGTTGGTGCGGCCATCCGAACCCCGTTGAACCCACCAATCGTAATTCTGTACGATCTGCTGTTCCATGATTCCGGGTGCGCCAGGTATAGTTTCCGCCAGTTCCTTCGGCAAAAGCTTGAATGCATCCTTGTTGACCGGGCCGTACGGGATTGCTTCTGCAAATGCTGCCTGTGCCTCTGCCCGCGAAATGTAGGCGAGCAGCTTCGAAGCGTTTTCCTTATTGGACGCGCCCTTCAGAATGATCCAATCATCATACTGCAGCATGGACTGATCCCATGACAGTTCCAGTGGCGCACCTTGTTTTTTGGCAGTGACGATGCGGCCATTCCATGCAGCGGCCATATCAACTTCACCGCCGATAAGGCTTTGCGGCGCGTCTGCGCCCGTTGCCCACCAGCGACTAACATTGGGCTTTATTTCCTTAAGCTTCGCGAAGGCTCGATCCATATCGAGAGGATAAAGCTTGTCTTTTGGGACGCCATCACCGATCAGTGCCCCTTCGAGGAGCGCGCCATACAGCATCAGGTCGCAATTTGGGAGGCTTCGCTCTCCTGGAAATGCCTTCACGTCGTAGAAGTCCGTCCAATTCTTCGGATGCTCATTGGGAAATTTGGCTGTGTTGTATGCGACCACAACTGAGTAATAGAAAGAGCCGAGGCCGTATTCACCCTTCATGAATTCCGGAAGCCCTGCGAGAGTTTCCTTGGCAAAAAAGGTGTAGTCGATCTTTTCCAGAGCATCGTTGTCAACCCATGTTGGTACCTCACCGCCATTGATATTGCTGATATCGGCCTCTGGTTGGCCGAGTTTTGCCGAGGCAAGCAGTTTAGCGCTTGAAGGGATGGTAATCACTTTGATGCCGGTATCGCGCTCAAACGGTTCGAACCAAGCCTTTTTTTGCGCTTCTTCAAAAGCGCCGCCGGCGGTGGCAACGACCACCTCCCCAGTTCCCTTAAGATTTTCCGGGATCTCCTCCGCGCGAGTTGCGGTCGGTAGTCCGGAAAGCAATATCGCCGCACAGACCGCGAGAGCGCTTGCTATTCTGTTGCTCATCCTCTGTTCCCCTTTTTTGTGCAAAGCTCGAACTGGATTCCGACGTCATAAAGACTCGAGCGCATCTCCAGACATGCCTAGCGACTGCATCATGCACATAATATCGCATAGCAATACGCCATATTGTATAATTTAATTTATTTTCGTCAAGGAAAATGTTTCCGGCGAGGGGTGGAGGGTGGTAGGAACGGCTTGATCGCTGCTTCAGTGCGCCCGGCACCATACGAATCTTGAACCAAATTACGCGTTGAAACCGACGTGATACCGAGTTGACGCCCGGCAGCGATGAGGCAGGGCTGCCTGCAATCAAACCAACCACAGTTTTCGGGATCTACGAACTGAACGCTTTGAACGGTGCAAGATCTTGTACCCCATGGGGAATTTCCGAGTTTGGGCACCCAATCACACCTCGTGCCCGAAGACCTTTGCGCAATCCTTGCTTTCCAAAATGAAACTGCAATATTGCACATTGCATAATAATTCACGCGGACGAAACTACTGGATTGTGACAGTTTCCAGAGGAGGAAATAGGATGATCAGCAATGGAATGATTGGACGCGCGCTGGGCGTTCTGACGACCGAGGGCGACTCCGTGTTGCCGCGCGGCTATGTCGCTAACCCTGAGACATTCGATTTTCCGATCATCACGGAAAAAGTCGAAGGGGCCCATATGGATCGGCTCTGGGCCCGCGATTCTTCGATTGAGCCCGCCCTTATCGTCGCTGCCGAACGTCTGGTAAAAAGGGGTGCTGTCGCAGTTGCTTCAGATTGTGGCCTTTTTTCTTGGCATCAGCCTGCGGTGGCAGCAGCGGTGGACGTTCCGGTGATTTTATCGAGTCTGCTTTTGTTGCCTCTCTTGCTGCGTCAGGCGAGCCGTGCGGCGAAAATTGGACTATTGAGTGTCTCCTTGCCGTCCCCCTACGATGACGCAGCCCTCGGCATTGAGAATTCGGCTGATCGGAGCAGGGTAGTTTTCGGCGGTTGCGAAGGTGCGTATGAGCAGAGCGTGAAGACGCGCAATCCAGCGGAGGTGACTATCTCTGAAAAGATGGCGGGCCTTGAGGCAGATGTGATTGCGGGTGCAACACGCTTGCGAGCGTCTCACCCAGACATTGCAAACATTCTACTGACCTGCACCGCTTTCCCTTGCGTTGCTCCGGCACTGCGAAAGAAAATTGGCTTACCAGTCTACGGCATTACGGATCTCTGTCGTTTAACGATGGGCGCACTCCACTAAAGCTGCCCTGTTCAGCAAATCTCACGGATATGTCACCGTATGTTCTCGGCACACTGCTTTGCAGTGTGCGTGATCGGCCGATCGCCTGCATACGAAGCTGTACTTGCAGCGCAGCCGGGGCGGAGCCGGGAGGAGGTTGAGGGTGTGTGACGCCAAAATTCAGACTTGGCGTTCATCTAAGTTGGAAAACGCTCACATTGGAGCAACCTGGAACTGGATCCTATTAGCGGCGCAATTTTGTCCCGACATTTTCCCGCCGAGCCCTAATGTAGAGTTCACCCGCCACAGCAAGATCCGCCAACGCAAAACCAGGATAGATGAATAGGATACGATCCAATCCGCTTGTACGGCCCCTCGAAACGCCGCTTGCGAGATCAGCCAAGTCCGCATTAAATGGACCAGAATAGGCTAGCTTTGATCGGCTATCAGGATCCTCGGCTTGCACCTTGTCATCGACGATGAACGAGCTAAATGCTCCAAAACTATCAGGCAACCACGATCGCCCCATATCGATTGCGATAGCCAGGCTACCCGCCGTCAGCTTCCGAGCATCGAGGAACGGCTCCATACCTGCGACACTCGGAACGGTGGAGACAACGATGTCGCATCGAAGGACATCATCCGGGCTGGTGGTGGTTCGACCGTTGGCGCCGTCTGCGTCGGCGTGCGCAGCGAGTGATACCGCAGACTCGATACGGCGGTCGAAGCATACGATGTCAGCTAAGCCCGGAAGCACGTCTCGCAGCGCCGTCAGATGGCCGTATGCCTGTGCCCCGCATCCTACGAAGCCTAGCGATGTGCTAGTCGGTGATGCGAGGTACTCAGACGCTAGTGCCGACATGGCTGCGGTCCTCATGACTGTGAGGCGGTTACCGTCCACAACGGCGAGCGGCAGTCCGGTTTCACCATCGCCGAGGATGATCAGGCCATTAACATTTGGCAGTCCTCGCTGAGAGTTCGTTCCTACGACACTCACCCACTTTACAGCCGCCAAGGGAGGTTCGTTGCAAACCGCGGCCATCGTCTGAAAATATCGATCTGGTGCGGCTCTCACAGTCTGCTTGGAAGGGATCCGCAGTTCACTTGAACTATAGGCTTCAAATGCCTTTCGAAGCACCGCCCGCAGTTCAGATGGCGATATGTTCAATTGATCTATGTCTGATGCATTCAGGTATAAGATGTCTTCTGTCATTTGGTCCCCTGGCCGCTTGACGTTAATCCAAGTTCCTCTGCTCCACCAAGTTCCAATGATCGTTGAAAAGCTGCCTTAGTGGTGCGCAGTATGAGTGCAGAAAGTGCGCTTTCTGTCGCAAGGACCGACATAGCCGCTGCGGTGGTTCCATTCGGGCTTGTGACTTGTCGTCGAAGCTCCGCTGGGTGGTCATTGGATGCAAAAGCTAGCGTCGCCGCACCGTGAACAGTCTCTTTGGCCAATTTGCTCGCTACTTCCGCCGGCAGACCTAGTTCACGAGCCGCATCACCCAGGCACTCGATGAGGTAGAAGATGTACGCCGGCCCTGAGCCGCTTATTGCTGTGGCCGCGTCTATAAGGTCTTCTCGTGTGACTTGATGAACCGCACCACCGGCTTTGAACAACGATAAGACGTTCTCAAGCTCGCCGTCTTCTACAGCGCTATCGGTAAAAATAATCGTTGAGCCTTTTCCTATAGCGGTCGGGGTGTTCGGCATCGCACGCACGATACGTGGAGATTCAAGCAATAGTTTCAACTTCCCAGCGGGAACGCCCGCCGCGATGCTCACGAAAACGGTGCCATCTGAAAAGCGCTGATAGGGAGGCAGCTCATTTTGGAGGGCTTGAGGCTTAAGTGCGAAGACGATGATTCCTGCTTTTGCTGGTAGCGTCTCACAGGTCTCATGGGTATTCACGCCGAGCGCCACGGCTCTCTCCCGCAGAACTCTGACTGGCTCGACGACGTGGACAGCGGCGGGATCGACAGTAGACGTGTCGATCCATCCCCGTAGCAGTGCATAGCCCATATTGCCGCAACCGACGAGGATCAAGGGTTCATCTAGTTTGATTGATGTGCGGTTCATTTCACCATCCCGTCCCGTTCTGCGTTGCCGCTGCGCTGTACTCCGTACTCTTCAACAAGGTAGACAATCTAAATTTGCGTTCAGCGCGGTGGGCCTGCATACCTGTGACCCCAGCCTAAGCCCGAGCTTGCTCTTTTGCTGCCAGCCGATCCCAGCAATCGTTTAGATCTTTGGGAAGCAAATGCTTCATGATCCTCTGACTTGGCGTGCGCTCAAATTCCTTCACCACTGTGATGTAGCGAGGGTTCTGGTAGGAGGCGAGGCGGTCAGAAAGCCAGTGAGATAGATGCTCAGGCTCGATAACTTTTCCGTTCTTCGCTTTCACGAACAACTTGATGTCCTGCTCACCCACATCGGCAGCTACTCCGATCATAGCGCAGTCTTCAATAGCCGGATGAGTACCCGCGACACGCTCTACTTCCCAAGCGGAGACATTCTCTCCCTTACACCGGACGCTGTCTGTCATCCGGCCGTGGAACCACAAGTTTCCGTCTCCGTCTAAAGTGCCTGCGTCTCCGGTGCGAAGCGCCCCGTTTACGAGCGCTTTTCCCGTTGCTTCCTGGTTGCGGAGATAACCTTTGAAAAGAGCACCGTCGAGCGAGGATCTGACTACGATCTCTCCTCGACTGCCGATCGCAATAGGGTTGCCCGCCTCATCCTCAATGGATACAGTAAACCAAGGCATCGGCTTTCCCACGGAGCCGACGACGCCTTTGGTGTTGCAGGTTGTAATACTCGATGCTTCGGTCATCCCATAACATTCCCGGATTTCGACGCCGAACCGATCACGGAATTCCGGCCAGACGTCTTTCGGGCAACCGCCTCCCCACGCGATCCGAACCGAATGTTGACGGTCCAGCGGCCTCTCCGGCTGCTTCAGCAAAATTTGCAGAATGCCACCGAGATAATGGATATGGGTTGCGCCCGAACTCCTCACCTGATCCCAGAAGCGGCTCGCGCTGAACCGGTCGACCATGGCCAGCTTCACATCTTCAATGATTGGCAGGACCAGGAGTTGGGCACCACCAATGTGGAAGAGTGGCTCCCATACGATAAACACGTCTGCCGGACCCATGGCGGTCAGCGTCCGTACCGCTTCACCTGCGAGCCGCAGCATCCCGTGTGTAACCAGCACACCCTTCGGCCGTCCAGTCGTTCCGGACGTGTACATGATCGCAAACAGATCATGTGCATCCGGAACAGCACCAGCGAAATTGCCTTCGCCAAGCAGGATTGCCTCCGGTGCTGGGTAAACTTGATCGCCGCCGACCGATAAAAACGTTTCGGAGGAGATCTCGGCACCGCACTCTGAGATCGTTGATCGAAAATCAAGGTCACATACTATGAGCTTGGGCTCGCTATGCTCGAGGATGTAGCAAAGTCCGTCGCCCTTCTGTTGCGCGTTGATCGGCACCCAAACGGCTCCAGCCTTGGCAATGCCGAAAAGAATAGGAAGTGATAGACGCGAGTTTCGCATCATTACCGCGACACGATCGCCTGCTTGCAGGCCTTTCCGTCGCAGTTCCGAGGCGAATGCGCTCGATTCCCTTCTTAGTGTAGCAAAGGTGATTGGCTCACCGTTGAAAAGCGCAAAGACCTGATCAGGGCTTCTGTCGGCTTTTGCATTGAAGTCGGCAATGAAGCCCTTGAGATTGTCTATCATAAAAAAGTCACGCCTTTCGAGATGCTCGTTCCGCCAAAAATTTCTCCATCATCTGAGCTGTTTCACCCGATGCGTAGGCTTCCCGGTGGATCCGGACGGCAGCATCCAAGCACTCACGGAAACCAAGCTCGGTCATTTCGCGCAGCCATTGCTTATCGAGGCGCATGGCGACTGGAGGCTTGGCGCCAAGCTCACGAGCGAGTGAAAGCGAAGCTGTCAGGACGTCGGCCTGCGGAACAATCTTGCTGATGATCCCGATGGAGTGACATTCGTCAGCATCCATTAGCCGGCCGCTGAGCGTGAGATCGGTTGTTCGAGCCAATCCAAGAATCTCGCGCATGATCCATGGCCCAGTTACGCTGGCGATCCCGGAATTGATCTCAGGCTGACCCATGCGTACTCCCGCGTGGCCGATCCGAAAGTCGCACAGCAGTGCAACTTGAAACGCAGAGCCAGCGGCAACACCATTCAAAGCCGCGACGAGGGGTTTGGAGAGCGAGCGGATTGCGCCGTACAGGCGCTCCCACTCTGCGATCCACCCGGAGCCAGTCTCCCCGTCAAATGACTTGGCTTCGTTGAGGTCCTGGCCGGCACAGAATGCGCGATCCCCTGCCCCCGTCAGCACAATCGCACGAACGGATCTGTCCTTCTCGAGCTCTACCAGAGCTTCAACGAACTGGCTCCGCATGGGTTTGTGCCAGGCGTTGAGGATTTCGGGCCGGTTCAGTGTGACAACTGCGACCTCATCTCTTTTTTCAACGATTATGTAGCGATCCATGATCAGCCCTCGCATTGGAATGCAATATTATATATCGTATAATGTGACGAACTGATCGCCCTTAGTCAAGCGTGTTTAAGAAGACCGCTGGAATGTAACCCCGGTCGTCAGTTTGTTTCAGCGAGCGGGAGAATGAGAGACGACAAAGATCATCCGGGGCGTAGACCGGTTGGATAGGGAGAAACTTGTGGCAGCCTGGCGCGTGGTCACGCCACATCGAAACAAGCGGTGCTGGCCGGTGGTACGGCGAGCTTTTCCACACCTCGGCAGAATGCACGCTCAAGATTATCGCTGTTTAAATGGTCAACCGAAGGCTCGGCCGTCACGTATGATGAAAGCCAGCCGCCGCTTCTATTAAACAGACCGTTTTTTCGGTCATAAGCGGTTGTCGAACCACATGGCTGGATAAGCGGTAACAGCATGGACGGAGAGAAGTCTTCTAGAACGCCGCCAAAGTTAGGCCACCTTCAGCAGAAGGTCCCAAGCATGGCAAAAATTCCTGGACCTGGCACCCGCACCGTGCCCCTCCTCACTCTGGCGGCGTCAGGGGCGCCGGTATTGTGACGCGACCTTGGACATTTGCCTAGCAATCTCGACGGTAATCGGGCTGAGCTCAGATTCGACTCGTTCAATCGTCCAGTTTGCTGTAGAGACCGCGATGTTAACCGCTGCGACCACTCTGTTATCGTACCCGAAAATGGGCGCAGCAATTGAAATGTCGCCGAGCATTGCCTCTTGGTTTGCGATGGCAAATCCCTTCTTGCGCACATCATCTAACTCAACGAGCAACTCCTGGCGGTCTTTGATCGTAAAGGGGGTCAAAGCGTCAAAGGAACGTGCTTTGAGGATCTCGCTTGCGACGCTCGGGTCTAAGTTTGCGAGGATCGCACGACCTGGCGCGGTCGCAAAAGCAGGAAGGCGCGTACCAATCGTGACATATGAACTCATTACGCTTCTACTCGGCACACGCGAGATAAACACTATGTCAGAACCATCGAGTTCCGTCAGATTGGCCGTCTCCTGTGAACGCTTGTTCGCTTCAAGCAGATAAGGAAATGTAGCTTCCACGATTGGGTTGCTTCGCAAATACGCGTTGCCAATGTCCATGGCTCTGACAGAAAGGGAATATTGCCTGGTAGTTTCACTATGGGTCAGATACCGGAGTGCGCGCAACGTGTAGAGCACTCGCTGGGTCGCACTTTTGTTTAAGCCAGAGGCTTCAGAGACTTCAGCCAATGTCATCGGGCGGGGATTTGCGCAAAACGTATCGAGTACGAGCATCCCCTTCTCGATTGTACCAAGATAAAGACGCTCGTCTACGTTGATCTTTTCAAACGAAACAGGTGGATTCACTCCGCTCTTGCCCTTGCCGCGATCAAGCATCGTGCCTCTCAAATTAAAAAAATGGAATGCGGTAGTGCATATTGCTATTCAATGCGCGTGTAAAGGCTGCAGACTGGCGCTTATCCTACTTCGAATGGTCAAACGCTGTGAAGGGAGGCTGCGGCCTCCCTTGACACGATCTCTCTACAATATACGGTATTATTATGCAATGACGCTCCACCGGCGAACGCTGCGCTCGGGCCGGCCGTTCCCAGAACCACGTTGAGACCATCAATGAAGATAACCGCTCAGAAAAATAGCTGCAGATACGGTGAAGCAGGGGTATTCCGTGGAACGTTCCGCTTCGACAACGAGATCTTGGCCGATTACACTTGGCCATTATGCGAAATCCGAGGGACGCAACATGGCCCCCGGCTTTGCGTGTCTGCTGGAGTACATGTCAACGAAGTATCTAGCATCGAGGCGTCCATACGGCTTCAGAGGCTTTTCGAACCCGAAAAAATGAGGGGTTCGGTGTCGATCATACCTGTCATCAATCAGCCAGCCGTCCACGCTTACAGCGAATATATATGTCCAGTAGACGGCAAGAACATCAACCATACTTTCCCCGGGCGAACCGACGGTACGTTTTCTGAGGCCCTCTGCGACGCCGTCCTTAACGAATGGGTTAAAGAGGCAGACTGCTACATCGATATGCATGGAGGAGACCTCAAAGAGAAGGTATCTTGGTTCACCATTTTCCAGCGCACGGGAGATGATGAATTCGATGCTGCCGCACGCAACATTTCGATGTGCTTCAATAGTGACATAGTGCTTGCCCTAGGCCCGGAATACATGAAGAGACCGGGCAGACCTCCGACGGCGTGCGCTTTAAGGAAACAGGTCGCCATAATGACGGAGGCCGGGTCAAATGGCCTCCTGAGCGAGCACGATATTTCGTTTCATGTCGAGGGAGTTTTGAACGTAGCCCGGCTGCTAGGAATAATAGATTCCCAACCGTCATCGGCGACCAACGGACGTTCATTATGCGACAGCTACATCTGGGTCGAATGCCCGAGCGATGGAGATTTTCATGCAGAAGTGGAGCCGGGAGCTATCGTGAGGCAAGGGCAGCGTCTTGGCTTTGTGCGGGACGTATTTGGAGAGAGCCTGGTTGAGGTGTTTGCTCCGGCAACGGGATTTGTCCTTTGGCGTATCACTCACCCTTCCATCCGCAAAGGTGACGCGCTGTTGACCATCGTTGAAGAGGCGGATGCAGATAACGTTCACCGTAAGATTTGATTGACGATAAATACCCGCGTAGCCTCCACCATGCCACATCATGATCTTCAAACATCAATTTGCCAGCGGCATGATTGAGCCTGCGTGGCTGCCGGTAGTGCACCTCGTAAAAGCAAGGGTCGCCGCGAGAGGCCTAAGAGCCGTACCGAAAGCGCCCGGGTGTTAACTCCGCGGCGCGCTATCACGCTCACACGACCGCCCTGCCGCTATATCGCAGGCTCCTCGAGCAAACTCCTTTCAGAAATTGTCTTCGAAATCTGTCAAACACCGCAAACTCAAAAATGCCTTGACGCTGACCAATTTGCAATATAGCATATTGCATAATAATATCTGTGGCTGACCATTTCCTTAGGACGCAGCGTGACGAACGTTTGGCCAGACCGCACAGAAACGGGAACTCGAATGAAGGCGATGTTTGAGAACATCGCGAACTGCGCGGAAGCTCTTCCAACTTGTGAAGATTTTTGAACCGGATGCCTTCAGAAGAAGAGGGGCATGAGGTCAACGCATAATGGGCGTCCTTCCAAGCCTCAGAATGCTTTTTGGCGGGCTTCCTCATTCGGGAAACATGTTGCGGGTGAAGTGCCCCGAGCGGGCGTTATCACCGCTGCATTCGGAGCAGCGACGGAGTGAAAGTTATGAATGTGGTACAGGAAAGCGCGAGCGGCGCGGGAATCAAGCGCCCGGCAAAAAGGCTAACCGACATGAACTCCCTGGTAGAAAATCGTTGGATAAAAGGAGCTCTGGTTTCGGGTCCGCTCATCATCCTCCTGATCGGCTTTCTGGCGATACCGTTGTCCTACATCGTTTGGGGCAGTTTCGAAGGCGCAAAATTCAATTTCAGTCATTATGCTCGCGTCTTTTCAAGCGAGACGAACTTGAACGTATTGTTTTATACTCTTCGGATCGGGTTGATTGTGACAGTCGTATCTCTCGCCGCCGGCTACCCCGTTGCTTATCTACTGACCAAGCTAAAATCACGGTCACTGTCCACCGTCAGTATTTTCCTGTTGATTCCGTTGTTCACCGCTTTCCTGATTAGAACCTACGCCTGGATGATCATACTCGGTCGTGAAGGCATCATAAATAATGCGCTTATTTGGACGGGTGTAATCAGTGAACCCTTGACCCTGCTCAACACGACTTTTGCTGTGGTCGTTGGTATGGCCCATGTCTTCATCCCGACCGCCATCTTCACAATGTATTCCTCAATGGTGCGCATTGACCATGATGTGGCCAGAGCAGCGCAGATACTGGGGGCAAAGCCGGTACAAGCATTCCTACGCGTCTATTTTCCCCTGACGCTACCAGGCATCTTCTCTGCAGGTGTTTTGATCTTCATTTCTGCCATCGGATTCTACATCACGCCTGCCTTGTTGGGCGGCCCGAGTGACACAATGATCTCACAATTGATTGTCGCACAGATGACAACGCTGTTGAACTTCGAACTCGGATATGCATCGTCCATCGTGCTGCTCCTGGTGACGCTCGCCATTCTGTTCGTTGCGAGCCTGTTTATCCCGCTGGAAATGATATGGTCATCGTCAACCGTCACCCTGACCGATGAAGAACCGCGGGCGGCTGCACGGCTGCTCAAGAAAGTGAAACGATCGATCGATCCCCTCCTCCACACTATCGAGGCATCGGTGCACTTCGCCACAGGGCCCATTCTTACACGCAATGCCCGTTGGTTGTGGGCATACACGATCCTCATGCTCGTTTTTCTGACGGCGCCGTTGATTGTGGTCATGATACTTTCTTTCAGTTCGTCTTCATTCGTCGTCTTTCCGCCTCCGGGTTTTTCTCTGCGATGGTGGGAAAAGCTGGCGAACGCCACGGAATGGCACCAGTCGTTCTTCTTTTCGGTTCAATTGGGCATCGCGGCCGCGTGCGTTGCGACGATTATAGGCACAATGGGCGCGTTTTGGCTGGTGCGGACAAAGTTTCTGTTCAAGAAAGCGCTATTCCTATTCGCGCTTTCTCCCTTGATGGTGCCGGTGGTCATTATAGCGACCTCGCTCTACGTCTTCGAAGCGAAACTACGCATACTAGGCACCTTCGGCGGGCTGGTTATGGGGCATGTCCTCCTCGCCGTGCCCTACGTCATCGTGGTCATGGCTGCCGCGCTGAGAAGTTTTGACCAGTCCCTAGAGCCAGCAGCCGCAGTGCACGGAGCTCGTCCACTACAAACGCTTCGATTTGTCACGCTACCAATCCTCAAACCCGCTCTCCTTACGGCAGGACTGTTGGCTTTCCTCACATCCTTCGACGAACTCCTCGTCGGCATTTTTCTGCTGGGGCGGCAAACACCAACGTTGCCCATCAAGTTCTGGGGCGACATCGCCTACCAGGTTGATCCGTTGCTCAGCACGGCCTCGACCTTGATCGTTGTCCTTGTGACGGCATCAATCATTGCCGTGCAACTTATCCGGGAGCGTCACAACACGCGCACCTCTAACAATATTGCCGAATGACCGGAGGCGGAAAATGTCTACAAGCCTTGAAATGAAAAACATCCAGAAGTTCTACGGCCCGCTTCAGGTAGTGAAGGACTTTAATCTCCAAATTCAGCCAGGTGAGTTTGTGACCTTCCTCGGACCGTCCGGTTCCGGAAAGTCGACTGCATTGAAGATGATAGCAGGGTTCGAAACGCCGACGTCAGGCGATATCTTTCTGGGAAGCCGTTCCATCGTAGACCTTCCCGCCTATGAGCGCGGTATCGGCATGGTGTTTCAAAACTATGCACTATTTCCTCACATGACGGTCGCGGAGAATGTCGCGTTTCCCCTCACGGTTCGCAAGTCTACCCGAGCGCAAATTGAGAGCAGCGTTGCGCGCGCCTTGCGACTGGTGAAAATGGAACAGTATAGCGGCCGCTATCCCAACCAACTTTCCGGTGGCCAGCAGCAGCGCATCGCACTGGCACGAGCCATCGTATTCAATCCAAGCATTCTGTTGATGGACGAGCCTCTCGGCGCGCTTGATCGCAATCTCCGGGAGCACATGAAGATTGAGATCATGCGTATTCAGAAAGAACTGAATATGACGGTTGTCTTCGTGACCCATGACCAGGATGAAGCGCTGACCATGTCGGATCGGATCGCAGTTATCAACGAAGGCCGACTCGTTCAGGTGGACGATAGCAAGACGCTCTACGGCAGGCCGAGGAACCGGTTCGTCGCATCATTCGTCGGCGAATCCAACATGATTCCATGTCGCGTCGACGTGGTCGAAAACGGAGCAGGCAGGGTTACCGTGGCAGGCAATACACCAGGGGCGGCGCAGTTGTCTGGGCAGATTGACGGCGATCACGGCTGGATGTTTGTTCGTCCGGAACACGTCGAGATCGACTTTCGTTCGGTGGGAGCGGATTTGCCCAACGCGCTCGACGGCGTGGTCGAAAACGCCCTGTTCCTCGGCGAAATGACGCGGTACCTGGTCCGCTGTGGTGATGAGACCATTACCGTGAAGCGGCAAAACCGGGGACAGGCTCACTTTGCCGGCGGAACACCAGTGACGGTTTCATGGAAAGCAGAAGATTGCAAGGTCTTGGACTAACCATGCATTATGCGAAATCGTTTCAATCGCACTTTATGGGCGACGACGAATTCATCGCTTTGACAATGCCCCACCGAAGTCGCTTCCCTGGTGAGCGCATTTGGCTCCATTGATGTGCGTCCCCCTTCCGACCGGAGACTCCGGATAAGCAGAAAGGCACAAGCATAGGATTAGGATTAGATTGCGCAGACTCCCGCCTGGGATTTCAAACATCTTCGTAACAAAACACGGCGAATCTAGGCGAATTCGGGTCGGATTGCCGTGTGTCAATTTGGCGGAGGTACGTTCTCCCCAGAGCACAGAATTTTAGTCATCGCGCAATGTTGAGCATGTATGCGGAGATAAGGCTGCGACGGTGCCCGACGCTTGTGACCGGACCGTGCGGGGGGCACTCGGTTACTGTAATTCGTAGCTGACCACTCACGTTCCGCCAAACGCTAGCTTACAGGCCCATTCTGGGCCAAGGAGACAGCGGAACGGTCCAAGCGACGAACTTGCCTCAACATATAGTCCCTGGGGTCGACGCTGTTGCTCAAAACCCGTCCGTGCGTTACAAGTTCTGCTGTAATTTTCGCTGAACCGCACGACATCGTCCATCCAAGTGGACCATGGCCAGTGTTGAGGAAAAGGTTTTCATATTGCGTCGGACCTACGATCGGAGGTCCATCGGGCGTCATCGGGCGTAATCCTGACCAAGTCAAAGCCGAGCTGACGTCGACGTGCGCAGCCATAGACGGCAAGATCCTGAGAATGTCGTCGAGGACGCGTCGGCCTTCATTGGGATCGATTTTCGTATTATATCGAGCGAATTCTGCTTTCCCACCCATGCGCAAGCGATCTCCCATCGGGACCATCATTGCATGGTAGCCGTCGTCCATGACCGGACGTGTCGGCCCTCCCTTCCATCCGTTTAGAGGCAAGGTCACAGAATAGCCTTTCACGGGCACGATCGGCAGCTGAACACCGAGGGGGCGGGCAAATATCGGGCTGTAGCTACCAAGAGAGAGTACGTACGCATCGGCATGAATTTCTCCGACGGACGTTTTGACGTGGGAGATCCGCGAAGAAGACTGTTTGACTATTTCCAATATGTTAGCTCTCATCAAAAACTGAGCCCCCAGTTCCTTAGCGAGGCGAGCCATTTCATTCGTAAACTTATGGGCATCGCCGCTTTCGTCATCTGGAAAGTATACCGCACCGATGTAGCGATCGATTACGTCCTTCAAACACGGCTCTTTTTCCAGAATTTGTTCCTGATCAAGAACGTCGAATTTGACACCCCACCCCTGCATCTCGCGGCACATCTGCACGAACTCCGACATACGGCCGCCTCGAGGGAAGACTCTCATCGTCCCGCGCGTGGTCTGGTCATAATGCAGGGTAGAATTCTGGCGAATGCTGCGTAGCGTCTCTAAACTCAGGCTCGCGATCCTGATGTTCGAAACCATATTGGCTTTATGCCTCTTGTGGGTTGAATTCGAGAGAAATTTTAGCCCCCAGCCGACAATCGATGGGATCGCACTTGGGTTGATTTTTAACGTAGAATTGCGGTCAAAAAGCATCTTACCAAGCCGTTTGATGGTTCCAGGCGAGTTCCAGGGGCTGGAGTCGCTAGGCGTCATCAGACCGCCATTGGCAAAACTCGTTTCCATGCCCGGCCTGTCGCAGCGATCGATAACGGTGACCTCGTGACCATCTCTGGCGAGCATATAGGCCGTCGCACTACCGACGATCCCGGCACCAAGTACAGCAACTTTCATAACTACCCTCAAAAGCAACCGAGTGTCGCGCGACAAGCACGACGGCAACATCAATATGCAATATTGCACATTATTTTGCAATACGCGATGACGTTGCACCGCATGGAGCTGCTGGTGCCACTGGCGGGATGTTCTCCTTCCTTGGAACCATCCCGTTCATGGCAACAACTCAGCGATCCAGATTTGCGCTGTATGGCGCTAGATGTTTAGTCCCAGTATTTGATGGAGCGGATCGAAGGTGAAGCGTTCGGGCTGTGAAGCCCATGCTTTGCATATGAACTCGTAGGGTGTGAGGCCTTTGAGGGTCTTGAGTCTGCGGCCAAAGTTGTAAGCGGCGACAAGTCGGCGAGGTGCTGACGAAGTTGATCGTGGCTTTCATAGTAGAAGCGTCTGACGGTGGCATCCTTGATGGTTCGGTTCATCCTCT
Source organism: Rhizobium ruizarguesonis (assembly GCF_012349115.1). Taxonomy (GTDB): domain Bacteria; phylum Pseudomonadota; class Alphaproteobacteria; order Rhizobiales; family Rhizobiaceae; genus Rhizobium; species Rhizobium ruizarguesonis. The sequence continues at coordinate 17,244 of NZ_PQIG01000115.1, forward strand.
CGACTTGACCGTTGGTCCATGGATGCTTCGGCTTGGTCGTGCGGTGCTCGATATCGCTGGTGGCGCAGGTGTATTCGAAGGCATGGGCCCAGAAGCGTTCGCCATTGGCGATCGCTTCTTTGATCAGCGGCACAGCCGACCCTCCAGCGCCGGGCGTGGTGAACTGGATGCCGTTGTCGGTGAGCACGGTGTGGATCTTGTAGGGGACGGCCGCAATTAAGCGCAGGAGGAACTCGCGCGAGATGGCGGTGGTGGCCTTCTCGTGCAGTTCGACGAAGGCAAACTTCGAGGTGCGATCGATGGCAACGAACATATGCAGCTTGCCCTGTTCGGTGCGCACCTCGGCAATGTCAATGTGAAAGTAGCCGATCGGGTAGCTCTTGAACTTCTTCTTCGCCGGCCTGTCGCCGTCGACATCCGGCAAGCGGCCGATGCCATGACGTTGCAGGCAACGATGCAGCGAAGACCGCGTAAGATGCGGGATTGTCGGCTGCAGTGCATAGAGGCAGTCATCGAGCGGCAGCAGCGTATACCGGCGAAAGGCAACGATAACGGCCTCCTCCTCGACGGAGAGCACCGTCGATCTCGGCTCTTTCGGGCCGGTCGGAAGGTCCGCAACCGAGGACCGCTTCCGCCACTTGGCGACGGTCTTCTGATTGATCCCGTAACGCTTCGAAAGCGTTCTCAGGCTCTCTTGACTATGTGGCGCTCCCATGAAGAACCTGGCCCATAGCGCATCCTTTGATTCGGAAGACAAGGATGCCCCATCAAAGCCTGGGATCAAACACATGGTGCCATCGGCAATAAGGTGTCAATCTTACTGATGAATCCGGGAGGCGCAACCAGCCCACTTCCCTGAATGAAGCCGGAAAACTCCAGCCTCCGGTGGTCCAGATTCCTGAGGCGGTTCAAAAACCGCCGAACTCTAGTCGCCACACTTGTCGCACCCTCCACAAAGAAGCGGATGCTGGTGCGATAGCTAACGTTCATGAGTCAACTATGCGCGAACGTTCCCATTTCTTGTTGTCGACACCTGTAGGAGGCACGTTTCAAGCGACGGGAAGCATGCGTAGGCCGCCTGGTTACTATTCTCACCAACCTCGAGTATTTTTTGCTCAGTATGTAGGCGGTGTGATCGCGCTCAGAATTTCGCTCTGCCCGTCATCGGCGTTGCGGAAGCGGTGAGGCAGACGGCTATCGAAATAATATCCGTCGCCTGGCTTGAGCACTCGTTTCTGGTCCCCAACCGTAACCTCAACCATTCCCGATAGTACCATCCCAGCTTCCTGCGCGGCATGTGAAAACCCTTCTCCGGTGTCAGCGCCAGGTGCATAGCGCTCGTGAAGCATCAGAAGCTGTCTGTTTGGATGATCCAATCCGATGACGCGGTACGAAATTGTATCAACCTTCCCAATCTCGACCAGGTCAACCCCCGTGTAGAACGGAGAATATGGAAGGGTTGATTGTAGGTCGGAAAAGAAGCCGGGCATTGTGGTACCTAACGCTTCAAGCACTGCGCTGAGTGTATCGACCGACGGGCTCATCTTGTCACGTTCGATAAGAGAAATGGTTGAATGAGAAATCCCTGAACGCGCGGCCAGCTCTCTGACACCCAAATTTCGTCGACGGCGCAGCTCGTGCAGCTTGCTCCCAATCTTGGGCATGTGACACTTCTCCCGCAATGATCAAAGAGGAAATGACACCCCTCACGTTGAAAAGAAGCCAAGGGCTACATTCCGCGCGGTGAATATACTGAACACCCTTTTGAATGGCAATTGCCGGACTGGGCGGACTGCCCGATGCTGACTCTACTCATCCCTATTCGGGAGGTTTTGATGACACCGCGTTTCGATGCGCTGAAAACCAGGTTTACTCAAATCAAACAACCAGTCCGAGACGCAGTTTCCGATACGGCTCAGGTTGAAAACACCGTTAAGGAAATTATTGCAAGTGTCCGCGATCGTGGCGATGCAGCTGTCCGCGAATATTCCCTCGCCTTCGACAAGCTCGATGTTGCGAGCTTGTCGAAGGCGTAGAAACGATGATTCTCTACTCGGATCACATCGCGACTGAGCATTTGCAGGTCCACACCCGTGACCCGCACGCGACCGCCAAGAAGCTTCGAAACTATGGCTCGATTTTCATCGGCGAAAATGCCAGCGTGGTCTATTCCGATAAATGCTGTGGCACGAACCACACCTTGCCGACGATGGGTGCTGGGCGCTACACGGTGGTCTCTGGGTGGGCTCCTACGTGAAGATTGCAACCCACCAACATGACCGCGGAGTCGCGGCAGTTGCTCCAGCAGCTGTTCGTCAAAGCGCGACGGAAAAGCTCGAAGGTTATCGTCGCGCGGCCGCACTTCGCCTCAGCCCGAAGTAACTTGCCGCGGAGTGCTCTCGCCTTCGCAGCTGCCTGGACTAATTCGATCAGACGTTAGGCAATTACGCTGCCGCAAATTTATCCAAGCAGCAAAGGTGTCACACCAACGAACAGGCAGATCGCATCGGATCGTTCTAGCCTTATGCGAACTCCGTCCAGCTTTTTAAATCGCACTAGTCTTCGTTCGATACGGGTCCGTAGCGCGCGTCATGGGCTCGGAGGAATGCCGGTCGTCAGCACAGACGACAGCGACCCAGGTCACTGCGGACGGTGCACAGTTGCTCTCGCCGCTCAAAGGCGAGGCCGCGAAACGTTTGCGAAGATCGTTCGAACCTGTCGTACTTGCTAGCCACTTCCAGCGGGCCCTTTGAATCACACAACGCCGATTGGGGAACCGAGCAAGATCTACATAATGGCGGAAATGCTAGAGACGACACGCTCGAAATGGCGACTGCGAATTAAAAAGGCCGGTCGCACTGGCACTGGATAGCAATTGGACGATATCACTCAGGCAGCGTGTCCCTGTATTTTTTCTGCACGTGCACCAAACAGGCCCGTGCAGGTACGCAAGGCCCGTGCGACGTTACAAAGAACTCGCGAATGTATATCTTGCCGGGCTGGAAGGCCCAAATGGGATCGCCACGCAGCAAGTCCTGCGCTTTGATCGACGAAGCTGGAGAGCCAATATGCAAACCAGGAGTCATCTTGTGTTCTCCATGGTGGTTATCAATGGTTAGTGCGATATTGACCACGCCAAGAGCGCGGACTTCCAATGCTCTTTCTCCTCTGCCGCCTCGCTTTTGGATATGATAGCATCTCTGAGCTTGGGCAAGCCTCTACGGCTCCGGCCACGGGGGGTCGGTTGATCATCCGTTACGCCAGCTGCCGTCAACAACTTTCCGCACAACGTCATTGAGGTCGTCCGTCGGGTCAATCGAGGCGACCTTTCCGTCGCGGTCGAGAACGAACGCGGTCGGAACTGCCCTAGAATGGATCGGCTCCATCCACAGCCTGCACATCAGACCTGTGAAATCGACTCCTACTCGGAAATTCAGATTTGGGCATTTTTGGTTCAGCCATGCGTTCACATAAACTCGAGCATCAGCCGCCGTTGCGGACCTTTTAATTACAACGCCAATAACCTCAAGACCATCATTCCGGTAGTCCTCCTGCAACTGTACGAGATGGGGCATTATTTCAACGCAAACTCCGCGCTTGGTTGTCAGAAACACGAGAATGTAAACTTTGCCAGGCTGAAAGGTCTCGAGAGGCCCGCCACGAACCCAGTGCACATCACGGATTGAGGGAGCTGTGTCTCCTATCCTGAGGTCAGTCATGCTTGGCGTTCCTTCATGTGTTCGAAGCAATGCGGTTATCCCCAAAACGGACGCGTCTGCTATTCCGCCGCCTGGCGATAGCTTTCAAGATTCGTGCCAACCAAGTCGATTGAGCTGACGAACAATAATTTGCTGCGATTCCAGTTATGTGGGCGCGAAAATGCAAGATTGAGGAAGAGAACTCCCGTCACGCAACCGACAAAGATGATGATAATGCCGTAACGCGGATGTGACGTGCCTCGTTGAATCAAGCGATTTGGAGCTGAATTTTTCCCTCACGATCCCTGGCGGGAAGAAGTAAAGTACTCGACGAAAGCCTCAAAATAGATCGCATTTGTTCTGAAGCTGGCAGAGGATGGGACGCCACCGCAAAACAGAAATTTCTGAACGATCTCTTAAAAATTGGCACAAAATACGCCAGCCTGCAGCCCTTGAATGAAGCGGCTAAGCCACTTGGACGGACGGATGCCACACTGAAGCGGATTGGTGCGGGTCTGTACTGAACAGGACCGTGCCGCAAGACGTGTTGCGAGTAAGTTGCGTCTCCTTCGGTTCGTTAAGGGTCATGATTGCTCAGACCGCGTGTGCAGGGGTGATAGCGTCATTGACGTCACTGCCACTATCACGATGGACTGCGGAGCAGGACATTGACCTTATGCGGGACACCAGATGCGGCGCGAATCACGTCGTCCTGGTGAAGTGGATCGCTCCCCGCGGTGTAGTCGAAGCGACATGGCGCTTGATCATCATCAGGATCCGCCGGAAACAGCGCTTTGTGGCAAGTGATCGCAAATTTGTTACGGCCGGTCTGGTGATGGGATACAGGCTGTTCGAACAATAGTCCTAAAAGCTACACCTGGTTACATGAGACATCCTGTCGGCTGGTCAGATATTGGACAAAGGCCGAGTACCATTCGTTGGCGCTCAGAGGGTGACAATCTATTTTCGACATTGTCATCACCTTTGTCGGCTATGTGACAAGCGTTCTTGTTCTCAATCCCGTATTTTTCTCCCAAATAACTGGAATCGCAGCAAATTGTTGTTCGTCAGCTCAATCGGCCTGCTTGGCACGAATCTTGAGAGCTATTGCGAGGCAGCGGAACGGCCGCCGCATCCGCGTTGCGGGATAACCGCATTGCTTCGAACACATGAAGGAACTCTAAGCATGGCAGCTCTGCGTCAGATCGCATTCTATGGAAAGGGCGGAATTGGCAAGTCCACTACGTCCCAAAACACGCTAGCGGCCCTCGTGGACCATGGGCAGAAGATCCTCATCGTTGGCTGTGACCCTAAGGCGGATTCTACGCGCCTGATCTTGAACTCGAAGGCCCAGGATACGGTTCTTGATCTCGCAGCAACGAGAGGTTCGGTTGAAGATCTTGAACTCGAAGACGTGCTCAAGGTAGGCTATAAAGGTATCAAATGCGTGGAGTCTGGCGGTCCGGAGCCAGGCGTCGGCTGCGCGGGACGCGGCGTTATCACGTCGATCAACTTTCTCGAAGAGAACGGCGCCTACAACGATGTCGACTACGTGTCTTATGACGTGCTCGGTGACGTTGTGTGCGGCGGCTTCGCGATGCCGATCCGTGAAAACAAGGCTCAGGAAATCTACATCGTCATGTCCGGCGAAATGATGGCACTCTATGCCGCCAACAATATCGCCAGGGGCATCCTGAAATATGCTGCAGGCGGCAGCGTACGCCTGGGTGGCCTCATTTGTAACGAGCGTCAGACCGACCGCGAACTCGACCTCGCCGAAGCGCTGGCTGCCAAACTCAATTCTAAGCTCATTCACTTCGTGCCACGCGACAACATTGTCCAACATGCCGAACTTAGAAAGATGACGGTGATCCAATATGCGCCGGACTCTCAGCAAGCGGCGGAGTACCGGACACTTGCCCAAAGAATACATGACAATTCCGGCAAAGGCACCATCCCGACCCCCATCACCATGGAGGAACTCGAGGACATGCTTCTCGATTTCGGGATCATGAAGACCGACGAGCAGATGCTTGCCGAACTTCAAGCCAGGGATGCCAAGCTGACAGCTGCCCAGTGATCACACGGACACGAGCGCGCAGCGACACGCAAAGCGCCCGCCATCCCGCGAGGGAGGTTTGCCAATGAGGCTTCATTCGGATTTCCCAAGGGGTAGGGTCAATGACCTTCAAATACCACAATGACAGTGACTTTCATGCGAAGCTTATAGCGGACGTGCTTTCGCAATATCCGGACAAAGCAGCAAAGCGTCGCAGTAAACACCTTAGCCTGGCAATGAGCGAAAAGGACGCCGGCGAGGACGCAAGCGCGATTAGCGAATGCCAGGTAAAGTCGAACATCAAGTCTGTCCCAGGCGTGATGACGATCCGCGGATGCGCGTATGCCGGTTCAAAAGGCGTCGTCTGGGGACCGATCAAGGATATGGTTCACATTTCACACGGGCCGGTCGGCTGCGGTCAATATTCCTGGTCGCAACGTCGCAACTATTACGTCGGTCTGACAGGCATCGACACTTTCGTGACGATGCAATTTACCTCCGATTTCCAGGAGAAGGACATCGTTTTCGGCGGTGACAAGAAACTGGAAAAGGTCATCGACGAGATTGCTGAACTTTTCCCGCTGAGCAATGGCGTCAGCCTGCAGTCCGAATGTCCGATCGGTCTGATTGGCGATGACATCGAGGCCGTAGCGCGAAAAAAGGCCAAAGAACACACGACAACCGTCGTGCCGGTGCGCTGCGAAGGCTTCCGCGGCGTGTCGCAATCTCTTGGCCACCACATCGCCAACGATGCAATTCGAGATTGGGTCTTCGACAAGAAAGACTTAAAATTCGAGTCGGGTCCCTACGACGTAAATGTCATAGGCGACTATAACATTGGCGGCGATGCATGGGCGTCGCGCATCCTGCTCGAAGAGATCGGACTGCGCGTGGTCGGCAACTGGTCGGGAGATGCAACTCTCGCCGAAGTGGAGCGCGCGCCGAGAGCTACGCTCAACCTCATTCACTGCTATCGGTCGATGAATTACATCTCCAGGCACATGGAGGAAAAATATGGCATTCCGTGGATGGAGTATAATTTCTTTGGCCCATTCCAGATCGAAGCCTCGCTACGCAACATAGCCAAGCATTTCGGGCCGGAGATCGAAGATAGAACCGAAAAGGTCATCGCCAAATACCGACCCTTCGTCTCGGCTGTGGTCGACAAGTATTGGCCGCGCCTCTCTGGCAAACGGGTGATGCTCTACATCGGCGGACTGCGTCCTCGTCACGTCATCACCGCCTATGAGGACCTCGGAATGGAAATCGTAGGAACCGGCTACGAATTCGGTCACGGCGACGACTATCAGCGCACCGGCCACTACGTAAAGGAAGGCACGCTGATCTACGACGACGTGACTAGCTATGAACTAGAGAAATTCATCGAGGGAATTCGGCCGGATCTCGTCGGGTCCGGCGTTAAAGAAAAATACCCGGTGCAGAAAATGGGCATTCCGTTCCGTCAGATGCACTCGTGGGACTATTCTGGTCCGTATCACGGTTATGACGGTTTCTCGATTTTCGCTCGGGACATGGACATGGCCATCAACAATCCAGTTTGGGGTCTCTACGACGCGCCCTGGAAAAATGACCGCGCTTTGGCGGCGGTTGCTGGGTGAGAACATAGCGTTCGCGCGTAAAAAACGCGCAATGGCTTAAGCGACGCATGTTTCTGGACCGCCCTTAAGCCGCGGCCAGATCGAAAGAGGTGACCCTATGCCGCAATCAGCTGAGAAAACTCTCGACCACGCGCCCCTATTCTGCGAGCCGGAATACAGGCAGATGTTAGCCGAGAAAAAGTTGAACTTCGAATGCCCACACCCTGATCAGGTCGTGTCAGACCAACGCGAATTCACGAAGACCTGGGAATACCGCGAGCAAAACTTGGCCCGCCAAGCCCTTGTCGTCAATCCAGCCAAAGCCTGCCAGCCACTCGGCGCGGTTTTCGCAGCGGCGGGATTCGAGCGAACGATGTCGTTCGTCCATGGCAGCCAAGGTTGCGTTGCCTACTACAGATCGCACCTATCGCGCCATTTCAAGGAGCCGTCATCGGTGGTCTCGTCATCGATGACAGAAGACGCCGCTGTATTTGGTGGCCTGAAGAATATGGTCGACGGTCTCGCCAACACGTACAAGCTCTATAACCCGAAGATGATCGCGGTCTCGACCACATGTATGGCCGAGGTCATCGGAGATGACCTGCATGGTTTTATCGAAAATGCCAAAAGTGAAGGTTCGGTCCCGCGCGATTTCGATGTCCCCTTCGCCCACACACCTGCCTTTGTCGGCAGCCATGTCGACGGCTACGACGCCATGGTAAAAGGTGTGCTGGAGAATTTCTGGAAGGGCACCGCGCGAAGTGAAGCCACCGCTTCTATCAACATCATTCCTGGATTTGATGGCTTCTGCGTTGGGAACAATCGCGAATTAAAACGCCTGCTCGACTTGATGCAAGTGAATTACATGTTCATCCAGGACGCATCAGATCAGTTCGATACCCCCTCCGATGGTAACTTTCGGATGTATGACGGGGGGACCAAAATCAATGACGTGAAGGCGGCGTTGAACGCGGAGGGGACGTTGTCCCTGCAATATTACAACACTCGCAAGACGCTGGACTACTGCAGAGACGTTGGACAAGCGACGATCTCCTTCCGCTACCCTCTCGGCGTCGAAGCTACCGACGAGCTCTTGATGGCGATATCTGGGATTTCCAGGAGAGAAATTCCCGAGACGATCCGCCTGGAGCGCGGGCGACTCATCGACGCGATGGCGGACAGCCAAGCTTGGCTGTATGGAAAAAAATACGCGATCTACGGCGATCCAGATTTCGTTTATGGGATGGCGCGCTTCATCATGGAGACCGGCGGCGAGCCAACCCACTGCCTCGCCACAAATGGCACCTCAGTTTGGGAGGACGAGATGAAGGAACTCCTCGCATCCTCGCCCTTCGGGAAGAATGCACAGGTTTGGCCAGGCAAAGATCTCTGGGCACTGCGCTCGCTACTGTTCACCGAGCCGGTGGATCTCCTGATCGGAAATTCTTATGGGAAGTATCTCGAACGGGACACCGGTACCCCACTGGTTCGGCTGATGTTTCCAATTTTCGACCGGCACCATCATCATCGATTCCCACTCATGGGTTACCAAGGCGGACTGCGTCTTTTAACGGCGATCCTCGACAAGATCTTCGACAACCTCGATCGCGAAACAATGCACGCGGGTGTGACAGACTATTCGTATGACCTCACGCGCTAAGAGCGGCGGCCGGCCAGGCGGCCTATCTCTCAACCAGATATGAAGGCAGACGAATGTCCTCGCTCAACGCCAAAGTCAAAGATGCCTTCCACGAGCTAGCGAGTGAAAGGAGCGGCAGCAAGGGTCCTAAGGCGCGCCGAAGGAATTGCGCGAGGCCAATGGCCCCGGGAACGGCCGTCGGCGGTTGCGCTTTCGACGGCGCCAAGGTCGCACTGCAGCCGATAACCGATGTCGCACATCTGATTCACGGGCCGCTCGCCTGCGAGGGAAATTCCTGGGACAACCGTGGCGCTGCCTCGTCAGGTCCAACACTTTGGCGCACGAGCTTCACGACTGATCTTACGGAAATCGACATCGTAATGGGCCACAGTGAACGGAAGCTCTTTAAAGCGATCCGGGAAATCAAGGATGGGTATGCGCCCGCGGCAATCTTCGTCTATTCAACCTGCGTTACAGCGATGATCGGTGACGACATCGACGTTGTTTGCAAGCGAGCGACGGACGAATTTGCCTTACCGGTGGTGCCGGTCAATGCGCCAGGTTTTGTCGGATCTAAAAACCTCGGCAACAAGCTAGCGGGCGAGGCGCTGCTCAAGCATGTCATAGGTACCGTGGAGCCCGATGAACCAGGCCTTTGCGACATCAACATACTCGGCGAATTTAACCTCTCTGGTGAGTTCTGGCAGGTGAAGCCGCTCTTGGATAAGCTCGGCATCCGCGTCCGCGCCTGTATTCCCGGAGACGCGCGATATCTGCAAGTCGCCTCCGCCCACCGCTCGCGCGCAGCGATGACGGTGTGTTCGACAGCGTTCGTTACGTTGGCACGTAAGATGCAGGAGCGGTGGGACATTCCATTTTTCGAGGGCTCCTTCTATGGCATTTCCGGCACCTCGGAGGCGCTCCGGCGGATCGCCGATCTGCTTGTAAGGAAGGGTGCTGACCCCTCGCTTTTGCATCGCACGGAAATCCTTGTAGCGGAAGAAGAGGAAAAGGTGTGGAAGAGGCTGGAAGCCTACCGACCTCGCCTTGAGGGCAAGCGCGTGCTTCTAAATACAGGCGGCGTGAAATCCTGGTCGGTCGTCCATGCCTTGATGGAGATCGGCATGGAGATCGTCGGCACATCAGTCAAGAAATCGACGCTCGAAGATAGGGAGCGAGTGAAGCAGACCCTGAAGGAGGAGAACCTCCTGTTCGAGTCGAAGTCGCCGCGCGAGCTTTTCTCGCTTCTACTCGACAGAAAGGCTGACATCATGCTGTCGGGCGGACGCACCCAGTATATAGCGTTAAAGGCTAAACTACCTTGGCTCGACATTAACCAGGAGCGTCATCACGCTTACGCTGGCTATGAGGGAATGGTGCAACTTGCTCGACAAATTGACCTGGCAATCCACAATCCGATGTGGCCGCAGGTGCGCGCGCCGGCGCCATGGGAGCCGGCCTTAGTCGTTGAAAAACGAGCGAAAAGAAAAGCGTAAGCGCGTCGAACCAAACCGCGAGATCACTCGCAAAAAATGTTGAGGTCGTACTATGGCACGCGTCGTATCTCAAACTAAGTCGGCGGCGGTCAACCCCCTGAAGTCGTCTCAGCCGCTTGGTGCTGCCTTCGCCTTTCTGGGCGTCGACGGCGCAATACCTCTGCTCCATGGCAGCCAGGGATGTACAAGCTTCGCGCTCGCACTGCTCGTGAGGCATTTCAATGAAGCGATCCCGCTGCAAACGACGGCGATGAACGAAGCCGCGATAATCGTCGGCGGCGCGGATCGTCTCGAAGAGGCAATTCTCAGCCTCAAAGCCCGCTCAAGGCCACGACTGATCGGGATATGCACGACCGCATCGGTAGAGGCCCGCGACGAGGATGTCGCCGGTGACGTCGAAAACATCAAACGCAGGCGGGCGATAGAACTTGTGGGCACCGAAGTGATAGTCGCCAACACGCCTGACTTTGACGGCGCCATAGAGGAGGGTTGGTCTAAAGCTGTTACCGCCGTGATCGAGGCAATAGCGCGACCTGACAAGCAGTATCGCAATCCGAGGAAGATCGCGATCTTGCCTGGCTGGAACTTAACGGTTGCTGACATAGAACACCTGCGCGAGACGGCCGTAAGCTTCGGCCTCGACCCGGTTATTCTGCCGGACGTATCCGGAGCGCTCGACGGCTCCATCCCGGAAGAATGGATGCCGACAACGTATGGCGGCACGAAAGTGGAGGAGATCCGCGATCTCGGTGCGACGATGCAGTGTATCGCAATCGGTGAGCATATGCGGCGACCGGCTGAAGCGCTGCAGAGACTGACCGGCGTGCCGTATGTGCTGTTTAGATCGCTGACGGGCCTAGAGAACGTCGATCGCTTTATTCGCGTGCTTGCCGCTATGTCACGCAAACAGACACCGCTCAATGTCCGCCGCAACCGAATGCAGTTGCAGGATGCCATGCTCGACGGACATTTTCATATGGCTGGCAAGAAGATCGCAATCGCCTCCGAGCCGGATCAACTTTTCCAGCTCTCCGACTTTTTTACTGCCATGGGTGCGGAAATTGCGGCCGCGGTCACCACGACCGGCACTTCGAAGGCGCTCGAGATGGTACCGGCGAAGACCGTCAAAGTCGGCGACCTCAGTGATCTGGAAAGTCTCGCCGCAACGGCCGATCTTATCGTCACACACTCGCACGGCCGAGAAGCTGCCAAACGCCTAGGCATTCCGCTGATGCGGCTTGGTTTGCCCATGTTCGACCGCGTCGGCAGCCAGCACAAGCTTACAATATTATACCGGGGAACCCGCGACGTGATCTTTGACCTCGCGAACATCATTCAGGCTAACCACCCTCCGGACTCCCAGCCCACTTTACTCAAGCGACAGGCGGGAATCGCAAAATGAGACCAATTCGCCGCCTCTCGCTCTTCAATGGCAGACTCCACCAACAGCGGCCGAAACGGCAGGTGACCAGCTTGCGAATTGCGAACGTCACGCAAGATATGGAGGGACTGAACGCGTCGTTTGAGTCGGCCAGACCATTCGCTATCTACGACGCGATACGCGACGCGTGGACCTTCGTGCAAGCCGCTGGGTTCGAGGATATCTCCGACGAGATCGGAAGACACCGGAGCGAAGGTGATGACTGCACTGGGAAAGGATAGCGGCGTTAGACAGCTGCCGGCTCGCATTTTGTCTGGCAATCGGCGCGCCTTCGGCGGTCACATATGTCATTGCCAGAACTCGCTAAATCGGAGGAATCTATGACAAGCTCATGCGTGACTCGCGACGGGTCCCGATGGATGCCGGAATATCTGGATTCGATCAACCCTGCGATGTGCATCGGCTGCGGTCGCTGCTTCAAGGTCTGCTCACGTGAGGTCATGCACCCCTACGGCATCGACGAGGCAGGTGAAATGCTCGGTGTCTGCGATGGCGAGGACGACTTTAATGGTGAGCTCAGTCGCGTGATCATGGTCATTGATTATCCCGGCCGCTGTATCGGCTGCGGAGCGTGCGCCCGCGTCTGTCCCAAGAACTGCCAGACTCATATCGCCGTTGATCATCGTGCGGTGCACGAATCTTGAATTCCGCTCCGAGCGGTAGAAGCCGCCGGCGCCGTCCACATTGCGAGACTATCGCATCGGTTCGAAGACGTGGAGAAGGCGGCATGGCAGCTTAGCGTGAAAGCAAATCCGGCTTGCGACGCGAAGCTCTTTCTAGGCATCCAATCTGCCATTCGGGGGCAATCATCACAGGAAACACCAGGTCGAAAGTCCAACGATCTGAAGAGAGGAGGCATTGAACTGTGCATTAAGCCGCGACGACAGACTTCCAGTTACACCCTTGGGCGGCCGAAGCGAGCTTCGAAATTTGACAGCAAGATCCAACCACGAGCGTCTAAATGAGGTACTCATGAGACCATTAGATATTTCTGTCGTTGGAGCAACCGGGGCGGTCGGAACGGCCCTGATCAAGTTGTTGGAAAAAAGCGAGATAAAGATCAATCGACTGCGACTGTTCGCCTCCAGTTCGGGTGCGCGCCAATTCAAGTTTCGAGACCAAACATACTTAGTTGAGGCACTCCGCGACATTAGCGATATCGGTGATACCAAAACCGACATTGCATTCTTCTCTGCAGGCGGCGACGTAAGCGCCGTATGGGGACCTCGGTTCGCATCCCAAGGAGCCTTGGTGATTGATAACTCGAATGCCTTTCGAATGAGGCCTGACGTACCCCTCATCGTACCACAAGTTAACGCGTGTTCACTTACGGTTCGTCCACCGTCTGGAATAGTAGCAAATCCAAATTGCTCCACGATACAGCTGGTTCGGGCACTGCGACCGCTGATAGCGACGTTCGGCGTTAACCAGGTTCTTTTGACCACCTATCAAGCCGCCTCAGGAGTTGGCCTGCGCGGGATTAACGAGCTAGAAGACGGTGCCGTAGCCTGGCTCGAGGGGAGCACCGGACCCGCTGCGGAGAGCTTCCCTGTCCCTCTTGCATTCAATGTCATACCTCAGATCGGAGAGATTTCCCGTGAAGGCGTGGCTCTAGAGGAACGCAAGCTGGTTCAAGAGTCACGGAAGATCTTCGGTATGCCTCATCTGCAGTTAACCGCCACCTGCGTTAGAGTGCCGGTAAAGACGGGCCATTCCGAGGCGGTATACGTCGAGTTCGACGATCACGTTCGACTAGAACAGGTCCGTGAGCTCCTGGCAAATGAACCAGGTGTTCGACTTTATGCTGATGAAATTCGCGACGGATATCCAACGCCGCGCTATCTGGGAGATCCTGCAGATGTTCACGTCGGTCGGGTCCGAGTTAATCCAGAGAATCCGCGCGGGCTGTGGATGTGGGTTGTAGCCGACAACGTTCAGGTTGGAGCGGCACTCAACGCACTCCTCATCGCACAGCTTGCGATCGCCAATAACTTGATGGATGAAACATGAAGACGACCATTGTCAAATTCGGGGGTTCGAGTTTTCGAGATCCTTGTGATTACGCTCGAGTTGCTCAGCATCTAGCTGAGCTGCGGGCTGCAGGCGGAGTCAAGATTATCGCCGTGGTCAGCGCAATGTATGGAATGACCGACAAGCTGAAAGCAACCATGCTTGGCGTCAACAAAGAAGCATCACCATCGAATCTCGATGCGGCACTTGCCACGGGCGAGATGCTGAGTGCCTGCATGTTGGAGGCTGCAGTCAGTCGCCTCGGGATTCCCGTAACGTCGTTGAATGGCTATGCCCTCGGGATACGCACTAATTCAGACTTCGGCCGGGCGTCAGTTGAAAGCGTCGATCCTCAGCCAATCAGGGCTGCACTTCAGGAGCATGACATTGTCATTGCCGCGGGTGGTCAGGCAATTGATCAGTCGGGCAAACTAACGTTTCTCGGCAGAAACAGCTCCGATCTGACAGCAGTCGTGATCGCTGCCATGTTAGGAGAGCAAGCGTGCGAAATATATTCAGATGTTAAGGGCGTCTACACGGCAGATCCTCATCTTGTACCAGGGGCACGATTCATCCCGAAGATTGGGTATGGGACACTTGCGCAGATGTCGCGGCAGGGCGCTAAGGTGCTGCACCATAGGGCAGTGGATTATGCCAAAAAGCACGCAGTCACCATAGTTTGCAAAGCACTGACTAGTGACGGAGTGGCGACGGGCACGATCATCACAGGCCACGGATACTCCGGTTCCGTGACAGTAGCACGCGACGCAGCAGTATTAGCTGTCGCGAGTGTTGCAGAACGCGACACTCTCCTTGTGCTTCTTGATCAACACGATATTAGCTCGATATTCTTTGAAGAGGACGGCAGGCCCTGCCTTTGCATCATAACCGACATCGATTTTGCGATGCGCCTTGTCGCATCGGCAGGCACGCGCGCGGTCGCCATCGGATCAAGGGTCGTGGTGACCGAGCTTAATGGCGCGATGTCGCGCGTCCACCTTCACGTTGACTACGAGAGCGCCTTGGCACATGCGCAAAACATCCACGAACAAATGTATCCTGCAGCCGTTCGCGATCTTGTGATAGAGAACGACTAAACAGCGCCACAGGCGACGCCCGAATGGAGGCGGCGGCGAAGTCGCTTGATCTGGCCATCGGTTAAGGGATGCTTCGACTTGGTAGCCGGGTGATCGTTAGCGACGATCGCCTGTTCCACCGCCCTGATAACCCCGGCACATCGTCGAGTTCAACATGCAGTCGTCATCGCAGGGACAGGGCGCGGACAGACGCGACCGGTGAATTCGAAAAAGTTATTGTCGAATGCAGGTTCTGGATCGCCGCTTTCCAGTTGTGGTAGACGAGGACAGTGCAAAGCGGCTGAAATCAACCCTTCACCTTGCAGCGCGCCAGCATCTCGTCCTCGTTCCGGCGCGCTCTTGATGCCCTTGCGCCGGCCCTTGGTCGCTAGACTCATCGCGCAGGTACTTCGCATTCTCGGCCCATTGATGCGGCCGGCGGCAATCCGCGCCGCGGTGCTATATGACTAGCGGCCCCTTGATGACATAGCGGTCGGTCTTCAGCGCGCCTCCTAGCTGCCAACGGCTCGCGCAAGCCCCTGTACGGCGGGAGGAGAACTCCGCCGGCGGAACGCCCTGATCGGGTTGGAAAACCCAGGGGCGTATGGTCCCCTTGACGCAGAAGGCAACGCTTGAGAGGACTGCTGGCGCAATCAATCGGCACAAAAATCGCAGCTCACGAAGATGATTGCGCTGTTTGATATTCGTTAAACTGTTCCGCAGAATGGCCATGCAGCGCCAGGTAATCGCTACCTAGGGCAGGCTCGCTTGTCGAAAAATGTACGTCGCCCCTGTACGATGTGGCACCGCGAAACCTGTTCCTGCGCCGAGATATCTGAGGAATTGAGTTTGCTGTCGCAGATGCTGTCATAGCCGCCGCACTTCTTGATCCAGCTCGAGCGCAGGGTGCGATCTAACCCCGATTGCGGTTGCGACGCTAAGCGCGGTGCCGGCGGATGTGGTGCCGGGCACATTTCGGACACAAAACATGCCCGCGGGCCCACAATAAAAATGGCAGACTTGGCCAGCGCAAGCACCGCGGGCGTGATCCAAAGTCACCCGAGGGCTAGCTTTCATAGAGTCGCGCCGCTTAAGGCAGGATTTTTCGGTTCAGGTCGAAGCATGATAGCCTCAGAAACCGGCGACCTTGGCGAGCGCCCGCTTCTCGCGGCGGCGCTGGACCGAAGAGGCGATGTTCATCGCCTCCCGGTATTTCGCAACCGTGCGGCGGGCGAGATCGACGCCGCCCTTCTTCAGCATGTCGACAATATCGTCATCGGAAAGCACCGCCTCCGGGCTTTCCTGCAGGATCAGCGCACGGATCTTGTGACGTACGGCCTCAGCCGAATGACTGTCGCCGCCAGCGACGGCGCTGATCGAGACGGTGAAGAAATATTTGAGTTCGAAGAGGCCGCGCGGCGTCAGCATATATTTGTTCGACGTGACGCGGCTGACTGTGGATTCATGCATCTTGATCGCCTCGGCGACCGTCTTCAGGTTCAGCGGGCGCAGGTGATCGATGCCGTGCTGTAAGAAGGCGTCCTGCTGGCGGACGATTTCACTTGCCACCCTCATGATGGTATTTGCCCGCTGATCGAGGCTGCGCGTCAGCCAGTTGGCGGTCTGCATGCAATTAGAGAGGAAGGCCTGAACCTCTGCATCCTTGGTCTTGGTCACGCGAGAAAAATAGGACTGGTTGACCAGTACGCGCGGCAGAGTATCCGGATTGAGCTCGACCAGCCAGCCGCCTTCCGAGGAGGCTCTGACGACCACATCCGGCATGATCGCTTCGGAAACACCCGCTTCGAAACCGCTGCCGGGCTTCGGATTGAGCTGGCGGATCTCGCCGAGCATGTCGAGAAGATCTTCCTCGTCGACGC
>NZ_PQIG01000116.1:0-23606 GCF_012349115.1 Rhizobium ruizarguesonis
GCGCAATCTTTCAGATTCGCTCCTTGCGCTTTAGGTCTTTGTTTTTAGGCATGTCGTTATCGCAAAACCGCCGCACAGTTTTGCGCGACATGCGTGAGACTCGGCGGCGCGCGACAAGGCGCTACGATTCTGATTCAAGGAATTCTGCAGCAGGCTACCGCGTGCCTGTGATCACAGTTGCCGTTGAGCGAAGGTGAACCTTGCCGTCGCTGACGGATTGTAGCGCCAGCTCCAGGACCTCGCTGCGGATTTTCTCCCGTGTTGCTGCGTCGGCCCTGGATAGTCCGGCGACCACAGGCGCAGCGATCTCGGTCATGAAGTCCCAGTAGCGCTCCGGGGCATCGTGCACCATCATCGCCGACACCTCGTCCTCGGCGACATCGCGAAGACCCGCCTCCCTGAAGGTCTCGACGATCATGCCCTCCCCCGCGCAGCGGAACAGGCCCGGAGAGCCGGGCGGCGGCGGAGGCATGTCCACGTGGCGGGCGATCGTGCCCATGACCGTGGTCGCCCATGGATTTTTGGGAGGCACGCTCCAGACTGCGGCGCAGACGCGCGCACCGGGCTTTGCCACGCGCGCCATCTCCCTGGCGGCAGCAGCGATATCCGGGAAGAACATGAACCCGAACCGGCATAGGACGGCGTCGAAACTGGCATCGGCAAACGGCAACGCGCCCGCATCGCATAATTGAGTCTTGAAGTTCTTGAGGCCACGTCCGGCCGCATTTTCGGCGGCAGCAGTCAGCATATTTTCCGAGAGATCGGTGACGACAACCTGACCGTCGGGGATTGCCGCGGCCGCCGTCAGGCCGGGTTCGCCAGTGCCGGCGGCTATGTCGAGCACGCTGAAGCCGTTGGAGAGATTGGCGCGCCGAAGCATGGCGTCGCCAAACGGCGCGAGCCAACCGAGAACCAGGCTGTCCCATTTCTTCCAGCCGGCCGAAAACTTGTCCCAGGTCTCACGTTGCTGGTTACGGATATCGTCGAGATTTGCTGACATGCCCCCGCCTCCTCCCCATGCGCCCAACCGGCAAAGCTGGGAATGCCGACACTATGGGCCGCTGATGGCGGGATTCAATGGAAATAAGCGCCAATGCGCGGCAAATGCCCCGTTTGCCGGAAGCCAGCGGCAGCTTTGGGCCGAGAGGAGGCGCCAGCCCCCCGCTGCCTGTGAGATCAGCACGCCCATCATCCGCCTCACCACAGATCTCGCCCACCCCTGCCCGGCAGAAAGTTTGGCGAAAGCGCGACCACTGTCCTCTTCTCCCCCGCGGGGAGAAGAGGGAGCCAAGCCGCCTCGCCAGTCATCAGCCGGATCGCATCTCCCCGCTGTGCGCAAGCGGCGCGGCGAATCCGATATCCGCCACAAGCAAACATCTGCAGCAACCATAGCCAGCGAACTCAACAGCGCCGGGGCACTCCCATGACTGCCTTGTGTAAATCCTCAAAAAGCGGTTAGCTGCCATCGTTGGGGACGCTCATTCCTGCACGGCTGCTGAAATGTGTCCGCATTTCGAGGGATATCTCGTGCGCTGGTCCAAACCCCTGAGACTGCACCTCGGCGTCCTCGTCGTCGCATCGCTGCTTTGCACGTCGACGCCGATCATCTGGCTGGCGTTCAGACAGGGAAGCAATGCTGCGGTCAGCGCGGGCGTGCAGCAGATGCGCGAGATGAGCCTGCGGCTGATCGAGGGATACCGCAATACGCTGCAGGGGGGCACCGAGGCGGTGGCACTGGCATCGACCCTGCCGCTGCTCGCCTCCCCGCCGCCGCAGGATATCGCGGCAAAGCAGCAATTCTTCCTGGAAATCCTGCGCAACGTCCCCAATGCGACGAGCATCTACACCGGCTACCCCGACGGTTCGTACCTGCAGGTCATCAACACCGAAAGGCGGGATGTTCGCCAGACGCTGGCGGCACCCGACGGTACGGCTTTCGCGATCAGGACGATCGCCGGGAGACAAAGTGCTGATGTCATCTCGACGCTGCGGTTTCTCGACAGCCAGGCAAGACCGATCGGCGAGCGGGACTTCGACTATGCATCCTTCGATCCGCGGCAACGCCCGTGGTATCAATCCGTCGTTCAGGACGGTGTGCCGGTGTCTGTCGGCCCCTATATCGCCGGAACGCTCAAGGTTCCGACGCTGACGATCGCAGCACCCATGCGGGACAATGCTCAGGTGGTCGTCGGCATCAACATTCACCTGCAGACCATCAGTCGCCTGCTGGACGCGCAGGAGATTTCGCCGCGGGCGCGCGCCTACATCATCGACGATGCCGATGATCTGATCGCCCACTCCGACCCGGCAACCATGAACAGGCTTCTCGGCATATGGTCGAAAAATGCCGATGGCGCCGTTGCCGTCGATACGACGACAGACAGTTACGACACGAGCCTGGAAACGGTGGCGAGGCTCAGGCGCGATCCCGCCTTTGCCAATGGCGGCGTGGCGCGGATCGATCTCGATGGCGAACGCCAGATCCTGCAGATCGCCCCCGTCGGCGTGTCCGGTCTGTTCAAGGGAAGCGTCGCCGCAATCGTCGTGCCTCTGGAAGATCTGGTGGCTGAGGCCAATCGGCTGCTCCTGCACAATCTCCTGATTGCCAGCGCCTTCGTGATCGCGGGTGTCGCTGCCTCGGTGCTGCTGTCGCGCATGGTCAGCCGCTCTCTCTATCGGCTGGCGGACGAGGCACGCAGGATCGGCGATCTCGACGTCGGCGAGAAAGGTGTCTCGCACTCCTGGATATCGGAGATCAACACGCTGGCGAGCGCGCTGGCGGCAAGCCGTCATGCCATCAGCCAGTTTGCCCTCTATGTGCCGCGTGAAGTCGTCCGGCGGATCGTCAGCCCGGAAGGACGAGCGGTCGTCAAGGCGCAGCGGCAGGATGTGACCGTGCTCTTCACCGACATCCGCGACTTCACCACCATCTCCGAGCAGCATTCGCCCGAAGACGTTGTGGATACGCTGTCGGCCTATTTCGAACTGTTGAACACCATCGCCGAGCGCAATGGCGGCACGGTCGTGCAATATCTCGGCGATTCCATTTTCGTCATGTGGAACGCCCCCGTTCCGGATGTCGGACATGCCGAAAACGGCTGCCGATGCGCGCTTGCCATGAAAGCGGCGGTCGACGACTTGAACGAAGCCAACCGTCGGAATGGCCGTCCCGCGCTCATCACGCGATTTGGATTGCACACCGGCCCGGCGGTCGTCGGCAGTTTCGGCGCGATTTCCAGGCAGCAGTACACGGCCATGGGCGACACGATCAATGTCGCCTCACGGCTGGAAGGATTGAACAAGGAATTCAACACCTCGATCCTGGTCAGCGCCGCCATCCACAATGCGGTTGCCGACCGCTTCGAGCTTCGCCCGCTTGGCCTGGTGCAGGTCAAGGGGCGCGCCGAGAAGGTCGATTTATGGGAGCTGGTTGGGGAAAGCCGGAGGATGCAGGAATGAATGAGGCGATCGGGTTGCTACCAACGGCAGCTTCGCGCCGCCAGCGGCCTTTGTGGCGTCGTAAACTTTCTCTATTTCTTTCGTCATTTGATCATGACCTCCAAGGGTATCGCCAATGGGATGGGAAGCACTCGGGCAATGGGGTGAAGACGCAGTTCGCATCGAACGGCTCACGGGTGGAGTTGCCAACGACGTGTGGAGCGTTCGCTTAAACGGGCAGATCGTGGTCGCTCGTCTCGGCACCAGGAGCGACGCTGATCTCGAATGGGAAACCGAGCTGCTCCAATACCTCGACCGTGAAGGCATGACCGTTCCAGTGCCGATCCCGACGACTGACGGCCGGCTGTTCGTGAACGGCTTGGTGGTGATGAAATACATGGAGGGCGGACCGCCCGAGACGGAGGCCGACTGGCGTCGCGTCGCCGACACGCTGCGCGAGCTGCATCGGCTGACGCAGGGCTGGCCGCAGCGCCCGGGCTGGCGATCGTCGACCAACCTCCTGCATACTGAGACCGGAACGAGGATCAACCTTGCCGCGATGCCGCCTGAGGCCGTTATTCGATGTCGGGCAGCGTGGGCGCGGCTCATCGGGCGTCAGACATGCGTTGTCCACGGCAACCCCAACAGCCCTGCCAACGTCCGCATGACTGCAGATCGGGTCGCGTTGATCGACTGGGATGAATCACATGTCGACGTCCCCGACCTTGACCTGGTGCTGCCCGACAACGCTGCCGATCTCGACGACGGCGCGTATGACATCGCCGCGCAAGCCTCAGCCGCATGGGAAGCCGCCGTCTGCTGGCAGGACGATTACGCAGTCAGGCGGCTTGCCGAAGTTCGAGCGGTTTAGAGCCTTTCCGGCGGATCGACGGGCGGCATCCACCTGTGAATTGCGCCAACGCCAGCGGAACATTGTGTGGTAGCGGACTTCAGGAAAGTAGTCACGCTGCGCCAATTCCCTGTTTCTTCTCTGTTTGAGGCATGGCCGATTGAGTTGAGCTGTCACTCGCTCGCGCTGAGCGTGATGAGAAGTTCATCCAACTGCTCGAACTGCTCGGGCATCGCGTCTTCCATGCCGACGAAAGCCTCGTCGAGCGCTTCGTTCGAGGGATAGAGTTCCTGCAGGACCAGCAGCGTCCTGCCGTCCTCTTCCTCGAAGGTCACCGTGGTGACGGCGGCGCCCTCGCTTTCGTCATTGGTCCAGACGAGGCGCGAAGGCGGCGACACGTCGAGATATTTGCCGAAGAAGGCCATGGCATCCGAGGCGTCGTGTCCGAACGTGATGCGATAACTGCCCCCGGTGCGAACATCCATCTCGCAGGAAAGTAAGGGCACGCCCATCGACTTCGGCGCCCACCATAGCTTGAACAATTCGGGCTTGGTCCACGCGTCGAATACGAGGCGAACCGGGCCGTTGAAGGTGCGCGTCACCACGAGTTCGCGCTCCGACCTCCGTTCGACCACCGTGCGGCCGTTACTCGCTCTGTCTCCCATCGATTTTCTCCTTCCGTTTCAGGGCCTCGACGACGTCATCCAGCGCGTCGAAGCGTGCGTTCCAGATCTGGCGGCGCGCTTCGATCCAGGCCGCCTCTTCCTCGAACCCGCGCAGGCCGAGCCTGCAGGTCCGCACACGGCCGACCTTCTCCGTCGTCACCAGCCCCGCCTGTTCCAAGAGGCTGACGTGCTTCTTCATGCCCGTGAGGGTCATGTGAAACGTCTCTGCAAGCTCCGTGATCGAAGCATCCGCACGTCCGAGCTGCTCCAGAACGCCACGTCGCGTGGCGTCCGAGAGCGCGGCGAAGGAGGCATCAAGGCGGGCTGTCGAAAACTGAACCATCTGGTTCAGTGTCTAGCACGCAGATCGGCGTCATGCAAGAGGCCGAGATCGGTCTCAGGCTAGCGGCTAGCGTTGGAAAGTCAGGTGGACGGTGCCGCTCGGTGACGTTTCTGCCTTGATTGTGCAGCCGGCTTCCAAGCCGCGCAAATCGTCCCATAGGCGGATGCCGCGCCCGAGCAAAATCGGCGTGATCGCCACGTGAAGGCGGTCGACGAGGCCGGCTTTGAGATAGTCGCGAACGACGGTAGGACCACCGCCTATCCTGACATCCTTGCCGTTTGCGACCCTCACGGCCTGCTGGAGCGCATCAACAGGGGTGGTATTGAGGAAGTGGAAAGTCGTCCCGCCGGCCATCTCGATGGAAGGCCGTGGCTTGTGGGTGAGGACGAAGACCGGGCACCCGAACGGTGGCTCGTCGCCCCACCAGCCGCGCCAGTTCGGATCGTCGGGAAAGTTGTGCAGTCCGAACATGCCGGCGCCCATGATCTCGGCGCCCACATTCTCGAAATATTCCTTCGCATATTCGTCGTCGAGACCTGTGGTTCCCGCTCCCGTCGTATCCTTGAGCACGCGCTCACGGAACGTTCGCGTTGCCGCATATGCGCCGACGAGACGCGGCCAGTCCTCGCCGAACGGGGTTTCGGGCGTCTGGTCCGTCGTTGTAGCGAAACCATCGAGCGAGATCATGAGATCGACACGAACTACCATTGGAGTCCTCCTTGAAAGGTGTTGCACCACAGCGGCCCCTGCATTCGGGGCCAAACACTAAGGCAACTACCTTCATATTTCGAGCCCGATACTAAGGCAAGTACCTTTTTATCCTTGACCGCCGCCACCGACCAATTTACGGATTGATATGCCTTACCATTCGACCCCCCTCGACCTCGCCTTTCACGCTCTCAGCGACCCGACCCGCCGTGCTGTGGTGTCGCGGCTGGTTGAGGGCGAGTTGCCGGTCAGCGCGCTTGCCGAGCCTTTCGACATGGCGCTGCCCTCCTTCGCCCAGCATCTCAAGGTGCTGGAAGATTGCGGACTGATCGCCAGCGAGAAGCGCGGGCGCAGCCGCTGGTGCCGGCTGGTGGAGGCGCGCTTCGACGAGGCGGCGGACTGGATGGTATCGGAGCGCCGGCGCTGGACCGAGCGGTTGGATCGCCTGGAAGTCTACCTGGACAAAACCGAAGAGGACGATGAAGGACATGGCAAACCTGTTTGAGACATGGTCGCTCGACCGCGAAATCGTGCTGGTGAAGCTGCTCGACCACCCACGCGACAAGGTCTTTGCCGCCTGGATGGACCCCAAGGCGCTTGGCGAATGGTACGGCCCGGCCGGTCTCAGCATCGAGACCCACGAAGCCGATATCCGCGAGGGTGGGGTCTGGCGGTTCGACATGGTGGGCGTGTTCGAGGGCAAGCAGCAGCGCTTCCCGAACCTCATGCGCTTTCTGGAGATCGTGCCGAACGAGCGGATCGTCATGGACTATGGCACGCCCGACCCCGACGACCCCGACCGTTTCCGCGCCACAGTGACCTTCGATGAGCAGGCCGACGGCAAGACGGTGCTGACCTTGCGCCAGCTCCACCCCAGCGCCAAGCGGCGTCAGGTGGTCATCGGCTTCGGCGCGGTGGAATACGGGCTGCAGACGCTGGATGGACTCGCCGCCTGGCTGGACGGCTGAGCCCTTGGTGGCTCGGTGCCGCTCGCACCAGATGGCGATGGCCGAGGCGGCGTGCAGATCGAGCTGCTAGCTGAAATAATCAGACCGGGACCAGTCCGTGGCGGAGCATGATCTCATTGGCCTTGGCGAGGTTCGGTTTACCGGGCACGTTCACCACCTCGGCAATTTCCTCGAAATAACGCCGTCCAATTGTACCCGGCGTGATGGTCGCCAAGACCTTGGCTGTGCCGTCATGCAGGTTCTCGTGATGGTGCACCGCGCCTCGCGGAATGAATATGGCGTCGCCGGCGCGAATCTCGCGCGTCTGCCCGTCGACGATGACGGTGAGCGCGCCTTCAAGACCGTAGAGGAATTCGTCGGCATCCCGATGACAGTGCGGAGCCGGCACGCGCGCCCGAGACGGCACCGTGAATTCGAACACCGTCGCGCCGGCTTCACTGATGAGAAAACGCAGTTCGAGTTGCTCGATCCGCACAATATCGTTTCGTACCGCTTCCATCTCAGGTCCCCACAATGTAAAGTAACTTTACATCGAAACGTAAAGTGACTTTACATACATGTCAATCCCATTGCCCCCGCATTCAATTCCGGACGCGTTGCCCGGCCCGCCCTTCTTCGGCGCGCTGCTGCGCATTGTCTGGCAGCATGTGCGCGACCGCATGCTGCAAGCCATTCACGAGGCGGGCTTTACCGACTTCCAGGAGCCGCATTTTGCCGTGTTCTCGTTTCCGTTGCCGGATGGCATGAGACCGTCCGAGCTCGCGCGTCAGAAGCGGATGTCGCGACAGGCTGTGAACTACCTGCTCAGCCAGCTTGAAGAGCTGGGCTATGTCGAGCGGCGCGCGGCCGACGGCAGCGATCGCCGATTGGTCTATCTGACGCCACGGGGACATGACGTCGTCGCAGCCATTTTCGCATGTCTTCGGCAGTTGCATGAGCAATGGTCGAAAGAGGTTGGAAAAGAGCGCTTCGATGACTTCGTCGATGTGTTGAGGCAGCTGTCGACCAAAGCACAGGAACCGGCAAACCGCTGAAAACTCAACACGGTTCGAGAGCCTTACCTCCGAAGGTGAGCCAGCCTGAACGCATGAATATTAGCCGATATAAGTCTACCGGAATTAGTGGCTAGGCCCACTGCTCGCCGCTGCGACCGGTGCAAAGCTGCCCGGCATCTTGCCTCTCCGGTCGGTAGAAGGTCCAACAGCCCGCAAGGGGGAACAGGTGGAAGGCCGTTCACTTCCGGAATGCGCCAATAGAGCCCACCCGGCATCCGAAAATTATTAGTTCCAGAGGCGAGAAATCGCAGCTAAAAATTGCAATCGCATGACATGCGTTTGGGGAAGAATGATGCGCCGCGCTTTCGTTGTTGTTGTCGGGATGGTTTGCCTCGTCTACGCCGCCTGGCATGTCGCAATGACGCGGTCGACCACAATTCGGCTTGAGCCTACAGGCTACGAATTGACCTACAGCATGGCTTGGGGCTGGGGCATGGAAGAGCGGTGGACCATTAGAAAGTTCGGGGCACTTTGGTCGTCGCCATCAAGCAAATGGACTGAAATATGGAAAAAGCCCTACAATTCCGGGATGGTTGTCTATGCCAGCGATGATGGACAGACATACTATTTCGGAACGGGCTATGGGCTCCATTTCTTTCAGCCGAAACAAGGGGCTTATTGGACCACGTGTGAAAAAGGCAATATCCCGAAGCGTACTCCGCTTGCAGAACGCCTGTCGTTCTTCGGATCGGATCCCGCTGACGAGGATATCGATCCTGGAACGCCCCGCCTTTTCGAATACATCCGAGCAAATGATCCCAGCGGCGCCATTCCAAGCTCGCCACCTCCGTCAAGATATTATGCCGGCCTGAAATACCTCGGGAAGTTTGGGCTGGTCGCGACAGGCGGGCAAGGACGCGGCAACGAGGTTAGATTCGTTCCAGCGGGAAATTCCATCGAGCCGCGCTTAGGCCTGCAATTTAGCTGCGGCTGACTTTTTAGATGACCGCGCCGAGCCGAGCGTAGTCACCAGCCCCCTGCCCGCCAGCAATTCACCCCACGCTCAGTTGTTTCCTCCACGCACCGTGACTGAGCACCCTCGAGGCCCGGCCAACAAGGACAAAACCTCACGACAACGCAAAAATCCTCACTTCCCTCCCGATGCCCTGCAGCTCCGCCATCCGGGAGGCGGATGTGATGCCGCTCTCTCGCAGAATCTCCGAAACCTGCGCATTGCCGACGATCGCCTCCGTCGTCAGGATCACCTGGGGTTCGGCAAGGCCCTGGACACGCGAGGCGATGTTGACGGTCTGGCCGAAATAGTCCTGCCGGTCGTTCATGCTGACGGCGAGGCATGGGCCCTCATGGATGCCGATCTTCAGGAGAAGATCCTCGCTGCCGCGTTCGGCATTCAGCGCAAGCATCGCTTCACGCATCCTGAGGGCGGCGGCGACGGCCCGGTCCGGGCTCGGGAAGGTCGCCATCACCGCGTCGCCGATGGTCTTGACGACAGCTCCGGCCTCTGTGGCGACGATCTCGTGAAGGACCCTGAAATGCGCCCGCACCAGATCGAAAGCGGCAAGATCTCCGACGCGCTCGTAAAGCGCGGTCGAGCCCCTCAAGTCGGTGAAGAGGAATGTCAGGCTGGTGATCTTGAGGCGCTGGTCGATGTCGAGCGTGTCGGTCCGGTAGATGTCCCGGAAGCTCTGGTTCGTCAGCAGACGCTGGGCTGTCAGGAAAGCTCGCCTGCGGCCCAGTATGTCGTGCAGCTCGTCTCCTGCGATGCAGACGTTCGGCACCACCCTGCGATCGGTGTGGTTCTCCAGCGTCAGACGCAGCAAGCCGGGACGCAGGGTCACCGTTTCGTTCAGCGCATGGCCGTGACTGATGACCATCGAGAGGGTCTGACGTTCGTCGGTGGGCTCACCCTGCACATCGATGAACTGCGCCGAGTGTGTCACCGGATCGAATATGATGACGAATTGCGCCGGCAGCTGCAGCGAGACGAAGGCCTTCTCGCCCGGATCCAGCTCGATCATCTCCAACTGGATGCGTTTAAACCTCGCTTCGAGATCGTCAGGCAGGTCGACCCCGGAGCTGAAAAAGATCTGGCGGTAGTACTCGAACGGCGGCAACCGATCGGGATCGTGGGCAGCAATCCTGCGCACGCGCGGATTGACCGTGAACGTGACCTCGACCATCTCGTCGAGGGTCGGCTCGTATCCGGCCGCGCAGAGCGCGCAATGATAGGTGTCCCGGTCGACGGTCTTGAGCGTCGCGCCGGTGTCGAGGACGCCGCCGCATCCCGGGCAAAGCACGTTCCAGGTCATCTCGAACACACCGATGCGGGCGGCGTGCAGAAATGCCGCGATGGTTTTCTCTTGATCGAGACCATGCGCATCGGCAAAGGCGAGCGCATTGATGCGGTTGAGGTCGCGGTCCGAGCCGCGCATGACCAGATTTTCGATGCACTCGACCGTCTGCGGGTCGGCCGCCTGTCGCAGGGCTGCAAAAAGCACGTCCACTTCGCTCATTCGACAAGTCTCTGTGTGCCACGGCGGAAGACGCCGGTCCGGAGGAATTATAACACGCAAACGTCCGGATAGATATCTCGACACCGGGACGCTGCTTGCTTGCCTATCTTCTGACTTCAATTCTTATTCCCGGGCAGCGCGACCTCGCTCGAACTCTCGCCGCCTTTCGGCAGGGAGCGCCGCTGGTCCAGGAGGCGTGAAAGCACGGTTCGTTTTCTCTTGCGTGGAACGAGGTCGATATCGCTGACGAGCTTTGCGCCGCCCTCGCGCCGCTCCAGTGTGATCTTGCGGCTATGGAAGGCTTCCAGCTCGGCGCGATGCCCGACACTGACGATGGTGACTTTGGGCAATTCCCGGATCACCATCTCCATCATCCTGTCCTGGCTCTTCTCGTCGAGAGCCGACGTTGCTTCATCGAGCACGATGATATCGGGATTGTGCAGGAGGAGGCGCGCAAAGGCGAGCCGCTGCTTTTCGCCTCCCGACAAGGTCTGATCCCATGGCGCCTCTTCCTCGAGTTTCTCGCAGAGATAATCGAGCCCCACCTTGTCGAGCGCCGCCTTGATCTCATCCAGCGTCCAGCCATCGGCAGCATTGGGATAGGCGACGGCGCGGCGAAGCGTGCCCGAGGGGATGTAGGGCCGCTGCGGCAACATGAACAACCGTCTGTCGGCGTGGAAATCGACGCTGCCGTGACCCCACGGCCAAAGCCCTGAGATCGCCCGCACGAGCGTGCTCTTGCCCGAACCGGATTCGCCTGATACCAGCACCCGCTCGCCGGGTTCGATCTCCACTCGGGTTTCCGTGACCACGGCGGTTCCGTCATCGAGCGAGACGGCGAGATCGTTGAGGCTGAGCATCGCCTCGCCTTCGGTTTCACCATGCTTGATGCGTCCGAGCGAGTCGCTCTGTTCGGCACGCTCCAGCCCGTCGAGCGACATCATCAGCGAAGCGACGCGCCGCGCGCAGGCGTTCCAGTCGGCAAGACGCGGATAGTTATCAACCAGCCATCCGAAGGCGGTCTGGACGATGGCGAAGGCAGAGGCTGCCTGCATGACCTCACCCAGCGACATGCTGCCTTCGAGAAATTTTGGTGCGCAAAGCAGGAGTGGCACGACAGGCGCAATCAGCATCGACCCATGCGACACAAACGTCGTGCGCATGTGCTGGCGGGCAAGCAGCGCCCATTGCCTCAGCACGTTGCCGAAGGTCTTGTCGAGGTCATTGCGCTCCTCCTCCTCGCCGCCGAGAAGCGCGATGCTCTCGCCGTTTTCCCGCACATGCGTCAGCGTGTAGCGAAATTCGGCCTCTACCTGATTCTTGACCTCGGAGACCTGCACAAAATGGCGGCCGATCACCGCGATCACGCTGGAGGTGATCACCGCATAGAGGACCGCTGTAACGACGAGAAAGCCGGGAATGGTGACGGTCAACCCTGCGATCGGCAGGGTCAAGGCTCCGCCAATCGTCCACAGCACCACGATGAAGGTCGAGGCCGACAGGAAAGCGGAAATGACACCAGCGATGAAATCGACAGGGGCTTCCGTAGCAATCCGCAAATCCTCCGAGATGCGCGCCTCGGGGTTCTTGTGGTCGCCGCCGATGAGGTTCAACTGATAATATCGGCCGTTTGCAAGCCAGCGCGCGATGACCGCGGTCGCGAGCCAGGAACGCCACCGGCGCTGGATCATCATGCGAACATAGACTTGTGCGGTGACCAGGATGACGCTTCCGAGCACGAGCGGCACGAACACGCCGCTGAGGTAAAAGACAGTCCCGGCATCGTGTCGCTCTATGGCGTCGAAGATCCCCCGGTTCCAGCGATTGATCCCATACTGGAAGCCGACATTCATGCAGATCATCGCCAACAGCCCGATCGAGAAGGGCCAAGCCAACTTGTCGCCACTGCTGCCCCAGTAACGGCGCGCGCTGATCCAGAAACGCTTGAGCAGATACCGCTTGCGCGCCTCCTCGGCCTCCTCAGGCGTCAACTCCGGATCGGGTTCAATGATATTGGGCGGCGGCCCGACCTCAACAGTCGATGCCCTCTCTTGGCGCGTCTTGTCGGCACCGTGCGGTTCGTCGGTGCCGTCGACCGATGTCGGATTGCGTTTAGCGTCGGCCATAAGCGCGATAACGGCTTACACGTCGAAATGTTTCATGAGGGCTGCCATCCCGTCCTATCGAAAACATCTGCCCCTCACTCTAACCCTCCCCCCCCCCCCCCCCAAAAAAACGGAGAGAGGGGACGTGCCCTGCGAGAGGTGGGCGGGAAACGGAGAGGGTGCGGCCCCCTTCCCCCAGCCAGCATTTTGAATCTGATTTGCACCCCTTGGAAATCCCTTCGATTCAAGACAAGATCATCCCGCTCTAGTGTCTGGGGAAATCCTGATGGAAAACCACGAGCCGTTTTTGCGCGAGGCGATTGCGCTCTCGAAATCCGCGGCGGAAAACGGCGACGAACCGTTTGGCTCGCTGCTGGTGAAGGACGGCGAAGTCATCCTGCGCGCCGAAAACAGCGTCTTCACCGGCCACGATATGACGAACCACGCCGAGATGAACCTGGTCAAACTGGCGGCGCAACACTACGACACTGCTTTTCTCGCTGACTGCACGCTCTACACCAGCACGGAGCCGTGCGCGATGTGCTCCGGGGCGATTTACTGGTCGGGCATCGGGCGTATGGTGTTTGCGTGCTCCGAAACGCGGCTTGGCGAGATCGCCGGGATCGGGTTGAACGTGCCGAGCCGGGCGGTGTTGCAAACCGGCGCACGCATCGTCACTGTGGTTGGCCCGGACCCGAACCTCGAAGACGAAGCCGCCGCAGTCCATCAGGAATTCTGGCCGAAGCATCTGGGCAAGGCATAGCCTCTTTCGTCCGAAATGCCGCTGGCGGGCACACCGAGGCGGTGCCCGGAGCTGCTCTCATCCGATCAGGCGGTTTCGGTGGCGATTTGCGGCAGGGATTGCAGCAGGGTCTGGCGGGCGGAGTGCAGATGCGCGCGGCAGGCGGCGTCGATCGCGGCCTGGTCGCCGGATTCCAGCGCTGCGATATAATCCAGATGTTCGTGGATGGCGCGCTCGTTGCGCTGGCGGGCGGCGGTCTTGTTCCACTGGTAGTGATAGTGGAAGACGATGGCGATCGCATCGTAGAAATCGGCGATGAAGCGGTTTTTCGAGGCGCGGTGGATCAGCAAGTGGAAGCGCTCGTCGAGGACGGAGAAATCCTTGAAGCGCTGGTTGATGTCATCAAGCATGGCGTGATGTTCGTCGCGGATGGCGGCAAGATCGGCCCAGCTCTGATTATCCCTTGGAAGCCGGCCGAATTCGGCTGCGGAATGCAGCTCGAACATCTCGCGCACATCGGCAAGCTCGAGCGCGAATTCGCGGGTGAACCCTTTGAGCGTCCAGTGGCTGTTCGGCCGTTTCTCGATGAGGCCGAAACGGGAGAAGCGGATCAGGAATTCGCGCACGCTGGTGGTGCCGGTGCCGATCTCGCGGGCAAGCTCCAGCTCGTTGATCTGCATGCCGGGTGCGGCATCATCGGCAAGGATGCGCTGCATGAAGCTGCGCTCGATGATATCATGCAGGGAGTCGGTTTCTTCGGAGGGAAAGAGGTCATGGTCTGTGGGTTGGCGCAGCACGATCTTCTGGCGCTTGTTCCAGCGGATGATGCCTTCTTCGCTCAGCCGCGTCAGGATGGCCCGCGCCGTCGAGCGGCTGACGCCGAGCTGGGCGGCGATCTCCGGCTCCGACGGCAGTGCGGTATCCGTGCGCAGGGCTACGGCATACCTGTTGTAGGCTTCCT
Source organism: Rhizobium ruizarguesonis (assembly GCF_012349115.1). Lineage (GTDB taxonomy): Bacteria > Pseudomonadota > Alphaproteobacteria > Rhizobiales > Rhizobiaceae > Rhizobium > Rhizobium ruizarguesonis. The sequence continues at coordinate 14,310 of NZ_PQIG01000116.1, forward strand.
TGAAGACCGTATTCTGCCTTGCCACCAGACCCCGCTTTCCGCCCTCGTGACCGTCGTGCCGCTTCAAAGCAGGGCAGAACAGATTGGGGCTTGTTCAAACGACCTTTAGCTTGATTCCGGTCGCCTGCGGCTCATTGCCTCCCTCGTCCACAGGATCAATATTCCCGTTGACTTGAAAATGTTTATTGTAGATAAAAAACAAAATCAATGCGCTTTCGCCGATGCAGCGAGCGTTTCCCAGGGAGAATAAATTGGACAAACTGCCTTGGATCATCCTTTCGGCCGGCGACAATGTCGCGGTCGCAACGGCGGCAATCGCGCCAGGTTCGACGGTTGCCGGCATTCAGACCCGTGAGAAGATCGACCCCGGCCACAAGGTGGCGATTGCGGATATTCCGCTTGGGTCACCCGTGGTGAAATACGGACAGGCGATCGGCCGCACGACGGCCGAGGTCAAGGCCGGCGACCATGTGCACAGCCACAACCTGCATTTCGAAAACGACCGGCTGGCGGCGACCGCCAATTCGGCGCCGGAAACGGCCACAGTCGATGACAAGGCGCGTACCTTCATGGGCTATCGCCGCGCCGACGGGCGGGCGGCGACTCGCAACTATATCGGCATCATCGCCAGCGTGAACTGTTCCACCACGGTCTGCCGGGCGATCGCCGACGAGGCGAACCGGACGATCCTGCCGCATTACGAGGGCATCGACGGTTTCGTGCCGATCGTGCACGACCAGGGCTGTGGCATGAGCTCGACCGGCGACGGCATGAACGTGCTGCACCGGACACTGGCCGGCTACACCAGACACGTGAATTTCGGCGGTGTGCTGATGATCGGCCTCGGCTGCGAGGTCAACCAGCTGACGCTCTACGGCCAGAGTGGTGCGGGCGCCTCGAAGCGGCATTTCAACATTCAGGATGCCGGCGGTTCGCGCCGCGCGGTCGAGCGCGCCATGGGCATGCTGCGCGAAATCGCCGCCGATGTCGGCAAGGAAAAGCGCGTGCCGATGTCGATCGGCGAGATCATCATCGGCCTACAATGCGGCGGCTCGGACGGCTTTTCCGGCATCACCGCCAATCCGGCGCTGGGTGTCGCAGCCGATCTGCTGGCGGCGGCCGGCGGCACGGCGATCCTGTCGGAAACCTCGGAAATCTATGGTGCGGAGCACCTTTTGCGCAGCCGCGCCGTCAGCGACGAGGTGGCAAAGAAGCTCGACGACAAGATCGCCTGGTGGGAAGATTACGTCGCCCTGCACGGCGCCTCGCTCGACAACAACCCGTCACCGGGCAACAAACGCGGTGGTCTCACAACCATCCTTGAAAAGTCGCTCGGCGCCGTCGCCAAGGGCGGTCGTTCACCGCTGACGGCGGTCTATGGTTATGCCGAGCGGGTCACGGCCCCCGGCCTCGTCTTCATGGACACGCCCGGCTACGATCCGGTCTCGGCGACCGGCCAGGTGGCCGGCGGAGCAAACATGATCGCCTTTACCACAGGCCGCGGCAGCTGCTTCGGCTGTCGGCCGGCGCCGTCGCTGAAGCTTTCCAGCAATTCGGCGCTCTATGCCTCGATGGAAGAGGATATGGACATCGATTGCGGCACGATCGCCACCGGCGATGCCACGATCAGCGGCAAGGGCCGCGAGATCTTCGATCTCATCGTCGATACGGCCTCGGGCAAGAAGACCAAGAGCGAGCTCTTCGGTTACGGCGACAATGAATTCGTGCCGTGGCATCTCGGTGCAACGCTCTGACATCTGGGCGCGACGCTTTAAATAGTCAGTTCTTTAAATAGGCAGTTGTTCGCGAGGAGGCGTGATGAAGACGAGACGGATCGGCAAGACCAAGCTGGAGGTGACCGAAATCAGTTTCGGTGCCGCCGCCCTCGGCGGCCTCTACCGCGCCTGCCCGCGCGAGGTGGCGATGGACACGCTGCAGGCAGCTTGGGACAGCGGCATCCGCTATTTCGACGTGGCGCCCTGGTATGGGCTCGGCCTTGCCGAACGGCGGGTCGGCGATTTTCTGCGCGACCAGCCGGATGGCAGTTACGTGCTTTCCACCAAGGTCGGCCGGCTGCTTCGGCCGGTGCCGACCGGCACCGTGCCTGATTACAGCTATGTCGACCCGCTCTCCTTCGATGCCGATTACGACTATTCCTATGACGGCATCATGCGCTCGGTCGAGTTCAGCTATGCCCGCCTCGGCCTCAACCGCATCGATATTCTCTATGTACACGATCTCGGCGTCTACACGCATGGCGCGGCGAAGAATGCGGTCCACCAGAAGCAGTTTCTCGATTCCGGCGTGAAGGCGCTGGAGGAACTGAAGTCGTCTGGCGCGATCTCCGCCTTCGGCCTCGGCGTCAACGAGGTGCCGGTCTGCCTCGACGTCATGCGCCATTCCGATCTCGACTGCATCCTGATGGCCGGCCGCTACACGCTGCTCGACCGCTCGGCCGTCGCCGAACTGCTGCCGCTTTGCCGGCAGAAGAGCACGTCGCTCGTCGTCGGCGGCGTCTTCAACTCCGGCATCCTCGCCACCGGCCCGGTACCGGGTTCGCATTTCGACTATATGCCGGCTGATGACGATGTGCTTGCCAAAGTCGGCGCGATGGAGGCGATCGCCAAACGCCACGGCGTGCCGCTGGCAGCGCCCGCCCTGCAGTTTCCGCTGCGCGAGGCGATCGTCGCATCGGTGCTGATCGGCACGGCCAAGCCGTCGAGCCTGACGCGCAACATGGAGATCGTCGAGCCGCGGCTTGCCGACGCGATCTATGCCGAATTCGAACCCTATACGCTGGTCGCGCCGCCGCTCGGCGCCGAAGCTGTGCGAGTCTGAGGAGAGATTATGCTCAAGGGTATTCATCCGCTGCTTGGCCCCGACCTGCTTCATGCGCTGAAGACCATGGGACATGGCGACGACATCGTCATATCGGACGCCAATTTTCCCTCGGGCTCGATGGGCCCGCCGGTCATTCGCGCCGACGGCGTCAGCGCCACTGACATGGCCGCGGCCATCCTGACCCACATGCCGCTCGACACCTTCGTGCCGGAAGCGGCGTGGCGGATGGAGGTGGTCGGCGATCCCGATGCGATGCCGGAGGTCTGCACCGAATTCCAGCAGATCGTTTCCAAACACGCCGGCGATTTCCGCATCGTGCCGGTCGAGCGTTTTGCGTTTTACGCGATGGCCCGCAAGGCCACCTACATCGTCGCGACGACGGAATTCCGGCTGTACGGCAACCTGATTTTGAAAAAGGGCGTCGTCCATCCGCACGAGATCGACATGGCCTGATCCCTATTTTAGGGTATCGTTGTATTGGAATGAAATCAGTTGCTTGGCGGGAGTTTGCCGAAGAAAAAAAGCCTGTTTGGCGCTCTTGCAATTTGATTGCGCCTCGGCTAGCTTCACCTGGCAAATGTTTTTTATCGATAAAAATCGTCCGCCTGCGTTCAGCGGTCGATTTATTCGGAGGAGAACGCACCCTGAGAGGAGAACCCTTATGAGTTTCGTGAAATCCCTTCTGTCCCGCCGCGCCTTTACCGCGCTTGCGGGTGCCGCAGTCATCGCCACGGCGATGCCGGCGCCGTCGTTTGCAGCCGACGTGACGATCCCGATCATCGTCAAGGACACGACGTCCTTCTACTGGCAGATCGTTCTGGCCGGCGCCCGCAAGGCCGGCAAGGATCTCGGCGTCAATGTGCCGGAACTCGGCGCTCAGGCCGAATCCGACGTCAACGGCCAGATCAGCATTCTTGAGAACGCCGTTGCCGGCAAGCCGGCCGCTGTCGTCATTTCGCCGACCGAATTCAAGGCGCTCGGCAAGCCGATCGATGAAGCGGCCAAGTCGGTTCCGATCATCGGCATCGACTCAGGCGCCGACTCCAAGGCGTTCAAGTCGTTCCTGACGACCGACAACGTTCAGGGCGGCCGCATTGCCGCTGACGGTCTGGCTGCCGCCATCAAGGGCGCCACCGGCAAGGAAGAGGGCGAAGTCGTCATCCTCACCAACCTTCCGGGCGTCGGCTCGCTGGAACAGCGCCGCGAAGGCTTCCTGGATCAGGTGAAGACCAAGTATCCGGGCCTGAAGGTCATTGCCGACAAGTACGGCGACGGCCAGGCAACGACCGGCCTCAACATGATGACCGACCTGATCACGGCAAACCCGAACCTCGTCGGCATCTTCGCCTCGAACCTGATCATGGCGCAGGGCGTTGGCCAGGCGATTGCCGAAAACAAGCTCGGCGAGAAGATCAAGGTCATCGGCTTTGACAGCGACGACAAGACGGTCGGCTTCCTCAAGGATGGTGCGATTGCCGGCCTCGTCGTTCAGGACCCCTACCGCATGGGTTATGACGGCGTGAAGACCGCGCTTGCCGTCTCCAAGGGCGAGAAGGTCGAAGAGAATGTCGACACCGGTGCAAACCTCGTCACCAAGGCTAATATGGCCGACCCGAAGATCGACGCGCTGCTGAACCCGAAGATCAAGTAATAACGACAGACAAGCCGCGCCGGCTTCAAAAACCGGCGCGGCTTTTTCCATCCGTGCTATGTTTTGCGGGGGATGGAGAGCAGACGCGACACAAGGAGGAGAGGTCCCATGATCGGACTGGAAGAGGTCAGTCATCGCCATGATGACAGTGCGACGCTGAAAGAAGCCAATCGAATTCCCGCCGGATCGCCTATCCTCGAACTCAAGGGCCTGCAGAAGAATTACGGTCATGTGCAGGCGCTGAAGCCAGCGACGCTGACCTTTCTCGCCGGCGAAATCCACGCCATCGTCGGTGAAAACGGCGCCGGCAAATCCACCCTCATCAAATTGCTGACCGGCGTCATCACCCGCACCGCCGGCGAAGTGCTGTGGTGCGGCCAGCCGGTGGGGCTGGCGACGCCGAACGAGGCGATCGCCCGCGGCATCAACGCCGTGCACCAGGAAGTCGTGCTCTGCCGGCACCTGACGGTCGCCGCCAATCTCTTCCTCGGCGATGAAGTCAACCGCTTCGGCCTGATGCGCAAGAAGCAGATGGAGAAGATGGCGCAGGCCGTGCTCGACGATCTCGGCTTCGGCCTGCCGGCCGGTGCGCTGTTGAGCTCGCTGACCATCGGCCAGCAGCAGCTGGTGGCCACGGCGCGCGCAGCGATGCGCGGCACGCAATTCCTGATCTTCGACGAACCGACTGCCTATCTCACCCGCCAGGAATCGGCGCAGCTCTTCAAGCTGATCCGCCGGCTGCAGGGCGAAGGCGTCACCATCGTCTATATCAGCCACCGCATGGAGGAAGTCTTCGAGCTTGCCGACCGTGTCTCCGTGCTGCGCGACGGCACGCATGTCGGCACGCGCCTGATCGGCGAGACCAACGATGCCGAACTGATCTCGCTGATGATCAACCGCTCGATCGAACAGATCTACCACAAGGAAAAGATTGCGATCGGCGAGACGATCCTCACGGTCAACGGCCTCTCCGGCCCGGGCTTCGAAGATGTGTCGCTCAGCGTCAAGGCGGGACAGATCGTCGGCCTCTACGGCCTGATCGGCGCCGGGCGCAGCGAATTCGCGCTCGGGCTCTACGGCCGCCAGCCGACGACATCCGGCGATGTCGAATGGATGGGCAAGCCTGTCAACATCCGCAACGAACGCACGGCGATGGAGCTCGGCATTGCGCTGGCGCCGGAAAGCCGGCGCGACCAGGGGCTTTGCCTCAACCTGCCGATCGGCCTCAACATCAACCTGCCGGTGTTCGGGCGGCTGAGCCACGGGCCGGTGATCAATCACACGCGCGAATCGGCCAATGCCGACCAGCAGATCCGCAATCTCAGCATCAAGACGCCGAGCCGGCGCGTTCCGGCCTCCAGCATGTCGGGCGGCAACCAGCAGAAGATCGTTATCGGCAAGTGGCTGAGCCATGGCGCCCGGCTTTTCATCTTCGACGAGCCGACAGTCGGCGTCGACGTCGGCACCAAGGCGGAAATCTACCGGCTGTTCGCCAAGCTTCTGAAGGACGGCGCCGGCATCATCCTGATCTCCTCCTATCTGCCCGAGGTCTACGAACTGGCCGACCGGCTGCACGTCTTCCGCGCCGGCAAAATCGTCGCGAGCCATGATTATCACGCGGCGACGCATGAAGAAGTGCTCAGCGAAGCGATCGGCGTCTGAGCCAAAAGAATAAGAGGGAGAAAATTCATGACTGCCACCCCCACCGAAATAATCGCGCCGCCGCCGCGCCGGAAAATGAACATCCTGTTCGGCCTGACGCTGATCGGCCTGCTGATCTTCCTCTGGATCGTGCTCGGCGTCGTTACCCCGAGCTTCTGGACGCCGCTCAATATCTCCAACCTGCTGCGTCAAGGTGCGATGACGGCGATCCTGGCACTAGGCCAGACCTTCGTCATCATCACCGCCGGCATCGACCTTTCGGTCGGCGCCATCGTCGGCTTCTGCACCGTGATCATCGCCTGGCTGCTGCAGGCGGGCGTGCCGGTCTGGGGGGCGATCGCGCTGACGCTGCTCATGGGTGTGGCGATCGGCGCCTTCCATGGCTTCGGCATCGTCCATATGGGCCTGCCGCCGTTCATCATCACGCTGGCAACCCTGACATCGCTGCGCGGCATCGGCCTGCTGATTACCAACGGTTCGACGATCAACATCACCAATGAGGGTTTCAGCAATTTCGCCCGCGCCGATCTGCTCAGTATTCCGAGCCTGTTCTGGATGGTCATCCTGGTGGCGGTCCCCTCCTTCATCTTCCTGCATCTGAGCCGTTGGGGCCGCTATCTCTTCGCGGTCGGTTCGAACGCCGAGGCGGCGCGCCTTTCCGGCGTCAACGTCAAGGGCATGATCTACCTCGCCTATATCCTGTCCGCCTCCTTCGCCGCCTTCGTCGGCGTGCTGCTTGCCTCGCGCATCGCCATCGGCAATGCGACGCAGGCCGACGGCTGGGAACTTCAGGCGATCGCCTCCTCCGTCATCGGCGGCACCAGCCTGTTCGGCGCGGTCGGCTCGGTGCACGGCCCGCTGATCGGCGCCTTCATTCTCGCCACCATCAACAACGGCGCGAACCTTCTGAACGTCAACTCCTTCTGGCAGCGCATCATTACCGGTCTGCTGATCATCGTGATCGTGTTCTTCGACCAGCTGCGCCGCCGCCGGAGCAATTGAGAGGCAAGCAAGTGATCGCCGCCGGCCCCTCATCCGGCTGCCGCCACCTTCTCCCCGTTTTGACGGGGAGAAGGGGATATGCCGCAAACCTCTCCGTCCCTCGCCAGCATCCCGATTGGCACGTCCCCTCTCCCCGTTTTTTACGGGGAGAGGGCTAGGGTGAGGGGCAGATGTTTTCGATACGGCGCCACATCGGCGCGAGCCGGCCAGACAAACCGGCTTCCTCCTTTCGAAGAATGTGAGACCCGTCATGAAAGCAGTTCTTTGCCGGGAGCCCGGCGTGCTCGATATCGTCGAGCGTCCTTCGCCAGCGGCTCCCGCCGCCGGCTGGGTGCGGCTTGCCGTCAGCCATGTCGGCATCTGCGGCACCGACTACCACATCTTCGAGGGCAAGCATCCCTTCCTCGAATATCCCAGGGTGATGGGGCACGAGATCTCGGCAACGGTGCTGGAAGCCGGCGATGGTGTGACTATCGCGGTCGGCACGCCTGTTATCGTCAATCCCTATCTCTCCTGCGGGCAATGTATCGCCTGCCGTCAGGGCAAGCCGAATTGCTGCACCAACATCAAGGTGCTCGGCGTCCATACCGACGGCGCCTTCTGCGAGGAGATTTCGGTTCCGGCCGACAACCTCTATGTCGCCAAGGGCTTAAGCCTCGAGGCGGCGGCGACGACCGAGTTCCTGGCGATCGGCGCGCATGCGGTCCGCCGCTCGATGACCGGTGCCGGAGCGCGGGCGCTCGTCATCGGCGCCGGGCCGATCGGGCTTGGAGCAGCGATCTTCTCGCGCATCGCAGGCCATGAGGTAACACTGCTCGATACCAGCGCCGAGCGGCTGCAGATGGCATCCGAGCGTTTCGGCTTCACCTCCGGCATCATTGCCAACGAGCAAACGGCTGACGCCGTTCGTGACAAGACCAACGGCGACGGTTTCGACGTGGTCTTCGATGCGACGGGTTACGGCCCTTCGATGGAGAAGGCCTTCTCCTTCGTTGCCCATGGCGGCGCACTGGTGCTGGTCAGCGTCGTCAAGGACGATATCCGCTTCTCCGATCCGGAATTCCACAAGCGCGAGATGATGGTGATCGGCAGCCGCAACGCCACCCGCGTCGATTTCGAGCATGTCGCGGATTCGATCGCCAAAGGGCTGGTGCCGGTGGACAAACTCATCACCCACCGCACGACGCTTGCCGATGCACCGCGCGATCTCGCGCGCTGGGCGCATGAGAAGAACGGCCTGATCAAGGCGGTGATCCGCATCGGTGCTTAGGGCAATCCCGAGGTACGAGGTCGTATCGCGATTGCCTTGAACGCTTCCGGCAAATCCCGCCGGGAGCCGTTGCCCCGTACCGCATAATTCAAAGTGTTACAGCGTCCTTTGCGCGTCTGAAAAGGCGCGCAGCGCTGTGGTCTTTCCACGAGACGTTCTGACGGGGCGCCCGCCAACAACGCGGTTCCGACTCGAACCGGCGCCCGCGATTTCGCGCAACATTTCTCAATCAAAAAGCACACAGACGAAAACGGAAGTGTCCATAAGTGGGGCCCGCCGGATACTCGGCAGATGTTCATCAATTGAGTGATGGAAAGGGTCGGGCGATGAAAATGCGAATTGCTTCCTTGGCAATGGCAGCTGCGCTGACAATGCCGCTTGTGATGCCGGCCCGCGCGCAGGTGGTCATCCAGGAAGGCCAGGGATCGCAGTTCTATGCCGATCCTGACGATAACCAGACGGAAACGGATTTTCTGCAGCGATGGAACCGCCACCACGACCAGCGAAGCGGATGGCGCTCGGGTCGGGACAATTTCGGGCCGGACGATGCGGTTCGCCTCCTCGAACGGCGTGGTTATCGCGTCAGAGATGTGAAGGACGTGGGTGAACGATATCTGATCAGGGCATGGCGAGACGGGGACGATCTCCTCGTCAGCGTATCGCGCAGGGGTGAGATCATGGGCGTCGTGCACGACCGCGAGTGATGGGTCGCTTGGGCTCTGTTCAAGAACCGGGTGTCTGGTTCGCGCCACTCGTCCCGACCCGTCCTTTGGACCCCCCGTAAAAACGGGGAGAGGGGACATGCCCCGTGAGGGGTACGAGGGGAACGGAGAGGTCGCGGCATCCCCTCTTCTCCCCAGCGGGGAGAAGG
>NZ_PQIG01000116.1:23770-33466 GCF_012349115.1 Rhizobium ruizarguesonis
CTACGGGCACCTTCTCCCCGCTGGGGAGAAGAGGGAATCGAGATGTTACGGCGTATCCCTTCTCCCGCAGTCGGGCTAACCCGCCGCCTCGATCGCCCTACGCATCTGCCTGACGACGGCGACGTCCGTCTTGTTCGTGCTTTTCGCCTCGAAACCAAAAGCAACGGCGCGCGGATCGGCGCTTTCGACGGGCGAACTGCAGGAGCCGTGGACCTCACGGGCGCCGGTCGCCTGCAGGATCTCGCCGACATTTGCCGGGCGGATGCCGCTGCCCGGCATGATGGCGATCCGGCCGGCGGCCTTTGCCGAAATGCGCTTCAGCGTGTCGATACCGTCGGCCGCCTTCAGCGCGCAGCCGGAGGTCAAGATGCGTTCGCAACCGAGCTCGACCGCCTGCTCCAGCGCCCGATCGGCATCCGGCACCAGATCGAAAGCGCGATGCAGCGTCGAGCCGAGGCCCGCGGCATGCGCCTTCAACCGGTGGATCAACGGCATGTCGAGCGTACCATCCTGCCGGTTGGCGCCGATGACGACACCGGCAAGGCCAGCAGCGCGCACGGCATCGATATCGATCATCATCGCTTCCTCGTCGACCCCGTCGAAGATGAAAGGCCCGGCATGAGGGCGGATCATCGCATAGACCGGAATGGGCGCCCGGGCGGCGATCCGCATCAGGCTCGGCAGCGGCGTCAGGCCGCTGAGTTCCAGCGCCGAGCAGAGCTCGATGCGCCCGGCCCCACCTTCGATCGCGGCGGCGAGGCCCTCGGCGCTGTCCACGCATACCTCAAGCAAGATCGTCACGCTGCAGTCTCCCTGGCTCCGGCATCCGCCGGCCTTATGGCTCGTGCGACGGATTCCGAGGTAATTCTCGCCGCCGCCTCGATGATGACAGTGCAGGCATCGGCGGCGGCTTTGCGATGGTTGAAGGCGACGTGATAGGACATCGGCAGATGCTCGTCGAGATCGACGATGCGCACCTTGTCGGCGATCGGCATGGCGCTGACCCGGCCGAGGAAAGAGACGTAACCGTGATTGGCGACGAGATCGACGATGACGGGCAGCGAATCTGCCGCGGTGATATCCTGGCCGCGCCGGCGCCGGTTGGGCGCGCGCTCATAGCTGAAGGCCATGGCCGCATGGCCGAGGCCGGTGCGCGGGCTCGGCATGCAGATCGCGTGGCCGGCGACGAGATCGGCGACACTGGTCTCGGTACTATCCGGCGGCGCGATCACCACCATATCGGTCTGCAGCAATTCGCGATGCCGGAAGCTTTCGAGGCCGAAGACCGAATCCAGGATTGCGACATCGATGCGGCCGTTCTTCAGCGCCTCGCGCAGATCGTCGGCGGTCATCGACACCAGCGAGATCGCATTGTTGTTGCGGCGCGCATTCCATTCGGAGACCAACGACCCCAGGCAGCGTGCCACCCAGCTTTCCGAACCGGTCGGAATGATCGAGCCGATGCGCAGCGACCGGGCGGTGCGCCGATAACGCTCGTCGGCCGACGATTTGAGATCGTTCCACGCCTGGCTGATCGCCATGAAGATCTGGTAGGCGCGCCTGCCCTCCTCCGTCAGCACCGATCCCTGCGCCTGCCGCTCGAACAGGCGGTGCCTCAGAAATTTCTCAAGATTGGCAAGCTGAAGCGAAAGCTGCGGCTGACCGAGGCGAAGACGGCGGGCGGCCCGGTTGATGCTGCCCTGATCGGCAACTTCGAGAAAACGCTCCATCGTGACGATCTTGACGGGAATGCGGGATGTCCAGGCCTCGTCGATCTCGGCGCCGGCGCCGTCGTGACCGGCCCATTGGCCGAGCTCACCGATCGCAGCCATGATCGGCTCCAGGCCTTCCAGCACCCTGCCGCTCGCAATCAGCGTCGCCAGCTCGCCGGAGGCGCGTTCCGTCAGCTTCATCGCCAGTTCGGTCTCAAGATTATGGATGGCCGTCGAGACGGTGGAGGGCGACAGCTGGAAGCGCCGCGCGGTCTCGCGGACCGAACCGGAGGTCAGGACATGGCTTGCGATGAACAGGGCACCAAGATGCAAACGGCCACCTCCGGAAAGTGCTGGAAAAACCGGACGATATGATGTGTTCATGAAAAAAGATATCCCTGCCTCCGGAGAGCCGGGCTATCGTTCGATCATAGAAAAATCCGGGCGGCGGGAATCCGCAACAGAGCCTGGGAATATCGTGGAAACACGCAAGGGGACAAAAACAAATCGCGACGGCCTTGGAAAAGGGAATGCCTTTCCGCGCGCGGAGATGCATTCGCCGCCATAATCGTGCCGCGACCGCAAATACTGGAGGGGGCTTGCATCGATTTTTCGGGCATGCACGCTATTTCCATCACGCACGCAATTCCGGCATGATGGCGGCCTCACCGCCTTCGCCGGCGGATTTCCTATGCGCAGGCCTCCCGCCCGGGGCTTGGGCCACTGCATAATTCCTTAAATCGGAATCGATTTAAGATAAAATTATGCAGCAATTCAAAGTGCTACAACGTCCTTGCACGTCTGAAAGACATGCGGCGCTGTAGGTCAACGGTTTTTGAAAAAGGGGACTTTCCATGCTGAAGAAACTCGCACTTGCCGTTTCGCTCTCCGCCTTCGCAGCGGGTGCGGCCCATGCCGCCGACATCGTCGTCTCGTCGAAGATCGACACGGAAGGCACGCTGCTCGGCAACGTCATCGCGCTCGCTCTCGAAGCGAACGGCATCAAGACGCAGGACCGCATCGCGCTTGGCGCGACGCCCGTCGTGCGCAAGGCGATCACCGCCGGCGAAATCGACATCTATCCCGAATATACCGGCAATGCCGGCTTCTTCTTCAACAAGGCGGATGACGCCGCCTGGAAAAACATCGACCAGGGATATGAGCTGGCGAAGAAGCTCGATTACGACGCCAACAAGATCGTCTGGCTGACGCCGTCGCCTGCCAACAACACCTGGGCGCTCGCCGTGCGCAGCGACGTCGCCGGCCCGAACAAGCTGAAGAGCCTCACCGACTTCGGCAAATGGGTTGCCGGCGGCGGTGCCGCCAAACTTGCCGCCTCCGCCGAATTCGTCAATTCGGCCGGCGCACTTCCCGCCTTCCAGACGACCTACGGTTTCCAGCTGAAGCCCGACCAGATGGTCGTTCTCTCCGGCGGTGACACGGCGGCAACGATCAAGGCAGCCGCCGACCAGACGAACGGCGTCAACACCGCCATGGTCTATGGCACCGACGGCGCCATCGAAGCGGCCGAACTTACCGTTCTCGAAGACGACAAGAACGTGCAGCAGGTCTATGCCCCGACGCCGATCATCCGCGAAGAGGTGCTGAAGGCCAATCCGAAGATCGAGGAAGTGCTCTCGCCGATCTTCAAGAGCCTGACTGCCGACGAATTGCGCAAGCTCAACGCCAAGATCCAGGTCGATGGCGAGCCGGCAAAGTCCGTCGCCGAAGCCTATCTCAAGGAAAAAGGCTTCCTGAAGTAGTCATTGCCCGCTCCGCCCGATTAAGGGCGGAGCTTTCTTTCCTGACAGGATTGGCTTTCCTGACAGGGTTGGCCAGACAGGATTGGGATTCATGGCAGAAACCTTAGCGGTCCGCAGGCTGGACCGGCTCGGCGTGGTTCTGGTGGCCGGCGGCATCGCGGCGACTGCACTGATGCCCTTCATCTACGTGAAGGCGAACCGCATCGCCGCCGGCAAGCCGATGCTGCTGATGCAGCTTCTTCCCCAGCCTTCCGTCATCATCCTGACCGCGCTTCTCCTTCTCACCGCCTTCGCCACGCTGTTCCTCACTAATGCGATCGCGCGGCTTGTCATCGCGACACTCTGTCTTGCGGCGCTAATCGTCGCGATCGGCTTCGTCTCGACGGCGGCAACGCCCCCCGGCAGCACGGTGGCGCGCATGACGCCCGGCGGCGGCTTCTGGGCGCTGTTTGCAGTGATCGGCCTCGTCATATCCGATGCGCTGGTGAAGATCCGCCTGGCGCCCTGGATGCGGATCGCAGCCCTTGCAGCCTATACGGCGCTGCTCTTCATCTCTCTCTCCTCCGGCCTGCTCGACAGCCTTTCGATCATGAAGGAATTCTCGACGCGGGCTCCGCAGTTCGAGACGGAGGCGATCTCGCATCTGCTCTTGGCGTTCGGCTCACTTGCCATCGCCATTATTCTCGGCCTGCCGCTCGGCATCCTCTGCTTCTGGGTGCCGAAGCTGCGCGCCATCGTGCTGCAGGGCCTCAGCCTTATCCAGACGATCCCAAGTCTGGCGCTCTTCGGCCTGTTGATGCTGCCGCTCGGCTATCTCGCCACCCATGTGCCGCTCGCCGCCGCGATCGGCATTCGCGGTATCGGCACGGCGCCTGCCTTGATTGCGCTCGTGCTCTATTCGCTGCTGCCGATCGTCGCAAATACCGTCGTCGGCCTGCAGGGCGTCGACCCCTCGGTGCGGGACGCTGCGGCCGGCATGGGGCTGACACGCTGGCAGATCCTGTCCGGCATCGACATGCCGCTTGCCTTTCCCGTCATCCTCACCGGCATCCGCATCGTGCTGGTGCAGGCGATCGGCATGGTGACGATCGCCGCATTGATCGGCGGTGGCGGCTTCGGCATCTTCATCTTCCAGGGGCTCGGCCAGACGGCCATGGACCTCGTCCTGCTCGGCGCCGTGCCGACCGTCTTCTTCGCCTTCTCATCGGCCGTCATCCTCGATGCGGTCATCGAAAGCATCCGGGGATCTGCCGCATGACCATGATCGAGATCAGGAACGTCACCAAGCGCTACGGCGCCGCCACCGTCGTCGACGACGTCTCGATGAGCGTCGAGAAGGGCGAGATCACCGTCATCGTCGGGACGTCGGGCTCCGGCAAATCGACGCTGATGCGGATGATCAACAGGCTGGTGCCGATCACCGAGGGAGAAATCTCAGTCGGCGGACAGAACGTGATGGACGTTCCGGTGACGGAGCTTCGCCGCAAGATCGGCTATGCGATCCAGGGACACGGCCTGTTTCCGCACCGGACCGTGGCGCAGAATATCGCCACCGTGCCGCAGCTTCTCGATTGGGATTCCGCCCGCATCGCCAAACGCGTCGAAGAACTGCTTGGGCTCTTCAATCTCGACCCGGCAACCTTCGCCGACAAATATCCGCATCAGCTCTCCGGCGGCCAGCAGCAGCGCGTCGGTGTGGCCCGGGCGCTGGCGGCCGAACCGGAACTGCTGTTGATGGACGAACCCTTCGGCGCGCTCGATCCGGTCATCCGCGGCAAGGCGCAGGACGATCTGCTGGCGATCCAGAAGCAGTTCGGCACGACGGTCATTCTCGTCACCCACGACATGGATGAGGCCTTCCATCTCGGCAACCAGATCGCGGTGATGAGCGAGGGCAGATTGCTGCAATGCTCGACGCCGGAAAAGATCCTCACCGAACCCGCCGACCCCTTCGTGCAGCAATTGACCGGCACCTCCGACCGGGCGCTGAAGCTGATGTCGCTGCTGCCGCTGAAGGAAAGCATGGAGCCGGCCAAGACCGGTCTCGCCTATGCCCTGCCGCAATCGCTCAGCCTGCGTGATGCGCTGGCCGAGATGATCTGGCAGGGGGTCGACGAGGCGGCGGTGCAGGATGCGCAAAAGGCGCCGGTGGGATCGATCTCGATGACGCGGCTGCTCGAACTGGGCCGCAAGGCATGAAGCTCGTCGTCGCCAATCTCTTCCGCCTGGCGGCGCTGACTTTGCTGCTCATCCTGCTGTTCAGGACGGAGTGGCTTTCCTTCATGCTGGTGCCGCTGACCAGCAACAATGCGCCTGCCGTCTATACGCAAAACAGCCTTGCTTCGCTGGCCGCCGGCCATCTGCAGCTGGTGATCGGCTCGATCGTCTGCAGCGCCGTGCTTGCCGTTGTCGGCGGCATCTTCGTGACGCGGGACAGCGGGGCTGACTTCCTGCCGCTGTCGCGCGCCATCGCCAATGCCGGGCAGACTTTTCCGCCGGTCGCAGTGCTGGCGCTCGCCGTTCCCGCGACCGGCTTCGGCGCCATGCCGACGCTGATCGCGCTCTTTCTCTACGGTCTGCTGCCGATCTTCGAAAACACCGTCGCCGGGCTGAAGCAGGTTTCGCCGCAGGTTCTCGATGCTGCCGACGGCATGGGCATGAACGGCACGCAGCGGCTGTTTCGCGTCGAGCTGCCGCTTGCCCTGCCGCTGATCCTCGAAGGGCTGAAGGTCGCCACCGTCATCAATATCGGCACGGCGACGATCGGCTCGACGGTTGCGGCCAAGGGTCTCGGCGAGGTCATCATCGCCGGGCTGATTTCCGATAACACCGCCTTCATCCTGCAGGGCGGTCTGATCGTCGGCCTGATGGCGGTGCTGATCTATGACGCGATGGGTTTGGTCGAAGCGGCGATTACGCGAAGAATCGGCTTGCGCGCGGCGTAAAAGGACGGGTACCAAGACTGCCGTAATTGATGAGAATGGGAGGCAGACTTGGCGAAGATGATCCACTCCATGATCCGCGTTCTCGATGAGGCGCGCTCCGTCGAATTCTACGAGAGGGCATTCGGCCTTTCGGTCGCCGACCGCGTCGATTTCGAAACCTTCACGCTGATCTATATGAGCAATGCCGAGACCGGCTTCGAGCTGGAACTGACCGTCAACAAGGGCCGGACCGCGCCCTACGATCCCGGCAATGCCTATGGCCATCTCGCCGTCTCGGTCGAAGAGGTGGCGGTCGAGCGCGAGCGGCTGTCGAAGCTCGGGCTCAAGCCGGGTGAATTGGTGGAGCTCAACCGCGACGGCAAGCTCTTCGGCCTGTTCTTCTTCATCAGCGATCCGGATGGCTACAAGATCGAGGTGCTGCAGCGCCACGGCCGGTTTCTCTGAGGCATCTCATGCCGAACCACCGGTACGTTCCAATCCATAGATAATCCCACAGCTTCAAGCGGCATGCATCAGGAGCCCGCCATGATCGAAAAGACTGCGCTCAATTCCGGCTGGACGCTCTCCTGTAACGATACAGTAAGGCTCGGCCTGCCGGCTGCAATAGCCGCGACGGTGCCGGGCTGCGTGCATCTCGACCTTCTCGCCAACCGGCTGATCCCCGATCCCTATATCGACGTCAACGAGATCACCAATGACTGGGTCGGCAAGACCGACTGGACCTATCGCTGCAGTTTCGAGGCGATGCCTGACGATGCCAGGGTGCAGGAACTGGTCTTCGACGGGCTCGATACGGTCGCGGTGATATCCCTCAACGGCGAAAAGATCGGCTGCACCTTCAACATGCACCGTACCTATCGTTTCGATGTTTCCCGGCTCCTGAAGGCTGGCCAGAACGAACTCACCGTCATCTTCCGCTCGGCTTACGCCTATGGCGCGGAGATGGAAAAACATTACGGCTACCGTCCCAACAACTATCCGGGACCGGGCAATCTAATGCGCAAGATGGCCTGCAATTTCGGCTGGGACTGGGGGCCGACGCTGGTGACGGCGGGCGTCTGGAAGCCGGTGCGGCTGGAAGGCTGGGATCGGGCGCGGCTTGCCGAAATCAGGGTGTCGGCAATACTTGCCGGCGGCGACGGACTGGTGAAGGTCCATGCCCGGCTGGCCCGGCATAGCGACAAGACAGCGTTGAGACTCGTTGCCGAAATCGGCGGCGCGACGACGACAGTGGCGATCGGGCCTGGCGAAGACGAAGTCGCGTTCGAGCTTGGCCTGCCCTCGCCGCAGCTCTGGTGGCCGCACCATCTCGGCGCGCAGCCGCTCTATCCGCTGACGTTGAGGCTGGTCGACGACATCAGCGACGATGTGCTCGACAGCTATCAGCGCGAACTCGGTTTCCGCTCGCTGCGGCTCGATACCGCAGCCGACGACCACGGCTCGGCCTTTACCTTCGTCATCAACGACGTGCCGCTCTTCATCTGCGGGGCGAACTGGATTCCGGACGATTGTTTTCCCCCGCGGGTGACGGCTGAGCGTTATGCCGCGCGGATCGCGGAAGCAAAGGAAGCCAATATTCATATGCTGCGCGTCTGGGGCGGCGGCATCTTCGAGACCGACGAATTCTATGAGGCCTGCGACCGCATGGGCATGCTGGTCTGGCAGGATTTCCTCTTTGCCTGCGCCGCCTATCCGGAGGAAGAGCCGCTCAGAAGCGAGGTCGAGGCTGAGGTGCGCGACAATGTCGTGCGGCTGATGCCGCATGCTTCGCTGGTCCTCTGGAACGGCAACAACGAGAACATCTGGGGTTTCGACGAATGGGGCTGGCGGCCGATCATCAAGGCCGGCGAAAGCTGGGGGCTCGGCTACTATCTCGACCTGCTGCCGAAACTCTCAGCCGAACTTGATCCCGACCGCCCCTATTACCCCGGCAGCCCCTATTCCGGCTCGATGGAGATCGAACCGAATGCCGACGCACATGGCTGCAAACATATCTGGGACGTGTGGAACGATGTCGGCTACGAGGTCTACCGCAATTATATCCCGCGCTTCTGCTCCGAATTCGGCTGGCAGGCGCCGGCGGCCTGGGCGACGATCGAAGAAAGCGTGCATGACGCGCCACTGACGCCGCAATCGAACGGCGTCTTCCACCATCAGAAGGCAACCCAAGGAAACGACAAGCTGATCGGTGGTCTGTCCGGCCATCTGCCGGAACCGCAGACGATGGATGACTGGCACTTCGCCACCCAGCTCAACCAGGCGCGCGCCATTCGCTTCGGCGTCGAACACATGCGCTCGCATCGGAATATCTGCAAGGGGGCGGTGGTCTGGCAATTCAACGATTGCTGGCCGGTGACCTCATGGGCCGCACTCGATTCGGCTGGGCGCCGCAAGCCGCTCTGGTACGCGCTGAAGGCGGCCTATGATCCGCGCCTGCTGACGATCCAGCCGCGCAGCGGCGGGCTTGCCGCGGTGGCCGTCAATGAACGCACCCTGTTCTGGCGGGCGAAGATCAGCGGCAAACGCCTGAAGCTTGACGGCACCGTGCTTGCCGAATTCGAATTCTGGCGGCTGCTCTGCGACCGCTTCGAGGCAAAGGAATTTCTGCTGCCCGAGGAGATCGTCACTCCCGACTTACCAAAGGACGAGCTCATCGTCGTGCAGATGCTCGACAGGCGGGCCTTCCACTATTTCGTCGAGGATATCGAGCTTGCCTTGCCGGCACCGCGGCTGACGGTCGATGTCGTCGGGATCGACGGCGGGTATCAGGTCGAGGTGACGGCGCAAAATTTCCTCAAGGATCTCTGCCTGATGGCCGACCGGCTGGATCCGGATGCCGTCGCCGACACGATGCTGGTGACGCTGCTGCCGGGCGAGAGCCATGTGTTTGCGGTCAGGACGGCAAGGACGATTGAAGCAGGTGACATCACCGTCGGCACCGTGCTGCGATCGGCCAATGATCTTGTTGTCCGCCGCTGAAAAGCCCCTCATCTGGCTGCCGCCACCGAAGGGGAGAAGGGATATGTCGCAGCGTCTCGATTCCCTCTTCTCCCCTCGGGGAGAAGGTGCCCGTAGGGCGGATGAGGGGGCCGATGAAGCCGACCTTTCCAACAACCACCCTGCGGGGTTCGATCGCGGCGGCCCCATCTCGACTGTGTTCAAGGCGCTGGGGCACGGCGTTTCGTTGGCGTAACGGGATAGGTTAGATAGGTGACGCCGTATGGCCCCCTTGCATGTTCAATTTGCACTGATTGTTGGATGATCTGTGCGCACTCC
>NZ_PQIG01000117.1 GCF_012349115.1 Rhizobium ruizarguesonis
TCGAACTTCTCGTTGAAGTACCGCTCTGTGTAGGAGAGGTTCTTGCGATTGAAGGCGATGATCCTTTCCGAGCGCAGGTCGTCGATGGCGATCTCCGCCTGCTCCGCCAGCCGGTTGCTCCTCGCCACCGCCAGCAGATAACGCTCATGGGCGATCGAGGCGAAGCGCAACGAGCCGATGTTTTCCACCGGTCTGATGAAGCCGAGATTGATCTGGCCGTTCTCCAGGCCGCGGATGATGTCGCCGGTATTGCCGCTTGATATATGGATGCGGATATCCGGGTACTTGCGGGCGATCTTTGCCAGAAACGCCGGCAGCACGCCGGTGGTGGCCGGATAGACGGTGCCGATCCTGATCTGCCGGATCGTCTTGCCGGCCACCGCCCTGGTGATCTCGGCGGAAAGATCGACCTCGCTCAGGATCCCGACGCAGCGTTCGTGGAAGATCTCCCCTGCCCTGGTCAGTTCCACCCGTCTGGTCGAGCGGATGAACAGCGCACAGCCGAGCTCCCGCTCCAGCGCCTGCACATGATTGCTGAGCGCCGGCTGGGCGATGCGCACCTTGGCGGCTGCCCGGCCGAAATGCAGTTCCTCGGCCACCGCGACGAAATAGGAGATCTGGCGTAGTTCCATGCAGATTTTCTTTCGATCTTCGTGCCGTCTTCAGGCGAGAATATCGTTTTTCGTATAGAATAGCCAGTTATTTAATTTTCATCGTAATGATCAGGTGGGCAGATGACGCCCCGTGATCTGCTAGCTTGGAATGTGAAGAAACTTCGAGTTAAACGCGGGTTGTCTCAAGAGCGCCTAGCGCTCGAAGCGGGATTAGAGCGCGTCTCAATTTCTCAAATCGAGCGGAAGCGGGTGAACCTCGGGATCGATTCTCTCGGAAAAATCGCGAGCGTTCTCGGCTGCGAGATTCTTGAGCTTTTCGCCGAACCCGCGATGGGTGAGCAAGAACCCGAGAATTTGCGTCGGGGCCGCCGTTCAGTGTGAAATCCCTGGGAGACAAAGCGTTGTCCCTTAGCTCGCCGGATACAAAATTGGCCGCCTTGAAAGGACTCGAACTTTCGGCATCCTCCGTCTTTGAGCTAACTAACTGATGTGATTGAAGCTCCAAGCTGTAAGCAGCTAGTTGGAACAGATGATCACTCCAAATAGGATTGATCAAGGCGCAGAGCGCCAACCCGTCCTAAAGTTTAGCTCCGTTAGCATCTGGAAGCTGTTGCACCAGCGCACTTCCAGATCATTGCAGACGTCCGGTATACGGCGGTTTGCCCGTTTCGTGCTCGGCTTTGATGCCTCGACAGTAACGACAATTCGATCCAGCCGATGGGCCAAGGCATGGGCAATCAGGAATGGGTCGCGGCCGACCTCGATGATCTCTGCATCATTGAGGTCGGGTGCATATTTTTCGATGACTATCTGAACAAGGGCTGGATTGACGTCCTCATCCAGCTTGAGCGCATCGTAATTGTCGCCGTCTTTCAGCCATTGCGCCAGTTCCGACCCTTCGGTGATCTCTTCCAAGATTTCGACCGGGATTTTCAGCGCGCCAATCTCGCCCATATGCACGAGCCAATCCCAAAACTCAGGAACACGCTGAATCGGATAGTAGAGTTTGTGCGCTGTAATGAGGACGTTCGCGTCGAGAAGATGCACGCGACCCCCTTAAATCACGCCATCGGTCAGCGAGAACACGTTGTTCGGCTTCACGCCAAGAATCGCCGCGGCTTTGGAAGGCGACAGGGCCCCGTCCGCCAGCATCCGTTTCGAAAGGCTCAGCAGGCGATTGCCAAGCCTATGGCGGCGGACGAGATAGTAACTCGGTCCACTTTCATTTTCGCGCGCGCGTGCTCTTTGAGCCGCCTTGTTGTTCAGCCATTGCTGGCGGAAGACAGCCGTCACCGACGACCACACTGCATGGTCGATGATCCCTTCGCGATAGAGCTTGTAAGCAACCATAGAATGGCTGACCTGCCGCAGCTCCGCGATTTCGCTAACCCGCGCCATCACAACGTCCTGGGACGCACCTCGCAACGCAACCTCGCCTGCGATCTCGGCCGAAGGCAGCAGGATACGACCCGCCACATCGTTGCAGAAAGTTTCAATGGCAGATGTCGGCCGGCCTCCGCTCACCCCCGTCTGGCCGAGCCAGATATGGGCAAGCTCGTGCAGCAACGTGAACGACCATGCCTGCTCGCTGTCCTGGTCATTGATCACCACGAAGGGCGCAACCTTGTCCGAAAGCGCGAAGCCTCTGAATAGCTCGACATTGAGCGCACTGTGGTGACTGCCGAGATTGCCAATCAACAGCACGAAAATGCCTGTTCCCTCGGCGCGTTCGCGAAGGTAGGCGAAGCCACGGGAGGTGCCTCGACCACTGCCGGATCGGAAAGACTGGAGATTGAAACCCAAACGTTCGCTGATCGCCGCAGCCAGACCCTCTGCTCCGCGGCGATAGTCATAGGAAGCAACGAAATCGAGCGGTTCGGCCTCCTCCTCACTCTCCAGCAATGACCGCACCATTTCTTGGCGAGCACGGACCTCGCGAAGTAGCGTATCGACGAGGGCTGCATCGCGTTGTGCATATTCGTCGGGAAGCGTCCGGAAATCTTCGCCACGCGCCGCGGTTGCCGGCGGTTCAGCAAGAAAGAAGGTGAGCAGCGGCCGACGGTACTGTGTCGACATTTTGATCAACTGCGGGCGGGTCGGCTCAACCTGTCCGTCTTCAAGCATGGCAAGGCGATCGCTGCCCGCAATACCGCGTGCATCGCCAATTCCGAGCTTGTCAGCAGCATCTTCTACAGTGAGCCCCGCAGTCTCGCGTGCCCAACGCAGAATCAATGGGTTGACCTTTGGCACCTTTCACCTCTGTTCGGGCAAGCGCATACTTCGTTTCATTCGACCATGCAATCGTTGCGAAGGATATAGGGTTTCGTCAAGTTGTGCCCAAGACCGACCTGCACACTATGGCCGGAAACGATTACCGGAATGATGTCGGCATTGCGGAGACCTACCGGCGGGCTCTTATGCGCGGGGAAAGCCGGATCCAAACGCGTTCTCTGTCAGCGAACTTCTGGCTCTGTCCTGCACGATTCTCAAAGGAGGGAATATCTTCGTCTCGCGCCACTGGAGCAAAAAGTTCACACATTGCTCTTGAAGAGATCCGAGCCTCAAACCCATGATGTCATCGGCGCGGCGTAACACCGATTTATGGAACGCCTTGCGGCACAGGGATCAGAGCAGCCTAGAACATGCCGTTCGGATTGGCTGAGTGTTCGGGAATGACCTGCAGCACGTCCCAATGCTCTACGATCTTGCCGTCATCATCGAGCCGGAAAATATCGATACCGGCATAGTCATGGTCATTGGGCCAGTGCTGGAAGCAGTGCAGCACAACCCGGTCACCTTCGGCAATGGACTGTTTTACATCAACCCGCTTGCCCGGCCATTCCCGCGCCATGCGCTCGAAATAGTCGATGAACCCGGCCTTGCCAGTTGCGACATGAGGATTGTGCTGGATGTAGTCAGCCCCGGCATAAAGCTCGATGGCCTCACGCGGCTTGCAGTCGTTGAACATCAGCTCATAGAAGGCGATCACGTTGGCTTTGTTGCGCTCTAAGTCGGTCATGCAGTCCTCCATGTAGAAAGGGACGCTTTCGCGCCCCTCTTGATATCAGAACCCAAACTTGCCGTTCTGGTTCTTCCAGTCGGCCAGTGCCGGGATGGTCTCGATCACGTCCCAATGTTCGGCGATCTTACCATTCTCAACACGGAACAGGTCATAGAAGGCGGTCGGTGCACCGCCGAAGGTGCCTTCGCTGACCGTCAGCACAAAATTGCCCTCGCCCAGCACCTGATGGATGGTGTCCTATTTCATGGTCACGCCATTAGCGGCCATGGCTTCGAGCGCAGCGCCGAGACCGGAAAGGCCATTTGCAATTTGCGGGTTGTGCTGGACGTAGTTGTCGCCGTCGAAATAGCCGGTCAGCCTTTCCATGCGGCCATTGACGAGAATGTGTCGACGAAGCTGAGCACGAGGGTCTTGTTTTCCTCGGTCTTGGGCAGATCGGTCGGCTCGGTTGGGCCATCGATCATGGTGTTACCGCTCGGATTTGCAGCAGCCGGAGTCTCCTGCAAATTGTCCCAATGCTCAACGATCTTGCCATCTTCAAAACGGAAGATGTCGAAGCCGATCTTTGTCCTTCCCGAAGCGATCGCGCCAGCGCTTCCCGTGGCCCGGTGAAGTCAGGCTGTGTCGAGACCGCTGTAACCAGAGATAACGGTCTGTAGATCCGCTCGTCGCTGATCGAACCCACCCAAAGCGGGGTCTGCTCTCTATCCTCGAGCTTCATGTCGGTTTCCCGGTCCTCAACCGTGCCGGCCCCCGATGTGGGGATGCGCGCTCAGCCAATGGATCACCGATGAGAGAAATGACGCGAGCATTACCGGTAGCCTAAAAGATTCGAGTGATCAGGCGGTCGGCTTTGGTGCCTTCGCGATATATTGCAAGGACTATGAGTGCTGCGATGACACCCGTCAGTGCTCCGCCGAAGACGTCTCCGGCGTAGTGGGTCCCGATATAGATCCGGGAGAAGGTGCCAGGCAGGCCGCCGCCAGGAAAGCAAATCCGGCGCGTCGGGCGCCGTGAAGGAGAAAAGCGGCCGCAATCGCAAAGGTCGCCGTCGCATCATCGGAGGGAAACGAAAAGTCGGCGCTCCGTTCGATCAACAGGTCTGTTACGCCGTTGTCATAGGGACGAGCCCGGTGGATAAAGAGAAGAATGAGTTGGTTGAGGGCGAGTCCCAGCAAGAACGAGAAGCCTGCCGCCACGAGGACATGCCGTATATGCGTCCTATCAGACCCGCGCCACCATTGCAGGGCTACCGCCATCACCATTACCGGGACGCCGATACCGGAGACCCAGACCATCAAGTAGTCGATCGCAGCGCTATGTCCCGCTAATCCATTGATGGCGCGTGTTACAGCTACGTCGAGTTCATACATTGTCACACTCCAGTTCAACCCTTGCAGCCCCGAAGGCTCTACATCGATTCTGGATCAGTCAACTGACGCTTAGATATTGGTTAGATCTCCACCTGCACTCGGATGAAAAACATTTCCAGCAAGAGTGACAGCCGCGAAAACGGCGACAGCAAAGAATGTCGCCCCGGGCCGGTGATGCCCGAAATGCGGAGGCGACCGCTTCAGAATTCGTCGTTGGCGGCAATCAGCTTTTTGCCTTCACCCACCGCCAGCAGCTTCCCATCTTGACCGACGACGACCAATTCGTCGCCTCCGTGCCGCAGGCTCATGAAGGCGACGATCGTGACGATCGCGGCAAGGAAGATTGCGCTCGTTATGATTGTGCCGAGGCCTAGGCCACCATATTGCACGGGCTGAGACATCAGATCGCCGAACGAAGCGCCCAGAGGCCTGGTCAGGATGTAGACCAGCCAGAAGCCGAGTATCGGGTTGAGACCGAGGAAGAAGTAGCCGACACTGAGCGAGATGATCATCATCCCGAATAGAACGCCGGTCGCCAGATAACCCAGCGCGAACTTCTCGGCGACCAGATCGCCCGCCGCCGTGCCGAGCGCAAAGGTGAACAGAATGGCGAGCCAATAGAAGGCCTCGCGTCGATTGGTGAATATGGAGTGGATTGAAAGCGTACGCTCCGTCTGGAACCAGAGTAGGAAAGTCAGCGCCAAGGCGATCGAGAATGCGATGGTCGTATCCAGCAGCGGTACCTTGAAGTTGTCGACTAGATTGTCGGTAATCAACGTGCCAACGATGCTGATCAGCACCACCGAAAGCCAATAGGTGGCAGGAACATACTTCTTCTGCGCAAATTGCCAAACCAGTGCGCCGGCGAGAATTGCCGACATGATCAGCGATGTCGCCGTCAGTCCCAGGCCCATTTGCATGTTGAGATAATCGGCCGCCGTTTCGCCCATGGTGACGGCCATCAGTTTGATGAGCCAGAAGTCGGCCGTGACACGAGGAACGCGATTGCAGACAACAGCCTTGGCGGTTTCTGTCGTAGCGGGCATTGCGAGTATCCTTGAATGGGCGATGAAACGTCTGCGGTTAAGCGGCGCGTGCGGTGGGAAGGGCGTGGAACAACGGTTCGCCGTCGGCCTACTGAGATGACTGGGGCGGATGATTGAGAACCGCCACAAGGGTGGCGAGCGTCTTGTTGACGTTGTCGGCCGACGGGGCCGATTGGCGTAGCGCCTTGAGCGCGGCATCGGAGGCAGCGTCAATGTTGTTCCATTCGTTCGGATTCAGCGGACGGATTGCGCTTTCGGCCTGATCCCATGCCGTCTCGTAGTCCGTAATCCGCTTTGCGGCCGCCGTCAGATCACCCTTGGAAGCGAGGGCCTGAACGTCGGCAACGATGGTCTTGAACGATTTGAGATCACCTAGGTCCTTCGTTTTGGCGGGCGCATTGTTGGCATAGAGTTCAAAACCCGTGAAAGCCGTCACCGGAGCAATAATGAGCGCGATGGCGAGAAAAATCTGTCTCATTCGAAAATCCCTTAACTTCTGGAAACGCGTCACGCCTGCATCGTCCTTCGGCGGTGATCGACTGCGCCTCGCGGACGCCCCCGGCACGCTCGCCGCCTTCCCATTGGCGCTTGCTTTGACCGACATAACTACGCAGAGACTATTAGCGGAGAATTAGCGCCGATGCCGGTGTGGGCCCGACACGTTATCAATCGGTCGCAATCGCGCGCGAAAGCGGCGGCCAGGTTGTCGCCGGCCGCCGCAAGCCTCACTTCTCCGGGGTCAGGTGAGAGACGACCGCCTTGCCGTCCTTGATCGCGAAGGTTAGCTGAACCTTCTCACCGACGCGAAGGTTGGTATCTTCGATCCCTTCGGGCAGGGTATAGTTCTTGCCGTCCGACAACGTGATCGTATCGGCCTTCTTGCTGATCGCGGTGATCGTGCCGGACGTCTGGGCAGCGAATGCCGTGCCCATCAGTGCCAGCGCCAGTATTGCGGCCATAAGCATTTGTGGTTTCATTACTTTCTCCTTCCTGGTTTCAGCCCTCAATCTGTAGAATTTTTCGCAAGGCAGCGCGGCGCGGCCGATGCTTATTCGCCTCTCAACTTCTCGGTGACGTGTACCCGGCTGCGCATCGCCTCGCTCGTCGCGGCCAGGAGAGCAGCGCTGGTTGCGGTGATGACGAGGGCAGCGAGATAGCCCCAAGGCGACGAAAGCGCCTCGGGTGGCGGGTCAAATACCCCGGTCAGCAGCTTGACGAGCACATAGGCTATGAGCACTCCGGTCAAGAGGCCGAGAAACATGCCGCCGCCGACCACCAATGCAGCCTCGCTCCAAACAAAGGCGCCAAGCTGCCGCGGCTTGGCACCCAGCGCGACGAGGATGGCGAAGGAGCGTTCACGGTCTGCCAACCCCAGCCCAAGGACCAATCCGCCCGAGGCGGCAAGCATGACCAGCGCGAAGATCAGCTCAAGCCGCGTCAAACCGGCGAGGTCGATCGCTGTGAGACTCGATCCGATCAAAGCGACGGCATCACCAATCTGGCTCACCTTCAGTCCAGGGAGGCTCGCAGTCGCGCTTTGGGCGGCCCGAGCGATGCGGGCCGGATCGCCGTTCGATCGGATGAGAACGATCTCGCTTTCCGGGGAACCTGTCTGCTGCGCAATGTAAGTGGCGTTGGCGACCAGAAACGAATCCTTGGGTGCGGTGGGGAATTCGCGCACCACGCCCACGATGTGGAAGGGCACGGCATGGTATTGGTTATCGGCCGCGTTTTGCAGGCGAATATTGATGCCGTCGCCGCGACTGAGCTGATAGTCGTTCACCGTTTCCTGCGATACCAGCACGCCATCGGGCGTTCGCGCGAGATTGGCGAGCGTCGCCAGGGCGGCACCATTGGCGAAATAGGCGTCGGACATCGGCGTGGCTGTCCCGATGCGCGTCGGATCGATGCCATAGAGATCCTGAAGGTCCGTCCCAACATAAGCGTATCGGTGTTGCATCGGCTGGACGGCCAGCACGCCCGGCAGCTTGGAAAGACGGTCGAGCGTCCGGGAGGCGGGCTCGGCGGATGTACCCGTGACGGTAACGTCGGCGCCGTTGGTGAGCTCGGCATCGACCCGTGCCTGGGCCTCATAAGTCGCGTTGAAAATCGCGGTCGATGCGGCGAAGGCAAAAGCAAGCGCAGCCAGGCCGATGCCAGCAGTCAGCCGCCGGCCTTGCCGTGCA
The DNA here is from genome assembly GCF_012349115.1 of Rhizobium ruizarguesonis. Lineage (GTDB taxonomy): Bacteria > Pseudomonadota > Alphaproteobacteria > Rhizobiales > Rhizobiaceae > Rhizobium > Rhizobium ruizarguesonis. The sequence goes on from NZ_PQIG01000117.1 coordinate 8,242, forward strand.
AATGTCGCAGCCACAACATCCGCGAGACGTCCGGCGACGGGTCGCAAGCCCCTGGCGATCACCGGCCGGCCTTGCCGCAACCCGGACCCGACGAGCCGCATGGAAAATAGCGCCAGACCATTCCAGAGCAACACCGGGGCGAGAAAGGCCGTATAGTCGACCGCGGTCGCCGCCACGCCCTCCGGCGCGAGAACGACCTGGTATCCGCTCGCTGCCGAACGCCAGTAGAGCGCCGCCGCGAGCGCCAGCAGCACCAGATCAAGATAGAAGCGAGCCCAAAGTGGTGCCCGGTCATTGCCGATTGGCCGCCGGGCGGCCGCAATGCTCAAGCTACGGGCGTCGCGCCAGGCAGGGATCAGGATCGCTGCGAGCGAAAGTGCGATCCCGGCCACCGCCATGGTGCTGAGCAAAGGAAGCGCTGCGCTTCGCAAGAGCGACACCCCGAGGATGAAATTCGCGGCAAGAGCAGCAAGGAGTATACCGAGGATCGCACCGCCGACACCCGCAAATGCCGCTTCAGCGGCAGCCAGGCGAAGAACTCTATCGACCGTTGCTCCCCGCAAGCGCAACAATGCCTGGTCGCGGCGGCGCTTGTCCCGTCCAGCCCCTGCTACGGCAAGCGTCAGCAGGATGGCGAGGACGGCGCCAGGGGTGCCGAGGAATAGGAAAATCAGCCGAGCATAGAGGGCATCCTCACGGACTGCCTCCAAACGGACCGCCAGGTTGTTTGCGAGCAGCGCGGTTCCAGCCACGCGAGCCTCGAAATTGTGACCGCGCTCGGTCGCCCAGGTGTTCGCAGCGACCGGGTCGAAGGGCAAATCATGATGATCGAGCCTGACGTGGAACTCGGTCCGAATGGTATCGGGCCGACTGGCGCCTTGCTGGTCGAACACCTGCTGCCACTGAGACATCGGCAACAGCAGAACGTTGTCGGGCGGGGCTTGCGGTGCGGCGCCAGCCGGGACACCGATCGCCTGAAACATCGCATCGGCGTTCGGCAAATCGACGATACCGGCGATCGTCACGCTGGTATCCGGCGCTTGGTGGTGGTGGATGACGACCTGATCCCCGACCCCGACATGCAGGTTGGCGGCAGTCTGCTGCGCTATCAGGACGCCATCGACCGATCCTACGAGCCGTCGAACCTGTGCGGGGAATTGATCGAAATAGTCCGGTCCGATGCCAAGTACCGTGCCGCCACCCGTGGCCTGCACGGTGCCTCCCGTGTTCGCCTCAAAGCCTGGTACGTCGGCATAGTTGATCAACTGCAAGCCGGTAACCGAGGCGGCAGAGCGGATCGCTGCCTCGACCGCACTCTGATCCGCCCCCGGAAGCGTCTGGACCTGCCAGTCGACGGGAACCTGGGCGACCGACCGAGCCGTCATCTCAGCCGCGCTGTATTGCAAAAACGCACCCAGGCAAGCGATAAAGGCGACTGTCAGCGCCACACCGCCGATGGTGCCGACAAGGCGACCGGAGCGGGTCCGGATAAGTCCGATCAACCAGTGCCCGTACATGGGGACCTCTCAACCATGCTTTCCAATTTGCCGTGACGCATCCACCAGATGCGGCTCATCTTTGCAGCTACGCGCTCATCATGCGTGGCGATGATGATGGCGCTTCCGGTCTGGCGACCCCAGGTGCGAAGTCGATCGACTAGTATCGCGGCGCCAGCTTGGTCGAGCTGGCCTGTCGGCTCGTCAGCGACAATCAATTCCGGATTGGTCACAATGGCTCGGGCCACCGCGATCCGGTCGGCCTGGCCCCCGGAGAGTTGCTCGGGAAGCTTCGACGCCAGGGTTTCGATTCCGAAAACGGCAAGCGCTGCCAACGCGCGCGCCTCGGCTTCGGAGCCGTTGCTGAGAAGGATTGGTAACTCGACGTTCTCGACGGCGGAGAGTGCGGGCATCAGGTTGGCAGATTGGAATACGACGCCGATCCGCTCAGGGCGCAATGTGTCGGACGACCCAAGCCCGGGCCATTCCAATCGTCCTGAGCTTGGCACGTCCAGTCCCGCGATCAGGTTTAAAAGCGTCGTCTTTCCGCAACCCGAAGGTCCCATGATCGCGATTGTTTCGCCGGCGTTAATCTTGAAAGAGCAGCCTTGAACGGCCGCCACGACGCCCCGTTCGCGCTGGAAGCTGCGCCACAGGTCCGTAGCCACTGCCAAGGTCTTAGTCATGCACGATGCCTCCATCCCGGATATCGATAATGCGGTCGGCCCGTGCGGCTAGCGGACGGCTGTGCGTCACGACCAGGACGGCAGCGCCGCTCCGGCAGTTTTCGATGAGGCGATCGATGACAAGCTGCTCGGTTCCCGCATCAACCTCGGCGGTCGGCTCATCGCACAGCAGGATTGACGGCTTTGCTGCGAGCGCCACGGCCAGGCCAGCGCGCGCTGCCTCGCCGCCTGAAAGGTGAGCTGGTAAGACACCGGCGAGGTCGTCAAGGCCGAGGCTCCCGAGAAGGCCGTCGATTGCGTCCGGTGCGCCGCGGCCGGAAATCTCCATCTGGAGACGGATGTTGGCCCGCACCGTCAGATGATCGAACAGATTGCCGGACTGCATGAGCATGCCGAAATGACGAGCCCTAAGCCGAGCCCGCTCTGGTTCGGGGCGTCGGGTCATGCGCTCGCCCATGACCGACACCATCCCGCCATCCGGTTCATCGATCCCGGAAAGACAGGCAAGTAGCGTCGATTTCCCGCTCCCAGAGGGGCCCCGCAAGGCGGTAAATTCCCCTGTATTGAGGGTGAGGACAACCCCACGTAAAGCCACGACTTCTTCGTCGCCGGCGTGAAAGAAGCGGTAAAGTTCGGTCGCCTCAAGTGCGAACATGAACTCACCTCCACAGCAAGGAGTTGGAGATCAGCTGCCATTGGTCGACGTTATCCGCGCCGGCCGGAGCGGCAAGGTCGAGGGTGACCGTCTTGCCATTATTGAACAGGATAAAGCGCTCGTGTTCGAGCCTGATCTGCTTGTTCGTGACCGGGTTTGGCGCGGAATTCGACTGGTAGCTGATGCGGATAGCCGGTCCGGCCGCGAGCTTCACATCCTTGACCTCGGTGACTTTGACGGCGTGTGCGGCTGCCTTGAGGTCCATGATCTCGTGAGCCTTGGCTGAAGAAGCCGTTGGAGCAGCACTCGCGGTACCGAGGGTGGCGTCTATCTGATCGTATTTATCGAAGAACCGAACGCCATGGTCGATCGCGGTCCGTGACCAGCCCTCGGGCACCTTTAGATCGAATCCGTCAGGAGAGTTGTAGGTAACGAAGACCTGATTGTCCGGAATGTCACCCGGTGGGTTCGTCTCGGGCGCAACAAGTTTCTCCTGGGCCAAAGCGGGAGAAAATGCACCGGACGACAGCATGAGCAGCACGGCTAGTGCGATGGATATCCGATGGCGGACGATCATGATTAACGCTCCTCTGCGGACTAGAGAAGGCATGGAACGCCAGCAGAATTAGGAGGGTCTTAGATGATCTGCCGCAATGCAGCCGGCCTGCACCAGAATCTTTGCAGGTGTGCGCGTTTAGGCTACTTTGAAGCATGCGTGTTCTTGTGATCGAAGATGACGTCATGCTCGGTCGGGCCCTCGTGCAAGCGCTCGATGATGCCGGCATGTCGGTAGACTGGGTACGTGACGGGCAACTCGGGGACGAGGCCGTCGCCGTTGGCGGGCATGGTCTTGTGTTGCTCGACCTCGGCTTGCCCGGCCGTTCGGGCCTGGAAATCCTGCGTTCGCTGCGGACGGCCGGCGACAAGAGGCCAATCCTGGTGATCACCGCCCGTGACGAACTCGATGATCGCGTCGCGGGGCTCGACCTCGGGGCCGACGACTATCTGGTGAAGCCATTCGAGGTCAAGGAACTGCTCGCACGCATGCGCGCGGTCCTGCGCCGGCACGGCGGTCACGCGGTTTCGATCCTCTGCACGAGCGAGATTGAGCTCGATCTATCGAGTCATCAGGTGAAATATCGCGGGTGCACCGAGGTGTTGCCAGCGCGCGAATTTGCCTTGGTTCAGGCATTGCTGGATCGTCCCGGAACCATTCTCTCGCGCAGTCAGCTCGAGGAAAGGCTCTATGGTTGGGGTGATGAGGTGGAAAGCAACGCGATCGACGTGCTCATCCATTACGTGCGGCGCAAGTTTGACAAGGATATCATACGCAACGTCCGAGGAGCTGGCTGGATGGTTGCCAAGTGAAAGGCACGATTTCGATCCGACGCACGGCTTTCATATGGCTCGCAGGGTTAATGGCGACCATCGGCGTTTTCGCGGCGATAACATCGTACTTCCTCGTCAGGAACGAGGCATCCGATTTCCTCGACAATCAGCTGCGGCAGATCGCACTCTATGTCGGAGACGCGCCTCCCGCGCCAGCGGGTGGCCCGGTTGGAGATGTGCCGCACGATCCCGAGGACGACTTCGTCATCCAGGTCTGGGATGTAGCCGGCAAGCCGTCGCGACTTTCGCACCCCGCCGTTGATATCCCTCAGCAACGGTCCACGGGGTTCGCCGACATTTCGACCGGCAGCGACAAGTGGCGTGTCTATACGCTGATCGCGCCATATCGAACGGTTCAGGTTTCCCAGGATATGAGCGTCCGGCAGGAGCTGGCGGCCAGTGCAGCGTTCCAGGCTGCGCTCCCGATCATCGTTTTGATTCCATTGTCATTGCTAACATTGAGCTGGATCATCGATCGGATCATGGCCCGGCTCAATCGTCTGGCCGTCACAGTGGCCTCCCGAGACGCCAGGGCAGACGACCCTGTTCCGACTGACGACGTGCCTGCCGAAGTCGTTCCCTTCGTGAGCTCGATCAATCTTCTACTCGCGCGGCTCCGCGCATTGCTGGAGCGCCAGCGGCGGTTTACCTCAGATGCAGCCCATGAATTGCGCACACCACTTTCGGCGCTGCAAATTCAGATCGACAACCTTCGGCACGACGACCGGGATGGCCGATTTTCCCAGCGCTTGACCGAACTCGAAGCCGGAATTAGTAGGGCAACCAGCCTCGTAAGCAAGCTCTTGCGCCTCGCGCGCTACGACGCCAACGAGACCGCGCCCGCGCCGCAGCCGATCGACCTCGTTCAGCTTGCCCTCGACACTGTTGCGCGCCTGACCCCGCTCGCGGAGAGCCGCCAGATTGACCTGGGCATCACGCGCCGAGACGGCGCTATCACGATTGGCGCGCTGGCCGATTTCGAAATCATCCTCGACAATCTGGTCGAGAACGCCGTTCGGTACACGCCGCCTGGGGGGATGGTCGACGTCGCGGTGGTTGCCGCCGGGCAAGAAGCACGGATCGAAATCCGCGACACCGGCCCCGGCATCGCGGACGAAGAGATGCCACGCGTCTTTGAACGGTTCTTCAGGGCCGGGCCTCAGGATAGCGAGGGGAGCGGCTTGGGGCTGGCGATCGCAAAGGCGGCAGCCGAAAGACAAGGAGCGCGCCTCGCACTTGCCATGCGCGAGGACGGGCCCGGCCTTGTTGCATGCCTCATTGTACGAATGGCCTCAATGAAGGCCTAGGTGTTTGATGCCAGCGTCATCGCCAATGGACAAGCAGTCGTTTCCGATCAAGTCAAAATTACCCAGCACCGAGATGGAGGCATTCTCTCGCAAATCATGGTCGAAAACGGCGACGAGGCGAAGAAGGGAGACATCCTATTGCGTCTCGATGAAGCGCAGCCGGGAATGCCCGTCGAGGTTTTCGTCAAGACAGAAGAGCGTACGCCGCTGTCCTTTCTCGTCAAGCCGTTTACAGACCGGGTCATGCGCATATTCCGCCAAGAGTAATGTCCGCATTGCGAGATGAATCAGGGCTTCCTTGACCGGAATGAGGAAATGCAGCGCGCGGTGGCGTGAGAGCGAGAAGGCTCGGAGGTTTGCGCCACACTGTTTCCATTTCATAGGGATTGGTGAAGTTACTGTCACACGAGCGGAATATCGGGGTGCTAGCGTCGGCATCGCTGTTCAAAAGGAGTTACCATGCGCAATCTAGCCCTGTCGCTCGCCCTCGTCATCGGCCTTGCTTCTTCCGTTTTAGCAGAAGATGCCAAGCCATTTTCCGATGCCAAGGAAATCGACCTCGTTTCGCTGTTGCCGACACCGCCCGCCAATAATTCGCCGCAGATGCAGGCCGAACTCGCTGAAATACTAACGATCCAGGTTACCCGCACACCTGAGATGGCCGCACGTGCCGTCGCCGATGCGGATGAAGATGTCTGGCGCTTCGCCGATGTGATCGACAATCCCAAGTTCACCAAGGAAAACCTGCCGAAGTTCGCCGCCTTCTTCGACCGCGTCGTCGCCACAGAAGGCGCTGTTGTCGATCCGGCCAAAGATTTCTGGAAGCGTCCGCGGCCTCACCTCTACAGCGACCTGGTCAAGCCGATTGTCCCCCTCTCGAAGTCGGGTGCTTATCCGTCGGGTCACACCACCGTCGGCACGCTGATGGGCATCGTCCTTTCCAACATGGTGCCGGAGAAAAGGACCGAGCTGATGGCACGCGCGTGGGAATATGGTCATAACCGTATTGTCGGCGGCATTCACTATGCTTCGGACGTCGAGGCTGGCCGCATCGCCGGCACCGTCATTGCCGAAACGATCCGCACCCATGACGACTACAAAGCTGAATTTGAAGCCGCCAAAGAGGAACTTCGATCCGTCCTTGGTCTGCCCCACGTCTGAGCCGATTGACCAAACATCCATTTGAACCGCCGGCGAGAAATCCGGCGGTTCTATGCTTTCAGGCATGGTCGCCCTTGGATGACCTCGCGTTAGAGTTTACTGCCTTCAATTAACGTTTCCGGCAATTTATGCCGAACGGCGGCTAGACCCCGCGGAGGTTACCTTTGGTGGCTTCAGCGCAGTCGTCGTTGAGTACCTAACGACTTGATACATTTCAGTCGCTGCCGACCATTGTCGCCATCCCTCGCCTTGAAGGGAATCGAACCATCGGCCTCGGAGTGCATCGCGTGGAATTTTAGTACGTTAGACGCGTCAAGGCACGCTCGCTGTCCCCGCCCCTTCGTTAGATGACCAAAAAAGCACCAGTCTGGTATTGGTGCAGCGTACTCCAAGCCGGGAGAAGTACGCGCATCTGTATCGCGCTGAGCCGTTCAAGAGCCGCTCAGTGGAACTCTTTCTGCTATAACGCCTGAGGCCATCGCGAACCCGGCTCGTCAGTGGATCAAGGTAGCTCAGCCGGACGCCGTTTATTGGAGGCGATCCAACGGACGTCCTTATTCGACAAGCCCCCCGCGTGTTCTTGTAGTCCATTGGAGAGGTGCTGAGCCAGCCGAAGGTGTTCTTGGGGGCGAGTTCGACGCGCTTTCGATAGGGCATGCTGCTGACCTGGGAGAGCCACAACGTCCGCTTTTCGGTGGGGTGTTTCATCGTGTTTTCCTCGGACGTCACTTGAACTGGACCATCGTGGTTTCGAACGAGCGCTTCGCCTGTTCGGCGAGCGGAAGTTTGCGATAGGTCTCGCTGATGATCTCGACACCCCAAGGACCTTCGTAGCCGGCGTTCTGGACGGCCTTGATGAATTCTTTCGGCTTGAGCACGCCTTCGCCCGGCAGGCGCCGATGATAGATGGTGTCTTCCCACAGGAGGCCCTTCACATCGGCGTCGGCGTCGTCCAGCTCGATCGAGCCGATGAAGCGGGACGGAATCTTCTCGATGTCCTTGTAGGGGATGCCGCCGCGGGCCATGTGCCAAATGTCGATGAGCAAGCCGCCATTGGGCTGATCGGCACCTTCCACGATCGCACGCGCCACTTCCAGCGTCCGGACGTTGGAGAACGGCATGATCTCCATGACCACCCTGACGCCGTACTCGGCGGCGTCACGGCAGACTCCGGCGAACGCCTCGCGCATGCGGTCGACGTCGGGCGTCATTTCCGCTTCGGTCGGCGCGTAGAGATCGCTTCCGAGGCCGGGAGCAATCTTGAGATTTCGGACTCCGAGACGCTGCGCCACCTCAAGCATCTCCGTCCGCATGACGTCCGACTTCGCCCGGCGCTCGCCGTCGAGATACCAGCCGGAGAGGAACTCGTACTCGAGGTATTTGATGTCGTTGTCGTCGACGATCCGCTTCATTTCCTTGAGACCGATCTGGGCGGCCGTCGCCTGAACGTCTGCGTGGATCAGGCCCATGCCCTTGTAGCCGACCTTGGCGGCCGCCTCGACGCGATCCTTGAAGGGGATCGGACTGATTTCGGTCGGACCGAACGGATAGACGTCGCCTCCGAGAGTGAAGAACGCCGCCAGCAACTCGATGCCGTTTTTCCCAGTCATTGCCATACTCCCGCGGCCACGCGCCGCATGCGTTTGAATTGCCTTTTTATATACTGGAGCGCCGGCGCGATAAATTGCGCGCTGGAGATCAACATTGTATCCTATAGATATACAATGATGGGGTCAGATCGATCGGATGCTGCCGCCGTCCACGCCCCAAACAGCCGACGTGACGAAGCTGGCAAGGTCGGACGCGAGGAAGACCACCACGTTGGCGACCTCCTCCGGCGTCCCAAGGCGTTCGAGGGGAAGCTGCCGCAGCTTCATTTCGTGCTCGACAGCCGCCTGCGGCTCCATCTTGTGGAACGCGCCCATCGTCTCGGCGAAGCCACCCGGCTTGGTCCAGAACGGGGTCCAGATGGGTCCCGGAGCGACCGCGTTGACCCGCACGGCCTTGCCCTCGGCGCGCGCGAGGCCCTTGGTCAGGGCGAGCACGGCGGCCTTCGACGCCGAGTAGTCGATGGGCACGGGCTCGGGCTGACGGGCGAGATCGGAACCGTTGTTGACGATTACACCCTTCCGCTCGCGGAGGATCGGAAGCAGCTTCCGCGTAGCCCGGACATAGCTCATGAAATTGAGGGAGAAGGTTTTCTCCCATTCCTCGTCGGTCAGCTGGTCGAAGGTGCGGATCGCGCCCGAGCCGACATTGTTCACGAGCACGTCGACCGCGCCGCCCGTCGCCTTGAGCAACTCGTCCAGGCCCGCCGATACGCCAGTTCCGGTGGACAGGTCCGCCTTTGCGGTGTGGGCCGTTCCGCCCGCCGCGGCGACTTCGACCTTGACCTCGGCCAAGGCCTTCTCGTCGATGTCTACGAGGCCCAACGTTGCGCCTTCCCGTGCGAACGCCACCGCGGTCGCACGACCGATGCCGTTGGCGGCACCTGTGATGAAAACAATTTTACCCTTGAGTCCGGTTTCCATTTCTCTCTCCCATAGGATCGTTTCAAATATGGCGGGCGCGTCAGATCGAAGCGCCTTCCTCCCCAGTTCGGAAATCAAAGCTAGTGGTCAGCCCCCCGTCGGCGACGAGGTCAGCGCCAAGGACCGCCGTCGAGCCACTCGACAAAAGGAACATCGCGGCCTGGGCGACTTCGCGCGCCTCCAGGATGCGGCCGCCGTGCTGGCGCGCTGATCGCGTCGCCAGGAACCTGTCGCTGTCGGTGGCGGATTCGAGGTGGCGTTTGAAGAGGCCGGCCAACATTGGCCCGGGGCTGAGGACGTTGGCGCGGACGCCGCTGCGCGAGTGGTCGACCGCGACCGTCCGGGCTAACTGTCGCACCGCTGCTTTCGTGGCGTTGTAGATGCCGAGTTGCTGTTCCGCCAAGGTGGCGTTCACGCTCGCCACCACCACGATTGTCCCGTCATGGGCTTCGATCATCAGCGGCAGCAGAAATTTGATCGCCAGCGCAGTGCCCACGATGTTGACGTTGAGCGCCCGGGACATGATCGCAGGTGTGGCCTCCAAGATCGTGCCGACGTCGAGGATGGCTGCAGACGTCACGAGGCCGATGCGTTTCGCGCCCGAAGACCTCAGGCGGGCAACGACCTTCTCCCACGTCGCCTCTCCGGCGACATCCCCCGCGACGTGACGGTATCCCGCGAGCGCGGCGAGGTTGTCCTGAGCGGCTGCAAGATCGACGCCGACCGTGGCCACTCCCGCCTCAACGAGAAGGCTGCAAAGTTCATGGCCAAGGCCGGACGACGCTCCGGTCACTACGACCGTGTCGGGAAGTTCGAAGGTGAGTTGCGGCATCGTCATTTCTCTTTCGCGGTGTCTTTTTTCGCGGCGAGGACGAAATCCCAGTCGACCGACCAGAAGGGGCTTTCGAATCCGAGTTCGTACGCCCGTGCCGGATCGGTCACCTTTTGAAAGTCCGCTATGAGAGAGTCCTTGACGCCAAAAACCGAGTCTTCCGCAAGGAACTGGCAGTCCGGCGTGAAGATGTGGGTGATGACCGGGTCATAGCCCGGCGCGCTCACGATGAAGTGGATATGCGCGGCTCGGTTGGGATGTCTGCCCAGGTGACCCAGCAGTTTGCCCACCGGACCGTCGTCGGGGATTGGGTAGTAGCGGGGTTTGACCGCCCGGTACCAGTAAGAGCCGTCGCCTTCCGTGGTGAATACGCCGCGGAGGTTCCAGTCGGGTTGCACGTCCTTTTGCTGCACGTCATAGAAGCCGTCGTCATTGGTTTGCCAGACGTCGACGAGAGCGCCGGCGATCGGCTTGCCATCGGTGTCGACGACATGTCCGCACACGACCATCGGCTCGCCCTTGCCATCCAGGCAGATGTTGGTCCCGTTGGCGTAGCGCGGAGCCGCTGGAACATAGAACGGCCCGAGGATCGTGTTCTCCGTCGCACCGTTGGGGCGACGGTGGTTTATGGAATCGACCAACATCGAGACGCCGAGAGTGTCAGACAGCAGGATGAACTCCTGACGCCAATCCGAACACATCTGCCCGACCTCGGTGAGGAACTTGATCCCCTGGAGCCATTCCTCGTGCGTGGGCTCGATTTCCTTGATCGCCGCGTGGAGGTGCTTCACCAGAACGGACATGACCTCGCGCAGGCGTGGATCGACGGCCGGCCCCATTCTCGCGTTGACGACGTCGACCGAAGTCTCTTCCTCGAAATACGGATACTTGGGCTTCGACCTTTCGGTTTGGCTCATCTCAGACAATTTTCTATCCTCCTCGGCCCGAATTGCTCGCCATCAAATGGCCGGAGCCTCGCCCGCATAGGCGCGGGCGAGGAGCGCGCGGATGCCGTCGCGCTCCAATGGTTGGGGGTTCCAGTACGGGTTGGCCAGTGCGCGCTCGGTCGCCACATCGACACCGTGTTCCTGCATGCCGATCTCTCTCAGAGACCTCGGCGCGCCGATCCGTCCCGCGAGTTCGAAAAGCGCCGCAGCGGGGTCCTGGTGACCAAGCACGTCCCGGAGTTTTTCGATCACCTCGGGGATGGCGGGCGCGTTGTAGGCGAGCGCGTGCGGCAGGACCACGGTGTGGGTCTCCGCATGTGGCAAATCGAACGAGCCGCCCAGCGTGTGGCAGAGCTTGTGATGGAGGGCCATGCCGACCGAACCCAAACAGATGCCGCAGAGCCACGCGCCATAGAGCGCGTCGGCCCGCGCGTCGCGATCGGCTGGATCGTCGTGGATGAGCGGCAGCGATCGTGCCAAGGCCCGGATCGCCTCCAGCGCCATCAGCGACACGACCGGATTCCGCTCCTTCGCGTAGAGAGCCTCGACCGCATGGGCGATGGCGTTCATGCCGCTGGTGCCTGACATGCCGACGGGAAGGGTGAGCGTGAGGTCCACATCGTAGATGACGACCTCCGGAAGAATCTTCGGGCTGCTCTGCGTGACCTTCTGCCCGTCCCTGGTCTCGCCCAGGATCGGCGTCATTTCCGATCCCGCGTATGTGGTCGGGGCGACGATCTGAGGCAGGTCGGTCCGGAGCGCGATCGCTTTGGCCAAACCAGTCGTCGATCCACCGCCGACCGCGATCAGGCCGTCGACCTTCGTGTCGGCCACGACCCTCATCGCGTCCTCCGTCACGTCGACGGGCGTGTGCATCGTGGCGCGGGAATAGACCCCGACCGAGCTCGCCCCAAGAAGCGCGGACAGCTTCTCCGCATCCTCGGCCTGTGGCGGCGTCGCCAGGACCAGAACACGCTTCAGCCCAAGGCGATCGACTTCCGCGGGAAGCAGGGCCAGCGTTCCCGACCCGAAAATCACTCTGGCCGGCTGGCCGTTATAGACGAAAGACTGCATGTCGGTTCCTCGAATTCCCAGCCTCGATTGGACCGGAGGTCCTGCGTTCTTAGCGATTGTCGACGCGCTTCAAGAACGGGTTGATGTCCACTTGGCGCCAGACGTTGGCATGGGCGAACGGGTCGTTGTTGTTGAACGCGATCACGTCGTCGATCTGGTCGGCCTCAAAGACGAAGAGCGACCCGATCATGGTCTCGCCGTCGGCGGCGACAAGCGGCCCCGAAATTACAGTCTTTACCGTGCCTGCGGAGAGGTACGCTTTATGGGCGTCGTAGTTCGCCTGGCGGCGCGGCAGGCCATCCGCGTGGTCGAGGCAATGAACCGCAAAGAGCATGAACTTTCCTTTCATCGTTCTCCCTCGAATATCAGCTCGGAGGAGTGGTGGCGGGTCGAAAGCTGGCCGGGTACCAATCCTTCACATTGTCCTGAGGGCGATACAACCGACTGTGATTTCGCCCGACATCGGGTCGAAGTCGACGCTCTTTAAAGCGCGGCCGGCGTAGGTCTTCCGAAGCCCCGGCACATTCAGGGTCGGCGTCGGCTTGAGGTCTTGGGACTGTGTGATCGTCGTGGTCATCGGTTCCTCCACCTTCACACCTCACTCGGCGTTTGCACGCACGCCGGCGCATTTGAGCGGGGAGTAGTCGACCTGGTGTCGGGCGATCCGGACGTCCTTTAGGGAATCCCTGATCCGCAGATGCGCGGGATGGGAGGTGTACCCCTCCAGGGAAGCTTCGTCCTTGAATTCGGAATAGAGCACGACATCGCAGGCATAATCCACACGCGAAAAATCGATGCCGACCTCAAGGAAAAGGAGGCCGGGGATTTCCCCACGGAGGCTCTCGAACTTTGTCTTGAGGTCGAAAGCGGCGGCTTGCTTCTCCTCGGCGCTGTCTCCACGGACGTCCCACATGACGATATGTTTGATCATCGATCTTCTTCTTGAGTTTGGAGTTACGAACTGCCGGAAAGAGCGGCTCGGTTGATGTCTTTGGAAATCCCGTTTCCATTTACGGGGCGCTGAACGCTCGCTTGGGCGGGCCCTTCGCGGCAGATCCGGCAAACCCAATTGAAGCTCATGGAATTCCTCCCAACGGCCGTTCCTCCGCCGCAGATCGAAATTAGCTTCCCCAACTTTGGGAAAAAGGCCGTAAGCAGGGAAACACTTTCTCACGCTGCGCAAAAAGCAAAACCGACTTTGCAGGCCGCCGCCTGTCGGAGAACCTGAAATGCCCGTTGGGGGGTCAACTCATGGATTTGGCGCTTAGGGACGACCTCAGACACGAAGTCAATGCCCGTTAGGGAAACCAAATGGTCAGGTGCGCATGCCTACTGCATCCGGCGCGCGGGGATCTTCCCACCGAGAGGAATTGGATAGTTACGGCTCACGCTAGTGACGGTCGGCTCTATCCGGGGGACAGTTCTGAGCTAAATGGTAGACGTACTTTCACGGGTGGCTGAGCTGCCGGCCTCGAGCAACACGCTCAGCCAAAAAGAAAGCGAGGCTGCACGCCCGTCCTAGGGTTGCTGCCTCGCTAAAGCGCCTGGGAGGTCGCGAACTAGAGAGGTTTCAAGACGAAGTCGAAGTTGGTTTCCCATTTCATCGTTCCGCCGGAGATCGGCATGAAATCGATTTGAGAAGGCAACGCCGAACACGGCGCTACGCGCCATGCCTGGCGCCCACACAAACCCGAGATCGGGGACTCCGGGTTTCGCACAGTTGGACTCAGACGGCGACGTCCACGTCGGCGCCGGAAAGAGCTGACGACTTGAACAGGGCCTCGAGCAAGTGGTTCACGTTGTGCGCCTGTATCGCCGAAACGGCCGAGGCCGACCCAGACCTCAGCGACCCGACGAAAGCTGCTGCCTCCCGGTCGAAATAGATCGGGTTGCCGATCTCGGCGATCTCCGGCGAGTACACGGTCTTCTTGGTGGCCCAGATTTCCGGAAAGCTCGTCTCACGCCACTCCGTCCAACCCTGCTGAAACCCGTTCCTGCCGCTGTCATAGATCTTGTAGGATGAGGGCAAGGGACAAGAGTGCATGATGCCCTCCGTACCATAGGCCGAAAGATCCCAGCTCTCGGTCCAGGACAGAGGATCCCACGACATGAAGTCGACGGTGACGAGCTTGTCGGCATAATTGAGGATCGCGCCGCCGGCGTCCTCGCGGGAGTCGCTCCCGAAAGTCGATGCGAATTTCGTAATCCGGGCATTCACGCTTTGGGGCACGCCGAAGTGGAGCAGAATGCGATCGATCAGGTGGCAGGCAATAACGAACATCGCGCCGCCAATATCCCCGGGCTGGTTCATGTGCGGGGTGGCGGCCTCATTGTGCGAGCAGCCTGCATGCGCCCTCACCTGCAGCACCTTGCCCAGCCGGCCGCTCGAAAGAACCTCCTGCATCTTGTCCACCGAAGGCGCAAAACGCCAGCAGTAGCCAACCTGGAACAGTCCGCCCGTCCGCTCGACTACCTCGACGATCCGAGCGGTATCCGCAGACCCCCGTCCCGCCGGCTTCTCGCACAACACGGCCTTGCCGGCCTCAAGCGCCTCGATGGCCAGGTCGGCCATGCTGTGGCTCTTGGGATGCACGAGGACCGCGTGGACACCGGGATCGGCCAGGATCGCTTCCTTTGTTCTGGCTTCCAGCCCGAGAGCGTCGACGAAGGGGGTGAGCAGCGGACTGTCGTCGTACGCTCCCATCAGCCGAGCTCCGGGCATGCGCTGAAATGCCTTCACGCGTCCCGAGCTGTGCGGGTGCGTGATACCCAGGCAAGCGATACCAAATTCGGCGTTTTCGCCGATCGCGTAGGTCATTTCCTTCTCCCAAACCTTGGTGAAACACGCTCGACGAGGTGACGAGCGATGTCATCAACCTCGTCAGCATTGTCTCGACCGCATGGTGCCCTACGGCCGAGCCATTCGATCGGGAACGCTACACCGTCTTTCCGAGCGAGGCTTCGAGCTCGGCGAGCTCCTGCCCGCCTGCCATCAGGCTTTGAAGCTCCTCGGAGGAAATATGGCCGCGATCGGCCGTGCCGAGGGTCTTGCCGCGATTGAGGACGGTAAAGCGGTCACCGACAGCAAGGGCATGTCGGACGTTGTGGGTGATGAACACAACCCCTACCCCCTTCTTCCGCACACGGTCGATGGTCGACAGGACATTGGCCGTCTGACGCACGCCCAGGGCGGATGTCGGTTCATCCAATATGAGGACCTTGGCGCCGAAATACACCGCGCGAGCGATTGCCACCGTCTGGCGCTCGCCGCCCGAGAGCGTCCCGACGGATTGTCCGGGCTCACGCAGGTTGATGCCCATTTCGCGCATCTGTTCGAACGTGATTGCATCGGCCTTCTTGAAGTCGATCCGCTTGAACGGGCCAAAGCCGGTTTCGGGTTCACGGCCAAGCCAGAAGTTGCGGCTCACGCTCATCAGCGGGATCATTGCCAGGTCCTGGTAGACTGTTGCGATTCCCGCCGCTAGCGCCGCCCGGGGGCTGGTGAAGTGGACTGGCTCGCCTTGGATTTTCATCTCGCCGTGCGTGGGAGCGTGTACACCGGACATCGTCTTGATGAATGTCGACTTACCCGCGCCATTGTCGCCGAGCAGGCAGTGACACTCGCCTGCCTTGACATCGAAGGACACGCCCGAGAGAGCAATAATGTGACCGAAGTGCTTCTGGATATCGGTCATTTCAAGAATTGGTGCGGACATCATCGCTCTCCGGTGATCGCGCGGCGGATGTAAGTGTTGGCGATAACGGCGGCGAGGAGGATCGATCCGAGGAATACCCGGAACAGGGAACTCTCGACATTCGTGAAGAACAGACCCTGCTGCACGACGCCGAAGATGACGGCTCCTAGCGCGGCGCCAACGACGGAGCCATACCCGCCCGTCAATAAGGCGCCCCCAATGACCACGCAAATGATTGCCTCGAACTCCTTCATCATGCCCCGGTCAGAGGCAGCCGAGCCGAACTCCACCGCCTGGGAAATTCCCAAGAGCGTGGCGCACAACGCCGCAACGATGAACATCGCCACCTTCACGCGGGCGACAGGTACGCCGATATAACGTGCAGCCTGCGGGTCGCCGCCGGCAGCGTAGATCCAGTTGCCGAACTTGGTCCTTGTGAGCACCCACTGACCGACGATCACCATGACGATAGCCCAGATGATCAACATCGGTATGCCGTCAACGATCGGCTGTCCCATCCGGGTGCCGCGTGTATAGGTCGCAATCCACCCCTGCTGGCCGAGCCATGAGAATAGCCCTCCAAGCGCCTTGCCGCCAAAGAGCCAGGCGATGGGATCGCCAGCGGAGATATCGGCAATCCCCGACACGACCGGCTGCCTGTTGAAGGTGATAGCGCTCCAGATCGTCATACCGCGCAAGATGAACATGAAGGCAAGCGTGACGATGAACGATGGCAGGCCGGTGCGGATGACCAGCAGGCCATTGATCGCCCCGATCAGACCGCAAGCCAGTACCGTGACGCCGATGGCCGCCCACGCAGGCAAGCCGACGTAGACAGCCAGCAGACCGAACATCATGCCGGAGAAGCCGACCATCGAACCGAGCGAGAGATCGAATTCGCCGGTAATCATCAGCAGTGAGACTCCGACCGCGAGGACGACGAATTGCGCCGAAACGGTGCTCCAGTTCATGATCCCGTCCAGTGCAAACATTTGCGTGTTGCCGGCAAGGATGAGGAAGAATGCGAACACCGCGACGGTGCCGCCCATGGCTCCAAGCTCGGGGCGGACGAGCGCCCGCCGGAGAGTTGACGTGTGTTTAACGCGCTCGTCAGCGCTGATTGTCGTGCTCATTGCGATCACCTGAAACTTTCGTAAGGGCCAAACGGAAGCGGCGATCGCCGCTTCCGTCCGGGAGGTCGTCCGCTTACCGGTATTTGCCGGCAAGCGACTGGACGAGAGCCAGATTGTCCTTCGTCACGAAGCCGGGTCCGGACAACACCGAGTTCGCCTGCAGGACGCCGTAGCGAAGGTCGTTGGTGAGGGTGATCACCGGCAGATAGCCCTGAAGGAACGGCTGCTGGTCGATGGCGAAGTTGATGACGCCATCCTTGATCGCCTGCGAGATCTCCGGCGTGAGATCGAATGTCGCGAAGAAGATCGTGCCGGCCAAACCGGTATCCTTGAGCGCCTTGATGGTAGGCAGGGCGGTCATCGGCCCAAGGGTCAGAACGGCGCCCGTATCCGCATGATTGGAAAGATACGCCTTTACACGGTTGGCGATTTCGGTCGCGTCGGTGCCCGAGTCGATCATCTGGCCGCCGAGTGGCACACCCAGGCCGGCCGCGAAGCCCTCGCAACGCTGCTGCCCTGCGACGTTGGGGAAGAGACTGTTGACGCAGAGGAACGACGTGATGCCCGCAGCCTTCGCGCGCTCACCCGCTCCCTTGCCGGCGTCGAATTCGGGCTGTCCGACATGAAGCAGGGCGCCGAGCTTCTTGGATTCTTCTGCCGTACCGGTGTTCATCGTGACAACAGGGATGCCCTTGGCAACCGCGTCTTCGATGGCGCCCCCGACCGTCTCGACATCGGGAATAGTGACGATGATCCCGTCAGGCTTCTCGGCGGTGGTCTGCTGGATGATGCGCACCATGTCGGCCAGGTCGCCGGTCGGCGGGTTGCGGAAGGTCACGGTCGCGCCGACTTCTTTTGCTGCCAGGCTGGCACCGTTCTTCACGGTGTTCCAGAACGTCTCGCTGTCGGGCGAATGATGGATGAGAACGTATTTCTCCCCATCCGCCAGGGCAGTTCCGACGAAGCCAAGAGTGGCCGAGACAGCCAAACCGGCAAGCAACGCCGCCTTTAATACACGATTGTTCATATTTTCCTCCTCATGTTGACCGAGATCGGTCGGCTTGGCGGCTGGCCCGGTGCGATTGCACCACAGTCTTCTTCCCTCCAACCCCGAGCCCATGTTATGCATTTTTGCCTACTCGGGATGAACCAGGGGCAGAACAAAACAGTATTGCAGTAGCTGCAAAAATCTTACGGTGATTGTACCGGCGGCCGTGACATTGGCGGGACTTTCCAGGCGACTGGATCGCCCGTACCGCATGTCGCTAGTTCACCAAACGGCATCGTAAAGTTAACAAGCCCCGGCCAAGAACGTGAAATGTTTGCGGGAGTTAATCGGCTTGAAGGCGCATAATGCCGCGCCAAGTCTGCATGGCCACGTCTCGTAGTTCTCGATGGTGAACTGAAGCAATATCCTAGCAGCGAATGCGGAAAAGGTTGGCGATCGGATCATGGACCGGACGAAACGCTAAAGCTGTCGCGGTGACTTGAAGCGCTTCAAACGGCGACGGGTCTACAGCACGGCAATTGCCAAGCTGTTATCGTCCCAAGGATGGCGAGCTTGTTCATCCGACGAACCTAAGCCGTCCATTTGGCCTCGTAGTCGCTGTTCTTAAACTCCCTGACCAAAAAGTCGATGAATAGGCGGGTCTTGGCAGGAAGGTGGTGACGGGTCGGATAGGCGATATTCATGGTCAGCCGCGGCAGATCCCAGTCGTCCATCACTCGCACCAGCCTACCCGACTCTAAATCATCATTTATGATGTAGGTCGGCTGAGCCAGAATCCCGAGGCCGTCCAAAGCGGCCTTACGTATGATCTGGCCTTCGTTCGAGTTGAGTAGGCCGTTGACCGGCTTTGTGATGGTCTCGCCATTCTTCTTGAAGGTGAGATGGTTCCAATTGTCGGCCAACGTGTAGAGGAGCAAGTCGTGCTCGGCGAGCTGATCGGGGTTGAGTGGCGCGCCACGCTTTGCCAAGTACTCGGGCGACGCTGCAAGCAGTCGCCTGGTTTCAGCGAGGCGGCGGATGGTGACCGACGAATCTGCCTCCACGCGACGCGTACGAATCGCCAGGTCGACCCCGTTTTCGATCAAATCATAATACCGATTGGAAACCAGTACCTCGACCCTCACCTTAGGATAGGCTCGAGTGAACGCTGGAATGAGCGGGCTGAGGTGCAATAGGCAGAACGACATCGAAGCGCTTATGCGCAGCAACCCGCTTGGACTTAACGCGCCTTCGCTGACGCTCGCTTCCGCATCGAGCATCCCCGCCACCAATTCCTTGCCGCGTTGATAGTACAGTTCCCCTTCGCTGGTCAGACTCAGATGTCGAGTGGTCCGTTGCACCAGCCGAGCGTTGAGACGCTCCTCGAGAGATTGCAGGCTTCTGCTCGCGGCCGAGACTGACATGTCCAACGCGTCCGCGGCCCTAGTGATACTGCCATACTCCGCGATCTGTATGAAGACTTCGATCTCTGTGAGACGATCCATGGCCCGGCATTCTTGCGTTGAGCGCGAAGACCATTGCCGATGTTCGACTTTGCTTGCGCGTGCGCTATAGCTTAATGTAACCTTGCTGGAACAGAAGGGTTTCAATTTCTCCAGTGTGTGGAGTGAAAGTTTACAATGACCCAGATCGACCAGTTGAATGGAGTTATTGCATTTCTGCACTCCGCAGAAGCCCTCAGCTTCACGGCGGCGGCCGCCAAATTGGGTATTACGAAGTCTGCGGTCGGCAAAAGCGTGACGAAGCTTGAAGAGCGCTTGGGTATCAAACTGCTGCACCGGAGCACACGGCGGTTGAGTCTAACTCCCGATGGTGAAGCCTATTATGCGAGCGTGCGACATGCGCTTGGGGAAATAGCAGCGGCGGAGACAACGCTGCTCTCAAAAAGCCAGGTGATTTCAGGACGATTGCGGATCGACGCTCCCGCAGCGTTCGGACGGCAGATTCTCATGCCTTTGCTGCTGGATTTTTCCAGAGCCTACACAGGTCTAACGCTGTCGCTCTCGTTTAACGACAAGATCGTCGATCCCGTCGAAGAGGGTGTCGACCTCACAATCCGGTTCGGCGAAACTCGCGACTGCACCGGGCTGATCTCCAAGAAACTTACTGAGCAACCTTCCGTCGTTGTAGCGTCGTCCTCATACTTAGCAGCACGGGGAACACCTCAAAGCGTCGCCGATCTTCAACAACACGATTGCATCTGCGGCTTCGGAGGCAATTCAGCAAGTTGGCGCATCAAGGGTTCAGACGGCGCTGCGGTCCGATATTTGCCCCCTGTCAGTCACCAGTTCGGTGACGGAGACGCGATCGTGCAGGCGGCGTTGGCTGGTTTGGGGCTCTGCCAAATGCCCCGTTCGCTCGTGCGGGCGCATTTGGAGAAGGGAACTTTGACGTCAGTTCTGGAGCAGGTCGCGGATGTTCCAGTGTCCGTCTACGCCGTCTGGCCGGTGACGCGCCATCTACTGCCGCGCGTTCGAACCGTCGTGGATTTCCTGGCGGAGAAAGGGCGACAAGGCGCCCTTGACTGAATAACGGCTGGGAAAATGAGCCCCTGGGCATCGCGCAGCGTTCGACCAGCGCTGGTGTTCCTTCAACGCCGATCTCGGCGACCTTGTTTGGGAACTTTGCCTCAGCATGTTCATGTCACGGATTATCAACTCCCAATGCGGTCGGCCATACCCTTGCTTGATCCCGTCAGCACCGTGATCATGAACGCCAACAGTGGCAACGTAGACGCAGTGATGGTATCGGGCGAATTTGTAAAGCGCGACGGGCGCTTGTTGCACACTGACATCAAGTTGCTGAGTGCGAGGTTGGAAGCTTCTGCTAAGCGGCTAGCTGCGGCTTTCAGCCAGATTCGTCCCCCACAGTCTCGCATCTAAATCTTTTGCGCGCGCCGGGAAAGTGTTTTCCGGTTTGGGCTCTTATTTGCTCGTTTAGCATTTGTATTATCCCAAACACCGGGATGGAGGGCGGAGCGCAATAGCGGTCTCGATATCTATCACCAAAAGTTTCCAGGCGGTTCTGAAGGCATTTGCCAACGCGCCGCGCAAAAGTCTGGCGCGAAGACCCAGAAAGTCGAGAGGAGTTGGCGGTGAAGGCTATACGCTACTACGGGAAACATGATGTCCGAGTGGAGGAGGCTGCCGAGCCCGTGTCACCCCAGTTTGGCCAGGTCATCGTAGAGCCGACGTTTTGTGGCATCTGCGGGACCGATCTGCACGAGTTCGAATCCGGTCCGATCTTCACTCCCAAGACGCCTAACGCCTATAGCGGGGCCATCCTCCCTCAAATCCTGGGCCACGAATTCGCGGCGCGAGTCGTCTCAATCGGCCCTGGTGTGGAGGCGCTGAAGCCCGGAGACCGCGTGTCGATCCAGCCGCAGATCGGCCCAAGACTCGACTATTTCGGGACCCGCAACCTGTCGTTCCTGGGGCCTCAGGCTTCCGTCGTCGGTCTGAGCTGGCCTTGGGGCGGCATGGCGAAGCGCGCCATCGTCCACGAATACAACGCGATCCGCATGCCTGACGACGTGACGGACCAGCAAGGCGCGCTCGTCGAGCCGGCGGCGGTAGCCGTCCATGCCATTGACCGATCAGGGCTGACGCCTGGGGGTACCCTTCTTATAACGGGCGCGGGTCCGATCGGCGCGCTGGTGGTCCTCGCGGCTGTCGCCGCAGGTGTGACACGGATTTTCGTCAGCGAGCCAAATGCCAACCGTCGGGCGCGCATCGCGGCGCTTTCGAACGCCGTCACGATGCTCGATCCTAGTTCCCCGGACTTCATGTCCACGATCAGGGACGGAACCGAAGAAGGCGTCGGAGTAGACGCCGCCATCGAGTGCGCGGGCCATCCCCGCGCCTTGCAGACATGCCTTCAGGCCGTCCGCGCCCAGGGCACCGTCGTCCAGGTCGGACTAATGGGCGGCCCCGCCGAGATCAGCCCGTTCGACCTGACGATGCGGGACATCACTCTGCGAGGATCGCTGAATTACCCGCTGACCATCTGGCCGCGAATTTTCGAGATGATGAGGACCGGCCTCTATCCAGCCGAGAAGATCGTCGATGACGAAATCGCCATGGATGACGTCGTCGACAAGGGCTTCCGGGAACTCCTGGACCCGAACGGGGGCAAAATGAAGATACTCGTGTCGATGCAGTCCGCCTGAGGCAGCGGACTTCTTTCCAAAGGAAAGATCGAAATTCCGCGAGGAGGGAATCCTCGCGTGGATGTCGGCTGCCCACAGTTTCGAAGTGCTACATAAGCTCGAATGGGAAAGCCTTTCCGTCGCGCAGCTCTTGCATTTATATGGATACTAATATAGTATCTGGAAATGGCTTCGATAAACACACAGTTTTCAATTGCGGTCCACGTAATGGCGGCAATCGCACATCACGACGGAGTTTTCGCGTCGGAAGTTCTCGCGCGCAGCGTGAATGCGAACCCGGTTTTCGTTAAACGAGTCCTCGTTAAACTCTCGAAGGCGAAGCTGGTTAAGGCGACTGTTGGTAAGTCGGGCGGTTATGGCCTGGCACGAAGCCCCGATAGGATTTCGCTCTTAGATATGTACTCTGCGGTAAACCCTCCAGATGCTTTCGCCATCCATGCTTATCCCGTGAGCAAGGAGTGTATCGTGAGTTCTAATATCAAGGAAGTCATGAGCGACGTGCTGGTTGGCACTGAGGAGGCCGTCCATGGGCATCTGAGACAGACGACGCTGGCGGATGTGGTGTCCAAAATCAGAGCCAAGGCCAGTTAGCCTTTTTTGCCCTGATTTTTTTGCCCAGAATAGATACTATCATAGTACCCAATACCAATCAAAAGGAACACGAAATGACGCAACTGAACGAGAAGTCTCCTGTGGCTACCGGAACCGGGCCAGCCGCTACAAAGCAGGGTAAGGATGCGCCCACCGCCGTTCTCATCGGCGTGACCGGAGGACTTGGTCACGCGCTGGCTAAGCTCCTGGCGGCCGACGGCTTCCGGTTGGTGCTCGCGGCCCGGCGCGAGAACGACGCCGCTAAGCTGACCGGCCGGAACGACGGTTCGGCGATTTACCAGCGCGCGGACGTCACCGATCCGGCGAGCATGGAGAAGCTGGCGGCAGTGGCCTTCGAGCACCTCGGCCGGGTCGATGCGGTGGTGAACCTTGCAGGCATCTCGCCGCGCAAAGCCATTGAGGAATACACTTTGGCCGACATCGACGATCTGTTCGCGATCAACGTCAAGGGCCCCATGTTCGTGACCCGGGCCTTCCTGCCTGGACTGCGCAAGCAAGCCGGTAACGCAGTGGTTGTCCACGTCGGCGGTGCCATGGACGGCCGGGTGGCGCTGCCGTTTATGAGCTCCTATGCCGCGAGCCGCGGCGCGCTGGCGAGCTATGTGCAAAGCGCCAACCGCGAGCTTGCCGGGACCAACGTAATGCTTTCCTTCTTCGGGCCTGTTCCCTCCAACACCGAGGCCGAGTCGCCTTTCTTCGACATGTGGAGCAAGCTGGGCGTCGACCTCTGCGAACCCGACCAGGTCGCGCGCGAGATCCTCGCCACCATCCGCAAACGTCGTCAAGTCCACGTCATGGGCGGCGGGACGCTCAAAATGCTTACAATCGCGAACGCCATATCGCCGTCCATTGCCGACGCGATGGGTCTGCGGAAATTTGGCAAGCTCATGCAGCAGTATCGCCCACGCTGATCGGGCATGAGCATTGCGACGAACGCGTGGCCTGTCAGCCCATAGGACTGACAGTACCTTGTAAGCTGTGGCCACAGCACACCTAATTGAAAGCATCTGATGTTCCACCTTATTTTCGGAATTCCCTGGCTGGTCGTCGTCATACGCTTCATCCAACCACTGCCATGGATCTGGTCGGCGAAGGCATCACTGGCGATGCTTCTGTTGGTAGCCTCGCAATTTCATCTGGTTAGTCGCCTCTCTTCCGGCTCGGTCTTCGATCCGGAGTTTTCGCGCCCGTTGGTCATTGCTTTCAATGTCCTCTTCGGCGCGATCGTGTTGCTAGCGGTGTTTCAGATCGCGCTGGATGTGGTCTCACTCGCGATCATCCCATTCAAGGGAGGCTTCCCCTCTGCGCCGGCAGGTCTGCGATATGCCATCGGCTTTTTGGCCATTGGCCTTTCAGCGTACGGTGTCAACCAGGCAATCAAAATTCCACCGCTAAACGACATAGAAATTGCCATCGCTGGATTGCCTCCCGAATTTGATGGCTATCGGCTGATTCAGCTGACCGACCTTCACATCAGCCGTCTGTTCCCAGCCGCATGGGCTAAAGAGGTCGTATCGAGGACCAATGCGCTCGATGCGGACCTGATCGTCATCACCGGGGACTTCATCGACGGTGACGTGGCTCACCGCAAAGACGATGTCGCACCGCTTTGGGGATTGAGGGCACGTGACGGTGTCTACGCAATTCCGGGGAACCACGAATATTTCTTCGATTACCAAGAATGGATGCGCCACCTCGAGATGTTGGGCATGCGGATGCTGTCCAACAGCCACGTGGTCCTCAAGAGACGCAATGCCGAGATCATACTGGCGGGTGTGACCGACGTGTCCGCCCGCGGGCACAGCGCTCCACCGCCGGACCTCGCGGCGGCAATCAAGGGAGCTCCTGCGAACACTCCCATCCTATTGCTCGATCACCAGCCGATGATGGCCGAAAAAGCGGCCGCCTCTGGTGTGGCGGTTCAGCTGTCGGGGCATACACATGGTGGCATGGTTCTCGGCCTCGACCGCTTGATCGCGCGCGCCAATGGAGGCTTTGTTTCGGGCCGATACCAGATCGGAGCCATGACGTTGTATGTGAACAACGGAACGGCCCTATGGCCTGGGTTCGCGTTAAGGCTCGGCGTGCCATCGGAACTGACCAGAATCACCCTCCGCGCGAAAACGAAGTGATTAGCAAGACATACCTGTCTGTAACATCGTTTGTACGGAAAACGACCCGGACCGTGTGGAAACTCAAAACCAAACTCGCTGCATAGAATGCAATTTCATAGAATTCCGACTTTCAATGATCTGGCCGCCTTGATGAGATTCGAACCATCGGGTGTGCCTTTGTTTCCCTAACCACATGAAACATCTAGCAGTTCGTCATAGCGGAATGTCCGCTTGCGCCATAAGCCGCGTTTATAGAACTACCATACGGCGTGTCTCTAAACCTTGACCCAGGCCCCGTTACGCTTCGACGAAGCAACGCAGGCTTCGACAAAAGCCACACCCTTCACGCCGTCATCGACGGTGGGGTAGA
>NZ_PQIG01000118.1 GCF_012349115.1 Rhizobium ruizarguesonis
CGTCAGGCTCATAACCTGAAGGCCGCAGGTTCAAATCCTGCCCCCGCAACCAAACTTTCCATAATACACATACTCAAAAGCCCGCCATTCCGGCGGGCTTTTGACGTTTCTAGACCTCGGTCGAGGCACGGCTGCGGTAACCGGAAGCCCCGGACCGTAAAAACGGTCGGGGCTTTGCTGCTTTTGGCCAAATGGCGTGGCCGACACGAGAAATGCGAGAAGGTCACACAAGCCGGCCAAGCGATGATGAATTAGTCGACCTGCCCACATGCCCCTACGAGTGTCTGAACCACGTCCTCGCCGCGACAGATGAGGCGTGCATAATCCTCAGATCAACCCATTTATCGGTTCTTAAGCAAAGAATGACAGTTTGGCTCCGATCGGTGGTGGGGGTGCATTCGTGGTAAATGGTTTGATGTCGCGGGTTCGCATTCAGACGAAGGTGCTGGTACTTTTGGCGCCATTCGTCATTAGCCTATGCGCAGTGGGGCTGACGGGCTACTACGCGGCCAGCCTTCTCGAAGGTCGGATGGAGATCTCCAACCATGTTTTGCAGTCTCTGAACGGGTTCAAACATGTTTCTTCCAGCATGACCGGCTTTCTGATGAAGCCGTCGCAGGAAGCCCGTGATACCGCGCTTGCGGAGGCCCGAGAGCAACTGGCAAACCTGAAGCAGACGATCGAGAGCCTAAGGCCGACGACCGATGTGGGGCTTCTTGACCGCGCGCTCGATCAATCGCAAATCATCCCGCAAAAGATCGAAGCGATCTGGCAAATCGAAACGGGGCAGCAGAAAATTCTCAGTGATGTTGACGCTGCTTCCGCGGCACTTCTTGATCTGCAAGGGCAGGTTGGCAAGCGCTCGTTCATGCTGATGGCTAGCGCGAAAAAGACGGAAAATGCTAACAAGGGCGGTCTGAACAATTCCGTCTCCGTCAGCGCCGCCGCCAGTGTCGCGACAAAACTTCGCAATGACTATACGAATGCGACGACGCCGGCTGACAAAGTTAGCCTGTTAGCCAAATACGCGCCCGATTTGCAAAAGGCAAAGGAGCAGCTTTCGCCTGCAGTCGCGACCGACAAACAAGCCCTCGCCGCGCAGTATGCCGCTGCTGTGGACGCCATCGCCAACGCTTCGAAGGTGTCGCTGGACACTTTGGATGTCCCAACAACGGATGCCACCGTTGCCAATCTTGCTGCAACTGGCGACAGTCTCAAGACGATTGGCGACGATCTGATGCGGACCTCCGTGCTCGCTCTTGCCGCGTCGGACAAGGATATCTCGCAGGCGACGAATGTCGGCAACGAACTGCGCGCCATCGTTAACAGCAATAATGAGATCCGCGTCGGCTTCGCCGAACTCGCCGGCAATCCAGACGACGCGCGAGTGAAGAAAGTTCAGCAGTCGATCTACATGTATCAGACCGAGCTCGGCCGTCTTGCCGGCATGGTGAACGACGACCCCGTCTTTGCCGAAATTCCGAAGAAGGCTCAACCCGTCCTCGATCTGCTTGCAGCAAACGCGGCAGCGCTCTCCGAAGGTGCGGCGCGCAAGCTGGCTGAATTTGATAGCGCTGCGGCGCAGATCGACAACACCTGGAACCTGCTTGCTCAATTCGCCGAGACGCAAAGGCAAAATGCTGGGCAGGATCGTCAACAGGCGAATAGGATATCCGGTGGCGCCATTGTGTTCGGCATCCTGATCGCTATGACCGCCGGTGCCGCGCTGGTCATCACCCTGAAGGGACCGATCACCCAGATTACCGCAGCGATGCGCAAGATCGCAGAGGGAAGGCTCGATACCGCAATCACCGGCGAGGCACGGGGCGACGAAATCGGGGAAATGGCGCGCGCGCTTTCCGTCTTCAAACAAAACGCGCTGTCGAATGTCGAAATGGAACAACAGGCCGAGATCGCGCGTAATGATGCGGAATCTGAGCGCGCCCGCAACGAACTCGAGCGGCGTAGCGCCAAGGTCCAGGTTGACGCTGCAATCGAGGCTCTTGCAGAAGGGCTAACGCGGCTGTCGCGCGGGGAGTTGAATTTTTCGATCGATACGCCGTTTGCCTCCGAACTCGACCGGATCCGCACCGATTTCAACATGTCGGTCGCGGGTCTCAAGGAGACGCTCTGCGATATCCGCGAGACGTCTTCCCTCATCAGCGACAATGGCCGGCAGATGGCGGAAGCCGTTGATGACCTGGCCAGCCGAACGGAAAAGCAGGCGGCCGCACTTGAGGAAACAGCAGCGGCAGTGGACGAGATTTCTTCCGCCGTCAACACCTCTTCAGGACGGGCAGCAGCAGCGCTTGCGCTTGTCCAACGCGCCAAACAGGGCGCCGACGCCTCGGCCTCCGTGGTCCAAAACGCCGTTTCGGCCATGGGGCGGATTGAGGACGCGTCCGGCCGGATCGTTCAGATTGTCAGTGCCATCGACGCTATCGCTTTCCAGACCAATCTCTTGGCCCTAAATGCCGGGGTCGAGGCGGCAAGAGCGGGTGAGGCCGGCAAGGGCTTTGCTGTCGTGGCGCAGGAGGTGCGGGAGCTGGCGCAACGATCGGCTCGCGCAGCCAAGGAAATCGGCGAGCTCATCAACAATTCCGTCCGAGAGGTTGCGTCCGGCTCCGAATTCGTCGGCCGCACTGGCGATGCGCTGATGGAGATTTCCAGCGAGATCGTCCACATTGTCGGTCATATCGAGCTCATCGCCTCGTCAAGCCGCGACCAAGCGACGACACTCCATTCGATCAACGCATCGGTGAACGATATTGATCGTATGACGCAGCAAAATGCGGCGATGGTGGAAGAGACGAATGCTGCCACCAGACAGCTATCGTCCGAGGCGCTTGCACTTACCGACATGATTGCGCGCTTTCGGCTTGAAGGCCACGAGAGCGCGGCTTCAAGAGGGTACCAGACTGCGGCATGACGGCAGTATGTATTCGCAGCACCTGTTAACTTGCTTTGAGATGGATGATTTCCGATCAGCAGGCTGATGAGTGATACATGTGCTTTGATCAGTTTCAGGCGCACGATAGTTGCTAAAATAGCAATATTCTAATATACGTGGAGCCGCCGTTTTAATATTTCCAAAGCGGCAAGCAACGTCCCTCCAATTGGCGGGCGTTTATTATTCTATTCAGCCGGGCGTTCGATTTCATGAAGTAGATTAAAGATTTATAGGGGGAGGGATAATGCGAAAATGGGCATCTTCTCTACCGACGGCTCCGCATGGAAGGCGTCGTCTTCTGTTTGCTATCTCGGGATTGCCAGCGTTCTGCGCAGTGGTGCTCTCAGCTGGTGTCGCGTTCGCGCAGGCGCCGACTGAAGAGCAGCGCAATGCGATCAAGGCGGAATGTCGCTCCGATTTCATAGCGCAATGTTCAGGGGTGACACCGGGCGGCATCGAGGCGCTCACTTGTCTGCAACAGCATAATGCCACACTGTCGGCGGGCTGCCGGAAGGCGGTGTCGGCGGTGAGCAAACCCAAGTCGACATCCGCGGAGCCGGCCCCGGCTGCGCCCGCAACCACTGGGGCGACCACACCCGCCCCGGCGACGGCCGCACCGACGCAGGCGCAGCGCAACGCCGTCAAATCGGCCTGCCAACGCGATTTTATGGCGCAATGCTCTGGTGTCACACCGGGCGGCACCGAGGCACTAAGCTGCTTGCAACAGCACAATGCCGCTCTATCGGTGCCGTGTCAGCAGGCCGTTGCGGCCTTGGGAGGATCAGCCGGGGGAGAATCAGCCGGATCAACCCCAGCCAGCGGCGGTGCTGCTGCGACGGTTGCGACCACGCCGGCTCCTCGGGCCATGATGCCGGCCTTCTCGCCGCGCGAGGAACTGATGATCCTGCGCGAAACCTGCGGATCGGATTTTCAGGCTCTGTGCCGCACGGTGCCTTTGGGCGGAGGACGGGCTATCGCTTGTCTTCGGGACAATTTGCAACGCGTGTCGCCTGCATGCCACCGGGTGCTGACCTCGGGACTATAGCGTCTGTTCGAAACTTGCGCTGTGAAGAGACCTCAGCAGCAACCTGCCTCCGCGTGAAACCGCAGGTGATTGCGCGACAGGCTGTTGCAATAGCCTTACTGAACCTTCGGCATCTCCGCCTCCGCGACGGCCGCGGTCTTTATGCGCCCTTTCCAATATTCCTCGAGGCGCTGCAGCAGGACGTAGAAGGACGGTACGAAGAGCACGGCGAGGCAGGTCGAGGCGATCATGCCGCTGAAGACCGATATGCCGATCGACTTGCGGGCGGATGCGCCGGCGCCTGTCGCCAGCACCAGCGGCAGGACACCGAGAATGAAGGCGAAGGACGTCATCAGAATCGGCCGGAAACGCAGGCGGGCGGCCTCGACGGCGGCATCCAGAATTTCCATGCCTTCCGCCCGCTTTTCCCGCGCATATTCGACGATGAGAATGGCATTCTTCGATGCAAGCGCAATCAGCAGGATGAGGCCGATCTGCGTATAGAGATTGTTGGCAACGCCCGCTGCCGTCAGGGCCGCCACCGTGCCGAGGAGGGCGAGCGGCACGGCGAGAATGACCGCCAGCGGCAAGATCCAGCTTTCATATTGGCCGGCGAGCACGAAATAGACGAGGAGCATGGCGAGCGCGAAGACGAAATAGATCTGCCCGCCCACGGCCTTCTCCTGATAGGACAACGCCGTCCATTCGAAGCCGGCGCCCGGCGGCAGCGTTCGATTGGCAATCTGTTCCATGACATCGAGCGACTGGCCCGAACTGAAGCCGGCGGCCGGCCCGCCAACGATGGTTGCTGAGGGGTAGAGATTGTAGAGGCTGATCAGGGAGGGGCCTTGCGTCGTCGTGACATCGACGACCGTGCCGAGCGGCACCATTGTCCCGTCACCGGCCTTGACCTTCAGATTGCGAATGTCATCCGGGCTGACCCGGAAATCGGAAGCGGCCTGCGCATAGACCTGGAAGGTGCGGCCGAATTTGTTGAACTGGGTCACATAGCTCGAGCCGACGTAGCCGGAGAGCGCCGAGAAAACCTGACCGACGGTAACCCCCAATGTCTCCGCCTTGATGCGGTCGACGGCGACTGCGAGTTGCGGCACGTTCGAGCGAAAAGGCGTGCTCAGCCTTTGCAGCGACGATTGGGCACTGCCGTTCTTGACGATCGTATCGGCAAGCGATTGCAGCAGCGGGTAGTCGGAAATGCCGTTCTTGATCTCGACCTGCATGGTAAAGCCGCTGGCATTGCCGACGCCCTGGATCGGAGGCGGCACGACCACCAGCGTCTTGGCGGCGAGCACCCTTTGCAGCGCGCCGTTCAGATGCTGGTAGATCGACAGCAGATCCTCCCCCTTCTGCTTGCCGCGCTCGTCCCAATCTTTCAGCACGACATAGGCCACGCCGGCATTCTGCAGGCTGGCATTGTTGTCGAGAACGGAAATGCCGCTGATCGTCAGCACCTGATCGACGCCAGGTGTGGCTTCGGCGATCTTGCCGACCTCGTTCATCACGGCATCGGTGCGCTCCTTCGAGGCACCGTCAGGCAGTTGTGCACTGATCAGCACGTAACCTTGATCCTCGATGGGCAGGAACGCGGTCGGCAGACGGGTGAGGCCCCAGACGGCGACCCCGATCAGGACAATTGCCGCTATGGCCATGACACCGGCGTGGCGGGTCATCGATCCGATCAGCCCGGCATAGCCGCGTTCGCCTTTGTCGTAGACCCTGTTGAAACCGCGATAGAAGACGTTGCGTTTCTCGGGCGGGACCGGCGGCCGCAGCCAAAGGGCGCATTGCGTCGGTTTCAGCGTGACGGCATTGATGGCGCTGATCAGCGCCGTGGCGGCGATGACGAGGGCGAATTGCCGATAAAGCTGTCCGGTCAGGCCGGGCAGGAAGGCGGCCGGAATAAAAACGGCCATCAGCACCAGCGTAATGCCGATGACTGGACCGAGGAGTTCCTCCATCGCCTTCTCGGCCGCCTGTCGGCCGGAGAGGCCCGCCTCGATGTGGCGGGCGACACCCTCAACGATGACGATGGCATCATCGACGACGATGCCGATGGCGAGAACGATGGCAAACAGCGTCGACAGGTTGACGGTGAAGCCCAATGCCGCCATGGCCGCGAAGGCGCCGATGATGGTGACCGGAACTGTGGTCGCCGGCACGAGCATTGCCCGCCAATCCTGCAGGAAGACGAGAATGACGATGAGAACGAGGACGCCGGCTTCGATCAAAGTGACATAAACCTCGTCGATGGATGCCTTGACGAATTTCGTCGTGTCAAACGGTACGTGATATTCAAGGCCCTGCGGGAAGCTCTTCGAGAGCTCCTGCATTTTTGCGCCCACCTCCTGCGCCACCGCAATGGCGTTGGCCTCCGGCAACTGAAAAATGCCGATGCCGGCCGCCGGCCGGCCGTTCTGCATGAAGGACTGGCTGTACGTCTGGGCGCCGAGTTCGACGCGGCCGATATCGCGGATGCGCGTGACGCGGCCGCCTTCCCCGCTTTCGACCTTGACGATGATGTTCTCGTAGTCGGCAGCCTCATTCAGCCGGCCGTTGACATTCAGCGTGTATTGAAAGATCTGCCCCTTCGGCACCGGCGGAATGCCGATCTGGCCGGCGGTGACCTCCTGGCTCTGCTGCTGCACCACGTTGACGATATCCTGCGGTGTCAGACCGCGCGCCTGCAGCAGGTTCGGGTCCATCCAGATACGCATAGCATACTGGCCGGCACCGAACACGGTGACGTTGCCGACACCCGGCAGGCGGGCGAGTTCATTCTGCAGATTGATGACGGCATAGTTCGACAGGAAGAGGCTGTCATAGCGGCTGTCGGGTGAGGTCAGGGTGACGAAGCCGAGAATCGCCGTCGATTTCTTTTGTGTCGTGACGCCTTGAACCTGCACCGCTTCGGGAAGCGATGACATGGCTATGGCGACGCGGTTTTGCACCAGAACCTGCGCTTGATCGGGATCCGTTCCGATGGCAAAGGTCACTGTCAGCGAATAGGTGCCGTCGCTGGCGCTCGTCGACTGCATGTAGAGCATGTCCTGCACGCCGTTGACCTGCAGCTCGATCGGCAGGGCGACGGTATCGACGAGGGTCTTGGCGCTGGCACCGGGAAAACGCGTCGTCACCTGCACCGTCGGCGGAACGACATTCGGATATTGCGCCACTGGCAATTGGAACAGGGCTACCGCGCCGATGAGCACGAAGACCAACGCCAGAACGTTGGCGAGTACCGGTCGCTCGATGAAGAAGCGCGAGATCATGCTGTTGTCCTTAGACGGTCAGATGTAGCATGGTGGCGAATTCATTGCGTGGTGGTGGTCTTTGCCTTGGTATCGCCGGCGGCAGCTGCCGGCGGGTTCATTTCCATCTTCTCGGGCGTGACCTTGCTGCCGGGGATGGCCTGCTGGATACCTTGTGTTACGACCCAGTCGGCCGGATCGAGGCCGGAGTCGATGACACGGAGCGAACCTTCACGCTGGCCGGTCTTGACCTGTTTCTGCTCGACGACGTCGTCCTTACCGAGAACGAGCAGGTAGCTGCCCAGCTGGTTCGTTCCGATCGCATCGTCGCGCACTAGCAGAGCCTTGTCGTTATGGCCGACCGGCACCCGAACGCGCACGAAGAGACCGGGCAGCATGGCGCGGTCCTTGTTGTCGAACAGGGCGCGTACCTGAAGCGTGCCTGTGGAGGCATCGAGCTGCGGCGATACATAATCGAGATGTCCCTTGTGTGGGTAGCCTTCTTCCGTCTGCAGGCCGAGCTCTGCCGGGAAACTCGGAAGATCCGTCTGCTTGAAGGTGTGTCCCTGCTTTGCCAGCGTTTCCTTGATCATCAGCACCTGTGTTTCGCTGACGTTGAAATAGGCATAAAGCGGATCCGTCTGAACGATGCTGGCAAGCTTGGTGGGGCCTGATACGCCGACAAGTGCGCCGATATCGACGAGGTGATCGGTGACGGTACCGTCGAAGGGGGCAAGCACTTCGGTATATCCGAGGTTGATCGTCGCGAGATCGAGATTGGCCTGAGCGTTGAGGATGGACGCATTCGCCTCGTCGAGCGTCGCCTTGGCGCTATCGACGGCGGTCTGCGTGGTGACTTGTTGCTTCGACAGATTGAGCTGTCGGTCGTATTCCTGTTGCGCGCCGACCTGAGACGCCTGTTGCGAGGCGAGCGATGCCTTCGCCTGATCCAGTTGCGCCTGATAAGTGTTGCGCTCAATTCCGAAGAGCTTGGTGCCCTTCATCACCGTCATGCCGTCCTGGTAGTCGATCGATTGGACGTAGCCTTGGACGCGCGCCTCGATATCGACGGAATTGAGTGGTGCCGTATTGCCGGTGAGTTCGAAATAGAGCGTCACCGGTTGCTGGACCGGCTGGGCGACTCGAACCGGAGGTGGAGGAGGGGCAACGTAAGTGTTGCCGCTTTCCTCACAGCCAGCGAGAATTGCAATGCCGGCGAGCACCACAGACAGGTGCAGACCCTGATACAATCTCACACGCATTGCCGCCGCCCCGATGTTTACGAGCCTACTGCAGTAATTTCAAAGATCTACAGCGTCCTTTGCGCGTCTGAAAAGACGCGCGGCGCTGTAGTCTTCATGCGTGCCTCGGCGGAGACGGCCCCTCTCCGAAAAGTTCCGGGCATGCGATATTATGTCGCGGCATTGCTAAAAATTGCAATAGCTGCTGGTGCACAATTAAACTGTGTCGAAGCTCATCCTCGACGGACGCCATGATGTGGCTAGGGTTTCCCGAGGCGCTCTATAGCGGACCGCAAAGGCGCATCCGAAACATGGACCAGCCCGACATATGGATTGGCCATATCCGAAACCAGGAAGATCGCGCCCGCGACAGATAGGGCGCAGACGAACAGAATTGACAGCACCGTCGGATTGGCCGGCGCCTGCAGTCCGAAGGTCGCAAAAAGCAGCGAGAGCCAACAGACGAGAACGGTAAGGAAGGCCCAGGGCAAACCCTCTTTCCCGGATTCGACCAGCAGCCAGTGGGTTTCGGCCACCATGCCGCTTACCTCCAGAGCACGGGCCTGGAGAGCGCGCTGCGCCGCATCCTTCGGTGCCAGCGATCGAAGGTCGCTTTGAACCGTCTCTATATCCTGATATTCTCCCACGGCCTTGCCGGAAGTCTCGTCGGTGGTTTCGGCAGTCCAGCCGCGGCTCAGCCGTTTCTCGATGAGTTCACGCAGTAATTGACGCGCATTGTCGGTTTCCGGCCCGTATTGCGCCATGACGCGGTCAAGCAGCAGTATCCGTGCGGCTGCCGTTCTCATCTCCACTTCGGCATTGTCATAGGACGACTTGGCGGATGCGATCAGAAGGCCGAGCGCCAAGGCCGACAGCGTTCCCACTACTGCGGTCGCCAGCCTGATGACGTCCTTGGATTCCGCATTGAGATGGTGATTGGGCAATCGGGCACGCACGATCAATCCTGTCGACGTCGCCGTCGACAGAAAAACAAATACAAGCCCGCCAACCAACAGTGAGTCCACGGCCGGTCTCCATTCGCCATGTAGGTCCTGCAGCCACCGCGATTGCTTGCAAGCTATGCAAAGCCCCCGTCATCATAGCTGAAGACAGACCAAGCGCGGAACTCTTTACTTTCCTGATCTCGCGCGGCCGCCACCGGCGGGTTTCATTGCTGGAATATCAGCAACACGTAAGCCAGGAAAAGCACCAGATGGACAGCGCCTTGCATGAGATGCGTGCGGCCGCTGGCAAAGGTGATGATGCTGACAGCAAGAGTGAGCAGGAGCATCACCAGATCTCCATGCTCCAGGCCGAGTGTCACGGGATGTCCGTAGAGCTGACTGACAACGAGCATCGCCGGCACCGTCAGCCCGATCGTCGACAGCACCGAACCAAGGAAAATGTTGACGGAGCGCTGAAGATTATTGGCGATGGATGCACGCACGGCGCTGATTGCTTCAGGCGTCGCGACGAGGATGGCCATGACAACACCGCCAAATGCGGTTGGAGCATGCAGGGTTTCGATAATGTAATCGATCGGCCGGGCAAGCTGTTCGACTAGAAAGACGACAGGACCCATATGGGCGAAAAGCAGAATGGCATGAGGCCAGACCGGTCCATGTCGAGGGACACGTTCACTGATGCGCTCGTGACGGTTGCTGTCGTCGGTGAAATAGTCCCGATGGCGGCCGGCCTGAAGAAACAGAAACGTAGCGTAAAGGCCGACCGATATTATACCCAGTATCAGTTGTCTCGGTGCAGATGGATGCTGTCCGTCCGGCCCCGCAAGAAATGTCGGCATCACCAGGCTTAGGGTCGCCAGCGGTACGATGACCCCGAGATAGGCGTTGGCGCCCTGCAGGTTATGCTGCTGTTCCGGTCGCCGCCATGCGCCCAGCAGCAAGG
This sequence comes from Rhizobium ruizarguesonis, assembly GCF_012349115.1. Taxonomy (GTDB): domain Bacteria; phylum Pseudomonadota; class Alphaproteobacteria; order Rhizobiales; family Rhizobiaceae; genus Rhizobium; species Rhizobium ruizarguesonis. The sequence goes on from NZ_PQIG01000118.1 coordinate 10,390, forward strand.
ACAGGCCGACCATGCCGTTCAGGATGATCATGACGACTGCGAACAGGGTGTCGCGCGCAAGCGTGGGATTGTTCTCGCCGTGAAGCATGACGGCTGATATTGCCATCACCTCGATCGAGGTGATGGCAAGCGTCAGAATGAGCGTGCCGTAGGGCTCCTTCAGCCGCTCAGCCAAATGATCCGCGTGCCGGACAACCGACAGAGCGGAGCCAAGGACGGCAGCAAACAGCCACGCGAAAACGACAGTGAACCAAAGCGGATCGGAAAGCTGCCCGAAGAGCTGCTCCTGGAAAACAAAAAACGCCAAGCTCGTCGCGACGCTGACGCCCAGGAACCATTCCTCGCGTATCAGGCAGTTTGCGCCGACGGCGCGCAATGCCGGGCCGTCCGTCATTGAAGCCACCCGTCTTCCGTCAAATGTCGCCGCAATGCGATCATCAAAACCATTGTGTCCGCCCACTGTCTCCTGCCCGTCCCATGAGCAGGCCGAGACGAGGCTGCCTTAAGGCGAACCGAACCTCAAGCCAGATCGTGTGTCACTGACTAAAACTTGCAGGTGTCTCTATTCTCATCATCCATTGTTTCCTGACAGGGACTGCTAAAACAGAGGGCAAGACGAGGCCCGGCGAACGCGCGGCGCGGGCGGTTGTAGTGCGTTGCGGCGGCTGCTCACGCCGCGTCTTCGATTATTCGCGGCCGGTCGCCGGGATTGCCGCGCCGGTCACGACAGCTGCTGCCGGCGAAATCAGGAAGGCGATGAGGCGGGCGATCGATTGCGGCGATACCCAGCCGTCCGTCTTCGCATCGGGCATGGCCGCGCGGTTCTCAGGCGTGTCGATCGTGCCCGGCAGGATGCAGTTGGCGGTGATGCGGTCGTCGCGGCATTCGGCAGCGATCGCCTCGGTCAGCCGGATGACGGCGGCTTTGGAGGCGGCGTAAGCGGCCTGCTTGGCGCCGGCCTTCAGGCCGGGTGCGGCGGCGATATGAACGATGCGGCCGTAGCCCGCGGCCTTCATGGTCGGGAGAACCGCGGCGCTGATCGTCAAGGCAGTGCGGGCGTTTGCGGTCATCATCGTCTCCCACTGCGCGGGTGCCTCCGGCCCGACCGGTCCCATCTGGAAACCGCCGACGGTGTTGACCAACGCGCTAACGCCGCCGAAGCGCTTCACGGCCCGGGCGACAGCGGCGGCGCAGGAGGCATAATCGGTGAGATCCGTTCCCGCGATCGACAGAAATTCGGTGGAAGCTGGAAGATCGCCGGCCAAGGCTTCCAGCTCATTGCCCGAACGGTTCATGCAGACGAGTTTTGCGCCGGCGCTGGCAAGCTCGCGGACAACGGCGCTGCCGAGGTTGCCGCCGGCTCCCGTCACGATCACGGCTTTCTGTTCGTTCATGGCAATCGATCTCCTGACGGTGCCCGCGCTGGACGCTGCCCACATTGTTGATCCAGGCTGCGCGGCAGCGCAAGCCCGCCGCCCGGGACAAGGTCAGATGTTTGCGGAACGGCCCGCGGAGCTATCCGCGGGCCGTTCGTCCTTGATCGTCTGTCGGACCTGATTTCAGTGATACTTCGCCCGTTCGCGGCCGAGAATGACGGGCGCGTCGAGGCCGGCAATGGGACGGGTGACATCGGCCGGGATGTCGCCGGTGAGCTGCAGGTCGAGATAGCGAGCGCAGCAGACCCGCAGGAAGGACGTGAAGTTGCCGAGATCGTGGCCGGCATCGATCGATTCATGATGCAGCCGGGTGATCAGCTGGACAACATTCATGCCGTCGCGCCGGGCGATTTCCTCCAGCTTTGCCCAGAAGAAGTTTTCCAACCTGACGCTGGTGACCATGCCGTCGATGCGCAGCGACCGGGTGGCGCTTTCCCAGAGCCGAGCATCGGCCTTGATGAAGAGTTCACACATATCGTCCTCCCCAGTGCCGCCCTCCTCAGGCGGCGTTGGTTTCGAGCAGTGCTGTGGCATCGAGCACGGCCATGAACTGGCGCAGCCACGACGGATGCGCGGGCCAGGCGGGCGCCGTGACCAGATTGCCGTCCGAGACTGCATCGGTGATTTCGATATCGGCATAGATGCCGCCGGCAAGTTCGACTTCCGGCCGGCAGGCTGGATAGGCCGAGCAGGTCCGGCCCTTCAGCACACCGGCAGCGGCAAGCAGCTGCGCGCCGTGGCAGATGGCGGCAACGGGTTTTCCGGCGTCGAAGAAGTGCCGGACGGATTTGATGACGTCGGCGTTGAGGCGCAGATATTCGGGCGCACGGCCGCCGGGAATGACGAGGGCATCGTAATCTTCGGCGCGCACGCTGTCGAAGGTGGCGTTCAGCGTGAAATTATGGCCGCGCTTTTCCGAATAGGTCTGGTCGCCCTCGAAATCATGGATGGCGGTGGCGACAGTCTCGCCGGCGTTCTTGCCGGGGCAAACGGCATGGACGGTATAGCCGCAGGCAAGCAACGTCTGGAACGGCACCATCGTTTCGTAATCTTCGGTGAAGTCACCGGTGATCATCAGGATCTTTGAGGCTGGCATCGTTTCCTCCCTTTGAAACCAACTGGCGGAGATTAGCAAAGAGCTGTAGAGAGCAGGTACTATGGGAATACTACAGGCGAAATTCCCACCCGGCGGGCGACAGCATCAGACCGCCCTGACCTTCACATCAGGCACTGCGCAAGCCCCGCCGCCGCCGAAGAGGCGGGAACGAGTCAGGAAGCGTTTCTCGCGGCCATTGTCGAGCGAGAACATGCCGCCGCGGCCGGGAACGACGTCGATGATCAGCTGCGTATGCTTCCACGCCTCGAACTGGCTGGTGCTGATATAGACCGGTACGCCGCCGATCTCGCCGAGCTTGACGTCGCTGTCGCCGATCATGAATTCGTTAGCCGGATAACACATCGGCGAGGAGCCGTCGCAGCAACCGCCGGACTGGTGGAAGAGGATCTCGGGATGATCCCGCTTTATTTCTGCGATCAAATCGAGAGCTGTGTCGGTTGCGAGAACACGCGCTTCGCCGTTGACGGTGGTTTCCATGGCTGCCTCCAAAGTTTTGGGGGAGAACTCCCCTCCCCAACCCCTCCCCACAAGGGGGAGGGGCTAAGCTGTGGCACCGGCTGGCAAAACAACAAGCCGGCTGCATATGCTGCGCCTCAAGAGTGAATACGGCGAGGGCCGCATGGTAAGCCCCCCCTTGTGGGGAGGGGTTGGGGAGGGGTTTAAGACCCTCCCGTCATGCTGAGTATCTCAGAAGAAGCCGAGTGCCTTCGGGCTGTAGCTCACCAGCATGTTCTTGGTCTGCTGGTAGTGATCGAGCATCATCTTGTGGGTTTCACGGCCGATGCCCGACTGCTTGTAGCCGCCGAAGGCGGCATGGGCCGGATAGGCGTGGTAGCAGTTGGTCCAGACGCGGCCGGCCTGAATCTCGCGGCCGAAGCGGTAGCAGCGATTGGCGTCTCGGCTCCAGACACCGGCACCGAGACCGTAGAGCGTGTCGTTGGCGATTTCGAGCGCTTCCTTCTCGTTCTTGAAGGTCGTGACCGAAACAACCGGTCCGAAGATTTCTTCCTGGAACACACGCATTTTGTTGTGACCCTTGAAGATCGTCGGCTTGACGTAATAGCCATTCGCCAACTCGCCGCCGAGATCGTTGCGCGAGCCGCCGGTCAGCACTTCCGCGCCTTCCTGCTTGCCGATATCGAGATAGGCGAGGATCTTTTCCAGCTGCTCCGTCGAAGCCTGGGCGCCGATCATTGTCGCGGTGTCGAGCGGGTTGCCCTGCTTGATCGCCTCGACGCGTTTGACGGCCTTTTCCATGAAGCGGTCGTAGATGGATTCCTGGACGAGGGCGCGGCTCGGGCAGGTGCAGACTTCGCCCTGGTTGAGGGCAAACATCGCAAAGCCTTCGAGCGCCTTGTCGAGGAAGTCGTCGTCTTCGGCCATCACATCGGCGAAGAAGATATTCGGCGATTTGCCGCCGAGCTCCAGCGTCACCGGAATGAGGTTCTGGCTGGCATATTGCATGATCAACCGGCCTGTCGTCGTCTCGCCGGTGAAGGCGATCTTGGCGACGCGCTGGCTGGTCGCCAGCGGCTTGCCGGCTTCGAGGCCGAAACCGTTGACGATGTTGAGCACGCCGGGCGGCAGGAGATCGCCGACGAGCTCGGCCCAGAGCAGGATCGAGGCCGGTGTCTGCTCGGCGGGCTTCAACACCACGCAGTTGCCGGCGGCAAGCGCAGGTGCCAGCTTCCAGGTGGCCATCAGGATCGGGAAGTTCCACGGAATGATCTGGCCGACGACGCCGAGCGGCTCATGGAAGTGATAGGCCACGGTATCGTGGTCGATCTCGCCGATCGAACCTTCCTGGGCACGAATGCAGGAGGCGAAGTAGCGGAAGTGGTCGATCGCCAGCGGAATGTCGGCCGCCATGGTTTCGCGGATCGGCTTGCCGTTGTCCCAGGTCTCGGCCTGGGCGAGCAATTCCAGCTTGTCTTCCATGCGCTGGGCGATCTTCATGAGGATATTGGAGCGCTCGGCAGCGGAGGTGCGGCCCCATTTTTCCTTAGCCGCATGGGCGGCGTCGAGCGCGAGATTGATGTCCTTTTCATTGGAGCGGGGAATGTCGCAGAGCTTGCCGCCGGTGACGGGCGTCAGGTTTTCGAAGTATTTTCCCTCGACCGGCTCGCGCCATTCGCCGCCGATATAGTTGCCGTATTTCAGCTTGAACGGCGACTCGACGATTTTCTGATGAAGCATGTCATCCTCCCTTGATGATCCAGGTTCCCAAGCGAACCAGTGGGAGGAAAATGTGCGTAATTTGGCGGAGGGACTAGGGCGGGTCTTCCATACCGCAGTGCACAGTGTCGCAGACCTGCGACAGCATCGCGTCGCGATTGCTCCAGGAGCGGAACCTTTACCCTGATCAGTGGAGATCGAGCTTCTTCATCTTCCTGTGCAGCGTTGCGCGGCTGATGCCAAGCGCGATCGCCGCCTGCGAGACATTGCCGCCGGCGCGCGACAGCGCCCGCAGCAGTGCCGCCTTTTCCGCCTCGACGATCTCGTCCTGCTGGGAGACGCCAGCCTCGTGCAGGGCATCGGCGGCAGGAATGCCGGCGGCGATGCGCTTGTCGTCCAGCTGCAGTGCGATGCGGGCGGCGCGCGTCGCGCCGAGCACCAGATCGTGCCTGTCGACGGCAAGCAGGGCGGCGGCGGAATTGGCGCCGGCCGGGACCATCAGGAAACGGGCGCCGGCAAAGGCCGAGCGGAAAAGGTTGAGCTCGATGCGCATCGCCGCATCGCGCACGGTCTGCGTCAGGATCGCCAGCGTCATCTCGTTGACGTCTTCGCGGCATGTGGAGATGTCGAGGGCTGCTGCCACCCGGCCACGATGATCGCGGATCGGCGCCGTCGTGCAGCTGAGGCTGGTATTCGAGCAGAAAAAATGCTGATCGCGGAAGATGGCGACGGCACGCTCGTCGGCAAGCGCGGTGCCGATGCCGTTGGTGCCGATGCTGGCCTCTGTCCAGACCGAGCCGGTCCAGAGGCCGAGTGCGCGGAATTCCTTGTCGTCGCCGGCAGCGCCCCGGCGCTCCAGGGCGATGCCGTTCTTGTCGGTCAGAAGCAGGCAGCAGCCGGCCCTGCCAACGGTGGTAAAGAGACGATCGAGCTCTTCCGTCGCGCTGGCGATCAGCTGTTCGGACTGCTCGCGCGCGCGGCGGAATTCCTGGTCGGTGAGGCGCAGTGGAGCCCGCTGGTCCTCGGGGGCGAGCTGATGCATGGTCATGCACCGCCGCCATGAGGCGACAACGGGAGAACTGGCCGCCGCAGAATCGCGCTGGGCAGACGTGTAGACGTGCTCGGCGTGCGCTGAGTGTTCGTGCATCGGCTCCTCCCACCGAAGTTCAGCACATTCTGATGGAAAAGCGGCTGGTTTGCAATCGGCCGGTACTGGCGGTCGTCAGCATGCGGCTCTTCCTGACGACAATGGCGGAAATCACATTTCGGTGTTTGGGCGGCCATGGCGTAACAAATGACCCCTCTCTCTCGTAGTTCTATACGGAAGCAAGGTTTGCCAGACGAGGAGATCCGACCATGCTGAATAGACGATTGTTGCTGATGGGCGCCGCTTTTGGGGTGTTTGCGGTTCACCTGGGCCTGGCCGGCAAGGCGATCGCCGCCGAGACGTTTGCGGTGACGCATACCGACGAGGAATGGCGCAAGCTGCTGACGCCGGATCAATACGTCATCCTGCGCCGGGCGGGGACGGAACAGCCCTTCACCAGTGCCTTGCTGCATGAGGAGCGAAAGGGCAATTTCGCCTGCGCCGGCTGCGACCAGGACCTCTTTTCCTCGACCACCAAATTCGACAGCGGCACCGGCTGGCCGAGCTTCTGGGCGCCGCTCGAAAAAGCCGTCGGCACCACGAGCGACACGACTTTCGGCATGGTGCGCAGCGCCGTGCACTGCAGCCGCTGCGGTGGGCATCTCGGCCATGTCTTCGATGACGGCCCGAAGCCAACCGGGCTTCGCTACTGCATGAATGGGCTCGCCATGACATTCCGTCCGGCCTCGGCCTGATCGAGCGATGACCTTACTCGGTGCTGATGACTGCCTGCGCCTAGAACAGGATGATTTTAGGCCGGGTCGGCCTAAAATCTGAATCCTGTTCTAAATTAAGAGTTGGAGCATGATGTCGTCCGAAAACCGATCACACTTTTCGGCATCATGCTCCGCGCTGCAACCAGGCTTCGATGCCGCGCGCTGCCGCCCGGCCGGTCGCCAGGCAGGCGGTGAGGAGATAGCCGCCGGTCGGCGCTTCCCAGTCGAGCATCTCACCGGCGGCGAAAGTGCCCGGTAGCGCCTTCAACATGTAGCTGTCGTCGATGCCGCTCCAGCGGATGCCGCCGGCCGAGGAGATCGCTTCGGCGATCGGGCGGGTTTCGATCACCGGCACCGGCAGGGCCTTGATCATGCCGGCGAGACGTTCAGGATCGGTCCGGTCGCGCTCGGGAGCGAGTTCGCGCAGCAGCGCCGCCTTGACGCCGTCGAGGCCGGCACCCTTGCGCAGGCGGTTTGAAAAGCTCGATTTGGCATCCTGCCGGGCAAGGTCGCGGCTCAGCCTCTCGGTGGTGCGGCCGGGTGCAAGGTCGAGCGTCAGGGCAGCGCTGCCGTGGTTCAGCAGCCGGTCGCGGAGGCTGGCGGTGTGGGCATAGATCAGGCTGCCCTCGATGCCGCTCCTGGTGATAACGAATTCGCCGGGAAACGTGCCGGCCTCGGATGTTGCGGTGACCGACTTTACCGGCTCGCCGGCGAAACGCTCGCTGAAGCTTCCGCTCCAGCCGACGGCGAAGCCGCAATTGGCGGGCTTAAAGGGTTCGATCTCGACGTCTCTCTCCGATAGCCGAGTCAGCCAGCTTGCATCGGAGCCGAGGCGCGGCCAGCTTGCGCCGCCGAGCGCCAGCAGGGCTGCGTCACAATGGACGATGCTGCGCCCTTCGGGCGTTTCGAAAGCATAACCATCTTCGGCAAAACCGGTCCAGCGGTGGCGGGTGCGCAGCGTAGTGCCCCGCGCCTCCAGTCGCCTGAGCCAGGCGCGCAGCAAAGGAGAGGCCTTCATCACCTTCGGGAACACCCGGCCGGACGAGCCGATGAAGGTCTCGGTCCCGAGCCCTGCTGCCCAATCCCTGATATCATCAGGGGTAAAGGCATCAAGAGCGGGGCGCAGACGGGCGGAGGCCGCGCCGAAGCGTGTGGTGAAACGGGCATAATCCTCGGAATGCGTGATGTTGAGACCCGACTTGCCGGCCAAGAGGAACTTGCGGGCGAGGGTCGGCATGGCGTCGTAGACCGTCACCGCATGACCGGGACGGGACAGCAGTTCGGCAGCCGCGAGGCCAGCCGGGCCGCCGCCGATGATCGCGATCCGCTTCTGGTTCATTGATGTCTTTGCCCGATTCTTTCTGCATTCAGTTTTGGCGCGGGCGCGGACCGCCTGCAAGGACGCGAGCGATCAGTGGTGCGGATGTGTGCACTGGCCGTGGTCGGCGAGCACCTCGATGACTCGGCATTGGTCGACGCGGCCGTGGCCGCAGCCTTCCACCATGGTTTCCAGCTCGGCCTTCAGCGCCATCAGGCTGCGGATGCGCTGCTCGACCTCGACGAGACGGGCCTTGGCGATGGCGTCGGCCGAGGCACAGGACTGGTGCGGATCGTCCTGCAGGGTGAGCAGCGTGCGGATCGCCTCGATCTCGAAGCCGAGCTCACGGGCATGGCGGATGAAGGCGAGACGGCTGATATCGGCAGGCTCGAAGGAGCGCTGGTTGCCCTCGCTGCGGCTCGGCGCCGCAAGCAGGCCGATGCTCTCATAATAACGGACCGTCGGCACCTTGACGCCGCTTTGGCGCGCAGCTTCACCAATGGTGATTTTTTTCATGATTTTCCTCTTGCACCTCTAGTCGCTAGAGGATGTAGGAGAGATGCTTCTGTTTGACAAGGAAGCGGATGATGGCTGAGAGCGAGACACGATACCGGGTTGGCGGCATGGATTGCGCCGCCTGCGCAACCAAGATCGATACGGCTGTCAGACGTGTGGCGGGTGTCGCCGATGTTTCCGTCTCGGTGATGGCGGGCACGATGACCGTCCGGCACGATGGCAGCAGCGATCTCAAGGTGATCGAGAAGAAGGTGACGGGGCTCGGCTATTCCGTCGCGCCTCTTGCTGGAAGCGCTGCGCCTGCGCGGGAACACGGCTCACATCATCATGACGACCACGATCACGGCGATCATGCCGGCCATGATCACGGCCACGAAGGCCACGATCACGCAGGTCATGATCACGATCATACAAACCACGATCATGCGAGCCATGACCATGATCACGGCGAAAAGGAAATCGAAGGCCTGCATGGGCACGACCATGCGCCGGTGGCCGGTCTCTGGTGGCAGAGCAAGAAAGGCCGGCTGACCATTCTTTCGGGCGTGGCGCTCGTTGTCGCCTACGCCGTCGGCCATCTGGTGCCGGCGATCGCGCCCTACGCCTTCATCGTCGCCATGTTGGTCGGGCTGGTGCCGATCGCGCGCCGCGCCGTCATGGCCGCCCTATCAGGTACGCCCTTTTCGATCGAGATGCTGATGACGATTGCCGCCGTCGGCGCCGTCATCATCAATGCCGGTGAAGAGGCGGCAACTGTCGTGTTCCTGTTCCTCGTCGGCGAGTTGCTGGAAGGGGTGGCCGCTGGCAAGGCGCGCGAAAGCATCCAGTCGTTGACGGCCCTGGTGCCGAAGAGCGCGCTGCTCGAAGACAATGGGCAGACGCGGGAAGTGCCGGCAGAAAGCCTTGCCGTTGGCGCGACTATCATGGTTCGCCCTGGCGACCGTATCTCTGCGGACGGTATCATCATCTCAGGCGAGAGTGCGATCGACGAGGCGCCGGTGACGGGCGAAAGCACGCCGGTGCGCAAGGGCGTCGATGCCGTCGTTTTTGCCGGCACGGTCAATGGCGATGCGGTGCTGAGGGTTCGCGTCACGGCGGCGGCCGCCGACAACACCATCGCCCGTGTCGTCAAGCTGGTGGAGGAAGCGCAGGAATCGAAGGCGCCGACCGAACGCTTCATCGATCGGTTTTCGCGCTACTACACGCCCGGCGTGGTCGTGGTCGCAGCGCTGGTCGCGGTCGTTCCGCCGCTGCTGTTCGCCAGCCCGTGGGGCGAATGGGTCTATAAGGGCCTTGCCATCCTTTTGATCGGCTGCCCCTGCGCGCTCGTCATTTCGACGCCGGCGGCAATCGCCGCCTCGCTTTCATCAGGTGCGCGGCGCGGGCTGTTGATGAAGGGCGGTGCGGTGCTGGAAACGCTCGGCAAGGTGACGATGGTCGCCTTCGACAAGACGGGCACGCTGACGGAAGGCAAGCCTCAGGTAACTGATATCATTTCGTTCGGGCTGAGCGAGGCGCAGGTGCTGTCGCGCGCGGCGGTGCTGGAGCAGGGTTCCAGCCATCCGCTGGCGCTGGCGATCCTCAACCGTGCCAAGGCCGATGGCGTTCCCGTGCCGCCGGCCTTCGAGCTGGAAGCGCTGCCGGGCAAGGGTGTCAGCGGAAAAGTCGGCGGTGAGGCGCTGGACCTGCTGTCGCCGCCCGCCGCCCGCGAGCGCGGGACGCTCAGCGCGGAACAGGATGCACGCATCACGGCGCTGAACGACGAGGGCAAAAGCGTGTCGGTGCTGCTCGTCAACGGTGTTGCGGCCGGCCTGATCGCCATGCGCGACGAGCCGCGTGAGGATGCCGAGGCCGGGCTCGCTGCCCTCAAATCAGCAGGCGTCAAGGCGATGATGCTGACGGGCGACAACAAGCGGACCGCGGCAGCCGTTGCCGGCATGCTCGGCATCGACTGGCGCGGCGAGATGATGCCGGAGGACAAGCAGCGGGTCGTCGGCGAATTGAAGCGCGAGGGCTTCGTCGTCGCCAAGGTCGGCGACGGCATCAACGACGCTCCGGCGCTGGCGGCCGCCGATATCGGCATCGCCATGGGCGGCGGCACCGATGTAGCGCTGGAGACGGCGGATGCCGCCGTACTGCACGGGCGCGTCGGCGACGTGGCGCGGATGATCGAACTTTCCAAACGCACGATGCGCAACATCCTGCAGAACATCACCATCGCCCTCGGATTGAAGGCGGTGTTTCTGGTCACGACGATCGCCGGCATTACCGGGCTCTGGCCGGCGATCCTCGCCGATACCGGCGCCACCGTGCTGGTGACGATCAACGCACTGCGGTTGCTACGAATAAAGATATAGCATTTCTTTCTTTCACACGTCCGGCGCTCGTCAACATGGTGGCGGCCGCCCGGTTGTTGCGTAGTGCCGCAACGACTCGCGCCTGAGCGCTTAATCGATTCCTGGAGAGCCGGCTATATGCCGGCTCTTGCCTCGGCAGGCTTCTCCACAGGGTGCTGCTGTTAACCGGCTGCTACCCATGTTTTTCACAGGAATGTAGCAATTTCAAACATGCCGTAACGCGACGCACAAACCATCCGTTGACGTCAACTTTGATTCGAGTACTATATCTTGTGTTCAAGGTTCCTTCGATTCGTCAGGATCGCGGGCTAAGATGGGAATACGGTGCGTTTTGCCATGAAGGTAAAACAAGGCCGGAGCTGCCCCCGCAACTGTAAGCGGCGAGCAACTGTCCGATTTCAGGTCACTGAGGCATGATGCTTTGGGAAGGCTGGGGGCAGGGTGCTTCGACCCGCAAGCCAGGAGACCTGCCTTGAGCGAAACGTCCACGGGCGGGGTGTCCGGAAGGTTGTGCATGTCAGGTGGATTAAATCCGCATCTGTTGCGCTGCCCCGAACGTCCGCATGAGCACTTCGGGGTTGAAGTCATGTCGAGAGCATCAAAACCGCCGCCCGCGCAGATCCTGCAAGGGATAATGCCCGGCGCCTGAAGCGCCGCCCTAATCAGATTGATTGCCAAGTTTTGCCTCGGACGCTGCAAGGCGCCCGATCCCAGTTTTGCGTCCGGAATCCATTGAATCACGAGGAACATGATGACCATCACCGTCTACAGCAAGCCTGCCTGCGTCCAGTGCACTGCCACCTACCGCGCCCTCGACCGGTTGGGCGTCGATTATGACATCGTCGATATCTCTGAGGATGCCGAAGCGCTCGATCGCGTCCGCAGCCTCGGCTACATGCAGGCGCCTGTCGTCATCGCCGGCGAGCAGCATTGGGCCGGCTTCCGTCCCGACATGATCAGCGCACTTTCCTGAGGAAAGGCGATGGGTCTGATCGTCTATTATTCCAGCCGATCCGAGAACACCCATCGGTTCGTCGCCAAGCTCGGACTGCGCGCGGCGCGCATTCTGCCAGGTGGCGCAGACGCGTTCCATATCCGCGAACCCTTCGTGCTGGTCGTGCCGACTTATAGCGGCAACGGCGGCAAGGGTGCCGTTCCCAAGCAGGTGATCCGTTTCCTCAACGATGCGGAAAACCGAGGACACATCCGCGGCGTAATTGCCGCGGGCAACAGCAATTTCGGCGAGACATACGGGCTCGCCGGCGACGTCATCTCGCAGAAATGCCAGGTGCCTTACCTCTACCGGTTCGAGCTGCTGGGCACGGAAGACGACGTCGCCAACGTCAAATACGGAATGGAACGGTTTTGGACACGGGAACAACTCTGACGCGGGATGCGGGCGCAAAACCGCATAACACTTTTGCTCATCCCGCCGGCGAACGCCCTTTGAAAGCGGTGGAAACGCTCGACTATCACGCGCTGAACGCGATGCTGAACCTCTATGACGATGAGGGCAGGATCCAGCTCGACAAGGATCGTTTGGCTGCCAAGCAGTATTTCCTGCAGCATGTGAACCAGAACACGGTGTTCTTTCACAATCTCCGGGAAAAGCTCGATTACCTCGTGACCGAGGGCTATTACGAGCAGGAGGTTCTCGACCAGTATTCCTTCAATTTCGTGCGCGACCTGTTCGACCAGGCCTATGCCAAGAAATTCCGGTTCCCGACCTTCGTCGGCGCCTTCAAATACTACACCAGCTATACGCTGAAGACCTTCGACGGAAAGCGCTATCTCGAGCGCTACGAGGACCGCATCTGCATGGTGGCGCTGGCCTTGGCGCGCGGCGACGAGACCCTTGCCCGCGACATGGTCGACGAGATCATTTCCGGCCGCTTCCAGCCGGCGACTCCGACCTTCCTCAATGCTGGCAAGAAGCAGCGCGGCGACCTGGTTTCCTGCTTCCTGCTGCGCGTCGAGGACAATATGGAATCGATCGGCCGGTCGATCAATTCGGCGCTGCAATTGTCGAAGCGCGGCGGCGGCGTGGCGCTGTCGCTGACGAATATCCGCGAGGCGGGCGCGCCGATCAAGCATATCGAGAACCAATCGTCGGGCATCATTCCTGTCATGAAGCTGCTCGAAGACAGTTTCTCCTATGCCAACCAGCTCGGCGCACGCCAGGGCGCGGGGGCCGTCTATCTCAATGCCCACCACCCCGATATCATGCGCTTCCTCGACACCAAGCGCGAAAATGCCGACGAGAAGATCCGCATCAAGACGCTTTCGCTCGGCGTCGTCGTGCCCGACATCACCTTCGAACTCGCGAGGAACAACGAGGACATGTACCTGTTCTCGCCCTATGACGTGGAGCGCGTCTATGGCGTGCCCTTCACCGAGATTTCGGTGACGGAAAAGTACCGCGAGATGGCTGATGATGCCCGCATCTCCAAGAAGAAGATCAAGGCGCGCGAATTCTTCCAGGTGCTTGCCGAAATCCAATTCGAGAGCGGCTACCCCTACATCATGTTCGAGGACACGGTGAACCGGGCGAACCCGATCGCCGGACGTATTTCGATGAGCAATCTTTGTTCGGAAATCCTGCAGGTGAGCGAGGCCAGCGAATATCATGACGACCTTTCCTACAAACATCTCGGCAAGGATATTTCCTGCAATCTCGGCTCGCTGAATATCGCCGCGGCAATGGATTCGGCCGATTTCGGCAAGACGATCGAGACCTCGATCCGGGCGCTGACGGCCGTTTCCGACATGAGCCACATTTCCTCGGTTCCCTCGATCGAGAAGGGCAATGACGAGAGCCATGCGATCGGCCTCGGCCAGATGAACCTGCACGGATACCTCGCCCGCGAACGCATCTTCTATGGCTCCGAGGAAGGCGTCGATTTCACCAATATCTATTTTTATACGGTGACCTATCACGCAATCCGCGCCTCGAACCTTTTGGCGGTCGAACGCGGCACGAGCTTCAAGGGCTTTGAGAATTCGAAGTATGCCTCCGGCGACTATTTCGACAAATATACCGACCGGCTCTGGGAGCCGGCGACGGAGACGGTGAGGGCGCTGTTCGAGACATCGGGCATCCATATTCCAACGCAGGAAGATTGGGCCGCGTTGAAGAAGGCGGTGATGGCCTCCGGCCTCTATAACCAGAACCTGCAGGCGGTGCCGCCGACAGGCTCGATCTCCTATATCAACCACTCGACCTCCTCGATCCATCCGATCGTCTCGAAGATCGAGATCCGCAAGGAAGGCAAGATCGGCCGCGTCTATTATCCGGCGCCGTTCATGACCAACGACAATCTCGATTATTATCAGGACGCCTACGAGATCGGGCCGGAGAAGATCATCGACACCTATGCAGCGGCGACCCAGCATGTCGACCAGGGCCTGTCGCTGACCTTGTTCTTTCGCGACACGGCAACGACGCGCGACATCAACAAGGCGCAGATCCATGCCTGGAAGAAGGGCATCAAGACGATCTACTACATCCGCCTTCGCCAGATGGCGCTGTCCGGCACCGAGGTGCAGGGCTGCGTATCCTGTACCTTGTGATTTGAATGCTGCTGGCGCTGCAAGGAACGGGAGGGTTCGCAGTTCCCTTCGCCATGCAGATTCTGGCGCCCGAAAAGGACCACCCGATGAACATGCAAATCAAACCCGCTTCCCGCGTGCGCGCCGTCAACTGGAACCGCATCGAGGACGATAAGGATCTCGAAGTCTGGAACCGGCTCACCGGCAATTTCTGGCTGCCGGAAAAGGTGCCGCTTTCCAACGACATTCCCTCCTGGGCAACGCTGACGGCGGCCGAGCAGCAGTTGACCATCCGCGTCTTCACCGGGTTGACGCTGCTCGATACGATCCAGAACGGTGTCGGTTCCATCCGGCTGATGGAGGATGCGGCGACGCCGCATGAGGAGGCGGTGCTTTCCAACGTCTCCTTCATGGAGGCGGTGCATGCGCGATCCTATTCCTCGATCTTCTCGACCCTGTGCTCGACGCCCGATGTCGACGATGCCTATCGCTGGTCGGAAGAGAACGAGTTCCTGCAGCGGAAATCGGCGTTGATCATGGAGCAGTATCGCTCCGGCGATCCTCTGAAGAAGAAGGTCGCGAGCGTCTTCCTCGAAAGCTTCCTGTTTTATTCGGGCTTCTACCTGCCGATGTACTGGTCGAGCCGGGCCAAGCTGACCAACACGGCCGACATGATCCGGCTGATTATCCGCGACGAGGCGGTGCACGGCTATTATATCGGCTACAAGTTCCAGCGCGGGTTGGAGCGGCTCGGCGACGAGCGGAAGCAGGAGATCAAGGATTTCGCCTTCGAACTGCTGCTCGAACTCTACGACAACGAGGCGAAATATACCGAAGCGCTGTATGACGGCGTCGGGCTGACCGAGGACGTCAAGAAATTCCTGCACTACAATGCCAATAAGGCGCTGATGAACCTTGGCTACGAGGCGCTGTTCCCGGCTGAAGCCTGCAAGGTCAATCCGGCGATCCTGTCGGCGCTTTCGCCGAATGCCGACGAGAACCACGACTTCTTCTCCGGCTCCGGCTCCTCCTATGTCATCGGCAAGGCGGTGGCGACCGAGGACGAGGACTGGGATTTCTGAGTCTTGATCGCAGTCTGCCTCTTATCATTTGCTCCCTCATCGCCCACATTCAGCGGAAACTAAATTCGGTCCTCGCCGATGATGTGGCGTAGCGGGAGTTTTTGATGTCGTCTTTTTTGAACAAGGCCGGGACTGCCGTCGAAGCGGAAGAAGGCGTCTGGCCGATCCGCAGAAGACGGATTCTCGACTGGCTGGTGAACGAGACGCGCGGCGAGCGGTTCATCGACAATATCCTGGTGGACATGTGCGAGAAGCTGCTGGCGGCAGGAGTGCCGGTGGCGCGGGCGACGTTGCATTTCAGGACGAACCATCCGCAATGGATCGGCGCCCGCATCCTCTGGAAGGAAGGCCTGGCGGAGGCGAAGATCAACACTTTCGCCTATGGTGTCGAAAACACGCCGGAGTTCCTGAAGAGTCCCGTCAACGCGATCCATCAGGGTTCGGAGGAGGTGCGTAGACAGCTGGAAGGCACAGCCGACGGCGACGAGGATTCATTCTATCAGGAACTGCGCGATGACGGCCTCACGGAGTATATCGCCTGGCCGCTCGAGCATACTTTCGGCAAACGGCATGTCGCGACATTTTCGACCAGCCGGCCGGGCGGTTTTACGAGCGAGCATGTCGATTTCCTGCGCGACCTGCTGCCGGCATTGACCCTCGTCAGCGAAATCCGGCTGAAGAACATCATGGCGCGCACGCTGCTGCAGACCTATGTCGGACCGCATGCGAGCGAACAGATCCTGTCGGGCGTCACGACGCGCGGCAGCGGCGCGACCGTCGGGGCGGCAATCATGATCTGCGACTTGCGCGACTTTACGGCGATCTCCGATCTCTGGCCGCGTGACGATGTCATCCATCTGCTCAACGATTATTTCGACGCCATGTCAGATCCGATCGAGCGGCATGGCGGAGAGATCCTGAAGTTCATGGGTGACGGATTGCTGGCGATCTTCCCGTTAGCCAAGGAAACCGCCTGCCTCGATCTGCTGCAGGCGATCCGCGAAGGGCAGGCGTTGATGGCGCAATTGAACGAGCAGTATGCGGGCAACGGACGCGAACCGTTGCGCTACGGCGTCGGCGTGCATGTCGGCGACGTCATGTACGGCAATATCGGCTCGCGCCGGCGGCTGGATTTCACCGTCATTGGCCCGGCGGTCAATGTCGCCTCGCGACTGGAAACCCTGACCAAGGAGGTCAAGCGTCCGGTGCTCTTGTCGCGGGCCTTTGTCGAAATGGCGGGCTGCGCGAAGGACATGGATAGTCTCGGCACCTTCCCGCTGCGCGGGCTTGGAGAGCCCGTCGATGTTTTCGCCTTTCCGGAGCGCGTCGCTGCATAATTTTCAACGCAGGCAGGCTCATACGCCTCGCTTGTTTCCCCAGAGCAGCACGTGCAATTGCGGTAGTACGCGGACTTCAAACCATTGGTCGGCCGTCACCCTTTCGACAAGCCAGCGCATCCGATCCATCACGCCGTCGATATCAATGCGCGCGTCATCGTTATCGGGCGGCGGCGGCGTATGATTGCCTGGCTGAAGGAACAACGGAATTTGGGGATAGCGCTGACCCGCCTGTTCGGCGAATTCGTAGTCGGCATCGTCGAAGACGACAATCTTCAATGCGACCTCCGGTCCGCCGGCGGCCAGTTGAAGGCAGTTATCCACCTGATCCCAATCCGTCAGCATTCCGCTTGATGGCGGTTTGGGGCTGACGACCAGGACGTCGAGATCGCGAAACCAGGCCTGGGCTACGCTTCCCTGTGTTTCCAGGGCAAAACGATATCCTTGCGAATGGCCAAGCTCGATAAGCGGCCTTAGGGGCTGTATCGCCGGATTGCCTCCGGAAAGGGAAACCGTCAGTGGTTTTCCACCGGAGAGCTTCATGATCTCGTGCCAGATCGCCTCCGTGGACATGGGAATCCATTGATCCCGGAAGGCGCTATCGACGGCGTGAAGGCTGTCGCACCAGGAACACCGGTAGTCACAGCCGCCTGTCCTCACGAACACCGTCGGCAGCCCGATCAAGGCGCCTTCACCCTGTATGGTCGGGCCAAAGATCTCGCTGACGCGAATGGTCCCGGCGCTCACGGCCTGTACTCCGCCCAGGTTTTCGGGGTCTCGCTGACGCGAACGGACGATGTTTCCGGGAAGTGCTGCTTGCACCAGTCGTAGAAGTGCCTTGCCAGGAATTCGGAGGTGACTTTCGAATGGCCGAAGACGTCGTTCAGGTGACGATGATCGAGAGCTTCGTCGATATAGCGCTTGAGCGGCGAGAGGTCGTGATAATCACGGACGAAGCCATCATCATTCAGGCTTTCCGCAGCCAGCTCGACGACGACGACGTAGTTGTGACCGTGGAGCCGAGCGCATTGATGGTCGGCAGGCAGGTGATCCAGTTGATGGGAGGCGGAGAGATGAAACTCCTTGGTGATGCGGTACATCAACGCACCTCCGTGGCGGAGTATCGCGACACGGCCGCTTTCCAGAAGTCCTTGTCTTCGTACTCCGTCGGATCGGGGACACCGGCAAGATGGAACGCTTCACGGCGTTCCACACAGGTTCCGCAGCGCCCACAGTGGAGCTCGCCGCCCTTGTAGCAGGACCAGGTTTCCGAGAACGGCGTGCCGTGTTTTTCGCCGTCAACCACGATCGCCGCTTTGGAAACGTCGACATAGGGTGCAAGCAGTTTCACGCTGGCATAACCGTCCAGCGCTTCGTTTTGCATATGCTGGAAGGCATCGATGAAGCCCGGCCGGCAGTCCGGGTAGATGAAGTGGTCGCCGCCATGCACGGCGACGGCAACGGCATCTGCTTTTTGCGCGGCAGCCAGACCGAACGCAATTGCCAGCATGATGGCATTACGGTTGGGCACGACGGTGGCTTTCATGGTCTCCTCGGCGTAGTGGCCGTCTGGAACCTCGACATTGTCGGTCAGGGCCGATCCGCTGAGATGACCGCCGATGCTGGCGATGTCGATAATATGATGTGGAACGGAGAGCCGTGCGGCACATCTGGCGGCGAAGTCGAGTTCCTTGCGATGCCGTTGGCCGTAGTCGAAGGAGACCAGGCCGATAAGTTGCTTTTCTGTTGCTACCTTGTGGGCAAGCGAAACGGAGTCCAGTCCGCCTGAGCAGACGACGATGGTTTTCATATTTTGGATCCCTTGTTTTGACCGGGTGGGCTGCGACCGGATTAGGCGGTGCTTCTAGGACAAATCACGCGCCATGGAAACAGTTTTGAAGCGTGAGCGTGATTGAGGGATGAGATGACGTTGATTTCACGGCGATTTTCATGGCTGCGGGGTCTGATGCCAACACTCCCACAGCGGGGTAGCTTAACCGATCGGAAAGTTGATCTGCGGCGGCAGCAGGAGATGCAGGTCCTCGGCATCCGGATTGCTGATGCGCTGCAGCAGCATGCGTCCCAGATCCTCGCCCGCCGCCGTCAGGTCCTCGTGGATCGTATCGACCTTCGGCTGCAACTGGCTGAGAAGGCGGGACGTCTCCTTGGCGACGATATCGTAATCGACGGCCAGTATGCGGCCGGCATCGCTCATGCCGCTGATGACGGCAAGCGCCGAAACTTCGCCGGGGCAGATGAAACCATCAGGAGCATCCGGGGCGGCGGCGCGGCTGCTAATGAAGTCGCGCAGCACGTCTGCCGGCGTATCGAGATCGACCGCCTCGGGGATCTCATAGGCGATGCCTGCCTCCCGCACCGCCGTCATGAAGCCATGCAGGATATGCTGGCAGAAGGTCAGCCGTTTCGGCGGCAGGATCACCACCACCTTTTTGCGGCCCTTGGCGATCAGCCGGCGCGTCGCCTCATAGGCAAAGGTGAAATTGTCGTAGTCGACATAGGGGTGCGGCGTCGAAAATTCGGTGCGGCCATGACAGATGAAGGGAAAGCCGGTCTCGAGCAGCAGGCGGACGCGGGCATCGAGCGGTTCGGTGCGCGTGAAGATCAGCCCGTCGGCGAGGTGATTGCGAATGATGTATTCAGCGGCCTCGACATCGGTCGTCGACAGGAAGTTCGGCGCGACGACAAGATGGTAGGAGGTCTCTTTCAACGCCTTGGCGATGCCGTACATGATCGAGGTGCTGAAACCGACCACTTCCTCGTGCGAATCGAGCAGGATAGCGATGACATTGGTGCGGCCGGTCTTCAGACGCTGCGCGGCCCGGTCCGGGAGATAGCCGATCTCGCGGGCGATGCGGTGCACGCGTTGACGGGTCTCGAGCGAAATCTGCGGCGCATCGGAGAGCGCCCGTGACACCGTCGTCACCGCAAGACCAGCGATCGTGGCGATCGTTCGCAAGGTCGGCTTGCCGCGCTTATGCGTTATATCGAGATTTTCGCCGCGCTGCGGCCGGGACGGTTCGGTCACCCTTGGCTTTCCATGCTGGAATTGCCGATACCATAACACGATGAATCCGGTGCGCAATCAACGAATGAAAACGTTTTAAATTTTAACG
The DNA here is from genome assembly GCF_012349115.1 of Rhizobium ruizarguesonis. Lineage (GTDB taxonomy): Bacteria > Pseudomonadota > Alphaproteobacteria > Rhizobiales > Rhizobiaceae > Rhizobium > Rhizobium ruizarguesonis. Next base: position 30,274 of record NZ_PQIG01000118.1, read on the forward strand.
TTCTGTTAGCCATGAATTAAATATGAATTATATTCAGTAACTTAGGGAAATAACCATATTTTTCTCGAGAGTCGAGAAAGGGCTTGACGACGGGAGGCTTATAACGTTTTAAATTGTTAACCGCGCGGAGGAGTGCGGCTGTATGCTGACCGCTGCAATGGCGGGAAGCATCGGGCGGCAGGGAGGGTCCCGCCGCCGATTTGCAAATGGGAGGAAATTCATGAGCAAGTTTTTGAGCTCGGCAGCTATTGCTGTCGTGATGATGGCTGGCCTCGGTGTGGCCCAAGCAGCCGACGTCAAGGAAGTACAGATGCTGCACTGGTGGACGTCAGGTGGCGAGGCAGCGGCGCTGAACGTTCTGAAGCAGGATCTTTCGAAGGAAGGTTTTGCCTGGAAGGATGTGCCGGTTGCCGGCGGTGGCGGCGATGCGGCGATGACGGCGCTGAAGGCGATGGTTGCGG
>NZ_PQIG01000119.1 GCF_012349115.1 Rhizobium ruizarguesonis
TCGGCTTCTTCCTGGCCCATCCGAGCCTTTGGAATTTCGCCATCTATGCGACGGCCCTGGCCGCACAATGTTTCCGCCTCCTGGCGGAAGAACGTCTGCTCAAACAGGACCCTGCTTACGAGGCTTTCATGGCTACGACCCGTTACCGGCTCGTTCCGTTCGTGTTCTGAGACGACAAGGGGAGCGGACCGCGAAAGGGGGCGGTGTTCTTCCTAACCATTTCACTGTCGCGCACCCCAGTACGGGACCATCCCCTCGCACTCCTACACGCACACTCATATGCACACGGAGAAATTCACTAAAAATGAGGAAATAATATCAATAAGATATAGTGGCAACTCAACTGACTTTTAATCGGTAGGTCTCGGGTTCGAATCCCGACGCGCTTCAATCGAAAGCGGCCCGAGCAGTTTGTCTAAAGGCCCAGTTACCCCCTCCTCCGTGTTCGTCCGCTCGACGTCAGTGTCGCAGCTGTGGATTAACTCCTTGCAACCGCAAAAACGCCTGAGCAAATTGCCGATTGGATTAAACTTCCGCTGTCGATTGTTGAAATGGTTCCTGAATCGGATTGGCCGCGCAATAACACCGTTTATCCGGCCACACCGCCACCCGCCTCTCCGGATAGGCGGCTTTTTTTGTTGCAGGCTTCCAAATTAGCTGCCGAATCTCAACTTTCCAGCCTGCTCGCCGCAGGTCGTGCATTAAAGTCGCGCGTCCATTTGCTTCCGCGGGACTCGATCCGAAAAAAGGCCCCGTGGAGACGGGGTAATTTGGGAAAGGACGGATCGCACGGGAAGGAAGGGATGGCGGACGGCCCCTGGATTGGGCCACCTGTACGATCCTCATGGCCAAACAACGGGTCGTCCAAAAGGTTCCTGTGCGCTTCCGGACCAATGCGAAGCACTAATCTGTGCTTGTGCAATGTTCGCTTAATGGCGTTCACGCAAGTCTAGAGAAGAAAAACCCCGCTGGAGCGGGATCAGGAAGGGGGGTGTTTTTTACGGCTTGTGACTAAGCCGCGTTGCAAAATCACTTTGATGATAAATCATACATTTGCAATAAAATAAGTACTTTGTGAATGCTATTTCCACAGATGTTTGCTACAAAACTAGGCAATGATCGTACGATTTCACTCTGATGTACAAAGTGACTTCAAGTCGATAATAGTCTCTAGTAATATTCAATTGGCCGCTCGGCGATATTGCCTAACCCCACGCAACCAACTCTCCTGTGCGCCGGGCGGTCGCACTGACATATCCGAAACGCGCTATTCAATTACTGTCCATCAATTTCTCCGAAAGCTGATGCAGCAAGGTGTCACGGTTCGGTGAGCTCTGGACCGCATCGACAGCCGCGGCGAGGGCAAATTGCCCGCGACAGCTCTGAATGTCGCAATGATGCTGAGAACACCATTCCGTCAGGGCATCGACCACAACTTCAATATCATGGTCGGAAAGGGAGGTCAGCGCTGGAAACATCTAGGTCGTCCATAGATCTGTGGCCGAGGCTGTTAGACTAGTTTCGGCGATCCAACCTGAACGTCAGATGAAGGGGCAATATGCTCAATCGCACCAGTCGTTGCGCCGCTTCGGGATCCTGAAGGGCGGTGGCTATTGGAGGCTCTGCAACACGAGCATCAAGGCTGCCGACTGAGCTCAGGCGCTTTTTCCCGTTACGCGAGAAGTCAGGCGGCAGGTAAGCTGCCTGGTGACGAAAACCGAAACAGGCACTATTCCACCGTAAACGTTCCGGCCCCCTTGGAGTATTTCTTACCTCCAAGCGAATTGATCGTTGCACATTTTTCCTTGCCGAACTTCTCGCACATCTTATTATCTTTGATGCTCCATGTCCCCTTGTAGGTGGCCTTGTCCCCGTCGACAGTCGCTTCAATCGTTCCGTCTGGTTTATAAGTTGTGACGCCCGATTGCGTCTTGGACTTCCAGTGAATTGGGTGGCCCACCAACTCGCTTTTCAACTGCTCCGCCGTCATGGTTGCGGCATATGCACCAGATGCGAAGGCTAGCATAATGAGGCCAGAAACCGTGATCGCTTTCATCGTTCACTCCCTTCTCCTTAAGCGAAGATTGTAACCGCGTTAGAGCACGGCGAACATCTATCCAAAGTGCTTATCTCGACATTCAAACCTGCTGGCGTCCGCCCGTTCCACGAGCGCAGGGTGGCTCCGGGGTCACCGCGAGACATAGCCGAACACGATGTTGGCACCGCGGTGACCGCAAGCTCCGTCACGCGTCTTACAAGGGACTGCGCGAGGTGCATGACAATGCGGCGGTTTATTAGATCGACTAGCGTTCAGCGGGTAAAGAATGCCAGAAGGCGGGGTATGATGCTGAGCTTTACTGGGATGCCGATTGTTTTTTTGCCGAGCTTTGTAAGCCGCCAGCCGGTCACGTAACTCCACCCGCCACCGGGACTACGAATGGTGACGAGGCCAAGATCGCAGGCGCGATTTACAATGGTCTTGTCGTAATCTTCCCATTCCCCGTCAGTCATGAGACAGCAGAAATCCTCTTCCTTCGCTGTCATATATAGAAGTTGAATAACTTCTTCGTCAGGTGACGCTATGGCAGCCGCAGAAGACATGCCTGCGCTATTTATTATGTTCATGAATTTCCCCCACCCCAAGTAATTAGCTACAGCCCATGCGAGAAATCTGCGCAAGCACTATTTCTGGACTTTTGTGACAATGGTTACCAAGTGCGCGGTTGTTCAACAGGAGTTTGAATTTCCGAGATGAGGCGCATCCGCTGTCTTCGGAACCGGCATCGTGGTGAGCTTAGCATTCACCTGAGGTGTGGCAGGGTGTGGCAACGCCATTGATTTTCCATGAAAATATTTCAGTGTGACTACTCTTCGCATTCCAGGTCGGCTATTTCATCGGTCAAGGTGACCGCATGGCCGCTTAGAACCTCAGCAACATTGTCGAGCAGCATCGCCAATTAAGGGTCGCTGCCGAAAAGTTGCGCCTGCTTAGCTTTCAACTTCCCGACATAGAAATTGTGGGTGTGCAGCGACCCTGTCATCTGCGCTAGGCTTGGCATGTGGATGCTCCATCCCAAGAGCGTCATCTGGCTGCAACCAAAGCTGATCGCCGAGATCGAGTACAGGGCGTGGACGGACGACCGTAAGCTGCGGCACGCCTCATACAAGGGGCTGCGGGAAGTGCAGGATAACGCTGTCTACGAGCTGGATTAATTTCCCAATCCCTACCGTCCGCAATCGGCTCAATGTTTGATAATTCCGATCAGATCTACGAAGTCCCGCTTGATGAAGAACAAGGGCAAGGCCGCTGCTTATCATAGCTTCACTCACGGCGATGGCGCAGCCTGCACAGTACCATATACAACATAGCAGGTGTTTTCATTCGTCGAACATCTTGCCGCTGCGCGCTTCCAGCCGGTAGCGGTGGCCGGGATAGACGAGACGGGCGGTCGAGACCACCTGTTTTGCCGACCATGTGCGCCGGCGGATCGTCAGGCACGGTTCGGTCTTCATGATGGTCAGCAGCTTGCATTCCCAGGCCTGCGGCATCGCCGCCTCGACAACGTGCTCGGAGCCGCTGAGCGGGGCCGCAGCCGTCAGATAAGCGTTCGGCGTCAGCGTCGAAAAATCCTGGTCGAGATATTCGGGCGCGGCCTCCGGATGGACGAAGCGGTCCTCGATCTGCACGGGAACACCGTTTTCGCTGTGGACGATCAGCGAGTGGAAAACCGCAGCACCGATCGGCAGTTCGAGCGCGTCGGCAACCTCGGGAGAGGCGGTTTCCCGGGCGAGAACGACGACGGAGGCCTCGTGGACATGGCCGCGTTCAGCAATTTCCTCGGCGATGTTGCGCACCTCGAACAGCGCCGAATAGCCCTTGCGCTCGGCAACGAAGGAGCCGACCCCCTGGATGCGGACAAGTTCGCCCTCGTTGGCAAGTTCGCGCAGCGCCCGGTTGGCGGTCATCTTGCTGACGCCGAGTTCGACGACCAGCTCGTTTTCCGACGGCACCCGGTACTTCGGCGGCCACTCGCCGCTCTGGATGCGGTCGAGGATCACCTGCTTGACGCCGGCATAGAGCGGGGTGCTATCATTCTGCGCCAGTTCGCGCTTCATCTCGCCGGGACGCTTCATTGCCTATTCCTTTTGCACGAATGGAATTCGCTACATAATTCGACTTTCCTCTTGCATATCACAAAATATCTCATATGGTACCATATACAACCTCCCAATCGGTCCCGAAACAGAAATAGGACAGGAAAGGGCAAGCCGGCGAAGATCGGCCGTGGTGCCGCAAGGTCTGTTTCAACTCCAGAGGAGAATTCACAAATGAAATTCAGCGCAATCCTGCTTTGTGGCGTGGCGGCTTTTTCCGCCTTCGCCGCGCCTGCCTTTTCCAAAGACTGGACGAAGGCGACCATTACACTCGAAGGCGCCTATGCGCCCTGGAACCTCACCAATGCCGACGGCACGCTCGGCGGCTTTGAACCGGAACTCGCCAAGGTGCTGTGCGAGCGCGCCAAGATCGAATGCACGCTGGTCGCCTCCGATTGGGACGGCATGATCCCGGCGCTCAACGCCGGCAAGTTCGACGTCATCATGGATGCGCTGTCGATCACCGAAGAGCGCAAGCAGGTCATCGACTTCACCATTCCCTATGCCGCCACCCCTGCAGCCTTCGCCACCGCCAAGGACAGCCCGCTGGCTAAGGCCGCCGGCACCGGCGCCACGATCAAGATGACGCCCGGCCAGACCGGCGTGAAGGAAATCGACGCGCTGAAGGCGGCCTTCAAGGGCAAGACGATCGGCATCCAGGCGGCGACCGTCTATGCCAAGTTCGTCTATGACAATTTCGGCGATATTGCCGAGATCCGCGAATACAAGACCGGTGCCGACCGCGACCTCGACCTGCAGAACGGCCGCATCGACCTCGGCTTCGACGACGCCGTCTATTTCGCCAATGCCTTCGCCTCCGCCAACGGCGCGCTCGACTTCACCGGCCCCGAGATCATCGGTCCGATCTGGGGCGAGGGCGAAGGCCTGGGTGTCCGCAAGGCCGATACGGACCTGCGTGACAAGTTCAGCGAGGCGATTAAGTCCGCACTTGCCGACGGCACCGTCAAGAACCTCTCGATGAAGTGGTTCAAGGTCGACGTCAGCCCGCAATAAGCGTTTCGGCCTTTCGGCCGCAAACACCGGTCTTCGGCTTTATCGCCGGAGACCGCATGCTATTGTCAATCCGCAAAACACTGCCACGGACGGGGAACGGACGATATGGCAAGCTTGGAACTTCTCGGCTTCGGCTCGACGGGATGGGGTGCGCTGCTCATTGCCGCCGCCTTGATGACGCTGGCTGTCACGGCGACGGCGCTGGCGATCGGCGCGGTGCTGGGCGCGATCGTCGCAGCCGCGAAACTCTCCGGCAACCTTGTCCTTGTCACGCTCGGCAATGTCTACACGACCGTGTTTCGCGGCGTGCCGGAACTGTTGATCATCTATCTCATCTATTTCGGCGGCTCGTCGGCCGTCACCTCGATCGGCCAGGCCATGGGTTACGAAGGTTTCCTCGGCTTGCCCTCCTTTGTCGCAGGCGCGCTTGCCGTCGGCATCATCTCCGGCGCCTACCAGGCGGAGGTGTTCCGCGGCTCTTTTCTCGCCATCTCCAAGGGCGAGCTCGAGGCTGCCTCGGCGATCGGCATGCATCGCGGCATGCGCCTTCGCCGCATCATCATGCCGCAGGTTTTTCGCCTCGCCATTCCCGGCCTCGGTAACGTCTGGCAGCTCAGTCTCAAGGATTCGGCGCTGATCTCCGTCACCGGTCTTGCCGAGCTGATGCGCACCAGCCAGGTGGCGGCGGGCTCGACCCGGCAATATTTCCTGTTCTTCATCGCCGGCGGCTGCCTCTATCTGCTCCTGACCAGCCTTTCGGACCGCATCTTCAACGGGGCGGAGCGCCGCGCCAATCGCAGCATGCCGGCATCCGCCATGGGCCAGGCGTAAGGAGGCGACAATGGATTTCACCTTCATCGCCTCGACCATGGTCACCCTGCTCAAGGCCGTACCGACGACGCTCATCCTGTTTTCCCTGTCGATCGTCTCCGGCGGCCTGCTGGCGCTTGTCATCGTCTGGATGCGGACCAGCGGCAACAAAGTGCTTTCGAGCTTCGCCAAAGGCTATATCTTCGTCTTCCGCGGCTCGCCGCTTCTGATCCAGATGTTCCTGGTATTCTACGGCCTCGGCCAGTTCGGCGTCATCCGCTATTCCTTCCTCTGGCCGTTCCTGCGTGAGCCGATGGTCTGCGCCGTGCTGTCGCTGGCGCTCTGCACCGCCGGCTACACGGCGGAGATCTTCCGTGGCGGCATTCGCGCCGTCTCGCCGAAGGAGATCGAAGCGGCGCGCTCGATCGGCATGTCCGGCTTCCTGCTGGTGCGCCGTATCCTGGCGCCGATCGCCTTTCGCCACGCGCTGCCGGCCTATTCCACCGAGATCGTGCTGATGATGAAGTCGACGGCGCTCGCAAGCCTCGTCACCGTCTGGGAGGTCACCGGCGTCGCCCAGCGGCTGATCTCGCAGACCTACCGCACGATGGAAGTCTTTCTCTGTGCGGCGATCATCTATCTCGTCCTCAACTTCATCATCCTGCAGGGCATGGCTCTGCTCGAATATTCGCTGTCCCGACATCGCCGCGCCATTCCGCAGGCGCTGAAGGCATAGTCGATCTTTGACCCGATTGGAGCACCCATGCCAGGCGTAACCCGACTATCGGTCCGCAATATCCGCAAGAGCTTCGGCACGCACGAAGTATTGCGCGGCATTTCCCTCGATGCGGAAGACGGCGATGTGATCTCGCTGCTCGGTGCCTCCGGCTCCGGCAAGTCGACCTTTCTGCGCTGTATCAACCTGCTCGAAACCGCAAGCGACGGCGAGATCTTTGTCGACGGCGAACAGATCCGCATGGTGCACAAGGGCGGCACGAGCAAGCCGGCCAGCCAGAAACAGGTGGACCATATCCGCTCCGAACTCGGCATGGTGTTCCAGTCCTTCAATCTCTGGTCCCATATGACGATCCTGCAGAACGTCATCGAAGGGCCGATCCACGTGCTCAAGCGACCGCGCGCCGACTGCATCGCCGAGGCCGAAGCGCTGCTCGAAAAGGTCGGCATCGCCGATAAGCGCCATGCCTATCCCGCCCATCTCTCCGGTGGCCAGCAGCAGCGTGCCGCAATCGCCCGTGCGCTGGCGATGAAGCCGAAGGTAATGCTCTTCGACGAACCGACCTCGGCGCTTGATCCGGAGCTTGTCGGCGAAGTGCTGCGCGTCATGCGCGCGCTGGCCGAGGAGGGCATGACCATGCTCGTCGTCACCCATGAGATGAGCTTTGCCCGTAACGTCTCGAACCGCGTCGTCTTCATGCGCGAAGGGCTGATAGAAAGCAGCGGCAAGCCTGACGAAATGTTTACCGGTGGCGCGACACCCGCCTTTCGCCAGTTCATCGGCCATTTCGGAAGCGGTCAATGACAATCACCATCGAGTCCGTGCTGAGCTGGCGCGATGTGGCGCGCGTCGGGGCAGGGGAAGCGCTTGTGCTGTCGCCGGCCGCCTCAGCACGCGTCGAGCGGGCAAGCCGCATCGTTGCGCGCATCGTCGAGACGGGCGTGCGCGCCTATGGCGTCAACACCGGCGTCGGGGCACTGGCCGATACGGTGGTCGATCGTGCCTCGCAGAGCCTGTTGTCACGCAGCATCGTGCTCAGCCATGCCTGCGGCGTCGGGCCATTGCTGTCCGCCCGCGAAGTGCGCGCCATCATCGCGGCTGAGATTGCCAATTTCGCCCATGGTCATTCCGGCGTGCGGGGCGAGATCGTCCAGCATCTTGCGGCCATGCTGGAACATGATTGCATTCCCGACGTGCCCTCCAAAGGCTCTGCCGGTTACCTCGTCCACAACGCCCATATCGCGCTTGTTCTGATCGGAGAAGGCAGCGCTCACCTCGACGGCCGGCGTATGAGTGGCCGCGAGGCGCTTGCCGCGATCGGCCTCGAACCACTGGTGCTTGGCGCCAAGGAAGGCTTGAGCCTTGTCAACGGCACGGCCTGCGCCACCGGTCTGAGCGCTGTAGCGCTTTTGCGCGCCGAGCGGCTGCTCGACTGGGCCGATGCGATCGCAGCACTGACGCTGGAAGCGGCAGGCTGCCAGATTGCCGCCTTCGACGCGGCGGTGCTGGCGCTGCGCCCATCGGCGGGGATCGAGAAAGTCGGAGCGAGCCTGCGCGCCAGGCTTCAAGGCAGCGGCCTTGTTGCCGCCGCCTTCGGCCGACGCACGCAGGATGCACTCAGTCTTCGTTCGGTGCCGCACGCCCATGGTGCCGCCCGCGACGTCTTCGACAATTCCGCCCGCGTCGTCGATCAGGAGCTTGCTTCGGTGACGGACAATCCGGCTGTCTCAGGCACGCCGGAACATCCGATCGTCTCTTCCGAAGCCCATGCGGTTGCCCCGGCGCTCGGGCAAGCGGCCGATAGCCTGGCGATTTCGCTGGCACAGATCGGCGCGATCAGCGAGCGGCGCATGGACCGGCTCGTCAATCCGCTGGTGAGCGGCCTGCCGCCCTTTTTGGCGAGCGATGCCGGCAGCCATTCCGGCTTCATGATTGCCCAATATACCGCTGCCGCACTGAGCAACGAGAACCGCCGCCTTGCCGCACCCGCGGCCATGGACGGCGGGCTGACCTCGGGCCTGCAGGAGGATTTCCTTGCGCACCCGACGGCTTCCGCCAGCAAGCTGCTCGCCGTCATCGACAACGCCGAATATATCCTGGCGATCGAGCTGATGGCCGCTGCCCAGGCGCATGATTTCCTGGTGGCGACGGCGCCGCGGGCGGCAGGCACGGACCTGGTCTATAAGGCAGTGCGGGAACATGTTTCCCATTATGGCGACGAACGGCCGCTCAACGGCGATATCGAAGCCGTGCGCAGCCTGATTCGTGATACTGCGCCGCCGCCGATCGGTTGAGTCGAAGACCGCTGTCAGAACGGCTTGCTGGTTTCGGAATTCTGCTTTGGCTTTTCGCCGGCCTCGAGACGTTTGAGGCACTGGAGATAAGTCGGGTAGAGCTGATCCACCCGCGAGAGCGGCAGTGTCCAGTCGCCTTCATCGCCGGCAAAGGTAAGCTGCACGTCAGGCATTCCGGCAAAGGAATTCTTGATGATCTTCTTCAGTCCGCCGCTCCCCTTGCTGGCCGGACCCCAGAGGCGAAGCGTGTTCTTTTCGAAGAATTCGGCGGCGACCACTTTCGTCGTCGTACGGTTGGTGAGCGTCACCTCGGTCTTGGTTTTGGCCGGAATGTCCCACGTGTTCTTTGAAACCAGCCAGAACGTCTCGGTCGCGCTCTGGCGGAATTCCATGGTCTTGCCGATCTCGCTGTCCCACAGCAGGCGGCAATAGGGATGCGGGCTCTCATTTGCAAAGCCGACCGACCATTGTCTCGCACCGCCCATCCATTCGGTCTCGCCGAAGGCGGACGCCGGCTGCAGGACGGCTGCCATCAAAACCATAGCCGCGAGATTTTTCATCGCCAACATCATCTCCAACGCAATCGGCTCTAGCGATAGCAAAAGAAGGTTGAGCTTTTGCTACTACAGCCGCCGCGCGCGTCGCCGACTGCGGATTCACTTCGGGAAGAGGAACGTGACCGCGACGCGGAAGCCCAGTCCTTCCGGGCCATTGTCTGGAGCCGCCGCCCAATATCGTAAGCCCGCCGTCAGGCTGATTGGCTGCTTGTCGATGGTGATCAGCTTTGCGACTGCGAAGTTGATCGGCACCGACCAGTCGTTCGTTTCCCAGTTATATGTCGACTCCGTATTCAGCGAGAACGTCCATGCGTCTTTGGTCGTGTAGGAGAGGAACGGCTGGAGGAATGTCGAACTCACATCCTCGCGGTCGCTTTGACCAGCGAACGACCAGATGTGGTTCCCGAGAAAACCGTAAGTCCAGGGGCCGTCCTGCTTAAGGACGACCGCTGTCGGACCCGCACCCCACTTGCCGCTTCCGAGGAGCTCGTCCGTCGCCGTCGGCAGCAGGAACACCGGGCCGACGCCCCAGACGATGCCGCTCTCGGTCGGCTTGGACGGCGAAAAGAAGAAGCTTTGCGTGGTGTCGCCCAGACCGAACTGCGTTCCAGATGGTCCGGCGATGTCGTTTTGCCATGTGACGGGCAGGATGGTGCGCGAGATGACGTTCCAGTCCTCGTTGATCTTGAAGGGAACGACCGGCTGAATGTTCAGCGTCGCCTTGTCGCCGTCGTCTGGACCATAGCCGTGATCGTAGTTGAACTGGAACGGCACGCTGATGAGCGAGGCTATTGGATTGGAAAGCTTCTTCGCCAAGTCTTCACTCGACTGGGCGGCTGCCGTCCCTGTCCAGACACCGAGCGGCGCGACAACCAGTACTACCCAAGAAGCGGCTTTCTTCATCAATGCCTCCATGATCCGATTGAACCCAGCCCGCAAGGCAGGCTTCCTCCGAAATGAAACGATATCCCCGGGATCGATCCTGTTGGATACCGAACTGCGAGCCGCTGTCACGGCGGCTCTCTGCTTCCTGGGGAGGTCGTTGTTCCGGCTCCTCGAGGACACCAGGTGTTCAAAAGGCGAGCATACTGGAAGGATAATTGCCAACAGTACGAAGTTCGCCGGTCCGCCCGTTAGAACCGGATGGCGACTCCGATAATCGGCCCCTGCTGGACGACGTCGAAGACGAACCCGTCATTATCGTAGTTGACGCCGAGTGCACGATATCCGGCGACCGCTGAGATGGTGTCGTTGAACTTGTAGCCGAGGCCCAGCGCCACATCCCAGTCGATATCGGCGCCGCCGGCGCCCAGCAGGCCCCACCCCGTGACATAGATTTCCGGCGTGAAGAAGTAGTTTCCTCGGACGCCGGCGACGGCATCGACCCATGTGGCGCTGTCTTCGACATCCACTCCGGCCAGAATGCCGCCATTGAACGAGATCTCGGTTTTGGCCGACCAGACCCTCATGCCACCGACCACGTCGAGGTGGCCATTTTGATCTTCGAGCACGGCGTAACCGACTCCAAGAAATCCCGCGAAGGTCTTCGACGTCACATCGACGCTCTCGGCAAGGATACCGGCAGGTGTGTCGGCGTCGGCACCCAGCTTGGTATAGATCACGTCACCCACGATGCTGAAGCGATCGTATCTTGCTTCGCCTGCCGCCATGAAAGCGAAGTCGAGGTTATTGAGGATATCGCCGAAATCCGCGTCGATATGAACTTCCGGCAGCCCAAACTGCGCAATATCGCCGGATATGCCGGCAGCCCAGAAATATGGCGCGAAGGTGAATTGCCAGCCGCTCTGGCTCTCGACTGTTTTTGCTTCCGGCGTGAGCGGCGTGATATCGGCGGCGTTGCCGGCCGACGCCGCGCAAATGCCCGCCACCAACAGAATGGCACGCAAGTATATGGCTTTCATGAGAATCCCCCGATCTCGTTTCGCCTCGGCACTGCTGTCCCGAGTCGGCACTGTGCAGCGAGAAGTAGATTTCGACAAGCTCAAATACCTATTTTTCGTTGATCGCCTGCTTCAACTGCCCAATGAGGCCTGAAATCTGCTGGTCCTGTGGCCTCAGTCGCGCCAGATCCTCGGCGTATCTCAGCGCCTCCGGCAAGCGTCGAAGCTTGAGACTGTATTGGAGCGCCAGGCCGATCATATCGGCGTCTGCGTCTGCTTCCCAACCATCGAGCTTGTCCAGCGCTTCTTCCGTCCGGCCAGCGGAATCGAGAGCGACGGCAAAGGTCGTCTTGTAGCGGGAGTTTTGCGGATCCAGCCGCACCGCTTCTTGGAGTTCCGTGATAGCCTCGGCTAATGCCTGCTTGCGCACCAGGGACAGCGCATGTCCGTAACGCAGATCCGCGCGGTCCGGCGCCATACCGATCGCTTCGGCATAGGTCTGCTCCGACTTGTCGTTCTGGCCGGAGGCGCGGTAGAATTCCGCGAGATTGATGCGCATTGCCTCCAATGTCGGGTCGAGCGAAATCGCTCGCCGGAAGGCGGCTTCGGCCTCGCCCGTACGCTGTCGGGCAAACAGGAAGACGCCATAATTGCTTTGTGTTTCCGCGACGTCGGCATTCGTTTCGACATAGGCGCGCAGGTCCGCGACGGCGGCTTCGAAATTGCCTCGCTGATTGCCGAAGAGGTTGGGCGGGATGCTTGCGAGTGCATTGGCGGCGGCAACGCGCACGGCGCGCGTTGCATCGCCCAGCAGGTTGCCGATCGCCTCCAGCCTGTGTTCTGGCGCAATGTTGCCTGCGGCTTCTGCTGCGCCGAGCCTGACGAGCGGATCTGCATCGGCTGCGGCCGCCCGAATGTCGGCGGTGATATCCAGGCCGCCAGTCCCGCCTGTTGCAGCGATGGCGCTGCCCCTGACAATTCCTGCCTGGTCCTTGTCACCGACAAGCGCCCGCAGAGCTTCCATCGCGGCCTGATCGCCGTTCGCAGCTCCAGCGAAGGCATGGGCGATAGATGGGCGTTTGCGCCATTGCGTTCCGTACCACTTGTCCATTGTCTCGGCTGCCCAATCATCGGTTCTGCCGACATGACAGGTCGTGCACGCATTCGGCGTTCCAAGGCTTGCCGATAGATCGGGCCGGGGGATGACGAAGGAGTGGTCGCGGCGCGGATCGACCTTCATGTAGGTACGTTCCGGCATGTGGCAGTTGGCGCATTGTGCTCCGGTCGAACCGGCCTGATGGTGGGTATGCGCGGGAGTGTCGAACAGGCCGCTCGGATCCTGGTTGACGAAGCGCTCCGGCTTCGTCTCGGTGTGGCATTGCGTGCACAGCGCATTGCCTTCGACCTTAAGCCCGGCCTCGTGCGGCCGATGACAGTCGAGACAGGTCACGCCGGCCCTTGCCATCTTGCTTTGCTGAAACGAGCCATATTCGAAGACCTCGTCGAGGATCTGCCCGTCCGGAAAATAAAGATCCTGCCGGAGCAGGTCAGGGGAGAAATAGTCGAGAAAGGGCTTACCGGGCTGGTAGCCGTCCAGCAGCTTGGTGCGCCTGGCATGGCAGGCAAAGCAGATGCCCGCATCGACTTTCGGCAGACCTGTATCCGGTTTGACGTAGGATGAGACACTGCCCGATTGCGCCGAAGCGACGTGCTTGGCTCCAGGGCCGTGACAAGACTGACAGCCGATTCTGGTGGCGACGTAGGTCGACTTATATTCGTTCGTCTGCGGTTGAAACCGCGCCTGGGGATCGGTCGAATGACAATCGATGCAGGTGCGGTTCCAACGATAGAAAGGACCTGTCCAATGATAGGTCGAGCCTGGTTTTGCCACGGTGCCGTTGCCGAGCCAGAACCACTGCCGTCTGGCCGTATCCCAGGCGATGTCGAGAGCCTGCAGCCGTCCGCCTCCGATGTCGACGAGGTATTGCTGCAGGGGCTCGTAGGCGAAGGTATATTTGACTTCGAACTCGGCTTGGCCGCCGTCCGCTCCCTCGGTGTCGACGAAGAAACGGCCATCGCGACGGGTAAAGGTCGTGACGACGCCGTCATGGTCGAACCGGGTGTTTTTGAAATCGCCGCGTACTGTTTCGTCGTCAGCCAGCGCCATGGCCTTCGCATGGTGAGACTTTGAAAAAGCCGCGGCCTGATCGGCATGGCAGGATGCGCACGTCCTTTCGTCCACGAAACCCTCATGGATCGATATCTGCGGGTCGGCCCCGGATGTCGAGATGTCGTCAGTGGCAAGGCTGCGCCCGGCAGGCGCGAGCAACAGGAAAAGCAGGACGGCTATTCGTCCCACTGCTGCTGACCGAACAGATGCTGCCACTCAATCGCTCCCTATTGACGTGTTAGAAAGTCGGGGTCGCCGTGGTTCAAACCTCTGGCGTGAGGCGCAATCCTAATCCTTGAACACTTGTTTCCAGTCAGCCTTCATGTCGACCACGGTCCAGCCGGCGATTGCGGCCGCATCGAGCGCCTTGTCGAGGCGGCCGACTTCGGTATCACGGTCGTAGGCGTATTCACGCTCCGCATCGGTGTGATGGATCAGCACGCCGAGTCTGGCAGGTGCACCCGCCATGGTCGTCCATTGCAGCATTTCGAGATCTCCGTCGGAATTGCCGAAGGCGGCAATCGGCCGCCGACCGATCTGCTGATTGATCCCGACGGGCTTGCCGGCCTTGTCGTCGATGAAATTGACTTCGGGAAGCCGATAGAGGGTCGGCGTGTCGTCCTGCATTCTGAATTCGGTCTTGATCGACGAGCCGATAACCTGCTCGGGCGGGACGCCATAGACTTTTTCTGCCCATGGCCGCATGAACTCGATGCCTCCGCCTGAAACGATGAAGGTCTTGAAACCGTTGGCGCGGAGATAGGCGAGAAGCTCGACCATCGGCTGATAGACGAGTTCTGTGTAAGGCCGCTTGAATTTTGGGTCACGTGCTGACGCCAGCCAATCGGTCACGATCTTCTGGAAATCGTTGCTGGTCATTCCGGCATGCGTGGTCATGATGAGCTCGACGAGGCCCTTTTCTCCCGACGCCGCGAGCGCCGTCATGTCGCCTTCGAGCACGGCCTTGAACGGCTGCGTTTCCTTCCATTCTGGATGCTGCGGAGCAAGCAACTTCACTCGGTCGAGAGCGAATGCGAGCTGCGTATAGATCGGATGTTCGACCCACAGGGTTCCATCATTGTCGAAAACGGCGATGCGTTCCGGTTCCGGAACGAATTCGGGCGATCCTTGCCCAGTTACCTTATCGACGAAAGAAACGATGGCTGCCTTCGAGGCCGTGTCGTTCCATGAGGGCAGCGGATCACTTTGAGCGTACGCGGAAGCAACAAAGAGAAGAGCCGCAGTAACAGCCAACGTTCCGCCGCGGGCCGATTTGATGAAATCTTGAAACGCGAACATTGGATGGCCTCCAAATTACTGGTGCGAAAGTCATATAGCCACGCTTGGAAGACGGCGGCTCTGGTTGGATCCAGGCCGCCGTGCGACAATCAGTTGCCGGTCGGCATAGGAATGCTCACGCCTTCCTTTGCCAACGATTCTCGGATCCATTGAAAACGACTGTAATCCGATAGCGTGATGGGACCGTTGTAGGTCAGGCTCTGGGGCTTGCGAGGTGGGTATTCCACGTAGGTGGCCATGATCTTCTTCAATTCCTCGCCCATGACCACGCCCATCCAGGTCCGCTCCGTGAAGTTGTTCATGAAAATGTCGTAGCGTTCCTGCGGGTCCTGCCACAGATCAAACACTTGGGGCACCGTGGCGACATACTTCTCCTCACCCTTCCAGCCGAGATTGGTGTCGACCGCCAGCCCGCCCGTCGCGGCTCCGTCATCGCCGCGGATATTGAACGCGAACTTGTAGTTGTTGACGCGTATCGCACCGGGCGAGAGCTCGTTTTCGGTAAAGTAGAACCATGACTTACGTTCCGATTTACCGGTTCCGAGCAGGATCGGCGACATGTCGTAGCTATCGAAGATGATCGGCTTATCTTCGCGATCCTTGTCGGGAAGCGGAACCGCGCCGACTGCGGCGAATGTCGCCATCAGATCGAGACCACCGACGACGTCGTGATTTTTGGTGCGGGGTTTGATCTTTCCCGGCCAGACCGCAATCGCAGGAACACGGTTGCCGCCCTCTCGCAGGGTGCCTTTGGTTCCGCGGAACGGGGTGTATCCGGCGTCCGGATAGACGTCCTGCCACGCCCCATTATCGGTGGTGTAGAAAACCAGCGTGTTGCGGTCCATTCCGGTTTCCCGCAATTTGTCCATGATTCGGCCAATGCGAGTGTCGAGTTCCACAATCGAGTCCGCATACTTCGACTTCGACAGCGACTTGTGCTCGAACTCCGGGGCCGGCATGTTCGGTTGGTGGACCTTCATGAAGTTCACGTTGATGAAGAAGGGCTCGTCCGGCGCTTTGGCAGCCTCGTCAAGAAAGCCCAGTGCCGCTTTCTCTACGTAGCTGTCGAAGAACGGAATGCCGACAACGCCTTCCTTACCGTCGATCACGGGTGTGTCGACATATTGCCCGTTGACCTTGAATTCTTCGGTCACTGGTCCTCCTGCCTTGCCGGACAAAGCCCCCTTGGTCACCTTCTGGAACATCTCCCGCAGCTTCGGATCCATGTCCGGAAACCAGGTGGGATCGGCATAGGTATAGGCATTCAAGTGGTAAAGGCCGGTGTACCGCATCTCATCATAGCCTTGCGCAGTCGGCATGGCGTAATCCGCTTCGCCGAGATGCCACTTGCCGGTGAAGTAGGTGTGATAGCCACCACGTTTCAGGACGGATGCTAGCGTCCATTCGGCCGCGGGCAAGCCACCGCCCTGGCCCTGAAAGGCAACTGTCGTCATGCCGCTGCGGTTGGGTATTCGCCCCGTCTGCATGGCCGCACGGCCGGGCGTGCAGCTCGGCTGGGCGTAGAAGGAGAAGAAGGTCATGCCGTCTTCAGCCAGTTTGTCAATGTTCGGGGTCGGCATCCCACGACCTTCACCCCCGCCATAGGGGCCGAGATCTCCGTAGCCGGTATCATCCGAAACGATGAACAGGATGTTGGGTTTTCGTTGGGAGTCCTGCGCTTGCAGGGGCGAGGCCGCACACCAGAGAATGGTGGAAGAAGCCAGTGCTCCGATGCAGCGGATAAGGATTCTGCCATTCATTTCAAATCCCTCCGTTGACGTTCTTGAACGACGGAGCCGCTCGCGGCAAAGGCTGCGATTGCAGGCGTCGATTCAACTAAGACTGCTTTGAAAATGAAGAACCTGCTGGAGCTGCCTCCGGCAGGGTTGCGAAGCCGGCCACATCTCTGCCCCGGCCCGCTGAACTTTAGCGAATTCTGCCTTCGCCCGATATTGTACTTTAGGGAATCTCTTCATGCGGTGGCAATCGACAGTAGTAATGCGCAGATGACGCCGCAGCGAGAAGCTGTTATTGTCGGCCCGGCTTTGGGGGGAAAGCGGATGGGCTTGGGCGGATGGTCAGGTCGATTGTGCTGCACTGCCTTTTTGTTGGCGGTTGTCGCCATAAGTCTGTCCAGTCGCCATGCCTCAGCCTCCGACACCTCGATTGCCAACCGGGTTCCCCGGGTCCTCGTTCTTTATCCCTATGATGAGAGGATCGCGGCGACGACTGCTGCCGGAGAGGCGCTGCGGAGCCGACTGCTGGAGGCGACAAACGGCAAGATCGACTTGTTTTCAGAGTTCCTGGATCTTTCGCGGTTTCCGGAAGGCGACCATGTCGCGCGCATGGCACGATATCTCGGCGAGAAATACGCGCCGCGCCGCCCGGATGTGGTCGTGGCCCTCGGCAAGGAATCGGCGAGCTTCGTAGCCGCGAACCGCGGCACGATCGCTCCTGGCGCAAAGATCGTCGCCGCCGGTTTCGGCACAGCCACCGCCGAGAAGATCGAATTGCCGGATGACGTGATCGGAGCCTTCACGACATTCGACATTCTGAAGACGGCCGAGATGGCCCGCAGCCTGCAACCCGATGCCCGCCACCTCTACATTCTCGGCGGTTCATCCGACTTCGACCGCGGATGGCTGGCGACGGCCCGCGCGGCTCTCGAGCAGTTCTCGAAATCCTACGAGACGACCTATCTGGAAGACCTGACGATCGACGAGTTCGTCGAGCGGGCATCCCGTGTGCCGCCCGACAGCATCATCCTGGCATTGACGGTCTTTAAGGATCGGGCGGGGCGCAACTTCATTCCGCGCGATGCGATCGGACAGATCGCAGCGACCGCCAGCGCGCCTGTCTACGGCCCCTATCAGACATACATCGATCATGGGGTCGTCGGCGGCAATACCGTAACATTTGAAGCGCTGGGCCGGACCGTCGGCGACCTCGTCATCGATGCGATTGCCGGTAAGCAGGTCTCGGATCTCGAAGCGCCACAGACCTATGTCGCCGATGCCCGGCAACTCCAGCGCTGGGGGCTCGCCGAAAAGGATCTGCCGCCGGGCACGATCCAGATGCACAAGCAGAGGAGTCTCTGGGAGGAGCACTGGGTCATGCTGGTGGCGGGGGGAGGCCTGGTGCTGGCGCAGGCCAGCATCATCTCGGTGCTCCTGCTGGAGCGGCGGCGCCGTCGCGACGCAGAGCGCAGCTCGCGTCTGCACCTGCTTGAAGCCGTCCATCTCAACCAGTCCGCGACAGCCGGAGCATTGTCCTCGTCGATCGCTCACGAACTGAACCAGCCCCTGTCGGCCATTCGCAACAATGCCGAGGCAGCGTCTATGCTGCTTCGAAGCGAGAAGCCGGACCACGAACTGATCCAGCAGATCCTTCTCGACATCCAGGAAGACGATCAGCGCGCAGGTGATATTATCAGCCGGATGAGAGGATTGCTCAAGAAGAGAGACGAGATCGATTGGCAGGAGTTCGACCTCAACGATGTCACGTCGAGCGCGATCCACATCATTCACGGCGAGGCGGAACGCCGCGGAATCAAGCTGACATCAACCCAGCTGCCCGGCAAATTGCCTGTACGTGCCGACAAGGTTCACGTGCAGCAGGTCATCCTCAATCTGGCGACCAACGCGATGGATTCCATGCTGGATGCCCTCCCGGCCGGGAGAACGCTCACCTTTGCAACGGGACTGGCGAACGAGAAGGTGGAGCTGCGGGTCTCAGACACCGGCGACGGCATTCCCGAGGAGAGACTGAACAGCATCTTCGAGCCATTCTACACAACCAAACAAGCGGGTACGGGGCTCGGTCTCTCGATAGCCCGCGCCATTGTCGAGACTTATGGCGGCACCATCCGTGCCGACAATCGACCGGAAGGCGGCGCGGTCTTTCGGGTGGCCTTGCCGCTCGCCCGCAGGCCGGAGCAATCGAGATGAAACCGGTCATCCATATTGTCGATGACGACAAATCCTACCGGACGGCGACCGCAAGGCTGCTTGCCGCACATGGTCTCAAGGTCGAAGCCTATGAATCCGGAGACCAGTTTCTCGCCGGCCTTTCCGCTTGCGAGCCGGGCTGTGTTCTCCTCGACCTTCAGATGCCCGGCCAATCCGGCCTGCAGATCCAACGCCGGCTGTGCGAGCTGGCGCCTCTACTGCCGGTCGTGTTCCTCACGGGGGAAGGAGACATAAAGGCAAGCGTTGAGGCGATGAAGGCGGGCGCCAAGGATTTTCTGGAAAAGAGTTCGACCGCTGCGGCATTGATGGAGGCGATCGATCGGGCGCTCATTCAATATGAAAGACAGCTGGCCGAACACGACCGCCTTCAGGCCCAGCGCACGCTGGTGGCGGGCCTCAGTCCGCGCGAGACCGAAGTGTTCCGGTTCCTCATTCGCGGCCGTCCCAACAAGCAGGTCGCTTATGCTCTCGGCATCTCCGAGCGGACGGTGAAGGTGCATCGCCATCAGGTCATGGAAAAGCTCGGCGTACGCTCGCTGGCCGAGGCTGTGTCGATTGCCGCAAATATCGGCCTCATCGACCAGGATACGGCATCACCGGTGGGGTAATCGGCTCCTTCCCCTAAGGACAATATCAATCGACCTCCAAGCGGCCTAATTTGATCGGCAACCGTTAATCTCTCAAATGTTCGAAAGAGGGGGCATGAGGTGGAGAACCTTCGCCGCACGGTCGCTGTCGTCGATGATGACGCAAGCCTACGGCGCAGCCTCGGGCGGCTGCTCAACGCCTACGGTTTTCTGGCCATGGAGTTTGCATCAGCCGAGGCCTTTCTCGCTCGCGATCCCAAAACGGCGATAGACTGCCTTGTCCTTGATATCGACCTCGGTGGCATGTCCGGCATCGATCTGCAACGCAGGCTGAAGGCCGAGGGGACAACCCTTCCGGTGATTTTCATCACGGCACTGGAAACCGTCTCCGTCAAGGCGGAGGCGGAAAAGGTGGGATGCGTTGCTTATCTGCAGAAGCAGTTTTCCGGAGCTGCACTGATCGCGGCCATCAACAAGGCATTGGGATCGTGAGGTGTTGGGGCGGGAGAGCATGTGCTCTAAAAGCGACGATCGCCTTTG
Organism: Rhizobium ruizarguesonis; assembly: GCF_012349115.1. Classification (GTDB taxonomy): domain Bacteria; phylum Pseudomonadota; class Alphaproteobacteria; order Rhizobiales; family Rhizobiaceae; genus Rhizobium; species Rhizobium ruizarguesonis. The sequence continues at coordinate 20,032 of NZ_PQIG01000119.1, forward strand.
TATCGTAGGCGTGACGGCATGCCGGCCGTGTTGATGAAGTCATGGACGGCGACATCAACGACCAGAAAATCCACGCTCGGGAACGTTGTTGCATGTCAAGGTCATGACCCTGGCTTTGGATTGCCGATCTCTCGGGACCGGCATGTTCTGAAGGGAGTTCTACGGCAGGCATGACTGAGGGTTCAACGACGTGGATTTTTGACACGGCTTAACGAGCTCGGAGACAAAGTTTGTGGGTACGATGTTTTCGTGCTGGCTCGCCTCTTCCAAGGCGTTCATGTACGCGTGGCTGCGCGCGACAGGTATGACCGAACTTTGGATCTCGAAAACATGATTATAGTGAGCAGGTTAACATGCTTAGATCAAGAAATTGCCGATGTTGGTTGCCGGTCTTCGAAATTTGCAGCATGCTGATGGTTCTGCCGATGTTTTCCAGGAAATTTGTATTGAAAAATCCGAAGCTTACCCACGTCGGAGCGACAAACCTGCCGATGTTGATTGCCGATCTTCGCTGCCCAACAGGCTTCGCCATGAATATCAGGCGACTTCCGCATCCTACAGCCAGGTGTGTGGCGAGCTTCACCGGTCTCATCCACCAGGACACGGCATCGCCGGCGGGGTGATCGGGCGCCCTCCCCCTTACGACATATCAATCGACTTCATCTGGCCTAATTTGACCAGGGACCGCTATTTTCGCATGTGTTCGAAAGAGGAGGGGCATGAGGGGAGAACCTTCGCCGCACGGTCGCTGTCGTCGATGATGACGCAAGCCTGCGGCGCAGCCTCGGGCGGCTGCTCAACGCCTACGGTTTCCCGGTCAAGGAATATGCATCCGCCGAGGCCTTTCTCGCTCGCGATCGGGCAACGGCGATAGACTCCTTGTCCTTAATATTGACATCGGTCGCATGTCAGGCATCGATCTGCAACGCAGCCTGAAGGCCGAGGGGACAATCACCGGGCGACCTATTCAGGGCGATCGCCATCTCGCTAATGGCGTTGATGAACCAAAATCGCTGGCCTCGCCAACCGAAAAACTCCTTTCGGCGGCGTCCTTGATTGCACCAAGGCCTTGAATCCTGGCTTTGCCTTGCCAATCTGGCGAGGATCAACATGATGTAAGGGGAGTTCTGCGGCAGGTATGAGTGAGGTTCAACGACGGGGATTTTTGACACGGCTTACCGCCTATGAGCCGCTGACGCTCATTACGCTGGCATCCATCGCCGGTGGACTGTTCCTGCTCCAGCGACTGACGAGCGAAGTCCTGGAGGGCGAGACATTCCGCTTCGATGAGGCGATCCTGCTGGCGTTGCGACGGCCGGGCGAACTTGCCGTGCCGATCGGGCCAGGCTGGCTGACGCATGCCGTCGGCGATATCACCAGCCTCGGCGGTATCACGGTTCTCTCGCTGATGACGGTTCTCGTCACCGTCTATCTTCTGCTCGACCGGCGCTGGCCGATCGCGATCTTCGTCTTTTCCTCGGTGTTGACCGGCTGGCTGGCGAGCACGCTCTTGAAGATCCTCGTCGCCCGGCCGCGCCCCGACATCGTGCCGCATCTCGTCGAGGTCAGCGATCTCAGCTTTCCAAGCGGACATGCGATGGTCTCCGCGGTGACCTATCTGACGCTGGGCGCGTTGCTGGCGCGAACGCAGCGTTACCAGTCGACGCGAATTTTCGTTATGGGCGCTGGCGTCTTTCTCGCCGTCATCATCGGTTTGAGTCGCATCTATCTTGGTGTCCATTACCCCACTGACGTCTTGGCTGGATGGTGCGCCGGCGCGCTCTGGGCGCTCGGCTGCTGGCTGATTTCAAAGCGATTCGTTCCGAGCCGCGCGCCAGATGATGTTGCCGAAGCCGGAAAACGGTAAGAAGAGATAGCAGTTCAGGCTGATACGTGATTTCCGCCAGCATAACGGAAAAGAACCATGACAACTTTGACAACGATCACCTCGACGGTCACGGCCGCATTTCTCGGCTCCTTCGTCGAGGTCGTTGAAGCCTTCACCATCATCCTCGCCGTCGGCGTCACGCAGGGCTGGCGTCCGGCCTTCATCGGCACCAGTCTTGCACTCGCCCTTCTCGCTCTTCTCGTACTGGCGCTCGGTCCGCTGCTCGCCCTTATTCCGATCGAGCTGATGCAGTTCGTGATCGGAACGCTGCTCGTTCTGTTCGGCCTGCGCTGGCTGCGCAAGGCAATCCTGCGGGCTTCGGGCTTCATCGCGCTGCACGACGAGGAAAAGGCCTTCGCGACCGAGACCGACAGCCTGCGGCGTCAATCCGCCGAGCGCCGCGCCAATTTCCTGGCAGGGGCCGCAGCTTTCAAGGCGGTGCTGCTCGAGGGGATCGAAGTGGTGTTCATCGTCATCGCCATCGGCGCCGGACACGGCATGATCGGTTATGCCAGCCTTGGGGCCGCCGCGGCCTGCCTGCTGGTGCTGATCATCGGCATCTTCGTGCACAAACCGCTCTCGGCGGTTCCGGAGAACAGCCTGAAATTTGTCGTCGGACTGCTGCTCAGCGCCTTCGGCATATTCTGGGTCGGCGAGGGCGTCGGCGCCGACTGGCCCGGTGCTGACCTTTCACTTCTGGCGATCCTTGCCGTGCTTGGCGCCTTTTCCTTCGTCGCGGTTCGGATGCTGCGCCAGTATCTCGACACCCATGTCGAGGTGGCCGCGTGATGGATATTCTTAAGGTCGCGTTCAGGGAATTCTTCGGCATGTTCATCGATGACGGCGCGCTGGCGCTGGCGGCGATGCTGCTAATCGCCGCCGTCGGCGTTCTGGTGAAATTCGTCCACGTCGACGCACTGCTAGCCGCTGCTCTGCTTCTCGTCGGCTGTCTGCTGATTCTCGCCGAGAGCCTGGCGCGGGCGGCGCGAAAGAAGTTCCGACGGAAATAGCTCAGGCGACTGCTGCGATACCTTAAACAGGTGGTGGATCAGCGTCACCAGTCGAGGAGTTGCGCAAGCTAAGGTTCATTAGGCAGTCTCGCTGGTCACTCCTAAGCTCTCCGGCCGCGATAGGTCGTTGGCAGCGGAAGCGCTTCGTGGGCTTGAGCCAGTGTTTCGAGCCACGTTGCCAGAACATTCGGAATTTCTTCGTTGCCGCCCTCCAAATGGCCCAGCTTCAAGGGGAAATGTCCGCTGCAAGGCAAAGGCACGAGGATTTTCGATCCAAGCCGGATCGTAAGCAAAAGTCGAGAGCTGCCGCGGCCCCGCCTGCGTGAAACGCAACTGGCCAACGGGTGTCAGGCTCTCGCCGAGAACGACATGGGCGTTGAACTCAGGCATCAGAATGAAGCGCCGTCTGGATCAACGACATCCGGATCCTCCTGTGCTGTCTTACCCTTGGCCCTCTGCCTGCGCACCGTAGTCGCAAAAGACCGTCCGCGACGTGGCTGGCGTTCGGCGGTCAACGCCAGACCCAGATCGTCTTTCCGGATGTCGACCAGGTCGGCCAACCGGTCGACAAGGCCAAGCACAACGAGAATATCGGCGAGCGTGCCGATCCCGACACCAGGATCTCCCTTTTCCAAGCGTGCGACGGTGCTCGGCGACGTGCCCGCCCGCACCGCCAGATCGGCCACGGCCATGCCGCGCCGCAAGCGAGCGCCGCGGACGTCGTATCCGAGCCTTTGGAGGGCAGGTTTCGATTTGGGCGATCCCATCGCGGGCAACTCAGATATGATCGATAAAGTTACTTATAATGTCATATATGATGAGTTGATAGTTTCCAAAAGCGCGTTGCGCAATAGACGTCCTGTCGACTACCAGCCCGATAGTCATGGCTTCTTAAAAGAGTGAGCGGTCAAGATGAATCCAACCGAAGGAGGACCCGCTTTTTCTCTGCGCGTTCAAGTGAGTGGTTCGCATTGAAGCGGGATATGATCCCAACTGTGAAAGGCCCCGGTGACCATTGCCCTGGACCGCTATTGCGGCACCTTGAACAGATGACGGATGCGCGTCACCAGCGAGCTCATCGAGCCACCGTTCAGCGTGGCGCCTTCGGGTGCGAAGGAATGCTGGCCGGTCTCGATGCGGCGCGACAAAGTGGCGGCAAGCTCTTCGGCGATGCCGGGCCGGTCGTGCAGCAGCGGCGTCAGGCTTACCTGGGCAATCTCGTAGACGACGACGAAGGTCAGCGCCCGCAGGCTGGCGGCTTCGCCGACGCCAATCAGCAGCCCGCTTTCGCCGAAATAATCGCCCGGCGCCAGCCGGCCGAGTTCGATTTCCTTATGGCCTTCCTGGCGGGTGGCGACGAGGGCGCCGCTGCGCACGATCATCAGCGATGCGACCGTATCGCCCTGCTCGATGAGGATGGCATCCTTCTTGTAGGTCCGCCGCGTCATCGAGCCTGCGAGCGTCTCCTTCTCGTCCTCGGTCAGCGAGAAAAACAGCGGGATGGCGTCGAGAAGCTTGAGCGGCGTCGGCCGGTGCGGCTTCGCCATATCCTCCGACTGCAACTGGTCGGGCGGTGGGCCGGCGGCGTCGAGCGGTCGTGCCAAGGTGAGGCCTGCGGCCTTGATATGACGGTAGATCAGATCGAATATCTCGTTCTTCGCCGGCCCCGCCTGGCCGATATCCCTGACGCGGAAGGAGAGTTCCACCTCCATTGCATCTGATGTCAGCGATTTGATCTGCACCCCGGGTTTCGGTTCGGTCAGGATCGAGTCGCTGCTCAAAAGCACGGCGCGCATGACCTCGATGATCGACGACGGCCCGATCGTCGGCACGACCCGGACCGTCAGTGAGGCGCCGTGACTGCGGTCGGGGCTGCTGAGATTGGTCAGCCCGACCTTGGCCAGAAAGCTGTTGGGCAGCACCACCAGGTCGTTAGAACCGTTCAGCAGATGGGTGGAGCGCCAGTTGGTTTCGACGACGCGGCCCTCGATACCGTCATTCAGTACGATCCAGTCGCCGATCGTATAGGGCCGGCCGAGATTGAGCGCGATGCCGGAAAAAACGTCGCTCAACGTGCTCTGCATCGCAAGGCCGAGGATGATGGCAAAGACGCCCGAGGTGGCGATCAGCGTGCCGACGGGAAAGCTGAAGACATAGGCGACCACAGAGAGGATCGCGCCGAGATAGATCAGGCCGATGACCAGATCCTGAACGAGGCGACCTTCTCTCGGCTGGCGCTCGAAGATCAGGAAGACGCGGACGAAGGCGATCAGCGCCCAGGCGGCATTGATCCACCAGACCACCTTGGCAAGGGCGATGAAGACACGCTCGAAGGTCGAAGCCGGCACCGGCCCGACTTCGTAGGGCACGATGTCGTGATAGAGCAGCAGGACGGTCAGCGCCGCGAAGAAGAACACTTGGCCGGCAAGCTTCCAGCTCGGGAAGGGCCGAAGCGCTATGCGCGTGACGATCGCACCGACCACGGCCAACGTCCCGGCCTGGACGACAGGATCGGCGAGCCCTCCGGACCATGTGACATTATCAAGCATCGACTGTCCATTCGCTGGAGCATGATGCCGAAAAGGGTGAGCGGTTTCCGGACAACATCATGCTTCACTCTTGAGTTCTAATGGTGGCTTCGCCGTATCCTGACTTCCAATCCGACCGCGAGGCAACCGTAAAACAGCGCCAGCGCCCAGAGCGTCAGAAACGGCGTGCGGACGTCGCTCAGCGGCGCCCCGAGCTGCGATACCGATACGATTCCGTTGATGGCGGAACTGCTGGGAACCAGGAGCGCCAGATATTGCAGCGCTTTCGGCATCGCCTCAGTCGGCCAGGAAAAGCCAGCGAGAAACAGGAAGGGAATGCCGATCGCCGCAAACACCAGCTGGACGGTGAGGGGGCTGCGGAACAATGCCGCGACCACCATCCCGAGCGCGCTGACCGAAAGCACGAAGGGCAGCGAGACGGCGAAGATGATGAGCGGTCCCCCGAGCCTTGGAATGTCGTAGAGATAAGGCAGCACGATCAGATAGAAGGGCAGCACCACCGCCTCCAGGACGAGGTAGGCGAGCAGCTTGCCGAGCACGGTTGCGAGAGCGCCGGCCGGTGAGCCGGCGAGCCCGTCGTTTGGCAGCGTTCCCAGCAGGCCGACGCCGATCAGGAGCATCTGCTGCAGAAGGAGAACGAAGGCGGCGGGCAGGAGATAGGTGGCATAGCCCCCCTGAGGGTTGAAGAGCGGCACCGCCGTCAGCGGCATCGGGTCGGAAGCCGCGGCGGCAATGGCGGGATCGACATGCATGGCGACCAGTCTTGCGGTCTCGACCTCGGCGCCGAAAGTCTTGGCGACGGCAGAGACGCCGCCGGAGATGCGCGAATAGATCAGGAAGTAGCTGGCATCGGCATAGAGCGCCACGGGCGAGGGTCGTCCGTGCAGCAGGTCGCGCTCGAAATATTTCGGGATGACGAGGACGCCGTAGAGCTGGCGGCTGAAGACCGCGCGCTCGGCGCTTGGTTCGTCGGGCAGTTCGGCGCCGATGGACACATCGGCCGAGGCATCGACGCGGCGGGCGAACTGGCGGCTGCTGTCGGTGCCGTCGAGATCGACAAGGGCGATCGGCACGTCGCGCAGGGCCTCGCCCCGGTAGGGCTGGGGATAGAGGGCCGCATAGATGCAGGCTGCCAGAATGAGCACGGAAAATGCCGGCCACAGCGACAGGATGCGCTGCAATTCGACGCGGCAGGTCGCCAGCACGCCGCTCATCGGGTGGCCTCCCGCGGTGCCGACGCCTCGCGCCTGTTCCTCGATCTCATCGTCTCCAGCCGGAGCACGGTGACGGATGCAAGCAGGACGACGAGGAAGAGCAGCACGAGGATCGGCTTCCACGACAGATCGAGCGGCGTGCCGCGGATCGTCTGGTCGATCCTTGCCATCAGGTACCATGTGCCGGGGATCATCTGGCCGTAATAATAGGCGAAGTCGTTCATGCCGATCCTCGGGAAACCGATGCCCATGAAGCCGAAGGCGGGCGCGGCGAGCAGCGAGCCGATGCTGATGGCGCTCGCCATAGGCCGCAGCAACAGCGCCAGCACCACGCCGATGAACTGGCTTGCCAGGATAAACAGGGTGCCGGCCATCAGCAGCAGGGCGCGATTGCCGCGCAGCGGCATGTCGAGAAGGTCGAAGAGCACCAGATCGGCGATGCCGAGCACGGCGAGAAAGATCAGCGTATAGGGCAGGATCTTGCCCGCCAGCGCCGGCCCCAACCCGCCGCCCAACCGTCGGAGGATACGCAGACGGTGGCGGCTCTCGACGTCGAGGCCGAGCGAATAGGCCATCGTCGTGATGATCACCACCTGCAGCACGCTGGGCATCAGGGCGGCAAGAAGGAAATGGGCATAGTTGAGGGTGGGGTTGAAGAGCGGGTTCACCTGTACCGGAACGGGAGCGAGAGCTGCCTGTGCGGCGTCGACCGGCTCTCCCTGGGCGGTGCGCAACGACAATCTGATGCCCGCAGCCACCGTCGGCACGGCGGCATTGACACCACGCAGTACTAGATTGCCGGTCGTCATCGTCTGGCTGTTGTAGAAGAACACCACTTCCGGCCGGCGGCCGGACAACACGTCGCGCTCGAGATTGCGCGGCAGCATCAGCAGGCCGTGAACCTCGCCGGAGAGGATGAGTTGCCGGCCTTCGGCGAGGTCGCTGACGGCAAGCGCGACCGACGTATCCTGGCTGGCATCGACCATGCGGATGACCTGGCGCGACAGATCGGTGCCATCCTGATCGAGCACGGCGATCGGCAGGCGGGTTGCCAGACCTGCGCTGAAAACCGCGGCCAGAAGGCCCATCAGCAGCAGCGGCAGGACCGTCGTCAGGAACAGGAGGAACGGCCGGCGGCGAAACCAGTGGAACTCCCGTGCGAAGACGAGAATAAAACCCGGGTGCACGCGCCCGCGCGGCATCATTTCAACGCTCCGACCAGGCGGCGATGACGCTCATGCCGGGCCGCAGGCCCTCTACGGCTTTTACCGGAACGGCGCGCACCTCGAACGTCCTGAGATCGAAATCGCCGGTCGCCCGCGTCGCCCGCCAGGTCGCGTACTGTCCCTGTGCATTGATCATGGTCACCTTGACCGCGATCTTGTCGGGGCCGATTGCCGGCACGGCGACATCGAAATTGTCCCCGACCTTCAGGCCCTTCAGCAGATCCTCGCGCAGGTTGAACGTGAACCAGGGGTTCTGGAGATCGATAATCGAAAAGAGTGGCGCGCCGGCGCTGAAATTCTCGCCGAGTTCGGCAACCCGCGTCGTGACCTGCCCGGAGATCGGCGCATGGATCGTCAACTCGGAAACGTTGACCTGCTGCTGATCGAGGGAGGCGCGCGTCTGCTCCACCTGCGCGGCGGCAAGCGCCTTCTCCTCCTTGCTGGAGCCGGCGACCGCCAGCCGCACATTGGCCTCGGCGGATTCGCGCTTGCGGATCGCTGCCTCGAGATTGCGGGCCGCCTGGTCCGCCTGAGCCTGGGTCGAGGCGCCGGTGGTGATCAGCCTGGCCTGACGCCCAGACTCTTCCTGATATAGGGTCACATCCGCGACGGCCGCAGCAAGTTCGGCGTTCGCCGCATCGATCGTCTCGGGACGCGTGCTGTTGACACGGGCAAGATCGGCTTGCGAAACGGAAAGGGCGGCTTGCGACATATGAAGTGCCGCCGTCAGTTCGGGACTTTCAAGCGCGGCGATGACAGTGCCGGCCTCGACATTGTCGCCGACATCGACATTGAGCTTGGCAATGCGGCCGGAGACACGCGGGCTGATATCGACCCGATTGGCGGAGACCTCGCCTTGGACGATCAGCGGCGGCGGGCGTGTTGCAAACCAGAGCAGGATGCCGAGTGCTGCCAGAACCGCCAAGGCGATCACCGGCCGAAGAATTCTGGAAGCTGTCATGACCCACTTTCCCTTGACGAAGGACGTCGCCCGGATGCATTTGGAAGACTGGTAGGTCAGCATTGCCGGTCGCTACAGAGATGTCAAATGACTGTTTCTATGTAACAACCGGTCTGTTCGGCGAGGGTCTTGCAACCTTTACCCGAGGGAGGGTGTGGGCCTCGCCCGTGCACCCTTGTCCTGTTCGAAATCTTGGGCGACGTACAGGTTCAGCACACAATGGAGTGCCACAAACGCCGAGATTTCTCGTTGTTTTGACCAAGCGGCTCAACCTCATCTTGGTGGCGCCCATCCTTGCAGCGCCACAAGCGCTTGAGCGCTTACAGCGCCGCGCGTCTTTTAGACGCACGGCGCTGTAACACTTTCAATCCTCGCATCGTGCTTTCCGAAAATCGATTCCGATTTT
>NZ_PQIG01000120.1 GCF_012349115.1 Rhizobium ruizarguesonis
TAGAACAGGATGATTTTAGGCCTGATAGTTAGAGCATGATCTCGTCCGAAAACCGCTCACTCTTTTCGGCATCATGCTCTAGCAGAGGGCGTCGATTTCCTCGTTGGTCAGCGTATCCGGCAGCACGGTGACCGGGATCGGAAACGCCGCAGCGCGACCGGCGACCGAGGAGACGAGCGGCCCTGGACCTTCCTTCGCAGAACCGGCGGCCAGAACCAGAATCGCCACATCGCGGTCTTCCTCGATCACGGCGTTGATCTGTTCGGCAGCACCGCCCTCGCGGATGACGACCTCAGGCTCGATGCCGATCGTCTCGCGCACGATCTGGGCGATCTTGGCAACCACCGCCTCGGCCTCTTCACGGGCTTCGGCTCGCATGATCTCTTCGACGCCGAGCCATTGCTGGAAATCCCCATCGGGGATCACATAGAGCAGCACCAGCCCGCCATTGGAATTCTTCGCGCGCCGGCCGGCATAATGAACGGCGCGTTGGCATTCGGGTGTACCGTCGATTACCGCCATGAATTTGCGGCGGTGACCTTCGAGCCGTGAGAGTCGCTTCGATACCATGGCGCGGACTCTGACACCCGAAGCGGAAAATTTGCAAGCCCAGTTTTTGCCCTGATGCCCCAGAAGAAATCCTCTTCTCCCGCGACAGGGAGAAGAGGAGATTTATCTCAATAGAGGAAGCCGATGACGTCGCGCACCTGTTGCATCGTCACCTCGGCACGGGCCCTTGCGCGCTCGCCGCCCTTGCGCAGGATCGCGTCGATATGGCTGGTATCGTCCATCAGCCGGCGCATCTCGCCGGTGATCGGCGCGAGCACGTGGATCGCCAAATCGACCAGCGCCGGCTTGAAGACAGAGAATTGCTGGCCGCCGAATTCGGCAAGCACGTCCGCCTTCGACTTGTCGGCGAGTGCGGCATAGATCGCCACCAGATTGTCGGCTTCCGGACGGCCCTGCAGCCCGTCGATCTCGCTCGGCAAACCGTCCGGATCGGTCTTGGCTTTGCGGATCTTCTTCGAGATCGCGTCCTCGTCGTCCATCAGGTTGATGCGCGAGAGATCGGAGGGGTCCGACTTCGACATTTTCTTGGTGCCGTCGCGTAGCGACATGACACGCGGTGCCGGTCCGCCGATCAGTGGCTCGACCATCGGGAAATAGGCATGCACCGGCTCGTTGCCGACGGTGATGTCGACGCCGTAGCCGGTCCTGCTGATATGCTCGGCATAGTCGAGGTTGAATTTCATCGCGATGTCGCGGGCAAGCTCCAGATGCTGCTTCTGGTCCTCGCCAACCGGCACATGGGTGGCGCGATAGACGAGAATGTCGGCAGCCATCAGGCTCGGATAGGCGTAAAGGCCGAGCGAGGCCTGTTCGCGGTCCTTGCCGGCCTTGTCCTTGAACTGCGTCATACGGTTCATCCAGCCGATGCGGGCGACGCAGTTGAAGATCCAGGCGAGTTCGGCATGCTGCGGCACGGCCGACTGATTGAAGACGATATGCTTTTCCGGATCGATGCCGGCGGCGATGAAGGCAGCGGCGATCGAGCGCGTCTGGCTCGGCATGTCCTCGTGCACGAGCTGGGCGGTGAGCGCATGCATGTCGACGACGCAATAGATGCAGTCATTGCCTTCCTGCAGCGCCACGAACCGGCGGATCGCGCCGAGATAATTGCCGAGATGCAGATTGCCGGTCGGCTGTACGCCGGAGAATACGAGTTTCTTGAATTCGTTCATGTCGTCCTCAATAGGCTGGTGGAGGGCCCACGCTGTCACAGTTTAAATTGCTGCAGAATGCAGCAGGGCTTTTCGCCCATATTGCTAACGCCGCGGCTTATGCACGGGCAATCGGTCGCAATCAAGGGGTTCAGGCGGCAGTGTGCTGGATCAGATCGAAAGTGTTGCCGTAGGGATCCGCAAAGACCGCCACCGTGCCGTAAACCTCGTGACGCGGCTCTCCCAGAAAGCGCACGCCGGCCGCCAGCATCGCGGCATGGTCGTGGGCGAAATCGTCGGTCTTCAGAAAGAAGCCGACACGACCGCCGGTCTGATTGCCGATGGCTGCGCGCTGCGTCTCGTCTGCCGCCTGCGCCAGCAGAAACGCGGCGCCATCCCCACCCCTTGGCTTCACCACCACCCAGCGCTTGCCCTCCGGCTGCGGCTCGTCCTGAAGGCAATCGAAACCGAGGTCGTCGCAATAGAAGGCCTTGGCGCGGTCGTAGTCGTCGACGACGAGAGTGACGAGGAAAAGAGACTGGATCATCATGTGTTACCTCGCGTTTGAGATGTTTATTCCAGTTTCGAGCGGCGATATCCCGGTTTTTAAGCCGAATTGATCAACCGTCTTACTCATAATGGAGTATAAAATTTCACAAAAAAGCTTTTTTTGAACTGAAAATCCGCCGCGTGGCACCGGCGTCGATGGGGTTGCTGCGATAGCCGATCGGAGGGACCATGCAGAACGCAACTTTGCTCGCCATGGCAGGCCTTTTCGCCCTACAATCAGCAACCGGTGCCGTCGGTCAAGACATGAAACGGCACGGTGTTCATCTTCCAAAACATGAGGCACGCCTCGCCTACACGGTCCAGACCGTCAGCGTTCGTGCCGGCTGCTTTCCCGGGCGCCTGCGAGCGGTCCTGTCGTATATTGCTGCGAAGACCGGCCGCCGCCCCGTGATAACCTCGGGTCACAGGCCGCATCCCCGCCGCCATGGGTCCCTGCACGGGAAATGTCTGGCGGCCGATTTCAGGATGCCCGGCCTGTCGGAGCGCACCATCATATCAGCCGCAAGAAGCGCGCCGGGCATCGGCGGCATCGGCAGCTATTGCAACGGCATCATCCATGTCGACGTCGGACCGCAGCGACGATGGGTCGATTGCTGAAGCAATAACAGGAAAAGTGCGACCTCACCCGTCCTTTGCCGGTGCCGGCTTGCGGTTGAGATTGCGTCGGATCATGCCGAGATTTGCCCCGCCGACCAGGAAAGCGGCGGCGAAATAGATCAGCATGGCGATCGCAATCAGCAGCCCGAGGGTGCCGATCTTGGTGATAAGCGGCGCGCCGGAAGCAAGCCACGGCGCCCAGTGCTGCTTCAGGAAGACAATGGCAGCACCCATCACGGCCGCAGCGACGATCAGCAGGGCGGTGCGCTTTGCCAGCGCCCATTCCCATGTCAGATGGCCACGGCGCAAAAGCGTGCTGAACAGCAGCACGGTGCTGATCCAGCCGGCGGTGGCTTCGGCAACCGCTATGCCGGGCGCGCCCATATAGGGGAAGAGGGTCAGCGCCGTGGCGCAGTTGGTCGCAACCGCGATGGCCGAAAAGCGCATTGGCGTCTTGGTGTCCTCGCGGGCATAGAAGCCGGGCTGCAGCGCCTTGATCAGCACGAAGGCCGGCAGGCCGATGCCGTAAATCGCCAGGATCGAGCCGACGACGGCGGTATTTTCCTGATGGAAGGCGCCGCGCTCATAGAGCACGCGGATAATCTCGTCGGACAGGATCCAGAGCGCGAAGGCGGCAGGGATCGTCAGGAACAGCACGAATTCGATCGAGCGGTTCTGCAGGTTTCCAGCCTCGCGCAGGTTGCCGCCCTTCAGCGCCCGGGCAAGTTCCGGCAGAAGTACCACGCCGACGGCGACGCCGACGACGCCGAGCGGCAGCTGATAGATGCGGTCGGCATATTGCAACGCTGCGATCGCGCCGTCGCGGGACGACGCAATCGCCTGACCGATCAGTTGGTTGATCTGGGTGATGCCGCCCGTCACCGCAGCCGGCACCGCCAGGATCAGCAGCCGCTTGACGTTCGGCGTCATCTTTGGGAAACGGAAGCCGATGCTCATGCCGGCCGCAAGCACGCCGACATAGACGACGGCGAGCTGCAGGACGCCGGCGGCAAGAACGCCCCAGGAGAGATACCAGGCGGTCGCCAGCGGATCGGCGCCGGTATAAAGCGCATAAAACAGCGCCCCGATCATCACCACATTGAGGAAGACCGGCGCGATGGCGGCGGCGAAGAAATGATGCAGCGAATTCAGCATGCCGCTCATCATCGCCGTCAGCGACATGCACATCAGATAGGGAAACATCACCGCCGCCATGCGGATGGTGATCGAGAACTTGTCGGGATCGTCGGCAAAACCCGGCGCGATGACGAAGCGCACCAAGAGCGGCATGGCAAGCTCCATCACGATGGTGATGAGGAGCAGCACCGAAAACAACACGCCGAAGACTTCTTCCGAAAAGCGCTTGGCGCCTTCCGTACCGTTTGCCTCGATCTCCTTGGCAAAGAGCGGCACGAAGGCGGCGTTGAAGGCACCCTCGGCAAACAGCCGGCGGAAGAGGTTCGGAAAGCGGAAGGCGGCGTAGAAGACGTCGGCCATCGGTCCGGTGCCGAGGGCGGCTGCCATCAGCGTTTCGCGGGCGAAGCCGAAGATGCGGCTCCCGAGGGTTGCGCCGCCGACGGTCGCGAATTTCTTGACGAGGCTCATGCGTTTGGGCTCATGCGTGTTGGCTCATACGGGGGAACCGGCTTTCTTGTCGGTGGAGGGCGATGTCCGGGCGGTGGCGGCGGGCGCGATGATGCCAGAAGGCATGCGCTCACGCAGTTCGTCCTCCTCCTCGGCCATGACGGCCTTCATCCGGGCGGTGATGTTGGCGCGCTTGCTGTCGCCGGAGATTTTCTGGCCGACCAGATCGGTGACGTAGAAGGTGTCGATCACTTTCTCGCCGAAGGTGGTGATGCGGGCCGACTGGATGTCGAGCGACAGATCGGACAGCACGGCGGTGATCTCGGACAGCAGTCCCGGCCGGTCGAGGCATTCGACTTCGATGACGGTGAACTTGTTCGACAGGCTGTTGGTGATGTTGACCGACGGCGGAATGACGAAAGCCTTGCTTTTCTTGCGGTTGCGCGCGCGCGTGGCGATGACCTCGGGCAGCCGCTTGCGGCCGGACAGCACGTCCTCGATCATCCGTCCGATCGTCGCCGCACGCCGCAGCTCGTCGGCATCGTCGGTAAATTCGCGGCTGACATGGATGGTGTCGAGCGCCCGCCCGTCCGATGTGGTGAAGATCTGGGCGTCGACGATGTTGGCGCCGGCCGCGGCACAAGCGCCGGCAATGACGGCGAGCAGCCGCGGATGGTCGGGCGACAGCACGGTGATCTCTGTAATCGCGTGGAAACTGTCGGTGCGCACCGTGGTCGCGAGCGCCTGGCCCGCCTTATCGGCCTGGCGGATGAAATGGGCGTGGCGGATCTGGTCTTCCAGCGGCACGGAAAGCAGATAGGGCTGGTAGTGCAGCTTGGTATAGGTATTGCGGTCCTTCTGGCTCCAGTCGGCGAGCGCTGAATGCAGCGCCTCGGCGGCGGCATTGGCCCGCTCCTTGCGGGAGACCTCCGAAAAGCCGCCGGCGAGCAGCAGCTCGGTTTCATAATAGAGCGTGCGCAGAAGCTGGCCCTTCCAGCCGTTCCAGACGCCCGGACCGACGGCGCGGATATCGCAGATCGTCAGGATCAGGAGCATCTTCAGCCGGTCGAGCGACTGTACGCGGTCGGCGAAATCGGTGATCGTCTTGCGGTCCGTGAGGTCGCGGGTCTGCGCCACCATCGACATGGTCAGATGTTCCTCGATCAGCCAGACGACGATCTCAGTCTGCTTCTGCGACAGGCCGAAGCGGGCGCAGAGCTTGCGGGCGACGCGGGCGCCGGCGATCGAATGATCCTCCTGGCGGCCTTTGGCGATGTCGTGGAGGAGAACGGCGACATACAGCGCCTCGCGGTCCTCGATGCCGGGCATCAGCTTGTTGGCGAGCGGATGCAGATCCTCGGCGCGCCCCTTGTCGATCTCGGAGAGAATGTCGACGGTGCGGATCAGATGTTCGTCGACCGTATAGTGATGATACATGTTGAACTGCATCATCGCGACGATCTTGCCGAATTCGGGGATGAAGCGGCCGAGCACGCCGGCCTCGTTCATGCGGCGCAGGATCAGCGCCGGATCACGCTTCGACGTCAGGATCGACATGAACAGCCGGTTCGCCTCGTCGTTTTCCCGCAAGGCGTTGTCGATCAGCGCGAGCGAACGGGTGACGCGCTTCAACGCATCCGGATGGAATTCCAGCCCATTGATGTCGGCGACATGGAAGAGCCGGATGATGTTGACCGGATCGCGCTTGAAGACCTCGGGGTCGGCGAGCGCGATACGGCCGCGGTCTTCGACGAATTCGACGCTGCCGGCGATCTTGCGATTGCGATGGGTGAAGCGGCTGATGACGCCGGTGAGGCCCGGGATCGACTTCGCCTGCTGGTCTTCAAGCGCAGCGCAGAGGATGCGCGTGAGATCGCCGACATCCTTGGCGACAAGGAAATAGTGCTTCATGAAGCGCTCGACGGCCGAAAGGCCCGGGCGCGTGTGATAGCCGAAGGCTTCGGCGATCTCGCGCTGGATGTCGAAGGACAGGCGCTCCTCGGCCTTGCCGGTCAGGAAGTGCATATGGCAGCGCACCGCCCAGAGAAAATCGTCGGCTTTCTCAAGCAGACGGTATTCGTGCTTGGACAGCACGCCGAGTTTGACCAGTTCCGCCTGGTCGCGCACGTGATAATAATATTTCGAGATCCAGAACAGCGTGTGCAGGTCGCGAAGCCCGCCCTTGCCTTCCTTGACGTTCGGTTCGACCAGATAACGCGTGTCGCCCGCCTTGCGGTGGCGTTCGTCGCGCTCGGCAAGCTTGGCGGCGATGAATTCGGGACCGGTGCCGGTGACGATTTCCTTGTCGAAGCGGGTCTCGAGCTCGGTTCCCAGCCGCTGCAGGCCGCAGATGTAGCGCATCTCCAGGATGGCGGTGCGGATCGTCATGTCGGACTTGGAAAGCGCGATGCATTCCTCCACCGTGCGGGTGGCGTGACCGACCTTGAAGCCCATGTCCCAGAGCACATAGAGCATGAATTCGACCGCCTTGTGCGTCTCTTCCGCCGGCCTCGGCAGGAAGAGGAAGAGCAGGTCGATATCGGAGCCCGGCGCCAGCGTGTCGCGGCCGTAGCCACCGACGGCGGTCACCGCAAACTTGTCTTTCTGATGCGGAAAGATATGGGCGGTGGCGAAATTGTAGAGGACGGTGATGATCTGGTCCTGCAGCCAGGAAATCCGGTAGGCGCAGTTCAGCCCGCCGCCGTCGGCCATAAGTGCCTCGCGCGCCTTCTGCCGGCCCTCCGTGCTCGCCTTCTTCAGCACGGCCAGAAGATCGGCGCGCAGGATGTCGGGCCGGTTGCGGTTGGCCTCGGCAACGGCGTCACACTGCTTCTGCAAGAGCTCGACGTCGAGGATATTGGAGAAATCGAGGTCGCGCATCGCTATCGCCGGGGCGGTTTCCTGTTCATGCCGGACTGCCGGTTCACGGCCTGCCGCTTGTTTCGTCTGCATGCGCTATAGCCCCTTTGCCCGGCGATTGACACGGGCTTTGATACTGCAAGAACCTTTAAATTTGGCGAAATGGTGTTGGTTGGCTGCAAGAGGCGAGGGCGCTTTGACGCAAGCCGCCGGCTTTCCCGGAATCCTCAGCCGGCAGCCCGCGCATTCAGCAGATGCAGCACCTGCCGTGTCTCGCGCATGATCTCCTCAAGCGCCTGCCTGTCGCATTCGCGATAGCCGGCCTTGGCAATCGAGGTTCCGAGCTCCGAGATCACAGCGCAGCAGCGGGTTATTTTCAGCATGCCGATCGGCGACGTCCAGCCGCGGGCGTTGCGGTCCTTATCGGCGCGCCGCATCGTATCGAGCATGGAGCAGATCAGCGAGAGGCGCTCGGTTTCGCGAACCAGTTTTTCCATGAACATGGCGCGCCGCTCCTATTTCAACTTTTTCTTGAGGTCGTAAAGCGCATCCATTGCCTCGCGCGGCGTCATGTCGTCAAGGCTCATCGCTTTCAACGCCTCCTCGACCTTGGAGGGCCCGCGGGCCGTATCCTCGCGGCGTACCGCCACCTGGAAAAGCGGCAGGTCGTCGATCAGCTGGCTCGCCGGGTTCTTGCGGTCGGCATCTTCCAGGCGGGTCAGCACATCACGGGCTCGCGCCACGACCGAGGCCGGAAGCCCGGCAAGGCGCGCGACCTGAATGCCGTAGGAGCGGTCCGCCGCACCCGGCCCGACCTCGTGCAGGAAGATGACGTCGCCGTCCCATTCCTTGACGCGCATCGTCGCGTTCGATAGCCGGCCAAGCTTTTCCGAAAGCACGGTCAGCTCGTGGAAATGCGTGGCGAAGAGGCCGCGGCAGCGATTGGCCTCATGCAGGTGCTCGACGGCGGCCCAGGCGATCGAAAGACCGTCGAACGTCGCGGTGCCGCGGCCGATCTCGTCGAGGATGACGAGGGAACGGTCACTCGCCTGGTTGAGGATCGCCGCCGTTTCCACCATCTCGACCATGAAGGTCGAGCGCCCGCGCGCCAGATCGTCGGAGGCGCCGACGCGCGAGAAAAGCCGGTCGACGATGCCGATATGGGCTGATGTCGCCGGCACGAAGGAGCCCATCTGCGCCAGGATGGCGATCAATGCGTTCTGGCGCAGAAAGGTCGACTTGCCGCCCATATTAGGGCCGGTCAGCAGCCAGATCGCCCCGTCCCGATCGCCGGTCTTGGGCGACAGATCGCAATGATTGGCGACGAAGGGGCCGCCCGCCTGCCGCCGCAGCGCCTGCTCGACGACCGGATGGCGGCCGCCCTCGATGGCAAACATCTTGGAGCTGTCGACCTGCGGGCGGCAATAGGCCTGCTCCTCGGCGAGAAGCGCCAGACCTGCGGCGACGTCGATGACGGCAAGCGCCCGGGCGCCCGATTTGATCGCCTCGGCTTCCGCAACGACGGCCGCCGTCATCCTGTCGAAGGCTTCGAGTTCGATCGTCAGCGCCTGGTCGGCGGCATTGGCGATACGGCTTTCGAGGTCGGCAAGTTCGGTCGTGGTGAAGCGCATCGCGTTCGCCATCGTCTGGCGGTGGATGAAGCGGGCCTTCGCGTCCGCCGTCTCCGTCATCGGTGCGGCATTGCCGGCGGTGACTTCGATGAAATAACCAAGAACGTTGTTGTGCTTGATCTTCAGCGACCGGATGCCGGTTTCCTCGGCATATTGCAATTGCAGGCCGGCAATGACGCGACGCGACTGGTCGCGCAGTGCCCGGACCTCGTCGAGCTCGGCGCTGGCACCGTCACGCAGGAAGCCGCCATCGCGTTTCAACAGCGGCAATTCGTCGGCGAGCGTTTCGGCAAGCAAGTTTTCCAGTGCGGCGGGAAGGGCGTGCAGCCCGGACAGCGCCTGGCTGAGCTCTTCGGGCAGCATCGCCTTGCCGAGCATCGCCGCAACTCCGCCCGCCGCGTCAAGACCCTGGCGGATCGCCCAGAGATCGCGCGGGCCGCCGCGGTCGAGCGCCAGGCGCGACAGCGCGCGCGGCATGTCGGGCACATGTTTCAGCGTGTCGCGCAGATTGCCGCAGAGCAAGGGTTCGTCGATCAAGAAGCCGATCGAGTCGAGCCGCGCATTGATGCAGGCGGGATCGGTCAGCGGCGACATCAGCCGTTCGGCGAGAAGCCTGGCGCCGCCGCCGGTGACAGTGCGGTCGATCGCCTTCAGCAGCGAACCGTTGCGATCGCCCGAAAGCGTGCGGGCAAGCTCGAGATTGGCGCGGGTAGCGGGGTCGATGAACAGTGTCGAAGCCGCACTTTCCCGCTCCGGCTTTCCAAGCGGCGGCCGCTCGGCGATCTGCGTCTTCTCGACATAGGCGACGGCGGCAGCGGCGGCCGCCAGCTCGGCGCGCGAGAAAGTGCCGAAGCCGTCGAGCGTCGCGACGCCGAAATACCGCGCGATCCGGCCTTCGGCGCTGGCGCTGTCGAAGAGCACGGCCGGCTGCGGCACGGCTGTCCGGCCGAGCACGTCGAAGACCGGCTTGAGTTCGGGATCGTGGAAGATCGTGTCGGGCAGGATGAGTTCGCGCGGATCGATGCGCAGGATATCGGCAAGCAGGCGCGAGGCTTCGGTCTCGGCAAGCCGGAAGACGCCGGTGGAAATATCGATCCAGGCAAGCGCCAGCAAGGCCTCGCCGCTGGCGCGAATGCGGGTCAGCGCCATCAGATAGTTGGATTCCGAGGGCGAAAGCAACTTTTCCTCGGTGATCGTGCCGGGAGTGACGAGGCGGACGACGTCGCGCCTGACGACGGATTTCGCGCCGCGTTTCTTCGCTTCCGCGGGATCCTCGATCTGCTCGCAGACGGCGACGCGGAAGCCGAGCGAAATCAGCTTCTGCAGATAATCGTCGGCCGCATGCACCGGGACGCCGCACATCGGGATATCCTGGCCCATGTGCTGGCCGCGCTTCGTCAGCGTGATACCGAGCGCGCGTGAGGCTTCCAACGCATCCTCGAAGAACAGCTCATAGAAATCGCCCATCCGATAGAAGAGCAGCGAACCCGGATTGTTCGCCTTGATCTCGATAAATTGCTCCATCATCGGCGTCGCCGAGGCACGGCTTTCCGCCGTGGCGAGCTCGGCAGCCGAAAAGGCTTCATTCCCTGTGTCTATTCGTGCGTTCACGGAGGTGGAGTTTTTCCCAAAAAAACAGGTGCCAACCCTATCCGCGCGCCGCTATAGATGACAACAGCATTTGAGGAAGAGCAAAGCGTCGCCCACAGGACGTTGGAGGATTTATGCCCGATATCGATAAGAAGGACCGGCCGGTGACCTCAGTTACCGACCAGGAGGCGCTCGATTTTCACGCAATGGGCCGGCCCGGCAAGCTGGAGATCAACCCGACCAAGCCGATGGCGACGCAGCGCGACCTCTCGCTTGCCTATTCGCCGGGCGTTGCCGTGCCCGTCAAGGCAATCGCGGCCGATCCGCAGACCGCCTATGATTACACGGCGCGCGGCAATATGGTCGCCGTCATTTCCAACGGCACGGCAATCCTCGGCCTCGGCAATCTCGGCGCGCTGGCTTCGAAGCCTGTCATGGAAGGCAAGGCGGTGCTCTTCAAGCGCTTTGCCGACGTCGATTCCATCGACCTCGAGATCGATACGGAAAATGTCGACGAGTTCATCAACTGCGTGCGCTTCCTCGGTCCTTCCTTCGGCGGCATCAACCTTGAGGATATCAAGGCTCCGGATTGTTTCGTCATCGAAAGCCGGCTGCGCGAGCTGATGGATATTCCCGTCTTCCATGACGACCAGCATGGAACGGCGATCATTGCCGCTGCCGGTCTGATCAATGCGCTGGAGCTGACCGGCCGCGACCTGAAGACGACGAAGCTCGTCTGCAACGGTGCGGGTGCGGCGGCGATCGCCTGCGTCGAACTCATCAAGGCGATGGGTTTTGCGCCTGAGAACGTCATCCTCTGCGACACCAAGGGCGTCATCTACCAGGGCCGTACCGAGGGCATGAACCAGTGGAAGTCGGCGCATGCGGCAAAGACCGACACGCGCACGCTGGAAGAGGCGATGAAAGGCGCGGACGTCGTTTTCGGCCTGTCGCAGAAGGGCGCGTTTTCGGCCAAGATGATCCGCTCGATGGCGGAGCGGCCGATCATCTTCGCCATGGCCAATCCCGATCCCGAGATCACGCCGGAAGAGGTGGCCCGCATCCGCGACGACGCCATCATGGCGACCGGCCGTTCGGACTATCCGAACCAGGTCAACAATGTCCTCGGCTTTCCCTATATCTTCCGCGGCGCTCTCGATGTCCGCGCCTCGACAATCAACGACGCGATGAAGATCGCCGCCGTCAAGGCGCTGGCAAACCTTGCCCGCGAGGATGTGCCCGATGACGTCGTTGCCGCCTATCAGGGCAACCGGCCGCGTTTCGGGTCGCAATACATCATCCCCGTTCCCTTCGATCCCAGGCTGATCTCGGCGATCCCGGTCGCAGTCGCTCAAGCCGCGATCGAAAGCGGCGTTGCCCGCAAGGTCATCACCGACATGCCCGGCTATGCCCGCGAGCTTTCGGCGCGCCGTGATCCGATCGCCTCGACGCTCGCGAGACTCTACGAGCGTGTCCGCCGGCATCCGAAGCGGATCGTCTTTGCCGAGGCCGAGGAAGAACAGGTCCTGCGCGCCGCGATGTCCTATGCCAACCAGCAGCTCGGCACCGCCATCCTGCTCGGCCGCGAGGATCTGATCCGGGCGACGGCGGAACGCGCCGGCATCGATCTCAACCGGCCGGGCCTCGAAATCGTCAATGCCCGGCTTTCGACCCGGGTCGAGGCCTATATCGACTATCTCTATGCCAGGCTGCAGCGGCAAGGTTATCTCCACCGCGACGCCCAGCGGCTGATCCATAACGACCGCAACCACTTCGCCGCCACCATGGTGGCGCTCGGCGACGCCGACGGCATGGTGACGGGCATCACCCGAAACTATTCGACGGCGCTCGAAGATGCGCGCCGCTGCATCGACGAGAAGCCCGGCCACCGCGTCATCGGCGTGTCGCTGGCGCTCTGCCGCGGTCGCACGGTCTTCGTTGCCGATACGGCGGTGCACGACATGCCGACGGCGGTAGAGCTTGCAGATATCGCCGAAGAGGCCGCCGGTCTGGCGCGGCGCATGGGTTATCCGCCGCGTGTCGCCATGCTGGCCTATTCCACCTTCGGCCATCCCTCGGGCGAACGCTCCGAGCGGGTGCGCGAGGCGGTGAAGATCCTCGACAAGCGGCGCGTCGATTTCGAATATGACGGCGAGATGGCGGCCGACGTCGCCCTGAACCGCAAGGTGATGGAGCAATATCCCTTCTGCCGCCTCTCCGGGCCGGCCAACGTGCTCGTCATGCCGGCCTTCCACTCGGCCTCGATCTCGACCAAGATGCTGCAGGAGCTCGGCGGCTCCACCGTGATCGGCCCGATCCTCGTCGGTCTCGACAAGCCGGTGCAGATCACCTCGATGGGCGCCAAGGACAGCGACATTGTCAATATGGCGGCGATCGCCGCCTACGGGGCGGGTTCGTAAACCTCGTCCTGCGTTTCTGATGCGCCTTTTTGGTGCCCGGCTGACAGTGCGTCGGCCGGGCATTTATCCGGCTTTAGACTGGCGCCGAGGGGTGAAGCATCATGATCGCCAAGGCTTGCTAGATCAGGATGATTTTAGGCCCGATCGGCCTAAAATCTGAATCCTGATCTAAATCAAAGAAATAGAGCATGATGTCGTCCGAAAACCGCGCACACTTTTCGGCATCATGCTCTAACCATTGCCGGCCCGATCGTGCTCGGCGCTCGAGCGCGCCTCCTGAAGATGAGATCAAGTTGAGAAACAAGCTTGTCGTTTTAGTCATCGTGGTCGCCAGCTGTTTCGCTTATACGAAATTGATGGCCAGGGTCGGCTCAGGCTCGCCGCCTCCGGATGCGCCATTGGAACAACGGGCTGACCTCATTCGCGTTTATAAATCCGAACGTCGCATGGTCCTTCTCAGAGGCGATGCTCCCATCTCTACATACCGGATTTCTTTAGGCACGGCTGCCGATGCCGGGCCCAAGCAACGAGAAGGTGACGAGAAAACACCTGAAGGGCGTTATGAAATAGACTGGCGAAATCCAAAGTCTATGGCCTATCTGAGCCTGCACATTTCCTATCCAAACCCGGATGATCGGCGCAACGCTGAAGCCGGAGGCTTTCCAGCCGGGGGCGATATCATGATCCACGGGCTTCCCAATGGCTGGGGCCTATTCGGAAACGTCCATCACCTTTGGGATTGGACGGATGGGTGTGTTGCAGTAACCAACGCGGAGATGCGCGATATCTGGGCTCGCGTCCCCACTCATACCCCGATAGAGATCATGCCCTGAAGCATTGCGAGGAAAGGCTCTAGCTCGCGAAGCGGCCGGCGTCGGCGCCGTAATAGTTCAGGTAACGGTCCGAAATGCTGGTGATCGGCAGCACGATCAGCACGTCGGTCGTGTTGAAGGCATGATCGACAACCGCGCTGGAGCCGACCATCGCACCGAGGCGCAGATAGCCCTTGATCAGCGGCGGCAGGGCCATCAGCGCCCGCTTCGGGTTGATGGCCTCGACGGGCATCAGGTCCATGTTGCGGGCCAGATCCGGCAGGGCGCCGACAGCCCATTCGTTCTTCGCCAGCACATTGTGATAGAGGAAGGACAGCGCCAGCGCGTGGCTTTCGAGATAGACGCCGGGGAAAGAGGCGCAGCCGAACATGGCGCTGACGCCATGCTTCAGCGCATAGGCCCAGTTGCCCTGCCACAGAAGCTCGACGGTGCGCTTGGTGCGGTATTCCGGCAGCACGCAAGAGCGGCCGAGCTCCATGAAGCGCTTGTCCGGATGTTTGGCGATGAGGCCGTCGATTTCGAATTCGGAAGCCGAGTAAAAACCGCCATTGGCGATGGCGACATCTTGACGCAACAGCCTGTAGGTGCCGACGATCTGGTCTTCCGGGTCGCCCTCGATCGAGCGGTCGAGAACCAGAAGATGATCGCAGACAGCGTCATAGGCGTCGACATCGCGCTGGCGGCGCATGGCATCCAGCGGCAGCTGCGCCTTCATTTCGTCGACGAAGACGCGGTAGCGCACGGCCTGGGCGGCATCGATCTCGCGTGCCGTGCGGGCAAGGCGGGTCTCCAGATTGCCGATGCGGCCGAGGATATCGCCGTCCTTCTGTACAGCAGCCGTCGAGGGCCGTGCGGGCTCCGCGGTGGTGTCACGATTCAGGATGTCGATGGCGGACATGACGATTCTCCCGTTGCCGGCTTATCGACGCCATAAAACACTTCTCTGCGACAGGAAAGTGACATTTTGAGTTTCCAGCCGCAAGAAGCGTGCCGGTTTCTGAGGCGCTCACCGCGCCTCTGCCCGGCGGGCGGAAAGGGCGGCAACCGCCTGAACTTCGGTCAGCAGCCGCACCGGATCGACCGGCTTTACCATGACGCGGTTGGCGCCATTCAGCAAGACCTGGCGGCGCGATTCGTCGCTCTTGTCGGCGGTCAGCACGATCACCGGCACCGAGGCAAGATCGAGCCGCCGTTCATGGCCGCGCAGGCGTCCCAGCATTTCGATGCCGTTACCACCAGGCATCGAGAGGTCGCTGATGATGATATCGGGCCGGGCATTCGCCTCGCAGAGCGCGTAGTCGAGCAGGGCCTCGAAATCTTCGACATGGCGCACCTTATGCCCGCCCTTTTCCAGGACGACGCGCACCAGCATGGCATTGATCGGGTCGTCCTCGCCGAGCAGGATGCTGAGCCCGCTGGCGGCAACCAACGTCTCTGTCACCGAAAGGCCGAAGCCCGGCTGGTTGTCGTTGAGCGCGTCGCGCTTCTCCATGCCGCGCATGCGCCCGCGCAGCACGTCGATCAGCGACTGCTCGCGCAGCGGCCGGATGAGCCAGGCGTCGAAAAGGTCGAGCGGATGGGCGCTGCGCTCTTCCGGATTGACGAGCAGCACCTTGCGCAGGCCGAGGGCGGCGATGTCGGCGCGATCGGCAAGATGGGCGGAAAATTCAGCCGACATCCGGTGGTCGATGATGATATCGGTCGGCCGCCGTCCGCCCTTTGCCAAGCCGAGCAGCGTTGCCCGCGCCGTCTCGCCGTCGCCGACGAGATGGCAGAGGCCGCCGAGCGTGGTGATCGTCTCGGCAATGGCTGTGCGCGCCGCACCGGCTGGGGCCAGCAGCACGACGCTGTTGCCGGCAAGCAGCGTGTTTCGCCGGTCGGGGCGCTCACTGCCGATATCGACAGGGAAGCGGATGGTGAATTCGCTGCCTTTGCCCTTTTCGCTGGCAACCGTCAGCGCGCCGTTAAATTCGCGCATGATGCGGGCGGAGATGGCAAGGCCGAGCCCGGTCCCGCTGCTCTTGTCGGCAACGCTCCCACCTTGCTCGAACTCGCCGAAGACGCGCGCCTGCTCCTCCGTCGTCATGCCGGGACCGCTATCGGTGACGGTGATCGAGATGTCGTCGGCGTCGAGCGATACGCGGATGAAGACACCGCCGACCTGGGTGAATTTCACGGCATTGCCGATGACGTTGAAGAGAACCTGGCGCAGCCGCGCCGGGTCGAAGCTCATATTTTCGGGCACGTCGGACGACACTGTGGCGCCGATCTCGATACCCTTTTCATGCGCCCGGTGGGCGAGCATCTCGACGACGCTTTCCAGAAGCTTGCGCAGCGATTCCGAGCGCGGGTGCAGCGCGAAGCGGCCGACCTCGATGGTGGAGAAGTCGAGCAGATCCTCGACGAGTTGTGTCAGCGCATGGCCGGACTGGCGGATGTTCGCGAGATAGTTCTGCTGTTCCTGCGTCAGCCGCGTCTCGGCGATCAGATGCGTCATGCCGAGGATGCCGGAAAGCGGCGTGCGCACCTCGTGGCTGACGGTGGCAAGCAGCCTCGATTTGGCGGCGCTGTTATATTCGGCCTTCTGCCGGGCCTCTTCGCGACCCTGCGCGATGAGCCGCTCGTCGGTCACGTCGCGGGCAACGCTCTGCAGCAGCAGGCGGCCATTTGTCGGGTCGCGGGTGACGACGTCGCGCCAGAGGAAGATGCGCTGGCCCTCCGGTGTCGAGATCTCGACATCGTAGCAATGCGGTATCGGACCGGGGCGGAAGGCAAGCCCGATCTCCTCGCAGGTTTTTCCTTCCGGACGCAGCCGCCCGCTCAGGCGGCGAAAAGTATCGTTGGCGGAGATGATGCGCCGGTCCATGGTCCGGCTGACCGTGATGTCGCCGAGCACGTCGTGCACGTCGGCAAACAGCTTTGCGCCAGCGTTCCAATCCTGCAGGGATTTGCCGGGGCCTTGCCCGGCCTTGCGCGGCCGAACCATCAGCAGGGCATAACTGGCGATGACGGCAAGGCCAAGAACGACAAGGCCGCCCGAAAGAAGCAACGGATCGCCGGCATGGGCAAGCAGCATCAGGATCGTTGCGGCAAGAAGGCCGGCGCCGCCCAGCCAGTAGAACAGCAGGCGCCTTGTCGGTGCGGTTCCCCTCGGACGATCATCGGCTCCCTGAGGTGCCGATGCGCCGGGTCGTGAGGAAGAGGCCTCCATCCGCTTCTCATGCGGCTTGGCGGCGGGTCCACCGAAGGCGGCGGACAATCTTTCCTGCAACTGTCCCAGGTTCTGCATGCTATCTGGATAACATGAGGCCCGTTCCGAATGCCTTCAGGATTTCGATAAGATTTTAGCGGCTGGCCTTTTTTGGCAGCAGCAGCTCGTCGAGAATGACGCAACCCGCGCCGATGGTGATGAAACTGTCGGCGAGATTGAAGACCGCGAAGGACCAGCTCTCGGTGTAGAAAAGAATGTAATCGATCACATGACCATAGGCGAAGCGGTCGACGAGGTTGCCGATCGCGCCTGCGATGATCAGCGCATAACCGAGATGAGCGATCCAGCGGTCCTTCGCTGTGCGGTGCCACAGCCAGATGACGAAGGCGACGATGACGAGCCGCATGCCGACGATGAACCAGCCGTCCATGCCGGACAGCATCGAAAAGGCGACGCCGAGATTGTAGGTGCGGTAGAGCGCCAGCATCGGAATGACCGGCACCGCCTCCTGCAGCGGCAGAGTGTGATCAACAGTGATCTTGACAACCTGGTCGATGAGAACGGCGACGACGATGAAGAAGAGGATCGGTGCCGGGCGCGAAAACAGCGCAGGGCGTGCATGCGTCTGTTCGGTCATTTGCCCTCGGCAAGTGAGAGGAGATGGCGGCGCGCCTCGAAAAGCATGACGGCGGTGGCGACGGCGAGGTTGAGGGAATCGGCGCGGCCCTGCTGCGGAATGCGGGCAAGCGCATCGGCCTCCCTGGCAAGCTGCTCCGGCAGGCCGGATTGTTCGTTGCCCATCAACAGCACGACCGGCTTTTTTCGGTAGTCGATCGTCCGGTAATCGACCGCGCCGGCAAGATGCGTCGCGACGACGGAAACGCCGGCCGATTTCCGCCAGGCGATGAATTCCTCAGGTGTCGCCCGCGCGACCGGAACGGCAAAGACCGAGCCCATGGTGGCGCGCACGGTTTCGAGCGAAAAGGGGTCGGTCGTTTCTCCGAGCAGAATGATGCCGGAAGCGCCGGCCGCATCGGCCGTGCGGATGATGGTGCCGAGATTGCCGGGGTCACGCACCCGATCGAGCGCCACCCATGTCTCGCCCTCCTTTGGCCGGATACCCTTAAGCGGTGTCCAGCGCTGCTCGAAGATGCCGACGACCATTTGCGGATTGTCGCGGCGGGTGATCGAGGCGATCACCTTTTCGCTGACTTCGAGCACCAGCCCGCCCGAGGCGACGGTCTTTGCCGCCATTTGCTCGACCAGCGGCTTGCCTTTGGCGGCCTTGGCATAGACCAGCGTGCGGATCGCCCAGCCGAGTTCGATCGCATCGATGACGAGCTTCAGCCCTTCGGCGAGGAAAGTACCGCTTTCCTCGCGCGACTTCTTGTTCGTCAGCGCCTTGATGTCCTTGATGATCGGATTGGCAAGCGAGGTGACTTCCTTCACCTGTCCGACCCTGCGCGGCCCCTGATCGTGGAAGTCCTTGCTCATTTCGGCACCCAGCGGGAAAAGAGGGAGGTGGAAAGCGCGCGGCCCGGCGTCCTGCCGTCGGTGCCGGCTTCGCGAATCACCAGCTCGCCGGATTCGACCACGCCGCCGGCGCCGCGCATCGTCTCGCGCATCAGCTCGTGGATCGAATAGAAGCTGGCGCGGATCGAATAGGCCGTCAGCACCAGGCCTACCGCCTTTGGCGACAGGATCTCGCGGCAGACATCGAGCATCAATGGCAGATGCTCGAAAAGATGCCAGACTTCGCCATTGGGGCCGCGGCCGAATTTCGGCGGATCGGTGAGAATGATGTCGTATTGGCTGCCGCGGCGTTCTTCGCGCAGGATGAATTTCATCGCATCCTCGCAGATCCAGCGGATCGGCAACTTCTCCATGCGCCCGAGCGCCTGGTTTTCCCTTGCCCAGCCAATCGCCTTCTTCGAGGCGTCGACATGGGTGACCTCGGCTCCGGCTGCTGCGGCGACAAGCGAGGCGACGCCGGTATAACCGAAGAGATTCAGCACCTTCAGCGGCCGGCCGGCCTTTTCGACCTGCTCTTTCATCCAGCTCCAGTGGACGATCTGTTCGGGGAAGACGCCGACATGGCGGAAGGAGGTGAAGCGGCCGAGGAAATCGACGCCGAGCAGGTTGAGCGGCCAGGTCTCGCCGAGTGCCTCTTTCGGGAAGCGCCAGCGGCCGGTGCCTTCCTCGTCGGTGTCGCCGGTGAAGGCGGCATCGACCTTTTCCCAGACTTGGGGCGCCAGCGAAGGCCGCCACAGCGCTTGGGCCTCGGGGCGGATGATGCGGTAGGGGCCATATTGCTCCAGCTTTTCGCCGTTGCCGCTGTCGATCAGGTGGAAGTCGCCGGCCCCGAGCGATTCGAGGATGACGGGCACGCGCTCAGTCGGGCGCTCGCCGCTGCGTCTTATCAGGGGACGCACGACGGCGGCAGGCACAGCAGCCTCGCGCACCGCCTCGCGGGTTGCCGCGGGCCGCGCGACCGGCTTTGGCGGCCGGCCTGCCCGATCGTCCCTGCGGCTTTCACCGGAAGGACCTGATGTTTTCTTCTGGCCCGGCCGGCCTTCTCTTTGTTTCAACGTGCTCTTCCGCATCTCTGTCGGGGTGGCTTATCGGCTTTGCGTCCTCTACAGCGCCGTGCGTCTTTTTGAGACGCGCAAAGGACGCTGCAGCACTTGAATTATGCAGTAGCCCAGAAAAGCGTGCCGGATCAACTGCGCAGCCGACCTGACCCGGGCAAGACGACAGGGTCTCCCGGCGCGGCGCCTATTTCAAGCCCTCGGAGGCTTGTGTGCGAAGCCAGCTTTCCGCCGCATAGAGGGCTGCGACATGCATCGATTGCATGATGACGGCGCCGGACTGCAGGTCGCCAAGGGTGGCAGCAAGATCCGCAAACAGCAGGTCGACCTTCTCGCCGGGGTCGAATGCCGGTTCGCCGACCTTGCTCAGGCCGAGCGCCAGCCAGCTCGTCACCACATTGCTGTGGTTGGCCGCATTCGGATAGGAGGTGAGCAGCTTGACGAAGGTCGAGGCTTCATAGCCGGTCTCTTCCCGCAGTTCGCGCCGTGCCGCCGTCATCGCCGCATCGCCGGTCTTGCTATCGCCGGGTTCGACGCCGCCGGCGACGAGACCGGCCACGATCTCGCCGCGGCCGTGCCGGTATTCGCGCGTCAGCAGCACGCGCCCGTCGGGCATCAGCGGAATGACGTTGATCCAGTCAGGATAATCGAGCACATGGAACGGCGCGATGACGGTTCCATCGGCGGTGACGCAATCGTCGCTCCGGACCCGGATCCAGCGATCTTCATAGGTGATACGGCTTGCCGTCACGCTCCAGGGCTTCAGTTCGTCGTTCATCGGCCCATCCCCTATGTGTGTCAAATGTGTGCCAGATCGGAACCCGGCAGATAACATTCCGTCCCGCCTTGGCAAAGCGCTTTCCCGCTGGGATAAGATGAGCTGATCGGAGATGGGGCTATCGAATGGATTTCACCGGCGAAGAACGCATCGCCGCGCCGCGGGACGTCGTCTGGGCAGCGCTCAACGATCCCGAGATCATGCGCGGCTGCATTCCAGGCTGTCAGGGCATCGAGCGGCTGTCGCCGAGCGCTTTCGAGGCGACGATCAAGGTCAAGTTCAGCCTACTGTCTGCCACCTTCCATGGGCTGCTGACGCTTTCCAATGTCGATGCGCCGAAGAGTTACACGTTGTCGGCCGAAGGCAAGGGCGGTCTTGCCGGCTTCGCCAGGGGCAGCGCCGATATCGTGCTCGAGGAAAGGGGTGTGGAGACCATCCTGCACTACCGGTCGAAGGCCGAACTCGGTGGCAGGCTCGCCCAGCTCGGCGCCCGCCTGCTCGATTCGACCTCGCAGAAGCTCGCCGAAGGGTTCTTTTCGGATTTCAATGCCGCCGTCGTCGCGAAGATGGCGGCCGGTTAGGCTTGGCGCGGGCGGAGGGTTTGTTTAAATCGACGTCATGACGTGGACCATCAGGCCGCCGTGGGCGGAAGACCAGGAAAGGCTCGCGGAGATTTATCTTTCCGTGCGCCGCGAAACATTCGTCTGGGTCGATCCCGGCAAGTTCTATCGCGAGGATTTCGCCGCCCATACCAACGGCGAGACGGTCTTCGTCTGCGCGCATGAAAGCGGCAGCGTCGCCGGCTTCCTGTCGCTCTGGCCGGAGGACGATTTCATCCACATGCTCTATATCAGCCCTGAATTTCATGGGCAGGGCGCTGGCACGGCGCTGCTGCACGCCCTGCCGGAATGGCCGCAACACCGGTACAGGCTGAAATGCCTGGTGAAGAACCGGCGGGCGAAGGCGTTCTACCTTTCCCACGGGTTCCAGGTGACCGGCAACGGCGCCTCGCCGGAGGGTGACTATGAGGAATTGAGCTTTTTTCCGGTTTGAGACGCCGCCAAAGCCGGCCGTCGACATGCCAATCCGGTTTTACCGCGCCGGCAGCTGCCCGGCGATTTCCTCGGCACGGTTTTTGTGGCGGTCGGCCTCGCCTTGCCAGCGAATGGCTTCCTTGGCCTCGGTGCGGGCGCGCTTGCGGTGTTTGCCCTGGCTGAACCAGGTGGCGCCCGCGCCGATCAGCATGCCTGTGATCAGCGCGATGAACAGGAAGACGAAGAAGGGCGCGGAAACTGCAAGCACCTGGTCTTCCGGCCGGAACGGATTGAAGGCGAGCGTGACGCTCTGCCGGTTGGCGACGCAAAAGACGATGAGGATGACGCCGAGCGGCAGCAGAATCAACAGGTTGACGATCTTCTTGGCCATTTGAGGTCTCCACGCGGCAGATTGCGCCGGTCTTTTTGCGGGGCGCGTTTCATGCTTACAGCGCCACGCGTCTCTTCAGACGCGTAAAGTACGATGCGTTACCAGAATAGGAAAACGGCCCTCAAGTTCAAGTGCGGTTTCGCCGCAGGCAGCGACGGCTCAATCCTCTTCGTCGGCCTGGCCGGGATTGAGCCGCTCGCGCAGCTCCTTGCCGGTCTTGAAGAAGGGAACCCACTTCTCCTCGACGAAGACGGTATCGCCGGTCCGCGGATTGCGACCGGAGCGGGAAGGGCGGTTCTTGACCGAAAAGGCGCCAAAGCCGCGCAATTCGACTCGGTTACCCGCAGCCAGTGCATCCGTGATCTCGTCGAGAACCGCGTTGACGATATTCTCGACGTCGCGGTGATAGAGATGCGGGTTGCGTGCCGCAACTATCTGCACCAATTCGGACTTGATCACATTCGCCCCCTTAAATTATTGATTTCTTATCAATCGTGGCCAACCTGCCAAACTGAAAGCAGCCCGTCAAGAAGCAACTTTGGGGGCAGGATTCCATTGATATCCTGGGTTTTCATGAGATCATCATAACCGAAGATCGTAATCAACCGGGAAACAGCCCCAGCGAGCAGAAAGGGCGTATTGCTCTTCTTGTCCCAGTCCACCATCGGCAGTTCGCCGTCGACGCCGCGCGACGTCAGATAAGCGCGGATCTCAGCCTCGCCGCCGACTGCATCGACGAGTTTCACCTTCAGCGCCTGGCGGCCGGTATAGATCGTGCCGTCGGCCAGTTTCAGCACCTCGTCGCGCGGCAGCTTGCGCCGGTCGGCAACCAGGTCGACGAACCAGTTATAGCTGTCGACCACCATGTTGCGGATCATCGCCTTGGCCTCTTCGCTCGCCTCGTGGAAGGGCGAGGGCTCGGCTTTCAGCGGCGAAGACTTGATCTCCTGCAGCGAGACGCCGATCTTGTCGAGCAGCGGCTGGATCTGCGGGTACTGGAAGATGACGCCGATCGAGCCGGTGATCGAGCTGTCGCCGGCAATGATCGTATCGCCGGCGGTGGCGATCATGTAACCGGCGGAGGCGGCAAGTGTGCGCACGTCGGAGACGACAGGCTTCTTGGCTGATATCGCACGGATCGCCTTGAAGATTTTTTCGCCGCCATAGGTCGTGCCGCCGGGCGACGAGATCGAAATCACCGCTGCCTTCACCTGGTCGCTGGTCTCGACCTTCTTCAGCCGCTCCAGAAGTTCGTCGTCGTCGACGATCAGTCCAGATATCGTCACATGGGCGATATGCGGGCGCTCCGTCCCGGCATCGCCGAGGGCAAAGTGGTAGAAGGCGAAACCCAGTGCCACGATGAGGGCCACCGCGATGAGGCGCCAGAAGCCGAGCTTGCGGCGCAGCCGCCGGCGATCCGCGATGATCGAACTGTCCATGGAAACCTCCAGCGCTGGCACCGGCCTCGGCACGCCGCCGATCAATCCGGTGAAATAGGGTGGCAGCGGCCCGTACGAATGCCACTTTTGAATGTTTTTCCGTTTTGTTGCTTGTTGCAGAAAAAATTCCATATTGGCAAGCCAATGTAATAATGCGAAACGAACTGTGATTGGCGGCCCGCTTTGTTATCGAGGCGCGGCGATCACCGCACATGGACGAGGCCTATGCTCGATACCCTGAAGAACAACGGACATGCCGCCTATTCAGGGTCCGGCAAGAATGCCTATGGCGATGCGTTGTTCCATTCCGCCCGCGTGCGGCGGCTGAAAATATTGCTGCCGGTGGCGGCCCTGGTCATCGCAGCGAGCCTAACCGCGGTGGCGTTGGTCCGCATCTATCTGCCCGAGAACATCAAGTTGGAAGGCGCCAAGATCGAGAACGGCAAGGTCGTGATGGAAAAGCCGGCGATCGCTGGCCGCAATTCCGACGGCATCAACTATTCGATGCTGGCCGAAAGGGCGTTGCAGGACATCCGCAATCCCAATCTCATCACGCTCGAAACCATCAAGGCCGCTGTGCCGATGAATGACGGCCTGATCGCCCGCGTCGTCGCCTCTACCGCCGATTACAACCGCGCCACCGACAATCTGCATATGACGGCCCCCTTCACCCTGGTGCTGAGCAGCGGCCTCAATGCGAATTTCCAGTCCGCGCAGCTCGACATCAAGGGCGGAAACATGCGGAGCGACGACCCCGTCACCATCACCAAGGACAATGCCTCCATTGTTGCGCAGACGCTTCAGATAACCGATAAGGGGCGGGTGATCACATTCGAGGGGAATGTTCGAATGAATGTCGATCCATCCACCATCCATAAACAGGGCACTTAACCAGCCGGGTCATCCATGACAAAAGATTGTCGCATTTCCACTTGCAAGACAGGCATGGCATTCATTGCCGGCGCATTTGCCCTTATTCTGACGGCCTCGGGCGCGGGTGCGCAGTCGACCACGATGTCGGGCATGAAGCTTTCCAACGACCAGCCGATCCAGATCGAAAGCGACAAGCTTGAGATCCATGACCAGGAACACACCGCGCTCTTCACCGGCAAGGTCAAGGTCGTCCAGGGCACGACGACGATGCAGTCCGGCAAGATGACCGTCTATTACAAGGACAAGGCGGCAAAGCCGGCTGCTGACGGCGCCCAACCCGCCGCCCAGCCGGAGCAGTCGGCCTCGCTTGCATCGGGAAGCGCAGATATCGACAAGATCCTGGTGACGGACAAGGTCCTCTTAACCTCGGGCACGCAGACGGCGACCGCCGATGACGGCAATTTCGACATGGCCTCGCAGACATTCATCCTCACGGCAGATGAGGGAAACAAAGTTATTCTGTCGGACGGGCCGAACGTCTTCACCGGCTGTAAACTGACGGTTCACATGCAGACTGGCCAGGCGGAGCTTGAAAGCTGCGGCGGGCGTGTCCAGATTCAGCTCGATCCGAAATCGAAGCCGAATACACCGCAGCAGAAGCAGAACTGAGAAGCCGGCCTCCCACGTGAAATTATCATCGCTATCCACCATGTTCGGCAAGCCCGGGCCACAAGCTGCGGGCGCCGCCGACAAGAGTCGCTATCAGGGAACGCTGATTGCACGCGGTCTGACGAAGACCTATGCGACGCGGCGCGTCGTCAACGGCGTTTCGCTGGTGGTGCGCCGTGGCGAGGCCGTTGGCCTGCTCGGCCCGAACGGCGCCGGCAAGACCACCTGTTTTTATATGATCACCGGCCTTGTGCCGGTGGATGAAGGCACGATCGAGATCGACGGCAACGACGTCACGACCATGCCGATGTACCGCCGCTCGCGCCTTGGCGTCGGTTACCTGCCGCAGGAGGCCTCGATCTTCCGCGGGCTGACGGTGGAAGAGAATATCCGCGCCGTCCTCGAAGTGCATGTGAAGGACAAGGCCGAGCGCGAGCAGAAGCTGAACGAGCTGCTGGAGGAATTCCATATCCAGAAGCTGCGCAAGAGTGCCGCCGTAGCCCTGTCCGGCGGTGAACGCCGCCGCCTCGAAATCGCGCGTGCACTTGCGACCGACCCGACCTTCATGCTGCTCGACGAGCCCTTCGCCGGCGTCGACCCGATCTCGGTCGCCGACATCCAGAATCTCGTTCACCACCTGACGGCGCGCGGCATCGGCGTTCTCGTCACCGACCACAATGTGCGCGAGACGCTGGGTCTCATCGACCGCGCCTACATCATCCATGCCGGTGAGGTGCTGACCCATGGCCGGGCGAACGACATCGTCAACAATCCGGAAGTGCGCCGGCTCTACCTCGGCGACAATTTCAGCCTCTGATACCGGGCGACCCGCAGAAATTCACCTTGTCGGCATAGTTCCGCTTGACCAAATACAATAAAAAAGCAATTTTTGGGCCAACTTGGATTTCCGTGGCCTGAAGCCTTGATCGGACGCGGTTTCCCGGAGGAATTGAGGGGAGTTTCGCGTCCGTCATGGCACTGTCCGCCAATCTTTTCCTGCGCCAGACCCAGTCCCTGGTGATGACACCGCAACTGATGCAATCCATCCAGTTGCTGCAGATGACGCATTTTGAACTCACCCAGTTCATCGCCCAGGAAGTCGAGAAGAACCCGCTGCTCGAATTTCCGTCGAATGACGGCGAGGGGGGCGGCGAACGCGGCGAATCCGAAGATGGCGAGTATGCTCATCAGCCGGAAGATGCCGGGTCGGATGACGGTTACGACAACCGGACCGAGGCGCTTTCCAGCGACTGGTATGACAATGGCGGCAGCGCCAGCACGAGTCGGCTGAACGACGAACTCGACGCCAATTACACCAATGTCTTTCCAGATGACGGTGCCCCGCAGCGCCTCGATGCGCCGGAGCTCGTCAGCCAGTGGAAATCGATGC
>NZ_PQIG01000121.1 GCF_012349115.1 Rhizobium ruizarguesonis
ACAGCGTCCTTTGCGCGTCTGAAAAGACGCGCGGCGCTGTAATATGGAAAGCCCGGCGCCTTGTGAGCGCCGGGCCTTTTTCTCAAGCGCGGATTGGCCTCAATCCGCCTCTCAATCCATTGCGTGGATATCCCTGTTCTTCGTTTCCGGCAGGAAGATCAGGCCGATAACCAGCGTGATTGACGCAAAGACGATCGGGTACCAGAGACCGTAGTAGATATCGCCTGCGGCAGCGCTCATCGCGAAGGCCGTCGCCGGCAGCAGGCCACCGAACCAGCCATTGCCGATGTGATAGGGCAGCGACATGCCGGTATAACGGATGCGGGTCGGGAAGAGCTCGACCAACAGAGCGGCGATCGGGCCGTAGACCATCGTCACATAGAGGACGAGGACGAACAGCACGGCGATCGTGCCGATCCAGTTGACGCGGGCCGGATCGGCGACCATGGCGAAGGTGCCGCCATTGGCGATGTTATAGACCGCCATGTCGGTGACGCCATTGGCCTCATCCGCCGTCAGCAGCTTGGTCTCGACGAGCTTCGCCGCCGGTACGGTTTCCTTCTCGCCGGCACGCACGGCATCGGCATTGAGCGACAGTTCCGGATTGGCTGCGATGAAGGCATCGAGCTTGGCATCCGGCACCTTGACGGCGCCGCGGTTCAGCGGGTAACCGGCATCGTGGAGCGCGATGTTGACGCCCTTTTCGAAGGCGGCGGTCATGCCCTTGGCCTTGTCGCCGGCAGCGACGACGTCGAAGCTTGGGATCGTCGCGTTTCCGACCTTCACCGTTGCCGGCTGTCCGGCGGTCCCGGGCACGACGTCATAAGGCACTGAGTTCCTCGTCAGGAACGCCGTTGCCACGTCGCAGGAGCTGGTGAACTTGGCCGTGCCGGTCGGGTTGAACTGGAACCTGCAATCGGCCGGATCAGCCGTCACCGTTGCCCGGATCGAAGCCTGCGCTTCGGCAAGCGCCGGGTTCGCCGTCCAGGTCATCGCCTTGAACAGCGGATTGTAGGTCACCGCCGCAATGAGAAGGCCTGCCATGATGATCGGCTTGCGGCCAATCTTGTCGGAGAGACCGCCGAAGATGACGAAGAACGGCGTGCCGAGGAGGAGTGCGATGGCGACCATGACATTGGCCGAGAACAGATCCACCTTCAGCACGTTCTGCAGGAAGAACAACGCATAGAACTGGCCGCCGTACCAGACGACCGCCTGGCCCATGGTGGCGCCGAGAAGCGCGATGATCGCGATCTTGGCATTTTTCCATGTCCCGAAGGCTTCGGTCAGCGGCGCCTTGGAGCCTTTGCCTTCCGCCTTCATGCGCTGAAACGCCGGCGATTCGTTCATCTTCAGGCGGATCCAGACGGAAATGCCGAGCAGGACGACCGAGACCAGGAACGGAATGCGCCAGCCCCAGGCGGCGAACTGAGCCGCACCCATCAGATATTGAACCAGGACGATGACGATCAGCGACAGGAACAGGCCGAGCGTCGCCGTCGTCTGAATCCATGAGGTGAAGTAGCCGCGGCGCCCGTTCGGCGCATGTTCGGCGACGTAGGTTGCCGCACCGCCATATTCACCGCCCAGCGCCAGACCCTGGAGCAGGCGCAGCCCAATCAGGATGATCGGGGCCGCGATGCCGATCGTGGCGGCACCCGGCAGGACGCCGACGAGGAAGGTCGACAGACCCATGATCATGATCGTCATCAGGAAGGTGTATTTACGGCCGACGAGATCGCCGAGACGGCCAAACACCAGCGCGCCGAAGGGGCGCACCAGGAAGCCGGCGGCAAAGGCGAGCAACGTGAAGATGTTGCGCGTTGCCTCGGGATATTGGGTGAAATAGGTCGCGCCGATATAGGTGGCGAGCGAACCATAAAGATAGAAATCGTACCATTCGAAAACGGTGCCGAGCGAAGAGGCGAAGATGACCTTCTTCTCCTCGCCGGTCATCGGACCGGCCTTCGCGCCGTCGATGCTTGCGACATTTGCCATTGTCTGTCCTCCACAGAGTGATGATCACGCGCGCGACCTACTCTCCTCAAAGCATACCCCTGGCCGCGACACGCCTGACGAGAGTGTGCCAGAAACGACAGATCAAAAAGAGAGATGCTTTGGGATTATGACTTTAGTCTAATGGCGCCACGCTTTGTCACGCACATCAGGTTGCCCGCCGCCCGTGCCGATTGAGCTGCCGGAGGTTTGGAGCAGGTTTCACTGCGGTTTGCGACGTGGACCCTTTATGCTCTCAGCGCCTGCGCCGGCGATTGCCGATAGGCGAGCACTGCCGGCAGCGCAGCGAGAATTGTGGCAACGGCAAGCAGCACTGCCGCAAGCCCGGCGTCTTCACGGGCAAAGCCGACCGGCATGGCGACCCCACTCGTTTGCGAGAACATACCGGACAAGATGAGGGCCGCGGCATAACCGAGTGCGAATCCAAGTGCGATGCCAACCGCCACCAGGAAGAAGAATTCCAGCCAGACGATGCCGAAAATCGCGCCGCGTGGGGCGCCGAAGGCTCTCAGCGCGCCAATCTGGCGGCGGCGCTGGCCGATATGGATGACCGTGACCAGCACCAGCGAGGCTGCGACGAGAGCTTGCGCGCCGGAGGCGACCGCGACGAGGATCTGCTTAGCGTCACCGAGCGTGGCGTAGAGATTGGTCAGCACCTCGCCGGGAAAGACGGCGACGGTATTGCCGCTGCGATAGTCCTGTCGCAGCTTGTAGGCATCGGCGATCGTCTTCGGCTTGACGAGAATGGCGGGAAGGCCGGGAGCACCCACAGTCCAGGTCTCACCAAGCGCGGCATCCGGATCGGCTTTCCCGTGATGCTCGTGCTCACCGTCCTCCGCATGTTCCTCCGCCTCCATGCCATGGATGTGCCAGACGGCTTGGATGGGAACGAGAATGGCCCGGTCCCAGGCGGTGCCGGTCGGCCGCAAACGGCCGGCGATATGATAGACGAGCTGGGTATGGGTCTCGCCGCCCTCTTCCAGCGACCCATGCATCGGCTTGATCTCGCCACCGAGCGGCAGCCTGACAGCGGCGCCGATCACCGCCTCGCCCTCGTGCGCAAAAATCTTGCCTTCGGCCAAGCCGCCGGACAGGTTCTGCGCCAGCATGGTCGTTGTACCGATGATCGGATAGCCGGAGAAGGAATCGCCGAAGCCGATCGGGGCCGCCCAATCGACCCGCGGATCTGCGGCAAGCTTACCCAGCACCTCGCCCGGCATTAGCGGCAGCGGCGAGGGCTGCAGGAAGACAGAGGACAGCACGAGCTGCGTCTCGCTGCCGCCGGCGCCGATCACAAGATCGAACTTGTCGGCAGCGCGTGCGCTGCCGAGACGAAGCGCCCGCTCCTGCAGGACGACAGAAACGCCAAGCGCGGTCGCAAGCGCCACCAGCAGCACGACCACCAGCGACCCCGCCCAGAGGCGACGGAGATCGGAAAGGATGAAGCGGATCATGCAGCCTCTCCCGCCGTCGTCGCGGAATCTTTGCTGATCCGGCCGGAGCCGAAGGTGATGCGCCGGTCGAGGCGGCTGGCCAAGCGCTGGTCGTGTGAAACGACGATCAGCGTGCTGCCTTCGGCAATGGCAAGGTCGAGGATGAGATCGCCGACCGCCTCGCCGCTTTCGGCATCGAGGCTTGCAGTCGGCTCGTCGGCGATGATGACGCCGGGCTTGCGCAGCAGCGCCCGGCCGATCGCCACGCGCTGCATCTCGCCGCGTGACATGGTCTCGATTTTCTGGCCGGGGCGGGAAAGACCGACCGTCCTCAAAAGCGCATGACCCCGCTCGATGACATCAGCTGTGGCAGCGCCGGCAAGCCGCGCCGGCAGGAGTACGTTCTCCAGCGCCGACAGGCCGGGGAAAAGATGGAACTCCTGCATGACCAGGCCGATATTGGCGGCACGGAACCGGTCACGCCGGCTTTCTGAAAAACTCGCGATATCCTCACCGTTCCAGCAGATGCGGCCTTGCCGTGTCCGCTCCAGCCCGGCAACGATATTGACGAAGGTGCTCTTGCCGGAGCCGGACGCCCCTGTGATGGCGACCCTGCTGCCTGCATCGATCGACAGGCGGCCGATCGCCAGTGCCGGCGAGGACAGGCCCGGGAAGGCAACGGTCAGGTTTTCGATATCGAGAGCGAGCATATCGGTTCAAACGGCGAAATATTCGGCCTGGCGGATCCGCAGCAGGCTGACGAAGCCTGTGTCCGGATCCGTCCACGAACCGTATTCCAGCGTGCCGCGCACTTCGATCGCCTGGCGTGACTGTACGAAGGTCTGTTTCTCCAAGAGATAGACGACGACGATATTATCAGGCCAGTCCGCATCCGAGGAGCAGAAAGGGCAGAGCGACATCGGCACCTCGGTCAGCACGAAGAACTGAGCCTCGGCCTTCAATGGCGGCGCCATGAAGCCCTTCATACTGATTTCCTGACCGGCAACGCGCTTCACCTTGTCGGAGAATTCAAGGCCGAGCACGCCGAACTTGCCGTAGAGTTCGCCGAACGCAAGCGAAGAATCGGCAGCGCGAACGAGGGGAGCGGTGAAGGGAAACATAATGGCGGCGCCGATTAGCCGGCGGCGGCCGAAATGCAAAGAAGAAAGTGTTTCCATGGCGACCTCCAAGAAGCAAATCCCGGCCGCTGAACGGCCGGGACCATGATCGATGAAAGAGGCTAGGCCGGCAAGCGACCTGGCCGGATCGGCAGATCAGTTCGTCTGCTTGGCACCGAGAGCGAAGGTGTCGGCGAGCACGCGATAGACGTCGCTCTGTTCCATGTAACCATGGAAACCTTCGGCGCCCGGACCTGCCGACTGCAGGACGACGTCATCGACTGCGTGGACGCCACTATCGCCGCTCTTCGGAATATTGCCCTGAACAAAGACCGCGCCGGGAACATCCTTATACTGCTCGTTGGCGACATATTCCTTCTTTTCGTTCTGGACAGCCGGAACGAACGGACCATCGAGCTTCGGACGGAAGGTCTCGTAGTGATCGGGGCCGTTATTGGCGCTCAGGAACAGTCGGCGGCTGACGTCGATCTTATCGGGATAGCCGTCGCCGTTTTCGTCCTTGTAGTTCGGGAAGCCGGCTTCGGCATAGGTCCCGACCTTTTCGCGCATTTCCGTGCCGGGCTTTTCATCATCGACGGTACCGATGATGGATACGCCATGCGTGTGGTCGCCGGTGACGACGATCAGCGTGTCCGGATGGGCCTTCTGGAATTCGCGGGCAATGCCGATGGCCTGGTCGAATTCGATGGTTTCGATGACGGCACGATCCCAATCGAGCGGATGGGACATTTTGTCGATCGAGGAACCTTCGACCATCAGGAAGAAGCCATCAGGATTCTTGGAAAGGCGGTCGAGCGCAACATTGGTCATGGCGACGAGGCCGGGCTGGTTCGGGAACTTGTCGACGGTGCCCTTCTTCAGGAACTCGCGATCAAGCGTGACGTCCATATTGCCGGTGTGGAAGAGACCGAGGAGATTGCCTTCAGCCGATGCATTGGCTGCGAGCTCTTTCTTGTCGGTCGCAAGCTTGTAGCCGGCATCCTGGAACAGCTTGATGTAGTCCTGGTTGTCCTTGCGCTTGGAACCGGCGACTTCCTTGCCGAGGAAATAGGCCGAGCCGCCGCCAAGGAGGACTTCCGGCTTGACGTCGAGCAGCATGCCGACGACGTCGGCCTTGTCGTTGCGGTTGCGGGTGTGGGAAACGACCGCCGCCGGCGTAGCATCTTCGACCTCGGCCGTTGCAACGATGCCGATCGACTTCTTGGTCAGGCGGCGAACGGCTTCTGCGAAGGTTTCAACCCGTGGGTCATCGAGGGAGGCCGGCGTACGGTCCGCGTAAACGCCGATCGCATTGACGGCTGTCTTGTGGCCCGTCATGTAGGCCGACATGGTGTTGGCCGAGTCCGTATCGACGGCATTCGTCGCCGACGTGCCGATAAAAGCCATACGCTCGAGATCGTCCATATTCAGGCGGCCATTCGCCTTACCTTCAGTCATGCCCTTGGACATGATGCGGGCAGCGGTGCGATGCGCAACGGAAAGCCCGTCACCCAGCAGGAAGATGATGTTCTTTGCCTTCGGCTGGGCGGCTGTTTCATAAACGTTCCAAGTGACGGACTTCGTTTCGTCTCCGGCCGCAACTTCGATCTTGTAGTCGCCCGGAGCGGAAATCTTCAGGCCACGCAGCAAGATAGCGGAGCCGAGAGCCTTGTCATCCTTGCCTTTTTCCAGTTCGACGAACTGCGCCTCGCCACCGAGGACGGTCTTGTAGTCCTGGCCATTGACGGTGATCTTCACGTCTTCGGGCTTGACCTGCTTGTTGAGCTCGACCTTGAAATCGAACGGCGAACCGGCAAGAATCGTCGCGCGATCAAGCGGATAGACCGTCGTCGCCTGAGCGGCGCCCGCAAGGATGGTGGTGGCCGCAAAGGCGGCGAGAAGCGTACGCATGGAAAACCCCCGTTTTCGTTGCAGACATTAACAACCCGGCCGGGATACCGCCCGAGGATGACAGCGGCATGACAAAACGTCGCAGCATTGCGGCCGCCGCTTTCGCCTGCCGGCTCTGCTCGCAAAAACCTTGACTCCTGTGGAAAACCTTCTAAGAGCAACAACGGAAAAGGAATCTCCATGGTTCGCGACGAACACGCCATTGCCGAATGCAATGACCGGGCACGGGTTGCCGGGGTGGATATTGCCGTTCCGGTTTCTGCCAAAACCAAGGCCAAAACGACGACGAAAACCGTCTGACGTCTCTGGCCTGCCGCTCTCTCCCCGGCTCGGCTGGGGACAGGAAGACGCGATTAGTCGCGCCTTTCCCCTCACCGGACAAGAGGAGAGAAGAGAAAGAGAGCTTGAAAAATGGGTTTCAAAGTAGCAGTTGCGGGAGCGACCGGAAATGTTGGCCGGGAGATGCTCAACATCCTCTCAGAGCGTGGCTTCCCCGCCGATGAGGTCGTGGCACTCGCCTCCTCACGTTCGCAGGGTACCGAGGTTTCCTTCGGTGACCGGACGCTGAAGGTCTCCAATCTGGAGAATTACGATTTCTCCGATACCGACATCTGCCTGATGTCGGCCGGCGGCGAGATTTCCAAGAAGTTCTCCCCGAAGATCGGCCAGCAGGGCTGCATTGTCATCGACAATTCCTCGGCTTGGCGCTACGACGCCGACGTGCCGCTGATCGTGCCTGAGGTGAACCCGGATGCCATCAGCCAGTTCACCAAGCGCAACATCATCGCCAATCCGAACTGCTCGACCGCCCAGCTGGTGGTGGCGCTGAAGCCGCTGCATGACTTCGCCAAGATCAAGCGTGTCGTCATCTCGACCTACCAGTCGGTCTCCGGCGCCGGCAAGGACGGCATGGACGAGCTCTTCAATCAGACGCGCGCCGTCTTCGTCGCCGATCCGATCGAGAACAAGAAATTCACCAAGCGTATCGCCTTCAACGTCATCCCG
Source organism: Rhizobium ruizarguesonis (assembly GCF_012349115.1). GTDB lineage: Bacteria > Pseudomonadota > Alphaproteobacteria > Rhizobiales > Rhizobiaceae > Rhizobium > Rhizobium ruizarguesonis. The sequence continues at coordinate 7,484 of NZ_PQIG01000121.1, forward strand.
CACATCGACGTCTTCATGGAGGACGGCTACACCAAGGAAGAGTGGAAGGTGCTGGCCGAGACGAAGAAGATGCTCGACCCGAAGATCAAGGTGACCTGCACGGCGGTGCGCGTGCCTGTTTTCATCGGTCATTCGGAATCGGTCAACATCGAATTCGAAAACGAGATCACCGCCGACCAGGCCCGCGACATCCTGCGCGACGCACCGGGCTGCCTCGTCATCGACAAGCGCGAGGACGGCGGCTACATCACGCCATATGAATCCGCCGGCGAGGATGCGACCTACATCTCGCGCATCCGCGAGGATGCGACAGTCGAAAATGGCCTGAACATCTGGGTGGTTTCCGACAACCTGCGCAAGGGTGCTGCGTTGAACGCCATCCAGATCGCCGAGCTGCTCGTCAATCGCGGCCTTGTCAAGCCGCGCAAACAGGCCGCCTGATACCATTTGTAAACCATAATATGCTAAAGCCCTGCTGATGAAGGCAGGGCTTTTTGCCGAGCCGTAGGCGCTCTCTATCCATAAGCGCTTACTAAAAGGTGATCGTGACAAGATCGCCTTCGGCTGGCATTCTGCCCGGCGTCAAGCCAAGGTATGGCGCCCGAAACCGTGAAGCGGTTTTGGCACAGACATGAACAGAACGAAGACTTAAGGCGCGTCGCATGGTTTCGATCGGCCGTGGCGCGCTTCAGCAGACCGGAGCGGGGTTTCTCATGCGCATGACAACATTCCTTCTGGCCGCGTTTACGGTAGCCGGCGTTTTCCACGCGCTACCGGCAGCGGCCCAGGGCGCCCAATGCGGCAATAATAGCAGTGGTTTCAGTGCATGGGTCGCCGACTTCAAGCAGGAAGCGGCGGCGAACGGCGTCAGCCGCTCGGTCCTCGACCGTGCCTTCGCCAACGTCAATTACAACAAACCGACGATCGCCGCCGACCGCGGCCAGAAGAGCTTCAAACTGTCCTTCGACGCCTTCATGCAGAAGCGCGGCGGGGCCACCGTCATCTCCCGCGGCCGCAGCATGAAGGCCGCCAATCAGGCGCTTTTTGCCTCCATCGAGCGCCGTTTCGGCGTTCCGGCCGGCCCGCTGATTGCGATCTGGGGCATGGAGACCGGTTTTGGCAGCTATATGGGCAACCAACATACGCTGTCGGCTGTTTCGACCCTTGCCTATGACTGCCGTCGTTCGGAGTATTTCACCGACCAGCTCTATGCCGCGCTCCAACTCGTCTCCGAAGGTTATCTGAACCCTCAGGCCAAGGGTGCTGCACATGGTGAAATCGGCCAGACGCAGTTTCTGCCGCGCAACGTCGTGCGCTTCGGCGCCGACGGCGACGGTGACGGCCGCGTCGACATGGTCGGTTCCCGCGCCGATGCGCTGGCCTCGACAGCGAATTTCCTCAAGGGCCATGGCTGGCGCGCCGGCGCCGGCTACCAGCCTGGAGAGCCGAATTTCGTCGCCATCCAGGGCTGGAACGCCGCCAGCGTCTACCAGCAGGCGATCGCCTATATCGGTCAGCAGATCGACGGCAGATAGGTCTTTACGGCGGATAAGCCTTCATCGACACCAATACCCGAAACGCCGCTGCGATATGCGGCGTTTTTCATATGCGGGAATCAACGCCGCCACCGGACGCCGCCTTGCGTCGTTCTTCCTGCACTGGGGCCGGCAGGGTTGGTCCCGAGACGACGCAATTGCGGCCGGAGGCCTTGGCGGCGTAAAGCGCCAGGTCGGCGCGTTTGACCAGATCCTCAAAGTTCCGGTTGGAGGCTTCATTTGCCCGTCCGGCGCATCCGAAACTCGCCGTCACCTTAAGAACATCGCCGCTCGGCAGGGGGATTTCCGCCGCCTCGATCGCCAGCCGCACACGCTCGGCAACGATTGCAGCATCATCAGGCGTCGAATCCGGCAGAAGCGCCAGGAACTCCTCGCCGCCGTGGCGCACCAGCAGATCGAAGGAACGAAAATTCTGGCGCGCAACGCCCGCGACCTGCCGGAGCACGGCGTCGCCGGCGTCATGCCCGTGAACGTCGTTGATCTTCTTGAAATGATCGAGGTCGAACAGCACGACGGAAATCCAGCGTGATCCGTGCTCGGCCTGTGTCAGAAGTGCGGATGCGGCGACCTCGAAGCCGCGCCTGTTGTAAAGGCCGGTCAGAAGATCGGTCTGGGCGGCGCTGCGCAACTCGCCCACCAGCGTCTCCCGATCCTGGGTCAGCCGGTCGATCAGGCGCAGGCCTTTTGCCGCCAGCAGCAGCACCAATGTGGCGAGAATCAGCAGGCCGGCACACAACGCCAGGATCCGCGTCAGGTGTATGTGCGAGCGCGTCGACAGGTTTTCGCCGGTCTCGTGAATGTCCTTTGCAGCCTCGATCATCTTCTGCTGCAGGAAGGTCATGCGCTCGCTCTGCGCGGCGGCCCAGGCGTCATGCACCGCGCGTGTCGGCCGTGATCCGGCGAGGATGGCATCGGTGATCGCATTCGCCTTCACTTGGCTGCTGCGGCCAAGATAAGCAACAATGGTGCGCACGATCGGCGCGGAGGAATGGAAGACCATGTGATCCATGCCCTCGCCGAGCATGACCTTGCCCTGCATGAAGAGCTCCACCGGCAATCTGGCGGAAACGCCTTGGTTGAGATAACGGGTGCCGATCCCGGTGATCAGCCTTTCGCCGTAGTAGGTCAGCAGGATGCCCATTAGCTGGTTGGATTTCTCAAGCAGCACCGGATCGCTGATCAGCGGTGAAAGCGCATCGACGACAGCAAGCTGCTTGAGAGCCGCATACCAGTAGATGGAACCCGGATCGCTGCCGGTATAACGCCCCTGGTCGACGGCGCTGCGCGCGGCAACGATGCGACTGTAGGCAAGGCTGAGAATTGATAATTCGCCGACGAGGCCCTCGTCGAGCGCATCGCGGGAGGGCAGGCTGGCATAAAAAGCGCGGCGTTCGTGATCGAGTGTCACCCGGCTTTGCTGCATGTCGGCGGCAGTCCTGCTGTTGGGACGCGCGAGATAGAGGCGGGTGGCACCAATTTCACTCAGGATCTCTGTGGCGGCGATCGACCCGCCACGGGCGAGCACATCGGCAAACTGCCGGTCCTTTTCGAGATCCCTGTATTGAGTGACCGAAGCCCGAATGACGACGACGCCTTCAATGAGCATGAAGACGAAGGGCAGCAGAATGGCGGCCAGAATAACCTTTTTGATGGTTTCGAACTTCATCGCCAATCGCCACGGTGATCAAAACGTCGGTCGTGCGCGACCAATTGACGGCGAGCTTAGCAACAATCCTTAAAAAAGTGATAAACCGGCATGTCCCTAGATTTCGGGACGAATGAAGTCGCGTGTCTCGGCGTCCATGACCCAGAGTTCACCGGTCGAAATGTCGAACCAGGCGCCGTGGAGATGAAGGCTTCCCGCTTCCTCGAGAGCCTTGATGTCCGGGAAGCTTCTGAGATTGTTGATTGAATTGCGGATGGAGACACGCTCAAGCGCCGTCTGCCGCTCGGCGGTCGTCATCACGTCGTTGCTCTGGATCTGCTCGGCGGCAGGTTTGACCAGCGACATCCAGCGGCCGATGAAGTCACCGGGCGACAATGGCTCGGCATTCGGATCGAGCGCTGAGCGGATGCCGCCGCAGCGGCCATGGCCCATCACGACGATATCCGAGACCTTCAGCACCTGCACGGCAAATTCGAGTGCGGCCGAGGTCGAATGAAAATGGCCATCCGGCTCGTAGGGCGGCACCATGTTGGCGACGTTGCGGATGACGAAGAGCTCGCCCGGACCGGCATCGAAAATCAGCTCCGGTGCCGCGCGAGAATCCGAACAGGCAATGACAAGCGTATGGGGATTCTGACCGTTTTCGGCGAGCTGCCGATACCTGTCGCGGGCGTCGGCATAACGCCCGTTCATGAAGTTGCGATAGCCGTCCAGAAGAGGGTTTGGAAAACGCTGCATGCTTCTCGATTAGCGCGCGCGGACGACAAGATCAACTGCTGCACCGCAAAATGAACATATTGGCAGATGCGTCACTTTTTCCGTCGCTGCACCGGGTGCACGAGCCGGCGCATCTGCACCATGGCCATCGGCGTCGAAAGGCTGGAAGCATCGCTTGCCAGCATCAACTCGTTGCTGCCGCGCTTGACGGCACGCGCAAGCACCTCGAAGACGCTGGCGGTGGCAAGCTGCAGCGCCTTTTCGTCCTCAAGCCCGGAAAGCAGGCGCGACAAGAAGACGGCGGCGAGCAGGTCGCCAAGACCATTCGGCGGGTTTTCGACGACGCGGTGCTCGGCAAGAAGCGCGTGGCGACCGGAAAGATAAAGATTGCCGGTACCGCCCGCCATCATTGGCACGGCTGAAGTGACGAGCATGCGCGATGGTCCGAGCGCGAGCGCCGCCTCCATGATCGTGCTGTTGTCGTCGAGGGCTGCCCCCGAAAGCCATGCGAGCTCGTACCGGTTCGGCGTCGCGAGCGAGGCGAGCGGAATGAGATGATCGCGAATGGCCTCTGCGGTCGCTTCCGGCACATAAAGGCCGCCGAGATCACCCATGACAGGATCGCAGACATAGAGCAGCTCGGGATTGTTTTGCCTGAGCGCACCGATCAGCCGGGCGACGGAGCGCGCCTGGGCGGCATTGCCGAAATAGCCCGAAAGTACCGCCTTGACTTCACCGATCCAGGGCGCGCGGATCAGGTCGTCGATCGCCGCGTCGAAATCCGTTTCCGCAAAAGTCAGTCGCGTCGAGCGGCCGTGGCCGGGATGCCAGGGCAGCACGATGGTCGGCAGGGCCCAGACCGGATGACCGAGCGTCTCCAATGCAAAGACGGCTGCCCGGTTTCCGACCGAGCCGCGCACCACATGGCTGGAGATGACGATGACTGCGCCCGCTGCATTTTCCGACATGATATCCAAGATCCGAATGATGACCGCGTTTGATGATCTTTTTGACGCCACGCTGTCAACCATTCTTCATGCGAGCGTGGAAATGTTCGCCGCAACGAAAAACCGGAAGACGGGACTTTCTCTTTCATTTGGCGACGAAAGCGGAAAATCTCTTACAATTTCTCATTTCCAGCGCCAAAAAGCGTCAAAACAATCCTTCGGACCTCTCTTTTAGGGATTTTTTCGAAGAATCTTCTGCTAGCTTGCGAAAAATCAGACATTGAGGGAGGCGATCCATGGCTGCCAGAAACAATCCGAAACGGGAAAAGCAGATCGAAAGCGCGCGCAAGATCGCCAAGGCGACGGGTGAGACGCATCTCGATCCGGAAATTCTCTTCGGCCGGGCAAGCAATGACGATCTCGAACTCTATACACCGGAAATGCTGGCACTCTCCGCCGTGCATTCGGCAAAGGAACTCGACGCCTGGAACGGCAAGGCGCCCCGCGTAGGCATCGACACCATTGCCGATGTGACGCCTGGTGGCATCGCGGTCTCGGTGCTTTCAGTCACCGACCAGAACATGCCTTTTCTTTTTGAATCGGTCATGGGCGAAGTGACGAGCACCTATCGCGACCTGTTCATGGCCGTGCATCCCATCCTGGTCATGGAAAAGGGCAAGGCGCCGGCGCTTTATTCTGCCGATCACCCAAGCGATCCGGCCAACCGCGTCAGCCATATCCAGCTTCATGTTGCGCCGCTCAATTCCGCCCAGGCGGCCGATCTCGTCAAACGCATCGAAAAAGTGCTCGAACAGGTCCGCCTCTCGGTGTCCGACTGGAAGCCGATGCTTTCCAAGATCGACGGAGTGATCGCCGAGCTTGCGGCCAATGGCACCAGCCGGAAGAAGGCCGATCGCGACGAAGCCGTCGCTTTCCTGACCTGGCTGCGCGATGAGAATTTCACTTTCCTCGGCATGCGGGAATATGTCTATTCCGGCAAGGGGATCGATGCCAAGGTCGAACGCGACAAGGGTGCTGGTCTCGGCATCCTTTCCAATCCCGATGTTCTGGTGCTGCGCACCGGCAAGGACGCCGTCACGACAACGCCTGAGATCCTTGCCTTCCTCGACGGCCCCGACTTCCTGATCGTCACCAAGGCGAATGTGAAATCGATCGTCCATCGCCGCGCCTATATGGATTATGTCGGCGTCAAGCGCTTCGACGCTGAGGGCAACGTCACCGGCGAGCTGCGCATCGTCGGCCTTTTCACCTCGACCGCCTATACGTCGCTTGCCTCCGAAATCCCGCTGCTGCGTTCCAAGATCGAGAAGGTGAAGGAGCATTTCGGCTTCGACCCGATGAGCCATTCCGGCCGCATGCTCGACAACACGCTGGAATCCTATCCGCGCGACGACCTTTTCCAGATCGACACGACGCTGCTTGCAAGTTTTGCCGAACAGATCAACGACCTGGCCGATCGGCCGCGCGTGCGCGTCCTGCCGCGCATCGACCATTTCGACCGCTTCGTCTCGGTAATCATCTACGTGCCGCGCGAGGAATATGACTCGATCGTACGCGAACGGATCGGCACCTATCTGAAGACTGTCTATGACGGCCGTGTCTCCGCTTATTACCCGGCTTTCCCGGAGGGGGGCGTGGCGCGCGTGCATTTCATCATCGGCCGCTCGGGCGGCAAGACGCCACGCATTCCGCAGGCAAAACTCGAGCAGGTGATCCGCGAGATCACCGCCCGCTGGGACGACCGTTTCGAGGCGCTGGCCGGGGCCAAGGCGCCGAAGATATCGGTCGACCAAGCCTTCCAGGATTCCTTCACTCCGGAGGAAACCGTGGCCGACCTCGCCGATATCGGCGCCTGCGCCGCCGGCGAGCCGCTTCGCATCCAGTTCTACCATCGTCAGGAAGAACAGGGCCGCACCCTTTCCTTGAAAATCTTTCACGCCGGCGGCCAGCTGGCGCTGTCGCGCCGGGTGCCGCTTCTCGAGAATCTCGGCTTCAATGTCGTCAGCGAACGCACCTTCGACATCGGGGTGCCTGCCGCTGATGGAGAAACCAAACTCGTCGTGCTGCACGACATGGAACTCGAGGCCCGCAACGGCGACGAAATCGATCTGCAGCGTTACGGCGCCGCCCTCGAGGAAGCCTTCGTCGCCGCCTTCGCCGGCACGATCGACAATGACAGCTTCAACCGGCTGATCCTTTCAGCCGGGCTCTCCGCGCGCGAGACGAACGTTCTGCGCGCCTATGCGCGTTATCTCCGTCAAGCCGGCATCGCCTATTCGCAGGATTATATCGCGACGACCCTCGACAAATATCCTGGTGTCGCCGCTGCTATCTTTCGTCTCTTCCATGACACGCTCGACACCAGGCTTTCGGAAAAGGCTCGCGTCAAGAAGCTTGCCGAACTGCACCGGGCGATCGAAGCCGAGCTTGCCGACGTGCCGAGCCTCGACGACGACCGTATCCTGCGCCGCTACGTCAATATCGTCGATGCGACGCTACGCACCAATTATTTCCAGAAGAACCCGGATGGCTCGCCGAAGCCGATGCTGGCCTTCAAGCTCGATCCGCATCTGGTGGACGGATTGCCGCAGCCGAAACCCTTCCGCGAGATGTTCGTCTATGGCGTCGAGGTGGAGGGCGTGCACCTGCGCTTCGGCAAGGTGGCGCGCGGCGGCCTGCGCTGGTCGGATCGCGCCGAGGATTACCGCACCGAAGTGCTCGGCCTCGTCAAGGCCCAGCAGGTCAAGAACGCGGTGATCGTGCCGGTCGGCGCCAAGGGCGGTTTCTATCCAAAGAAGCTTCCCGTCGGCGGCAGCCGCGACGAGATCTTCAATGCCGGCCGCGAGGCTTACAAGACCTATATCCGCACGCTGCTTTCGATCACCGACAATATATCCGGCGCCGATATCGTGCCGCCGAAAGATACGGTCAGGCTCGATGGCGACGACCCCTATTTCGTCGTCGCCGCCGACAAGGGCACCGCGACCTTCTCCGACACCGCCAATGCACTGGCGCAGGAAGCCGGCTTCTGGCTGGACGACGCCTTTGCCTCCGGCGGCTCGGCCGGTTACGACCATAAAAAGATGGGCATCACTGCCCGCGGCGCCTGGGAAACCGTGAAACGCCATTTCCGTGAAATGGACATCGATATCCAGACCACGCCCTTCACCGTTGCCGGCGTCGGCGACATGTCGGGCGACGTCTTCGGCAACGGCATGCTGCTCTCTCCCAAGATCCGGCTCATTGCCGCCTTCGATCACCGCGACATCATCATCGATCCCGACCCCGATATGGAAAAGACGCTGGCCGAACGCCAACGGCTTTTCGACCTGCCGCGTTCAAGCTGGCAGGATTTCGACAAGAGCGTGCTGTCGAAAGGTGCGATGATCATTTCCCGCGCAGCGAAATCGGTCACGCTGACGCCGGAAGCGGTTGCCGCGATCGGTATCGACAAGGCCGTGGCCACGCCCTTCGAGATCATGATGGCGATCCTGAAGAGCCCGGTCGACCTGCTCTGGTTCGGCGGCATCGGCACCTATGTGAAAGCCCCGTCCGAAACCGACACCGAAGTCGGCGACCGCGCCAATGACCCGATCCGCATCACCGCGGTGGAGGTGCGCGCCAAGGTGATCGGCGAGGGCGCAAACCTCGGCGTTACCCAGAAAGGCCGCATCGCCTACGGACTGAAGGGCGGGCGCTGCAATTCCGACGCCATCGACAACTCAGCCGGCGTCAACACCTCGGACGTCGAGGTCAATATCAAGATCGCGCTGGCAGCCGCCATGCATGACGGACACCTGACGCGCGCAAAACGCGACCAGCTTCTTTCATCGATGACCGGCGAGGTAGCGACCCTGGTGCTGCGCAACAACTACCTGCAGTCGCTGGCGATCTCCCTGACGGAACGCAAGGGCACGGCAAACGGTCTGCAGCTTGGACGCTTCATGAGCGTGCTTGAGGGCGCCGGCCAGCTGAACCGCAAGGTCGAGACGCTGCCGGACGACCAGACCCTCGCCGAACGCTATGCGGCCGGCAAGCCGCTGACGCGGCCGGAAATCGGCGTGCTGGTGTCTTATGCCAAGATCGTGCTCTTCGATGCGCTGGCCGCAAGCGACCTGCCTGACGATCCCTATTTCATCGCAACGCTTTTGAATTATTTCCCCGTGAAGATGCAGAAGTCGAATGCCGGCGATATCGCCAACCACCGCCTGAAGCGCGAAATCGTCGCGACCGTGCTTGCCAACGAAGCGATCAACCGTGGCGGGCCAAGCTTCACCGTCGCCATGATGGACGCGACGGCAGCTTCGGCACCGGAAGTGGTGCGCGCCGCAATCGTTGCCCGCGACGGTTTCGATCTGACCCGCCTTTGGGCCGAAACGGACGCCCTGGACGGCAAGATATCAGGCCAGATGCAGAACCGCATCTACGAGGAGATCAGCCACAGCTTTGTCGTACTGACGCGCCTGCTGCTGAAGACGGGCATGACCAAGGTCGATATGGCGGAAGTGATTAGCCGGCTGCAGGCGGCCCTGAGGAGGCTGAAAACCGCCTTCGCCGGACAGTTGGCCGGCGAGGTCGCCGTGCGTCAGGCGGAGTACAGCCAGGCGGGCCTGCCCGAAAAACTCGCGGCCGAGATCGCCAGCCTCCCGATCTTCGCACTGGTGCCGGAGATCATGCAGATCGCCGAACGCACCGGCGAACCCCTGGTGCGCGCCGCCGAGAACTACATCGCTGTGTCGCAAACCTTCCGTATCGGCAGGCTGCTGGCGGCGGGCGGGCGGATCCTCACCTCAGACCATTACGAGAATCTGGCGCTTGCCCGCAGCATCGACCAAATCGCCAGCGCAAGGCGCGACATCGTCATCTCGGCCCTTTCCGATCACGGCAAGGAAAAGCTTCCCGTTCAAGCCTGGCATGCGCAGGATCGCATCCGCATCAACCGCATCCTCGAGGAGCTTTCAAGCCTCAGCGACGGCGGCGATCCCAATCTCGCGCGTATTACCGTTGCTGCAGGTATCCTGACCGATCTTGCGCGCGACCGGGCGAGGTGAGACAGTCCGCGTCAAAACAAGGAGCGGATGTTGAATCGCATTGACTGGACAGGAACGCAACCGCCGAAGGCCACGGAGAAGGGCATCTGGGGGTGGATGTTCTTCGACTGGGCAGCACAGCCCTTCTTTACCGTCGTCACAACCTTTATCTTCGGGCCCTATTTCGTTTCCCGCCTGACCGATGACCCGGTTTCCGCGCAGACGACGTGGAGCAACATGGCGACGATCTCCTCGGTGATTATCGCCCTGCTCTCACCCGTTCTCGGCTCGATCGCCGACCAGTCCGGCGCACGCAAACCCTGGATCGGCTTCTTCGCGATCATCAAGATCGCCAGCCTCTCCTGCCTATGGTTTGCCGCCCCCGGTTCACCTGTTGTCTATCCCGTCATTTTCATGATCCTCGCCTCGATCTCGGCCGAGTTTTCGATCGTCTTCAATGATTCGATGATGCCGCGCCTGGTCGGCAAGCACGAGGTCGGCAAGCTCTCCAACACCGCCTGGGGGCTCGGTTACCTCGGCGGCATCATCGTGCTCATTGCCGTCGTGACGCTTTTGGCGGCGAGCCCGGAGAGCGGCAAGACCATCCTCGGCCTCGATCCCCTATTCGGCCTCGATCCTCAGACCGGCCAGGATGCACGCATCACCGGGCCGATCTCGGCCGTCTGGTATCTGATCTTCATCCTGCCGATGTTCTTCTTCACGCCGGATGTCGGCAGGGGTCTTCCCTTCGGTACCGCCGTCCGCTCCGGCTTGCGGGAACTCAGAAACACGCTTGGCGAACTCAGAGAGCGTCGCGGCATCCTGACATTCCTCATCGCCCGGATGATCTATCAAGACGGCGTCAACGGCCTGCTGATCCTTGGCGGTATCTTCGCGGCCGGCATGTTCGGCTGGGCGACGATCGAAATCGGCATCTACGGCATCATCCTGAATGTTGTCGCGATCTTCGGCTGCCTGATCGCCGGCCGCGTCGACAAGAGCGTCGGTTCGAAGGTGACCGTCGTCATCAGCCTCACCATGCTGCTTCTCGCCACCATCGGCATCATCTCGACAGGACCGGGTTACACCCTGTTCGGACTGATGCCGCTGCCGACGGCCGATTCCGGCGGCCTTTTCGGCACGGCAGCGGAAAAGGCCTATATCCTTTATGGTCTGCTGATCGGGCTCGCCTTCGGGCCGGTGCAGGCCTCGTCGCGCTCCTATCTCGCCCGCAGCGTCAGTCCGGAGGAAGCCGGCCGCTACTTCGGCATCTACGCGCTTTCGGGCCGCGCCACCAGTTTCATGGCGACGCTGCTCTTCTCGCTGGTGACCTATATGAGCGGATCACCGCGGCTCGGAATGGCAACGCTGATCCTGTTTCTCGCCGGCGGACTGGTGCTCCTGATCCGCACGCCCTATCCGGCCGATCGGGCATAGGAACGAGCCCGATCAAGCCGGAGATGAGCGCGTGACCGCGCCCAATCCTCATTCAGTGCCGGAAATGACGCATGCCGGTGAAGACCATCGCAACGCCGTGTTCATTGGCGGCATCGATGACCTCCTGGTCGCGCATCGAACCGCCCGGCTGAATTACCGCCGTCGCCCCTGCGGCGATCATCGACAGAAGACCGTCGGCAAAAGGCAGGAACGCTTCGGAGGCGACCGCCGACCCGTGTGTCATCGGCACTGCGAGGCCAAGCGCCTTGGCGGCCTCTTCGGCCTTCAGCGCGGCGATGCGGGCGGAATCGACGCGGCTCATCTGGCCGGCGCCGATGCCGGCCGTCTGGCCGTCCTTGGCATAGACCACGGCGTTCGACTTCACATGTTTGCCGACCTTGAAGGCGAACTTCATGTCATCAAGTTCCTGCGCCGTCGGTGCGCGCTTGGTGACGACTTTGAGTTCCAGATCCTCGACCATGCCGTTGTCGCGGCTCTGGACGAGCAGGCCCCCGGAAACGGTCTTTGCCGTCAGGCCCGCGACACGCGGATCGGGCAGGCCACGGGCAGACAACAGTCGCAGGTTCGGTTTGCGGGCGACGATCACCTTCGCCTCCTCCGTGACATCCGGCGCGATGATCACTTCGGTGAAGAGCTTGACGATCTCTTCGGCCGTTTCGGCATCCAGCGTCTGGTTGAGCGCGATGATGCCGCCGAAGGCGGAAACGGAATCGCAGGCGAGCGCCCGCCGATAGGCCTCGACTAGGCTCGATCCGGTGGCGACGCCGCAGGGATTGGCGTGCTTGATGATCGCGCAGGCCGGCGCCTTCTCAGGCAGGAACTCGGCGACGAGTTCGTAGGCCGCATCCGTATCGTTGATATTGTTGTAGGAGAGCTGCTTGCCCTGGAGAAGAGCGGCCGTCGAAACACCCGGGCGCTTCTCGCCGGTCACATAGAAGGCGGCCTTCTGATGCGGGTTTTCGCCGTAGCGCATCTCTTCCTTCAGCGCGCCGCCGATGACCCGGTGGCGGGGCGTGTCGATCGACAGCGCCTCAGCGAACCAGTTGGAGATCATTGCATCATAGGCGGCGGTGCGGGCATAGGCCTTGGCGGCCATACGCTGGCGGAAGGCATAGGCGGTCTTGCCGTCATCTGCGGAAAGCTGTTCCAGCAGCTCGGCATAATCGGCCGGATCGGTCAGGGTCGTCACATAGGCATGGTTCTTGGCCGATGCGCGGATCATCGCCGGACCGCCGATGTCGATATTCTCGACGGTCGTCGGATAGTCGCCGCCGGCGGCGCGCACCTCCTCGAAGGGGTAGAGGTTGATGACGGCGAGGTCGATGCCCTCGATGCCGTGTGTTTTCATCGCATCCTGGTGTTCGCCGTCGTCACGGATCGCCAGCAGGCCGCCATGCACCATTGGGTGCAACGTCTTGACGCGCCCGTCCATGATCTCGGGAAAACCGGTGATTTCGGAGACATCGGTGACGGCAAGACCGGCAGCAGTGATCGCTTTATAGGTACCACCGGTCGAGAGCAGGCGCACACCTCTGGCAGACAAGGCGTGGGCGAGTTCGACGATCCCGGTCTTGTCGAAGACGGAGATGAGCGCGGTCTTGATTTCGACCTTGTCGGGGGCGGGGATCTTCTTGGAAATGACGGCCATGAAACCTTCTCCGTTCGGGCTTCGGGAGGACATCCGCAAGGGATGTTCGCATGCTGGCGCCGCGTTAGCACAGCTTTGCCGCCAGGCAAACAGGCGTCAGAGCAGATGTCGAAAAGCACGAGCCATTTTTGGATAGCATCATACCTTACTTCTTTGATGTGGATGCGATCCCAATCTTCGGCCACTCGGCCTAAAATCATCCGCCGCTAGCTTTTACGAGATAGGAACCAGCGGATTTCTGTCTTCTCGGCAAGATCGAAGTCGATTTCGATCTGGTCCGAACCGCAGATGCCGGAGCTGTCGGCAAAGAAAATGTCCTCGGCGATCAGCACTTCATTGCCGGGCGCCGAAAACAACCAGCTTTCGCCGTCCGGCGCCGTCAGCAGCACGGACTCTCCGTCACTCTGATGCAGGACGATTGAGGGATGGATATGAAAACGGGCGACAGCCTTCAGAGGCTCGTCATGCTCATATCCTTCGCGGACGACGAGCCGGTCGCGGCCTGTCACGATCGAGCCTGCGGCATTGAGTGTCAACTCACGCTCGTGCAGCACCCCGAACACCCTGAGATAACCGTCATGGCTGAGCTTGATGCCGTCGCGTCCGTCCTCGGTTTCGGCACGCTCGACGGTGATTGTCCTCACCGGTTCGGTAATCGCGTGACTAAGGAAGGGTGAGGGCGAAAAACGGCTGGACGAGGTGTCGTTGAGGATGACGGTCGAATGTGCCGCCGTTGTGCGCGCCATCTGGACATAGCGGTGCCCGGCAAATTTCGGCGAACCGGAATTGACGATGAAGCGATGGCGGCCGGACGACATCTCGAAGGAGAGGCTGCCCGCATGCGCGGTCCGAAGCGCGCCTCCCGAAGGCGGCGTGCCGGTATCTGCAATGATCACCGTCTTGCCCCCGGAAAGCCGCTGATAACGCGAATGCGGTAAAGCCTTGAAAGGCTGACCGGCTGTCTCGTCATATCGCAGCACGGACATCAGCTCGTTTGCGAGCGTCGAGGTCGCCCCGTTGAAGAGCGCCAAGTCCCCATCCTGATGGCGAAAAAACCGCAATGCCGGATAGATGCGGTCTATGCCGGAGATCAGCTTCTGCGGCAGGTCATGACCGAGATTGACATAGGTCTGCCTGAGCGGCAGCAGATCGAGCAGCAATTCCAGCCCGACGCGCGGATTGCGCGACACATGGCCGCCATCCGACAGAATCTGGCTATCGAATTCGCGGTCGAGCGCTTGTGCCGCCCTTCTCAGTGTAGAGGCGCGCGCCGGCATGGCGACGGAGGCCATGGCGAGGGCGATGCGCAGCCGAAACAGCTCCAGGCCGCCGAGAGTAAACGGCGCCATGCGGTGCAGGAACCTCACCTGGAACGCCAGCGACTTCATGAAGCGGCGATAGAAGCCGCGGTCGGCATTCTGCAGCACCACCGGCGAATGCGACAGCCAGGCGATAACGCGTTGGGCGGTGACGTCGGTCTCCCAGGCAATCCCCTCCATGCGACCGGCATGGATGGAAAGCCAGCTGTCGACGATCGCGCGGGCGGCAGCCGAACTCCGCTCCGTCTTGTTCGCCCGCATATGCCGCAGCCAGCCGAAGCTATGAAGACGGATCGCGAAGGGGCGCGAGGGCAGGGTGAAGGTGAAGGGCGACTTCTCGTTGGTTTCCAGCATGCGCCCGGCCAGGAGAAACCGTCCGTTGAGAATCTCGTCAGCCACATGCGGATCGATGCTGCGGAGATCGGTCGGCGCGACGATCAGACGCTCGGGCACCTTGATCGAATGACGAAAGAGCTTCAGGCGCAGCAACGCGACGCGGCGCAAGGCGCGCCGCCAAGCCTCCCGAACATACATGCTCGCAAAACGCCGACCGGACTGCATATTCTATTGTCTATTGACCCTCGTGGTTAAGAATAGGTGAAAAGTGGCCGATTTCATCGTCCGCAATGAATTAATTCGTGACAAGGTTCGAATATACGCACATTAACGCGTTTCACCTGAAATCATGCGGGCGGTTTTGGAGAGCGGCATGCGTGAAACGAGGCTATGAAACACCTCGTTTAGTGCAGGCTCACCGCGAGCGCTCAAGCCTTGCAATCAGGCCACGCGCCGCAGCACAGCCGCATAGAAGCCGTCGAGGCCGGAGGCAATGCCTTCAGGCATTTTCAGCATGGTGGGAAGCGTGCGGAATTCGCCGAGCGGCGTGATCGCTGCCTCAAGGCCGGGCCAGTCCCCGGCGCCGATCGGAACGCGCTCGATCGCATCCGTATCGGAAAGAACACGGGCGACGACTTCCTCACCCTCGACAGGATCGAGCGAACAATTCGAAAAAACCAGCGTGCCGCCCGGCTTCAGCAATGTCAGCGCATGCCGCAGCAGCCGTTCCTGCAGCGCCGCCAGCCTGGCGATATCCTCGGGCCCCTTGGTCCACAACACGTCAGGGTGCCGGCGTGTCGTGCCGGTAGAAGAGCAAGGGGCATCGAGCAGAATCGCATCGAAACGCTCCGCCGGCTCGAATGTCGTCAGATCTGCCGCAATCGTCTCCGCCTCGAGGCCGAGCCGGTCGAGATTCGAGCGCAGCCGTCTCAGCCGATTTTCCGACTGGTCGAGTGCAGTGACTGCGCCGCCGGCAAGGATGAGCTGCGCCGTCTTGCCGCCGGGCGCAGCACAGAGATCGGCGGTGCGTTTGCCCGAGAGATCGCCGAAAAGCTTCGCCGGGATGCTTGCGGCCGCATCCTGGACCCACCACGTGCCCTCGTCGAAGCCTTCGACCGAAGGGATGCCGCCGTCGAAAGCGGCGAGCCGCACGCCGCCGGTGGGCAGGACGACGCCGTTCAACCGCTTCGCCCAGCCTTCGGGGTCGGACTTGACGGTCAGATCGATTGCAGCCGGTTCGAGCTGGGATTCCGAAATCGCCAGCGCCGCGTCCCGGCCATAGGCCTTTTCCAGCCTGGCGATGAACCAGGCCGGCATCGGCGCGACCTTGCCGATCTCATCAAGCACCTGCTCCTTCTCGCGGCCGAGCCGGCGGAGGATGGCATTGACCAGCTTGGCGAAACGGCGATTGCGCGGATCCTGATTGGCCTGCTCGACGGCGAGATCGACAGCCGAATGATCCGGCACGTCGAGATAGAGGATCTGCGCCGCCCCGATTGCCAGCACGTGATGCAGCGCCCTTGCGCCCTCCGGCAGCGGCGAATCCAGCAGCCCGGCAATCGCGGCATCGATACGCGGCAAATGGCGCAGCGTCGTGTTCAGGATGGCACGGACGAGCGCCCGGTCGCTTTCGCCGAGCGCCCTATAGGCCGGATTGCCGTGTTCATGATCGAGAGCGCCGTCGAGCGGCAGCTTGCGGTCAACGACGGCAGCAAGAATTTTTGCCGCCGCAGCGCGGGCCTGCAGGCCAGGCTTATCAGGCGCAGAGCGCTCAGTGGAGGGCGTATGCTTGCGGAATGGCTTCTTCGTGCCGTCTGAATTCAAGACCACGGACCTTTTGGCGGTTGCGAACCACCGCGACCAAGACCCGTATCCGGAACAGAGCGCGATTTGCGCGACGGATTAGCAGCACGAGCCGGCGACGTCGAGACATTCATACCGCTTTGCGCCATGTCCTGCAGCGCGGCGATGCGGTTTTCCGTGTTCGGATGCGTGGAAAACAGATTGTCCATGCGCTCGCCGGAGAGCGGATTGATGATGAACATATGCGCCGTCGCCGGGTTGCGCTCGGCATCCGCGTTCGGCACGTGGGCCGCGCCGCGCGCGATCTTGCCGAGCGCCGAAGCGAGCCAGAGCGGATTACCGCAGATTTCGGCGCCGCGGCGGTCTGCCGAATATTCGCGCGTCCGGCTGATCGCCATCTGCACCAGCATGGCGGCGAGCGGCGCCACGATCATCGCCACGATAACGCCGACGAAGCCGAGCGGATTGTTGTTGTTTTCACGGTTGCCGCCGAAGAAAAAGGCGAAGTTGCCGAGCATCGAGATCGCGCCGGCAAGTGTTGCCGTGATCGTCATCGTCAGCGTGTCGCGGTTCTGGATGTGGGCGAGCTCATGCGCCATCACGCCTGCGACTTCCTCGGGAGACAAGGCGCTGAGCAGGCCGGTCGAGGCGGCGACGGCGGCATTATCGGGATTGCGGCCGGTGGCGAAGGCATTCGGCTGCGGGCTGTCGTAGAGATAGACCTTCGGCATCGGCAGGCCGGCATTGCGGGCGAGATCGCGCACGATCCGGAAGAATTCCGGCGCATTGCGCTCGTCGACCTCCTGCGCGCGATAAGCCGAAAGCACCATGCGGTCGGAATTCCAGTAGGAGAAGAAATTCATGCCGGCGGCAATGACGAACGCGATCATCATGCCGGCCCGACCACCGATCAGGAAGCCGACAAGCATGAAAAGCGCCGTCATGAAGGCAAGCAACATGGCAGTGCGAACGAGGTTCATTGCGGATCTCCATCTCCGATTTCGGCGTCACAAGCTTTCAATCCCGGCACCGGCGCATTATGATTTGGTTATTCACCAGCCATTTTCAATATTTTCCGGCAGGAGACGGCCATGCAGGACGCCGATAACGACAATAGCGAAACGCCGACGGCCGAGGGAACAGAGCCGCCGCGCAAGATACTGTCCCCGGCTGCCAGACGCGCCCTTGCTGAAGCCGAAGAGCGGCGAAAGAAACTGAAACCGCTGGAGTTGCCGCCGGAGATCGGCGGCCGCGGCGGAGCCGAGCCGGCGCGCTTCGGCGATTACGAAATCAATGGCCGAGCGATCGATTTCTAAGTCAGTATTCCTATTGGTTCCCCATTCCTATTGGTTCCCCTCGTCGTGGCCGAGAATCCGGCTAACGAAATTTAGGCGACGGGTATTTGGCCGCATTCTGGCGGGCGTGACCTCGCCGGCAATCTTCTCTCCGGGGCGTCGCCCCGGGATATGCTGGAGGCCGCAAACCACGCAGCAACAATGCGCAAGCAAAACGAGCCGCCCCGGAAGCCCGAACGGGCTGGAGCGGCTCGATCGATCAGGCGGTCGCCTTGTTCTGCCGGTTGGCGATCAGATCGTCCACCACTGCCGGATCGGCAAGCGTCGAGGTGTCGCCGAGCGCGCCGAAATCATCTTCGGCAATCTTGCGCAGGATGCGGCGCATGATCTTGCCGGAGCGTGTCTTCGGCAGGCCGGGCGCAAACTGGATCTTGTCAGGCGCAGCAATCGGGCCGATTTCAGCACGAACATGTTTCACCAGATCCTGGCGAAGCGCGTCTGATCCCTCGTGGCCGGCCATCAGCGTCACGTAGCAATAAATGCCCTGGCCCTTGATCGGATGCGGATAACCGACGACCGCGGCTTCCGAGACCAGATTGTGCGAGACGAGAGCGGATTCCA
>NZ_PQIG01000122.1 GCF_012349115.1 Rhizobium ruizarguesonis
GAGGTGGCTCAATTCTCGGTGGAAAAACCGGCTCAGTTCCGCGCGGAAACCAACACTCCGCAGCTTGGAGCCCGTCAATCAGGTCCTGAAGATCTTTTTTCCCAAAAGACCGCCGCCCATACTCGACGAAAGTACGTTCGTGAGCCGTAAAGTAAGGGGGGTCCGCGTAGACGAAGCATCCGTCACCAGCTTGTGCCACGGTCCGTCTGAAGTCTTGATGGCGGAGCTTAGCATTTTGTAGCGCCGCAGAGCATTTGAGGAACAATTCAAGCGGCGGCGTATTTCCCATTTCAAGACCGCCATATGGGACATTAAATTTACCGCTACTATTGGTACGCCAAAGTCCGTTAAAGCAGTTGCGGTTCAAGTACACAAAGAGGACGGCTGCCTCCAACCCATGTGGGTTTAGAGAGTTGAACTGCTCTCGTTTGCAGTAATACTCATCGGGAGAACGGCTCAGCGCGATCACCATAGCATAAAGCTCTGTGGGCCTATCGCGCACGTAACGCATCGTGTTGATCAGATGTCCGTTAAGATCTCCGAGCAGGGCGCTTTTTGGACTTCTTTCGAAGAAAAGCGCCGCTGATCCAGCGAATGGCTCCACATAAAGTAAGTTATCGGCGCTATACGCAGCGGACAGTTGCTTAAGTGCCTTCCGCTTACTTCCTGCCCATCGCAGAAAGCTTGGACCATGACTCGTTTTAGGGAGTGTAGTCGGCTGCATAGAAAACTTCACCTCGAAAACGCTTTCGCAAACCATAGATAGCAGGTGAGAATTGCGCCTTCAACCAAAGGCGGAGGTCAATTCTCGCTAGAACACAGTTTACCGAAAAGTGCCAGATTATCCCTTTCCAGGTAGTTCATCTCGCCGACGAGCTTGGCGAGTGCGGCAGAATCCCTGCCTTGCTCTTCAGGCGCAGACGTCAGCCATCCCGCGCGTTCTTCCCCGAGGACAGCCCATCATCGGTCGAAGACGCTGTCTTTGATCTCAAAACGCTGGGCCTGCTACGCGTCGCGATTGAATATGCGGCTCGTCGGTGGCGCTGGAGGAGGATGCCTACGCAGAGATGGACGGGCAGATCATGGGGTGGGATACGACCGCAGACGCAATCGCGATAGCCCGTTTCATGCTGTCGGAGAACACCGACCACGCACCTGGTTTACATACGAAGACAGGCTGGCCGTTGCGCAGATTCGATCCTGCATTCCGGTGCTTGCTGCCAATTTCCGTGCGGGCGGGACCCGCGAGGTACGGTCGGAATACGTGGTGCACGCGGTCGTTCTTGATGGCGAGGATCGAGCCAAGCTCCACAGTCTGGTCGCAAAGGCTGAACAGAGTGGCTGATCAGCCTGAAAGCGCCTGCGTTGCCCCGCCGATCAAACCGCCGACAAACGAGCCGATCTTGGTGTAAACCGAGATGTCCAGTTCACCCTTTTCGCCGACCTTTTTCTCGATACTCTCACCGAGTTCAGGGTCGGTAGGCTTAGCCTGGATGGCGGCGATTCCTTTCGACGATAGTTGAACCCCATTGAATGCGTAGCCGCCATCGAACTCTTGAACGCTCCTAACCCGAATGAGGCCCTCATCCTTCATCCAATGCAACACATCCGCGAAGGCGTTGACGACGTCTTCTTCGTCACCGATGCGATGGGTCATGATGTCCATAGCATCGGAGGGTTCGAAGTCCACGCGCGACAGGCCGGCGTTGACCAAATGGGATAGTATCCGCCCCATGGTCTCGTAGTGATATTCTATCGTTGACATGAACAATCTTCCCTTACTGACTTCCTTGGGCTACTTGTTTCGGAACCTGGAGAACTTCAAGCGAGCGAGCCATAACATCCTAGACTCAAGCGAGAAAACTAGGTCACCCCCCATGCCCGAAACCTCCCCCTCCCCGTCATCTCCCTGAGGCCGAGCTCCAAAACAATCCGCCGCGCCGCCTGCGGCGTCACCTCGAGCGTTTTCGCCACCATCTTGGCCGACACCAGGGGCTTCGCCATCACCAGCTCGACCAGTTCTGGCAGTTTCGAAGACGTCCGTCGCCCATCGAGCTTTCGCTCCATCATTCTTCGAGCCAGCGCCAGCCGGTCATGTTCTTTGAGCCCGATCTCGGCGGCCGCCAAGAACCCATGGGCGATGGCGAGCAACCGGGTTTCGCGATTGCGGTTCCTGCGCCGATCGACGGCAATGGTTTTCAGGCCGAGATTGATGGCGGCAAGATGCGCACCTGACGTGACGCCGGCCTGGCGCAGGATCGCTGCGGAGAACAGCCGGCCAAGCCACGGCGCGTGCTGGAGGACGGCAAGCTGGTTCCAGGCATCGAGGGCGACGATGGCCTGCAGCATCGCCGGCAAGTTTTCGGCCTGCCGCAACACGCCGCGCCATTCCTCCAGCCGCTCGTCCTCGTCCCAGTCGAGATCATAGACCAGCGGATCGGCCGGAGCCCGGCCGGGCTTCCTGGCCTGCGCGATTGCGGCGTCCGAGCGAGCAAGGACCGCATCGATGGCGGCATAGTCAATGCCGGGCAGATTTTCGATGTCGTCGACACCTTCCCCCTCCCCTCCCCGACCGATCGCGGCTGGGGGTCGAATAACTCCAGCTGTCGTCGCCTCGTCACCGCCGACCGACCCAATCTCTGAGGTTTTCCTCAGCATGCCGATGCTGTCAGCGGAGAGCGCCCAACCCGGTAACTGTGCGGCGATGCGCCGGCGGGTGCGCAAGACATCGCGGGCGACGGTGAGTTCGTGGGTCGGCGTGCGGATGTCGCGGGTGGCGTCGTGAAGGACGAGGTCTTCCAGATGGACGAGTTCGCCGTCGATCCACAGTGAAGCGCAGGCGTCGGCGAAATGGGATCGCTCGATCGATCCTTGGCCGACCGGCGAACGGGCAGTGCGTTCGTCGAGACGCGTGAGAGCGACACCGGCGTCGAAAGCCGGCCGCATCAGGGCACTCATGCTGATTTTCGCGAGATCGTAAGCCATTGAAATTATGGTAAATGATTTGTTACGCGAACTCTATATGATTATTAGGGTTCTTCACATCGTATGACTGCAAGTCGGTGCTCTAACCATCGATAAGTACCCCTTATCGGAAGTCATGCGTTACACAGCTGTTGGACGGCCGCTTTGGCGATGGTATCGTGCTTTACGCCAGAAAATTCCGGAGGTCTCGATGGTCCAGACGATCTATAAGATCAGCGACGCGCGCAAGACTTTCGCAACGGCGCTCGAATTTGCCAACCAGGGCGAAGAATCATCATTCATGAGCGGCAACGAGATCTATGCCCGCATCGGCCCGGCCGATGACGGAAAACGCCCATACGGCCTGCTGCGCCAGCGCGGCCTGCCGGACGATCTGTTCGACGAGGTCGATCCAGAACAGGCGGCAATCGACGCCGGCGACTGGAATGACGATGTCGCCGTCTGGCGGCGCGGCCCAGCCGACCGCGAGCCCAAGGCATGAAGGTTTTGCTCCACAGCCACGCCGTCTAGTGGTGGACAATCGGCAGCGACCGGTTGTCCGGCATGGCCCGGTCGCTGATCGAGGACAAGACCAACAACGTCCTTGTGGCGCGGACTCGATGACGTGTTCACCTCCCCCTGCCCTGAAGTCCGCCATCCGCCTCGCCGTGCGCGCCGTGCCATGACAGTGCCACCGCTGGCGAAACTGCTGGCGACATGCACCAGTGACAGCCTGCGTGACCGGGGATCCTGATGGTCGCCTTCGCCTCGGGCGGCCGCCGGCGCAGCGAAGTGGCCAGTTTGCGCAGCGAGCAGTTGACGATCAAGCCGCCAGTCACGCGTGAGGGCGACATCCCCTCCCCTCCCTGTCGATCCATCTCTGCCGCCCCAAGAATTCCAGCACCAGCCATGACGAGGTCGTCTATCTCACGGGCCGACCACCCGTGGAGGCGCTGCACGCCTGGATATCGGCAGCCAAGATTGAGAGCAGCAGTGGGTTTCGTGGGATCGATCGCTGGGGCAATGTCAGCAGCCGGGCGCTTGATCCGAAGACGGTCAACGACATTGTCAAACAGCGGGTGGCGATGGCGGGGCTTGAGCCGGGAGAGTTTTCAGCGCATGGACTACGGTCAGGCTATCTGACCGAGGCTGCTAACCGGAGAATCCCTCTTCTTGAGGCGATGGAGCAATCCCGCCACCGCTCAGTTCAACAGCGTCCAGCTATTGTAATAATGCCGATCGGCGAAAGGGGCCCGCTGCACGCCTGTTCTGAAGCTTGCACCACTTTGCGGCGGTAGCTACCTGCGAAAACGAAACCTCGCAACCATACGATCCGCAAAACCAAAGACTCCTTTCGAAGGCTTTCGCGCCAGAGCTTTTGGTAGCAGCCTGCAGACTTTTGCCCGAGCTTAGCTACCGGCGCCGCCCGCCCGGAGCCCAAGGCCTATCCAACTTTCCGCCCGGCTGGCGCATTTGCCCGCAGAAGCGCCATCAGCATCGGGCCGATCGCGAATTCGCCCTTTTCGCTTCGCCGCGTCAGGCCACGAAGATAGCCCCCGGCCGAATTAATGTGGCCGCCTCGCTCCAGGATGCATGCCATCACGGTCGCGGCGTTTTCCGGACCCATCACATTGGCGGCCTCTTCGTAGGCCGATGGACTGACGCCCAGCATCGATCGAACGATGACGGCTGCGGCCATCAGATCGCGCCAGTTGCGGATCGCGCCATCTGGCCCATAGGCAAGGATTTCCGGGCAGGCTTGCAGAACCAGGCCGAGTGGGAAGGATTTCAGTCCGCCACCATCATTGCGGACCCCCGGCCGTCGACTTTGCTCTTCCTCCTTCTGCTCGAAGGGGTGGCCTGTCTCACCCCTTCCCTTCGCTGCCGTCACGGACCCTCGGTCGTTGTCTGGCTCAGCGATCGCGCCCTGCTTCGTTTCGAAGCTTGGTTCAAGTTCAGAAGTAGATTCGGGGTTTGAATTCTGTATGTGACGCTCGATATAATCGGCATTGCCGCGCTGTTTTGTTGATTTAACCTGAATTTCCAGCTGGTTAAGAATATTTGTCCGCAGGCCC
Source organism: Rhizobium ruizarguesonis (assembly GCF_012349115.1). GTDB lineage: Bacteria > Pseudomonadota > Alphaproteobacteria > Rhizobiales > Rhizobiaceae > Rhizobium > Rhizobium ruizarguesonis. The sequence goes on from NZ_PQIG01000122.1 coordinate 5,040, forward strand.
GTCAATTCATCCAGCAACAGTTCAAACTGTGCTGTCGTCGGCGATCGCGGCAGGCCTTCGATCAGGTCCCTAAATTCGCTGTAGAGACCTTGCCAATCCCCAGGGATGTCTTCTTCAACGGCCGCCTCGATCAGTTTTGCAATGTCACGGCGGCAAAGAGTGATGCGTTCACGCAGACGCTGGACATGCAGCCGCTCAGCCATCACCGAGGCCGCGAGCTGTTCGATCTCGTCGGCACGGGCAAGCAATGGCGCCAGCGAGAAGCCGAACGCCTCGTCGACCTCCCCTGCCCTGTCCCTGCGGACGTAACGCTTGCCGTTGGGGCTGTCCTTGCGCAGCAGAAGACCTGCATCGACGAGCGCGGCGAGGTGACGCCGCACCGTTTGTTCGGCCATGCCATGCGTTCTGAGCGAAAGCTGGATATTCGACGGGAAGACGATCAGACCGTTTCCCTGCGCCAGTTCGTTCTTCGGATAAAAGCTCAAAAGAGCGTTGAGCACGGCAAGCGCCCGATCGCCAATGCCGAGCAGCGGCTTTGCTTCGCACAGCGCGCGAAACAATTTCCACTTATCGACCGACTGATCCGGTTTGATCTCCCCGGCCATGACCTGGCTTGCGAGCATGCCAAGCGTCATCGACCGCCGCCCGAAGGGCGTCGTTACACTTCCGGTTTCCATACCTTCCACCTCAACGAGGCAAAAGAAATCCGCTCACCAAAACGGCGCCAAAAACTCTTGACAGCGATTCTCGGAAGTGCGATTCTCGGAGGTGTTCAGGACTACGAGGAAAGCTTCCGTGACGGTGACGTTCGGGGGCTTTTTTCTTTTGCGCGTTAACTCCTATCCGAATTGTCAGCTGACAACCGGTCTAATTGCCTCATTTTCCTTCATTTTCCTCTTCAAACTCGGCGGCGAGGCCTATCAACCGCTGAGCCAGGAACTCCGAAAACGCCGCCGATTTGACGGTGATGCGAAAGGTTTTGCCGGAGCGGGCCACCAAAGCAAGCGGCGCGCCGCCCTGGGTCCGGAGCGTCTGCTCGGCCCGCTGAGGTGCACTCTTCTCCTCTACCGCCTTCCAGATGACATCGAAGCGGCTGTTGGTATCCAACGTCACGAAACCAGCAGCTCTGATGGCAGCCTGCGCCTTTTTCTGCCCGCCCGTCTCCCTGAATTTCTCGGCAAACGCCAACCAGCGCGGGCGTCCGACCTTGGGGGCCGGCCCGATGGCGAGAATGATCTCGGGATCGATCGTCTGAGCCACCTGCAGGAGCCTTGACGTTTCCGGCTTGTCTGTCGCCAGCGCCTTGGCAATCATGTCACGGCTGAAGCCATGCTCGTCCATGCGGCGTGCAAACAGGGCCCGCTCGATAAAACTCAAGTCGACACGGGGGCCGTTCTCCTGACCCTGTGCAAGGATCAGCTCTTCATCTGTGAGCTTTCGTACAACGGCCTTAACAGGAACCCCGATCTCTGCGGCCGCCCGCAGGCGCCTGTGGCCATAGGCGGCCTGGTAGTGCCCGGCCCTTGCCGGGTCCGGCCGCACCAGAATTGGAACCTGCTGTCCGCTTTCCTGGATGGACTGCTTCAATCGCTCGAACTCGGCATCCTTGTCGACCGGGATGCGGTCGCGGATGAAGGACATTTCGACGGCAGCCGGATCGATCTCCAGCACCTTGTCGCCGGAGGCCAGCGATTCGCGTAGCGCCTTGGCGGCGGCTGCTTCCTCTCCCAGCCGTCCAAGCGACAGGTTCATCGCCTTGACAGCTCCCGATGGCCGATGCGGCTGTTGCACGCTTGGCACCTCCGGTCGAGTCGGCTCGACGGCGCCGACCATGCTCTTCAGGATGTCGCGTCCTTTTGGGCTCATGTCCTGCTCCATGCGCTGCGAATGAGTTGCTCGACCTCGGCATTGACGCTGTCGACGGATTCAACGCCGCGGTCATAGGTCTGGCGATGCATCGTCTCGCGCCCAGCCTCGTAAATTGTCTGCTTCGACAGGCCCGCATCCGAGACCGCTGTCGACTTGACCATCATCGATGTCAGCACGCGCTCGCCGAACAGACTGCGCAGGAAGGCGACGATCTGCGCCTGCGGTCCATCATTGGACTCATAACGGGTGATCAGATAGCGCATCCAATCATAATCGAGATTGCCGCCTGCCTGCTTGACCACAGCCAGAAGGTCGGAGGTCATCGTCAGGAACTGGTTCATCGACGCCACGTCGAGCATCTGCGGATGGACGGTGATGAGAACCGAGGTGGCAGCGCAGAGAGCAGACAGCGTCAGAAAGCCGAGCGTCGGCGGGCAATCGATGATGACGACATCGTAGCTCTGCTCCAGCGAATGCAGCGCATTGCCGACCCGCATGAAGAACATGTCCTTGTCGTCGCGGTTGGTGTCGGCGAGCGCCTTTGGGGTATCGTGTTCGAACTCGTGCAGTTCGAGATTGCCGGGAATGAGATCGAGCCCCGGAAAATAGGTCTGGCGAACGATGTCGGCTACGTCGCGGCGCGTTTCGTCATATTTGATGGCACCGTAAAGCGTCTCATTTTCGCCGACGTCGAATTCGGGCTGATATCCGAGCATCGCCGACATCGATGCCTGCGGATCGAGATCGACGGCGAGCACGCGGTAGCCGCGAAGGGCCAGGAACTGCGCCAGGTGGATTGATGTCGTCGTTTTGCCGGAGCCACCTTTGAAATTGGTGACGGCGATGACCTGGAGATGGTCGCCCGGTCGGCGCATCGGCAGATAGGAGGGTTTGGTGCGCCCGAGATGGTGGCGCATTGCATGGATTTCCTCAAGCGAGAACACTCGTCGACCGGCGGCAGTCTTTTCCGGATTGATGCTTTCCACCTGGGCGGCGAGGTGGCGAACATAGCTGTCGGTCACGCCGAGCAGCTTGGCAGTCTCGGTGCTGCTGAACCGCCTTAGCGATTTGCGGGCGTCGGGCGAAAACAACCGCTCGAACAGCACCTGCAATTGGCTGCTGAGCATCGTCGAGTCCTGTGCGATCGTCTCGTCGATCGAGACTCGCGTCGCTCTCTTGGCTTTCTCAACAATCGCGGCCTTGGTCGGCATTCACGCAAATCCTGATAAATCGGGTCATTTTGCGCAAATGATCGTGAGTCTGCCGATTCCGTCAAGCGAATTCTTGGTTATCCAGTGGTTAACAAACCGGATTCGACGAAAAAATCATGTGGAATTCCGGAATCTTAGCTCAATTGTCAGCTGACAATGGCGGTCGTGTCCGAATCCATAAAGCCAGTCCTAAAGTATCGAGGCACATTTTCGACGCGACTCAGCGTCGTTGCCCGCTGATCATTTATAAGCGGGCGATCGGTACAAGTTTTCGTTTTCCAGCCCACGGACGGGTTCATTGCCAGAAGCCTTGTCACTTCCATCCTGAGTTTCAGAATCGCGGCGCGACGGGGCGAGGCCGAGCATTTGTTCGAGACGACCAGCATTGAGCGGAGCGCTTATTCCCTTGAAGTTCATGATCCATCTTTCGTCTGCGCATGGATTGCGTAAAGCGCAGAGATAAGCGCAATTTGAACCCGCCGAGAACAGGCCAGCGGTGTTATCACCATCTTTTCCGACGCGAAGCAGGAAGTGGAGGGGAGGGGAGGGCCTCTATCTTCCAAGCGCCGCCCCAAAATGCGGCAGCGACGCTAGAGCCCCGGATCACTTCTGTGCGCAGAGATCAAAGAGGGGCCCGCAGAGACGAGCCCGACACACGAAAGGCCGCATCTGCGCAGACACCGGCGAACCGGCGCTGTCTCGGATCATGCGTCATCGCCAGAATTCCGAAATGCCGGCGGCGGGCCTTACTAAAGGCGAAGCTGCTGCGCGCTATCGGGGGAGGGGACGTCTAACCTGAATTTTCTCGCCGATCTAAGTCGGCTGAATGTCGGGGCAGATGGCATGGGAGGGGTAGGGTTTCATTTGCCCAGAGGTCCGATTTGGCCAGGCCATGACACCCGTCCAACCCCATGCCGGCAGTTGAGGGCGAGCAGGGTTATCGACATCCTCGGTGCGTCATGACCGTAACCGGCACTATGGTCAAACCTCGAAGGTTTTGGGCTATTCAGGTTATGATGGTACCCTGGTGGAAGATAATTCGCCACGCGTCTTCGTTTTTCCGCCAGAGTGTCGTTCTGCGAGTTCGGCGATCCGGCTGTTGCAAAATGTAGTTGAGTTGGTAGAGGCCTTCAGCAAGCTGGCGGATCGAGAATTCGGAGCATGACCAGCCTTCAGGTTCCGGCTTTTTGTAAAACTCCAAAAGGTTCTCTATGACGAATTCGCGGTCGTAGGCTTTGCCGCTTGCGCCGATCTCCCAAAAATCATCGGCCGTCATTTTGAGAAGGTCTCCGCGGCTGGTGCCAAGCTCGCGATGATGGAAAAGCGGTTCGCGAGCGCTGAGTTCGCCAAGGATTGCATGGAGATCAGGGGTCAGCATATTCCCTCCTTCAAACGTATATCGACGGCCCATTTCTCTACAGCAACGAGGCTGGTAGAAGATCGTGAACGAGAATGGTGCGGCAGATGCCAAACCTCAATTTGAAGACCTTTTTTCTATCTGCTAGTGGGCATCATCGCAATTATGGTAGCCCTGATGGCTCCCTATATGCTCCGCTATAAGTCTATCCACGAATTCCCAAAGCGTGTTCGCGTTCGGCTGGCACTGACAGCTTTTCCGCTCGGTCTCAGTTTTGTTATCATCGCGATGGAGGCTAGCGAACTCCACTTGAAGGGGCCACAATTTCCGTAAGGTATCGGATGATCGCTTAGAGCGCCCTCGATCATTGGCGTGACTTGCCATGTCACACCCGATAATTCCGCGGCAGGAGTTAGTTGATCTGGCTCTGCCTATGACCATCGACGATAGCGGCGAGCGTGTTGGTCAGGTAGGCCTGCGGATCGCGGCATTGGGCTTGTACATCTCGATGAGCGAGGCGATGGTTGCCCAGTTCTCCGCTCCCGCGTCATGCCCGGCGAAGAGAGTGTTCTAGGCGAATCAGGTCTCGGCGGTTATGCTCAACAGCGCTGGTTGGATTTTGCATTGGTGTCGCAGACCTTGCCACTGGTGCGATAACCCCAGATCCTGCCTGTCTTCCGCAACCAACAACTCTTTCCTAGCGGAACCTATTGGCGCGTTCGCTTCCGTCTGCCGAATTTCTTCTTGTTTACCTGCGGTTTACCATAATCTTTCCCGGCGCCGGCCGAGCCTGCGGCGGTGCGGCGGTGCGGCGGTCGATGCCCGCGCCCCGTCAGCGGGCGCTGCATGGGTCAAAGGTCGAGCCTATCGCGCCTTCGTTCCCTCGCGATTGGTGAAACGAGCGTTGCCCAAACCTGTGCCTATGGTCAGCACGGCCCATCTCGACACGTCGTTCATAAAAGGGATCTGCGACAATCCCTGCACGACGGCGTCGTTGTGCATCATCACGAATGTGCTGTCCTCGCCGATCTCAGGAATGGCCTTCATCAGTGCGGCGGGAAGGTTGAAACTGTCGCTTTCCCAGTTTCCGCCCGGAAGGTTCTGTCCACCACGTTCGATGGAGCCATCGGCTTTGATGATGCCGGGGCATGCGATCCCGATGATAGGCGCCGGCTTGAGATTGGCCTTTTCGGCCTTGCCGATCAGATCGCGCAACATCGCGGCCAACTTCTCGATGGTGGCCGTGCGGCTCGGCTCGTCGTCCGCATGACGCCAGATGGCTGAATCCCAGACGCTCGCATCAGCGAAATTCGGCACGTCGTCCTTTCCGAATTTAACGACGCCAGCGCGAACATTCGTGCCGCCGATATCGACTGCCAGGATCGCCTCATGGCCTTTGAACATCCAGCGCGGCATCAGATGGACCGAGCCGATCAGTCCGGCTTCATCGGGGTGGTGAACGATCGGCACGACTTCGACGTCGACGCCGACCGCCTTGAGAATAACCATGGTCCTGGCGATCGCCAGCTCGCCAAAGCGGCTCTGCCGGAAGCCGCCGCCAACGACGATGCGTTCCGTCTTGACCCAGCGCTTGTCCTTCAGGAACTTTCCGATCACGTCGGCAAAGTCCTGGGCGAAGTCCTCCACCGCCCCCATGACCAAAGCCGCCGCTTCCATATCGTCGCCTTTCAGGAAGGCATCGATCTTCTTCTTGGAAAGCTTCGCTGTCGCGGTCTTGCCGATCGGGTCGTCTCCGACCTTGCGGATGCGTTTTCTCCAATCGTCGAGCTTCTGCTGGAAAGTCTTCTTGTTGGCGTTGTCGCCAACGAAACCATCCTTGTCACGCAGTTCGTTGTTGTAGTCGTCGATCGTCACCAATGGCAGGTTTAACGCGCCATGCGCCAACGGGGCATTGACCTCATCACGGGGCTCGGAACTGCTTTTGGCCATCAATGTACCTTCTACGGCGCGAGTGCTCGAACGGGCGGCGTGATACAACGCGGACTAGCCTCCGTATGTTCCGGAGTCTGAAAGGCCACCTTGTCCTCGTCGGCCGGCGACCTAGCTTCAATGATTGCAGAGTTTGGAGAATGCCGTGCAGGACGACGACGCTACTCAGGAAATGCTTTCACTGGTCTTGGAAGAGCCCGACCACTGGGCGATGTTTCTCGATATCGACGGGACGCTGCTCAATCTTGCGCCCACGCCGGATGCGATCGAGGTCCCAGAAGCGCTTCCGGGACAACTTCATCGCCTGTCGAACAAGCTCGGCGGCGCCTTGGCGCTGGTCACCGGCCGATCACTTTCTTATGCAGACGAGCTGTTCAAACCCTTTGAATTTCCGACGGCAGGCCTTCACGGCGCCGAAATCAGGAACGCCGCAGGAATGCAGACGGTCGAGGCGACAGCTGAGTTTCAGGCACTGAAGCATGCGCTGACCGCGGAAGCCGAGCACTATCCTGGCGTCTTGATCGAGGACAAGGGCGCGGCCGTTGCCGCCCATTACCGGCTGGCGCCCGAATATGAAAAGGTGCTCGAAGACCGCATGCACCATTATGCCGAGCTCGCCGGGCCGAACTGGGCATTGCAGCTCGGCAAGATGGTATTCGAGCTGCGTCCGGCCCGGTCGAGCAAGGGCGATGCGCTGGAGCGGTTCTTCCAGTCCGACCCGTTCAAGAACCGCTGCCCGATTACCATCGGCGATGATCTGACTGACGAGTCGATGTTTGCGATCGCCAATGCGCGTGGTGGCGTTTCCGTGCGCGTCGGCGCGATCGGTGCTCCGAGCTGCGCCACGAGCCGGCTGTCCTCTTCTGCGCTGGTCAGAAACGTGATTGCCGCCTTGGCGGCCTGAGGCACGCCGTTGGGCGATGTACATGCGGATTGCTGTCGTCTTTACGCCGGCTGCGCAGCGTCAATTGTCAAAAAAGTATCGGTTTTAGCCGGGAATCGTGGTGGCGGGCGTGACATGAGCCCATTACACTCCCCTTCAACAATAAAGCCAAAAAGGGAATTTGGCTGGCGGGCCTGGAACCGTCCTCGGAGGAGGAGACAATGGAACCTGACTTGGAAGTCATTCAGATCCGGCCCGGCGAATCTTTCGCAACGAAGGCGCATGGCTATCCCTACCATACGGTTCGCTGGCATTTTCATCCGGAATACGAACTTCATCTCGTCGTGGCGACAACGGGACGCTATTTCGTCGGCGACTTCATCGGCGAATTCGAACCGGGCAACCTTGTGCTTGCCGGGCCTAATCTTCCCCATAACTGGATCAGCGATGTCCCGAAAGGATCGAGCATTCCACTTCGATGCCAGCTCATCCAGTTCAGCGAGAATTTCATCAGCGGCACGATGAAGGTCCTGGCCGAACTCGGGTCCTTCGATCCGGTTCTTGAAGCCTCGCGGCGCGGCGTGCTCTTCGGCGCCGATACCAGCCGGCAGGTAGCTCCCCTGATGAACGAGGTGCAGCAGGCACACGGTGTGCGTCGTATCGAGCTTTTCATGATGATCGTCGGCCTGCTCAGCCGGGCGCAGGATTCCCAGCTTCTCGCCAGCCCCAGCTATCTGCCCGATCCATCGGGCTACATGTCGGCCGGCATCAACAAGGCGCTCGCCTATATCAGAGAGAACCTGACGAAATCCTTCGACGAAGCTGATCTCGCGGCAATTGCTGACCAATCGACCGGCGCCTTTTCGCGCGCGTTCCGACGCCATACCGGCATGTCGCTGGTACAGTATGTGAAACGCCTGCGCATCAATCTCGCCTGTCAGATCCTGATGAGCGATGACCACGCCTCGATCACCGATATCTGCTTCGAGGTCGGCTTCAACAATCTGTCCAACTTCAACCGACAGTTTCTCGCGGAAAAGGGCATGACGCCTTCCCGTTTCAGGCGGCTGTTGGGTGACAATATCAACGTGGCAAAGGCGGCCTAGAGGAGCCGAACGAGCACGGTCCAAACGACCAGGGAGGACAAGGAGGAGGAACGAAAACTGACACTGACTTGAACGCGGGCACGCGATGAGCGGCTCGCGATCGGAGATGCTTGTCCTCAAAAACGTCAAACCACCGGGACAGGCGCGACCGTTCATTCAGCCGAACGGCCACAGCAGACAGTGCAATCACGAACCTACACAAATTTTACCAATGGGAGGAGATGGAAATGATGAAATTCTCAACAAAAGCGGCAGGCGCCGCGGTATTTGTCCTGTCCTTGCTGGGTGGTACTTCCGCCTTTGCGCAAACGGCCGTTGCGGATGCGACAGTGGCATTCCTCATGCCCGACCAGGGCTCAACCCGCTACGAGGAGCACGATCACCCAGGCTTCGTCGCGGAAATGAAGAAGCTTTGCGCGTCGTGCAAGGTTCTCTATCAGAACGCCGATGCCGATATTGCAAAACAGCAGCAACAGTTCAATTCGGCCATCACGCAAGGCGCCAAGGTCATCGTGCTGGACCCGGTGGATTCGGCGGCGGCCGCATCGCTCGTCCAGCTCGCACAGAGCCAGGGGGTCAAGGTCATTGCCTATGACCGTCCTATCCCGAAGGGCAAGGCCGATTTCTACGTCTCCTTCGATAACAAGGCGATCGGCAAGGCAATTGCGGAATCGCTCGTCCAGCATCTGAAGGCTGAGAACGTGCCGACCGATGGCGGCGGCATCCTGCAGATCAACGGTTCGCCGACTGATGCGGCTGCCGGGCTGATCAAGGACGGTATTCACGAGGGTCTGGCGAGCGGTGGATACAAGACGCTTGCCGAATTCGACACGCCCAACTGGCAGCCCGCCAACGCCCAGCAATGGGCCGGCGGCCAGATCACCCGTTTCGGTAAACAGATCGTCGGCGTGGTCGCCGCCAATGACGGCACCGGTGGCGGCGCCATCGCAGCCTTCAAGGCGGCGGGTGTCGATCCCGTGCCGCCGGTGACCGGCAATGATGCGACGATCGCCGCGCTGCAGCTGATCATATCAGGGGATCAGTACAATACGATCTCGAAGCCCAGCGAAATCGTCGCGGCTGCCGCTGCCGACGTCGCCGTGAAGCTCCTGGCCGGAGAAACGCCGAAGGCCGAAATGACGCTCTACGACACGCCCGCACAGCTCTTTGTACCTGCGGTCGTCACTGCCGAAAACCTCAAGGCCGAGATCATCGACAAGAAGATCAACACCGCCGAGGAGCTGTGCACCGGCCGCTATGCCGACGGCTGCAAGAAGCTCGGCATCACGAAGTAATCGAGCCAAGGGAAAGCGCGGCCGGGCCACCGGTCGCGCTTCCGATCTTCGCTTTTTTCGAAAGGCCAGGCGATGTCTGAAACCTCTCATATTCCTGACCCTTCCCGTCAGCCTGTGCTCAGTCTGCGGGGAATATCGAAGAATTTCGGGGCGGTGTCGGCGCTCACCGATATCGAACTCGACGTGCATGCCGGCGAGGTCGTGGCGCTGGTGGGCGACAACGGCGCCGGCAAATCGACGCTGGTCAAGATCCTGGCCGGCGTGCACCAGCCAAGCTCGGGCACGATCCTGTTTGAGGGCAGGCCGGTGAACCTGCCGAGCCCAAGTGCTGCTCTCGGGCTCGGCATTGCAACGGTGTTCCAGGATTTGGCACTTTGCGAAAATCTCGACGTCGTCGCCAACATCTTTCTCGGCAAGGAGCTCAGCCCCTATCAGCTCGATGAGGTGGCCATGGAGATCCGGGCCTGGCAGCTCTTGAACGAGCTTTCGGCCCGCATTCCAAGTGTGCGCGAGCCCGTCGCCTCGCTTTCCGGCGGACAGCGCCAAACAGTGGCGATCGCTCGATCGCTTCTGCTCGAGCCGAAACTGATCATGCTCGACGAACCCACGGCTGCACTCGGTGTTGCCCAGACCGCTGAAGTGCTTGACCTCATCGAGCGCGTGCGGGAGCGCGGCCTCGCTGTCATCATGATCAGCCACAACATGGAGGATGTGCGCGCCGTTGCCGATCGCATTGTCGTCCTTCGCCTCGGCCGCAACAATGGCACCATGCCGCCTGACGCATCCAACGAGCAGCTCGTCAGCGCCATCACCGGTGCATCCAACAATTCCGTCTCCCGCCGCGCGTCGCGCCGCCAGGCGCAGAGCCAGCAGAACGAGGAGGGCAGGCCATGATGAAGACCATCGAGAATGATCCGGCGGCACCGGCGCTGCTCGACCGGCGTGATGAGAGAGTGCACCATGACGACAGTTTCGGCGGCTCGATCCAGGCCTTTTGGGATCGCATCCGCTCCGGCGATCTCGGTTCACTGCCGGTCATTGTCGGCCTGGCGATCATCTGGACGGTGTTCCAGGCGCTCAATCCGGTGTTTCTCTCCAGCAGCAACCTCGTCAACATGCTGTTCGATTGCTCGACAGTCGGCGTCATCTCGCTGGGTATCGTCTGCATCCTGATGGTGGGTGAGATCGACCTTTCCGTCGGCTCCGTCAGCGGCTTTGCCTCGGCGTTGGTCGGCGTCTTCTGGGTCAATCAGGGTTGGCCAGTGGTCCTGGCAGTCCTCGCCGCCATGACTGTCGGCGCCCTGATCGGCTCGCTCTACGCGTTTGTCTTCAACCGCTTCGGCATGCCGAGTTTCGTGTCCACGCTGTCCGGGCTGCTCGCGGTTCTCGGCCTGCAGCTCTATATCCTCGGAGCGACCGGTTCGATCAATCTTCCCTATGGTTCCTGGCTGGTGAGTTTCGGCCAGATCATGGTCATGCCGGACCCGATCGCCTATCTGCTGGTGGCACTTGCCGGCATTGCCTACTTCGTCGCCAGCTACCGTACGTCGGCGCGCCGGCGGGCGGCCGGACTGTCGGCGAAATCGGCCCGCGGGCTGCTTCTGCGCGCCGTCATCATCACACTCGCCCTGGAAGCTGTCGCATTCTATCTCAACCAGTCGCGCGGCATTCCGTGGATGTTCGGCCTTTTCGTCGGGCTCACCGCCGCCATGAATTATGCGCTGACGCGCACCAAATGGGGGCGCTCGATGCATGCCGTCGGCGGCAACAGGGAAGCAGCGCGCCGCTCGGGCATCAACGTCTCGCGCATCTATACGAGCGCCTTCGTCATGTGCGCTCTGCTTGCGGCAACCGGCGGCGTTCTCTCTGCCGCCCGGCTGGCAACGGCAAGTCAGCAGGCCGGCACCGGCGACGTCAATCTCAACGCCATCGCCGCGGCGGTCATCGGCGGCACGAGCCTGTTCGGCGGGCGAGGTAGTGCCTATTCAGCCCTTCTCGGCATCATCGTCATTCAGTCGATTGCCAGCGGGCTGACGCTTCTCGATCTGTCATCGTCGCTTCGATACATGATCACCGGCGCCGTCCTTGCCGTCGCCGTCATCGTCGACTCGCTGGCACGCCGATCGCGGATCTCCCACGGCCGAGCCTAAACCAACCAGAAAACCAGAGGAAGAAAATGGGACAGGATCTGTCTGGAAAAGTCGCGGCCGTCACCGGAGCGGCGTCGGGTATCGGCCTTGAATGCGCCAAGGCTTTGCTTGTCGCGGGCGCTCGGGTCGTGCTGGTCGACCGAAATGAAGACGCCTTGAAGGAAATCTGCTCGAAACTCGACGCAAACGCCATTCCCTTGGTCATTGATCTCACGGATCCGAAAAGCGTCGCACGGATGATGCCTGAGATTCTGGAAAAAGCCGGCCAGCTCGATATCTTCCATGCCAATGCCGGCTCTTATATCGGCGGCGAAGTGCTGGGCGGAGATCCTGATGCCTGGGACCGGATGCTCAATCTGAACATCAATGCCGCCTTCCGCTCGGTGCATGCCGTTCTGCCGCATATGGTCGAGCGCAAGACCGGCGATATCATCCTGACGAGTTCCGTTGCCGGCATGATCCCGGTCGTCTGGGAGCCGATCTACACCGCCTCGAAACATGCGGTCCAGGCATTCGTCCATACGCTGAGGCGGCAGGTGGCCAAGCATGGCTTGCGCGTCGGCGCCGTCGCTCCAGGCCCCGTGGTCACCGCCCTTCTCAGCGACTGGCCGCAGGAGAAGCTGGATGAGGCGCTCGCCGCGGGCGGCCTGATGGAGGCGAACGAAGTGGCAGAAGCGGTCCTCTTCATGCTGACGCGCCCACGCAACATCACGATCCGCGATCTTGTCATTCTGCCGCAAAGCGCCGACATCTGACGAAAGTGCGATCGCCTTCAACACTCGCGGAACGCCTACTCAAGAGGAGACGGCCATGATCTTCGACAGATTTCGCCTGAACGGACAGGTGGCACTGGTGACCGGCGGCACGCGCGGCATCGGGCTTGCCATCGCCGAGGCGCTCGGCGAGGCGGGCGCCAAAGTCATCATCACGGGCCGAACCCGCAATGCAGCGGCGGAAGACCGGCTCTCCAAGGCCGGCGTCGATTGCGATTTCGTTGCCGCCGACCTGATGAAGGAAAGTGCTGCCGACGAACTCGTCACTGAGAGCCTCTCACGGGCGGGGCGGCTCGACATCCTCGTCAACAATGCCGGTATCGCCATTCATGGCGACAGCGGCGAGTTCTCCGATGCCATCTGGCGCGAGATCATGACCGTCAATGTCGACGCCGTCTTCCGCGCCTGCCGCGCCGCACTCGCACCCATGCGGCGCCAGGGCGGCGGCGTCATCCTCAATATCGGCTCGATGTCGGGGATCGTGTCCAACATTCCGCAGAACCAGGTCGCCTACAACACCTCCAAGGCGGCGGTCCACATGATGACGAAGAGCCTCGCCAGCGAGGTTGCCGCTGAAAACATCCGCGTCAACGCCATCGCCCCCGGCTATATCGAGACCGATCTGTCGCGCGGCGGCATCGACAATCCCGACTGGTTCCCGACCTGGCGCAGCATGACCCCGATGGGACGCGTCGGGCAGCCGGAGGAGGTGGCGGGTGCCGCCTTGTTCCTCTGTTCGGCAGCGGCAAGTTATGTCACCGGCGAAGTGCTGGTTATCGACGGCGGTTATACGACGCGCTGAAACGCGAAGACGGGATTCGGGGAGGGTGGCTCGCAGCCGCTTGGTTGGGGGCGAGTTTCTCCTCTGCCATCCTGCCGATTGTCCTCTGCGCGCGATGTTCTGAATGATTGCTACACAGACGCCGACACTTCGCGGGTATCGGGGCGTTATCGTCTCACACTCGCGCAGAGCACATGCTCAGGCTAGAACAGGGTGTCGTCCGAAAACCGCTCACACTTTTCGGCATCATGCTCTAGGCAATCGAGCATCCACTGGACACCAAAGCGATCCGTGAGCTTGCCGTAATAGCTTCCCCATGGCTGGACGGCGAGTGGTGTCGTGATCTTGCCGCCCTCGGCCAGCCGTGCGAAGAGGCTGTCGGTACTGTCGCGGTCGTCCATGATCAGCATGTGGGCGGAGCCTCGCATCGGCTCGGCATCATGATTGTCCGAAGCGAAGAAAAGAACATCGGGTCCTTCGAAGCGGGCATGCATCACCTTGCCCCGCATGGCGTCGGTGGCAACGGGCATCCCGTCTGCGCCGTGGCGCTTCAATTGCGTGATCTGGCCAAGCCCGCATTCGGTGTAGAAAGCAAGCGCCTCTTCGCAACCGGTGGAAAAGAACAGATAGTTGGCAAGCTGCATGGCTTGGCTCCGTCAAGTCGCCGGACCGTGAGGTCTTGGTGTCGCCGGCCCGGCGTTGCATCAAGTCTGAGATTTCCGAGCGTACGCCGCGATCGTTACGAGGCGGCAACCGCACCCCGGATGGCGCCGACGAGATCGGCATTGTTATAGCTGCGGCCGGCGATACCCCAGGCCCCTTCAGGCGCGTAGACGATGTTCGACCATATATGTTCGCGCTTGAGCCGGCCTTCGGCGGCCTGTTCGATCACATCGGCCGCTTTTTCGAAGAAGCACTGTTTTGCTTCAGCGCTCACCAGCGCCATCTCAGGCAGCTTGAGCTCGACGAAGGCTGCATCGATCGGCTCTCCCCCGGCAAGCACATGCTCCCGCGGCAGCACGTTGATCGTACCGATAATATTGGCTGTCATGAAGTCATTGCCGGTCAAGCCGGCGGCATCGAGCACTGCCTCCGTCAATCCGGCAAAGGCTTGGGCCTGAGCCCGTTGCGAAAGCAGGCCTTCAGGCACGGTGAGTGTGATAGGCATCGTATATCTCCCTGTTTGAACCGTGACCGCTTCTGATATATACCGATCACTCTTTATGCATACACATCGATCACTCTCTTAGCAAGACATAAAGAGCGATCGCTCTTAAAAGGGACATACATGCGATACAGTGCCGAACATAAGCAGGAGACCCGAACGCGCGTCATTGCCGCGGCTGGACGGGTTTTCAGACAGGAAGGCTATGGCGGCGCAGGCATCGATGCATTGACCAAGGCGGCAGGCGTGACCAACGGTGCCTTCTACGGACATTTCAAGTCCAAGGGCGAAGCCTTTCGCACCGCCGTGCTGGCGGGCCTCGAAGAGCTGCGGCAAGGAATTGCGGCGCTAAAGGCCAGTCAACCGAAAGACTGGCTGACGACATTCGTCGGTTACTATCTTAGCTATAAAAGAACCTGCGATCTGGGCGAGAGCTGCGCTCTGCCGAGCCTTTCCCCCGACGTCATGCGCGCAGACGATGAAACACGAAGCGCCTATACAGCAGAACTCAAACGTCTCATCGAGGAAGTTGCGGTCGGCTTGCCGGAGGGTGAGATATCCGGTCAATCCAAAAGGCGCCGGGAAGATCAGGCGATCTTGCTGCTCGCCATGCTCAGTGGCGGTGTGACCCTCGCCCGCGCTGCTTCCGACCCGGCGTTGTCCAAACGCATTGCAGATGTCATCGCGCAGGCTGCGCTGACGGCGATAGAGCCTGGAAACTGATCCACTCGCTTGAAGACATTGCCTTGCTCAGGGGATCGTCTTTCGGCGCGGTGCTCCCATCAGTCTCTGGAACGTCAGCTCGGTCCCGGGATGGTGATTTCGAACTCGGCACCGGCGCCGGTCGTCGGCAGCAGGCGGATCGTACCGCCATGGGAGCTCAGCATGGCGCGGACGATACCGAGGCCCATGCCGGTACCGCCCTGCTCGCGGCGGGTTGAGAAGAACGGCTGAAAGATGCGTTGGCGATTTGCCTCGGAAATACCGGTGCCGTCGTCACAGACGAGAATGACGGCTGTTCGGGCGTCGGCCGATACTCTGAGTTCCAACAGCGTGGCGCCGTGCTGAAGGGCGTTTTCGGCAAGGTTGGCAAAGGCGATACCGGCGGCCTCGGGAGGAAGAGCAATCGATATGTCCGTATCCCCTCGGCTGGAAATATTGAGGGCGGGAAATCTTTCGCGCAGTGAGGATATGGTGTCGGCGACGCTGCTGCTGCCCTCGGCCACCGACGATTCCGCTTGTGCAAGGTCCCTCAGCCGCTGCAGCAATGCATCGAGCCGGACGGCGTCGGCGACGATGTTGTCGAGAAAGTGCAAACGCTCAGCCTTCGTCATCGGCCTTTCCACGTCATCGTCGCGTAAAAGCTCTGCGGCTCCCCGGATGGCCGTCAGCGGCGATTTCAGCTCGTGGGAGACATGGGCGGCAAAGGAACTGATATATTCGGTGCGATCGACCAGTTTTCCGGCGAGATCGAGGAAGCGTCAAATGCTACCTTATTGCGCTTATATATCGGGATTACACTATTTCCGATTACTATAATTTCAATTACTATAAAATCAATTATGTTAATTGAAGGGCGCTTCATATGAAGTTTCTAGGCAGGGGTCGTGAGCTGGCGCGGTTCAAAGAGGAGCTGGATGCCGCGCGTCCATCACTTGTCATTCTCTACGGTCGGCGGCGTGTCGGCAAATCCAGGTTTCTTCGCGAATTGGGCAAAAGCCGAAAGGAGATTTACTTCCAGGCCACACGCGTCTCCTCTCTTTTGAACCTCGAGCAGTTCAAGATCGAAGTCGCAAACGTTTTAGGTGCACTGCCAGTGCTTGAATCGTTGCCGAGCTGGGAAGGTGTCTTCTACTACATTGCCGAGCACACGCGGAACAATCCGGGCCTGCTGATCACCATCGACGAGTTTCCATATCTGCTTGACGGCGACCCGGCGCTGCCTTCGATCCTGCAGAAATTCTGGGATTCTGGCGCACCTGCGGATGGCGGTCTGAAGCTCATTCTCTGCGGGTCATCCATATCCCAGATGCAGGATCTGTTGGCGGAAAGGAATCCACTGTACGGACGACAGACACTGTCCTTGGATATGAAACAGCTCCCCCTCACGGATGTGGCGCGCTTTTTCCCGAAATACGACGCCGAAGCGATCATCAGCACTTACGCCATATTCGGGGGAATACCGCATTATCTTCAACTCTGTAACCCGGACGTTCCGTTGAAGGACAACGTGGTCAAGTTGCTGCTGACCGAGACTGGAACTCTTGTCGACGAGCCGAACACGCTTCTCCAGACTGAACTTCACGAGCCTGGCTTCTACTCCAGCGTCCTCGCGGCGATCGCCGACGGTTGCAACACGACGTCGGAGATCGCGAGCCGACTGGGCGTAAAGGTAGAGAAAATTACACCGTACGCCGCGAAGCTGGTGGCGCTCCACCTGATATCGAATACGAAGTCGTTGGATGTGGATGAGAAGGTGAGAAATCGTAGGTTTCGGCTCGACGACAGCCTGATCTCATTCTGGCATCGGTTTGTACGGCCCAGCCTGACCGCGATCAGCGGTGGCTTTGGAGAGGAGGTATACAGACACGTGGTGGCGCCGGGCTTCTCGGAATACATGGGTATTGCCTTCGAAGCTATCGCGCTCGAGTACGCCAGGATTCATATCCAGGAAAAACTCGGCCTTCCTGCAAAGGAACTGGGCCAGATATGGGGACATTCGGACTTCGATATCGACGTTGCGGGAAGACTCCTGAATGGCGAATATTTCTACGGCGAGTGCAAATGGACAAACGCCGATATCGACATGGGGCATCTAAGACAGCTACGTGAAAGATCCGAGAGAACGAGATACGGCAGAGGAACGGCCGGAAAGCATTTCTTGCTCTTCAGCAAGGCAGGATTTTCGACCGACCTAATCGATTTCGCAAAAGATGAAACACGGCGGGTTCACCTACTGACGCCTAACGATCTCGTTAGAACTAACCAGTAAGCCTGCCTGTTGGGGGTGGCGATGCCTACGGTAGGCCGACGTATCGGACACCCCCAATTTCCCAAAGACGCTGCATATTTCCCGACATCCTCGGCAAGCCGCAAGGGAATGACGAGCGCGAAACGGGAAAACGCCAAAGGCAGGCCGGTGAGGCTGCGAGGCATGAGCTTGCCGCTGACGAGAGCCACCGACATCAGGGCTGTGAGGACCGAGACCTCCTCGGAAGGAGCCCTCTGCGGCCGGCACGTCTCTTTCAGCCACCATCCGTCATTGCGGAGGCGGTCCGGCACAGCGGACGGTGTGATGCGGGGCGGGATGTCGTTCTTGCTCATGGCATAGAGATGCCCGACCGGATTGCAGATTTTGTGCAGGGAGTGAGGAGCAATTCAGGAAAATTGCCGGCTGCGGGATCATCGAGAAATTCGACAAATCATATCGAGTGCGAAGATAGCCGGTAGTTTACGGCGCTCGCGGCGAGCTTCTCCCGTGCGAGCCTGTCGACGTCGGCGCTCTTTTTTCGGCAATCGGGATCGAGGCAATCAGCCTGGCGAGCGCTGCCTGAGATCGCACGCCGGCCTTGCCGAAGCATCGGCCGGCATGTGTCTTCACCGTGTTGGAGGAAATCCCGAGAGCGAGGGCAATCTCAGGCAGGTTCATTCCGCTGCCGATCAGTGCGGCGACCCGGGTTTCGGCGTCGGTCAGGCCGAAGATGTGTTGCAGTTGTTGCGCTTGCCGCCGCGTCTTTGCTTCCGGATCAACGATATGAATGAGGACGCGTGCTCCGCTGTCGGTCGCATCCCACGTGGAAATCGCCGTGGGCGCAAGCGGCGTGATCATCATCAGATAGGGCGGCAAGCCCGATGGCCGGGAGATCGCCAATGCGCCTTCGAAAGGCGTGTCTTCGCCATGGGCTATCAGCAAAGCCTGGCGGATGGCGTTTGCCAGGCGCGTAGCCGTTTCGGAAATATGGGCGGCAAGCGTGGGTCTCTCCGACCGGCTGAGGAAAATGCCGTCGGCCTGCCTGAGCAGCGTCTCGGCTGCCGCATTCAGGAGGAGGACTGCGCCTCGCCCGTCGATCAGCACGGCGGCATCCGGTATCGCATCGATCAATCGTTGCGGCAGTTCGGGCGCACGATTGATCTTGTTTATCTGAAAGGAAAGGTCGATGGCGCGTGCCATATGCGGGCTCAGCAGCTTCAGGCGTGCCGCCGCCTCGGCGGCGTGCTCGTCCTGTTGACGAGACAGAAACAGCGCCACTCCGCCAATGCCTCCGCGCTCGTGCAGGCTGGCATGCGGCAGGAAGAGTTGATTGAAGATGTTCTGCGGCTCGCAGATATCGGCATAAAATGCGGAATGCCGCACGGCCTCCGCATCGATCAGGCTGTTGCCGATCGCAATCTCGCCCGGTCTTACCTTCTCGAATGCGCGGGCATAGGGGTTGCCCGTGTAATTCTGAAGATAGAGCGTGTTCAAGTCTTCACGCATGCGACCGGGGATCAGAAAGCTGCCACGGCCACCCGGCGCCTGATAGACAATATTTCCGGCGACGGCGCCGACATAATCGACGATCGAGCACAGGGTGTCCGGCCATTGCTCGGAATGGACTGCGGCCTGATAGACAGCATCAATGATGTCGACATGATCCATATCAGCGCCTCTCGTTTTCACGATGATGGTTTCGCCAATTGCGGCGAATGCTTTATTTCGATCACTGCATAAATGTCTAAGGGGAGGCGAGGCAGCGAGCGTCACCCGATCAGGTGACGTCGTGTGCGCGCTCCGCCCTGCACTGTAAGGGTTTTTTCAACCAGACGCACTCCCTTGGCAGAACAGGATAATGGCAGCGCCGCGTGATCAGGTCCCGGAAAGCGGTCCTTCCTGGCGCGGATGCTATCCACAACTGAAAACTCCGCACTAGGTTAACTGGACCCGTCAAATTCGCTGTGGCGAGCTCTCACGATCACGGTGAACGAGATAGCGAGGCAGACGGTCTCTGCCTTCATAATCCAGGTACTCCAAGGAGTTTCTCCAATGCCGGACATCTCACAAGCTCCGAAGACATTCCCAGCTCCCAAGGATCAGCACCTCCGGGATCTCGCCGACTGCATCCGTTTCCTCTCCATGGATGCGGTTCAACAGGCAAAGAGCGGTCATCCCGGCATGCCGATGGGCATGGCCGACATCGCGGCGGTGCTTTTTTCCGAGTTTCTGAAATTCGATGCCGCCGATCCCTATTGGTTCGATCGCGACCGCTTCGTCATTTCCAACGGTCACGGCTCAATGCTGCTCTATAGCCTGCTCTATCTGACGGGCTACAAGGACATGACCATCGAAGAGATCAAACGCTTCCGCCAGATCGACAGCCGCACGGCGGGTCACCCCGAATATCGCCACGCCACCGGCATCGAAACGACGACCGGTCCGCTGGGGCAGGGGATTGCAAATTCTGTCGGTCTCGCACTCGGCGAGCGGATCATGAATGCCTCGTTCGGCGACAATCTGGTCAATCACCACACCTATGTCTTCCTGGGTGACGGCTGCCTGATGGAAGGCATCAGCCACGAGGCGATATCGCTTGCCGGACATCTGAAGCTCGGCAAGCTCATCGCCTTCTGGGACGACAACTCGATCTCGATCGACGGTGCGACCAGCCTTGCTGAATCCGATGACCATCCGGCGCGTTTCCGCGCGGCGAACTGGCATGTCCAGCAAATCGACGGTCACGATACCGATGCGATCCGCGCCGCAATCATCGAAGCGCAGAAGGTGACGGATCGGCCGTCGATGATTGCCTGCAAAACCATCATCGGCTTCGGTTTCCCGACCAGGGCGGGAACGCAGAAGGCCCATAGCGACGCGCCTGGTGAAGACGAGATCGCCGGGGCCCGCAAGATCCTCGGTTGGACATCGCCTCCCTTCGAAATACCGGAAGCGCTTCTCAACGACTGGCGAAAGATCGGCGCGAAAGGCGGGCCGGCGCGGATGGCCTGGGCGGTCCGTGTCCAGACCGCTTCGCCGGACAAGCGAGACGATTTTGAGCGGCGCATGAACGGAGAACTGCCGTCCGGTTGGCGCGCTGCCATCGCTGCGGCAAAGCAGGAACTTTCAGGTTCCGAAAAGGATCTCGCCACCCGTCAGGCGAGCGGCATCGTGCTCAACCATCTCTTCGATGCGATCCCCGAGCTTCTTGGCGGCTCGGCGGATCTGACGCCTTCAAACAACACCAAGGCCAAGAACCAGGTCGAGATCAAGCCCGGGGAATATGGCGGATCCTATCTCCACTATGGTGTCCGCGAGCATGGCATGGCGGCCACGATGAACGGCCTGGCGCTGCATGGAGGGCTTATTCCCTATGGCGGCACGTTCCTGACATTTTCCGACTATTGCCGCCCGGCGATCCGGCTCGCGGCGATCATGGAGGTGCGTTCGATCTTCGTGATGACACATGACTCGATCGGATTGGGCGAGGACGGGCCGACACATCAGCCGATCGAACATCTGAGCGCATTGCGCGCAATTCCCCGGCTCGCTGTCTATCGCCCGGGCGATCCGATCGAAACGGCCGAGTGCTGGGAGGCGATCATGGATGCGCCACGGCAGGCAGCACTGATTGCTCTGTCCCGCCAGCCAATGCCGCTTTTACGCCGCGACCCGTCCGACGAGAACCGCTCGGCAAGGGGAGCCTACGTTCTCCAGGAAGCTGAAGGCGGCGAGCGGCAACTGACGATCCTTGCCTCCGGCTCGGAACTGCATCTGGCGGTCGAAGCCCGCTCGGTGCTGCAGGACGAGGGTATTCGCACCGCCGTTGTTTCGATGCCGTGCAGGCTGCTATTCGAGAAGCAGGATGCCGCCTACAAGAAATCGGTGCTGGGCGGCAGCCGAGCCAGGGTCGCCGTCGAAGCAGCCGTGCAGGATTCCTGGGACCGCTATCTCGGCTTGGACGGCGTATTCGTCGGCATGCATGAATTCGGAGCATCCGGCAAAATCGATGACGTTTACAAGAAGTTCGATATCACCACAGACGCAGTGATACGTGCCGGACGTGAGGTGGCCGGAAAGCAGGCCTAGCGTCGCGAACCGGAGCCCATAGGCGGTCCCCAAGCAGGCGACCAGGTCGAGCGCCCCTTATCTAAATCTTGGGGCGCGCTTGGCATTGTGGATCAGCTCGGAGGCAGTCGCGAACGGCCCGAAAAGTTTGAGCAGCAGCGCTTGTTCCCCGGTATCTATGCGGTGACGCGCGCAAAACTCGGTCACGGACCAGACTTTCGTCAGATCGTCTGTTTCCATTTGCCTGGGTTCGATGTGTTCGGTCACGGCGTGTCCTCCGAACAACGAGACTACGCTGCCCCGGCATTTATAAGAACTAGCTAAAAAGTATTATGCCGCTTTGCAGACCGGCTGAATATGACATGCGGATATATGAAAACGCCCGCCGATTGCGCGGCGGGCGGTGTCTCTCACTGATTTCTCGCAAGTGATCAAACGAGATGAGCGTCGGTGCCCGTGATGTTGAGCGTCAGAACGCCAACATCCGTGTGGCCTTCGCCATCGGAGATCTTGTAGTACTGGACGGTTTCCGTGACGTTCTGACCGGCAGTCAGGTCTTCCGTCAGCGTGTAGGTGAATTCGCCATTCGGCTTGACGTGGAAGATGCCATGGTCGCCGACGATGTCGGTAACAGCGTCGACGCCGCTCTTGGCGCTGACGTTCGTGCCGTCGAACTGACGAAGGAAGAGCTTGCCGTTGTCGCCGGCAATGTCGTTGTCCAGAACGTTACCGCCGATGGCGCTACCTTCGTTGAAGCTGTAGTGGTCGTCGACAGCGATCGGCTTTACCTGGGTTACGCCCTGGATGTTCAGAGTGAACAGGCCGACATCGGTATGACCGCTGCCATCGGAAATCTTGTACGAGACCTTCTCCTGGAGCAATTCACCGTTGGTGAAGCCGATCTTGGCCGCATCGCTCAGGACATAGGTGTAGCTGCCATCGGGCTTGACGAAGAAGGTGCCGTAGTCGCCCTGGATCTCGGTGACCTGGCTGTTGCCGCTCTTGGCGCCAACGCTTGCGCCATCAAAGGCGCGCAGGAACAGGTGGCCGTTGTCGGATGAATCGTTGGAAAGCAGATTTCCGGAAATAACGTCGGTTTCTTTAAATGTTGCACTATCATCAGTTGCATGAATTGGCGAAGCCATTGCACTCTCCTCAAATTGTTTATTGGCGGGTCAATTTCGACCTCAGCGAGCGGCTCCTTTAACAACCTATTAATACTACAAGTCAATGGTCTATTTAACAGAAGGTTAATTTCGATGCGGATCTCTCCGTTGCTTCCATTCCGGCGGAATAATGTCACTTTCAAGCCAAATTGAAGAAAATTCGACAGAAACTATACCCGGCTAACTTGAATAAGATGGTGCAGAGTATATCTGAAGGCGATTGGCGACGCCCGCGTCATGCCATCCGGGCTGTCCGTTGCAATTGTGCCCGCCGATACCTATGTTGCTTGAATACCAGATCAGGCGGAAATCTGAGCCCTTGCTGGCTCATGATTGAGCGCTTGCTCATCCCTGCGCACGGTTATGGCTGCGTGACGGGCAATCCCACAACAATCGATGATGCCGGCCGAGATCGGCAAAGGATTTCTTTTTGAACCACATAAATACAGCCGCCGCGGTTGCGGCGGCGAAACCACGTGACGATGACGAGGCTGTCCGCAGTGCTCCCAGGAACTGGAAGCCGTTTCCCTGCCTTCTCACCCGCCGCGAATTGCGGGCTCTGATCGCCGAGCAGCTCGGCTGAGCGGCGATCGTCGCGCCACAAACAAGGAGAACTCGAAATGCAGGTACTCGTCAGAGACAATAATGTCGATCAAGCGCTCAGGGTCTTGAAAAAGAAAATGCAGCGCGAAGGTCTGTTCCGTGAAATGAAGGAACGGCGCGCCTATGAGAAGCCGTCCGAACGGCGCGTCAGGGAAAAGGCGCAGGCGATCAGCCGTCAGCGCAAGGCTGCACGCAAGAAGATGCAACGTGAAGGCCTGCTTGCCGGCCCGAAGCGGGTCACCACTGCCCGCTAGCAACCATTCCCAACCGGATTTTCCGGACTTCAGTGGGCACATTGCCCGAAAGGACAGACAATGGACGAACTCAATAGCCTCACCGTTTCGGAAGAACGCCTCGAGGATTGCCGCGATGTCGTGGACCCGGATCTGCAGGATCTGATCCACCGCGCTCTGACATCGGGCTTTTCCCGGGAGGAAATCCTCATCGCCGTCAGCGAACTGGTCGCCGAAGACTTCGCAATGGTCATGAAAACCCCAAGCGTCCATTGAGGCACGAGCGCAGTGAGCATCAGCGTGCAGGAGGATCTCTTTCGTGCGGCGAACCGGACGCTCCCTGAGGGGTTCCGATATTCTGCTGAGATCGTTTCCCCGGATCTTCAGCGCATGGTTCTTGAGGCAATGCCGACCCTTGCCTTCAAAGCCTTCGACTTTCATGGGTTTGAGGGCAAGCGCAGGACGGTTTCCTTCGGCTGGAAATACGACTTCGACAGCCAGCGTGTCAGAAGAGCCGATGCGATGCCGTCGGTGCTGCTTTCCATTCGCGAAGTGGTGGCGCGCTTCGCCGGCGTCGAGCCCGATGCGCTCGTGCAGGCGCTGGTCACTGAGTATGGCCCGGGTGCTCCGATCGGCTGGCACAAGGACAAATTCGTCTTCGGCCGGGTCGTCGGTGTCTCCTTGCTCTCGTCTTGCACCTTCAGGCTCAGGCGGCTTGACGGTGCCAAATGGCAGCGGCGATCGCTCGTCCTTGAACCCGGCTCGGCCTATCTCATGGCTGGCGCTTCAAGAACGCTCTGGGAACATTCCATCCCGCCCGTCGACCGCCTGCGTTATTCGATCACCTTCAGGGAATTGGCTGAATAGACCGCCCATTGGGAACATCGGCCTCGGCAGATGGTTACTTCGTCTTTTGCACAGATGGAGATGACGATGGCAGAGCATGACGATGCGACGCGGGTATGGGAGTTGATCGACAAGATCGGGTTTTGCATGCTGACGACCCGTAACGGCGACGATCTCAAAGCCCGCCCGATGTCCGCCTATACCGCGCAGCTCGAGAATGCGATCTATTTTCTGACGGATGTCAGCAGTCACAAGGACGATGAGATCGCCCGCTGGCCAAACGTGTGTCTGGCCTTTGCCGACACCAAGGGACAGAAATATGTTTCCGTATCGGGGACGGCCGAGGTGCAGAACGACCGGGAGAAGATCAGGGAATTATGGGCGACGCCGGCAAAGGCGTGGTGGGACAGCCCCGACGATCCTTCCATCCGCATCCTCAAGATGACCCCGTCTTCGGCCGAATATTGGGACAGCCCGGGCACCATCATCAGCTATATCAAGATGGCCGCCGCCGCGGTCTCGAACAGCAAACCTGATATGGGCGACAATGCCGAGGTCAAGCTTTGACGCATGGAAGCGCTCAACGACGGTCCTTCTGGCCGCAGAACATCAAGCCTGATTGGCTGATGCCTTGACGAAATCGATGAATGCCCTCAGCGGCGCCGGCACCAGCCGGCGTCCAGGATAATAGAGAAACGGCCCAGAGAAGCGCTGCCACCACGGTTGGAGGATGGGCTCGAGCGCGCCGCTGTCGATATGCGGGCGCAACCAGTCCTCGAAGAGGCAGACGATCCCTGTTCCCGATATCGCTGCATCGACGGCCAGGTCGGTCGCACCGCCGACCCGCACGATCAGCGGGCCCGTCGGATCGACCCGCACGATCTCGCCATCGCGCTCGAATTCCCACGGCGCCGTCATCGCACCGCTCGAAAAGCGACCCAACAGACAGGCATGGCCGAGCAGCTCGCTCGGATGTTGCGGCCGGCCACGGCGATCGAGGTAATCGGGGGAGGCGGCAGTGGCAAAGCGCTGGACGCGTGGGCCGATCGGTATTGCGATCATATCCTGCTCCAGCCGCTCGTCATAGCGGATGCCGGCGTCGCAGCCGGCCGCGATCACGTCGACAAAGCTCTCGTCGGTGACCACCTCCAGCCGAATATCGGGATAGGCGGCGAGGAACGGTGGAACGATGGCAGGCAGCACCAGCCGCGCCGCGCTGACCGGCACATTGAGGCGCAACGCACCGGCCGGCCTGTCGCGAAAACCGTTGACGACGTCGAGGGCAGACTCCACCTCGCTCAAAGCAGGGCCGAGCCGCTCCAGCAAGCCCTTGCCCGCTTCGGTCGGGACGACGCTGCGGGTCGTCCGGTTGAGGAGCCTGACGCCGAGCTGGGCCTCCAGGCGACGCACCGCTTCACTGAGGAAGGAGGCGCTGCTGCCGCTTACGCGCGCGCCCTCGCGAAAACCCCCGGCACGCGCCACGGCAACGAAGGCATTGAGATCACCCAGATCTGCTTTCACTGTTCGCCACTCCGCACAGCCCGTGCGGATTGTAGCCAATTTTCACACGTGCCGACAATGCTTATCTTGGGCTTATCTCTTGCGCTTATCTCTTGGGCCTATCTTGGCGTCATCTCTTGAAAGGAATTAGGTTATGTCCACTACCGATCAGTCCGGCACGTTCAACCTCGGCGGCCGCAGCGTGAAACGGCTCGGCTATGGCGCCATGCAGCTTGCCGGGCCCGGCGTGTTTGGCCCGCCCAAAGATCATGGCGCGGCCTTGGCCGTGCTGCGAGAGGCGGTCACGAGCGGCGTAAACCACATCGACACCAGCGACTTCTATGGCCCGCACGTCACCAACCAGATCATCCGTGAAGCGCTGCATCCCTATCGCGACGATCTCGTCATCGTCACCAAGATCGGCGCCCGGCGCGGCGCGGACGGATCCTGGATTCCGGCCTTCTCGCGCGAAGAGCTGACGGAGGCAGTACACGACAACCTCCGCAATCTCGGCCTCGACGTGCTCGATGTCGTCAATCTGAGGATCATGTTCGACGTGCACGGCCCGGCCGAAGGGTCGATCGAAGCGCCGCTGACGGTGCTGGCCGATCTTCAGCGGCAAGGCCTGGTGCGTCACGTCGGGCTGAGCAACGTCACATCCAAGCAGATCACCGAAGGGCGTGGGATCACCGAGATCGTCTGCGTGCAGAACCAGTACAATCTGGCGCATCGGGCCGACGATGCCCTGATCGACGATCTCGCGCGCGACGGCATTGCCTATGTGCCATTCTTCCCGCTCGGCGGGTTCAGCCCGCTGCAGTCGTCCACCCTGTCCGATGTCGCCGCACGCCTCAATGCCACGCCTATGCAGGTGGCACTCGCCTGGCTGCTGCGTCGCGCGAAAAACATCCTGCTGATCCCCGGCACGTCGTCCGTCGGCCATCTCAGGGAGAACCTCGCCGCCGCCGGGCTCGTGCTGCCGGATGACGCCGTGTCGGAATTGAACCGCATGGCTGACGTCGCCGCCTGAAGGTCGCCGGCGATCCAACGCTACGCCACGCTCTTCCGTGGCGTAGCGTAGCAACCCCTAAATCGATTCCGATTTAGGGCCGCCTTTGCGGCTACGCCGTCAATAGCGCTCCGGCACGAGCATTTCAGGCGGAACCGGCGCCCTGTTGTAATCAGCGTGACGGATGCGGTCCGGCAACTGGATCTCAGGTTTCGGAACATCCTCGTAAGGGATCTGATCGAGAAGATGGGCAATGCAGTTCAAACGCGCGCGTTTCTTGTCCACAGCCTGTACCACCCACCAGGGTGCGTCCTCCGTGTGCGTCCGCGCCAGCATTTCTTCCTTGGCTTTGGTGTATTCTTCCCAATGGACACGGCTTTCCATATCCATCGGTGAGAGCTTCCATTGCTTCAGCGGATCGTGGATGCGCATCTTGAAGCGGAATTCCTGCTCCTCGTCGGTGATCGAAAACCAGTACTTGATCAGCACGATTCCGGAGCGGACGAGCATCCGTTCGAATTCAGGCACCGAGCGGAAGAACTCCTCGAGTTCTTCCTCGGTGCAGAATCCCATGACGCGCTCGACTCCGGCGCGATTGTACCAGCTTCGGTCAAAGAGCACCATTTCGCCGGCGGTCGGAAGGTGCGGGACATAACGCTGGAAATACCATTGATGACGTTCCCGCTCGGTGGGGGCGGGCAGTGCGACCGTCCGGCAAACGCGCGGATTGAGCCGCTGGGTCACGCGCTTGATCGCGCCACCCTTGCCGGCCGAATCCCGGCCTTCGAACAGCACCACCACCTTCAGCTTCTTATGCTGAACCCAATCCTGCAACCGCACCAGTTCATGCTGCAGCCGGAAAAGCTCCCGGAAGTAGATCTTTCGTTCGATCGTCTGCTCCGCTGGTTCCGACATTCCTTCGGCGACCAGATCGTCCAGCCGATCTTCCTCCATCTGCATTTCCAGCTCTTCATCGAAGCTGTCGGCGATTTCGGCCTTAATACGGCTGAGCTGGTCCTGGGGTGTTTGAGTCATGGCCTTTTCCTTCCTGCTGATTTCGACAGGAGCATGTCACTGCGAAGTTTGTGTGACGGTTCGGCTAACCCAAAGCCGGAACAGCCACGTCCCGATCCGGGATTAACGCATGCCGGCCTGCTTCATCAGCTTAGCGTATTCCACCTCCGTGCCATCATCCAACGGGAACATGCACTCGATCCTCATTTCCTGGGTCGTTATCGTCTGTGCGGTGCCAACCGTGGTCACCAGTGAGAAGAAACTCAGAACCTGCCCGTCCTTGATGAACGACAATGGAATGACCGGTGTGCTGTCGGCTGTCGTCGAGACCTTCCAGGCACTGTCCACATCCGGATAGGCGAGGAGCGCGTCGATCAGCGCCTTGGTGCGCTTATCGATGACGCGGCCCACGGACTCCCTGAACACCCGCGCCATCAGACTTTTTGCCGTTTCCTCCCAATTTGGAATGAAGGGCCGCAAACCGGCCGGATCGAATATCAGGTGCAGCAGATTGCGCGGTTTTTCCCGTGCCGCCATGTCGATGAAACTGTTGAAGAAGCGCTGCGTCGCGTCGTTCGTCATCACCACGTTCCAATAGCGATCCATCACCACTGCCGGAAACGGTTCATGCTGAACAAGCATACGCTTCAGCGCATCCCTGACACTTTTCATTTCAAGGTCGTCGATGCCGCCTTCGGCGTAAATCGGAGCATAGCCGGCGGCAAGCAGCAGCGTATTGCGCTCCCGGAACGGCACATCAAGGGCATCGGCCAGATGCAGCAGATTGTGGCGGCCGGGCGTGCTTCGGCCACTCTCGATGAAGCTGATCTGACGCTGCGATATGCCGGTGTCGAGTGAGAGATCCAGCTGGCTCTTGCCCCGCGTGTCGCGCCAGGCGCGCAACTGGATGCCAAGCTCGTTCGGTATTGCGCCTGAATGGCCGTGCGTCGAGCTCATCTTTTAGCGATCTCCATGTGTGCAGCTGATGGCTGGCGGGGGCAATAACGCTCCCGTCAGCGACGATGTCGGTCAGAAGGCAACCGGGCCGACCGATCCGTACCAGCGGCCAACCTTGGCCGGCTCTCGTTCATCCATATAGAAGAAGTGGTTCATCACCGGTTTGACAACCGGTTGAGCCTCGTCGTCGGGCGTCATGGTGACAGTCCCGCGGAAGATCTTGAGCGAGCCACCGTCCCAATATTCCGTTACGTCGTGAAGCGCTGAGAAACCCGTGTCGATGAAGGCGCGCAGATTCGTGCGAATGGTCTCTCGCCCCTTCCAGTCGGCGACGCCCAGATTGCAGGTAGCATCCTGCGCCAAGCAGTCGAAGCCTTCGCCGAAGGTCTTGTCATCGATCTCCTTCCAGAATGCCAACAGCCATTCAGGGGGTTCTCGTTTGGTAAAATTCATGGTCGTCATCGTCGTTCTCCTCGGCCGCCTCGTACTGTCGACGGCAGCTTAGCCGTCGACATCGCGTTGGTCGGCCGCTTCTGTTGAAGGGAATGTTCCTCCTGCAGGAAGGCCGTTCACTAATATCGCGGGACAGGGAATGCCCTCAATTACATCCGGTGTAATGAGCGGGGTGAGAACGGTCCTTAAAATCCTCGGCAAAGAAGGCGCATCCGCACGTCTCCCAGCCAATCAAACGCCGGGAGAGTGACATTCCAACTTTGCAGAAACAGGACACTTCGACTTTGCGCCTATAGCTGTCCCGTCCGGTACTGGTCGACAAGGTTCCGGCAGGCGCGGATCGTCAGGGCCATGACGGTGAGCGTGGTGCCGGCGATGCCGCTGCCGGGGAAGGCGCTGGCGTCGGTGACGATGAGGTTCGGGGCATCCCAGACCTGGTTGTAGGGATTGAGCACAGAAGCTTGCCGGTTTTCGCCCATGCGCGCGCCGCCCGTCTCATGGATTGCGGCGCCCATGCACATGGTCTTGCGGAACCATTTGCGGAACATGAAGCGGCTGAAGGCATCGGCTTCGGGAAAGGCGCCCTTGCCCATTTCCTTGAGGCCGGTGGGCGAGCCGATGAATTCGAGGTCGCCGCCAATCTCCCTGATCATGGCGATCAGCGTCTCCTCCTGCCTTTTGAGCAGTGTCTGCTCCTCCTCTTGCATGACGCAGCGGATATGCGGCACGGGAATGTTCCAGGCATCCCTACGCCTGACATCGAGCGTGATGCGGTTGTCGGCATAGGGCAGCATGCGGCCGAAGCCGAAGAAGGCGAGACGTGCATCTCTGTCCCCGGAGACCGGCGCGCGGCCGACGCTTCCCTGATAGTCGAAATCGCCGCGGGCGGCGTCGCCCTCTCCGAAGCGGGGAATGAAGACCCCGCCCGACGGATTGTAAAAGGGGTCGGTCGGCGCGGATTCGTCGGGTGCCCAACCCTTCGCCTTCGAAAAGGAGCCGAAGGCGAGGCACGGCAGCTGGTCCATGAAATAGCGACCGAGAGCGCCCGAGCTGTTGCCGAGCCCATCTGGATGTTTCGCCGAAGCCGAATTCAAAAGCAGCCGCACGCTCTCAATCGGCGAGGCCGAAAGCACCACCGTTACAGCGCGAGCCGTCGATACCGCGCCCGTGTTGCGATCGATGTATTCCGCGCCGGTGGCGCGGCCGGTCTTCTTATCCGTGGTGATGCGGCGAACGACGGCGTCGTAGCGGATAGTCAACTGGCCGGTCGCCTTTGCTTCTCGCAGCGGTCGCGGCATCCGATCGGCGTCAGGCGCGATGTAACGCCAGGAGACGACGTGCCTTTCCGGCCAGCGGTTTTCAACCGCCTGCTTGAAGATCTGTTCGGCGGGCGTCAGGCTTGCCGGCTTCGCATAGATGCCGTCCGGCAGGGTGGCCACGTTATCCTTGTTGCCGTAGAGCCCGAGATAGGCCTCGACCTCGTCGTAGAAAGGCACCAGCTCGTCATAGGAGACCGGCCAGTCCACGCCCTTTCCGGCGCGTGAGCGGATCTTGAAATCGTCGTCGGTCCAGCGCAGCAGCACCCGGCCGAAACTGTGGAGCCGCCCGCCGCCTTGGCGGCCACGGATCCAGAGGAAGGGTTCGCCCTTCGGCGTCGTATAGGGGTTCTTGCGGTCGTTGACGAAGAAATGGCTGAAGCGCTCGGTGAAAAAGGCTGCGCGCGCCTGGATCGGCTGGCCCTTGAGCGTGGCCCGCGCGCGCTCCCAGATATTGATGCTGCTTGCCGGCGCCTTCTTGCGCGCGGGATCGAAATCCTTCGGTCCGACGGCGGGGCCGGCCTCGAGCAGCAGCACCGATAATCCCTGTGCTGTCAGTTCCTTTACCGCAAAGGAACCCGCCGCGCCGGAGCCGATCACCAGCGCATCATAGACGATCTCAGACATGTCTTTTCAAATCCTGTCCTGGAGCAATCCTCAAAACGGCGCGAAGGGCGTCCGGAATTGCGGGAAAACAAAGGGATGGCGCGTCACAGCCGCGATCCGTCAGCGCCGAAGAGGGATGCCTTGGCGATATCGAGCCCGGGAGCCACGGCATCGCCGGGCTGCAGGGTGACATCGCCCATGAGCCGGAGCGAGAGGCTCTGGTCTGCCCAGTCGAACCAGACGACGGCGTCCGAACCCATCGGCTCGACGACGGCAACGCGGCCCGGAATGGTGGGCAGGCCGCTCGTGGCCCCATCGAGCACAAGGTGTTCCGGGCGAAAGCCGAGCATTGCCGGTCCTTCCGCTGCGTCCGCTCGAAAGGAATAAGCGGAGAGATCGACAGCGAGCTCCTTGCTCTGGAAAACCAGCGCGCCGTTGCCGCGCTCGATCCGACCCTCGGCGAAATTCATCGCCGGAGCGCCGATGAAGCCGGCAACGAAGAGATTGGCCGGACGGCGGTAGATTTCAGCCGGCGAGGCGAGTTGCTGGATGACGCCATCGCGCATGATGGCGATGCGGTCGGCCAGCGTCAGGGCCTCGACCTGGTCGTGGGTGACGTAGATCATGGTGTTGCCGAGGCGCTGGTGCAGCTTCTTGATCTCGACGCGCAATTCGTTGCGCAGCTTGGCGTCGAGGTTCGACAGTGGCTCGTCGAACAGGAAGACATCCACTTCGCGTACCAGCGCCCGGCCGATGGCGACGCGCTGGCGCTGACCGCCGGAAAGCTCGGCAGGACGCCGGTCGAGCAGCTTGTCGAGCTGGAGGAGCGCCGCGGTGCGGGCGACACGGGCCTCGATCTCGGCCTTCGGCAGGCCGGCGACGCGAAGTCCGAAGGAGAGGTTCTTGCGGACCGACATACGCGGATAGAGCGCGTAGGACTGGAAGACCATGCCGATGCCGCGGTCCTTCGGCTCCTCCCAGCTGACGTTCTTGCCTGAGATCCAGACCTCGCCTGATGTGATGTCCTGGAGACCGGCAATGGCGTTCAGAAGCGTGGACTTGCCGCAGCCGGAAGGGCCGAGCAGCACCAGGAACTCTCGCGGCGCGATATCGATCGACATCTTCTCGATCACCGTATGGTCACCATAGGCGATCTTCAGATCCTTGACGGAGACGGCAGATTGCATGGAAGCGTTACCCCTTGACTGCGCCGGCCGCGATGCCGCGCACGAACCAGCGGCCGGACAGGAAATAGATGGCAAGCGGAACGATGGCGGTGAGGATCGTCGCCGCCATGTTCACGTTGTAGGTCCGCTCGCCCATCGTGGTGTTGACGATATTGTTGAGCTGCACGGTCATTGGCAGGTTGTCGCGCCCGGCAAAGACGAGACCAAGCAGGAAGTCGTTCCAGATGCCGGTGAACTGCAGCATCGAGACCACCACGACCATCGGCACGGCAATCGGCAGCATGATCTCGAAAAAGATACGCCAGAAGCCCGCGCCGTCGACGCGCGCCGCCTTGCACAGCTCCTCCGGCACGCTGACGAAATAGTTGCGGAAGAGCAGCGTCACCAGCGGCAGGCCGAAGATGACATGCACGAGAATGATGCCGGCGAGTGAATTATAGAGATCGATATTCGCCATCGCCCGGACCATCGGATAGAGGAAGATCTGGTAGGGGATCAGGCCGCCGGCCATCAGCAGGCCGAAGAGCAGGTTTGCCCCGCGCGGCCGCCAGAGCGACAGCGCATAGCCGTTGACGGCGCCGATGAAGACCGAGAGCGCGACCGAGGGGAGGGTGATCGCCACCGAATTCCAGAAGCCGCTGCGAATGCCGACGCAGACGGTTCCCATGCAGGCGCCCGACCAGGCGGTAGCCCAGGCAGAGAAATCGAGCGTGGCCGGCAGGGCAAAGATCTGCCCGAGCCGGATTTCGTCCATGGATTTCAGCGAGGTGACGACCATGGTGTAGAGCGGCAGAAGGAAGAAAAGTGCGGCGACGACAAGGAAGGCATAGAGACCGATGCGCCCGGCGGTGATCTGCGCCGGCTTCGGGCCGTTCGGATGAGGACGGGCCATCACGCAGCCCCCTTTGCTTTGTCACGCATGTGCATGATGTAGCGGAACGGGGCGACTGCGATGATCACTCCGAGGACAAGCACCGTCGCACCTGCTGTGGCGAGGCCGAGGTTCTGGCGCCCGAACAGATTGTCCATGATGAATTTCGCCGGCACCTCGGTCGCATTGCCGGGGCCGCCATTGGTCATGGCGACGACGATGTCGTAGGTCTTGATCACGCCCATGGCGAGCAGCATGCCGGCCGCGGCCAGCGCCGGCCCGAGCTGGGGCAGGATGATCGAGACATAGATGCGCCAGACGGGAATGCCGTCGATCCGCGCCGCCTTCCATTGCTCGCCTTCGATGCCACGCATGCCGGCAAGCGCAATGACCATGACGAGCCCCGCGCCCTGCCACACGCCGGCAAGCACCAGCGCATAGATCGCCATGTCGCGATTGACCACCCAGTCGAGGACGAAGCTTTCCCAACCGAGCGAACGCACGCTTGCCTGGATGCCGAGCGTCGGATTGAGCATCCATTGCCAGATCAGCCCGGTCACCACGAAGGACATGGCGTAGGGATAGAGGAATAGGGTCCTAAAGGCGCTTTCGAAGCGGATCTTGCGGTCGAGCGCCGCGGCCAGCAGGAAGCCGAGCAGCAAACAGCCTGCGACGTAAAGGACACCGAAGATCAACACGTTTTGCAGCGATGCCAGCCACTTGGCGGAAGAGAAGAGCTTCGAATACTGCGCCAAGCCGACATAGGTCGAGGACGGAAAAAGCGTGGAATTGGTGAAGGACAGGCGGATCGACCAGGCCATGGTGCCGATGAAGACCACGACGGCGACGAACCATGTCGGCAAAAGGGCGATGGTCGCGGATAAATTGGGCTTGCGTTTGATGGACATCGGCCAGCTCGTTGGCGGGTGGAAAGCAGGGCTCGCACCGCCGCGCGAGGCGGCGGCCGGCAGCTGTGGCGTCGACATCAGGCCGACGCCACAGGCGCTATCCTACTCGAAGATGGCGAAGAAATTTTCGGCCGCGGAGGCCGTATCATTCGAGCCGCCGCTCCAGTATTCGTCGACGAAGTCGTCGAGCGCGCCAACTTGCTGGGGCGTCAGCACGATCGCCTGATCCGGTACGATCGCACCCGCAGCCATCAGCTCGACACCCTTCTGGGCGCAGACGTCCAGTTTCGACTTGTCGACGTCGGAGCGCATCGGAACCGAACCCTTCTTGAGCGCAAATTCGACCTGGACGGCCGGGTCCATGACGACTTCGGCGAGAAGTTTCTGCGCCTTGTCGGTCTCGGCATTGCCGGTCTTTGGGAACCAGAGGGCGTCGGCGATGTAAACCATGCCCTTCGACTCCGGCACGATCATGCAGCCATAATCCTTGCCCGGCTCCTTGCCGGCAACGGTGAATTCGCCCTTGGCCCAATCGCCCATGAACTGCACGCCGGCCTTGGCTGTGATCAGCATGGCGGTCGCGTCGTTCCAGTTGCGCCCGGCAGCACCCGCATCGACGTAACCGCGCAGCTTGCCGAGGATCTCAAGGGTCTTCTTCACACCTTCGACGGAGGCCTGGCTCTTGTCCTTGTCGACATAGATCTTCAGGAAGCCGTCGATCCCGACCTGCGAGAGCAGGATCATGTTGAAGACCTTGGTCTGCTGCCAGGGCTGGCCGCCCCAGGCGACCGGAACGATGCCGGCAGCCTTCATCTTGTCGAGATCGCCAAAGAGCTCGTCCCAGGTCTTGGGCTCTTGCGAAATGCCGGCCTTCTCGAAGGCTTCCTTCGAATAGAAGATCCAGCTTTCACCATGGGCGCCGGTCGGCGAGAGATAGACCTTGCCGTCATAGGTGATGAGGTCGTGGATCGATTTCGGCAGAGCATCGGCCCATTTGCCGGCGGCGGCCACGTCGTCGATCGGATTGAACAGGCCCTGGTTGATGAAATCTGCCGCAGCGAGACCGATGACGCCCTGCTTGGCGCCCGGCGCGTCACCGGCGACAATACGGTTCTGGAAGGCGGCATCGGCCGCGCCGAAACCGGCGATCGAGGAATCCTTCCAGACGCCGCCGCGCTTTTCGAACTCGGTCTTGATAACGTTGAGGGCAGCTGCTTCGCCGCCCGACGTCCAGGACGACATGATTTCGATCGTCGGCTTATCCTCGGCATGGGCCGAGGCGGATAGGCCGACGATTGCTGCGCCGGCAAGTAAAAGCTTCATCATGTTCTTCATTGTTCCACCTCTTGAAAATGCCCTCTTTGCGGGGCGTTTTGTTGTCTTAGGGATGACTGTCAGCGATAGATCGGCAGGAGCGCCTGCCGGACGAGCGTGAGCCCGTTGGCGATGTCGCGGACGGGATCGGGCGCGGCATCGAGTTCGAGGATCGCCCAGCCTTCATAGGCCCGGTCGCGCAGCAGCCGGATCCAGGCCGGCCAATCGACCCGTCCGAGGCCGAAGCTGCAGAAATAGGGCTGGTGGCGTTCATGGATGTGCTTGTCGATCGGCGTGTCTGAGGGCATGGGGCCGATTGCATCCTTCCAATGAGCGATGATCATGCGCTCGTGATGGCGATCGACGAGCTGGATTGGATCGGAGCCGGCAACGATGATATGGGCCGTGTCCGGGCACATGTGTACATAGGCCGGATCGGTGAGCAGCATCATCAGATCGACATCGCGCGCGGCGGCAAAGATCGAGTGCGCCTCGGTGTGCAGCGCAAGCCGCACGCCCCTGGAATGGAGTGTTGCACCGAGCCGGTTCAGGAAATCGGCGATCACCTTGGCGCGGTCGAAATCGTAGAATTGCACTGGCTGGGCGCCGAGTGTCTGGCGCAAGGGGGCGCCGATCACCATGATGTCGCTGCCGCAGGCTTTCAGGAAATCGGCATATCGTTCCGCCTTGTCGATCAGCGCGCGCTGGGCCTCGGGCTCAGCGAAATCGCCGGCCGCCTCCAGTTCCGCGAAGAAGCCGCTGCACAGCGTCAGGCCCCGTCTAGCCAGCTCGGCTGCGAAGGCGTCGACGGAACCGTAGGTCTTGATGGCGTCCTGCCAGTTGAAGGGAGAGAAGGTCAGCTCGACGCCGGTGACCCCGGAGGCCTGGACGCTGTCGAGTATCTTGTCCCAGAAGGCACGCGGTTCAGCGCGGGCATAGCCGACGATCGCATCATGGCTGTCGACGCCCCAGAAGCCGGGATGGAAGAATGTCACGAGATCGACGCCGAAGCGCAGCCTGTCAGTAGCCATAACCTGTCCATTTATCGAGGCATGACCTACCCGCGTGCGGAAGAGCCGTTCCGCATCCAATAAGCCATGGATTTTCAACGCATTAAGAAATGGCAATCGTTTGCCATGACTAGATAATAGCCAAGCCGGTTTTTTAAGCAAGCGGTTTTTGGCAAACGTTTGCTATAAATCGGCGCCTGCCTTAGAGTTGCAAATCGAAGCATCCGGGAGACCGAAATAAACATGAATAAAAACAAGGATGTGGTAGGAGAGGAGCCATCGGGTGCATTGATGGCCGATGTCGCACGGCTCGCCGGCGTTGCGATATCAACAGTCAGCCGGGCGCTCGCCAATCCCGGACGGGTCAACGAGAAGACGCGCGCCAAGATCAATGCCGCTGCCAGGCAGCTGGGCTACACGCCGAACGCCATGGCGCGCGGCCTCAGGGTCGGCAAATCCAACATCATCATGATCATCCTGCCGGGATCGCTCTACTATGGCGCTTCCCAGATCATTCCGCAGGTGCTGCAGAGCATCAACAAGTCGCTGATCCAGGGCGGCTACAACCTGATGATCGCCAACCTCGATCGCGACGAGATTTCCGAACGGCATATTCTCGACCTCGCCTTTGGCGGGAGCGTGCGCGGCGCCATCATCCTGTCGTCGAAGCTCCCGGAGGTCGACGGGCGCTCGCTGGCAAATTCCGGTCTGCCGATCGTGTCGATGCTGCTCGACATGAGCGATGCCGGCCTGCAGAGCGTGATTACGAACGACCGCGAGGCCGTGCGCGACGTCACCGCCGAACTGATCCGATTGGGTCATCGACGGTTCTTCTATCTTGCGGGGCCTGAAGGCAATTACCACGATGTCGAGCGTTATGGCGGCGTGCTCGAGGCGCTCGAGGCGGCAGGATTGTCGGAGGGCTCGGTGCGTCGCTCGGGCGGCCATCTCGATTATCAGCACGGCTTCGACATCGGCGTCCAGGCAGCGGACGATTTCGCCAAATTGACCGAAAAGCCGACGGCCGTCATCGCAACCAGCGACGACATGGCCATTTCGTTTGTCAGCCGTGTCCAGCGGAGAGGTGTAAGCATTCCCGGTGATCTGTCCGTCGTCTCCTTCGACGGCTCCCCGGTCTGCGAATTCTGCTCGCCGCCGCTCTCGACGATCAAGCAGCCGGTGGAAGAGATGGGGCGCGCAGCGGTGGATCTCCTGCTCGACGCCATTGGCCAGAGAGAGAATGCGGCGGCGGTGCGCACCGTCATCCGCAGCAGCCTTATCCCGAGGGAGAGCATCGCCGCTCCGAAGAGCTGACGGAGCCGGCCGCGGCGAATGCCGGGGGGCCGGGCCTATTAGTCGAAGGCGCAGATGCCAGATGGCCAAATCTGGAAGATATAACTGTCGGTTCGGCGGCAGAGGGATATTTTAGTTGTCAGTAATACAATCGTCCGGCAACATGATCGGCCAGCTTCTAGAATTGAGTAATATTGCCACCAGCACGTTGGGGAGACGGGCATGTGCGCAGAGCTTGTCGAGCGCCGATTGGCGGCTATCCTGGCTGCCGATGTGGTGGGCTACAGCCGTCTCCTGGAGGCAAACGAAGAGGAGACGCTTGATGCCCTTCGTCAGCATCGCCGCGAGCTTTTCGATCCCGCTGTCGCGAGCCACGGCGGGCGTATAATCAAGGTGATGGGCGACGGTTTCCTGGTCGAGTTCGGCAGCGTGCTCAGTGCTGCACGATGCGCAGTCGAAATCCAGCGCGGTATGCTGGAGCGCAACATTGGGATTCCAGCGGACCGGCACTTTGCGTTTCGAATAGGCTTGAACCTGGGCGATATCATCTTCGATGCGGATGACTTTCATGGGGACGGCATTAATGTGGCGGTCCGGCTGCAAGCCCTTGCAGATCCTGGCGGCATTGCCTGTTCGGCGGCTGTGCGCCACGAAGTCGGAAACAAGCTCGATCTCAATTTCGCAGACCAGGGCGCCAAGACCGTCAAGAACATTTCCCGTCCGGTCCATGTCTATTTTGCCGATTGGGGCAATGTCGGCTCCGGCGAGGAGGTACCGCTTGCCGCAAGCGGCCACACGCAGGCACCCACCAACAAGCCATCGGTTGCCATCCTGCCATTTGCCAACATCAGCAACGATCCCGCCCAGGAGTTTTTCAGCGACGGCATCACCGAGGACATCATCACTGACCTATCGAATGTTTCAGGCCTGTTTGTACTAAGCCGCAACACTGTCTTCACATGGAAAGGCCGCAGCGAGAACCTGCAGCGCATCGCCAGGGAACTCGGGGTTGCTTATGTGGTAGAGGGCAGCGTCCGCAAGGCCGGCAACCATATGAGGATCAATGCTGAATTGATCGACGCAGCGAGCGACGGCCACATGTGGGCCGCGCGTTACGACCGCGACCTCACCGACATCTTCGAAGTGCAGGACGAGATTACCAAGGCGATCGTCGATCAACTAAAGGTCAAGCTGCTCCCGGAGGAAAAGAAGGCAATCGAGCAGGCGCCGACAGAGAGCGTGGAAGCTTATACGCACTACCTCAGGGGCCGCGAATACTACCATATTGCCTCGCGCTCAAACCATCTGATGGCCAGACAGAGCTTCGCCAGAGCCATCGAATTGGATCCCGGCTATGCCCGAGCCTATGCCGGCATCGCGGTTTGCGATTCACGTCTGCGGTCTCAATTCGGCACGGAGATTCCGGTGGAGGACATTCTCGCCAACACGGCGATGGCACTCGCTATCGATCCCAACCTGGCAGAGGCACACGCGGCCAGGGGGTTTGCGTTGGCCGTCGCCGGCAATCGCACTGAGGCGGTTTGCGCATTCGAAGAGGCTTTGTCGCTCGACGCCGATTGCCACGAGGCGAATCGGTACTATGCCGAATTTTGCGTCACCGACGGTCAGTTCGAACTGGCGGCTACGCACTTTCAGCGCGCAATGGAAATTAAGCCTGCCGATTATGGTGCGCCGATCATGCTCGTGAACGTCTTTCGTTCGCTCGGGCAAATAGACAAGGCCAGCAGTTATGCGCGGATCGCGTTGAAAAGGGCGGAGGAGGAACTGCGGCTCCATCCGGAAAATGCCAATGTTGCCTGCTTGGGAGCGACGGCGCTGGCCTTTCTCGGGGTCCGCGACATGGCGCTGGAATGGTTGGCGCGCGCGCTGGCGACGGATCCCAACGACATAAACATCCAGTACAATGCCGCCTGCACCTATGCACTGCTTGGCGAAATCGACAGAGCGATAGATTTGCTTGAGGTCTGGATGCCTCAAGTCGGCATCGAGATGCGGCTGTGGTTCAAGAACGATTCCGATCTCGACTCCATACGCAATCACCCGCGCTATTCGAGTTTGGTTGAGCTGTCTGAATAACGCCAAGAACATCTGGCTGTTTCTAATTCTATTTTATTACTTGCTAAAATTCCTGCGAGCGCCGAATGTCAACTTAAAATGGCAATCATAAAAGTCTTTTGAGGGGAGTGCGAATGGGCACCCGGTTTAGACTTTTTGTACAGCCTCCATTTGAAGATGCTCGGTCTAGTCCTGAGATTGTTGAAGTATCGTCTCGGCTGGGTAGCCTGACAGCTGGTCCGGCCGACAATCGCATGTTTGTTGTGGAGCCGGTCGGCAAGACCGGTCCTTACGGTGTGAACCGCGGGCCGCTCGGAACGCCGTACATGTATCTGCCGCCCTGGACCGGCAAAATCCTCGAGCCGGCCACCCCCGACGAGTGCGGCAATTTCGACTATCTTCGACCTTCGATGGCTGGCTTCGAAGCCGCGCATGTTTTTGGTTGCGTGCGATTCACCCTGGATGTGTGGGAACGCTATCTCGGCCAGCCGCTCACCTGGCATTTTCGCGATCATTATGACCGTCTGGAAATCTCGATCCTGCCGCGATGGGACAACGCGCAGTACGGCTATGGATTCCTCGAAGTTGGGAGCCAGTTCGAGAATGACGGGCACGTCCTTCCCTTCAGCCTGGATTTCGATGTCATCGCTCACGAGGTGGGGCACGCGATCATCTTCAGCGTACTGGGCGTGCCGCGCCCGGGAACCGAGTACCCCGAATATCTTGGCTTCCAGGAGGCCTTCTCCGACTGCGTGTCGCTGATCGCGGCCATGCATTTTCCGTCCGTGATCGACAATGTTCTCGCGGAGACGCGCGGTAACCTCTACCGCGCAAATCGCCTTGCTCGCTTTTCGGAATTTTCGCCGCATCGGCAGATACGGTCGGCAAACAACAAAAGGACGATGGCCGAGTTCGCTCGTGGGTGGAAGGACGAGCATGAGCTCTCGCAACCACTCACCGGCGCGATATTCGACATCCTCGTCGACATCTTTCATGAGAGCCTGGTGGCGCGCGGCTTGATCTCGCCTGCCGTTGAGGATCTCGCAGATATTGCCGAGTTCGATCCGGCTGCCGAGGCTCCCGTGCAGCGTGCTTTCGACCGCGCTTTCGCGC
The DNA here is from genome assembly GCF_012349115.1 of Rhizobium ruizarguesonis. Taxonomy (GTDB): domain Bacteria; phylum Pseudomonadota; class Alphaproteobacteria; order Rhizobiales; family Rhizobiaceae; genus Rhizobium; species Rhizobium ruizarguesonis. The sequence continues at coordinate 46,094 of NZ_PQIG01000122.1, forward strand.
GCAACCCAGATGGTTTTGTCGAAGCACTGCTCGACGCACGCGATATCGTCGGGACGTATCTGGCGGAAACCCTGTGGGCTCTTGCTCCCGACTTTCTGGACTACGGCGATGTCGCGAGGACGATGCTTACGATTGATCGGAATGAAAGTGGCGGCCAATTCGCAAGAATCATCAGCAGAAACTTCGGGCAACGGGCGATCGGCGAGTTGCACGCCGGCGCGCACGTGAAAGGCGGCGAGCATCGCAGCCATGTCCTCTCTGCGCGGACGTTACTGCCGATAGATTATCTAGAGCTTCCGAAGATGAACTATCGCGAGAAAGTTTTGCTGTCGAGATCAATGAACGGTCAATAGTCAGGTGGATGGAGGGGGACGTGGCAGACGATGAAACATTACTCGGCGTATCAGCGGTATATCTGTTCGGGCGCCAACTTAGTGATCTGATTCTTAGAGGCAGTGTTTACAAGCCTCTGGGCGTACCTAAATCAGGAAAGAACAATTTTCTGAGGCGCCAGCTGGGTGCGGACGACGCGGCTCTGGCGCGCATCTATGCCTTCTCTTTCGAGGGAGCTTTCATTGAACTCGCTCGGCCAGCAATCTTCGTTGTCCACGGCTCCGGCGCGGATCCCGACGATCCGCCTCCGAATGCTATCGCGTACGACAGATTGTCTCGGTCCCCTGGTTCAAGTGCCCGAACCGGCCTCGGGTCCCAAATTGGAGCTCTCGCCAAGGATATGAGGGTTTGGGTCTATGACAAGGGCGATCTCTCGATGAGACTCGATGCCGAAACGGGAACCTTTGAACAAATCCTGCTCTCGGCTGAGGTTTCGGCTGATCCCAGAGGAACGGCGAGCGGCGGATTGTCCAGATCAGGCGGCGCCTTGTCCCGCTCCGGCGGGGTGATGTCAAGATCAGGCGGATTCATACCGCGCAGATCGGGCGATGGTGATTAATCTACAGATAGGGACGGACCAGGGAGGCTAACATGTCCGACGATAAACCTGAAGTTGAAGTTAAAATTGATAGTTTGAACCCGGACGACGTGGCTGCTCCGTTGCGTGTTGATACGCCTTTTAGGCTCATAGGTCATGGCTTTAGTAAAAAAAAGATCAAAGTATACATATCTACCGATGAATATGGCGGCGATAAAGTTTCAGAAGTCAAAGTATCTATTGAAGGGCATACTACGAGTACAGATGAGTTTTTGAAGGTAATTGCCCGGCCGGAGATTGGCGCTCCGATGGGGAGAGTGTTGTGGGTCGCCATAAAACTGAACGGTAAATTTCAAGACGCTCGAGAAGGATTCAAAGTCGTCTAAATTTCGGGAGATCACGTCCATAGCGGGCTGACGGTCTCCGACGTCGCCGGCCACTGCCTGCTGCGTCGGCGTCTCGATGCATACCCCCAACCCGCTGCCCTGGCCGCGTCGTTCGCCGCAGCCGATCGACCTGCGACGGAGAAGCGCCGCGGTAAAGTGTAGATCATCCCGGACGGGGCGCTTTCGAAAGCACTTTGCTGTTCCGTGGATTCATTTCATCTCGCCGGTAAAAATTATAAGTGATTTGCGGAAGCGTCGAGCGAGACACGAGTGCGGTCGCGGGTTCGAGGCCGATCAAGAGCGTTGTGTCGTCTACCGTTCACGCAGGAACAGCCCCGTTCCGAAGACCGGGTGAGACCTGCGTCAATCGCCCGAAGACATCGCACGGTGTTTGCCGACTACGATCCCGTTCAGCTCAGTTCGAAGTGAGGCTGCGTTTGCTGCACCGTTAAGGTTCGCAAACTCTTGCTGGGCCGCAAGCCAGAGGGGCGATGCCCTTTCGTGCAGGAGACGGCCTTCAAGCGTCAGTTCGATGACCCGGTAGCGGCCATCGGTCGGCGAGGGCTTCATGGAGACAAAGCCGTCTCTCTCCAAGAAACCGACCATCTTCCCCATTGCCGTGCGTTCAACATCGAGGCGCTCGGCGAGCGCAATGACGGTCGCGCTTTCAGCCTCAGCCAGAGCGGCGAGGATCAGGAACTGGGTGATGCGCAGCCCGACCGGTTCGAGGTGAGCGTCATAGAGGCGGGTGATCTGGCGGCTCGCCTTACGCATGGCGTTGCAATTGCACTGGTCGATTCCCAGAGGCTGATTTGCCGACAACATTTCCGTCCCTTTCAAATCCATTCTCCGGGCGTCTTCACACAGCCCGCGGAAGACGCCATCCTTTATTGCCATCGCGCCGGCTATTCAGAACAATCCCGGCGGGGGTGTGATGTAGCCGGGAACCTCGTCCGCCAAGGTGCTCTTTAACAGAACCGTGCCCTTGTCGGCCATGACCTCGCTCTTTCCGGCGGACAGTGCGTCATAGGTCTCTATTGCCACGTCCACCGGGCTGGTCTTCGGCACGTCGATACCGTTCGTCAAATCCGTGTCCAGGAAGCCGACGTGAAGAGCGAGCACCTGGATGCTGCGGCCCGCAAGGTGGAACCGTAACTGGTTCGTATAGCTCCAGGCGGCGGCCTTCGACGCGGCATATGGTGTCAGATAGGGCCGTGGCAGCCATACGATATCAGAAAGGACGTTGATAATGGCGGCACGGGGCACTTTGGAAAGGCCAGGCTCGAACGCCTGTGTGACGCGCGCCACGCCATAGTAGTTGGTGTCAAACAACGCCTTCGATTGAGCCTCGAAATCGACCGCCAAGGGATTGTCGATCAGGGCGGCAATACCTGCATTGTTGATCAGAATCGTTGTATCTGCTGCAGCCTCGGCTGCGGCGGCGACCGAGGTCGGATCGGTGACGTCGATGCGGATTGGCACGACACCGGGTTCGTCGAAGCCTTTTGTGTTGCGCATGCCTGCGTAGACCTTCTTTGCTCCGCGCCGGACGGCCTCGCGTGCGAAGGCCAGACCTAGGCCGCGATTGGCACCTGTAATGAAGATCGTTTCGTTGTTGATTTCCATGACACGTCTCCTTGTTAGGTTAGTGGCCGATCCGCTACTCCGGCGGAGGCCAAATGAGCTGTTGGATTCAGAGGAAAAGTTGCTTGGGCAACTGACCGGATAGCGCGCCTTTGAGGTGGTCGGCGAGCGAAACAACGGCATGGACCGGGGCCATACGGACGCTTACGCGCGGTATGGAGCCATCCGGGTGGCGATCGATGATGACGGTCGCATTCAGGCGTTCGCCGCTGGACAATAGCGCTTCATATTCCAGAAACGTCCGCGAACCGACGATCTCCATAAAGGTCGGGGTTTGATCGACGTAGAAAGTGCCGACGGCATCTACGACACGCCGGATTTCTTCCCGACCGATCACCGGTCCACGCAGCACGGAACTGATCAGTTCCGCTTCTGCGGTCAGGTCGTCGAGGAATGGATGGCGTTCTTGGTGAGTGCTCGACATAGCCGTTACTCCTGGCTTTCGCCTTCACTGGAAGGCGTCACGGTTCTTTTCGATGAATTCCGGTACGGAGAGGGCAGGGGTTCCGGTCACGCGCTCGACGACGTCGTTGGTGCCGGAAAAGACGCCCTCGCGGTAGTTCTGAGCGACTTCGACTAGGTGCTGCACGAGGAAGGGCGGAAACTTGTAGAGCGTCTCCATCTTGTCTTTAAAGGCTTCGATCGAGGCCGGCGCGTATTCGATCTTGGCTCCCAGAACATCACTCATTGCTGCGGCGATCTCTGTGTGGTTCATTTCGACGGGGCCGTGAAGAGTATAAATCTCGCCTTCATGGCCTTCCGGCTTTGCCAGCAGATGGGCGATCACACGCCCCTGGTCATCCGAGCTAATCGGTGCATGGCGGCCGTTCTCGAAAGGGAATTCGATTTTCTTGGCCGCCCAGATCTCCCTTGCAAAATGCGGATAGACGAGCCAATCGGCAAAGAAGGTTGGACGCAGATGCGTGGTTGGGACGCCTGACCAGTCGAAGACGCGCTCCGAAATCCAATGATCCTGCGCTGCGTGGCTGGTGGATTCTCGACGTGCCGAGATCTGCGACATGTTTACAATCGCGGAGACGCCCGCTTCCTTCGCCGCCTGCGCGAAGTAGGCAGCTGCACTAAGAATTCCGGGCGCGATTGGGTGAAGAAAGTATGCAGATCGAATACCCTCCATCGCCGCACGAATGTCGTCGATGTCAGTGAAATCGCCAACCGCGATTTCGACGCCGCGCTTCCGCAGTGCTTTCGCGCGGTCGTCGTCCGAGCGAACATAGGCTCGGACCTTTTTGCCTAGTTGAAGAAGCTCGTCGATAGCAGCGCCGCCGGTCCGTCCGGTTGCCCCACTGACCAGGATATCTGTCTTGCTCATTGCCATATCTCCTTAATGAGAGCATATGCTCGTAATCGCTAGCAGATAGGAGCATATGCTTTCATTGTCAAGCATGACTTCCAGCCGCGATATTCTGAAGCGTGCCTGCAACGCCTGACCGATCGCCAAGCCGGCAGCACCGAAGGCAAGTGGACGTTTCCTGAAGCAACGATTGCCGAGTGAAAAGCTGGCCACGACTTGGCAAGCGAAAGGGCGACCGCATTATACGCAGTGATCCGCTGATCTCGTTCGAAAAGCGTCGTGTGGCGTGAATGGTCGACGGTTCAGATACCATCAAGGCGAACGATACGCCGCTTCTCAGGTGCGCGCGAATTCTAGCAGCGGCGCGATATCATGGTTGTCTGCTGCGCGAAGGGCCACGACGTAGCGAGTGCGCAGTTCACCGACATCGGCCAGAGTTCTGCCGCCCCAACTGAAACGCTCGCCGCCAAGGCGTTCGATCAGAAGATCGGCCGCCAAGCGAGCGTGACGGCCATTTCCGTTTGGAAACGGGTTGATCGCGACCAGGCGATGGTGAAACCTGATCGCAATTTCATCCGACGGAAATGCCTCATGCTCAACCCAATAGCCGACGTCGCTTAACAGGCTCGCGAGCTCCACTCCGATGCGGTAGGCTTGGACGCCGATGTTGCGCTCCGTCGTTCGGAAAGTGCCGGCCCATTCCCAGACGTCGCCAAACATCCGCTTGTGCAGTGTTCGCATGAAGTCCTCGCTGAGCATTCGCTCAAGCGATACGCGCCGGCGACCGCGCGCCCAGGCCGCACCCTCGACGATGTTTTCCTGCTCCGCCTCGTTGAGATCTCGGCGGTGCGTGATCCATGTCTGAAGCAGTCCCTGTCGCTCTTGCGGTTCAAGGGGTGTTGCGTCCTCAGGCTCCTGAAACAGGTCCGTCATGTCTCGTTCCAGAGGTCGCGCTCGGAGAGCCTGTCGCGAATGTATGTCTGGACGCGGGATTCGAAGTCTGCTTCATCTGTGTCCTGAGCTTCGAGCCGCATTGTATGCGCGACACGCTGAAGCTCACGTGTTGCGATCTTCCTTGCGCGCCCCTCGATGACAGTCTCAAGTGAACTGTTTGGAACGAGGGCGTAGACGAGAGTGCAATCCAGCGCCTCAGCTGCGCGACGTAAGGTATTGAGTTGGATCGTGCCTGCGGCTTCCGACTTCTCGATGGCTTCAACAGTTTGAGGTCGCACGCCAATGCGTGCGCCGAGTTGCGCGCCCGTCATTCCGAGTGCGTCGCGTAGTGCGCGCACCCATCCCTTCGGCGGCGCCCTGAACCGGTCGATCGGGTGGAGCGCTCGAAGTCGTTCATCAAGGCGCAGGCGCCCCCTCTTTCGACTGTCACTCTTCATCCATTGCCCTCAGACGGTAAGCTGATCATGAGACAATAAATATCAGCATACAGTCTGATTATCAATCCACATGACTCAGTCTACAATATGATTACAGGATCTAAGTATCATGCTGTAATCTGGGAATCGATTATCTAAAATCAGGCTGGAGTCTGTCGGATATCGTTTTGCTCGAGTGGGATAGTGGCGGGAATTGGCCGTGTTGGAGGCCTTCCCTTCGTCCCCTGACGCAATTTCCGGTCTGGAGAAAGAGGAATGGTTGGGGGAGGAATACCTTGGTCTCGTCATGCCGGTTGGCAACGTCGGTCACGCCAGCGGAATTCGGTGGCCGCTACTGCCGTCGAGGGAAATTCGCGAGCGTTCGGTGATATGTTTCCATGGGCGCAGGTCACGCTCCATCAAAACTTCGTCTGACCCCATCAGTCGGCGCGTCGTGCTACGAAAATGACAACGCCGGGCGATCTGAAACTTCAGCTATGCGCGGTGGAATTTGAAATTCCGAGCACGCATATGGACCTCTCGAAGATCAAGACGCTGATCGACTTTGTCGGACGATCGAACATTACCGAGCTGACGGTGACGGAGAAGGACGTGACGGTTCGGATCTTCCGCGCGTCGCAGGGTCAGGAGGCTGCTGCCGAGCCCCAGCAAGAGGCAGGATCGACGACAAGCCTTGGCAATGATGCTGGCACCGATACGCCTTCGAGGCATGAGAAAACCTATGCGGTGAAGGCGCCGGTCTTCGGCGTTCTGCATCGGACCCCGGCGCCCGGGGAGCTACCATTCGTCACGATCGGTGACGAGGTGGAAGAGGGGCAGACGCTTTTCATCATCGAGGCGATGAAGGTCTTCAACACGATCGCTGCGCCGCGGTCGGGGCGCATCACGCATCTCACCGAAATCGACGATGGCGAGGTCGAGACCGGCGATCTGCTCGCGGAGATTGCATGATGCTGGAAACGCCTGAACAGTCTGCGGCAGGCCGCTTCGATACCGTCCTGATCGCCAATCGCGGCGAAATCGCAGTCCGGATCCAGCGCGCCTGCCGCGAGCTCGGTCTGAAGACGGTCGCCATCTGCTCCGAGGCTGACAGGGAAGCGCCCTACGGCAGCACCGCAGACAGCCTTCTCTGCATCGGCCCGTCGAGTGCTGCCAAGAGCTATCTCAATCAGGATGCCATCCTTCTGGCGGCGCGTCTGGCCGGCGCCGGCGCCATCCATCCGGGTTACGGCTTTCTATCGGAAAACGCCGCCTTCGCCGACGCCGCTGAAAAGGCGGGATTGACCTTCATCGGTCCGACCTCGTCCTCGATTGCGACCATGGGCGACAAGATCTCTGCAAAGCGGGCGATGATGGCAGCCGGCGTCCCCTGCGTTCCCGGTCCGGATACCGCGCTGCCCGACGACCCCGCCACGATCGAGCGCATAGCGCTCGAAATCGGATATCCCGTCATCATCAAGGCAGCCGGCGGCGGCGGCGGACGCGGCATGCGCGTCGTGCCAAAGGCCGACGTGCTGCATGAAGCAATTGCGCTGACGCGGGAAGAGGCCCGCAAGGCCTTCGGCTCACCTTCGCTCTACATGGAGAAATTCTTAGAGCATCCGCGCCACATCGAGATACAGGTCATTTGCGACGATCACGGCAATGCCGTGTGGCTGGGGCACCGGGATTGCTCGATGCAGCGCCGCCATCAGAAAGTGGTTGAGGAGGCGCCGGCGGCGGGAATTGTGCCCGATATCATCCAGCCGGTCGGCATGGCCTGCGTGCAGGCCTGCCTTCAAATCGGCTACCGGGGTGTCGGAACCTTCGAATTCCTCTACGAGGACGGTGCTTTCTATTTCATCGAGATGAATACGCGACTTCAGGTCGAACATCCCGTCACCGAGATGACGAGCGGTGTCGATATCGTCCAGGCGCAGATAAAGGCAGCTCAGGGCCACGTTCTTGATCTCAACCAAGGCGACGTGACATGCGAAGGCCATTCCTTCGAATGCCGCATCAACGCCGAGGACCCGAATAGCTTCCTGCCCTCGGCGGGTGTCGTCACCCATCTGGCTTTGCCCACGGGGCCGGGCATCCGCGTCGATACGCATATTCATGCCGGCTACAAGGTCTCGCCCTATTACGATTCGCTGATCGCCAAACTGATCGTCCATGCGCCGACGCGGGCGGAAGCGATGGCAAGAATGCGCGAGGCGCTTGCCGGCACGGAAGTCGAGGGGATTTCCACCAATATCCCCTTCCTGCGCGCCCTGTTTGAGGACGGCGCATTCGCGCAGGGCGAGACGGACATTCATTATCTCGAACAATGGCTGAAGCTGCGGAGGGCGGCATGAGCGCGATCGATTTCAGCGATCCGGCAACCATCGCATTCCTCACCGAAGCGCTGACGGCCGCCGGTGTGGACGGTCTCGAAATCTCCCGGCCGGGCGGACAGCTTCGCATCGTCGTCGCCGAAAAAGGCGGCGCCCGGATCAGCTCGACCGACGCGACGCTCCGTGCTCCCGGTTTGACATCGGCTGTCGTGAAGGCGCCAATGGCGGGCCGCTTCTGCCTCGATCATCCGGCGTCCGCTGTACCGCAAAAACTGCCGCGCTCCGTATCCGATGCAGATATCGTCGGGTTCGTCGGGGTAGGGCATATCCTGCTTCCCTTTCGCGCCGGCCGTTCCGGTGTTTTGATCAGGCTGCTCGCCGAGCCCGGAGCGCTGGTCGGCTTTGGCGATCCTCTGTTCGAAATCGAGCTCCCATCATGATCGCCACGACGAACAGACATGCATCGCAACGCGAGATCGTTCCGGCCACCAAAAGCCGGGCGCGGGTTTCCTCGATCGGCGCCAGATCCTTCCTGCTCGAGGCGCCCGGCGACTTCGATCTCGTCGCGCAGCGGCGGATCTGGGCTCTGTCCCAGAGCGTGAAAGGCTGGCCGGACCTTGCCGAAAACATTCCGGGCATGACCAACCTGCTGGTGATCTTCAAGGAGACGCCCGAAGATCCGGATGCGGTGGTCGCCCGGCTGCTGGAGGCATGGGAGAATGCGCGCAGCATAGATCTCAACGGCAAGACCATCGAGATCCCCGTCGATTATGGCGGCGAATATGCGACGGATCTTCCGGCCCTTTGTAATCTCTCGGGTTTGAGCGACCGCGAGGTCGTCCGCATCCATCATGAAGCGACCTACCGTGTCTTCGCCTTGGGCAGCGCTCCCGGCTTCGGCTATCTGCATGGTCTCGATCCGCGCATCTACATGCCGCGAAAGACCGTGCCCTCGCTGAAAATGCCGAAGGGCTGCGTCACCATCGGCGGCATGCAGACCGGCGTCGCCATGCTCACAGGTCCGAATGGCTGGAATTCCATCGGCTTCGCGGCACTTGAGATGTTCGACCCCGCCTCATCGAGACCCGCCATGATGGCGCCTGGAGATACGGTGCGGTTCCTGCCGGCGAGGATCGAGCTATGATCGAGATCTTGGAAAGCGGTCCGTTCAACACGGTGCAGGACCTTGGCCGCCCCGGCTATCGCGATATCGGCGTATCGGCAAGCGGTGCGATGGATCCGCTTGCGGTCCGCATCGGCAACATTCTCGTCGGCAATGATGAAAATGCCGCCGCGATAGAGGTGCAGACCTTCCCGTTCAGCCTGCGTTTCGAGCGACGCGTGGTCTTTGCCGTGACCGGCGCCGACGGCAATCCTCATCTTAGCGGAATGGAACTGCTTGCCTGGTGCGCTTACATCGCGGAGCCCGGACAGGTTCTCGAACTGAAACAGCCTCCACGGCTGGCGCGCTCCTATATTTCGGTCGGAGGCGGGCTGGATATTCCCGTTGTCATGGGTTCGCGAAGCACGTCGCTTCGCGGCAGCTTCGGGGGCAATGCCGGCCGGCCTCTGGCGAAGGCCGATCGGATCGCGGTCGGCGAAGACGCCGAAATCGCCATGCTGCCAGCCTCGGGTCTTGCCGTCGTCGAACCGGCCGTGGCACTGCGCGATGTCTTCCCGGCTGCTGTCGACGGCACGCTGCCGATCCGCGCCTTGCCGGCCGGTGAGCACGATCTTTTCGCAGGCGATGGCGAAGCTTTCTGGAGCCGGATCTGGAGGATTTCCTCCCGAAGCGACCGGACGGGCTACCGCTTATCAGGCGAGCCGATCAAGCCGACGGCGTCCATCGAGATGCGCTCCCACGGCGTCGTGCCCGGCGTGATCCAGGTTCCGCCCGGCGGCGAACCGATCGTGCAGATGAGCGATGCCAACACTGCCGGCGGATATCCGAAGATCGCCGGCGTGATCGAATGCGATCTCTGGCGGCTCGGCCAAGCCCGCATCGGCGCCCGCCTGAACTTCGTTCGCTCGACGCATGCGGAGGCGCGCGCGGTGGAACAGGCCATCGCCCGCTATGTCGACGACGTCAGGCAGACATCCCGGATGGTCAAGCGCGCCTTGAAGGCGATGGCCTAATGCGTGTCGCCCAAGAGGCCGTCAAAAGGAGGAACTGATGAAGATCGATCTGAATTCCGACATGGGCGAAGGATTTGGTCCCTACCGGCTGTGCGACGACGAAGCGATGATGAAACTCGTCTCGTCGGCCAACATCGCCTGCGGTTTCCATGGCGGCGACCCCGAGATCATGGGGCGTATGGTCCGGCTTGCGAAACTGAACGGCGTCGGAATCGGCGCCCATCCGGGCTTGCCCGACCGGCTGGGGTTCGGCCGGCGCGAAATAGCGTTTTCGCCAGATGAGCTTCGCCAGCAGATGCTCTATCAACTCGGCGCCCTGATGGCGATCGCCAAAGCCGAGGGTGTCACTGTCTCCCATATCAGCTTCCACGCGGCCATGGGCAATATGGTCAACCGCGATCCTGTGCTGGCCGACCTGATGATGGACGCGATCGCCACCGTCGATGCCGGTCTCGTCGTCTTCGTGACCCATGGCAGCGAGATTCAGCACGCGGCCAGACGCGCGCGGTTGAAGACGCTGGCGCTTTTCCTTGCCGACCGGGCCTATGACGCTGGCGGCAGACTTGTCGCGCGCGGCCTCGCTGGCGCCGTCATCAAGGACGAAGCCGCGGTGCGTGCCCGCGTACGGCAATTCCTGCTCGAAGGAACCGTCGAGACGATCGACGGAGCGGTGATCGCAATGCCGGCCCGCTCCATTCTCGTCCATAGCGACACACCCGGCGCCTTGGAGCTTGCCGGCATCGTGCGCGGCGAGATCGAAGCCACGGGTGCTGCACTCGCGTCTGCCGCCGAACTCGCCGATTGATACAATCCTGATCGCCTGCGGGCGGTCTCCCGTTCCAATCCCTCATCGAAGGACCAGCTTGATGTCCGCTGTATCAGACCGCCTGAAAAACGTCTCCATATCCGCATCCGCCGCCATGACCCAGCGCGCCAGGGAACTGGCCGCCAACGGGATCAAAGTCGTCAGCCTCTCGTCTGGCGAGCCGGATTTCCCCACTCCGGCGCACGCGATCGAGGCGGCTCATGCGGCAGCTCTTGCTGGCGATACGAAATATCCCCCGATGGATGGTACGCCGGCGCTCAAATCCGCCATCATCAGGAAGTTCAAACGGGACAATAATCTCGACTACGAGGCCAGCCAGATCGTCGTCTCGGGCGGCGGCAAGCAGGTGATCTTCAATGCCATGCTGGCAACCTGCAATCCGGGCGACGAGGTCGTCATTCCGACGCCCTCCTGGGTCAGCTATGCGGATATCGTCAAATTCGCCGGCGGCGTCCCGGTCGCCGTCCCCTGCCACGAGCAGACCGGCTTCAAGCTGCGTCCCGAGGATCTGGAGGCGGCGATCACGCCGCGCACCAAATGGCTCTTCCTGAATTTCCCGAACAATCCGACCGGGGCAGCCTGCTCCCGGGCGGAGATGGCTGCCATTGCCGAGGTCATGCTGCGTCATCCCAATGTCTGGATCATGACCGACGATATCTATGAACACCTGGTCTATGACGACTTCCAGTTCTGCACGATCGCCGAAGTCGAGCCCAGGCTCTATGAGCGCGTCCTGACGATGAACGGCGTCTCCAAGGCTTACGCAATGACAGGCTGGCGGCTTGGCTTTTGCGCCGGGCCGAAAGAGCTGATCTCCGCCGTCAGCAACGTCAACGGCCAGAATGGCGGCGGCATCGCGACGCTGACCCAGGCTGCGGCGACCGCGGCGCTGGACGGGCCTCAGGATCTCCTGAAGGAGCGTGCGGCGATCTACAAGGAAAGACGCGACTTCGTCCTCGACAGATTGTCGGAAGTGGACGGACTGCGCTGCCACAGGCCCGAAGGCGCCTTCTACATCTATCCCAACATGTCCGGGCTGATCGGCAAGACCAGCAAGGGCGGACGAAAGATCGAGACCGATGTCGATTTCGTCATGGCGCTGGTGGAAGAGCATCATGTCGCGACCGTGCAAGGGGCGGCTTACGGAATGAGCCCCTTCTTTCGCATTTCCTACGCGACCAGCATGGAGAAACTCGGCGAAGGCTGCGCGCGCATAGCTCAATTCTGCAGGGATATGCGCTGATCGCCGACGCGCTTTAGATCGGAATTCAGATCTAAAGCGAAGAAATGGAGCATGATGTCGTCCGAAAACCGCTCACACTTTTCGGCATCATGCTCTAGCTTTTCAACCGCGCCGTCAGCTCGAGGAGGATGTCGCGGACGGCAAGGGCCGGTTCCGACAAGGGATTCTGGTCGGAAACGCATAGCGACAGGGTTTCTTCGATCCGCGGCGAGACGAGCCGGCAGATCAGCGGCTCGCTCGACTCCGATACGATGCGGTCGGCGATGGCTTTCGGCATGATCGTCGCGCCGAGGCCGCTGCCCACCGCACGGGCCAGCGTGCGGACGATTTCGACTTCCGCCACGACTTTCAAATTGGTGCGGGTGCGGGTGAAGGCGGTATCGACCGCGCGGCGGACGAAATTATAGGCCGGCGGCAACAGCAGCGGCATCCCGTCGAGGGCATTGACCGGAACGGGTTTCGCATCCGCTTCGATCGCAAAGTCCCGATGCGCGACAAGGAAAAACTCTTCGCTGAGGAGCGGCTCGAACCGGACACCCTTGATCGGTCCGGTTCCATGGAGAAGCGCCATCTCCAGCCGGCCGTTCATGATCATCTGGCTATAGGTCTGGCCGACGCTTTCGGTCAGGTGCAGCAGAATACCGGGATGCCGTTTTCGGGTCTCCGCCAGGAGGTCGACCGACAGCGTGGCCGCACTGCTGAAGGGCACGAGGCCGACGGACACACGCCCGGCAAGCGAATTCCCGGCTGCCGACGCATCCGCTTGCGCCTGCTCCATCTGCCGAAGGATAATCTGCGCATGGCGATACACCGCATGTCCCGCATCGGTCATGCTGACGCCCTGCTGGCTGCGGATCAGCAGCTTCTGGCCGAAATGTTCCTCCAGTCCCGCAAGCTGCTGGCTGAGGGCCGGCTGGGCGATGTGCAGAAGGTCCGCCGCTCGCGTGATGCTGCCGCTGTCGACGATCACGATGAAAGATTTGAGGCGTCTGATGTCCATGAGGATCGGGGTACCGTTCTGATCTGCGCGGCTCACATGTTTGCAGACGCGCATTGCTTTTGCAACGCGACGCCGTCGCCAGAACCGGGGACTGCCTGAGGCACGGACGCCGCGAGGTGATGCCCGGCATCAGCTCTGTCTTTTCTTCAGCAGCCTGCGCCGGCTCCATAACCGTTGCTTATTGCTCCAGAGATAATCGGTCTTAGGCAAGGGGTTTAACCTTCGCTACTGTCTCGATCAACAACAAGGGAACGACAATGCCATTCTCCGACTACAAGACCGCACTGGTGACCGGCGCATCCTCCGGTATCGGCGCAGCCGTGGTGGAGCGGTTCCGCCGGGAGAACATCGAGGTCCATGCGGTTGCCCGTAGCGCCGAAGCGTTGCAGCAGCTGGCCGCGCGAACGGGCTGCATCGCCCACGTCATCGATGTGACCGACCGTCAGGCAATGGCCGAGCTCACCCGTCGAGTGGAGTTCGATATTCTCGTCAACAATGCCGGCGTCGACCGGCCGAAGAAATTCCTGGAAGCCGACGAGGGCGATATCGATCTCCTCGTCGACGTCAATCTCCGAGCGGTCCTGCACATCTGCCGCATGGTCGTGCCCGGCATGGTGGCGCGCGACCGCGGACATATCATCAATATCTCATCGATCGCCGGCGCCTACAATTTCGGCGGAAATTCATCCTATCACGCCACCAAGGCCGGGGTGAGCATGCTGTCCAACCAGCTGCGCATCGACGCTTTCGGCAAGCGGGTACGGGTCACGGAAATCTGCCCCGGCCGGGTCGCCACTGACATTTTCAATCATGTCCACGGCGATGACCCCAGCATCCGCGAACGGTTCATCGACGGTTTCGAACTGCCGCAGGCGGCCGATATCGCCGACGCGATTGCCTTCGCCATAGCAGCCCCCGTCGCGGTCAATATCGGACATATGGAGATTACGCCGACGCTGCAGGTCATGGGCGGCCTGCAGACGGCAAAGCCCCAACCTACGGCGAAGCCGGATCAATCCGCTGCGGCGAAGACGGATCAATCCGGGGAGCCAAACCCGTGAGCGGTTTCGACCTTTCGGCAATCCTCGGAAATCCGGAATATACCGCCATGCTGCTGCATGGCATCGAGATGACATTCATCATCTATGCCGGCTCCTGGACTATGGCGATGGCGCTGGCACTTGTGCTGCTGGCTTTGCGTTTGTCGCCCTTTCGCTTCGGCGATCCGTTAGTCGCCGCTTACGTCTCCTACCACCGGAACGTCCCCACCCTGGTTCAGCTGATGCTGTGGTACTTCGGGATTTTCACCCTGATGCCAAGCGGAGTAGCCGAATGGCTGGCCGTCCATAATGCCGAGGCCATCTTCGCGGTGATCGGGCTCGGGCTCTGCCAGGCGGCCTATTTCAGCGAAGATCTTCGCTCGGGCGTGCGCTCGGTTAGCCCGGGCCAAATGCAGGCAGCCCGCGCGCTTGGCCACGGCTATGTCTCGGCGATGCGTTTCGTCATCATGCCGCAAGGCGTGCGCAACGCCCTGCCGCCGCTCATCAATCACAGCGTTTCCCTGTTCAAGAACAGCAGTCTCGCCGTCGTCATCGGAGCCTCGGAACTGACGCATGCCGTCAAGGAAATCGAGAACCTCAGCTTCCGGACCTTCGAGATCTACCTGATCGGCACGGTTCTCTACCTCTTCTTCTCGCTCGTGATCATGAGCATCGGCGCCTATCTTTCGATGCGCACGGATCCTGCCAGGAGTGCGCGGGCATGATCCACGACATGATCGCCATCGTCCAAGACTACTGGCTGCTGCTGCTGATCGGCCAATATCCGAACGGGCCGCTTGGCGGGCTCGCCAACACGCTGATCCTTTCAGCGCTCAGCATCGCTCTCGCTTTTCCGGTCAGCATCCTCTTCGCACTGGCGCGGCTCTCCAGGTCGCCGCTGCTGCGCTGGCCGGTCACGGCGCTCGTCTATTTCACCAGGGGCGTGCCGCTCTTGATGCTCATCCTGTGGAGCTATTTCCTCGTTCCGCTGCTGACCGGCGCCGATGTGCCGAGCTTTGTCACGATGCTGACGACGCTCGTGGTCTATCAAAGCGCGTTCCTGAGCGAAGTCGTGCGTGCCGGCATCGTTGCGCTCGGACCGGGCCAGATGGACGCGGGGCGTGCGCTTGGCCACAGCTATATCGGTGCGATGCGCTTCATCATCCTGCCGCAGGCACTCTACAACATGATCCCGAGCATCATCTCCACCTTCGTCTCGACGATCAAGGACACGACGCTCGGCTACGTGATCAACGTGCCGGACCTGACCTTTGCCGCAAGCCAGGTCAACAACCAGCTCCTGACGCAGCCTTTCCAGGTCTTCCTCATCCTCGCGATCGTCTACTTCGCCATCTGCTGGACGCTCACCTACTTCGCAAATCGCCTCGAGCGGAGCATCACGCGACGGCGTGCGGGACTTTCCAACCTTCCTGCCGCTGCCTTGGTCGCGCCATCGAAAATCATATCGGAGCAGCTATGACCATGTCAGTTTCAGCACAGGAATTGCAGACGATCCGGCTTTCGCAGGTCTGCAAGAGCTACGGCGACTATCCGGTCCTGAAGGACATCGATGCGCAGGTCTCGCGAGGCGAGGTCGTGGTCATCTGCGGACCGTCCGGTTCAGGAAAATCGACGCTGATCCGCACGATCAATCGCCTTGAGGAGATCAACAGCGGATCGATCACGCTCGACGGGCAAAACATTCACGCCGCCATGCGGGCAAAAGAACTCAATGCGCTGCGCAGCCGGATCGGCTTCGTATTCCAGAACTTCAACCTGTTTCCGCACCTTTCGGTGGTCGAAAACGTGTCGATGTCGCCGATCCGGGTGAAAGGCGTGGCGCCGGATGTTGCCGAGGACAAGGCCCTCAAGCTTCTCGATCGGGTTGGTCTCGCCGACAAGGCGCGGGCCTATCCCGGTCAACTCTCGGGCGGCCAGCAGCAGCGGGTGGCAATCGCCCGCGCCCTTGCCATGGAACCGCCGGTGATGCTGTTCGACGAGCCGACCAGCGCGCTCGATCCTGAAATGGTCGGCGAAGTGCTGGCCGTCATGAAGAGCCTGGCGTCGGAAGGCATGACCATGCTCTGCGTCACCCACGAAATGGGTTTCGCGCGCGACGTCGCGGATCGGGTCTGGTTCATCGATGCCGGCCAGATCCTCGAAATGGCGACCCCCGAGGAATTCTTCAACAATCCGAGCCATCCCCGTGCGCAGCGTTTCCTCGCTGATCTCAGGCATTGATACCAACCACCAAAAACAAAGGAGAACAGCAATGAACTGGAAATGCCTAACCCTCACCGTCGCATTTGCCGGCATGGCGGCCGCCGTGCCCGCAAAAGCCGATCAGCTCGACAACATCATCTCAGCGAAAACCCTGCGTTGCGCGACTTTCGCTGACGTTCCTCCCTTTGCCTCGCCCGATCCGAAGACCCGCGAAATGGCCGGTTTCGACGTCGATCTCTGCGGCGCCATCGCCAAGGAACTGGGCGTCAAGGCTGAAATCAAGCCGGTTTCGGTCGAGGCCCGCGTGCCCGAGGTCAAGCTCGGCCGCGTCGACATCACCGTTGCCAACCTTGCCTATACTCTGAGCCGCGCCGAGCAGATCCAGTTCAGCGATCCCTATTATCTCGCCAAGGAAATGCTGATCGTGCCGGCGGATGATGCCGGCAAGAAGAAGGCCGATTATGCGGGCCAGCGCATCGCTTCGACCAAAGGTTCGACCTCCGAGATGTCGATCAAGCTCAACAAATCCGACCCACTGACCTTCCAGGATACCGCCTCGGCCTATCTCGCCGTCCAGCAGGGCAAGGCGCGCGGCATGGTGGCCAACACCATGACGACGACCAAGTTCGTCAATGAATCGAAGAGCAAGGGCAAGGAAATGCGGATGATCGAGGAGCCGATGCTGTACCAGCCGATCGGCATCGGCATGGCCAAGGATCAGCCGGCGCTGACCGCCAAGATCAATGAGATCCTTCGCAAGCTCGACACATCGGGCGAGATCAACAACATCTGGGACAAGTGGCTCGGCCCGAATACCGAATACAAGATGACGCGCACCGACAAGGTCGTATCGCTCTCGGAACTGAAGTTCGACCCGATCCCTTAAGACCTCGGCGTCTTCCAATGACGATATCCAAACGAAATCAGACGGCGGGACACGCCCGCCGTCGGCCAAAAATGGGAGGTATCCGTGATCCATATTAAAGATATTGCCGAACGGCCAAGCAAAGCCGATATCGACGCCGTTTCCAAATTTTCGCCCGCGACGATCCACGAAGCCCAAGGGCGCCGCGGAGCCCTTTCCTCCCGCCTCAAGCCCGTCGACTACCGCATGAAACTGTGCGGTCCGGCCTTCACGGTGAAATGCGCGCCGCGTGACAACATCATGCTGCAACTCGCCATCAACTACGCAAAGCCGGGCGATATCATCGTCGTATCGGCGGGCGAATACGAAGAGGCCGGATCCTTCGGCGATGTGCTTGCCAATGCCTGCCTTGCAAAGGGCATCGGCGGTCTCGTGACCGACACCGGCGTGCGCGACACGCTTCAACTGAGAGAACTCGGTTTCCCGGTCTTCTCGCTCAGCGTCTGCATCAAGGGGACGGTGAAGGAAACCATTGCGGCGGTGAACGACACGATCATCGTCGGCGGCGAAATCATCCATCCCGGCGACATCATCGCCGGTGATGCCGACGGCCTGGTGGTCGTGCGTCGCCAGGAAGCGCAGGAAGTCGCCAGGCTGTCACAGACCCGCGAAGATGCCGAGGCCGGCTATATCGCGGCATATAAGCAGGGCAAATCGGTCATCGAGGTCAGCAATCTCGAACCGGTGCTGAAAGCCAAGGGCCTCGTCGTCGACATCTGACGCGACACCGCAATAGCTGTCAGCCCTGCCACTTTATAGGGCGGCTGGCCTTTCCGGCCAGCCGCCCTATGCAAACCGGACGGTTCAAACGCTTTCGGGCGTAATCGTTTCAAAGGGAACCACGCGCTGAAGGATTGTTGTGCTGTCGCGGTGTTCCAGCGCGGCGATCATCGTCGCGATCAATTCGTCCGATATCTGATCCAGCGGATGGCACAATGCCGCCATGATCAGGCCTTCCGTCAAGCCCTTGCGCGTTTCCGGGCCGATGTCGCGGCAGACGACCCTGACCTTATCCCGCTTTTCGACGGGTGCCTCGCGAAGAGCACGCAGCACGCCGGAAATCCCCCCTCCGACAATGAAAATGCCTCTGAGGTCATCGAGTTCGGAAAGCAGCTGGCTGACGATCCGGTAGGCTTCCTGCGGCTCCTCATGTGTCGGTCTGCTGTCGTCAACCTGAAGATGGGGCGCGTGCTCGCGCATATAGGATCGAAAGCTCGCATCGGAGACATCCTGGCACTGATAACGATGATTGCCGATGAATACGGCGATCCGGCCGGGCATCGGCGTGGTCTGAGCCAGAAACCATGCGGCGGTCCGCCCGAGTTTCCAATTGTCGGTGCCGACGAAGCCGGCGCGATCCCGGGCGGACTGATCGGTTATATAGGCAACAACCGGCTTCCCCCTCTCCCTGAGCGATTGGATGGTCTGCCCGATCAACGGGTGGTCACCCGCAATGACAGCAACTGCATCACAGCGTTTGCCAAGCGCTTCGAGACGATCTGCAATATTTTGTGGCTCGAGGACATCGACGAAATCGACCACAGCCACGACTTTCTCGTGCTGGCGTCTCGCGGCCGCCTCGGTGATCTTGGAGCCGAACAGCCGGTAGAGCTCACGGCTCGACTGCTGGAGAAGGAAGCCGAAACGATAATTCGGCAGGAGCCGCTGCCTGCGGTCCTCGATCACGCCACGGCCATAAAATCCAATCTCTTCCGCGGCATTTTGCACCCTCTCGATGGTTTCCGCACGCACTGCGCCGGTACCTCCGAGGATGCGGTTGACCGTGGCGATGCTGACGCCGGACGCCTGGGCAAGGTCGGCAATGGTTGGCCTCTTCATGATATATTTCATTCCATTTTTGGATGAAATGAAATGATACATTAATTTCATCAAAACGCAATAGGCATTCCATTTTCAGCGATCCGTTGATACAAATATTCCAGCGAGTTGGGAGCCTTGCTTTGAGGAATTGTTACTCTCGACCGCCTTTTTGGGAGGAAATCACATGAGTTTTTCAATGCGCGCCGTACGCGGGCTGCTGGCTGGCGCTGTTTTGGTTCTTGGCGCTTCTTCTGTCATGGCCGCGAATATTGCTGTCGTCGGCGGCAAGACCGACGACGAATTCTGGAGCCGTATCAAGAAGGGCGTCGATGACGCCCGGCTCGTCGTCGAGAAGAATGGCGGCTCCGTCAGCTATCTGCAGCTGCAGACCTACGACAATCTCGGGCCTGACGCCGCCCAGCTCGTCCGCACGGCCATCAGCCAGGGCGTGACCGGTATCGTGGTGCCCGACTGGGTGCCCGAGGCAGAAGACGAGGCCATCAAGGCTGCCGTCGCCGCGGGCATCAAAGTTATCCTGATGAATGCCGGCAACATCGACAAAGCGCGCGAGCTTGGCGCGATCAACTATGTCGGCTCTGATGAATACACGGCCGGCAAGGCAGGCGGCGAATATTTCGCATCCAAGGGTGCGAAAAATGTCATTTGCGTCAACACGCTCCCGGGTGCGGCAAACCAGGAGGCCCGTTGCAAGGGTGTCATCGACGGCATTACCGGAAAGGGCGGTGCCGGCAAGCAGCTGCCCTTGCCGGCGACCAGCTTCGGTGATCAGACGGCAATCGCCGAAGCCGTCAAGGCGACACTGCTCCAGGACGACACCATCGACGGCGTCCTCAATGTTGGGGCTTCCGACGCTGATGCGGCTGCAAGCGGGATCGCTCAGGCGAACAAAGTCGGCAAGGTTGCGCATGGCACCTTCGACCTGAACGCCTCGGGGCTTGCCCGCATCAAGGACGGTTCGCAGACCTTTGCAATCGACCAGCAGCCTTACCTGCAGTCGCTGCTGGGGGTTTCGCTTCTCGCCGCGCATATCGACTACGGCACCAACCTGCCGACCGCACCGGTGCTGACCGGCCCGGGCATTGTCGATGCGTCGAACATCGACGCCACCCTGGCCGGCGTCAAGGAAGGCGCTCGCTGATCGTTCGAAACGGGCTCCGGCCCGCGGGATATCCGCGGGTCGAAGTTTATCGAGCGTGCGGACAACCGCGTCCGCGCGCCTGGAGATTCACGCCCAAACTGGGGTAGGCATATGAACAATCTTTCATTCGGCAACCTGTTGCGCCGTCCCGAGGCGGGTGCATTCCTCGGACTTGTCGGCGTCCTCGTGTTCTTCGTCGTATTCGGCAGCACCAAGTTCCTGGAGCCCGCCGGCGCCGCAAGCTGGCTCAACGTCGCCGCTAATCTCGGCATTATCGCTCTTCCCATCGGACTTTTGATGATCGCAGGCGATCTCGACATTTCGATTGGCGCGATGATCCCCGCCGGCTCCATGACGGTTGCGGTCCTGTCGGGCTACTACGATCTTCCCATGTGGGTCGGAATGCTCGGTGCGCTTGCCTTCGGCCTCATCGTCGGGCTGGTCAACGGCTACCTCGTCGTGCACACGGCCGTGCCTTCGCTGATCGTAACGCTCGGCACCCTCTTTGCTGTACAGGGCCTGATGCTTGGCACCTCGGTTCTCGTCACCGGCACCACGAGCGTGGCGCTGACGGCCGACCCCTGGGCAAAGTTCCTTTTCGGGCAGTTCCTGGCCGGGTCGTTTCAGGTGATCATTCTGTGGTGGGTGGCCATCACCGCGATCTTCATCTTCTTCATTCACTTCTCGCCTTACGGGAACTGGATTTTCGCGATGGGCGGAGACAAGGTCAGTGCCCGCAACGCCGGCATTCCGACGACCCGTCTGACGATGGTCCTCTTCGTCCTCTCGGCGATGAGCGCGTCCTTCGTCGGCATGTGTCAGGCCATCCTGTTCAATTCCGCGCAGGTTTCGGGCGGAATGACGTTCATCTTCAACTCGATCATCTCGGTCGTCGTCGGAGGTGTGCTGCTGACCGGAGGGTTCGGGTCGGTGATCGGGATCTTCTTCGGCACGATCACCTTCGCCGTCGTCAACCAAGGCATCTATTTCACGACCTTCGACCGCAATTGGTCGAGCCTGATCATCGGCGTGATGCTGCTCGTGGCCGTCCTCATGAACAATACGTTCCGCCAGATGGCGCTGACCTATTCACCCAAGAAGAAGAAGTGAGAGCTGAGACATGGCTGGCCCAATTCTTGAACTTGAAAACGTCAACAAGTCCTTCGGCCCGATCGATGTGCTCTACGACATCACATTGAGCGTCCATCCCGGTGAAGTGCTTTGCCTGCTGGGTGACAACGGTGCGGGAAAGTCCACCCTGATCAAGACCTTTGCCGGTGTCTACAAGCCGACGAGCGGCGCGGTGAAGTTCGAAGGCCGGCCGATCGTCTTCCAGAATCCGCGCGAAGCCGCAGACCTCGGCATTGCAACGGTTCATCAGTTCGGCGGCACCTTTCCGCTGATGAGCATCGGCCGTTCGTTCTTCGTGGGGCGGGAGCTGACCAAGGGCTTCGGCCCGTTCAAAATCTACGACCGCAAAGCCGCAAATGAAATCGCGGTCAAGGCCGTGCGCGAGTTCGGCATTACCCGCATCGACGATGGCGATCGCCTGATCGGCGGCCTGTCGGGCGGGGAGCGGCAATCCCTGGCAATCGCCCGAGCCGTCCACTTCGGCGCCCGGGTGCTGATCCTCGACGAGCCGACCGCCGCTCTCGGCGTCAAGGAGGCGGCGCATGTGCTGCGTATCGTCCTGGAAGCGCGCCGTCGCGGCCTCGCCGTCATTTTCATCACTCACAACGTCATTCACGCCATGACGGTGGGAGACCACTTCGCGGTGCTCATCAAGGGTGCGAAGGCGGCCGACTTCCGCAAGGGTGAAAAGACGCGCGAAGAGATTACCGACCTGATGGCAGGAGGCGAGGCCATGGCCGAACTCGAAGCCGAAATCGAAGCGTACTCGACAGCGCATAGCGGACATCCCCCACCGGTCTGATCGACCGTCGCCGCGGATGAACTCCAGAAACTCTAAAGAGCTCGCCTACCCCGGCGGGATGGCCCAGCACAATCATCGGACGGGTAACAGCCATGAAGATTGCAATCGACCCCTTTATGCATCGCCACCTCTCACTCGAAGAATTGCCCTCGAAAGTGGCTGAACTCGGATACGAGTGGATAGAGCTCAGCCCGCGGGCTGATTTTCTCGAGTGGTTCAAGGCGCCGCGCGTGTTTCCGGCCCGCGCCAAGGCATTCAAGAAAGCGCTTTCCGATGCAAATGTCGGCATTGCCTCGATCCTGCCGATGTACCGGTGGGCCTCGAACGATGAAAACGAGCGGCAAGCTGCCGTCAAGCACTGGAAGCGCGCCATCGAGATCAGTGTCGAACTCGGCGTCGACACGATGAACTCGGAATTCGGCCGCGGGCCCCATCCGGACAAGGGTTCGTGCTACTGCTGCCATACCGGTTCCATGATCGAGGCCTGCGAAGACGCCTGGTGGCGCTCGATGGAAGAATTGGTGCCGATCTTTGAAAAGGAAGGCATCAACCTGCACGTCGAACCGCATCCCGAGGATTGGTGCGAAACCTTGCAGCCGGCGCTCGATATCATCAGGACGGTCAACTCGAAGAACGTCAAGTTCCTCTATTGCGCGCCGCATACCTTCTACTTCGGCGATGATACCAAGGCGATGCTCCGGGAAGCAAAGGACGTGCTCGCCCATGTCCATGTCGGCGACACTTTCAATCACAAGGCCTCTTCGGGGCTCCGCTACATCCTCAACCCTCCGGGCACGCAGGCCAGGGTGCATCAGCACCTGAACATCGGCCAGGGCGAGGTTCCCTGGGAAGACTTCTTCAGCACGCTGGCGGAGATCGGGTTCGACGGCATCATGACCGCATGCGTCTTCGCCTGGGAGGACAAGGCCGACCACTCCGGCAAGTTCATGCGCGCCGAAATGCAGCGCTTTGTCGACAAATATTGGACCGCGAAATAACGCGCGATGCCCCTCTAGCGGTTCGCCATGCAGCCAGGCGATTGGCGCAAGCGACCGCGACCGGGGTTCTGCCCGGAACGCTCAAACATCACAGACATCATTCCTGGAAGGACAGAAGATGATCAACGGAGAAAGATCCATCGAGCGCCCCCTGCGTTGGGGCATGGTCGGCGGCGGCCGCACCGGGCAGGTGGGCTACAAGCATAGAACCGGCGCCCAGCGGGACGGCACCTACCGGCTCATCTGCGGAGCCTTCGATCTCGACGCCGAGCGTGGACGCGACTTCGGCACGCAGATCGGCGTTACTGCGGACAGGTGCTATGGCGACTATAAGGAACTGATCGCCAAGGAGGCCGGGCGTGAGGACGGCGTCGAGGTCGTCTCGATCGCCACGCCGAACTTCACCCATTACGAGATCACCAAGGCGTGCCTCGAAGCCGATCTTCACGTGATCTGCGAAAAGCCGCTGTTCTTCACCGTCGCCGAATGCGACGAGGTCGCCAGGCTGGCGAAAGAGAAGGGCCTGATCGTCGGTGTCACCTACGGCTTCACCGGCCATCCGCTGGTTCACCAGATGGCGGCGATGGTCAAGAAGGGCATGCTCGGCGATATCCGTATCGTCGACATGCAATATACCCACGGCTTTAACGCGGGCGACGATGTCGGCGCCGGCGAAGCCTTGAAATGGCGCACCAATCCCAAGACGGCTGGCCCGACCTTCGTTCTGGGCGATATCGGCACGCACCTCTACTATCTCTCCGAAGTGGTGCTGCCGCAAATGAAGATCGAAAAGCTGCTCTGCGACCGCAAGGCCTTCATTCCGACCCGTGCGCCGCTGGAAGACCACGCGACCGTTCTCATGCATTACGACAACGGCGCCCGCGGCCGTCTCTGGGTATCCTCGGTGAATGCCGGGAATATGGGTTCGCAGCGCTACCGTTTCGTCGGCTCCAAGGCCTCCGTCGAATGGTCCGATTCCCACCCCGACCAGCTGATTTACGAGGTACAGGGTGAACCGAACCGCACCTTGCATCACGGCATGCCCTACCTCGAAGAGGAAAGCCTCGCCTACGATCGCATGGGCGCGCTGCACACCGAAGGCCTCGGCGACAGCTGGGCGAACATCTACCTCTGGATCGCGAAGGCGATCGACGCAAAACGCCGCGGCGACGAGGCATTCCTCAAGGGCCATCATTATCCCGGCATCGAAGCCGGCACCGAAGGTGTGCGCTGGCTGGAAAACTGCGTCCGCTCGGCAGACGCAGGTTCGGCCTGGGTCGAGTTCGAGTGATCGATCAGGGGGCGCGTCGGATCTCCTCCATCCTCCTCCCAGGCGCGTCCCCGACACCCTCTTTTAGCCCGGCACTCTCTTTTAGAAAGACAATGATATGAAACTATCGATCTGCACCGACGTGATGGGCGACCTCTCCTTCACGGACATGCTCGACAAATGCGTCAAACTTGGTGTCGAGGGTATCGAGATGACCGGCGGCGGCTGGTCGCGCGGGCCGCACTTCCGTGCGGACGAGCTGCTGGCCGACGGGGGCCTGCTCAAGACCAAGCTGAAGGAAATCGAAGCCCGCGGCCTGGAAATCGCCGCGCTGAATTGCTCGGCAAACCCGCTCGATCCGGGTGACATGGGCAAGCGCCACCGCAAGGAAATGGAAGACACCATCCGGCTCGCCGGCGAAATCGGCGTGAAGAAGATCGTCACCATGTCCGGCCTGCCCGAAGCCGCCCCCGGCGACACGGTGCCGAACTGGCTCGTCTACACCAAGAGCTGGCCGAACGAGATGCCTGAGCGCGACCGATATCAGTGGGAAGATCGAGCCCTCCCGCTCTGGCACGGCCTGGTCAAGCTCGCCGATGAAGTCGGCGTCGAAAAATACGCGCTGGAAAACTTCTCGGCCATGCTCGTATGGAACCCCGAGACCCTCTTCCGCCTGCGCAACGAAGTCGGTCCGAAAGTAGGTATGAACCTCGACCCGTCGCATCTGATGTGGATGGGCGCCGACCCGATCGCCTCCGCCCGTGCTTTGGGTGATGCCATCCATCATTGCCATGGCAAGGATACCCGCATCGAACGGGGCCTCGCCGACGTCAACGGCTTGCTCGAGCTCAAGGACGTAACCGACGTCGCCAACCGCAGCTGGAACTATGTCGCCGTCGGCGCCGGCCATGACCTGCAATGGTGGAAGGAGTTCTTCTCCGTGGTGCGGATGGTCGGCTACAACGATTGGGTCAGCCTCGAGATGGAAGACTTCACCATGTCGACCGAGGGCGGCATCCAATCCTCCATCGATGCGCTGCAGGCAACGATCAGCCGCTGATGGACAGGCGCGGGCGGTCGTTCGCCCGCGCTCCCTTGCATTGGTCGTTTCTTGTGAAGAGGCCGACGATGCCCAACCCGATCACCATGACCGAATTCAATACTATTGCGAGGAAACCGACATGACCAAGACATTGGACGTGATCACGATCGGGCGCGCCGGCGTCGACCTCTATGGGGCGCAGGTCGGAGGACGGCTGGAGGATATGGGATCCTTCGAAAAATATATCGGCGGCAGTCCGACCAACATTGCCTGCGGCACGGCGCGACTGGGCCTCAAGTCGGCACTGATCTCCCGGGTTGGCGATGAGCATATGGGCCGGTTCATTCGCGAGGAGCTTGCCCGGCATGGCGTTGACGGCAGAGGCGTCGTGACCGATCCCGAGCGGCTGACGGCACTCGTCATTCTCGGGATCCGGGACGAGGAACGTTTCCCGCTGATATTCTATCGGGAAAACTGTGCCGACATGGCGCTTTGCGAGCAGGATATCGATGAGGCTTTCGTTTCCAGCGCCCGTTCGGTGCTGGTGACGGGAACGCACCTCTCCCATCCGCGCACGGAAGCAGCCGTGCTCAAGGCGCTCGGCTTTGCCCGCAAGCATGGCGCCAGGACGGCTCTCGACATCGACTATCGTCCAAACCTTTGGGGAGTGGCCGGCCATGGCGAGGGAGAAAGCCGCTATGTGGCAAGCGGGCAGGTGACCGAAAAGCTCCTGGCGACGCTTCATCTGTTCGATTTGATTGTCGGGACGGAGGAAGAATTCCACATCGCCGGCGGGACGACCGATACCGTAGCGGCACTGCGGGCCGTGCGCGCCGTGACTGCGGCGACGCTCGTCTGCAAACGCGGCGCCAAAGGGGCGGTCGCATTCGAAGATGCAATACCGGACAATCTGGACGAGGGCATTTCGGGCGAGGGTTTCCCGGTCGAAGTCTTCAACGTTCTCGGCGCCGGAGACGGCTTTTTCGCTGGGCTGCTGAAAGGCTGGCTTGATGGCGAGGATTGGCCGACCGCGCTTAGATACGCCAATGCCTGCGGCGCTTTTGCAGTCTCCCGTCACGGCTGCACGCCGGCCTATCCGTCACGTCAGGAGCTGAATTTCTTCCTCGAGCGCGGCATGACGCGCCCCGACCTGCGCAATGATCCAGCGCTGGAGCAGATACACTGGTCGACCAACCGGCATGGCGTCTGGTCCGAGATGCGAGTCTTCGCCTTCGATCACCGGATGCAGCTCGAAAGCATGGCGGGCTACACGCCGTCGAAGGGTGGCGCCTTCAAGGAGCTTTGCCTTGAAGCGGCCCTGAAAGTACAGAACGGGCGTTCCGGTTATGGAATCCTCTGCGACGACCGAATTGGCCGGCGCGCGCTCCACGCCGCCTCCGGGACCGGCCTTTGGATCGGCAGACCCTGCGAGTGGCCAGGGTCTCGGCCGCTTAGGCTGGAGCCGTCGCTTGGTCCCGATTGCGGCGGGCTTTCGGAATGGGCGCGCGCGAACGTCGTCAAGGTGCTCTGCTTCTGCCACCCTGATGACGACGAGGCGACCTGGGCCCGGCAACTGGCGGAAGTACGGCGACTTTACGTGGCCTCGCGCCGCAACAAGTTGGAATTCCTGCTCGAGGTCATCCCTTCCAAGGTCGCAAGCATCACCACGGACACGACCGCGACGCTGATCCGCCGCTTCTATGCCGAAGGTATTTATCCCGACTGGTGGAAGCTCGAACCGATGGACGAGCCCGAAGCTTGGACGCAGGTCTGTGCCGCCATCGAGGAAAACGATCGTCATACCAGAGGGATCGTGGTCCTCGGCCTGGATGCGCCGGAGGACGTATTGAAGGCGAGCTTCGAAGTTGCCGCGCGCTTCCCGCTCGTCAAGGGATTTGCCGTCGGCCGGACAATCTTCGGCTCCGTCGCCCGCGGCTGGTTCGAGGGCTCGATCAGTGATGAAGAGGCCGTCGAAGAGATGGCGAAACGATATTCCCGGCTTTGCACGGTCTGGGACGGCGCGCGGGCGCGCGTGCAGGAGGCAGCAGAATGACAACGGTACGAATGACAGCCGCGCAGGCCATGATGAAATGGCTCTCGGTCCAGATGACCGAGGATGGCGAACGCTTCATCGAAGGCGTCTGGGCGATCTTCGGTCACGGCAACGTCGCCGGCATCGGAGAGGCGCTGCATGGGATTGGCGACGCCCTTCCCACATGGCGCGGCCAGAACGAACAGACCATGGCGCATGCGGCAATCGCTTATGCGAAGACACTGAAGCGCCGGCGCGCCCAGGCCGTGACATCGTCGATCGGCCCGGGCGCCACCAATATGATCACGGCTTGCGCACTTGCCCATGTCAACAGATTACCGGTGCTTTTCTTACCCGGCGACGTGTTCGCCAATCGCCGCCCCGAGCCGGTGTTGCAGCAGATCGAGGATATGAATGACGGAACCGTCAGCGCCAATGACTGCTTCCGGCCGGTCTCAGCCTATTTCGACCGGATCGCCCGTCCCGAGCATCTCCTGACTTGCTTGCCGCGCGCCCTGGCCGTCATGACCGATCCCGGCAGCTGCGGCCCCGTTACGCTCGCCTTCTGCCAGGATGTGCAAGCAGAGCTCTACGACTACCCTCAGGCATTTTTCGAACCGAAGGTGTGGCGCATCCGCCGACCCGAACCGGATCCGCGAGAGGTCGCAGATCTCGCCGATGCCATCCGGGCTGCGCGCAAGCCAGTCATCATTTCCGGTGGCGGCGTTATCTATTCTGAGGCCGAGGCCGAGCTTGCCGCATTCGCGGAAAAGCACCATATCCCGTTTGTCGAAACGCAAGCCGGGAAGGGCGCCAACAGCTGGGAGCACCCGCTGAATTTCGGATCACCTGGTGTGACCGGATCGGCGTCGGCCAATGCGCTTTGCGCCGAGGCGGACCTCGTGCTCGGCATCGGCACGCGCTTCCAGGATTTCACCACAGGCAGCTGGACGCTCTTCCGCAATCCCTCGCGCCGGCTCGCTTCGATCAACCTTGCCGGATATGACGCAACCAAGCATTCGGCATTGCCCTGTGTCGGCGATGCCAAGGTCACGCTGGCGCGCCTGTCCACCGCGCTTGAGGCGTATCGCGGGGCCGGCGTCGATGCCGGGAGCAGGACCGACTGGCACAAAACGGTCGAGCGTGTGACGGCGGCGCCGGAAACGGATGGGCCTGGAAACCTGCCCACCGATGCGCAAGTCATCGGCGCCGTGCAGCGGGTGGCGAAGGAAAACTCCGTGGTCATGTGCGCGGCCGGCACCATGCCGGGCGCACTGCAGGTGCTGTGGCAATCTGCCAAGGGCGGATACCACATGGAATATGGTTTCTCCTGCATGGGTTACGAAGTGGCGGGCGCCATGGGCATCAAGCTCGCACGCCCCGACAAGGACGTCATCTGCTTCGTCGGCGACGGCTCCTACATGATGGCCAATTCGGAACTCGCCACCGCCGTCATGCGGCGGGTGCCGTTCACCGTGGTGTTGACCGACAACCGCGGTTACGGCTGCATCAACCGTCTTCAGATCGAGTGCGGCGGCGCCGAATTCAACAACATGTACAAGGACTGCAATGTCGACATACAGCCCGAGATCGATTTTGTTGCGCATGCCGCCTCGATGGGCGCCCATGCCGAAAAGATTGGGTCCACCGCCGAGCTGGAGACACGCATCGTGGCGGCGCGGGAACGCAACATTCCGAGCGTTCTGGTGATCGACACCGATGCGGGTCCCGGGACCGACGCAGGTGGCCATTGGTGGGACGTTGCCGTCCCGCAGGTCGGCGGCCCGGAGCGGCTCGAGCAGGCCCGCGCGCGTTACAACGAGAATGCCGCCAATCAACGCGTGTTTGATTGAAAGACTGGAACTTGGCTCTCAGCCTGGATGCTCCGGCGACACGGCGGACACCTGCGCGCAAAGATCAGTCTGGACACTATTATGGACACGTGTTCTATAAAATGGACAGATTTGACGGGAGCACGCCATGCATCTTTCCATGTGGACCTACCCCTGGGACATTCAGGACCAGGGGCTCGACGCCTTTGCCGCCGAGCTTCGCGGCCGTGCGGGCCTGACGACGGTCAGCCTGGCGACTTCCTATCACGCCGGCCGGTTCCTGCAGCCGCGGAGCCCGCAGCAGAAGGCCTATTTCCCCGAGGACGGGACCGTCTACTTCCGGCCGGATGAGAGCCTGTGGCGGGATAAGCTGATCCGGCCGCTGATGGCTGGGAATGTCACTGAGCGCGGCGACATGCTGGAAGCACTCGTCCGGGCGCGCGACACGACGGGTCTCAAGGTCTCCTGCTGGACGGTCTGCCTGCACAATACCCGTCTCGGCATGCTGCATCCCGATCATGTGACGCGGAACGCCTTCGGCAATCCCAACTATTACAATCTCTGCCCTTCCAGCCCGGCGGCGCGGGACTATGCCGTCACCCTTGTTCGCGACATCACGACCAACTACCGGCCCGATATGGTGGAACTCGAGAGCCCGAACTTCATGGGATTCGCGCATGAATACCATCACGAGAAAGACGGTGTCGGGCTCAACGCCGAAGACGATTTCCTGCTGTCGCTCTGCTTCTGCGACCATTGCACGGCGCGCGCCATAAAGTCCGGCGTGCCGGTCGAAGGCGCGCGCGGAACGGTCGCGCGCTTCATCGCGGAACTCTGCGAACGAGCTGTCCCGGAACGGCAATTCCCCGACTTCCCGGCCGCCGGCATCGATGCCTTTCGCGATCATCCTGATCTCTGTGCCTATCTCACTTGGCGCAGCGAACCGGTGACCAGCCTGATCGGCGAGATCAAGGCGGTCGCCGATCCGGCGACACGCATCGTGCTCATCGACCTGAAGGACGGTTGGCTCGGCGGCGTCGATCTGGCAGCCGCCGGCAAGCTCTGCGACGGGGCGATCCTCTGCTGCTACGACATGGAGCCGGATGCCGTCGGCGATGTCATCCGGACCGGCCGGGCGGCAATCGGACCGGGCAAGTTCCTCGGGGTGGGCCTGCGCGTCTTCTATCCTGAGGTCAGCGGGCCGGCGGTGCTCGCCGCACGCGCCAAGGCCGCCGTCAATGCCGGCGCTGACGGCGTGAACTTCTACAATTACGGCCTGATACCGGCAAAGCGTCTCGACTGGGTCAAGGCAGCGATCGACGCAATCGCTTGAGCAGATCAGCGCTCCTCAGGACGCGATGGGTTCGGCGACCTGGATCAGGCAGTCGCCGGCCTGGCTGTCGCAATGCAGCCTGTGGGAAATGACAATGCCGCTCTCGGCAAAGCGCAGCTCTTCCTCCGGCTGCTCCAGGCGTTCCAAATCATGATACCATCCGGCAAGCTCGCCGGCGGCAACGATGGCGCCGAGGGCTGTAGCCGGCTCGAACCAGCCTCTGCGGTTCGCATAGATGCCCTGGCTGTGCCTAGATAGTGAAAGCAGCTGCAACGGCCCGGGCTCGGTGAGCGGCGCGCGCGACAGGACCGGACGCTTCACGATGCCGAGTGTGACGAGCAGCCGATCGATCGCCGCCGCCGTGAAGGCCATGGTCGCAGGCGTCACGGTGCCGCCGCCGCCGAATTCGCCGGAAAGACCGACGGTTCCGGCCCTTGCCGCAGCCCCCATCGATGTCGGCGCCGTCGGCCCGTTATCGGCGATGAAGGCATGCGCCGCACCCATGGCGCGCATCAGTGAAACGGACCGTTCGAAGCGGGTGGCATCGGTCTGCCGCTCGATCAGCGTGCAGGGAAGATGCGCCATGGAGGTGCCGCCCGAATGCAGATCGAGCACGACGTCATGGCGCGGAAAAAGTTCATGTTCGAGGAAATGCGCCATCCGCGCCGTCGGCGACCCGCTGGGATCGCCGGGAAACGCCCGATTGAGATTGCCGCCGTCGAAGGGCGAGCAGCGCTTGGCCGCCATCACCGCCGGCAGGTTCGCCATCGGCAGGATGGTGACGGCGCCGCGGATTTCGGCGATATCCAGCAGCCGCATCAGGCGGCCCAGCTGGAGTTCACCCTCATACTCGTCGCCATGATTGCCGGCCATCAGCAGCAAAGACGGCCCCTCGCCATTCCTCAGGCGAAGGACCGGAATGCGGATCTGATAATAGGGCGACCGGTCGATCGAATAGGGAATGGCGAGGTGACCGGCCTGCCGGCCCTCGCGCGAAAAGTCGATCGGATTGACGAGACCGCTATGCATGATGCCTCCAGTGCGGACGGTTGCGATGCCGTCAAAGGGCGGCGATCGCGGTCATTTCGACGCGCAGATCGGGATCGGCCAGACGTGCTTCGGTGCAGGCGCGGGCCGGCGGGTTTTCGATATCGATCCAGTCATCATAGACGCTGTTCATCGCCTCGAAATCAACGATCGCCGGCAGGAAGACGTTGACGGCGATGAGGCGTGAGCGGTCGATACCGGCTTCCTTCAAGAGGGCGTCGATCTTGCCGAGCACGTCGCGGGTCTGATCCTCGATATCAGCCTTGCGATTTTCCGCGACCTGGCCGGCAATATAGACGAGACCGCCGTAGCTGACGGCTTGGCTCATACGCGAACCTTTCTGATAACGCTGGATCATGGCGGGTTTTCCTTTTCTTGCTTTTGGAGGGAGAGGTCAGCCGAAGCTGGTCAGATAGGCCGTTGTCACCGAATGGTCCGGATCGAGGCCGTAAAGGATGGTATGCCGGTCAAGGCAGGTGCAGGGATGCGAGATGCCGCACTCGATGACGTCGCCGACCGCGACGTCGCTGCCGTCGGTAAGGGCCACGAAGGCGTGCTGATCGTTGAGGCGAAACACTTCAGCGCTTTCGAGATCGGCAAAATAGGCCCCATTACGATAGAGCACCAACGGCCGCGGCAGGCCCTGGTCCATCGCCACGTCGCGCATGCCCATGCCGCAGATCGCAAGCCGCGCCTCCGGCCGCGACAGGACCTCGGCCCAGACCCGCAGCGCCGGACGGAAAGCTGCGGCCGCCGAAACCATCTCGCCGCCGATGCGGAAACCGCCGCGTGCATCGAGGCCGGCAAGGCCGCGCTCGTAGATGCCGTGATCGTGGAAGAAGATCGCGCCGCTGCGCAGCACCAGCCGGCAGGCGGGATCGGCCGCAACGGCGGCTGAAAGCCTGGCAATCACAAGGTCGAAAAAGACCGAACCGCCGGCCGTGACGAGGAGCGGCCGCTCCTTGCCTACGCGGGCGCGCAGCTTCGGCAGGAAATCTGATGTCACAGCCATCAGCGCGTCGATGCGACGCATCGTCTCTTGCGCATCGGCGGTCGCCGCCGCCCCCTCATAGGCGGCAATGCCGGTCAGCCGGAAGGCCGGCGTCTCCGCGGCAAGGATCGCCTCGAGAATGGCCTCGGCGGCGTCGACGCCGCGGGCACCGGCGCGGCCGGCGCCGAACTCCACCAGCAGGCCGAGGGGCGGCAGATCGGCACGCTCCTGCCATGCGGTACGGAGAGCATCGACGAGCGCTGTCGAATCCACGAAGATGTGGAGTTCGGCATCGGGATAGTGGCCAAGCAGGGCCGCGAGCCGGCAGGCAGCGGCGGCCCCGCCGATTTCGTTGGCGAGGATCAGCCGGCGTTGTCCCGCCTTGAGCAGGACGGCGGCCTGGCGGATATCGGCGACCGTCGTGCCCCAGGCGCCTGCCGCCAGAAGTGCCTCCGCCAGCGCCGTCGACATCGGTGTCTTGGCGTGCGGCGCGATCTCGGCGCCGTGGCTCTTCACATAGGCCATCATCAGTTCGACATTGCCGGAGAAAGCCTGCCGGTCGAGCGAGATCAGCGGCAGGGCCATCCTGCCATCATAGGGCTTCCATCCCTGCTTGCCGATGGCATCAAGCGGGAGCGGCGGATTGCCCGGCGGAAAGCCGAGCACCCGCTCGTCGATCAGCACATTTTCCGTTGTGATATGAAGGTCAGACATCGCAGCCCCTCCGGGCGTCGGCCGGATCGGCGATGCCGAGCCGATAGGTGTCGTTGGCGGTGGCAAAGAACAGGGCGCGCTGCTCGTCGTAAGACAGCTGCGCGGCGACCGTGCGGAAAACCTGGTAGACCTCGTCGAAAGAAGCATGCAGGCCCGCGACCGGAAAGTCGCTCGCGAACATGGCGCGCGCCGGACCGAAACACTCGAGGCAATGCTCGATCACCGGCCGCAGGCTTTCGAGCGTCCACGCGTTGTCGTAGGCGACAAGGTCGGAGATCTTCAGGCGCAGATTCGGCTCGTTGCCGAGCGCCCGCAGGCCGCGGCGCCAGAGCGCCATGCCGTCCTCCGTCCGGTCAGCCGGGCTACCGCCGTGGTTAAGCACGAAAAGCGTTTCCGGAAAAGCGCGCGCCAGTTCGAGCGCCTCATGCATCTGCCAGGGATAAAGCATCAGGTCGAAGACCAGCCCGAGCCGGGTGGCATGGACAAGCCCCGCCCGCCAGGTGGGATCGCCCATGCGGTTCGGGCGCGAAGCAAAACTCTTCGCCGCGTCCGGATGCCAGCTCAAAATATCACGGATGCCGACGACATTCGGGTTTGCCGCTTCCGCCTCGAGCAGGCGCATAGCGTCCGGCCCATCGAGAGGCACGCGCGCGATATAACGGTGCGCCACGCCAGAGCTGCGGTCGAGGCCATCCAGCCAGCGGCTCTCTTCCAATGGGTAGGCAACGGACCAGCCGGCTTCCACATGCACCGTTGCAACCACGTTCTGGCGGGCAGCATCGGCGCGATAATCGTCGATGCCATAGTCGCGCAGGATCGGCGCGAGGCTTCCGAAAACCATCTCCTCGCCGGAAGTTCCGGCCTTCTGCAGCCAGGGATGGCGTTGCAGGCTGAGGTCCCAGAGGTGGTGATGCGGGTCGATCACCGGCCCCTCGTAGCGCTCCGTCATCGGCGCGCCTCGCGGCCGGAAACGAGCAGAAGGGCAAGGATCAGCGTGCCGAACATGATCGAGCGCCAGCCGGGCGAGGCGTTGACGACCGTGATCAGCGCCGTCGTCGTGACGAGCAGGATTGCGCCCGGAATGGTCCCGGCATAGGTGCCGCGGCCGCCGAGGATCGAGGTGCCGCCGAGCACGACGGCGGCGATCGAGGTCAGAAGATAGGGGTCGCCGATGCCGACATAACCTTGCCGGTTCATGCCGAGTACGAGAATGCCGGCGAGCCCTGCGAAAAAGCCCGACAGCGTATGGACGATCAGCGTGTTGCGCGTGACGCTGACGCCGGAAAGCCGGGCCGCCAGCGGGTTCGCCCCAAGCGCCAGGAAACGCGCGCCGATCGGCATGCGGTGGACGAGCAGCAGGACGACGATCGAGACGACGAGCCACAGAATGATGCCCGAGGGAATGCCGAACGGCCGCGCCTGCCCGAGCAGAATGACCGCCGGGTTGCTGACGGTGACCGCGCTGCCGCCGGCGACGATGACGAGCAGGCCCTGCAGGAAGGTCGCCATGGCAAGCGTCATGATGATCGGCGGCACGCGAAGATAGGCAGCACCGGCGCCGTTCATCAGGCCGATGCCGGTGGCGATGGCAAGGGCCGCCGCGATGCCGGCGAGGCCAGTCGGGTCCCAGGTGGGCGAAATCAGCGGCAGCAGGATCGCCGTGACGGTGATGACCGCGCCGACGGAGAGATCGATGCCGCCCATCAAGATGACGAGCGTCTGGCCGGCAGCGGCAATGCCGATCACCGCGGCGAGTTCGAGCAGGTAGCGCAGGTGGCCATAGGCGCCGAAACCACGCAGCGAGACGCTGGCGGCGATCCAGACGAGCGCGACCAGAAGGAAGGTCAGCAGCGATGGATTGCGGAACACGGACCTGATGATGTTCATCGCCTTGCCCTCCAAGCCCCAAGAAGTTCCGGAACGGCGACTGCGCCGACGATGATCAACCCCTGAGCGACATATTGGGCGACCGGCGGAAAGCCCAGGAAGAACATGACGTTTATCATCACCGAGAGCAGCAGGCTGCCGCAGATCGCGCCACGCATCGTGCCCTTGCCACCAAGGAAACCCACGCCGCCGAGCACGGCAGCGGCGATCGAGTTCAGCGTGAAGGGCGTGCCGATAACAGGATCACCCGACCCGGTCTGGGCGGCGACGAAGAGACCGGTCAGGGCTGCGAGAAGACCGGACAGGGCGAAGGCTGCGACCTTCACCCGTTCGACCGGGACGCCGGAGCGGAACGCGCCGACCGGATTGTCGCCAGCCGCATAGATGCCGAGGCCGAGCGGCGTTGCGAGAAAGGCCTTCCAGAGTACGAGGATCACAATGAGCAGCAGGAAGGCGACGGGCGTGTGGCCGGCCAATACCGTCGACAGCCAATCGGGAATGAACCCACCCGGCCGCGGCAGCAGGATGAGTGCGACCCCGCCGATGATGAAGGAGCCGGCAAGCGTGACGATGATTGCAGGCAGCCTCAGATAGGTCACGATGGCGCCGATGACGGCACCGATCGAAAGACCGGCAAGCGAGACCGCAACAATGCCTCCCGGCACGCCGAGCGCTCCTTCCATCGTCGTCGCGGCGATCACCGCTCCAAGACTGACGAGCGGGCCGATCGCCAGCGTGATGCCGCCGTTCAGCATGAGCAGCGCCTGCGCCATGGTGACGAGCGCGAGCGGGAACCAGTTCTGCGTGAATTTGGAGAAGCCGCCGATCGAGAGGATGCCAGGAAAGAGCAGCGCGTAGAGAATGAGAAAGGCGGCGACAACCAGATAGAGGCCGGCAAGGCCGCGGTTGCGGCGAAGCTGGATCGCGCCGTAGAGCCGGGATGACGAACTTGTGCTCATGCCGCCTCTCCCTGCGTCGTGGCCGTGATGCCCATGGCTGCGCCGACGATCGCTCCTTCGCTGATTTCATCTTGCGACAGCACGGCCGCGATGCGCCCCTCGCGCAGAACCACGACACGGTCGCAGAGATGCACGAGCTCCGGCGTATCGGAGCTAGCCAGAATGACGAGCCGCCCCTCGGCGGCGAAGGCGCGGAGCATCAGGTAGATTTCCCGCTTGGTCTCGATGTCGACGCCGCGCGTCGGATCGTTGAGGAGCAGAACGGAGGGATCGAGCGGCAGCCATTTGGCGAGCGCCACCTTCTGCTGGTTGCCGCCGGAAAGCGCCTGCACCGGGCGGGCCGTATCGCCCTTGATCGTCAGCCGGCGCGCCAGATCGGCGACCAGGCCGGTTTCCGCCGGCCGGTCGCGCAGCCCTTTGCGGGCGAGCCGTCCGAGCGAGGGCAGGATGAGATTGGAGGCGATGGAATGGGGCAGCACCAGCCCCTCATGCTTTCGGTCGGCCGGGACATAGACGATGCCGGCGGCATTCGCCTCGCCGACATGGGCGGGCAGGGCGGGTTTGCCGGATACCTCCGCCCGAGCGGCGGAGGCTGCAATCGCGCCGTAGAGGCCGAGCAGCAAGTCTTCCTGCCCTTGCCCCACGAGCCCGCCGATGCCGACGATCTCGCCGGCGCGGGCGGAGAAGCTGACGTCACGCACCATGCCGGCGGAAAAGCCTTCGATGCTGATGCGCATCGCCCCGGGTGCGGTGACGGAGCGCGGCGGGAACAGGTCTCCAGTCTCGCGGCCGACCATCAGGCGCACCAGCCCTTCGCCGTCGATGCCGGACAACGACTGGTCGGCGGTGACCAGGCCGTCCTTCAGCACCGTGACGTGCGAGCAGAGCGCCTGCACCTCGTTGAGGCGGTGTGAAATATAGAGAAGTGCCGTGCCGCGGTCCTTGAGCGTCTCGATCAGGCGGGCAAGGATGCCGGCTTCGTGCGCGGAAAGCGACGAAGTCGGTTCGTCCAGGATCAGCACACGCGGCTTGCGGAATAGCGCCTTGGCGATCTCCACCATCTGACGGCGGCCGAGCGCGAGGTCGGCGACCGGCATGTCGAGCGGCTCGGTAAGCCCCACCATGTCGCAAACGTGTCGAACGCCGCGATGGAGCGCTCTGTAATCGATGAGACCGAACCGGCGCGGAAATGCGCCGAGCCCGATGTTTTCGGCAATCGAGAGACTGGCCGTGAGGCTCAGCTCCTGCTGAACGACGGCAATACCCGCCGAGCGCGCAGCCGCCGGGCTGAAGCGTTCGACCGGCTTGCCGTCGACGAGGATGGAACCGCCGTCCGGCTGGAGAGCACCGGACAGGAGGTTGATCAGCGTGGACTTGCCGGCGCCGTTTTCGCCGAGCAGGGCGTGAACCCTGCCCGGCAGAAGGGCGATGTCGACGCCCTTCAAAACGGGATTGCCGAAAAATCCCCTCAACACCT
Organism: Rhizobium ruizarguesonis; assembly: GCF_012349115.1. Classification (GTDB taxonomy): domain Bacteria; phylum Pseudomonadota; class Alphaproteobacteria; order Rhizobiales; family Rhizobiaceae; genus Rhizobium; species Rhizobium ruizarguesonis. Next base: position 83,961 of record NZ_PQIG01000122.1, read on the forward strand.
GCCGGGCTTCCAGCAGGGGTCTTTCTTCCGTCATGACGGCTTTCCTCAACCCGAGTTACTTGGGCGGATTACTTGGCGGCAAGCAGCTTGTCGAAGAGCGCCTTGTCGTAGTCCGAGTAGATATAGCCGTCAGCCGGGAACTTGTCGGCCCGTGCGAGGTAGCTGCCGATCGTGCTGTCGTCGATGACAGGCAGCGGCACCTTGACGAAGGCCGGAACGTCCTTGCCTTCCAGCGCCTGCACAGCAGTGTAAACGGAAAGCGCGCCGAGCCAGTTGGGCTGCATGGTGGCCCAGCCCTTCAGTCCCTTCTCCTTCCAGAGCTCCAGGAACTGCCTTGCGTTTTCGCCTGTCGTCGGCACCTGGTCGCGGCCCTGGCGCTCGAAGGCCAGCACCGAGCCGGCCGATAGCGCGCCGCCGAGCGACAGCACGCCGTCGATTTCGGGATTGGCAAAGAGTAGGCTGGTCATCGCTTCCTGTGCCGGGGCGACGTTATATTCCGTGTTCGTCTCGGTGATCACCTGGAGGCCGGGATTGGCATCGAGGACCGGCTGGGCGCCCTTGCGGCGGTCGTCGCTCACCGAAATGCCGGCCGGGCCGTTCATGATGATGATCTTGCCCTTGCCGCCGAGCTGGCTGACCATCCACTTGGCAGCGGTCGCGCCCCATTCGTTGGAATCGGTGTTGATCTTCGCCGTCACCTTGTCGGTGTTGACAAGGCTGTCGAAATTCACGACGGCGATGCCCTTGTCGCAGGCATCTGATATGACGCGGTCAAGCGCGTTGGAGGAGCCGGCGATCACGACGATGGCGTCGACATTGGCGTCGATCATCGACTGGATATGCTGGATCTGCGTCTGGGCGTTGCCCTGCGCGTCCGTGATCATCAGGTCCTTCACAAGGCCCGCCTTCTTCAGCTCCTTCACTTCAGCCGTGATGGTGCCTTCGGTCTGCTTCATCCAGGTCGGCACCGAATAGATGTTCGCCCAGCCGATCCTATAGGGCGCCTTCCTGTCACCCTTGATGCAATTGGCGCCGGCCGAGGCCGTGCCGGCCGAAAAGACGAGGAGTGCCGCAGCGGCGGCAGCGCCGGCGAGAAGGTGGCGGCGCAGTGAAGCGGAAATGCCGTTTTCAAAATTCTTCATGTCGTTCCCCTTTTTGTGTGCGGCAGCGTTGACCGCTTGCCATCTATGTCCAATATAATGTACATGTGATCTATATACCGGACGAGGCGATCTTATGCCGATTTTTTCACCTCGCAAGAGGGGTGCAAAAATTTCATTCACTGGGAATGACGGGATCGATTGACAGATGCGGCAGACGGCTTGAAAAGCTTGGCCGGACAAAAAAGGATCGACAGCAATGGATGCAGTTCAGGACGAAGCAGCCGGCAAACGCGCCCGAGGGCTCGACCGCGCCTTCGAGATCCTCGATTTCCTGCGCCAGAAACGGCAGGCCCTGAAGCCGAATGAAATCGCCGCGCAGATCGGCGCGCCGCGCTCGTCGGTTTACGAGCTCGTCAACCTGCTGCTGCAGAATGGCATCCTGGAATTCACCGGCGGCGAGGGGCGTGTCTATCTCGGCCGCAAGCTGTATTTCCTCGGCGCAGCCTATGAGAACCATTTCGACTTTACCCGCGAATGCGAGGCGACGCTGGAACAGCTTGCCGACGAGACGCGGGAGACGGCGCAGTTCTGCATGCTGGATGGAAACAGATACACCGTCGTTCGCATGCGCGAAGGCGCGCGCCCCTTCCGCATTTCGACGGATGTCGGGCAGTCGGTGCCGATCCCGTGGACGGCGTCGGGCCGCCTGCTCGTCGCGCATCTGTCGGATCAGGAGATCCTGAACTTCATTCCGCCGCAGGATTTCCGCCTGCCGAACGGCGAATGGCTCGAGCCGCAAACCTTCATCGCCGAAGTGCGCCAGGCCGAACGTGAAGGTCTCTTCACCTTCAACAGCATCGTCGACAGCTTCACCCACTGTTTTGCCGTACCGGTGCGGGGCGAGGAAGGCCATGCCGCCGCAACGCTCTGCCTCGTCACCCCGCGTGACGATGGCATTGCCAACCGCGACCGCTACCTCGACTGCCTGAAGAAGGCCGCCGCCGGCCTCGACCATGCCCCGACCCGGCCAAAATGAGGCTGATGCCCTGAGCACATCAAGGCATTGATGTCCGATGGCACGGACGCTTGTCGTAAGCCGGCATTCCGTTGCATCCTCGTCAAATCGGGTCATGCTCGCTCCGGCGGTGCTGCAGCGAGCCTAGGACACTAAGAAAACCAATTCCTATTGTCGTCCCAGCCGGGCTCTTCGCCACGCCTGCAGATCCCGCCTGCCGGCCTGCGCTCGCATGCCCCGGAGTAGCCGCCCCGATCGTTGATTTCCGATTTCACGCCAATCCGGGAAATCTATTCACTCTTCCGCCGAAACTATGAAATTAAGTTTCTCTATAAAATTAATAGAGAACGTATTTTAGCAGTCCAACAGCCAATTTTATACTTGGCCTTGGGGAAGGCCGAGCTGTTGACGGCAAACGGAGAGGACACGAAATGACACGGAAAATCAGACTTGGGGCATTTCTTCCCGGCGGCGGACAGCATGTTGCCTCATGGCGGCATCCCGACCAGCCGGCCGACGGCGCGACCAGTTTCGAGTTTCACAAACGTCTCGCCTTGACGGCAGAGCGCGGGCTCTTCGATGCCTATTTCCTGGCCGACGGACTGGCTGTCGGTTTCGGTGGAGCACGCGAAGGCGGCAATGCCCGCGTCGCCGGCTTCGAACCTGTGACGCTGTTCTCCGCCCTTGCGCCCTTCACCACCCATCTCGGCTTTATCGCCACGTCCTCGACCACCTACGAGGAGCCTTACACAACCGCCCGCAAGTTCGCCTCGCTGGATCTGATCTCGGAGGGCCGCGCCGGCTGGAATGTCGTGACCACCACGGGCGACCTGACGGCGCAGAACTTCAACCGCGATACGCAGCTTCCGCATGCAGACCGATATCGCCGCGCTGCCGAGCACGTCGACGTTGTCCGCAAACTCTGGGAAAGCTTCGAAGACGACGCATTCATCCGGGACAAGGACTCCGGCGTGTTCTTCGACCCGTCGAAGCTGCACGACACCGACCATCGCGGCGAACATTTCAGCGTGCGCGGTCCGCTCAACGTTTCGCGATCACCCCAGGGGCATCCCGTCATCGTCCAGGCCGGGCAATCCGAAGATGGACGTGGGCTCGCCGCAGCAACGGCCGAAGTCATCTTCACCGCCCATCAGCATATCGAAACCGCCCAGGAGTTCTATCGGGATATCAAGGCACGTGCCCGCGGTCTCGGCCGAAACCCCGATCACATCCTCGTCATGCCCGGCGTATCCGCTTTCGTCGGCAGGACCGAGGCGGAGGCGCGGGAGAAATACGACCGTCTGACCTCGCTCATCGTCGAAGAGGACGGGATCGGCCTCCTCAATGGTCTGACCGGTGGCACGCTCGACCTGCACGGTTATGACCTCGACGGCCCGCTTCCGCCGGCGCCGCCGACGGAAGGCATGAAGAGCCGCCAGGCCCTCATCCGTCAGATCGCCGATGAAAACAACTTCACCATTCGCCAACTCTATCAGTGGATCGCGTCTGCCCGCGGTCACTACACCATCGTCGGAACGCCCGAACAGATCGCCGATACGCTGCAGAAGTGGTTCGAGAACGAAGCTGCCGACGGCTTCAACATTCTGCCGCCCTGGCTGCCGACGGCGCTCGACGATTTCGTCGATCTGGTCATCCCGGAACTGCAGCGTCGCGGCCTGTTCCGGACGGCCTATGAGGGCAAGACGCTTCGCGAAAACCTCGGCCTGCCTTTCCCGAGCAATCGATGGGCTGCAGGACACGCAGCTCTCCAGGCAGCAGAGTGAGGAGCGGTCGATGTCCTATGAAATCAACCAGGTACTTCCGAGAAGCTTCGGCCGCCTGAAAAGCAGCGAAAGCAATATTTCCATTTTCGCGTCGCAGCTGCGCGGGGTGCTCGCATCGCTTTTGCCGCGCTACGGCCTTCTCATCGGCTTCCTCGTGTTCTGGCAGGTGTCGAGCACCAGGGGCTGGGTCAATCCCGCCATCTTCCCGCCTTTGGACGTCATCCTGTCCGCTCTTTGGACCAATCTGGCCAACGGCGCGCTGCTGGATGACATCGCCATCAGTCTGCAGCGATCCGGAACCGCCTTCGCCTTTGCCGTCGTGATCGGCATTCCGCTCGGCCTGTTCATGGGCCAGATTCGTGCGGTCGAACAGGCGCTCGACCCGATCCTGCAGCTCTTTCGCCAGACCTCGGCGCTGGCGCTCTATCCGGTCTTCATCCTGCTGCTCGGCCTCGGCGAAACATCCAAGATCTTCGTGATCTTCTGGGCCACACTGTTTCCGGTGCTGCTCGCCACGATCGGCGGCGTCAAGGAAGTGGACAAGAAGCTCATCGAGATGGCGCGGACCTATGGCGCCGGACCGCTGACCATCTTCCGCCGCGTCATCCTGCCGGCGTCGGTGCCGGCAATCTTCGTCGGCCTGCGTCTCTCGGCAACGACGGCACTTCTCCTGTTGATTGCCGCCGAGATGATCGGCGCCAACAAGGGCATCGGCTTCCAGGTGATGAACGCCCAGTACAATTTCCAGATCCCGCTGATGTTTGCGGCGATCCTTCTGCTCGCCTTCCTGGGGCTTGCCGCCAATGCCTTGCTCGTTTTGCTGCAGCGCCGTCTCTGCCGCTGGTCTCAGCCGAGCCGCTGATCTGCTTCACCGATTTTCCGCTTCCGAAAGGACCCACCACATGACGTTCCATCCCCGCAACCTCCTCCTACCGGCAATAATCGCTCTCGGCCTTGCCACGCCGGCCGCAGCCACCGATACGGTTAAGCTGCGCTATCTCGCCAGCCAGGGTGGTCTTGCCGCCCATGAACTCGCCGCCGAACTCGGCTATTTCGACGGAACGGGCATCACGCTGGAAAATGTCGGCTACGCCCAGGGCGGCCCGGCCTCGCTGATCGCTCTGGCATCGGGTGATGTCGAGATCGGCAGCGCCGCAACTTCCGCCGTCCTGAATTCGATCATCGGCGGCAACGATTTTGTCGCCGCCTATCCCTCAAATGGCATCAATGACGAGGTCCAGTCGACCTTCTACGTGCTCGAAGACAGCCCGATCAAAAATATCAAGGACATTGCCGGCAAGAGCATCGCCGTCAATACGCTCGGCGCCCATCTCGACTATACCATCCGCGAAGCCTTGCATTCCGTCGGCCTGCCGGCGGACGCAGCCAATCAGCTTGTCGTTCCCGGGCCGCAGCTCGAGCAGGTGCTGCGCTCCAAGCAGGTCGATATTGCCGCCTTCGGCTACTGGCAGACGACCTTCGAGGGGGCTGCGCTGAAGAATGGCGGCCTGCGTCCGATTTTCGACGATACCGATGTGCTTGGAGACATCGCCGGGGGCTTCGTAGTCCTGCGCCGTGATTTCGCTCGCGAGCATCCTGAAGCTGCGAAGATTTTCGTGGAGCAGTCGGCTCGCGCTCTCGACTACGCCCGCGAGCATCCGGAAGAAACCAAGAAGATCCTGGCCAAGGCGCTCGGTGAGCGGGGTGAGAATGCTGATATCGCACAGTACTTCCGCGGCTATGGCGTGCGCGCCGGCGGTTTGCCGGTCGAGCGCGATATCCAGTTCTGGATCGACGTGCTGGTTCGCGAAGGCAAGCTGAAGCAAGGCCAGCTGGCGGCCAAGGACATCCTCTTGACCGCCGACGCCAAGCCGGCAAGCAACTGAGGAATGGTGATGAGCATCGCCGAGGACACGCGTCGCGGGGAGGTGACGATCCGTCACCTTTCCAAATCCTACAGGTTGAACGGGGCACCGCTGCAGGTTCTCAGGGATATCAACCTCCACGTCCGCTCCGGCGAAAGCCTCGCCATCGTCGGCGCCAGCGGCTCGGGCAAGACGACCTTGCTCAGAGTTCTGGCCGGCCTTGAGGATTCCGATACCGGCGAGGTCCTCGTCGATGGCCAGGCGATACGCGGTGTGGGCACAGAACGCGCCGTCATCTTCCAGGAACCGCGCCTTCTGCCCTGGCTGACCGTGCTCGACAATGTCGCCTTCGGGCTGGAAACAAGCGGTCTGTCGCGTGAGCAGGCGAGGGGGCGGGCGCGCCATTATGTCAAGCTCGTCGGCCTGCAGCAATTCGAGGCGGCCTATCCCCGCCAGCTCTCCGGCGGCATGGCCCAGCGCGTCGGCATCGCCCGGGCTCTGGCCGTCCAGCCCGAGATCCTGCTGCTCGACGAACCGCTCGGCGCGCTCGACGCGATGACCAAGATCGGCATGCAGCAGGAACTCGCACGGATCTGGCGCGATGAGGATGTGACGACCATCCTCGTCACCCACGATCTCGAGGAAGCGATCTACCTGGCCGACCGGATCCTCATCCTGCCGCGGGAAAAGGGCGGCGAGCCGCGCCTGATCGAAATCGACCTGCCCCGTCCCCGCGACCGCAGCGCACCGGAATTCGTTCGACACCGCGAAGAGTTGCTGAACCTGTTCGGACTGCACTGAAGTCTTCAAGCGTCAGCGCGCGCCGCATGAGACCTGATCCATGCGGGCCGCGCGGCAATAGGAGTCGCGATGCGGAGGACGCCCGCGGACCGCTATCGCGACTTGCTCTTCGCTCCGGCGGTGAGATACGGGCGCCGATCCAGCTCGGCCGACCTGTAGGAACTGCGCAGCCGCAGCAGATCCTTACGTGCGATCAGGCCGCACAATTTCCCTGAGGCCGGATCGACGATCGGAATGCGTCCGTCGCCCGTCGACAGCATCAGATCGGCGATGAATGCGACCGTATCGTCAGGATGCCCCACCGGAACGGAATCATCCGTCACGTTTTCCGCGAGCGTCTGACTGGCGAGGTCCGGATTCCCCTGCCAGAGCAGAGCGTCGGCTCTCGATACGACGCCGGCCAGCCTGCCTGTCGCATCGACCACCGGATAGATCCGGTGCGTTTTCTGCTGAGAGGCGAAGAAATCGCACGCTTCTCCCACCGTCATGGCGACGGGAAGGGTGTCGACATCGCTGATCATGATCTCCCTTGCTCGGGATAGTTCGAACGGGTCGACGCCATATTCGCGGGTGATGTGCTGACCGCGGCGGGCGATCTTCTCCGTGAGGATCGAGCGGCGCAGCAGCAGGACGGTGACGGCATAGGCCACCACGGTTGCGGCAAGCAGCGGAACGAGCGTGCTGACGTCGCCGGTGATCTCCATCGCAAAGAAAGTGCCCGTCAGCGGCGCGCGCATGGTTCCACCCATCATCGCCGCCATTCCGAGCAGCGCCCAGAAGCCGGGATCGTTGCCCGGCATGACAAGGCCGACCAGCCATCCGAGAGCACCGCCGAAGATGAGAAGCGGCGCAAGCACGCCGCCCGAAGTGCCCGACGACAGGGCAAACAACCAGATGACGGTCTTCACCAGCAGGATCGACATGACAGCCGGGGCGAGCAGCCGGTTGTTGAGCAAGCCATCGATGATGTCGTAACCGACGCCCATTGCCCGCGGTTCGATCAGGCCGCCGAGACCGATGACGAGACCGCCAAGCATCGGCCACCACATCCAGTGGATCGGCAGGGCCTCGAACAGGTCCTCGATCCGATAGAGCAGCGTCGTCAGCAATCCCGATTGCAGACCTGAGATGATGCCCATCGCCGCGCAGGCGAAAATCCCCCACCAGGGCAAGATCACCTGGAAATGGGTCGGGAACAGTGGGCCAGTGCCGAACAGCAGCGGACGCCAGCAGATCGACACGCAGGCGGCAACGGCGACGGGAATGAAGCTGCGCGGCTTCCATTCGAACAACAGCAGTTCGACCGCCAGCATGACCGCAGCGATCGGCGAACCGAAGATGGCCGTCATGCCTGCAGCCGCGCCGGCGACAAGCAGCGTCTTCCGCTCGGCCGCACTCATGTGAAAGAATTGTGCGAAAAGCGATCCGATCGCACCGCCGGTCATGATGATCGGCCCCTCGGCGCCGAACGGGCCGCCGGTTCCGATGGAGATTGCCGATGACAGCGGCTTCAGGACCGCGACCTTCGGCGACATCCGGCTGCCGCCGATCAGGATGGCCTCGATGGCCTCGGGGATGCCGTGGCCGCGGATCTTTTCCGATCCGAAGCGGGCCATCAGTCCGATGACGAGACCGCCGAGCGGCGGAACCAGCACCACCCACAGCGAACGCGGAACGGCAGCCAGAGAGGCGGGCTGGATGCCGATCTCACCGAACCAGATGACATTCGTCACCAGCGCGATGAGGCTGACGAGACACCAGGCAGCAAATGCGCCGGCGGTGCCGACAATGATGGACATGCCGACCAGGAGGAGGACCCGCCGGTCGGTGGTGAAGTCGCCGGCCTCGCGCCGGGAAAGGCCGCCGGTGAAATCGTGCGGCCGGTTGTTTGGTGGATGCTGCGCCATGGAAGCCTCTGCTACGCCGGAAATGGATACGCTTGAGGCGCGTCAATATATCGTGATACGATATAAATCAATGGGTGAAAGCATGAAGGCGAAAATGTCTCATGGGATGCCTCCCTTGACCGGCTGTCGGGTGCCCATCTATTCGAGATGGCGGAATGGCTCCTGACCCTGGCAGCCGTTGCGGCAGAGGAGAAGAGCTTTGAAGAAGACCGCGCCGCTGAGACAGAAGGACTACGAGGCTCTCGCCGATCTCCGATTTGCGCTTCGCCAATTCATGGACTTCAGCGCTTCGGCCGCCCAGTCGGAGGGACTGCCCGCGCAGCAGCATCAGGCCCTTTTGGCGATCAGGGGACAACGGGGCGATGCCATGACCATCGGCATGCTGGCCGAGCGGCTGATTATCGCGCCGCATACGGCGACCGAACTTGTCGGGCGGCTCTCGGATGCGGGACTGGTCGAACGTCATACCGATCCGGCCGACAGGCGCCGCCAGACCATTCTGCTCACTGATAAGGCGGATGAGCTTCTGACGCGACTGAGCGCCGTCCACCTTTCGGAAATAAGGGAGATGGCCCCGAAATTGATCGAGCTTCTCCTCGAACTCCAGAAGACGGCGTCGAACGCCAAATGACCATTGCGAAATAGCCGAGTTCCCGACGTGCCGCTTTAACCCAAAAGCGTCTTCTTGAGTCGATGGATATGGGCGGCACCGATGCCGCAACAGCCGCCGATGATCGTCGCGCCGGCTTCGGCCCAGGAGCAGGCATAGCGCGAATAGGCGTCGTCATTCAGATCGTCGCGGGTCTCGTGCAGGCCTTCATTGGCGGCTGCGTCGCCTTGCTCCCCTTCGAAGGCATTGGCGTAGACGCCGATTTCGATGGAAGCATCCATCTTTCGGAAGACACGCGCTGCCGTCTCTACCGCCGCCTGCATGACTTCGGGCTTGCTGCAATTAAACAGGAGGGCTTCGGCGCCCGATGAAACCGCCCAGGATGCCGCATCCTCGACCTTTTCGCCGGAGCGGAGCTTTGGTTCGCCGCCCCTTATGGCTGCCTCGTCATCGGCCAATGTGAAGGACACCCAGAACGGCTTGCCTGACGTCGCCACCGCCTTGCGGACAGCCTCTGCCTCGGCGATCAGGCTCAACGTCTCGCCGAGCCATATATCGACGAAGGGAGAAAGGTTTTCGACAAGCACCTCGAGATAATCCTGCACCCGCCAAGGCTGAAAGTTCTGCGGCTCGTATGAGCCGAAGATCGGCGGCAGCGAACCTGCAACCAGCACCTTCCGATCCGTGGTGGCGTCGGCCGCCTCGCGCGCCAAGCGACCGGCGAGACGGATCAGCGCCGCCCCCTCCTTCCAGAACCGGTCCTCGCCGATGTGAAAGGGCACGAGCGCGTAGCTGTTTGTCGTAACGACCTCAGAGCCGGCGGCGATGAATTCCTGATGTACCCTACGGACGATATCCGGCGCGTTGATCAGCGCCAATGCCGACCATTCCGGTTGTTTCAGCTCGGCACCCAGCCGCAGCAGTTCGCGGCTCATGCCGCCATCGAGAATTCGCGTCGTGCTCATCAAGAGGTCTCCATTCAGGCTGTCGCGCCGTCAGCGGCGCCGGGCTTTTCATAACAAGGTAGGCGGGGTGCACGTGGTTCGTGCGCCAGGGAATTCATGGGCCAGTCCTTTCCCGTCGGCCTAGCGGCGAACCGGCACCTGCGCTTCGAGACCTCGAAAGACGTGGGCGATCACTGCGGTCAAGGCGAGATAGAAGAGGGTGACGACCAGCAGCGGTTCATAGACGAGCAGCGTGTCCTGCCGAACCTTGTTTGCCACGGCGTAGAGATCCATCACCGTCACCGTAAAGGCGAGCGGCGTCGCCTTGAGCTGCATGACGATCTCTCCTGCAATCGTCGGCAGGGCGATGCGAATGGCGCGCGGCAGCCAGATCCGGCGGGTCAACATCCAGGGCGACAGGCCGAAGGCCCGGCCCGCTTCGAGCTCGCCCTTGGGAACGGCAAGCAGCGCGCCGCGCAACACCTCTGCCTCATAGGCTGCATAGTTCAGCGTAAAACTGACGGCGGCGAAGAAGAAGCCCTCGCGCAGGATCGGCCAGAACAGGCTCTGGCGGATGCCGGGGACCATGGGCAGCAGCGAGCCAACCCCATAGTAGAGAAGCCACAGCTGTATCAGCAGCGGCGTGCCGCGAAAGAAGGTGCAGTAACTCCGCGCCAGGAGCCGCGTCAGCCTGCCGCCGCTGACCTGCGCAAACGCGAGGCCTATGGCGAGGGCGAAGCCGAACACCACGGAGATCACCAGCAGGCAAACGGTCTGCCAGGCGCCGGTCAGAAGCAGCGGCCAATAGGAAGAGATCCAGGTGAAACTCATGGGGCGCTTTCTTCAGGCAAGGCGCGGCTGTCCCCGCCGTACCCGTCCCTCGATCAGTTTGAAGACGACGTTGGAAACAAGCGTGATGGCGAGATAGAGAAGGGCCGAAGCAAGGAAAAAGACGAAGTAATGCTTGGTGCTTGCCCCGGCAAGACGGGTGGCGAGCGCCAGTTCCTGGTAGCCGACGACCGCCACCAGCGCGCTGTCCTTGGTGACCGACATCCACAGATTGGCAAGACCCGGCAGCGCGTTCGGAAGGAGCGCCGGCAGCAGGACGCGGCGGAACCTCAGCACCGGTCCCATGCCGAAGGCCTTGGCGGCCTCGATCTGGCCGACGGGAATGGCAAGGATCGCGCCGCGCAGCACCTCCGTCATGTAGGCACCCTGCACGAAGCCCAGCACGGCGACGGCCGCGACGAAGCCGTTCACATTGACCGGCGGCAGCTCCAACGCGGCGAGCAGCCGGTTGAGGCCGTCGGTGCCGGCATAATAGAGCCCGACGATCAGGATCAGCTCGGGAACGGCGCGGATCAGCGTGGTATAGAGATCGAGCAGCAGGCGCAGCATGCGGTTGCCCGAAAGCTTTCCAAGCGCGCCGCCGGTGCCGAGCAGCAGGCCGATCGCGAAGGCGCAAGCCGAGATGGCGACCGTTGAGACTGCACCTGCCAAAAGAACGCCGCCCCATCCCGGAGGATAGGGAGACAGCAGGTCCAGAATACCCTGTTGCGCGGTCGCCATCGTTCGGACTGCTTACTTCGCGCCGTAGATGTCGAAATCGAAGTATTTCTTGTTGATGGTGTCGTACTGGCCACTGGCACGGACGGCAGCGATCGCCGTGTTCAGCTTGGCTTTCAGCTCCGTGTCTTCCTTGCGCAGGCCGCCCGAAACGCCGGCGCCGAGAATCTCCTTGTCGTCGGCGACGTCGCCCATCTTGGCGCAGCAATCCTTGCCGCCATCGCTTTTCAGGAACGCGTCGAGCGCCAGTGAATCGCCGAAGACATAGTCGATACGGCCGGAGGCGAGATCCTGGAACGCCTCATCGAGCGTCTGGTAGGTCTTTTCCTCGGCAGCGGCGGCGAAATACTTCTTGTAATATTCCGACTGGATCGTCGACACCTGGATGCCGATGGTCTTGCCCTTCACGTCCTCGGCGGTGGCGCCCGGCTTCTGGTCCTTGGGGCCGATCAAGGTGCTCGGCGTGTTGTAATATTTGTCGGTGAAGTCGATCACCTTCGAGCGTTCCGCGGTGTTCGACATCGATGACCAGATCACGTCGAACTTCTTGCTCTGGAGAGCCGGAATGAGACCATCCCAGGAAATCTCGACGATCGAGCATTTCTCCTTCATCTCTTCGCATACGGCATTCATCAGGTCGATTTCCCATCCCTGCCATTGGCCCGAGGCGTCCTTGGCGAAGAAGGGCGGATAGGATTCGTTCATGACGCCGAAGCGGACTTCGGCCTGTGCGGTGACGGCGGAAAGCACGAGTGCCGCACCGGCGAAAAGCGTGGGAAGCAGTTTCATTCGCAGGATTCTCCTGGTTTGTGTTGTGTTGTCGTTGAGAGCTCGAAATGCATCAGTGGGCGCTGAGGCCGGTGAACTCCCGGCAGCGGGCGCTGACAGGCGCGCCGAATATCTGCTCCGGCGGGCCTTCTTCCTCGATCCGTCCCTGATGCAGGAAGAGAACACGGCTGGAGACATCCCGGGCGAAGCGCATTTCATGCGTGACGATCAGCATGGTCCGGCCTTCTTCCGCGAGATCGCGGATGACTTTCAGGACCTCGCCGACCAGCTCCGGATCGAGCGCCGAAGTCGGTTCGTCGAACAGCATGACATCAGGATCGACGCACAGCGCTCTCGCAATCGCCGCGCGTTGCTGCTGACCGCCGGAGAGGAAAGCGGGATAGGCATCGCGCTTGTCGAACAGCCCGACCTTGTGGAGCAGGGCCTCGGCTTTTTCGATGGCCTCGCGTCGCGACATGCCCATGACGTGCACCGGCGCCTCGATGACATTTTCCAGCACCGTACGATGGGCCCAGAGATTGAAACTCTGGAAGACCATCCCGAGCCCAGTGCGTATCCGTTCGATCTGCCGCCAGCTGCGCGGCTGCAACCGGCCGTCCCGCCCCATCTTCAGCGCAATCTCCTCGCCGTTCACGGCAATGCGGCCACGATCCGGCGTTTCCAGGAAATTGATGCATCTGAGAAAGGTGCTCTTGCCGGAGCCCGACGAGCCGATGATCGAAATCACGTCCGACTTGTGGGCTTGCGCCGAAATACCCTTGAGAACCTCTTGCGAGCCGAAGCTTTTATGAAGATCTTCGACACGAAGAGCAGGAAAGGGTTGATCTGGCATGCATGGTTCCGGCTGAATTGAGCTTGCGAAGGATAATGATAAAATAACGCGGTTTTTTCGCGCAGTTTTCATCTATTCTGCATATTTTATGCAAAATAATCTTCCTCGTGCGGCAAGTACGGCAGAATGCGTGAATTGCTGCGGCGAGAACCAGGATTGGACAATGGAACAACTCGATCGTTTTGACCGTGACATTCTCGATATCGTTCAGCGCGACTGCCAGCTGAAAGCCGAAACGATCGCCGAACGGATCGGACTGTCGGTCTCGGCCGTGCAGAGGCGGTTGAAGCGACTGCGCGAGGAAGGGATCATCAAGGCGGAGGTAGCCGTCGTCGACCGCAAGGCGACGGGCACAGCAATGGTGTTCATCGTCGGGATGGAGATCGAGCGGGACAATTACGACGCGCTGGCGAAGTTCCGCCTCTGGGCGGAGAAGCAGGATCACATCCAGCAGGTCTATTACGTCACAGGCGCGGTCGATCTGATCGCGATCGTCACCGCCCGCGACGTCGAGCATTATGACGATATCGCTGCCTTGATCATGGCTGACAATCCGCAGATCCGCCGCATGCACACGAATGTCGTGTTGCGGGACGTCAAGCTCGGCCTGTTCGTGCCCCTGGACTAGCGCGCACGCGATGCCCCGCCGGCATTGGTTCCGGCTGCCACGGATCGGGACGCCGACAAGCCGCTGGACTCGCATTTGACAAAGGGCATAATTCCCGGCGCAAATTCTCGGGAGGAATGATCGTTGACGTTACGACACCAGATCATCGCATTGGCGATCGTTCCACTCGTCATTTCGATCCTTGCGATCACCACCTTCATCACCTGGCAATCGGCAAACCTCGCCAAGAACAGCATCGACACGTTCGAACAGAACATGCTGAAGACCAAGGAAGCCGAGATCCTCAACCTGACCAACCTTGCCCTGTCCGCCATCCAGACGATCTATGACAATGCCGGTCCCGACGATGAAGCCGCCAAGCAGCAGGTGGCGGCGATCCTGACCTCGCTCGACTACGGCAAGGACGGATATTTCTTCGTTTACGATTACGACGGCAACAACATCGTCCATCCGCGCCAGAGTTTCCGCCATGGGCACAATTGGCTCGACCTCACCGATCCGGATGGCGACAAGGTCATTGCCGAATTGATCGCCACGGCAAGAGCGGGCGGGGGCCTGCATCAGTACAAATGGCAGAAACCATCGACCGGACAGATCGCCGACAAGCTCTCCTTCGTCGTCAGTCTCGACAAATGGCACTGGGTCGTCGGCACCGGCGTTTACCTGGATGACGTCTTTGCCCAAAGTGCTGCCGCCAACGCCGGGATGCGCGCCAACATAAAACGGACCTTCATCATCGTCGCGCTGATCGCCGTGCCTTCGGTGCTTGTCGTTTTCACGACCTGCATGCTGCTGACGTTCCACGAGCGCCGCATGGCCGACAGCCGGCTCAAGCAGCTGACACAGCGGGTCATCGATACGCAGGAAGAAGAGCGCGCGCGGCTAGCCCGCGAGTTGCACGACGGCATTTCCCAAAATCTCGTCGGCGTGCGCTATGCGATGGACCTTGCCGGCCGCAAGGTCAGGACCAATGTCGACGATGCGGCTGTCACCATCGACCGCGGTGTCGAGGCGCTGAACGGCGCCATCAAGGAAATCAGACGGCTGTCGCACGATCTGCGCCCGCGCGTGCTCGACGACCTCGGCCTGACGGCCGCGCTGGAGGCACTCTGCTATCATTTTGCCGAGCGGACGGGGATCGAGACGAAGATCGACGCCTCAGGCTTCATCGACACGCTGAAGGCCGAAGCCAATACCGCGCTTTATCGTGTCGCACAGGAAGCGTTCAATAATGTCGAACGCCACGCGGGCGCCTCCAAGCTTGCGGTCAAGCTCTGGAGCGATAACGGCCGCGCCCGCATGACCGTCACCGACAACGGCAGTGGCTTCGACGGCATCAAGGACGGTGTGTCCGGCAGATCAGGTCTCGGCCTGCGCAACATGCAGGAGCGAATGGCCCACTTCCGCGGCCTGCTGCTGATCAACAGCAGCGAGGCCGGCACGACGCTGACGGCGATGCTGCCGAAATCGGCTAGTCGTCCCGCCGATCGGCAGGCAGAAGCTGCATGACGGAACGCCCGAAAATCAGGGTGCTCTTGATCGACAACCATCCGCTGGTGCTGGACGGGTTGAAGGCCGTGCTCGAAACATTCGACCATATCGAAGTTGCCGGCACGGCGGGGCTCGCCCAAGCGGGGCTGGAGATCGGCCGGCAAGTCCTGCCGCAGGTCGTGCTGATGGACATCAACATGCCGAAGCTGAGCGGCATCGATGCGATCGAATTGTTCAGGAACGAACTTCCCCAGGCGCGGGTCGTGATGCTCTCCATGCATGACAGCCGCGAGTATATTTCCTCCTCGGTCATGCATGGCGCTGCCGGTTACATCCTGAAGGACGTTTCGACGGACGAGATCGTCTCGGCGATCGAGACCGTGGCGGGTGGGGGGACATATTTCTCGTCCGGTGTCTTCGACGCGCTGATGGGCGAACGCGCAGAGGAGGGAAGCGATCCCCTGACACCGCGCGAACGCGACATTCTCGGGCTGATCGTTGCCGGCAGAAGCAACAAGGAGATCGCCGAAACGCTCGGGATCACCTCCGCCACGGCGGAAACCCATCGCAAGAACCTCAAGAAGAAGCTCGGTATTGCCACCACAGCGGGCCTCATCCGCTATGCGCTCGATCACGGCATCGTCTCGAAAGTCGGATAAATCGCGTCTACCCAGTTCTGGGTAGGCCTCGGCATTTCAGTGCCGCCTCGATCTTGCGAGCTTAAAACCGGCGCCATAGGACTCCATCCACGGCTGGCCAAGTGCCAGCCGTTGGGAGGAATTCACATGCGTTACATCAGCTTCCGATCGGTCGGAAAACCTCGAGCGACCCGTGCCGGGCCTGCCGCGGCCGCCGGCTGACAGACCTGCCTTCCACGCCGACAACTGGAACATGGCGACCGCCGCCCGCGGCGCCTGAAAGGTATTCCGACATGGAAAAACCACGTAGCAAGGCAGCGCTCTGGCTGCTTGTCATTCCCTACATAGGTCTGCTCTGGCCGCCATTTTACAATGTCCGCGAGCCATCTCTTTTCGGCTTTCCCTTCTTCTATTGGTATCAGCTTCTCTGGGTGCCGATCACCGCAGCGCTGACCTGGATCGCCTATCGGAGCACTCGCCATGACGACTGACATCAACGGCACGGCGCTTGCCGTCTTCATCTTCTTTTTCGTGCTCGTCACCGTCATGGGCTTCGTTGCCTCTCGTTGGCGTAAGCCGGAAACGCTGGCGAGTATAGACGAATGGGGCCTGGGCGGACGCAATTTCGGCACCTGGATCACCTGGTTCCTCGTCGGCGGCGATTTCTATACCGCCTACACCGTGATCGCCGTCCCGGCGCTGGTCTATACCGTGGGAGCCTACGGCTTCTTTGCGCTGCCCTACACCATCGTCGTTTATCCCTTCGTCTTCATGGTGATGCCCGTTCTGTGGAAACGCGCCAAGGATTTCGGCTATGTGACGGCTGGCGACGTCGTCCACGGTCAATACGGATCGCGCGGTCTCGAACTCGCCGTCGCGGCAACAGGCGTCATCGCCACCATGCCCTATATTGCCCTCCAGCTCGTCGGCATGACGGCGGTGCTGAAGGCGCTCGGGCTGCATGGTGAACTGCCGCTGGCGATCGCCTTCATCGTGCTGGCGCTCTACACCTACTCCGCGGGCCTGCGCGCGCCCGCCCTGATCGCCTTCGTCAAGGACATCATGATCTATATCGTCGTGATCGCGGCCGTCGCACTGATCCCGTCGAAACTCGGAGGCTACGCCAATGTCTTTGCCTCGGCCGATGCGGCCTTCCAGGCCAAGGGTTCCGGCAACCTGCTGCTCGGGGGCAATCAGTATGTCGCCTATGCCACGCTCGCCTTGGGTTCGGCGCTCGCGGCCTTCATGTATCCGCATACGCTGACGGGCATCTTTGCCTCCAACAGCGGCAAGACGATCCGCAAGAATGCGATCATGTTGCCCGCCTATACGCTGCTGCTCGGCCTTCTGGCGCTGCTCGGCTATATGGGGCATGCCGCCAACCTGAAGCTCGACAGTGCCAATGACGTCGTTCCCACGCTGTTCAAGACGCTGTTTTCGGGCTGGTTCTCCGGCTTCGCCTTTGCGGCGATCGCCATCGGTGCGCTGGTGCCGGCGGCAGTGATGAGCATCGGCGCCGCCAATCTCTTCACCCGCAATTTCTGGAAAGCCTATGTCGATCCTGACGTCAGCGATGCGGGCGAAGCGAAGGTCGCAAAGATCACCTCGCTCGTCGTGAAGATCGGTGCGCTTCTCGTCATCATCTTCCTGCCGACGCAATTCGCACTCGACCTGCAGCTGCTCGGCGGGATCTGGATCCTGCAGACGCTTCCGGCGCTGGTCTTCGGCCTCTATACCAACTGGTTCCGTGCACCCGGCCTGCTTGCCGGCTGGTTCGTCGGCTTCTGCGGCGGTACTTTCCTCGTCTGGGATGCCGGCTGGAAGCCTCTGCATCTGATCAGCCTCGGCGGTGAACCCTTCACCGTCTACACGGGACTGCTGGCGCTTGCGGCCAACATCGCCGTTGCCGTCCTGGTCAACGCCCTGCTTCCGGCCAAGGCTCCGGTCCGGGCCTAGAGCATGATGTCGAAAAGTGTGAGCGGTTTTCGGACAATATCATGCTCACCTTCTTGATCCAAAAATGCCAAGGGCAGCAAACGCTGCCCTTCGCAAAATTATGCCGCTTTGGCGTTCCAGCATAAGCTGGAGAAAGATCAGGGCGACTTAAAACTCTTCCCAGTCGCCGGCCAATGCTGCATTCCCATTCGTCTGGAACGACTTACCCACCTTGGCAATCATCTGGCGCGCAGGCGAGGGCGCCGGTTGAGCACGGGGCGCCGCGGCAGCGGGCTGCGCTACGCGCTTCGGTGCCACCGTTCCGCCAATGTTGAACTGGCCCAGCAGCTGGAACAGCGCGTCGGCTTCCTTGGCGAGCTTGTGGGCGGCCGCTGTGGCTTCTTCCACCATGGCGGCGTTCTGCTGCGTCCCCTGATCCATCTTGTTGACAGCCGTATTGATCTCTTTCAGCCCCGTCGCCTGCTCTTGCGAAGCGCCGACGATGGCCCCCACATTGCCGTCGACCTGCTGTACCTGCTCGGCAATCTCTTTCAGCGCCCTTCCGGTCTCGCCAACCAGGGCCACGCCGCTTTTGACGTGGCCGTTCGAAGCGTTGATCAGTTCCTTGATTTCTTTTGCCGCCTTGGCGGAGCGTTGCGCCAGCTCGCGCACTTCCTGAGCGACAACGGCAAAGCCCTTGCCTGCCTCACCGGCACGGGCGGCTTCGACGCCGGCATTGAGCGCCAGCAGGTTGGTCTGGAAGGCGATTTCATCGATGACGCCGATGATGCTGCCGATTTCGGTGGCGGAGGATTCGATCTTGCCCATGGCATCGACCGCATCCCGAACGACGCTGCCCGACCGCTCGGCACTATCCTTCGTCTTGCGGACGAGCTGGCCGGCTTCCTGAGCCTTGTTGCTCGAGTCGGCAACGGTGGTCGTAATCTCTTCCAGGGCAGCGGCGGTTTCCTCCACCGAGGCTGCCTGCTGTTCGGTCCGCTTGGCGAGATCGTCCGAGGCCGAGCGGATTTCCTGTGCACCGGCGGCGATGGCGCTGGCGTTCTGGGCAACCTTCTGCATGGCGGCACGGAGCTTTTCGACCGCAGAATTGAAGTCGGCGCGGAGCTTTTCCAGAGACGGAATGAACGGAGTGCCGATCTGCTGTGTAAGGTCGCCGTCAGCCAGCGCCTGCAATGCATCGCCAAGCTGACCGACAGCCTGGTCCGTCTGCTCGGCAAGGGTGCGGCGTTCATCGGCATCCTGCTCGAGCCGATGCCGCTCCGACACGGCTCTCTTCGCCTCGGCGTCGGCTTCCCGTTCGGCCTTTGCCGAAATTGCGTCGCGCAGCCCGGCCACGGCCCGTGCGAGCTTGCCGATCTCATCGCCTCGCGCTTCGAGGCGGCGATCGCCATTGAGATTGCCGTCCGCCATCGCCTTCAGCGAAAGCTGAAGTTTTGCCAGCGGGCCGACGATCGTGCGTGCGGTCACACCGGCGGCAACGAGTGAAAGAACAGCCGCAATGCCAAGCGCGGTCAGGGCCAATGGCTTGAAGCCGCTTGCCGTGCTGCGAACCTCGCCGCCAATCGATTTGTTCAGCGCTTCCTGATAGTCGATGAATTTGTTGATGGCGCCAAGCCAGGCAACGAAAGCCGGTCGCGCCTGTTCGAGCAGGATCTTGCGAGCGGCTTCGCCATCGCCCTTCTCCTGCAGTGCAATAATCTGGGCGACCAGAGGATTGGTCTTCGCCTGGATGTCTGCAATCTCACCGAGAACGGTCTTTTCCTGTTCCGTCGCACCGGCCGGAGAGGCAACCATATCCGCCATGCGCTTTTCATTCTCGGCGTAGGAGGCGGCCAGCTTCTCGATCAATGCCTCGGCGGTCTTCCGTTCATCGGCAGACGTCACCAGAGTGACGTCGCGGATGGCGATTGCCCGATCATGCACGCTGCCGCGATAGTTGATGGCAAACCGCTGCTTCACGCTGTTGACGTCGTTGATGGTTCCAAGCTTATCGTTGATCTGCGCAACTTTTTCCGTCGAATAGATGGTCAGGCCGACCATCAGCAAAAGGAGAACGCTGAAGCCAAGCGCCAGGCGCGCCACAACCCCGAAACTCATGATATTCTTCATATGCACTCTCCCCTCGCGGTGAGGTTTGTTGGAAGGATGTCTCGGCAGCCAGGATTGCTTGTCATGTCTCATTCAAATGCAGAGCCTCGGTGTCTCCGAGTGCATCCGACAGGCACCCCTGTGCCCGGAATCGCGCTTGAGATACGGGACATCCGTCAAAGCAATAAAAGCCGATTTTGATGCGAAATTCGGGTGCCTGGCCCGCCATCATGGCGGAGGTGACGGCCCTCAAAGAACGTCGTCCCGATATCTAAAAAAAATTAGAGGAATATATTTTAGAGAGTGTAAACGGAGCCGGCAGAGCATGGCTATAGCGCTCTATTTGGATAGCATTTGCGCTTTTCGGATGGACAATTTGACGAGCGCTCTCCCGGTAGTTGCGAAATCCTCGGACTCCCCTGCGCAACAAGGCTTTGCGGCTTGCCTGCGACTACGCGACGCCGTCCTGGCACCGGGGTAGTGATTTGCCGAAAGGTCTCGGCAATCGGCATGAATTGCAGCTGCGGTGCCGGAGCGTTGGCGCTTCCGGCTTCAGCCGCGTAGCAGCGGAAGAAGCTGATCGCCCTGCCGCTTGATTTCGGAGAGATAGGGCGTGTCGGACAGCACGAAGTGGGTGATGCCGAGATCCTGATATTTGCGCAGCGAACGGGCGACGTCTTCAGCCGAACCGACCAGCCAGGTGGTGCCGGCTCCGCCGCCTCCGAACTTGCCCGGCGCGGTATAGAGGTTGTCGTCGAGGACGTCGCCGCGCTCATGCAGATCGAGCAACCGCTGCTGGCCGACGGCGAGCGCGCGCTGGTGATCATGCCAGCCGGTGCCCTTGCTTCTGGCCATCTCGGCGACCTTCGCCTCGGCGTCAGTCCAGGCCTGTTCGGTGGTGTCGCGGACCAGCGTCGTTATCCGCAGGCCGAATTCCAGCGGCGGGAGGTCGCGGTCCAGTTCTCTGCTCAACGCCTTGAGCCGCGCGATCCGTTCGCCGACACCGTCGAGCGGCTCGCCCCAGAAAAGCTGGACATCGGCCTCGGTGGCGGCCACCCGCTCGGCCGCCTCCGAAGCGCCGCCAAAATAGAATTTGGGGTGCCGGCGGTCGCCGCGGACCTGGATGCGTGGCACCACGGTGGAGTGGGCAACCCGGAAGTTCTCGCCCGCCGAGGTGACATTGTCTTCGGTCCATAATCTTCGGACCAGCCGCATGAACTCCTTGGTGCGACCGTAGCGGTGCGCCTGATCGCCCTCGCTGTCGCCGTAGGCAGGAAGGTTGTCCTTGCCCGACACGATGTTGATCCGCACGCGGCCGCCGGTCAGATGGTCCAGCGTCGCTGCCGCGGAAGCGAAATTCGCCGGTCGCCAATAGCCTGGACGGATCGCAATGAGCGGTTCGAAGGTGGTCGTCCGGGCGGCGAGCGAAGTTGCGACGGTAAACGTGTCGGGGCGGCCCCAACCGGTGCCGATGAGCGCGCCCTTCCAGCCATGTTCCTCCAGCGCCTTTGCGTGGCTGGTCAGCGTATCCAGGCTGTTGTGGTTCTCGACGGCGGAATCGCCGCGATGGCCGGCTTTGACGTCGTTGGGAATATACCAGAGAAATTCGGAATTATTGCTCATGCGATGCTGCGGTTCTGTGTGGTTGGAACAAGGAAACCAGGGGAAGCCCCCTGGGAAATCATATGGCGGCCTGCACCTGCTGCTGCTCCGCGTGAACCACAAAGCCATTCGGCGGGCGCTGAAGGCCCAGGTTCTCCCGCAGCGTCGTGCCTTCGTATTCGTGCCGGAACAGGCCGCGCTTGCGCAGGATCGGGACGACCTGATCGACGAAATCGGTCAAGGCGGTGGGCAGGATCGGCGGCATGATGTTGAACGCGTCGGCAGCACCGTTCTCGAACCAGCTCTGCATCGCATCAGCGATCTGCTCGGGTGTTCCCACAACCGTCCGATGGCCGCGAGCAGTGGCGACCGCCAGATAGAACTGGCGCAGCGTCAGATTGTTGCGCGATACCAGGTCGGAAACCAGCTTGAGGCGGCTTTTGTTGAGTTCGGTATTATCAGGCAGGGGAGGGGCGGGATCATCCAGCGAGTAGCCGGAAAGATCGACACCCTTGTAGTGGCGGGCAAGGATATTCCAGGCGATGGAGGGATGAACCAGCGATTGGATATGGTCGTAGTTCGCCTGGGCTTCCGCTTCGGTCCCGCCGAGAACCGGGAATATGCCGGGACTGATCAGCAGTTCGTCCGGCCGGCGTCCGTAGCGGGCGAGCCGCCCTTTGACGTCGGAATAGAATTCCTGCGCATCCTCGAAGGTCTGGTTGGCGGTAAAGATCATCTCGGCCGTGCGGGCGGCAAGTTCGCGCCCGGGTTCGGATGCGCCGGCCTGCACGATGACAGGATAGCCCTGAACCGGACGGCCGACGTTGAGCGGACCGGCCACCGAGAAGAACTTGCCCTTGTGATCGACGAGATGCACCTTGTCGGGATCGAGATAGACCCCGCTTTCCTTGTCGCGAATGAAGGCATCGTCTTCGTAAGAATCCCATAGGCCCTTCACCAGGTCGACGAATTCCTCGGCCCGCTCATAACGATCAGCATGGGCGGGATGGCCTGCGATTGAGAAATTCTTCGAAACATCCGCACCTGTCGTGACGACGTTCCATGCGGCACGACCCTTGGAGATATAGTCGAGCGAGGCGAACCTGCGGGCCAGCAGGTAGGGGTCCTCATAGGTCGTCGATGCCGTGGCGACGAAGCCGATATGTTTGGTCACCTGGGAGAGGGCAGCCCAAAGGGTCAGGGGCTCGAAATGTGCGCCCTGGGCGGTGCGGCGAAGCGCCTCCGGGTCCTTGGCGCGGTCCCATCCCGCCGGACTGTCGGCGACGAAGACGAGATCGAATTTGCCGCGTTCGGCGGTCTGGGCGAGCTCGCGGTAGTGATCGATATTGAGGCCGGCATCGGCCTGCGCCTCCGGATGGCGCCAGGCGGCGATATGATGGCCCGTCGCCATGATGAACGCGCCAAGCCGCATTTGCCGTTTCGATGTGCTCATTGGCTTATCCCCAGATCAAATTGCACTGTTGCTGATGTCAGGCGGCCTTGCGGCCCGGAAGCTCGACCCCGAGCCGGCTGAGAAGATGGATTCGGAATTGCGCAAAACGCGGATCGCCGTGATCGCGCGGCGTCGGCAGATCGATCCTGAGATCCTCGATGAGGCGGCCTTCGTCGAGAACCAGTATGCGGTCGGCCAGCGAAATCGCCTCGTCGACGTCATGGGTGACGAGCAGCACGGCGGGACGGTGTCTTGCACACAACTCCCGCAGCAGATCGTGCATTTTCAGCCGGGTCAGCGCGTCGAGCGCGCCGAACGGCTCATCGGCGAGAAGCAGGGCTGGTTCGCGCACCAGCGAACGGGCAAGAGCGACCCTCTGCTGCTCGCCACCCGAAAGCTGGTTCGGCCAGGCCGTTTCCCGGCCTGCAAGTCCTACCTCCGCCAAAGCCTTCCGTCCGGCTTCCTGGCCGGAAGGTCCATGTAGGCCAAGCGTGACGTTCTGGATGACGGTGCGCCAGGGCAGCAGGCGGGCGTCCTGGAAAACCACCGAAAGGCTCTCCGGCGTCTCGAGGGTGCCGGTTCCCTCGACACCATGATCGAGACCGGCAAGAGCCCTGAGGAACGTGCTTTTGCCGGAGCCGCTGCGGCCAAGCAGGGCGACGAACTCGCCTTCCTCGATATCGAGATCGACGCCGTCGAGGATCGTCTTCGTCGCAAACCGGCGTGCGAGGTTTCGCACGTGGACGGCCTTGGTTGTGGGCTTCAGTTTGCCAGGGTGCGGCGCCATGAGAGAACCCTCCGTTCAAGCAGGCGGACGAGACCGTCCGAGACGAGTCCGAGCAGCACATAGACCACCAGGCCGACGAGAATGACGTCGGTCTGCCCGTAATTTCGGGCAAGATCGATCATGTATCCGAGCCCGCTGGTGGCGTTGATCTGCTCGACCACGACGAGAGAAACCCAGCAGAGGGTGACGGCAAACCGCAGGCCCAGAAGGAAACCCGGCAGGGCGCCCGGCAGCACGACTTGAAGGATGAAGTCCTTCTGGCTCATCCGCAGCGTCTCGGCCAGTTCGACATAACGGCTGTCGATGCTGCGGAGCGCGTTGTGGGTGTGGATATAAATCGGCACGATGACGGCCAGCGCGATGGTCGTAACCTTCATGCTCTCGCCGATGCCGAACCACAGGATCAGCAAGGGGATCAGGGCCAGCGTCGGTATCGCGCGCTTGATCTGGACCGGCCCGTCGATCAGAGCTTCGCCGATCCGGGAAAGACCGGCGATCACCGCCAGGATCGTGCCGATCAGCAATCCGATGCCAAGCCCGAGCAGGGCGCGTGTCGCTGACGTCACGAAATTGTCCTGCAGGCGACCCTGCTCTATGAGCCTTACGAAAGCCTCGATGACAGTCCACGGCGCCGACAGGATGCGCGGGTCGATCCATCCCAATGCCGAACCGACGACCCAGGTCAGGACAAGCAATACCGGCCCGATCTGCAACCCGAAAGGGATCGCGGGTCCGGGACCCAGCCTGCGCCGGGCCCGTGGGCCGGCGGAGCCAGTCAGGCCAGCAGAGCTAGCCGGGCCGGCCAGCTTTGTCGCGCGTGAGCCTCCATGAACTCTCCCGCTTGTTGTCAGGGATAGTTTCGCCTCATCTGCATCCCAAGTGGTTGCCATGCTTCAGATCTCCTCTCCGAAGGGGTGTCGAACGTTACTGGCTCTTGGCCAAAGCCGCGGCGCCGAGCTTTTCGAAGCGATTGTCGAAAATCTGCTCCACATTGAGGGGTTTGTAGCCGAGCTCGTCTGCCAGCAGGTCGATGGTTTCCTGGTGGCGCTTCTTCACTTCGCTCCAATCGGCGGGAACGATCTGTTCGCCAGTCAGCTTGACGAGATATTCCCCGTCCTCCTGGCTCAGCCCCTGCTGACCAACGTAATATTCCTTGATCCAGAGGTCCGGGTTGCGGTTCACCCATTCGGTAGCGCGCGCCCACAGCCCGACATATTCGGCGAGAGCTGCCGCCTTGGCGGGATCATCCAGAACCCATTGCGGCGCATAAAGATGGCTCGGATCATCCCGCAGGCCATGCTCCACGAGGGTCGCGCCATCAGGTCCGTATTGGGTGATGTAGCGCCTGATGTAGACGCCGCCGAGCGGCGCGATGTCGACCTGCCTGCTCGCCAATGCCTTCGGATAGACATCGCTGGTGCTTGGCAGTTCCACCAGAGTGACGTCGCTGCTCTTCAAGCCTGCGGCATGGAGGGCACGCAGAACGAGTGTGCCCTGGGCCTGTCCCGGGCTGAAGGCGATGCGTTTGCCGCGGAAATCCGCCAGCGTCTTGACGGTCGCGCCCGGTGCGATGCCGAAGCGGTAGATGGGATTGGCAATCGGGTCACGGCGTTCGCGATAGGCGATGTTGCGAACGGGCAGATTGTTCCAGTTGGCGAAGATCGAGGGGATCTCGGCCACCGACCCGACATCGAGCGCATGAGCGCGGAAAGCTTCCGACGTCTGCGGCCCGCCGCTGATATTGGCCCATTTGACTTCAAAACTGAGCTCCTTGCCGAGGCCGGACACTTCGAGAGCTTTCTGCGTGACCGGATCGCCGATCGTCAGCACCGTGCCTGGCGGCACTTTGGAAAGCAGGGGGGCGTCTGTCTGGGCTACCGCCGGACCATGAATGGCACCGAGACCAAGCAGACTGAACAACGCAATTTTGAATGTCTTTGCCAATGTCATCTTAGCCAACGTCATCGTCGATCTTCCCGTTTCGGATTGCTGATTGCAGGAGCGATGCACGGTAAGATGGAATATAATCCACTAAATCGATAGACTATTTAGTTTAATGAAAGTGGCGCTGAGGAAAAATTGTCCTCAAAAGTCGGGCAACCGGAACGGTCGCATCCGGCGCCTTCGCAGGATGGTCGCGTTTGGCAGGCATGAAAAAAGCGCCTGGGACGTTCGTCCGCGGGCGCTTAAGCGTCTTAGCTCAACTGACGCCCTTTCAGGCGCCCGAACCGTGTGAACGTCCGGCTCGCCTGATGTCAGGCAACATGCGGCGCGTATTCGTTGGCCGAGAATACGTGGTGATGCACCTTGCCCGTAAAGAGCTGCAGGAGTTCGCCGGTGACCTCTCGGCTCTCTGACCGCACGTCGGAGAGAAGTGCTGCCTTCACCGCATCCATATCGGGATAGCGAATGGCGAGCGCCATGGCATAGATCGGGGCGCCTTCGTCGCGCTCCATCCCGTCGAGCACCCGGATTTCCTCGGCGCCCGGAAATTTCGTCCAGAGAGGGACGAGCCGCTGCCGCACGAATTCGCGAAATTCCGCTTCTCTGCCGGGATGGATTTCGCCTTCAAACAAAGCATAACGAATGATCATAGGTTCTCTTTTCCAAAACTCGCCGGAGCTGGATCGATGGTGGTGTGTTGTCGGAATATCAGGGCGTATCGGTCGATACGCCCTGACTGGAAGGGTTATTTGCCCCAGATTTTCTTGTATTGATCGCGATAGCCGTTGTCGGGATCAAAGCTGTTCTTCGGTCCACCGTCAAACTCGACGTTCTGGCTGGTCACCACATGCAGCGGCGACACGTAGCCGGACCATGGAGCTTTCGCAAAGGCGCGGTTCAATTCGTCGACGAGCTGCCAGCCCTGGAGGTTGAGCGGCTCGGCCACCGTGACGGCCTGGAACTGCTTGGCGCGGATACGCTGATAGGCGCTCTCCGAACCGTCGCCGGCTGCGACGTTCACCGGTTTTCCATCACCTGCAATGCCGGCCGAGGCGAGCGAAGGTCCCATGAAGTCGTAATAAAGGTCGTTGATCGCCAGCGAATGCGTCCACTTCGCGCCATACTTCTGCAGAAGCGATGTGGTGAGCTGCGGCATGCGCTGAGAGGTTTCGGCGATCGGCGTGTCGACATATTCGAGCACCGTGCCGCCGAGATCCTCGATCTCCTTCTTCATGCGATCGGCCTTGGCAATCGCGATCGCATAGGTGGAGTCGGTAAAGATGATGACACCCGGCTTGCCGCCTGCATCGGCAAAGGCCCAATCCGCCGCGGACTTCGACACTTCCATCGCATCGGTGGTCACGTTTGCGAAGACACCGACTTCTGGAACCGGACCAACGGCCGAGGCGGCGTGCCAGGAAACCATCGGAATTCCGGCAGCCTTGGCCGCTTCCATCGCCGGCTTCTGTTCGACCGCGTCAAAGCCGTTGATGATGATGCCATCCGGCTTCAGCGCCATAGCCTGGCCGAAAGCCGCGGTGCGCCCGCCGATCGAACCGGCGCCGTCAAGCGCCTTCACCGTCCAGCCGAGCGCGCCTGCCGCTTCCTGAACGCCATTGACCACGCCGAGGATGCCGCCATTTTTCATGTCGGCGGCGAGAATGACGATGTTCTTTCCAGTGGCGCCCTTGGGGCCGCTCGTCGGGCCATCCCAGGCGCTCACCTTGGAAGCATACTTTTCGACCACGGCCTTGGCATCGGCCATTGAATCGGCCAATGCCGGCATGCTCAGCATAACGGCGACGGTTGCGACCGTTGCCTGCAATAATGTTCTGCGCTTCATGTTCACTCCTCCATTTTGTTTGTTGTGAAATGCCGGGATGAGCCGGCATCCTCATTTGGATGCGGGTGTGATCCTCCTCACAGCTCCGCGCTTGCGCTGGGCGTAGCCTGCTATGCCGATGGCAATCAGCAGGGTCACGCCGTTGAACAGCGGTTCGACGAAGAACGACCCGCCGAATTGCTGAATTCCTGATATTCCGACCGCCAGGATGATGACGCCGATCAAGGTGCCCCAGACGTTCACCCGTCCCGGCTTGATCGTCGTCGATCCGAGGAACGCGCCGACAAGCGCCGGCAGGAGATATTCGAGGCCGACGCTTGCCTGGCCGATACGCAGCTTCGAGGCGAGAAGGACCCCGGTCAGAGCCGCAAGCAGCCCCGAGGTGACGAATGCGCCGATCACGAATTTGCGGACCGGAATGCCATTGAGTGCGGCCGCCTTCGGATTGGCGCCGATGGCGTAGAGATAGCGGCCGATCGGCAGGTATTCGAGCACGATCCACATGCAGATTGCGATCAGGAGCACGTAGAAGCCCGTGATCGGCAGGCCGAACAGCATGGTGCCGTTCAGCGCATAGAATCCCTCCGGCAGGACGCCGACCACCTGCCGCCCGCCGGTGTGCCAAAGCGCAAGCGCGTATAGAACCGTTCCGGTGCCGAGCGTCGCGATGAAGCTGTCGATCTTCGCAACCTCGACCAGCAGGCCGTTAATGAAGCCGGTGAGAACGCCAAGCGCCAGAACGATGACGACCGCGACAGGCCAGGGCAGGCCGTAGGCCGTCTGCAGGCTGATGGCAAGAATGTGCCAGAGCACGATGCCATAGCCGACGGTCAGATCGATGCGGCCCGATGCCATCGGGATCATCGCAGCCAACGACAGAAGCGCAATGATTGCCTTGTCGGACACGATCGAGCGGACGTTCAACAGGGTCGGGAAGGTATCGGGCAGAAGGATCGAGAAGATGACGATCAGGCCGACGGTCAGGATCACCAGCCCGTAGACCGGGATCAGGCGTCCGATCTTCTGTCCTGTGGACAGACCTGCCATTTCGCTCTTGGTCGGCTCCAGCGCCGTGGATTCAATGGATTGCATGGCTGTTCTCCCGGTGGCTCAAGCGGCTTCCGATGCGGATGCGGCCGTGATGACCGCCTCCGTTGTCAGAGCGCTTCCAGTCAGTTCGCTGACGATTTTGCCGCGCGAGAAAACCAGCGCGCGGTGGCAGATATGGGCGATTTCCTCGAAGTCCGTCGACACCACGACAACCGCGAGGCCGGCCTCGAGCGCCTGGGTGATCAGACGGTAGATCTCCGCACGCGCTCCGATATCGACGCCGGCGGTCGGATCTTCTGCGACCAGCAGCTTGCGGCCGGTCGCCAGCCAGCGGCCGACGACCACTTTCTGCTGATTGCCACCCGACAAGGCCTCTACCGGCAGATCCGGGTCGTTTGGCCGCAGGCCGACGGAATGACCGATCTTATGAGCAAGATCGGCTTCGCCGCGCGGCGACAGGAAGGACAAAAGCCCACGTCCGACGGCGCCCGGATTGAGGTAGGTATTTTCCCGAATGGAAAGTGAGAGCGCCACGGACTCCTCCGTCCGGTCACGGGCGATCAAGCCGATGCCCGACGCCATGGCGCGCCGCGGGCTGGAGAGGTCGGGGGCCTCGTCATGCAGCAGAACCGAGCCGTGGAAGGGCTCGCAACCGAACAGCGCGCGGCCGATCCGTTCCTGACCGGCGCCACGCAATCCAGCCAGGCCCAGAAGCTCGCCCTCGCGGATATCGAACGATATCGCGCCTGTGCCGGCGCAAACGAGATCGCGAACCTTGACGATCGCCTTGCCGGGCGTGATCGCCGTCTTGGAAAAGAGGCTGTCGCCGCTGCGGCCGATGATCATCGTCACCAGCTCGTCGGGGGTGGTCTCGCTGACGGGTTTCTGTCCTACCATGCATCCGTCGCGCAGAACGGCGACCCGATCGGCAATCCGGAAAATTTCGTCCAGCCTGTGGGAGACGTAGATCATCCCGACGCCGCGATCCTTTAAGGGGCGGATTGCATTGAACAGCCGATCGACTTCATCGGCGGGAAGGCTCGCCGTCGGCTCGTCGAGCACCAGAACGTCGGCTTCGACGGCCAGCGCACGGGCAATGGCGACAAGCGACTTTTCGGTGCGCGACAGCGCCGAGACCCGCGTGGTGGGGTCAAAATCGCAGCCGACCAGTTTCAAGGCTTCCTTGGCGCGCGCCTGGGTCCTGTTCCAATCGATCAGGCCGCGACGCATCGAGAAGCCCTGTGACAGGCCCATGTTCTCGCCGACCGTCATCCACTCGATCAAACCGAGATCCTGGTGGATGAAGGCAACCTGTTGCCGTTCGTTCGGCTTCGGGGGACGATGATGGTAGCTCTGGCCGCGAAAAAGGATGTCGCCGCTATCGGGCTTGTAGATACCCGCAAGCGTCTTGATGAGCGTCGATTTGCCGGCGCCGTTTTCCCCCAGCAGCGCGAGGATTTCGCCCTCGCGAAGGTCGATCGAGACGTCCCGCAGCGCTTGCGTGCCGCCGAAGCTCTTGGTGATCGACTGGAACTCCAGCAGTCTCTTGGCTTCCACTGTGGCTCCTCCCAAAGCTGCGGTTGTCATTGATCATATGTTATCGATAACATTTATGGATGGTCAAGCGGAAAGATGACGATCTCGAATTTCTCGGAGAGATTGATGTCAGCCGGCCTGAAATCCGTCGAGAAGACGCATCATCTCGGCGGAGTCCTTCGGCCCGAGGCCGGCAGCGCAGAGCAGGCGATGAATTTCGACCACGGAGCCGGTCATCGGCAATGGCGTCTTGGTCTTCAGCGCGAAGGCCTGAAGTGAATCCAGGTCCTTCAACATGTTGTCGATTCTGCCTGTCGGAGAGAAATCCCGGGCAGCGAATTTTGCCATGAATTCCTGCATTATCCGGTTATCAGCCCTGCCGCCGGCAAGGGCTGCCGGAATGGCGGCCGGATCGACGCCGCCGGCTTCAGCGAGCTTGACCGCTTCGGCGACGGCCTGAAACAGCACGGCGCAAAACAGCTGATTGATCAGCTTCGTGGTCTGCCCGGCGCCGGATGCACCCATCAGCGTGTAATTGGCGGCGAGATGCCGCATCACCACGCGCGCCCGTTCGAAATCCTCAGCGCTGCCGCCAGCCATGATCGTCAGGCGTCCGCTCAGCGCACCCGGCACGCCGCCGGAGAGCGGGCAATCCACCCATGCCATGCCGGTTTCCCGACGCAGCCGCATCGCCATGTCAGCCGTGTCGGCCGGGTCGATCGACGACATGTCGATCAACACCTTGTCGGCATTTGCCGCCGGCGCAACACCCTTTTCGCCGAAGACGACGGCGCGGACGATGCTGGCGTGATTGAGGCTCAGCACACAAAACGCCGACCGTGAGACCGCTTCCTCCACGGAGCCGGCCGCGCTTGCGCCCTTGGCCACCAAAGCCGCGACTTTTTCGGTATCCAGGTCGAAGACCGATACCTTATGCCCGGTTTCGATCAATCGGGTGACGATCGCCGTTCCCATGATGCCGGCACCGATGACGGCGACATCTGCTCTGTAGTCATCCTGCATGATAATCTCCTCCCTTGACGGCCATGCCGCTCAGTCCCTGACAAGCCAGCGCCACAATATCATCCAACGCATTATCGATCGCCACCGTCACCACACCAGCTTCACCGGTCGGCGGCTCCAGCGTCTGCAGCTGGCTGTCGAGCAGCGACGCCGGCATGAAATGGCCCTGGCGAGCCTGCATCCGCGACAGCAGCAGGTCGCGGGATCCTTCGAGGAAAACAAAGGCCAGGCGCCCGCCCGCTGCCTGTCTTAGCCTGTCGCGATAGCTTCTCTTCAGCGCCGAACAGGAAACCACCAATCCTTGCGACGTTTCTTGCGCGGTCCTTATTTCTTCGCCGATCCGGTCGAGCCAAGGCAGGCGGTCGTCGTCAGCAAGCGGTATGCCCTGCGCCATCTTCTCGACATTTTGAGCGGGGTGGAGTTGGTCGCCCTCCAGAAACAGCATGCCGTTTCGAGCGGCGAGATGCTCTCCAACCGAGGATTTGCCGCAGCCGCTGACGCCCATGACGACAATGGCCAGAGGCGATGCCTTTTGCTCGAAGCCCATGGTCTCGTCTCTATCAGAGGCAGGTCGTGATGCCGCCGTCGACATAAAGCGTGTGCCCGTTGATAAACGACGAGCCGCGGCCCGACAGGAAAACGGCGGCACCCACCAGCTCCTCGACATTGCCCCAGCGTCCGGCCGGCGTCCTCTTCTCGAGCCAGGACGAGAACTCGGGGTTGTCGACGAGCGCCTGGTTGAGCGGCGTCTTGAAATAGCCCGGCGCAATAGCGTTGATCTGCAGACCGTACTTGGCCCAGTCGGCGCACATGCCGCGGGTCAGATTGCGCACCGCGCCCTTGGTCGCCGTGTAGGGAGCAATGCCGGGGCGCGCCAGTTCGCTTTGAACGGAGGCGATGTTGATGATCTTGCCCTGTCCGCGGGCGATCATGGGTTTGGCCGCTGCCTGGCCGACGTAGAACACGCTCGAAATATTGGTGGTCAGCAGCAGCTCCCATTTGTCCGCCGGAAAATCTTCCAGCGGCGTGCGAAACTGCATGCCGGCATTGTTGATCAGGATGCCGAGCGGCCCGATATCGGTTTCGATCGCGTCTATGCCTTCTTTGGCAGCGTCCTTGCTGGTCACGTCGAAGATCGCCGCATGGGCAGAGAGGCCTTGATCCTTGAGGCTCTCGACCGCACGTTTGACGCTTTCGGGCGTGCGGCCATTGATGATCACCTCGGCGCCATGCTGCGCCAGGCCTTCGGCCAGGGCATAGCCGATCCCCTGGCTCGAACCGGTGATCAGGGCGCGCCGTCCGGTAAGATCAAACAAATTCTTCATGCAAATCACTCCTCCAGTCTCGCCGCCGGCGACGGCTTCAACTGCCGCCGGCGGTGAAACTCACTTGACATCCCTCTTCCGAATTATATGTTATCGATAACATAATCAACTGTCAAAATGCGGGATGGAAACGGAATGCCTGAGGTAGAAATCTTGATGGCCGGAGCCTATCCGGAATGGGACATGGTGGATCTGGAGGCGAACTACCGCATTCATCGCCTCTGGGAAGCGACAGACCGGCAGGAGCTGATCTCCAGGGTCGGCAAGGATATCCGCGCCATAGCGACCCGCGGCGAACTGGGAGCGTCCGCAGAACTGATGGCGCAATTGCCGAAACTGGAAATCGTCTCCTGTTACGGCGTCGGCACCGACGCAATCGACTTGTCCTATGCCCGCGCCAACGGCATTCGCGTCACGAATACCCCCGATGTGCTGACCGAAGATGTCGCCGATATCGCCATCGGACTGCTGCTTGCCACGGCAAGGCAGGTCCCTCAGGCCGATGTCCTCGTTCGCTCCGGCCAGTGGGGCAGTGTCGCCATGCCGCTGGTGACGCGCGTCTCGGGCAAGAAGGTGGGGATCGCCGGCATGGGCCGGATCGGCAAGGCAATCGCCAGAAGGGCTGCTGCATTCGGCTGCGACATCTCCTATTTCGCTCGCCATGACCACACGGATGTTGCCTATACCTACGAGCCCGACCTGATCGCGCTTGCCGATTGGGCCGACTTTCTGATCGTCATCGTCCCCGGCGGGGAGGCGACCATGAAGATCATCAATGCTGAGGTGCTTAAAGCGCTCGGCCCTAACGGCATCCTGGTCAACGTCTCCCGCGGGACGACCGTCGACGAAGAAGCGCTGATCGCAGCCCTTCGAGACCGCACCATCCAGGCGGCCGGCCTTGATGTCTTCCTGAACGAACCCAAGATCAATGCCCGTTTCCTGACGTTGCAAAACGTCGTGTTGCAGCCCCATCACGGCTCTGGCACTGTCGAGACCCGCAAGGCCATGGGCCAATTGGTCAGAGACAATCTCGCTGCGCATTTTGCAGGTAGCCCGCTTCCAACTCCCGTCGTGTGAGGGTCCCGATATGAAAGCCATCGTCATTCATGCCGCCAAGGATCTGAGGATCGAAGAGCGCGAGCCGGAGGTTGCTGGCGCCGGGCAGGTGGAGATTGCCATCGAAGCCGGCGGCATCTGCGGTTCCGACCTGCACTATTACAACCACGGTGGGTTTGGCACCGTTCGCCTGCGCGAACCGATGATCCTCGGCCATGAGATCGCCGGAACGGTCAAGGCGCTGGGCTCCGGCGTCACCGACCTTGCCGTCGGAGACCGTGTTGCGGTTTCCCCGAGCCGGCCGTGCAACCATTGCCAATATTGCCTGAAAGGACAGCAAAACCACTGCCTCAACATGCGGTTTTACGGCAGCGCCATGCCGATGCCGCATATTCAGGGTGGCTTTCGCCAGCGGCTGGTGGCGGAGCGCTGGCAATGCCACAAGGTCGCAGACGGCATTTCCATTCACGAGGCTGCCTTTGCCGAACCCTTTGCCGTGACGCTGCATGCGGCAAACCGCGCCGGCTCGCTGCTCGGCAAACGGGTGCTGGTCACCGGTTGCGGCCCCATTGGGATGTTGGCGATCGTCGCGGCGCGCGTTCTCGGCGCCCGCGAAATCGTCGCGACCGACGTGACCGACAGCGTTCTGGCGATTGCCCGCACCAGCGGCGCCGATCGAACGATCAACGTTGCCACCCATGCTGCCGACCTCGCGGCTTACAGCGCTGACAAGGGATACTTCGATGTCATGTTCGAAGCGTCGGGCAATGAGAAAGCCGTGCGCGCCGGCCTGGAGACGCTTAAGCCCCGCGCCATTCTCGTGCAGCTGGGCCTTGGCGGCGATGTCTCTATCCCGCAGAACATGATCGTTTCGAAGGAAATCGAGATGCGCGGGACATTCCGTTTCCACGAGGAATTTGCGCTCGCCGTCGAACTGATCAACGCGCGTCGCGTCGATCTGAAGCCGCTGCTGACAGGTGTTTTCGGGATCGAAGAGGCCGTTGCCGCCTTCGAGCTGGCGGGCGACCGCAGCAAGTCCATGAAAGTGCAGATCGCCTTCTGACCGACTGTATGATCCCTGCAGCCATTCAAAGTGTTGCATCGCCGCGCATCTGAAAAGACGTGCGGCGCTTTGGTCTCAAGCGGTCGGCGCGCCGTTCCGGTCCGTGCTTTCGCGCAAGACAACCTTATAGCCTGTCAATGTGATCTCATCGCCGGTCGCCTCGCCGGTATGGAGGGTATCCAGCAGGCGGGCGGCGGCCTGGCGACCGATGCCATAACAATCCACATTGATGGTGGTAATGCGCGGATGACAGATGGACGAGATCTCATAATCGCCGAAACCGGCAACGGCGATGTCCCGCGGAACCTTCATTCCCCTGCGCGTGCATTCCATGATGGCGCCGAAGGCGGAAAGGTCGGAGACGCAGAGAACCACTTCCGTGTCCGGCCAGCGCTCCAGCAGGCTGACGATCGCCTGGCCTCCCTGTTCCATGGTGATAGGCGGGACGCCGAAGGAAATCATCCGTCCCGGTCCGAGGCCCAATTCTTCGACAGTTTTCTGGAAACCGCTTCGCCGCTGGCTGCCGCGCGTATCGCGCGCCGTCGTTCCGCCGATATAACCGAACTTCCGATATCCTTGACCGGCAAGTGTCCGCACCAGCAGGGACATCGCCTCACTGTTGGAAAAGCCGACGACCTGATTGATCGGATCTTCCGGAAGTTCCCAGGTCTCGACAACGGGAATGCCGGCTTTTACGAGCATCCGCCGCGCGCGCGCCGTGTGCGAACCACCGGTCAGGATGATGCCTTCGGGGCGGCGGCGCAGCATCGCCTCGATCAGCTCTTCCTCTTTCTCCGCCGAATAGTCGGTATAGCCGAGAAGGAGTTGAAGGCCGGTATTCTGCAGCGCATCGGTCATGCCGCGTGCGGTGTCGGAAAAATTCGAATTGTTGATCGAGGGCACCAGGGCGGCGATGAAGCCGCTCCGCCTTGACGAAAGACTGCCGGCCGACAGATCGAGCACATAACCGAGCGCGTCGACGGCTTCCATGATGCGCTTCCGGGTTTCCTCGGAAACGCTCGCATCCTGGCGAAAGGCACGTGAAACGGTCATGGCAGATACGCCGACATATTTGGCGACCTCCGCCATCGTCAGCTTTTGCGCGTCTCCCGGCTTGAGACGCTTGTCTTTCGGCTCATCCTCGTTTTTCACTGGTCTCCGCTTTCAAACAAGCTTCCGAGTTGGGTAGTCTAAGACACGATAAAGTTATCGCTATCATCGTACAATCGATATTATTGCAGGAATGCACCATTCCAAAGCCCAAGAACCAGGATTCCTGGGGCATTTTCGCAAAGGCCGGCAGATCGGTATCTGTACGAAGCCCTCAAAACGCGACAAGATGATATCGATAACAATTTGAAGGAAACGGAGGAGCATCATGTTCGGGCAAATTGACGGTACGGGGTTCGAGGTTCTCGACCCGCGTTTTGAAAGCTGCTTCGTCGGTCACGCCCGCGTCGAGCGACTTTGGACGGGTGGCCGCTGGCTGGAGGGGCCTGCCTGGTTTGCCGCCGGGCGCTATCTGGTTTTTTCGGATATCCCCAACAACCGCATGATGCGCTACGACGATACCAGCGGGCATACAACGGTATTCCGCTCGCCCAGCAACAATTCGAATGGCAACACGGTCGACGATCAGGGCCGGTTGATCACATGCGAACATCTGACGCGCCGTGTCACGCGCACGGACTTCAACGGCAGGATCACCGTTCTGGCCGATCAGATTGCAGGCAAACGGCTCAATTCTCCAAACGACGTCACCGTCAAGTCCGATGGGACCATCTGGTTCACCGACCCGAGCTACGGCATCCTCCACGACTACGAGGGCGACTATGGCGAGGCGGAAATCGGCGGATGCCACGTCTACCGGCATGATCCGGCAACAGGCTCGACCGATCAGGTGACCTCCGATTTAGTCAAGCCGAATGGACTTGCTTTCTCCCCGGATGAGACGCTGCTCTACGTCGCCGACACCGGGGCAACGCATCTGCCCGGCGGTCCGCGTCACATCAGAAAGCTCGCAGTCTCGACTGACGGGAGCCTGACCGATCTCGGCGTTTTCGCAGAATGTACCTCAGGCCTTTTCGATGGTTTTCGCGTCGACCGGAAAGGCCGGATATGGACGAGCGCCGGCGACGGTGTGCACGCCTATGATCCGGATGGCACTTTGATCGGCAAGATCCATATTCCCGAGGGCGTCTCCAACGTCGCTTTCGGCGGCGAGAAATTGAATCGCCTCTTCATCACCGCGAGCACGTCTCTCTACGCTGTTTATCTCACCGCCAACGGGTCGAGACTGGGATAATCACTCAACAGACGCCGCCCTTTTGGGACGGCCTCTTGTTTGGTGCGGTTTTGTGCCTCTTGCCTCATCGTTGACTGAGGCCGTCCGCCAGCCGGACGAGGCCGAGGAAATCCGACCTGTAACCGAAGGTGTCCGTGCCTCGCGATGCCGCGGCGAGATCGGCGATCGCCTGATAGGAGTAGGTGTCGACGGCCGCGACGTGGCTCAGTTTCTGGCCGAAGGCGGCGACGGCCACCGAGAAACGGACATCCTGCGGCGCGACGTCGAGGGTGGCGACCGCGTTGTTGTCGTCGACAGGCGTGGTGATGAGCGCGCTCTTGTCCTCTCCCGGCTTTTTGTAGCGCATCTTGACGAAGGCAAGTTCGCCGTGATGGGCGCTGTCAGCGGCCGCGGCCGGCGCCTTATCGGCAGCGCCATAGCGCAGGTCGTCATTCATCACTGCCGGGCTTCCCTTGGGCGTAATCTCGTAAATCGCCGTGACGCTGTGGCCGGAGCCGATATCGCCGGCGTCGACACGGTCATTGTTGAAATCCTCGCGCTTCAACGCCCGCGTCTCGTAGCCGATCAGCCGGTATTCGGCGATCCGTTCCGGGTTGAACTCGACCTGGAACTTGACGTCGCTGGCGATCGGAAACAGCGTCGATCCGGCCTCTTCGACCAGCGTCTTTTGCGCTTCCGCCAAGGTGTCGATATAGGCAGCACTGCCATTGCCGTTCTGGGCCAGCGTCTGCATCAGCGAATCGTTGAGATTGCCCCGCCCGAAGCCGAGAACGGTGAGGAAGATGCCATCCTTGCGTCTTTCCTCGATGATGCGCTTCAAGTCCTCGTCGCTCGACGGGCCGACATTGAAGTCGCCGTCCGTCGCTAGCATCACCCGGTTGACGCCGTCCTTGACGAAGCCCTGCTTGGCAAGATCGTAGGCCGCCTCGATGCCTTCGGCGCCGCCGGTCGAACCGCCGGGCTCCAGCCTGTCGATCGCCGAAAGGATCTTCGATTTCTCCGCCACCCGTGTCGGCGTCAACACCGTGCCGGCATTGCCGGCATAGGTGACGATCGAGACGGTATCGTCGGGTTTCAGCCTGTTGACCAGAAGCCGGAAGGCGCTCTTCAGCAGCGGCAGCTTGTCCGGCTCGTCCATCGAGCCCGACACGTCGATCAGGAAGACAAGATTGGCATGCGGCGTGGTCGCCGGCGCAATGTCATAGCCCTTGATCGCCACATGCATCAATTCCGTGTCGTGGTTCCACGGGGTCGGCATGACAGTCACCGTCGCCTTGAAAGGTTGATCGGCATTATCGGGACCCGGCCAGTCATAGGGGAAATAATTGATCATCTCCTCGACGCGGACCGATAGTGGATCGGGCATCGCCCCGCCTGTCAACGACCGGCGGACGAAGGCATAGGACGCGCTGTCGACATCAGCGGAGAAGGTCGAAACCGGATCCGTCGCGACGCTCTTGATCGGATTAGCCGCTGCATTGGCAAACCGCTCGCGATTGGGATCGAGCTGCATCTGGACACGCCCCTCCGCAGGCGGAGCAGGCGAGGGGGCGATGGCGGCCATCGGTTCGGCCAATTGCTGTTGGGGGGCGACGCCGGGAGCGGCCGGTACAGAGCGTTTGGCCGCCCCTAGTGCCGCGGCAGAACCCTCCGGCTTGTTCGTGAGGGCGGCGTTGGCATCGAATTCGGATGTCTGCGACGCATCGGATTTCGCGAGGTCCGGTGCCTCCTTGTCCTGCAGCGCTTGCGCGACACCAACAGATTGCTCAGCCAGGCTGTCGTTCCCGGTCGGTATTTGCGGCGCGACCGCAACCGGCTGACCGGCGGTTGCGGCCGGTTGTTTCGACGCCTCACTTTTCGAAAGGTTTCCGGCGATCTCAGTCTGGTCGACGATCGGCAATCCGTTGCGGGTCAACTCGATCGCGAGATAACCGGCGGCCGGAATGACCAGCAGCGTCGCAAGCGCTGAACCGGCGAGGAATTTCTTGTTCATGGCAGGACTCCATATCCAGTTGATGATGGAGCTTTGACGCCAGCCTTTCGCATTTCCTTGGGCTGCCGGCGCACTATTTTCTGCGGTGTCGAAGGCCTGCATCGCGGCAGCAAGCGCACGCGCACGCGCCTCCGGCGTCGCTGCCGGCGGTATCAGGCGGGAGAGCTTTTCGAGTTCCTTGTCCACGGTCATACCTCTTCCTTGCCGAGCACGGTCTTCAGCCTTTTGCGCGCCTCATGGACCTGCCAGGACACGGTCGCCTCCGAGCAGCCCATGACATCGGCAGCAGCCGAATGGCTGAGGCCTTCGCCGTAAACGAGCAGCACGGCGTCGCATTGCCTTTCCGGCAAGGCGCGCACGGCGGCCCATAATTCGCTCGATAGCTCGTCGTCATGTCCGGCCGGCGCATCGGGCTGCGGTTCGGCGGCGTAGGCGCGGAATGTCTGCTCCTCTCGTGCAAGCTTGCGTCTATGGTCGCGGGCGGCGTTGAGCGTCAGCGTATAGAGCCATGTCCTGAATCGGCTGGCGCCGCGAAAGCTGCGGATCGCCGCGCCGAGCTTGACGCAGACCTCCTGGGCGATGTCGTCGGCATCCGTGGAACTGCCAGACCATCGCCACGCCGTCGCATGGACGAAATCATAATGGCGCGACACCAGTTGCCCGAAAGCCTCCCGGTCGCCGCCCTGCGCTCGTTCTATGAGCTCCGCGTCCAATTCCGCACCTACCCCATGCTACCAAGCAAGATGCTATTTCGAGATTGAGACGTTTCTCGGATGACTTTCCTTGGGCCAGCGATGAAAAAAATTATCGCGAATTTTGAAAGCCGCGACATCCATGGGTCGCGGCCAGACAGATCGTCCGTGTCACAGAGGCGCATGATGAGGACAGAGTCGGCCAGGGACATGATCTGTCATCTCCCAAATCGCGAAAGGACCTCCATGTCCGCTCAACCACCTGTCCCCACCGAAAGGGGCATCCTGCAGTTTCTCGCGATTTGCGATGCCTTCTATCCGCCAGACGCTGTTGAAGCGTCGATCGAGCAGCAGCGAGATTGGTACGACGCTCTTTGTGCGCGCTTTGACCGCCCGCTGCCCCCGGAGATGATCTTTGCTGACGGCATGCTCCAGCGCATCCCGATCCGGCGTTACCGTCCGCGCAAAATCAGCACACGCACCATTCTGCTCTATCTTCATGGCGGCGGCTTCGTCGTCGGTTCGCTCGAGAGCCATCATGCCATCTGCGCCGAGATCGCCGATTTTGCCGGCGCGGAACTTGTTTCGGTCGATTACCGACTGGCCCCTGAATATCGCTGGCCGGCGCAGACGGATGACGGCTTTACCGTGTTGAAGCATCTGCTTTCCGCCAACAGCAAGGTCGTGCTGATCGGCGACAGCGCCGGGGCCAATCTGGCGGCGGGCCTTGCGTTGCGCGCGCGCGACGAGGGCCCGTCCGGCGTCGTCGGCCAGGTCCTGATCTATCCCGCGCTCGGCGGTGACCTCGATACGGGCTCCTATGTCGAAATGGCCGCGGCTCCGGGATTGACGACGGCGGATGTCGCCTATTACCGCCAGATCCTGCTGGCACCGGCAGGCAATGAGATCGCCGAGCCGCTGCATGCAGCTTCGCTTGCCGGGCTGCCGCCGGCCTTCATCACGGTCGCGCATTTCGATCCGCTCCGGGACGACGGCCGGCACTATGCCGCCCGGCTCACCGCGGAGGGCGTCGAAGTCTGGTTCCGGGAGGAGCCGCAGATGGTGCATGCGTGGCTGCGCGCTCGCCACATGAGCGATGGCGCACGCGACGGCTTCCGCGCCGTCTGCGAGGCCACAAGGCGTTTTGCGGCGGCCTGATGGTCACATCAGGTCGCGCGCGATCCGCTTTTCCGCAAAGACCTTTTCGAAGACCTGAACATCGTCCTCGAAGGCGGTGACGACAGCGCTGATGATCCAGTCGGTCCGGGTGCAGGCAATCCGCGCGGTCGCGACCGTTCGCACGAACCAGCCGGGGCGGCGCATGTCGCAGGTCCAGGTCGACGTCCCGGTCATCGACAGTGGATTGTCGGGTGAAATCGACCAGACTTCCTCCCGCAATTGCCGGGTCGAGAGACCTGTCTCGGGGTGTTCGGTGAGCCCGGTATCCTCGTGGATGTGATAGTCTGTTCGGTTGACCGAGAGGTCGCGGACGACCTGCCGCTTGGTCGCGGCGCCCGCATGCTCGATGTATTTCGGCAGGGGATCGGGATTGGCCGGTTCCTTGATGTCTATCCGCTGGTGCTCGCCGAGCATCGGCAGCCCCAGGCCGAGTGCGGCGATATCGACCTCGATGCCCTCGTCATCA
This sequence comes from Rhizobium ruizarguesonis, assembly GCF_012349115.1. Lineage (GTDB taxonomy): Bacteria > Pseudomonadota > Alphaproteobacteria > Rhizobiales > Rhizobiaceae > Rhizobium > Rhizobium ruizarguesonis. The sequence continues at coordinate 125,295 of NZ_PQIG01000122.1, forward strand.
GGCGGCGGCAGGATCATCGGCCAATAGGCGGTAGAAAGCGAAAGGCGAATGCGATGCCCCTTACGGAAGCGATAACCGCAGGCATCGAGCACGAGGCGGATCGACACCCTCTCGCCTGGCATCAGCGGCTTGGGATCTGCATTGCCGTCCCGGTGGGTAAGATTGAGGACGCCGAAGGCGACACGCGTTGCCGTGCCGTCCGGATGGACATCGACGAGCCGGGCACAGAGGTTCCCACCGGTTGCCCGGGAGCGTAGCGCAAGCGTCAGCACGGGCCGGCCGAGATAGTCGTAATCGCCAGCAAGCGGCATCGTATCGAAGACCAGCGAGCCGGCATCGTCCAAGCGCTGATCGACCGCCATTTCGGCGTCGGGCTTCAGCGTGAAATATTCACCGGATGCCGTCCCGGTGTCGAGCGGAGAGCGGAGATAGACGGAATGTTCGGGCGCATGCGGGATCGGCATGCCTTCCGTCAGCTTGCCGAACTGCTCGACATAGAAGCACTGCATCTGCGGCATCGACCAGACGTCCTTGGCGACCCAGAAGCCCGGATCGCTGTCGCGTCGCGGGGCAGGCCGGACGGCGTCGAGAATATAGGCGCGGGCCTGCGGCAACCGGTCGATGCCGTTGTTCTCGCCTCGCAGCCATCTGTTCCACCAGGCGATCGCTTCGCCATGGAAATCGGTGCGCGGCTTCGGCCAGGCAAAGTGCGGATATTTGTGGACCCAGGGGCCGATCAGCGCCTTGGCTTTTTTGCCCAGGCCTTCAACTGCCATCAGCGGCGTATTGCGGTAGCCGTCCGCCCAGCCGGCGATCACCAGCGTCGGGATCTCCACGCTCGAAAAATCCTCTGAGATCGAGCCGTGACGCCAGAAATCGTCGCGCCGCTGATGGGCCAGCCACTCCTCCATGAAGAAGGGTTCGCCCGCCAGACGTTCCAGCCACATCTGCTTCCAGCGCTCGCCGACAAGCGCCGGGTCGGGCGGCCGCGACTGGTAGCCGAGCATCGTCGCCGCCCATGAGAGCTGGGCGGAGAGATGGCAGCCGTTCTTGTAGTGGATGTCGTCGTTATATCGGTCCACGGTCGAGGCGATCGAGATGACGGCCTTCAGCGCCGGCGGGCGCAATGCTGCGACCTGCAGGCTGTTGAAGCCGCCCCAGGAGATGCCCATCATGCCGATCGAGCCGTTCGACCATGGCTGCGCGGCAATCCAGGCGATCAGCTCGCAGGCATTGGCAAGCTCGCATTCGGTATATTCGCCGTCGATGACCCCGTCGGATTCTCCGGATCCGCGTATGTCGACGCGCACGCCGGCAATGCCTGCGGCCGCGAATACCGGGTAGGTCGACTCATCCCTGAGGCTGGTTCCATCCCGCTTGCGATAGGGCAGGAATTCGAAGACGGCGGGAACGGGATCTTTCTCCGCACCATCCGGCATCCAGATGCGCGCGGCAAGCCGCGTCCCATCCTTCAGCGTAATCCATTCATTCTCGATGGTGGTGAAGCCGCGCGAGGTCATGCTCATTCCTTGATGCATATTCCATGAGACGAGGGTTCGGCCCTCGTCAAGTCAGTTACCGGCGCTCTCCATGCGCCGCGTGGCAAGCACCCGTTCCAGCCAGCCGATTTCCATTTCCGGCACGGATTTCAATAGCAGATCGGTGTAGTCGTCAAAGGGCGGCGATAGCGCAGTCGATTTCGGACCGAACCGCACCAGCTTGCCGCGATGCATCACCGCCACGCTGTCGGCAATCGCCCGGACGATGGCGATGTCGTGCGTGATGAAGACATAGGACAGCTGTTCTTCCTCCTGCAGGCGCAGCAGCAGCTTGAGGATACCCTCCGCCACCAGCGGGTCGAGCGCCGAGGTCGGCTCGTCGCAGAGGATGAGTTCGGGCTTGGCGGCAAGCGCTCTTGCGATCGCCACCCGCTGCTTCTGGCCGCCGGAAAGTTCGGCCGGGTAGCGATCGACGAAGCCCTTGCCCATCTCGATCTGGTCGAGCAACTCCTTCACCCTTGCCGTCTTCTCAGCACCCCTCAGGCCATAATAGAAGGTGAGCGGCCGGCCGATGATGTCGCGGACCGTCTGGCGCGGGTTCATCGCGGTATCGGCCATCTGGTAGATCAGCTGGATGCGCCTCAGATCGTCGTTCGGCCGGCTCTTGAGACCCGGCATCAGCGGTTTGCCGTCAAAGACGACGCGCCCGCTGCTCGGCGGCAAGAGGCCGGTAATGACGCGCGCTAGCGTCGATTTGCCCGAACCGGATTCACCGACGACCGCAAGCGTCTGCCCCTTCGGCACGTGCAGCGTGACATCGTGCAGCACCTTGAAACCGTTGGAATATTCGGCACTGACATTTTCCACCTTGAGAAGCGCTGCAGACTGGTCGGCGGCTTCCTCGCGATAGGCCTGCCTGACATTGACGAGGGCGCGGGTATAATCCTCCCGCGGCGCCTCGATGATCTGCTGGACACTGCCATATTCGACCTGCCTGCCATAGCGCAGGACCATGATGTCGTCCGAGATCTGGGCGACGACGGCAAGGTCGTGGGTGATATAGAGGGCGGCCGTGTGCGTTTCCTCGATGGCATGCTTGATCGCCGCCAGCACGTCGATCTGCGTGGTGACGTCGAGCGCCGTTGTCGGCTCGTCGAAAACGATGAGTTCGGGATTGGAGCAGAGCGCCATCGCCGTCATCGCCCGCTGCAGCTGGCCGCCGGAGACCTGGTGGGGAAAACGCTCGCCGAAGGTTTCGGGATTGGGCAGGCCGAGAACCCCGAACAGATAAAGCGCTCGCGCACGCGCCTTGTCCTTGGTCATCAATCCATGTTTGACCGAAGCTTCGATCACCTGATCGCCGAGCCGATGCGCCGGATTGAAGGCAGCGGCTGCCGACTGCGCGACATAGCAGACCCGCGCGCCGCGGATCTGGCGGATGCCGTTCTTGCCGAGCGCGAGGATATTGTCGCCGTCGAGCAAGACCTCGCCGCCGGTGATTTCGGCGCCGCCCCGGCCATAGGCGAGTGCGGAGAGACCGATCGTCGATTTGCCGGCGCCCGATTCCCCGATCAGGCCGAGAACCTTGCCCTTCTTGAGGTCGAAGGAAACGCCGTCGACGATCGTGACCCGCTTGGGCGGTTCGCCCGGCGGATAGCTGGTTGCTTCGATCTTCAGATTGCGAACGGAAAGAAGCTCAGGCATCGCCGCGCCCTCCCTTGAGGCTGGATGTGCGTTTCAGAAGCCAGTCGACGACGAGGTTGACGCAGACGGCCAGCACGGCAATCGCCGTGCCCGGCACCAGCGCTGCCGAGATGCCGAAGATGATGCCGTCCTTGTTGTCCTTGACCATGCCGCCCCAATCGGCCGCCGGCGGCTGAATGCCGAGGCCGAGGAAGGAGAGCGTCGACAGGAACAGGATCGAGAAGGCGAAGCGCAGCCCGAACTCTGCCAGCAGCGGCGACAGCGTATTCGGCAGGATCTCGCGGAAGATGATCCAGAGCTTGCCTTCGCCGCGCAGCGTCGCCGCCTCGACGAATTCCATCACGGCGACATCAAGCGCCACCGCACGGCCGAGACGATAGACGCGAGTGGAGTCGAGGATCGCCATGACAAGGATCAGCACGACGATGTTTTGCGGCAGCACCGCAAGAACGACGAGCGCGAAGATCAGCGTCGGGATCGACATCATCAGATCATTGAAGCGTGACAGGACGGTGTCGATAACGCCGCGCGAGACAGCGGCGGTGAAGCTGAGGATGATGCCGAGCGAGAAGGAGATGATGGTGGCCGCGGATGCGACCGTCAGCGTCGTGCGCGCGCCGTAGATCAGGCGCGAGAAGATATCGCGACCGAGATTGTCGAGACCGAAGATATATTGATTATCCGGCAGTTGCCAGACGTCGCCGACGACCTGCGTCTCGCCATAGGGGGCGAGCCAGGGTGCGAAGATTGCGAAGATGAAGGCAGTGGCGATACCGGCCATGCCGATCCAGGCGGTGATGGGGATGTCTCTCAATCTCATCGCGGATGCCTCAGCCGGGGATTGGCGATAATAGCGAGGATATCGGCCGTCATATTGAGGAAGATGTAGACGGCGGCGAAGATCAGGCCGCAGGCCTGCACGACCGGCATGTCGCGCACGGTGACCGCATCGACCATATATTGCCCCATGCCGGGATAGACAAAGACCACTTCGACAACGACGACGCCGACCACGAGATAGGCAAGGTTCAGCGCGATGACATTGATGATCGGCGCCAGCGCATTGGGTGCGGCATGCTTGACGATCGCGCGGAAGGCGCTGAGGCCCTTCAGCTCTGCGGTCTCCATGTAAGCGGAGGACATGACGGAGAGGATTGCCGCCCGCGTCATGCGCATCATATGCGCGAGCACGACGAGCACGAGGGTCGCCGTCGGCAGCGCGATCGCCTTCAACCGCTCGCCCAAACTCATACTGTCGTAGACCGTCGCCGGAAAGGTGGCCATGCCAAGGTTCACGGCGAAGAAGAGGATCAGGAGGTAGCCGATGAAGAATTCCGGCAGCGAGATCGCCGCAAGCGAAATCACGTTGATGATCTTATCCGGCAGGCGGTTACGGAAATGCACCGACAGCATGCCGAGGCCGACCGCGAGCGGCACGGATATCACCGCTGCGAAACCCGCCAGGAACAGCGAATTGCCGAGGCGCTTGCCGATCTGTTCGCTCACCGAATTCTTGCTGGCCCAGGACGTGCCGAAGTCACCCTGGACGGCGTTGCCGAGCCACTCGACGTAGCGCGTGGTGATCGGGCGGTTCAGTCCGAGGTCCTGGCGAATATTGGCGACGGCCTGCGGCGTCGCCGACTGGCCGAGATAGGTGGTGGCAAAATCGCCGGGCAAAGCTTCCAGGCCGCCGAAGATCAGGATGGAGACGGCAAAAAGCAGGACGAGGCTGAGCACGAAGCGCTCGAGGATGAGGGCAAGCAGCGGAAAACGCTGCCGGAACCTGAGGCCGGGCAAGATGCTTGGGGCAGGATTGGTCATGGCGAGGACCTCGCGCTAAAACGTCGGGAGGACCGCGGGTTTTCATCCCACGGTCCCGGCTTCGTTAGAGATCGGAGGGGCATACGCCCCTTGCCATCAGGCGTCCAGCCAGACGCGGGTCGCGACGTAGCCGTTCGACATGTCGTTGCCGATGTCGTGGACATAACCCTTCACCTGCTTGGTGGAGGCGTTCACGAAGTCGTTGAACATCGGCAGGATCACCCCACCCTCGTCGCGCACCGTCATCGCCATGGTGCGATACATGTCCTTGCGCTTGGCTTCATCAAGCTCAGAGCGGGCTTGCAGCAGCAGCTTGTCGAAGTCAGGGCGCTTGAACTTGGTGTCGTTCCAGTCCGCCGTCGACAGATAGGCGGTGGAATACATCTGGTCCTGCGTCGGGCGACCACCCCAGTAGGAGGTCGAGAAGGGCTGGACGTTCCAGACGTTGGTCCAGTAGCCGTCGCCCGGTTCGCGCTTGACCTCGATCTCGATCCCGGCCTTCTTGCAGCTTTCCTGATAGAGGACGGCCGCATCGACGGCGCCGGGGAAGGCGACTTCGGAAGTGCGCAGGAGGACCGAGCCGCTATGGCCCGATTTCTTGAAGTGGAAGGCAGCTTTGTCGGGATCATAGGTGCGCTGCTCGATGCCTTCGGGAAACAGTGCATAGGTGTTGTTGATCGGGAAATCGTTGCCGACCTTGCCGTAACCGCCCAGGATCTTCTGCACCATGGTCTCGCGGTCCATGGCGTATTTGAGGGCCAGGCGCAGGTCGTTATTGTCGAACGGCGCCTTGTCGCAGTGCATGATGAAGACATAGTGGCCGCGACCGGCAGTCGAGAGAATCTCGACGTTCGGGGCACGCTTCAAGAGGCTGACGGTCTTCGGGTCGACGCGGTTGATGTAGTGCACCTGGCCGGACGAAAGTGCGGCGATGCGGGCGGTCGCATCATTCATGCCGATGATTTCGATCGAATCGACATAACCTCGGTCGGTGCGCCAGTCGTCCTTGTTCCTTTCAAACGTGGCGCGGACGCCGGGCTCGAAGCTCGTCATCTTGTAGGGGCCGGTGCCGATCGACGCCAGCGGATCATCGACGCCGCCGTTCGGCTGGATGACCAGATGGTAGTCCGACAGCAGCAGCGGCATGTCGGCATTGCCTTCGCTGAGCGTCAAGACGAGATTGCCGCCGTCGGCCTTGATCTCCTTGATCGAGCCGAGAACACCGAGCGCGCCGGACTCCGACTTCGCATCGGTGTGGCGCTTCAGCGTCGCAACAACGTCGTCGATCGTCAGTTCCTTGCCATTGTGGAACTTGACGCCCTTGCGGATCTTAAAGGTCCAGGTCGCCGCGTCCTTCGAGGGCTCCCAGGATTCGGCGAGCGCCGGCACGGCAGCACCCGTCAGCGGATCGGACTCGACCAGCATGTCCCCCCAGCAGCGGCCGATGCAGAACATCACCTGCGACAGGAATTTTGCCGGATCGTTGGAATCGGTGGCTGCACCACCTTCGAGGCCGAGCTTCAGGTGGCCGCCGCGCTTCGGTTCGGCGGCTTGCGCACTTTCGGTAAAGAGCTTGTCGGCGACGGCAAGTGTGATGCCCGCCGCCATGGCGCGTCCCATGAATTCGCGGCGGCTGAGCCCGCCGGCGGTGACGCGGCTTGTGAGATATTTCGTGTAGTCGGTCATTCCCCTGTTCCTTCTTTGTGGTGCGTTGACAGAACTTCCGGGCAGGTCCGCAGGCGGTTTCCTCTCCACCTCCGGTGCCCGCATCATGCGGGAAAACAGTGCGGTTGCTGCCGCCTGGTTACTTTCCTTTCCAAATGGGGCTTCGCTTCTCGGCAAAGGCCCGTGCGCCTTCCAATTGGTCCTCGCTCGAATAGAGCCTGTCGACCGTCGCAAACTGCCGCTTGGTGACCTTGTTCATGGCAGTCTGGAACGTCGAACCCTCCGCTTCGCGCACGATTTCCTTGATGGCCGCATAGACGAGCGGCGGCCCGCTCTCGAGCAGCCGGGCAAGCTCCCATGCTCTCTCCATCAGCCGCTCGGCCGGCAGGACCTCGTTGACGAAACCCCAGCGATGCGCCTCGTGAACGTCGAGCCAGCGCCCGGTCAAAAGCATGTCCATGGCGATGTGGTAGGGGATGCGTTTCGGCAACTTGATGGAAGCCGCATCGGCGACCGTCCCCGAGCGGATTTCCGGCAGGGCAAAGGTCGCATGTTCGGCGGCGAGGATCAGGTCGGTCGACAGCGCGATCTCCAGACCGCCGCCGCAACAGATACCGTTGATCGCTGAGATGACCGGCTTGTTGAGGTCGCGCAGTTCCTGCAGCCCGCCGAAGCCGCCGACGCCGTAATCTCCATCGACCGCATCGCCTGATGCCGCCGCCTTGAGATCCCATCCGGCACAGAAAAATTTCTCGCCGGCGCCCGAGACGATGGCGACACGCAATGCCGGATCGTCGCGGAAATCTCGGAATATCAACCCCAGGGCGCGGCTGGTCGCAAGGTCGATGGCATTCGCCTTCGGCCGGTCGATGACGACTTCGAGTACTCCGCCGTCATGTCGTGTGCGAATGTGGTCGCTCAACCTATGCTACCTCCTCCGCCGTATCAGAGCATCGACTGCGGCAACGCCAAACCCTTCGGGAAGAACCATCAACGGATTAATGTCCAGTTCCTCCAGGCATGCCGCGTTCCTTACGACATAATCTGCCGCTGCTGAGACAGCGCCGACAGCGGCTTCGAGGTCGCCTTTTGGCCGCCCGCGATAGCCATAGATCAGTTTTGCAAGTTTGAGACGCGAAATCGCTGCGTGAATGTCAGTTTTCGTCGCCGGAAGGGGCAGGATGATGGAATCTTCAAGCAATTCAACGAAGATTCCGCCGGCTCCAAGCGTGAGCGACAATCCGAAGACAGGGTCGCGGATGGCGCCGACAATGAGCTCGGCAACCGGCGGATCAACCATTTTCTCGACGAGATAACCGGCATTCGGCGGCATTGCCGCCGCCGCATTCGACACCGCCTGAGTATCCTTTAGGTTGAGGACGACGGCCCCGGCCTCGGTCTTGTGTGCGATGCCGAGCGCTTTCAGCACGACGGGAAAGCCGAGCCGCTCAGCCTGCTCGGCCGCTTGATCGGGAGAGGAGGCCAACAGCCCTCGCGGAATCGGAAGGCCGAAGGCGGCAAGCTCTGCCTTCGCATCGGCTTCCGTCAACGTCTCGATCTCGCCATCCATGAAGGACACATCGAGCAGCGGCAGGGGAGGCGGGCGATCCCACGCCTGGCCGATGCCGGCGGCAACTTCCGCTGCCGTAATGGTCTCGTCGATACCGCAGAAGGCGATGATGCCATTTGCCATCAGCCGATCGGCGATGGGCTCCGGCATGTTTTCCGGAAGGGTTGCCAGAAGGCCGGCCAGCGCACCGGTTGCTGCAGCGGCCGTCATGACCGCGTCTGCCGTCATCGCCCATTCGGACGGATCGCAGCGGTCACCGCGGGGGAAGTCGAGGACGACGAGATTGAGGGCATAGCCGCCCTCGAACATGGCGCGGAAGGCTTCGGTCTGGCGTGCAAGATCACCCCACACGAATGTGTGGTAATCGAGCGGATTGGACAGCGTCACCATCTCGCCGAGGACCCGCCGCAGACGGGGTAACTGTTGTGGCTGCAGCGCCGGGAATTCCACGTTGCGACCGACGGCGGCATCCGCCATTAGCGAAGCCTCCCCACCGGAACAGCTCATCGACGAGATCGAATGGCTTGCGAGCGGGCCGGCGACATGCAGCAGCTTCAGGGTTTCGAGCAGCGCCGGCAAGGTCTGGACACGGCCAAGGCCGAGGCGGGCGAGCACCGCGTCTGCGACGGCATCGCTGCCGGCGAGCGAGGCGGTATGCGAAACCGCCGCGCGTTTTGCCTGCTCGGATCTGCCGACCTTCAGCACGACGACGGGCTTCCTCGACCGCCGGGCCATGGTGGCCAGGCGTTCGAGTGCAGAGAGATCGCCGAAGCCTTCGACATGAAGGCCGACCGCCGTGACGCGCGGGTCGTCGATCAGTGCGCAGGCGACATCGGCAAGCGATGTCTGCGCCTGGTTGCCGGCCGTGACGACATAGGCGATCGGCACGCCGCGGGTCTGCATGGTCAGGTTGATGGCGATATTGGAGGACTGCGTCAGGATCGCGACGCCACGTTCGATACGCTGCATGCCATGCTGATCGGGCCAGAGCAGCGCGCCATCGAGACCGTTGATCAGCCCGTAGCAGTTCGGCCCGAGGATCGGCATGTTGCCGGCTGCGTCCAACAAGGCCTGCTGCAGCTCGGCGCCGTCGCTGAGTTCCGCCGTCGCCTCGCTGAAACCCGATGCATAACAGACCGCCCCGCCGGCACCGGCCTCAGAAAGGCTGCGGACGATCTCGACGGTCAGCGTCCTGTTGACGCCGACGAAGGCGGCATCCGGCGCCGAAGGCAGGTCGGATACTGAGCGATAGCAGGAGCGCCCGAGCACCTCGTCGAGTTTGGGATGGACGGGCCAGATCTCGCCGGCAAAGCCCATGCGGTCGCACTGCTCGATCACCCTGCGCGCCACGCGGCCGCCGAAGACGGCGATCGATTGCGGTCTGAGCAGGCGGTCGAGCGGGCGAGGCATCATCGGCTCACGCTCCCAAAGGTCGAAGCAGATCGCGGCTGATGATATGCCGCTGGATTTCGGAAGTGCCGTCCCAGATGCGTTCGACGCGCGCATCACGCCAGAAGCGGGCGAGCGGCAGGTCGTCCATCAGTCCCATGCCGCCGAAGATCTGGATCGCCTCGTCCGTCACGCGGGCGAGCATTTCGGAGGCATAGAGCTTGGCCGAGGCGATCTGCCGGTCTGCGGGGCGGCCGGCATCGACCTGCCAGGCGGCGGCAAGGGTCAGCCAGTCGGCCGCGTCGATCTCGGTGATCATGTCGGCGAGCTTGAACGACACGCCCTGATTGGCACCGATCGGCTTGCCGAACTGCTTGCGCTCGGCGGCGTAGGGCAAAGCCAGGTCGAAGACGCGCCGCGCCCGGCCGACGCAGGTGGCGGCCACCGTCAGCCGCGTGCCGTAGAGCCATTGATTGGCGATATCGAAGCCGCGATGCACCTCGCCCAGCACTTGGGCTTCGGGAATCCGGCAATCGGTGAAGTTGAGCGTACAGTTGTGGTAGCCGCGATGCGAAACGGAATCATAGCCCTTGAGGATCTCGAAGCCCGGCGTGCCACGATCCACCAGGAAGGCTGTGATCTTCTTCTTGATGCCTTTCGGCGTTTCCTCCTCGCCCGTTGCTGCAAAGACGATGACGAAATCGGCGACATCGGCATGCGAAATAAAGTGTTTCGTACCGTTGAGGACGAAGTCGCTGCCGTCGCGGCGGGCGGCGCATTTCATGCCGCGCATATCCGAACCGGCGTCCGGCTCGGTGATCGCAAGCGCGTCGATCTTCTCGCCGCGCACTGCGGGCAGGAGGTAGCGCTCTCGCTGCTCGCCCTCGCAGGCCATCAGGATGCCGGAGGGCCGGCCGAAGAAAACCGTCAGCCCGAGGGAGCCGCGCCCGAGCTCCCGCTCGACCAGGGTGAAAGTGACATGGTCGAGACCGGCGCCGCCGACTTCTTCCGGGAAATTGCAGGCGTAAAAGCCAAGATCGATGCATTTGCGACGGATCTCGTCTCCAAGCTCCGGCGGCACGATGCCGCTGCGCTCGACCTCGTTTTCGTGCGGATAGATTTCGGTTTCGACGAAGGCGCGGACCGTCTCGACGATCATTTCCTGTTCTTCGCTCAGTCCGAAATTCATGCCGATCCTCCTACCGTTTCTGGCCGACGTAACGGCCGACGCCTTCAGGCGCGACCAAATTCGCATGCGCTTCGGCGATCGCCTTGACCTTGTCGAGAATGACGGCCGGCGCGGGAGTGGCCTTACCGGCCTTGCTGTCGACATGCAGCAACATGTGCTCTGCGGTGGCAATGGCCTCGCCGGTTGCCGTATCGTGAAGCGTGTGGAAGACGTGCAGCCGCTTGTCGTCAACGGAGAGGATCCGGCAGGTCGAATGAATCGCCTGCCCGAGCTTCGCCTCGCCGAGATGGCGGATGTGGGTTTCCACCGTGTAGTAGCTGTGTCCCGCCTCGACATAGGCGACGTCGACGCCGACGAGGCGCAGCAGCGCATCTGAGGTATCGCCGAAAACCTGCAGGTAGCGGTGTTCGGTCATATGGCCGTTATAGTCGACCCAGGCAGGGCTGACTTTCGTCTCGACGAGCCTCAGCGGCTTCGACGGGTCGAAAGACGTCGTCGTCCCGCCGCCTTGTACCCAGAGCGATTGCTCGAAGTCCTTCAGCAGCTTGCCGGCGCCCCAGCCCTTGCCGCCATCGCCGCCCTTGAGGGCCTGCAGGATGCCGACGAGGTTTTCATCGCGGATGCGTTCGAGTTCACGGATCGACAGGCCGGCCGCCTGTTCGTCGGATTGCTGGCCGATCTTTTCGATCAGCGCATCGTCGAGATCGACGACATCGGTGAGCTTGGTCCAGGGCCAGGCAAGGCAGGGGCCGAACTGGGCGAGGAAGTGGCGCATGCCGGCCTCGCCGCCGGCGATGCGGTAGGTCTGGAACAGGCCCATCTGCGCCCATCGCAGGCCGAAAGAGTAGCGGATGACGTCATCAAGCGTCTCGACGGTGCAGATATCGTCGTGGATCAGCCACAGGGCCTCGCGCCAGAGCGCTTCGAGCAGCCGGTCGCCGACGAAAGCCTCGATCTCCTTGGCGATGTGGACGCCCTTCATGCCGATCGGCGGCAGTCGTTCCATCGCTGCCTTGATGGTCGCAGCCGAGGTCTTCTCGCCGCCGACGATTTCGACGAGCGGCAAGAGATAGACGGGATTATAGGGATGGGCGACGAAGAGGCGCTCGGGATGCTTCATGTCGCGCTGCAGATCGGTCGGCAGCAGACCTGACGTCGAAGAGCCGATCAGGGCGTCCGGCCGTGCCACGGCGTCGATCTCGTTCAGCACGCCACGCTTGAGGTCGAGCCTTTCGGGCACGCTTTCCTGAATCCAGTCGGCGCCGGCGACAGCCTCTTCCAGCGTCTTGCAGAAGGTCAGCTTGCCGCGCGGCGGCAGGGGTGCGCCGGTCAGCATGGCATAGGCTTTTTCGGCATTGGCGATGACTTCGCCGACGATGCGGCTCGCCTCCGGATGCGGGTCGAACACATCGACGTCGATCCCGGCCAGCAGGAAACGCGCGATCCATCCGCCGCCGATGACGCCGCCGCCGATGCATGCCGCCTTGTTGATCCCTGTCATGCAGCCCTCAGCGCTTCGTCAGTTTGAGTTTCTTGCGAACGTCTTCCGGACCGATGATCCGCGCACCCATGCCCTCGACCACCTGCACGGCCTTTTCGACGAGCTCAGCATTGGTGGCGAGCTGGCCCTTGCCGACGAAGAGGTTGTCCTCCAGGCCGACGCGCACGTTGCCGCCCGCCAGAACGGCTGCCGCTGGATAGGCCATGGCATTGCGGCCGATCGAAAAGGCCGAAAAAGTCCAGCTCTGAGGCACGTTGTTGACCATTGCCATGAAGGTATTGAGATCGTCGGGCGCACCCCATGGAATGCCCATACAGAGCTGGATCAGCACCGGATCTTCGATCAGGCCTTCCTCGGCAAGCTGCTTGGCAAACCAGAGATGGCCGGTGTCGAAGGCCTCGATCTCCGGCCGCACGCCGAGATCCGTCATCTTCTTCGCCATCGCCCGCAGCATGGCCGGCGTGTTGGTCATGACATAGTCGCCGAGGTTGAAATTCATCGTGCCGCAGTCGAGCGTACAGATTTCGGGCAGGCATTCGGCGACATGGCTGACGCGCTCGGTGGCGCCGGCCATATCCGTGCCCTTGGGGTTAAGGGGAAGGGGGCTTTCGACATCCCCGAAGATCAGATCCCCGCCCATGCCGGCGGTGAGATTGAGGACGACGTCGACATCGGCCGAGCGGATGCGGTCGGTGACTTCCCTGTAGAGATCGTTGCGGCGGCTGGCGGAACCCGTTTCCGGATCGCGAACATGGCAGTGAACGACCGCGGCACCGGCCTTTGCCGCATCGATGGCGGACTCGGCGATCTGCTTGGGAGTGATCGGCACGTGGCTGGATCTGGACACCGTGTCGCCGGCGCCGGTGACGGCACAGGTGATGAAAACATCGCGGTTCATGGCAAGAGGCATGTTTTTGTTCTCCCTCGTCTTGTCTGCATTACGCGACAGGATCGGCGGCGATGCTTTGCATTTTTGGAGGTAATTGATACATTATCGGAAATCCGAGGAGGTGGCCTTGCTGGAACGATCGACGGAGCGGCTCGATATCGATCTTCTTATCCTGCCGGATGCGAACCTGATCCTGATCGCGTCGGTCATCGAGCCGCTGCGCGGCGCCAACCGCATCTCCGGCAGCGAGCTTTATCGCTGGCGGCTGCTCACGCCGGACGGAGCGCCGGTTCCGACCACCAGCGATATCGCGATACCCGCTAACGGGGTTTTCCAGGCGACCAGGGACGAAGCGCCGCTCTTCGTGCTTGCGAGTTACAACTGGCGCCGCAGCGCGACACCGGCGCTGAAGATGCAGCTCTCGCAGGCCGCTCGCTACCGCACGATGATTGCGGGCATCGAATCCGGCACATGGCTGCTGGCCGAGGCAAGCCTGCTCGACGGGTTGCCGGCGACCGTTCACTGGGAGGATTACGAGGATTTTGCGCTCGCCTATCCCGAGGTGCGGGCCGTCAAGGATCGTTTCGTCATCGATGCCAAGCGGCTGACGACCTCCGGTTCGCTTCCGACCGTGGACCTGATGCTTGAGGTGATAAGACGAAGGCAGGGTTATTCGCTGGCGCTCGAAGTCAGCCGGCTGTTCCGTTACGAGCAGCCCTCCTTCCATGCGGACGAGCAGCTTTCCGCAGCCTCGGCGGGGTTGCGCCTGCATGATCCCCGCGTGACGCAGGCGGTGCGGCTGATGGAGGAGCATGTCGAGCAGCCTCTGGTCCTCGCGCGGCTGGCCCGCAGGGTAGGCGTCAGCGCCCGGCATCTGCAGGATCTCTTCCAGCAGAGCATCGGCGCGCCGCCGCATGTGCATTATCTCGCGCTGCGCCTGAACGCGGCGCGCCGCAAGGTGATCGAGACGACAGCCTCCTTCGCCGACATCGCGGCAGCGACCGGCTTCAACTCAGCCTCTGCCTTTGCGAGAAGCTACCGGGCGAGTTTTTCCGAGAGCCCGTCGGAGACCCGGCGGCGTTTGCGCCGCCGCATCACACCATCGGAAGCGCCGGCATAGGCTGGAACGCTTCCCGCACCATATCGGCAAGTTCGCGCACAGCCTCGCTGGAACGGTAAGTGCTCCGACGGAGCACGACCTTGGAGGAATCGACCGGCGGAAAACCGTCTTCGGCAGTCAGCTCCCGGCAGCCGGGCGGAATGTTGCTGCGGCACAGCGTTGTGACGGCAAGGCCTGCGATCACGGCGTTCTTCAGCCCAGAGCCCGTATCGGCAATGAATGCGATCCGGTAGTTGCGGCCGATCTGCTCCAGCGACCGGAGCGCATAATCACGTGACCAGGTGGAGTTGCGATAGGTCGCAATGGGCAGGGGATCGATGTCGTGCAACCGATGGACCATGGATGTGACCCAGACTGTCGGATCGATGCAGATGACCTCGCCTTTGGTCTCATCGCTCCAGTCGAAAACGACGGCCAGATCGAGTTCGTCCCGCTCGAGGGCGGCGAGGTTGCGGACTGTATAGTCGCAGGACACGGTAACCTCGACGGCCGGGTGGCGAACGGCGAAAGCCGCGAGCGCCGCCGGCAACACCGTCTGGCTGTATTCCTCGGGAATTCCGATGCGCACAGGCCCATCCAGCGGCTTGCTGCGGATCGTCGCGGCGGCCTCGCTTAAGAGATCGATGATCCGGCGGGCGTAGGGCACGAGCTGTATGCCCGGGCGCGTGAGCAGCACGCCGCGGGCGCCCCGCTCGAAGAGAGTCTCGCCGATCGTCTCCTCGAGCCTCTTGATCTGGCTGCTGACGGCCGATTGCGTCCGCCCGATGCGCTGGGCGGCCGCGGAGAAATTGGAAGTCTCGGCAACGACCAGGAAGGTTCTGAGCAGGTCGCTCTCAATCGGCTCGTGCATGGGGAAGCCATTAAAAAAATCGATGACAGCTATCTCTACTATTCGTTTGCCTGATGTCAATTCTTGACGCACAAATAAGCCGCGTTCGACTTCCTTCTTTGAGAATATCTGCGTGACAATTGAAAATCCGGCCAGACGCCTCGCAGGCAGCGAGCACGAGAAGGGTGTGCTTCTCATCATTGCCGCGACACTTGCCTGGAGCGCGAGCGGCGTCTATTCGCGACTCCTGACGACCGACGTATGGACGGCGATCGCCTGGCGATCATTGTTCGGTGGCCTGTTCCTGCTGATCCCCTGCCTTTTCCTCGAAGGGGGTATTTCACGGCAGCAATGGCGATCCGTCTTCCATCCCACAGGTCTTGCCATGATCGCATGCCAGACCTTCAGTCAGGTATGCTTCATCGGGGCGCTTTACATGACCACCGTCGCCAATGTGACGATGATCTATGCGACCGCGCCCTTCATCGCGGCCATGCTCGGCTGGGTCATCCTCAAGGAGAGGGTCTCCAGGCGGACGTTGATTGCCGGCGGCATTTCGCTCTTCGGCGTCGCGGTCATCGTCGCCTCGTCGATCGGCGGCGGCACTGGTGTGGGAGATCTGCTGGCGCTCGGCATGACGGCGTCCTTCGCGCTCGTCATCATCATTCCGCGCATCAATCCCGGCGTGCCGAGCCTGCCTCCGACCGTCGTCAGCGCTTTCCTGACGCTGGCCATCTTTGCCCCGTTCGGTTCAGTCGGCTCGATCGACCTGCACAACTGGGTCGTTCTCGCCGCCTTCGGTGCGACCAATTTCTCTCTCGCGCTGGTGCTCTTCCTTGCCGGGGCCAAGCGGATGCCGCCGGCCGAGGCGGCGCTGATCGGCACGATGGAAATCGTGCTCACGCCCTTCTGGGTGTGGCTGCTGTTTTCCGAACAGCCGCCCGTCGCCACCTTTTTCGGCGGCGCGATCATCCTCGGCGCCGTGCTCTGGCACACGGCCGTCGACTTCAACCGCAGCCGGCGCCCCTCGCGCCTAAAGTCTTTAGGCGGCGATTAAATCTTCCGGGACGAACCGGAAAACCGCCGTATTCGCGGGATCAATTATTTCCGCTACGCAGCGCTATTGCGACTTTGCGACTGTCGTCTTTGAGTTGCACCCATGTCGTTTTCTTGATCGCTGTTTTCCGTCAGGCATGGTTTGTTTGTAGTGTTCAAGGCGCTATCTCGCAAACTGGCGAAATGGACCATTGGGAAGCCGGCCCGACGCCGGCGCTGCCCCGCAGCGGTAGAAGAACTGAAATCCTCAAGGAAATCGCCGGATAGACATCCGGAAAGATATCGAGATGGATCGGAAGGAGATTCTGGAGCCGGAAACCAGCTCTTACGCAGCAGATCGACGGATTGCGGCAGACGGTCACGAGCGGAACGACAGGCAAAAACCGTGGCGTTCACTTCACTTCTGCATCCAATCTGTCCGTTTTGAAAATTCGAATATCGCCCGGTGCGGCGGTATCCTCGTGTTGTCGACACCGGGCTGCAGAGGAGGCAGGCCGGAGGGAAGTCGCCATCGACTGCATCGGTTGCAGATCGAGGCTTTCAAACAAGTGGGAGGAATCCATGAGCAAAAATAGAGGCGTCGTCTATCTCCGGCCGGGCAAGGTCGAAGTTCGCGACATCGACGACCCGAAGCTGGAAGCGCCCGACGGCCGCCGCATCGAACACGGCGTGATCCTTAAGGTGATCTCGACCAATATCTGCGGCTCCGATCAGCACATGGTCCGCGGCCGCACGACAGCGATGCCGGGCCTCATCCTCGGTCATGAAATCACCGGCGAGATCATCGAGAAAGGCATCGACGTCGAGATGCTCGAAATCGGCGATATCGTCTCGGTGCCTTTCAATGTCGCCTGCGGCCGCTGCCGCTGCTGCAAGTCCCAGGATACCGGTGTCTGCCTGACGGTAAACCCGGCCCGCGCCGGTGGCGCTTACGGTTATGTCGACATGGGTGGCTGGATCGGCGGACAGGCGCGCTACGTCACCATTCCCTACGCAGATTTCAACCTGCTGAAGATCCCCGATCGGGACAAGGCAATGGCGAAGATCCGGGATCTCACCATGCTCTCCGACATTCTGCCCACGGGCTTTCATGGCGCGGTGCGGGCAGGCGTTGGCGTCGGCTCGACCGTCTACGTGGCAGGCGCCGGCCCCGTCGGCCTTGCGGCTGCGGCTTCGGCTCGCATTCTCGGCGCCGCTGTCGTGATGATCGGTGATTTCAACAAGGACCGTCTGGCGCATGCGGCGAAGGTCGGTTTCGAGCCGATCGACCTGTCGAAGAGCGACCGTCTCGGCGACATGATTGCGCAGGTCGTCGGCATCAACGAGGTGGACAGCGCCATCGATGCGGTCGGCTTCGAGGCACGCGGCCATTCCGGCGGGGAACAGCCGGCGATCGTGCTCAATCAGATGATGGAGATTACCCGTGCCGCGGGTTCGATCGGCATTCCCGGCCTCTACGTCACCGAGGATCCGGGCGCTGTCGACAACGCTGCCAAGCACGGCAATCTGTCGCTCCGCTTCGGCCTCGGATGGGCCAAGGCGCAGTCCTTCCACACCGGCCAGACACCGGTGATCAAATATAATCGCCAGCTCATGCAGGCGATCCTCCACGACCGGCTGCCGATTGCCGATATCGTCAACGCCAAGGTCATCCCGCTCGACGATGCCGCCGCTGGATATGAGAGCTTCGACCATGGAGCAGCGACAAAATATATCCTCGATCCGCACGGAGAGGTCGCGAAAGCCGCGTAGCGCTCACGACCGAAGACAGGGATGGTCGGGCAACAGCCCGACCGTCCCGCATTCTCGAAAATCGGCCGGTGAATTACTGGATGCTGAACGGGAAATATTTGGCGTTGATCATGTCATAGGTCCCGTCCGCCTTGATGCTCTTCAGCGCTTCGTTCAGGCGCGTCAGACGCTCCTTGTCATCCAGGCGCAGCGCGATCCCGGCGCCTTCGCCAAAATATGTGATGTCGACCAGATCCGGCCCCTTGAACTCGCAGCAGCTTCCGGCCTTGGTGTTGGCAATCCAGTCGTAGATGGCGAGTTTATCCTCGAGGATAATGTCGACACTCCCATCCGCCAGCCCCTTGTATAATTCCGGCGAAGAGCGAAAAACCGTCTTCTTCATGTCCGGATAAAGATGGTTGGCATAGGATTCCTGCGCTGTCGACGACGTCACCCCAAGAATTTTGTCGCTGAGGGCGGCTGGGCTGACGTCACTGATCGACGAATCCTTCCGGGCGATGAACACCGACGGGCTGTTGTAATATTTTTCGGTAAAAGCAACCTTTTGACGCCGCTCAAGGCTCATCGACATGGATGAGATGATCGCGTCGTATTTGTCGGCAACGAGATCGGGGATGATGTCGTCCCACTTCTCGATGATAAATTGGCATTCGAACTTGCCAACCTCGCACAGCGCATTGGCAATATCGATGTCGAAGCCCTGAAGCTTGTTATTTGCATCGAGATAGTTGAAGGGCGGAAATGCACCTTCGACGGCAATTCTCATCGGCATGCGATCTTGCGCAGCCAGCTGGAGCGGCAAGGCAGCGGCGAGAAGGATTCCCACCGCGCCCGTCATCAGGGCTCCGCGCACTATAGTGTGAAGGGATCTGCGCAACATCGTCGGGAGCTCCTTGGGGCGTATTCGATCTCGCCCCATAGTGCGCCGCAGCTTTTAATTCTACGTGAACGCTTCTTTGTTAGCGTCGACCAATGCGCCCGTGTCGTGGTGTTCAGGGGTCTAGGCTTGCAGATCGTTCTTCCTTCCAGCTCCAGCACGTTTCAGCAATCCTGGATCGCTTCGGGGAGGATTCTGTTTCTGATTGCCGTCAGCGGCCTTGGAGCGATCGGACTGGTCGTGCTTTCGGCACTGTGGGCGGGAACCGAGAGCGACGCTGCCGCCCTTGATCGACAGCGCCAGCTTGTGAATGCCCGCCTGCGGGAACAGGTCGATCAAGTCGCGCATGTCATCGGCCAGTTCGGCAACGGCTACCTCACCCGTGTTTATCCGGCTGCCCGGTCAAGCGGAGGTTCCTCCAGTCTCGATGCGGTTCTGACAGCGGCCGCCGGGAGCGCGATCAGCCAGACCGCAATGTCCGCCTTCGGCTACGATCAGGCCTTCGTCGTCGACGAGAAGGCGCAACTGCTGATGCTGGCGGACGCCCAAACGGAAAAGCGTTATCGCTGGATGAAGCCTCTCTTTTTGCCTCTCCTTCACGATGCCCGCCTTGGGGTAAGACAAGGCGCGGTTTCCAACGAAAGAACGCCGTCCTCGATGGAAAGCCGCCTTGCAAGCCCAGGGCGCTCCAACACTGCGTTGGCCAATCTGATGCGGCTGGAAGGTCGGCCGACGATCGTCGGCGTCGTCGCCATCAACGAAGCTGATGAGCGGCAACGGCAGACGATGCGGCAGTTCCTGATCGTCGTGCGGTTTATCGATGGTGCGGCGCTGGACGAATTGAGCCGGCAACAGGGCCTCAACGGCGCGCGCTTCGCGCGCACGGCCGATGCAGACGAAAACGAGGTTGCGTTCCAGATCGACGCCACGGCAAATGGCGAACCGATCGGCTTCATCGTCTGGCGGCCCGATCTTCCAGGTTCGAGGGTGATCGGCCGATTGATGCCGGCGCTTTCGATAGCCGCCATGGTGATCGCGATCCTGTTCTCGGTCTTGCTGGTGCGCCTGCGAAGCAGTCTCGGCGAGTTGAAGAAAAGCGAGCTGCATGCAAGACAGCTTGCCTTGCATGATGTGCTGACCGACCTTCCCAATCGCGCCTTGTTCGCGATCAGGTTCGACGAGTGCCTGGCCGAGACGCAGAATTCAGCCGAGCGCTCGGCAGTCGCGCTTCTCGACCTGGACCGATTCAAAGCCGTGAACGACACGTTCGGCCATGCCGCCGGCGATGAACTCATCAGGATGGCTGCGGAGCGGATCCGCTCCCTGCTTCGTCCGGGCGACACGCTTGCCCGGCTCGGAGGGGACGAATTCGCCCTGCTTCTCCGGGACATCAAAGATCATGATCACCTGTTGCCGGCAATATGCGACGCGATCGTTGCCGAACTTGGTAAGCCCTTCCCGCTTTTGAGGGGCGAGGCGGTCGCGCGCGTCGGCGGCTCGATTGGCGTGACCGTTGTGCCAGACGCCGGGCGGAATGCCGATGACATCATGCGCTACGCCGACGTCGCGCTGTACGAAGCCAAGATGGGCGGCAGGGGCCAGTGGCGCGTCTATTCACCCTCCATGGACGGCGGCAGGAATGCGCGCGACATTCTCAAGAACGAATTGCGGGAGGTTTTGGCCAAAGGCATGACCTCATCGGCTGACGGTCCACAATCCGGTCCGATTGAGGCCCGGCCCGACTTCGGATCGCTCGAGGTCTATTACCAAACGGTACATCGCGCTGAGGCAGGATATTCGGCATCGGGTGCAGAGGCTCTCGTGCGTTGGCGTCACAGTCAGCGCGGATTGTTGACGCCTGCCAGCTTCATCCCCGTCGCCGAGGAGGGCGGCCTCATCGACGCTCTCGGTTTCTGGGTGTTGCGTGAAGCCTGCAGAGCCGCCTGCAAATGGCCGGAAGACACGTTTGTTGCGGTCAACGTGTCTCCCGCCCAGTTAAGAAGGCCAAATTTTGCCGAGGAAGTATTCGCAGTGCTGCAGGAGACTGGCCTGCCGCCGTCCCGGCTCGAGCTCGAGCTCACCGAGTCCTCGCTCATCGAGGATAACTCGGACGTCTATACGGTGCTGAAGTCGCTGCGCAGCCAGGGTGTCCAGATTTCGCTCGATGATTTCGGAACCGGCTTTTCATGTCTCAGCCATCTGCTGCGCTTCGATATCGACCGCATCAAGATCGATCGATCGTTCGTCTCGCAGCTCGGCACAAGAGCCAACGGGGCGGCCATCATCGGCGCCATCGTCGCGCTCAGCCGCAACCTCGGTATCTCGACGACGGCGGAAGGGGTCGAAACCGAATATCAACGCGACTTTCTGGCCGCCCTCGGCTGCACCGACCTCCAAGGCTACTTCTTTTCCAAACCGGTTCCTCTTGGCGACCTTGATAGTTTCCGGAAAGCTGAGAGCGCCGGGTTACTGGCGACCGCTCCAGGCGCCGTTGCCTGAGAGGCTTTTGATCTCCCGCTAAAGCATGATGCCGAAAAGTGTGAGCAGTTTCGGACGACACCAGGCGCATGCGCGTTTCTGCGTCAGGTCCGTCTCGTCAGACAAAGAGGTTGAGAAAGCAATTGGTATCGTTGTAGCAATCGGTATCAAAGAGAAATAGATATGATCGCTGCAAAACCCAATTCGCTCGTTGCCCGCCTCTCTGCCCCGCCCATTCCTTCCGTCGTCGCCTGGAGCCGCGAATACAAAGGGGGAAAGGGGCCGCTCATCGATCTGTCGCAGGCCGTTCCAGGCTATCCCGCGCATCCGGAGATGCTTCGGCTCCTTGGCGAGGCGGCCGGGCAACAGGCTATGACAGGCTACGGGCCGATCGAGGGCGAACCTCTATTGCGCAAGACCTACGCGGCTCACCTTGCCGCGCTTTACGGCGCCGACATTTCCGCCGGCAACATCCACATGACCGCCGGCTGCAATCAGGCGTTCATGTGCACGGCGATTGCGCTGGCGAGAGCCGGCGATACGGTCGCGCTCACCAACCCCTTCTATTTCAATCACGACACGACGTTATCGATGCTGGGGATCGGGCGTCGATTGGTCGATTGCGACCCTGCCGGCGGCTTTCTTCCCGATCTGAATTCAGCCGAGTCTGCACTTGCGGCCGGCGCGAAGATGCTTGCCGTCGTGACACCCAATAATCCAACAGGAGCGGTGTATCCGCCAAGTCTGCTTCACGAGCTTTTTGCGCTTTGCCGGAAATATGGCGCCTGGCTGATCCTCGATGAAACCTATCGCGATTTTCTTGGCGAGAATTACGGACGGCCGCACTCTCTTCTCTCCGAACCGGCCTGGGAGAACACGCTCGTTCTTCTCTACAGCTTCTCGAAATCCTTCTGCATTCCCGGTCATCGACTGGGTGCAATCACGGCAGGGCCCAAACTTGTCGCCGAGATCGCCAAGGTGATGGACAATATGCAGATCTGCGCGCCGCGTTCGGCTCAGATCGCCGTTGCATCAGCCATTCCGGCGCTCGCCGAGTGGCGAGCCGGCAACCAGTTGGAGATCGCTCGTCGGGCGGAGGCGTTGAGGCTGGTCTTTTCCGGGCTGCCGGATTGGGAGATCGCCGCGATCGGCGCCTATTTCGCCTTTGTCCGCCATCCCTACGCCGATAAATCGTCTTCGGAGGTTGCCGAAAAACTCGCGAAGGAATCCGGAATCGTTTGTCTACCCGGCGCCTATTTCGGCGAGAGGCAGGAGGGTTATCTCAGACTTGCCTTTGCCAATGCGGATGTCGCCTCGATCGGGCTATTGTCCGAGCGCCTTCGCTAGACCGTTTTGATCAACCTCCGCCGGAAGTTCATGATAGCCGCCGCGCCAGTAAAGCAGCGGCCCTATGCCCTGCCGGATTTCCATCGCGCAGACATGTCCGACCAAAACGGCATGGGAATTGTAGTGGAATGCGGTTTCGAGCTTGCAGTCCAAGACCGTCAGGGCATTTTCAAGGACCGCCGCGCCGGTCTTGAGACGATACCATCCTGCATCGCCGTAGCGTTCGGCGCCCTTTCGGCCGTCAAGACCGGCAAAGGATTGCGCCACCTGCTGCTGGTCGGCGGCGAGCACGTTGACACAGAAGCAGCCGTACCGCTGTAGCGCCGGCCATGAGGAAGACGCGCGGTTGACGCTGACGATGACGGACGGCAGCTCTGCCGAAAGCGAGGAGACCGACGTTGCCGTGAAGCCGGTGCGATGTTGCCCGTCGCCGACCGTAACCACGCTGACGGCACCTGCCAGATGACGCATCGAAAGCTTGAAGTCCGCTTCGCTGATCAAAGCCTCGACACTCATCGGGCTGGCTCTTGTGTTTTGGCAAAGCGATTGACAGGCATTGAAAGACCGAGGTTTTCGCGCAAGGTCTTGCCCTCGTATTCCTCGCGGAACAGTCCGCGGCGCCGAAGCTCGGGCAGGACAAGCCGCACGAAGTCGTCGAGGCTGGACGGCAGGGTCGGAAACATCAGGATGAAGCCGTCGGCCGCACGTGTCTCGAACCATTCCTCCATGAAGTCGGCGATCTGGTCCGGCGTGCCTGTCATGCCGTTTCCGGTATGCTTCTCGGCATAGTGCCGGATGAGTTCGCCGACGGTGTGGCCGCTTTTCACGAAATCGACGAGCTCGTCGAACAGGGCGCGTGATCCCTTCGGCGCCGCCGGCAGCCGATCCAGGGGGAAGGGCTTGTCGAGAGCGACATCGCGCAGGTCCGCTTCGAGGAATTCGGAGAGCATCAGCCGGCCGACATCCGGATGCATCTTGTCGATCAGATAATCCACCTTCGCCTTTGCCTCGGCTTCAGTTTCACCGACGTTGATCACGATGCCCGGCATGATTTTCAGGTCGTCGGGATCGCGCCCAAAGGCCGGCATCCGGCGTTTGACGTTTTCGTAGAAGGCCCGGTTGCGCTCGATATTCGATGCGAGGCTGAAGACGATCTCGGCCGTGCGTGCCGCCATGTCCATTCCAGGTTCCGAACCGCCCGCCTGGGCGATGACGGGGTGGCCCTGGGGCGTTCGCGCGATGTTGAGGGGTCCGCGAACCTGGAAGTGTTTACCTTTGTGATTGAGCGTGTGGTGTTTGTCTTTGTCGTAGTAGATGCCGTTTTCGCGGTCGAGCAGCAGTGCGCCTTCCTCGAAGCTGTCCCAGAGGCCGAACACGACATCGACGAATTCGTTGCCGCGTTCGTAACGCAGGCCATGCGGATCGAGCCCCTCGCGATTGAAGTTGTAGCCGGTTTCGTCATGGTCTGACGTGACGACATTCCAGCAGACGCGGCCGTTGCTCAGATGGTCGATCGAGGCGAACAGGCGCGCGACATTGTATGGCTCGTAATAACTGGTCGACACCGTCGCCACGAGACCGAGATCGTTGGTGGTGACCGCCAGCGCCGAAAGCAGCGACAGCGGTTCGAAACGGTTCATCTTGGTTGGAATGCGGGCCAACGCCTTCGGATCGCCGACGGCGGCGGCGGGAGAATCCGCCATGAACATGAAATCGAACTTGGCCGCCTCGGATCGTTTGGCGACATCGAGCAGATGAGCGAAGTCGTTGGCGCCATTGACATCGCTTGCCGGATGCAGCCAGGAGGCAGGGTGAAAGCCGAAAGTATAGACGAAAGTCCCGAGTTTCATCTTGTCGGTTCGCGCCATCGAGCTCTCCTGCTATGTCGGCCATGCCGCCAAGGAAAGGCGACTGCGCAAATTATCGCCAGGCGCAAATTTTCATCAATATCGCGCAGCTGAGTTCCGTTTTAGTTTTTCTAAAGTATCGGCTGGGGCGCCGACGCCACGGCCTGCTGACGGGAAATAGCAATGAGCCAGTTGCGGAATTCGCGCCCATAGGGCTTCTGCAACGCCGCCCGATCCCAGGCGAGAAAATAGCTTTCGCGCAGTGCAATGCGCAGGTCGACCGGAATGACGAGCGTTTGCGCTTCGAGCTCATCTGATATCATCGACATTTGTGCTAGCACGACGCCGCGCTTGTTGACGGCGGCGTCAATTGCACTGCTCGACAGGGTGAAAGAGAGGCCCGGCGTCGACGCATCGAAGGAGACGCCGGCCTTGGCGGCAAACTCCGCCCAGCTGGGATAGGGGGTGAAGTGCCGTTCCCACTCGACATGGAGGAGGGGTTGTTCGAAGAGATCGCGAGCCGCATGCGCGCGATCCTGCATCAGCGCCGGCGAGCAGGCCGGAACGACCCAATCGCGAAACAGCTCGGTATAATGTTCGTGCTGCAGCACGTCCGACCCGTAGCTCACGCGGAAATCGATATCGTCGAAGCCGATGCGGGGCTCTTTGTCACGTCCGATGATTCTCACCTGCACGTCGGGATGAAGCGCCTGCCAGTCGAAGATGCGCCTGCCGATCCATTTGTTGACGACGGAGGAAAGCGCGCTGAGGACCAATGCTGTCTCATTACGCGCCTTTTCCAGCAGTTGCCCGGCCAGCGCGAATTGCTCAAATCCCTTCGATATCTCCTGGTGGTAGAGCCGGCCCCAGGCAGTCAGCTCGACGGTTCGTCCGCTACGCTCCAGAAGCGAAACGCCAAGGAAGCTTTCGATTTTGTGAACCTGCTGGCTGATTGCTCCCGGCGATACGTTGAGTTCCAATGCTGCGGCCGTCACGCCGCCGCAGCGCCCCACGGCCTCGAAGGCTTGCAAGCCCTTCAGCGGGATCGTCTTGAAGCGCTCATCGGTCACTTGCGGAGCCTCTCGTGATTTGCGCAACTCAATTTGCCATCGGATGAAAGGTCCCGGCGAACTGGAACCGGTCGCCTGGATGGGTAAACTCGACATATGTCACCGTCCGACCGTTCTGCCAGGTCTGGCGGATGAGGCTAAGGCAGGCCTCGCCGCGTTCCGTCTGCAGGATCCGCGCCGTCGTGGTGTCGGCCGAAACGGCGCGAATGATATGTTTGGCCTTGGACCAGGGAACCTCGTCAAGCAGCCATTTGCCGGGCGGAATTGAAGCAAAGCTCTCGTCTCTGGCCCGTGGGACAGCATCGAGCATGATGATCCGCCGCTCGATGGCATTCGGTCTGCCATCGACGATATGCAGGCATTGAAGCCTGAGGACTTCTGCATCGGCAGGCTCCGACAGCTGCTGCGCCTCCGCCTCTCCAAGGCGCTCGACCTTGCGGGCGAGGATTTCAAAGCGGTGTTCGTGCCCGGCCAGTTCCGCTTCGGTGCTGATATCCTGAATATCCATCACCGTGCGGTCGATCTGGGGCGATGCGACAAACGAACCTGTCTTGCGCCGTCTGACGATCATGCCGCGCTCGGCGAGCGCCGACAGCGCCTTGCTGACGGTCATCCGCGAGCACCGATATTCCGCCGCGAGTTCGTGCTCGACGGGAATACGGTCACCGGGCCGCCAATCGCCGCTGATGATCTTCGTCTCGACATCCGTGAAAATACGCTGATAAATCGACACCAAGCTCGCACCTCATCCGGCGTCAACGAAGATAAATTCCGGAACGGTCATGCCAGCGAGATCGACGCCACCCGGCACAAATTTTGCGTTCCTCGTCTTTTACATTGACACTCTAGGCCAGCCTATATCTATTTGTATAGTCAAAAGCGGAGCGTAGAAATCCGCGCAGAGGAAATCGAAGTCGGGAACCAAAACTCCTCCGCCGGGGGAATAAAAACTGGAGAGATGATCATGAAGGCAAATTCACTGCTGAAGGGTCTGGTCGGCGCTGCGTTCCTCATCGGAGCAGCCGTTTCCGCCCATGCAGCCGACACGCTGGCAGCCGTCAAGGCAGCCGGCACCCTCAAGGTTGGCACCGAAACGGCTTTTGCGCCGTTCGACTATATCGATGCCGGTGAACATACCGGCTTGAACGTCGACCTCTTTGCCGAAATCGGCAAGGAACTTGGCGTCAAGATCGAGTGGGTGGCGCTTCCCTGGGACGGTGTTTTCCCGGCGCTTGAGGCCGGCAAGTTCGATGTCGTGGCAGGTCCCGCAACGATCACCAAGAAGCGCATGGAGCGCTATCGCTTCACGCCGCCGATCGCCGAAGCGACCATTGCCATCCTGAAGAAGGCCGGCGACACGACGATCAGCAAGCCGGAAGATATTGCCGGCAAGACGATCGGTGTCGGCAAGGCAACTGCCCAGCTCGACCAGCTGAAGGAATTCTCCGGCACGCTGCCGACCAAAGTCGATGTGCGCGAATATCCAGCCTTTACCGAATCCTACGCTGATCTCGCGGCCGGCCGTATTGCCGGCGTTGCCAACTCGCTGCCCAATATCGCCTTCGTCGCCAGCCAGCGAAAAGGCACCTTCGAAGTCGTCCTGCCGCCATTCGGCAAGAAGTCCTATTTCGGCTTCATCGGTCTCAAGGATGCCGATCATGCGCCCCTGATGGATGCGATCGATGCCGCGATGCTCAAGATCAAGGCAGACGGACGTATGGCAGAGCTGCAAAAGAAGTGGTTCGGTGCATCTTTCGATACGCCGGACGCTGTCAAGGACCCGGCATTCTGATTAGCCGCCGGTGAAACGAACGCGCCCCGCCATCGGTCGGGGCGCAGTCCGCCGTGGGATCAGAGTTCACGGCCGCAGCGCCCAGGCAAACACCGCCCATGTCCATCAAGCTTTTCGAACTGCTTCTGCAAGCCTCGATCTATACGGTGACGATCAGCGTGGTTTCAATTCTGATCGGCTTTGCGATCGCCATCATTGTTTCCGCCATGCTGCTTTCACGGCAACGGCTTTTCGTGCTGCCGGCGCAGATTTTCATCAGTTTCTTTCGTGGTGCACCGCTGCTGGTGCAGCTGTTGCTGATCTATAATCTGCTGCCGGTGATTGGCATCAACGTGCCGAGCATCGTTGCGGCCATCGTTGGCCTTTCCTTGTGTACTGCTGCCTACCAGGCTGAAAATCTACGCGGTGGTTTTTCCAGCGTTCCCGTCGGCCTTGTCGAATCTGCCGAAATGGTCGGCATGACTCCCATTCAAATCTTCCGCCGGATCAGGGCGCCGATCGCCCTGCGCCTGACCTTCCCGGCGCTCGTCAACGAAGCGATCCTTATCCTGAAGGCGTCTTCGCTCGTCTCCGTCGTCGGAATCGTCGAGCTGACACGCATGGCTCAGGACCTTGCCGGCAGCACCTTCCTGCCGCTTGAGATTTTTGCGTCCGCGGGCCTGATCTATCTCGTCATCAATTGGATCGTTGCGCTTGCGGGCGGCCTGATCGAACGCTCCCTGCCGGGAGTGCCGCGATGACCTTCGATACCAATGTGATTTTCAGCAACTTGCCGGAGATCCTCAACGGTGCGTGGGTCACCATCCTCATCTGGATCGTCACCACCCTTGCCGCTGCCGTGCTGGGTTTCCTTGTCGCTGTGGCGCGACGTTTTGGCGGCGTGCTGCTGGACAGGGCGTTCGGCCTTGTCATCGCGGTGCTGCGCGGCACGCCCTTCCTGATTCAGATATTCCTCGTTTACTATGGCGGCCCCTTCGTCGGATTGTCGCTCGATCCGATCCCGGCCGGCATCGTCGGCCTTTCCATCTACGGCGCGGCCTATTTCAGTGAGATATTCCGCTCGGGCTTTGCCGCCGTCCCGAAGGGACATATCGAGGCGGGCCTGTGCGTTGGCCTGACACAAGGTCAGATTATCCGGCGCATATTGCTGCCGGAGATGACCATGCTGGTGTTACCGCCTTCGGTCAACATGACGATCATCCTGATGAAGGAGACGGCCGTGCTATCCATCATCACCGTGCCGGAGTTGACGGCGACGCTGAGTGCCATCGGCTCGCAGCAATATGCTTTCGTCGAGGCGCTCTTCGTCCTTGCGCTATTTTATTGGGTACTGGTCGAAATCACCGGCTGGCTCGGCCATCTCGCCGAAACGAAACTCACCAGATTCAGGTTTTTCAACATATGAGCGTTCCTGCGATCGCAGTCAAAAATCTCGTCAAAACGTTCGGCGGTTCCACCGTGCTGCACGGCATCGACCTCGAAATCGAGCAGGGACAAGTTTCCTGCGTCATCGGCCCGTCCGGATCCGGCAAGAGTACGCTGCTGCGCTGCATGGCGTTTCTGGAGGAATCGACGAAGGGGACGATTACCGTCAATGGCGAGGTGCTTGGCTTTGCGGAAAACGCCAAGGGTGTCCGTGAGCGGGTGCCGGCGGCTGTGAACCGGCAGATTCGATCGCAGATCGGCATGGTTTTTCAGCAGTTCAATCTCTGGCCGCATATGACCGCGCTCGGCAATGTCAGCGAGGCGTTGAAGACGGTTCACAAGATGAGCCGCAAGGACGCCGAGGAGCGGGCAATGGCCCAGCTCGTCAAGGTCGGCCTCGAGGGCAGGGCAGGGCATTATCCGTCGCAGCTCTCGGGAGGGCAGCAACAGCGCGTCGCTATCGCCCGGGCACTTGCCCTCAACCCGAAGATCATGCTCTTTGACGAGCCGACCTCGTCACTCGATCCCGAGCTGACCGGCGAAGTGCTCAACGTCATGCGCGATCTCGCCGCCGAGGGTATGACGATGGTCGTCGTCTCCCACGAGATCGGATTTGCAGCAACGGTCGGCCAGCAGATCGTCTTTCTCGATCACGGCAAGGTGCTGTTCACCGGCCCGCCGCAAGACGTCTTCAAACGACCGAGAAACCCCCGGCTCGAGCAATTCCTGGATACCTATATCGATCGCGGAGCCTCGATGCTGCTGTGACGTTCATGTCCTTGCCCGACGTCGGACAGACTTCCACCGCTGGCGTCGGCTTCACGCAATTTCCTCTTCGAGTATTTTCACGGGCCGGTCCCACTGGATGAGCACCATACAGCCGGTATCGCTCCAGACCGAGTGTTCGCTGCCCGGCGCATTGACGATATAACTGCCGCTGATGTAATCGCCCGTCTCGTCGGATTGAACGCCATCGAGCACCAGGATGGTCTCGAGCCCCTCGTGGCGATGGCGGGGAACGGAGGCGCCGGGTTCATATTTCAACAGCGCCACACCCGGCTGATCGCCCTCGAAGGGGCGGATCCAGTGGATGGTGACAGCATCGCGGAAAGGGCTGAATTCCAACTCCTTCCAGCCGCCTGACGTCAGGCGTTCACGGGTCGTTTCAGGCATGGGCAATGCTTTCCAGAATGTCGTCGACATGGGCGGTCCAGCCGACGATCGCGCCCTGGGCGCGGATCATGGCGATGGCGGCGGCTTTGAATTCGGGGAAATAGCTTTCCGTCGCCTCCTCGGCGAGCAGGCATTCATAGCCGCGGTCGTTTGCTTCGCGCATCGTCGTCTGCACGCAGACTTCGGTGGTGACACCGGCAAAGACGAGCTGACGAATGCCCTTTTGCTGCAACACGGTGCCGAGGTCGGTCGCGTAGAAGGCGCCCTTGCCGGGTTTTTCGATGACGACTTCGCCCTTCACCGGAGCGAGCTCCGGAAGAATTGCCGTGCCGGGTTCGCCCGAGATCAGGATGCGGCCCATCGGGCCTTCGTCGCCGATCCTGAGCGCAGGATTGCCGCGATCGCGTTTGGCCGGTGGCAGGTCGGAGAGATCAGGCCGGTGGCACTCCATCGTATGGATCACAGGCAGGCCGGCATTGCGGAAGCCCTGGATGAGGCGTTTGACATCGGGCACGATCCTGGTGATGCGGCTGACATCATTGCCGAGGCTTGCACCGAAGCCGCCGGGCTCGGCGAAATCGCGCTGCATGTCGATGACGATGAGGGCGAGCTCATCGTGCTTCACCGGAAAGGCGAAGGGTTCTGCCTTGATCCCCATCATCAGTGATGTCCCGCCATGTGAGCGCCGATCACGCCGATATCGGCCGAGCGCGCCGGTGTCTCGTAAACCAGCTTGCCTTCCGAAATGACCATGATGCGGTCGGACATCTCGAGCAGTTCATCGAGGTCTTCAGAGAGCAGCAGCACCGCGGCACCTAAATTGCGGGCCTTCATGATCCGGGCGCGGATTTCGGCAACGGCCGAGAAATCGAGGCCGAAACAGGGGTTCGAGACGATCAGCAGATCGACATCGCCCGTCAGTTCTCGGGCGAGCACCGCCCGCTGCACGTTGCCGCCCGAGAGGGCTGCGATCGGCGAGGAGGAAGAGGCCGTCTTGACCTTAAAGTCGGAGATCAGCGCCGAGGCACGCTTCTTCATGCTGCCCTTGTTCAGCCAGACCGCGTCCGTGCCGTCCAGCTTCAAGTCGAACGTGCGGAACGCAAGGTTCTCGCTCACCGTCATCTTGGGCGCACAGGCATTCTGCAACGGCTCTTCGGGGATGAAACGCACCCTGTTCTTGCGGGTCTCGTCACGGGTGGCGCCGTAAGTCTCGCCATTGACCATGACCTGCCCGCTATCGGTCGGGCGCTGGCCGGCCAGAATTTCCGTCAGCTCCTTCTGGCCGTTCCCCGATATGCCGGCGATGCCGACGATCTCGCCGGAGCGGACCGTAAGCGCGTCGATCTCGATCGTCTTCAGGCCGGAGCGATCCGGAGCTTTCACCTGGCTTACAGTGAGCACGGATTTGGCCGCTTCCGCCACCGGCAGACGGCTGTCGAGCTCGGCGAGCTTGACGTCGCCGATCATCATCGCCGCCATCTCGGCGGTGGAGAGCTCGCCGACCTTGCCGGTGCCGACCAGCTTGCCGCGCCGCAGGATCGAGACGGCATCAGCGAACTTCGTCACCTCGTGGAACTTGTGGGAGATCATCAGTACGGTGAGCTCGGCGCGCTCGGTCATCCCACGGACGATGCCGAGCATCTCATCGGCTTCGGCCGGCGTCAGCACCGAGGTCGGCTCGTCGAGCACGAGGAAGGAGCGGCCGAGATAGAGCTGCTTGACGATTTCGAGCTTCTGTTTTTCGCCGGCCGCAAGCTCGCTCACCGGCCTGTCGAGCGGGATCTTGAACGGCATACGTTCCATGAACTCCGCCAGATCCCTGCGTTCCCTGGCCCAATTGATCACCGCGGGTACTTCGGTACGACTGATGACCAGGTTTTCCGCACCGGTCAGAGAAGGAACCAGTGTGAAATGCTGGTAGACCATGCCGAGCCCATAGGCCGCGGCATCCTTGGGCGAGGCCACCGCCACCTCGCGGCTGTCGACCGACAACGAGCCTGACGTTGCGTGATAGAAGCCCATGATGCATTTGACGAGTGTCGACTTGCCGGCGCCGTTTTCGCCGAGAAGCGCGTGAAAAGACCCGGCCGGAATGGCGATCGAGACGTTGTCGAGCGCGGTGAAGCTGCCGAAACGCATGGTCATATCGAGCGTCTCGATGCCGACGGCCTTGCCGGCTTGCGGAAGGGGCGTGTCGCGGACTGTGCTCACTTCATTGCTCCTTTTCGACGATGATGGCGACGGGACCGCCGCCGGACGGACCCTGGTGTTCGGCGCCGCCGGACACATAGAGATCGGTAATGCCGAAGATGCCGGCGAGAACGCCGCCGACGAAGGCACGGGCATGGCGGGTGCCTGCAATATCCGAGTCATCGAGCATCGTGTGGCGCCTGCCGCCGATCCTGCCGGACGGGTCCGGCTCGGCCTTGGCGAGAACCGCTGCCAGCCGGCTGTTTTCCGGCAGGCGTTCGCGGGCTTTCCTGACGGAATGCGCGTCGATCGCATCCCGCATGACCGCGTGGTCGATCGACAGCGGACCGGACCATTTTGCGCTCATGCCGAGGACGATGATTTCGTGATCGGTGAGTTCGACCCCGGACGAGGTTGAGGCGCAGCGGGAAAAGAGATCGAAACGTGTGCAGATGTCGGCATCGTTGATCGATGTCGCATCTATCTCGCCGAGTGCCACGGCGACGCCGAGAGCCGAAGCGCCGCGCGAGAGGCCCATGGATTTCAGCGTGTCGTGGGTTGCGACCGTCCTGCCTGCTGCCTCGGCCTCGGCAATCCGGCGCGAGGTGAGCAGCGGACACTTAATCTGCACGAAATGGGCATCGGCGGGATCATCGATGCCGGCATCCCTCATCGCGGACTTCACGCCTTCGGCAACGAGCAGGATCTGTTCCCGGCGCCCGAGATGTTCGGGGGGCAGCGCGGGGGTACGCGACACACCAATGGCCAGCGCCCGTTCGCCCGGGGTTTCTACGGTTTCACGCGCAAAAACCGTCCAATGCGGCGAGAGCGCACCCTCGGTGCCGCCGGACATAATGATCGAGACGCCGTCGACGCCATATCTACTGAACAATGCCTCGAAGCTGCGGGTGGCATAACCGCGGGTAAAATCATTGACGCAGCCGTTGCCTTCCGTCTTGCCGAGAACGGCGACGATGTTGTTCGCCTGAAGGCCGCTGGCAAAGAGCGCCTCGACGCCGGCAACGTCATCGGGGCCGTCGGCTGGCACGCGAAAGACATGGGCACGCAATGACGGCATCAGGGTAGCGCCTCGACTAGAGCCGCGGAATTGGAGACGGAGCCGAAGACGCCGCCCTGCATCTTCACCATCTTGATGGCGGCGAGGTGGTTTCCATAGTCGGTCGCACCACAGCAGTCCTCCAGCAGCAGGCATTCGTAGCCGCGGTCGTTCGCCTCGCGCATCGTCGTCGAGACGCAAACATCGGTGGTGATTCCGGTGAGGATAATGTTCTCGATGCGCTTCTGGTTGAGGATGAGTTCGAGGTCGGTGGCGCAGAACGAACCCTTGCCGGGCTTGTCGATGATCGTCTCGCCTTTGATCGGGTAGAGCTCGGGGATGATGTCCCAGCCGGGTTCGCCGCGCGTCAGGATGCGGCCGCAGGGGCCGGCATCGCCGATGCCGGCGCCGATCCGCTGCGAGCGCCAGCGTTTGTTGGCCGGCAGATCGGCGAGGTCGGGGCGATGGCCCTCGCGAGTATGGATGATGTGGTAGCCCTTGGCTCGCATGGCGGCCAGCACACGCTTGATCGGTTCGATCGGCGCCTGCACCAGTGACAGGTCGTAGCCCATATGGTCGACATAGCCGCCCTTGCCGCAGAAATCCGTCTGCATGTCGATGATGATGAGGGCGGTGTTATCAGGCCTCAGCGCGCCGTTATAGGGCCACGGATACGGATCGGCGTCGATAAAATGCCCTTTGGTTTCGACCATCGCGTCCATCATTCTCTCTCCTATTCCGCGGCAGGTTTGAGGGGTTCGCCGTAACGGCGCATCGGCTTGTCAAATCCGCAGGACGTGCCGTCCTTGACCTTTATCTCGTCTTCCCATGGCAGGCGGTATTTGCCGGCGACGAGGTCGTGCATGTAGGTGTAGGGTGCATCCTGGGCGCCGCCGGCAACGGCGACATAGCCGCGATGGCCAAACTGGTAGATATTGTTCTCCACGCCCCAGCCGAGCCGGGCCTCCCGCACCAGGTCAGGACGCACCTCGGCGGTGATGATCTCGTTGACGCGGCCGGAGGTGCCGTGGGCGATGATCGTGCCATCGAAATTGCAGATCATGCCTTCACCCATGGAATCGAACGTGCCGTCCGAGCCGCACATGCAGACATTCGCGGTAACCATCAGGTTGCAGAAGGCATTGGCCTGGTTGGTGAAGCGCCAGGCATCGCGGATCGGCGCCGTATAACCCGCCGTGCGGATCATGATTTCGGCGCCCTTATAGGCGCATTCACGCGCCATCTCCGGGAACATGCCGTCATGGCAGATGATCAGCGCGAGTTTGGCGCCCCGCGGGCCTTCGACAACAGGGATGCCGAGATCGCCGGGCTCCCAGGGCTCGACGGGGATCCAGGGATGCATCTTGCGGTAATAGAGCTTCAACTCGCCCTGATCGTCGATGACGATGCCGGAATTATAGGGCATGCCGCCAGGGTACAGCTCCATGATCGAGAAGCAGCCCCAGATCCGATTGTCCCTGCAGGCCTGCCTGAAGGCCGCGACCTCCGGCCCGTCGAGCGTGCACATGATCTCCGGATTAATGTCCATGGAAAGGCCATGCAGCGCGTATTCGGGAAAGACGACGAGGTCCATGCCCGGCTGGTTGCGCCGCGCTTTGGCCACCAGCTCTACGATCACCTGCGTCTGTTTTGCCAAGTCCGCTTTGGTGACGGTCACCGGCAACTGGAGCTGCACCAGGCCGATACCGACGCCGTGTTCGGATTTGTTGAGACCGCCAAGTCCGTTCATCGGAATGCTCCGTTATTTCGTGAGCGACAGCGCGCCCGGCGCACCGGCGAGCGAGCGGGTGGGCGAGGAGGTGGCGATCAGGATGACGAGGGTGAGCACGTAAGGCGCGGCATAAAAGAGGTAGTAGCCTTGTGTGACACCGACCGATTGCAGCGCCGGGCCGAGCGCGCCGGTACCGCCGAAAAGCAGGGCAGCGAGGAAGCAGCCGATCGGGTTCCAGCGGGCGAAGATGACGAGGGCCACGGCCATCAGGCCCTGGCCCGACGAAATGCCTTCGTTCCAGGAACCCGGATAGTAGAGCGAGAGATAGGCACCGCCGATTGCCGCCAGCGAACCGCCCACTGCCGTCGCCAGCAGGCGAACCCGGTCCGGGTGAATGCCCATGGCACGGGCCGCGTCGGTGCTGTCGCCGACGACGCGCAGGATCAGACCGATCCTCGTATTCTTGAAGGCCCAGAACAGGAAGAGGGCAAGGGCTGCGCCGATGAAGAACAGCACGTTGATATTGAGCGCCGCCTGGATCTGCGGAGTGCTCGACCAGCCGCCGAGCGCGATCGAGGGCAGTTTCGGCGCCACCGGCTGGATGAAGGATTTGCCGAGGAAGAACGCCATGCCGAGACCGAACTGCATCATGGCGATGCCGATGGCGATGTCGTTGACCTTGGGGAATTTGCAGATCCAGCCGTGGATGAGGCCGAAGATCGCGCCCGCCACCATTGCGGCCAGCACGCCGAGGGTCGGGGAGTTAGTCATGACGGCCACCGCATAGGCCGTCATGGCGCCGAAGACGAGCGTGCCTTCGAGGCCGAGATTGATGCGGCCGGAGCGTTCGGTGATCGTCTCGCCGAGGCTGACGAAGATGAAGGGGGTGGAAACGCGGATGGCGCCGGCGAAGATCGCCAGCGGCACGCCCCAGATGCCGATGCCTGTCTCTTCCATCAGAGGCTCCTTTTCCAGAGGTCGGGATTGAAGATCTTGAAGCGGCCGTAGAAGGTCTCGCAGAACAGAATGACGATGAAGAGCGTGCCCTGCAGCACCAGAACCGTCGCATCCGGCAGGCCCATGCGCCGCTGGATGAGGCCGCCCGAGGCGTCGATGCCGCCGAGCAGGATCGCGACCGGAATGATCGCCAGCGGATTGTGCCTGGCGAGGAAGGCGACGAGGATGCCGGTATAACCGTAGCCGGCGGCAAGCGAGGCATTGGCACTTCCCTGCACCGCCGCCACTTCGATCATGCCCGCCAGGCCGGCAAAACTGCCGGCAAGCGCGGTAAATCCGGCGATCAGCTTGCCGACCGGCAGTCCCTGGATCTGGGCGGCGCGCACGTTGCCGCCGGCAATGCGGGCGGCAAAACCGTAGCTCGTGGCCTCGATCACGATCCAGGAGACCACACAGGCGAGGATACCGATGACCAGGCCCCAATGCACGTCCATGCCGGGAATATTGCCGAGCATGTATTCCGCCGGCAGCGGCCTGGTTGACGGCTTGTTGAGACTTGCCGGATCGCGCAGCAGCCCTTCGACGAACTGGTTCATCAGGGCAATGGCGATATAGGAGAGCAGCAGCGACGAGATGGTTTCATTGACGCCGCGATAGTGGCGCAGGAAACCGGCAAGGCCGATCCAGATGCCGCCGACCACCATGGCAGCGATCGCCATCAGAATGAGGGTGAGGAAGACAGGCGCGGTGCCGGCGAGCGGCAGACCCATGGCCGCGGCGGCAACGCCGCCCAGCACGACCGCTCCTTCCCCGCCGATGATGACGAGGCCGAGACGGGCGGGCAGGGCGACGCAGAGTGCCGTCAGGAGAAGGGGTGCGGCACGACTTAAGCTGTTCTGCACCGAAAACCAGCTGCCGAAGCCGCCGGTGTACATCAGTTGGAAGAGGGTGGCCGGCGACTTGCCGACCGCCAGGATGAAGAGGGAGAAGAGCGCAAGACCGATCAGGATGGCCGCGAGGCCGATGACAACAGGCTCGGCCCGCCGCGCGATCCATTCGAGGACGGGGCGCAGGGAAGCCGGTTTTTCGACGATGGCTATTGCGGGATCATTGGCCTCGATGGTCATGGCGCTTCTCCCTTCGCGGTTTACGCCGTGGACCCGACGACGCCCTCGACCAGATAATTCATGCTTTCGAGCTCGATCGCGTCTTCGGCGTAGCTCTTGTCGGCAGCCACGACGGTGTCGCCCTTGTTGTCCTTCAACGGTCCCTTGAAGACCGAGAAGCCGCCCTTCATCATGTCGGCCTGCGTGGCTTCGAAGGCCTTGCGGCCCTCCGCGGACACGGCGGGGCCGAGCGCGCTCATCTTCACGAAGCCGTCCTTCAGGCCGCCACGTACGAAGTTGCCGAGCTTTTCGCCGGCCTGCGCCTTCTTGACGAAGTCGCTGTAGACGTTGCCCCAGGCCCATTCGGCGCCGGTGAGGTACTTTTCGGGAGCAAGCGGGCTCTGATTGGCATGATAGCCGCAGACGAAGGCGCCGCGGCCAGCAGCCGTCTCGACGACCACTTTGGGGCTGTCGACGTGGCAGGTGATGACGTCGGCGCCCTGGTCGACCAGCGCATTGGTGGCTTCGGCCTCCTTGACGGCGAGCGACCATTCGCCGGTGAAGATCACCTGGCAGGTGATACCGGGATCGACTGTGCGCGCGCCAAGCAGGAAGGCGTTGATATTCTGCAGAACCTGCGGGATCGGCTTTGCGGCAACGAAGCCGATCTTCTTGCTCTTCGTCGCATGGCCGGCGGCAATGCCGTTCAGATACTGGCCCTGGAAGATATAGCCGAAATAGGAGCCCGTGTTGGCCGGGTTCTTGCCTTCCTGCCAGAGGCCGCCGCAGTGGCGGAACTGGATGTCGGGATGTTTGGCGGCCACGGCCAGCATGTGGGGGTCGAAGTAGCCGAAGGAGGTCGGAAAGAGCAGGGTCGCGCCATCCAGGTTGATCATGGATTCCATGGTCTTCTGGACATCGACGGTCTCCGGCACGTTCTCTTCTTCGACCAGCGTCACACCCGGCATCGCCTTGATGGCGGCCGCACCTTCGGCATGCGCCTGGTTGTAGCCATAGTCGTCCTTGGGGCCGACATAGATGAAGCCGACGGTCAGCGCGGTTTGGGCTGCGGCGGAGGAGGCGATCAGGCCCGGCATGGCGCCGGCAAGCGCACCGGCAGCGGAAGCCTGGAGGAAATTGCGGCGGTTCATGGAAAGGAGTTTGGTCATCGGAAATGCTCCTTGCGGCGCTGGGCCGGTTGTGAACGGGTACGGAAAAGTGCATGCAATGTATGTGCCAGAAATTAATCTGTTGTTTTTTATAGTTTATCCCTTCCAGCAAGACTTGCGCATTGCAAAGTGCATACAGATTGATCGAATTCTTGCGCAAAAAGTAATCAATAGATATTTCTTGTTCATTGTGACTGCGTCGTTGGCACAAAGTCGAGTTACCCGAGGTATCTCCTGCATCAGAAAGCGAAAATTTAACAATATCTTCGCCGTCTGATTTGACTTATCGAGTCTCGAACGTCATCTGTATGCAGAGTGTTGAGGTGAGCAGATTCGTATCGTGAAGCAGACCAGGCGCAGAGAAGTGATCCGCAGCGGAACCACCGTCGAACAGATGGTGCGGGCGATTGCCGACATGATCGTCACAGGTGAAATGCTGCCGGGCGCGAAGTTGGACGAGGTATCGCTCGCGGTTCGTTTCGACGTTTCGCGCACCCCGGTGCGCGAAGCTCTGCGTGAGCTAGGCGCCATGGGATTGGTCGCGCGCGAGCCAAACCGCAGTGCCGTCGTTACCAATGTCACCGAAGCCTATCTGCATTCGATGTTCGAAGCGATGGCGGAACTCGAAGCGATCTGCGCCAGGCTCTCGGCCGAGCGTATGACGGTCGACGAGCGGCGCGCGCTGGAGCTGGAGCATCGGGGATCGATGAGGCTCGTGCATGCCGGCGCGGAAGAAGAATATTCGGCTCACAACACCGAATTCCACACCCGGCTTTATCGTGGCGCGCATAATGATCACGTCTTCGAGATGGTGATGCAGACACGGGCGCGGCTCGCGCCCTTTCGGCGGGCGCAGTTCCGCCTGCCCGGGCGTCTGGCAAAATCCTATGAGGAGCACGGCCGGATCGTCACCGCGATCATGCGCGCTGACGCCGCCGCCGCGGGGCAGGCGGCATATTCCCATGTGGAAATTGTCAGCGATGCCAGCGCGGTATTTGCAACGCCCGGGGAGTAAAGAGGGCGCGACGCCCGAAATCAGGCGCCGCTAAAGCGCGTCGCGATCTTTCAGATTCGCTCCTCGCGCTTTAGGTCCTTGTTTTTACGCATGTCGTTGTCGCAAAACCGCCGCACACTTTTGCGCGACATGCTCTGGGCCCCGCTACGAAGGCGAGAAAACCACGGCCGGCAAACGCCGAAGTTATGTCCCGGCCTCTACTCCGCCGCTTCGATGAAGCGGTGGCGTTCGTAGAGGAACTTCAGCACGGCTTCACGGCATTTGAGATATGTCCGATCGGAGGCGAGTTCGATGCGATGGCGGGGACGGGACATGGTCACATCGAGCACTTCGCCGATGCGGGCCGCCGGGCCGTTGGTCATCATGACGATGCGATCGGACAGCAGCACCGCTTCGTCGACGTCATGAGTGATCATCACCATCGTATTGCCAAGCCGGGCGTGGATTTCCATCACCGCGTCCTGCAGATGAGCGCGGGTCAGCGCATCGAGCGCGCCGAAGGGTTCGTCGAGCAGCAGGATCTTCGGCTCCATTGCAAGCGCGCGGGCGATGCCGACGCGCTGTTTCATGCCGCCTGAAATTTCCGAAGGCCGCTTATCCCTGGCATGCGCCATCTGCACGAGATCGAGGTTGGCCATCACCCACTCATGCCGCTCGGCCTTGGTCTTCGTTCGGTTGAAGAGTTTGGAGACGGCGAGATTGACGTTCTCGTAGACCGTCAGCCAGGGCAGCAGCGAGTGGTTCTGGAAGACGACGGCGCGCTCCGGACCGGGTCCGTTGACCTCACGGTTTTCAAGCAACACGGCGCCGGCCGAAACCGGGGTCAGGCCGGCGATGAGGTTGAGCAGGGTGGACTTGCCGCACCCCGAATGGCCGATGATCGAGACGAATTCGCCTGCGGAAATCGTCAGGTTGATGTCCTTCAGGACCTCGGCGCGCACGCCGCCCCGATCGAAATGTTTGTCGATATGATCAAGCTTCAGATAGGCGTTCATAGGTGCGTTCCTCAGTTGGCCATGGCGCCGCGGGTGATGAGTTTGCCGAGTGCGGCCACCAGCTTGTCGAGGGCGAAGCCGACGATGCCGATATAGGCGAGCGCGACGATGATGTCTGGAAGGCGCGACGAGTTCCATGCGTCCCAGATGAAGAAGCCGATGCCGACGCCGCCCGTCAGCATTTCTGCCGCGACGATGGCGAGCCAGGAGAGGCCGACGCCGATCCTGAGGCCGGTGAAGATGTAAGGCGCTGCCGAAGGCAGCATGATCTTCCAGAAAAACTCGAACTGGTTGAGCCGCAGCACCTCGGCGACATTGCGGTAATCCTGCGGGATATTGCGGACGCCGACGGCGGTGTTGATGATCACCGGCCAGATCGACGTGATGAAGATCACGAAGATCGCCGAGGGGTTGGAATCCTGGAAGGCTGCGAGCGACAGCGGCAGCCAGGCGAGCGGCGGAACCGTACGCAGCACCTGGAAGATCGGATCGAGGCCACGCATCGCCCAGACCGACTGGCCGATGATCGCACCGACGACGACGCCGGTGACCGCTGCAAGCCCAAAGCCATAGAGAACGCGCTGCAGCGAAACGAGCACGCGCCAGCCGAGCCCGATATCCTGGGAACCGTAGTTGAAAAACGGATAGGCGATCAGGTCATAGCTATCCTGCCAGACCCGGTGCGGCGAGGGCAAAGACGCATCCGCCGACGAACAGAGCACCTGCCAGACGAGCAGGATGAGCGCCAGTACGACGAGTGGCGGAACGACGTTGCGAAGTGCGGTCAGTGCCGCTCGACGAAAATCGATCCGCGATCCGTGCTTGCCGGAAAATGGCAGAACCTTTGCCGCCAGCTTGGCAGAGGCGGCCGTGGAGGGATTTTCTTTATTTGCCAGGGCGAACATCAACGCGCTCCTCACGTGAATGAAAGGCCGGCGCGCCCGTTGCGCGCCGGAGCGGGTCAGGAGACAGCCTTGATCGAAAGGCTGTCGAGATAGGCCGAGGGATTTTCAGGGTCGAAGACCTTGCCGTCGAAGAAAGTCTCCTTGCCGCGAGAAGACGATGCGGGGATATCGGCCGCCGCGACGCCGAGATCCTTGGCGGCCTCGCGCCAGATGTCTTCGCGGTTCACCTGGTTGACCAGCGCCTTGATGTCGGTGCTCGCCGGCAGATTTCCCCAACGGATGTTTTCCGTCATGAACCATGTGTCGTGGCTCTTGAACGGGTAGGAGGCGCCGTCCTTCCAGAATTTCATATAGAGGTCGGTGGCCTTGACCTCGCGGCCGTTGCCATAATTGATGTCGCCCTTGAGGCGACCGAGCACGTCCTTCGTCGGAACGTTGAACCATTGGCGCTTGCCGAGAATGTCAGCCATCTCCGCCTTGTTGTCCATGCTTTCGCACCATTGCTGAGCCTCCATGACGGCCATCAGCAGGGCCTTGGCAGCATTGGGATTCTTTTCGATCCAGTCGGCGCGCAGTCCGAGCGCTTTTTCAGGATGACCCTTCCAGAGCTCGCCGGTGGTGGCTGCGGTAAAGCCGATGCCCTGGTTGACGAGCTGCTCATTCCACGGTTCGCCCACACAGAAGACATCCATGTTGCCGACCTTCATGTTGGCAACCATCTGCGGCGGCGGCACGACGATGGTCGAAACGTCCTTGTTCGGATCAATGCCGCCGGCGGCGAGCCAGTAACGGATCCAGAGGTCATGGGTGCCGCCCGGGAAGGTCATGGCGGCCTTGATCTCCTTGCCCTCCGCCTTCTTTTTCTCGAATGCGGCCTTCAGCTTCGAGGAATCGAGCTGCACGCCGGTTTCGGCATATTCCTTGGCGACGGAAATACCCTGGCTGTCGAGGTTGAGCCGGGCAAGGATCGCCATCGGCACCGGTTTATTGTTCTGCGTCACCTTGCCGGTATGCATGAGATAAGGGAGCGGCGACAGGATATGCGCACCGTCGATGCCGTTTGCCGCGCCGCCCAGCACGAGATTGTCGCGGGTCGCACCCCAGGAGGCCTGTTTGGCCACATCCGTTTCCGGAAGGCCATGCTTGTCGAAAAAGCCCTTTTCCTTGGCGATGATCAGCGGCGCGGAATCCGTGAGCGCGATAAAGCCGAGCTTGACACCTGTCACTTCAGGGCCTGCTCCGGCCGCGAAAGCGCCGGACGGAAAGGCCGTCTTGACAGCGCCAATGAGGGCAGCCGCTGCAGTCGTCTTGAGCATGCCGCGGCGAGTCATGCCGGTTGTAAAAATCCCAGTCTGCAAATTCTTTGTCATGCGCAGGTTCCCTCTGCTGGCTGAATTTGGACACAAAAAAACGCCGCCGGAAATTGCGTCCAGGGGATAGGAGAATCCCGGAGCAAAAACCTTGCGACGTCGGTGTCTATTGTAGGCGCTTATGCCGCGCCTATCTGCGCCGGTCGCCATTGACCGATGCGTCTCAGAACCTGCAAGCAGCGTGCCAATTTCGAGAGGAGATGGTAACGGCATGAAGCAAAAGGAGAAATGCGAAGAATTGACTGATGCCCATTTCTTAGGCTTATTATTTTCTGCTTCCGTTTTGTGCGATTGCTACCGTAATCGCAGCCATGGGAGCGCTCTATTTGTGCAGTGCACGCAATAGGGAAGTCGCGATCACCCAGACCGCATGGCGGATTCTGCCCGTCTCATTCGTCGGTATTGCCACCGGGAAAGCTCAGGAGGGAAAGGTCAATGCGTGGCGATTGCCTCGCCATCCCCTCATTTCATTGCAGCAAAGATACGAGGCCGTAGAACGCCGCCGATATTGCTGCAGCCGCCGGCATCGTGACGATCCAGGCAATCACGATGTTGCCGGCCAATCCCCAGCGCACGGCGGAGACACGACGAGCCGCGCCCACTCCAACGATTGCTCCGGTGATGGTATGCGTCGTCGAAACGGGAATACCGAGCCACGTCGCTCCGAACAGTGTCAACGCTCCGCCGGTCTCTGCGCAGAAACCTTGCATGGGGTTGAGCCGGGTGATCTTCGACCCCATGGTATGAACGATCCGCCATCCGCCAAAGAGCGTACCGAGAGCCATTGCCGACTGGCAGGAAATGACCACCCAGAAAGGCACGTAGAATGTCGGGCCGAGATATCCCTGGCTGAACAAGAGCACCGCGATGATGCCCATCGTCTTCTGCGCATCGTTCCCACCATGGCCAAGCGAATAGAGCGAAGCGGACACAAACTGCATGATGCGGAATGTCCGATCCACCGCAAACGGCGTTTGCCGGACGAATAGCCAGGAGACGGCGAGCACCAGCACCA
The DNA here is from genome assembly GCF_012349115.1 of Rhizobium ruizarguesonis. GTDB lineage: Bacteria > Pseudomonadota > Alphaproteobacteria > Rhizobiales > Rhizobiaceae > Rhizobium > Rhizobium ruizarguesonis. The sequence continues at coordinate 168,799 of NZ_PQIG01000122.1, forward strand.
GGGCAAGCAGGAAGCCGATGGCTGGCGACAGGAAAATAGCGCCGACCGTCTTTAGAAGGCCGTTCCAGACGATCGAGCTGAAGCCCACCTTCGCCAGGCCGGCCCCCACCAGCCCACCGACAAGCGCATGCGACGAACTGGATGGAATCCCGAAAATCCAGGTGAGAATATTCCAAATGATCGCGCCCATGAGGGCGGCGAAGATCACTTGAGGCGAAACGATCGCAGGATCGATGATGCCGGTTCCCAGTGTTTCGGCCACATGCAGGCCGAAGAACAGGAATGCTATGAAATTGAAGAACGCCGCCCAGGCGACGGCATATTGTGGCCGCAGCACCCTGGTCGACACAATCGTGGCGATCGAATTGGCCGCATCATGCAGGCCATTGAGGAAGTCAAAGAACAGGGCGACAACGACCAGGCCGACGAGCAGCGGGAAAGCGAGGGAAGCATCCATCAGACGTTCTCGATGAGAATGCCGCTGATCTCGTTGGCGACATCCTCGAAGCGGTCGACGACTTTCTCCAACTCTCCGTAGATTTGGCTTCCGATCATGTAGGCCATCGCGTTGCCGCCGGCGCCATGACGTAAAAACAGATCCTTCAAGCCCTGGTCGTGGAGTTCATCGGAACGACCCTCCACTCGGGTGACTTCCTCCGCGATGGCCGCAAGACGCTGCGCATTGGCTCCCAATCTGTCGAGGAGCGGTATCGCTTCCGCAATGAGGTTTGCTGCCTTGACGATTTCGCCGCCCATCTGCTGCATAAGCGGATCGAAGCTCGTTTGCTCGAACAAGCGGATCGTCTTGACTGTCTTGTGCATCATGTCGATCGCATCATCCATCGACTGAATGAGATCCTTGATGTCGCCGCGGTCGAAAGGCGTGATGAAGCTTCGCCGAACGGCAAGAAGAACCTCGCGCGTGACGTCATCGGCCTCGTCTTCCAATGTGACGATACGTTCGCAGTTTTTCTGGACGTCATTGCCTTGCAAGAGTTGATCGAGGGCGTTCGCTGCGGCAACGACAGTCTTCGAGTGTTTGGAAAACATTTCAAAGAATCTGTCTTCCCGTGGCATCAGCTTGCGAAAAATGCTCATCATGCCTGCGAACTTCCTCATGCGGCCGATTGTCATAAAAGTGTCATAAACACGCTCAGGCAGTTGAAGCAACAAGCAAATTCGGTAACTCAATCGATATGACGCCTAGCAAAAAAGGCAGGAAGCCTCGACCGGACAAGTCCCAGCCACTGCTGCGGCAGCTCGCTGCTGTTCCTGAAATGCTGTTCGCCGGTGCATTTCGTCAACAATACGGCGCACTTTGCTTCCGTCACGGCAATGGCGGATCCGAGGTCGAAATCCTGGTGATCACATCGCGCGAGAGCGCACGCTGGGTCATCCCGAAAGGATGGCCGATGAAAGGGAAAAAGCCTTTCGAAGCAGCAGCAATCGAGGCCTGGGAGGAGGCAGGCGTGCGCGGGGTGGTGAAGAGGAGGCCGGTCGGCCGCTATACCTATCTGAAAGAACTCGACAACGGCGATGTGGCGCCCTGTATCGTCGACATATTTCAGATTGAAGTCACGGAAATCAGCGGCGATTTCAAGGAGCGGGGTCAGCGTATTCTCGAATGGGTCAGCCCGGATGAAGCGGCAAGACGCGTTCGCGAGATCGAACTCAAGTCGCTGCTCGTCCAATTTGAGGCGCGCGGCCGCAAGAAACGCGATCGCGGCTGACCACAGGCTTTTTCGCCGACGCGTTACTGCGCCGCGCGTCATTTTACGGAATTATGCAGTCGGCGTTAGATCCCGAAAACCGCTTTCCGCACTATACCCTATCGCTCGAATGGTTCGCCGAGCGAAGCAACCCCGTTCAGTTTCAGCAAACGACGATCGGCGGAGATGATGCCGAGCACGATGATGGTGACGAGATATGGCAGGCTCGAGAGCAGTTGCGAGGGAACGTCCAGTCCGGTTGCCTGGGCTGCAAGGCCCATCAGCGAGACCGCGCCGAAGAGGCAGGCGCCGAGGAAGATACGACCGGTGAGCCAGGTCCCGAAGACGACGAGGGCGATGGCGATCCAGCCGCGCCCGGCGATCATTCCATCGGCCCAGAGTGGTGTATAGACCACCGACGCATAGGCGCCGGCGAAGCCGGCCATCGCACCGCCGAAGGCGATGGCGAGGACGCGGACTGAGATTACCGAATAGCCGATGGCGTGAGCGGCCTTCGGGTTCTCGCCGACAGCGCGGACGATGAGGCCAAGCTTGGTGTAGGCAAATATCGCCCACAAGGTGAGCGTCGCGGCGAGTGAAATCCACACGACGATATCCTGGACGAAAAGGCCGCCGACAACCGACAATTCCGAAAGCCCCGGAAGGGCGAGCTTCGGAAGTCCCCTGACCGTGAGGCTTTCATAGGTCTTGCCGAAAAGCGCGGAAAGGCCCTGGCCGAGAATGCCGATGGCAAGGCCCGCTGCCACCTGGTTTGCCCGGAAACCCAGCGTGACGAAGGCGAAGAGCAGCGAAAGGACAGCGCTGCCGAGCCCGGCTGCGACGAAACCCAGGAGATGTCCGCCGCCCTGGTAGACGATAATGAAGGCGAGCACGGCACCAAAGGCCATCAATCCCTCGACCCCGAGGTTGAGGACGCCGGCGCGCTCGGCCACCAGTTCGCCAAGGGCTGCCAGAAGAAACGGTGTCGCAGCCGCAAGCATGCCGGCAAGAATGAACTCGATGGCGTTCATGACGGGCTCCGGTGGGCGGCGCGGCGCCATTCAAGGCGGTAGCGCACGAAGGCGACGGCGATCAGATAGGCGAGCAGCAGACTGCCCTGGAAGACACGGACGGCGGCGATCGGCAGGTTGGCCGAGACCATGGCATTGTCGCCGCCGATATAGATGACCGCCATGACCAGCCCCGAGATCACGATGCCGATCGGATGCAGGCCGCCGAGATAGGCGACGATGATGGCCGCATAGCCATAACCGCTCGCGACCGAACGCTGCAGTTGGCCGAGCGGACCGGCGACTTCGGCAGCCCCGGCAAGGCCGGCCGCAAAGCCGCCGATCAGCAGCGAAAGCCAGATCGCCCAACCTTCCCTGAAGCCGGCATAGCCGGCAGCCCGCGGTGCCAGACCACCGACCTGCAGCTTGTAGCCGATGAAGCTCTTCTGCATGAAGATCCAGGCCGCAACAGACAAAGCGAGCGTAATCAGGAACGAGACATTGACGCGGGTGCCGGCAATCAGGGTCGGCACCATCGCATCATACTGAAACATCACCGACTGGGGGAAGTTGAAGCCGTTCGGATCCTTCCAGGGGCCGAGCAGCAGATAGTTCAGCAGTTGCGCCGCAACGAGGCTCAGCATCAGTGAAACGAGGATCTCGTTGGCGTTAAGGCGCACGCGCCAGAAAGCGGTGAGAGAAGCCCAGAGAGCGCCGCCGATGGCGCCGAGCAGCAGCATTGCCGGCCAGATCCACTGGCCCGTCGCTTGCGGAAACCAGACCGGAATGGCAGAGGCGAAGATCGCACCGAGAATGAACTGGCCTTCGGCGCCGATGTTGAAGACCTTGGCGCGAAAGCCGATCGCCAGCCCTTGGGCGATCAGGAGGAGCGGGCCTGCCTTTAAAAGCACCTCCGAAAATGAGGCCCAGGACAGGAAGGGTTCGAAAAGCATCGCATAAACGACCGCGACAGGGTCGCGGCCCATCAAGATGTAAAGGCCAAGGTTGAGCGCGATCGCTATGACAAGCGCCATGACGGGCGCGAGCAAGGTCGCGGCAAGCGAGGCGCGCTCCCGACGGACCAGGGTGGGAACGAAAGCAAGGGACCAAGCGCTCATTACTGGACTTTCTCGGGCGAGGCTTGTGCCCCGATCATGTATCGGCCGATCTCCTCGGGCTTCGTGTCCCGCGTTGCGAGCGGCGGGCTGAGCCGGCCGTGATGCAGCACCTGGATGGAATCGCAGAGCTCGAACAGTTCTTCCAGCTCCTCGGAAATGACGAGGATCGCCATGCCCTGATTGCGCAATGCGACCAGACGGCTGCGGATGGCGGATGCAGCGCCGATATCAACGCCCCAGGTCGGCTGCGCCACGAAAAGCAATTTCGGAGACAGCATGATTTCGCGGCCGACGATGAACTTCTGCAGATTGCCGCCGGATAAAGTGCCGGCTTCCGCATCCGGGCCGGGGGTGCGGACATCGTACTGACGGATACAATCCTTGGTGAACGCCAACGCCCGCGCCCTGTCGACGAGACCGTACCGCAAAAGCTTGAGCGGATGGGCCGTCAGCAGGCTGTTGAGGGCGAGCGACATTTCGGGGACGGCGCCGCGTCCGAGCCGGTCTTCCGGAACGAAGGCAAATCCGAGCGTCCGCCGCGCGGCGGCATCGAGCCTGCCGACATCCATCCCCATCATGTAGATCCGGTCGCGTTGATCGCGCCCCAGCACGGTCTCACCTGAAATCAGTGCGGCAAGCTCGCTTTGGCCGTTGCCCGAAATACCGGCGATCCCGAGGATTTCGCCGGCACGCACTTCAAGGCTGATGCCGGCGAGCGGCACGGCAAAGGGATCGTCGGGCTGGTAGTCCAAACCGATGATCTCCAGCCGCTTTTCGCCGCCAGACAGTGGCAGCGCCGAGATGGGAGCGGGCATATCGCGGCCGATCATCATGCGGGCAAGGTCATGGGCATCATGTTCGCGCGGATCGACATCCCCGGTCACGCGTCCGCCGCGCAGGATGGTCGCCCGGTCACAGATCGCCCGGATTTCCTCCAATTTGTGGGAAATCAACAGGATGGAAACGCCGCCGTCGCGCAGCCGTCGCAGCGTGTCGAAGAGCTTCTCCACCAGTTGCGGCGGCAGGACGGAGGTGGGCTCGTCGAGGATCAGCAGCTTCGGATTGGTCATCAGGCTTCGGATGATCTCCACCCGTTGCCGCTCGCCGACCGATAGCGCATGCACGTGGGCGAGCGGGTCGACCTCAAGACCGAATTCCCGTCCAAGCCTGCGAATGCGTTCCTTGAGTTCAGCCTTGCGACCCGGCACAACCAGCCGAATATTCTCCAGGACGGTCAGGGTCTCGAACAGCGAAAAGTGCTGGAAGACCATGCCGATGCCGTGGCGCCTCGCCTCGGCGGGGGAGGCGAGGCGCAAGGGCTCTCCTTCCCAGACGACATCTCCGTCGTCCGGTTGCTCGACGCCGTAGATCAGCTTCATCAGCGTCGATTTTCCCGCCCCGTTTTCGCCGAGGATCGCATGGATCGATTGCGGGGCCACGTCCAGATCGACTGCCTGATTGGCGTGGATCTGGCCGTAGCTCTTCGAAATGCCGCGCAGCGACAGGAGCGGGGTCGTCATGACTTATTTCGGCAGCGGCGTCGACACGCCCTTGACGTGCCAATTCATGGCGATGATCTCGGCGTCGGCCATGGTTGCGCCGGATGCGACACCTTCGCTGCCGTCGGCCTTGGTGATCGGCCCGGTGAAGGGCGAGAAGCTGCCGTCGGCGATCTTTACCTCGATCTCCTTGATCTTGGTCATCACGTCAGCTGGAACATCCGGGTTCCAGTCGACCACTTCGACGACCTTGTCGGCGACGCCGAGGAACGCATTGGCGCCCTTGAACGTACCGGCAAGGTGAGCGTCGACCGACGCCTTGAAGAACGGCGACCAGTCCGTCGAGATGCATCCGAGATAGGTTTTCGGTGCGTATTTCTTCATCGAGGAGTTAAGGTTGAAGGCGTAGACGCCGGCTTCCTCGCAGGCCGAGATGACGGACGGCGTGTCCTGGGCATTGGAGAAGATCACGTCGCACCTCTGCGCGATCAGGGCTTTGGCGGCTTCCTGCTCCTTGGCCGGGTCGAACCAGGAGTTCACCCAGACGACCGAGACCTCGATATCCGGCTTGACGGCCTGGGCGCCGAGGGTGAAGGCGTTGATCGAAGTGATCAGTTCGGGAATGGCGAAGGCGGATACGGAGCCGAGCTTGCCGGTCTTGGAGAGGGCTGCGGCAGCCATGCCGAGCAGATAGGTGCCCTGGAAATACTTGGCCGCAAAAGGCGAGAAGTTCGGAGCGATCTGGAAGCCGGAGGCGTGCAGAACCGTAACGCTAGGATCGCGGCGAGCGATCTGCAAGGCACCGTTCTGATAGCCGAAAGAGCCAGCGACCAGGAACTTGTTTCCGTCGGCGACGGTCTTGTTCATGATGCGGTCGGCGTCCGGGCCTTCGGCGATATTCTCAAGCACGGTGACCTTCACCTTGTCGCCGTAAGCGGCCTTGATCGGCTCGAGACCGGCGGCAAGCGCATGCCCCCAGCCGACGTCGCCGATCGGCGACGGGACGACGAGCGTGATGCCGAGCGGCTCGTCGGCGGCCAAAGCAAGACGGCTGCCGAGCACGCCGGCAAGGCCGGTAGCGGCAGCGGCCGTCATCAGGTTTCTGCGGGTCAGTTTGGTCATGTTCTCAGTTCCCTCTTTTGGTTTTTTTAAAATTCCACGGTGGATAGTGCAGCCTCTGCATCGGCAGCCAGCTTGGCCTCGTCGAGACCGGGGAATTCGCCCTTCTGCCAGACGATGCGGCCATTGATCATGGTCATGTCGGTCGCCATACCGATGCCGACGCGGGCAATCAGGCTCAGCGGGTCGTGCCGCGTGCCGACATAATCCATACGGCGAGTGTCGATCGCAAACAGGTCAGCGGCCATACCGGGCGCCAGCCGGCCGATCTCGTGCCGGCCGAGCAGGCTGGCACCCCCTGACGTGCCGTAGCCGAGGAAATCGACCGGCGGCGGCACGGGATGGGCACGCCCGGAGGCGACGAGGCACTGCAGCATGTAGGCGGAATGCAGGCAGTGCATCAGGTTGGAATTGTCGTTGGAGGCAGCCCCGTCGCAGCCGAGGCCGACGCGCAGGCCGAAGGCGGCCATGGCGGGAATGTCGGTGACCTCGGCGCCGACCAGATAGACGGGTTCCGGGCAATGCGCGACACCGGTGCCGCTGGCGGCCATCTTCCTGAGTTCGTCATGGGTCAGCTCCCAGCAATGGGCATAGAAGGCATCGGGCCCGGCAAAGCCGAGTTCTTCGAGATAGTCGACCGTGCGCATGCCGTGGCGCGCCTGGATGACCGGGCTTTCGCCTTCGCCGACATGGGTATGCATCATGACGCCGCGATCACGCGCCAGCGCCACCGATTCCACGAAGGTCTCGCGATAGCAATTGACCGGCTGGCAGGGCGCGACCACCACCTGGCGCATGCTGAAGGGGCTGGTATCGTGGTAGGTCTCGATCAGCCGGGCGCAGTCGGCGATGAACTCGTCGGTCGTTTCCAGCATCGCGTCGGGGATGGTCGAGCCTTCCGACTTCGGCAAGGTGTTGCCGCCGCGGCCGGCATGGAAGCGCATGCCGAGCAGCTCGGCCGCTTCGAACTGGCGGTCGATCAGCCGCTTCCCGGCATGCAGGGGGAAATTGTACTGGTGGTCGAAGGCCGTGGTGCAGCCGTGCTTGATCATCTCGGCCATCGCCGTGACGGAGGATTGGTAAAAGCATTCCTCGTTGAGCTGCGAAAAGATCGGGTAGATGCGGTCGAGCCACTCGATCACCGAGAGCTTCGTCCAGTCGAGATCGGCGCGGTTGCGCACGAAGCACTGGAAGAAGTGATGATGGGTGTTGACGAGGCCCGGATAGACAAACCAGCCGGCGGCATCCTGCACGGTCGTGCCGGCAGGCAGTGCGTCCGCCCCCAGATTTTCGCCGATCGCCAGGATCGCCGGACCGCTGGTCAGGAGATCGACATTGCGATGGACGACCGGTCCCTTGCCCTCGTCGACAATCACGGCTGCGCAGTTCTTCAGGAGATATCCAGCCATGTCACGCCTCGCCCGGTTCGATATGAGGTTCGGGCTTCAGCTCGTGCAGCCGGTGAATGCCTGGCATTTCGATAAACTTGTCGAGGGCGCGCAGCGCCCGGGACCAGAGCCGGATGGCGGGATAGGCATCCAGCGTGACGCCGCCATCGGGCGCCAGCGCTACATAGGGAAAGCAGCCGATGTCGGCAATTGTCGGCCGGTCGGCGGCGAGGAAGCGCATGCCGCGAAGACCCTGCTCGACAAGCCCGGCTTCAAGCTCGCGAAGCGCGGCGATGCCCTGGGCCTGCAGCGCGCCGATATCGCCCGGCCGCAGCAGCATCTCATGGAGCCGTGCTGCCCCGAGGCTTGCCGTCAGCCGGCCGGAGAACGACAGCCATTGCTGCACCCGTGCCGCTTCCTCGGCCGTACCGCTGCCGAGCCACTCGGGTGCTGCCTTGGCGGCAAGATAGACGAGGATCGCCGACGATTCCGTCAGGATCAGGTCGCCATCCTCCAGGATCGGAATGGAGCCTGCCGGGTTGAGCGCAAGCAGCTCGGGACCGCGATGCTCGGCGCCGGGATGGAAATCCACCGGGCGCAAGTCAAGCTTCACCCCGGTCAGCGCCGCCATCAGACGCACCTTGTAGCAACTGGGCGAGAGAATGTAGTCGTAGAGCTTCATTGCGCCACCAGCTGTGCGCCGTAGGTATAGTTGTGACGCTTCAGCCAGCGCCGGTAGGCGATCGATGTCAGATCGGCCCGCGTCGGGATTTCCATGCCGGGGTCGAGCGGCAGCAGCCGCGGGATCTGGTTTTCGAGGATCGAGCGATCTTGCAGGAAGATCGTCTGCTGGAAGTGGATGAGGTCGGTCATCGCGGTCTCGTCATCGAAGAGCGCCATCCATGGCCAGACGTCGCACAGGTCCTCTGCCAGCGGCTGCACGAAGAGCGTGATGACATCCCATTCGCTCGGGCGCGGCGGGCAGGTCTTGTAAAGCACGGAGCAGGTGGGCGCCGGCACGCGGTACATATATTCCGTGGTGATCCCGCCGCTTGCCGATTTGGCGGCCTGCGGCTGGTAGAATTTCACCTGCGTTGCCCAGACCTCGTCTTCTTCCTCGCGGATCTCGACCTTGTAGTTCTGGACCTCGGTGTGCGGCTCCGCGCCGAGAATGTCGGTGTGGACGAAGGGGAAATGGGCGATGTCGAGGAAGTTCTCGACGGCGCGGAGCGGCGAGCAGCGCACCCGCACCACGCCGACATCGACGAAGCGACGGCCGGGCTGGTCAGCCTCGGGAATGGGGAAAAGCTCCTTCTTCGGCTCGCCGAGGGAGGACCAGACATGACCGTAACGCACACGAACCGGCAGAACACGGCCATCGCCGCCCGTCACCTTCGCATTGCCATCGCCATCGCGCGCCACTTCGATCGGCTCGCCCATCAGCGCCGTCTTACGGCCGGCGCTGTCGAGCTGGCTGAAAAGCCCGACCGGATACCATTCGTCGATCATCGCCTGCACGGTCATTGCGCGACCTCCTTTTTCTGAAGATCCTCGGCTCGGCGGCGCAGGCTCTCGGCGACCCGTGAAGCACCGATGCCCGCCTCCGGGCCGGTGTCACCCTTCAGCAGCACATGGATCAACGTCTGTCCGTCTTCCCAAGCGGATAATAGCAGACAGACGGTCCCGGTGGATGCGTCGATCTCGACTAGACCGACATTGCTCGCCTTCGCACCGGCCGCCGCCTCGATCGCCGCGACGCCGGCGAATGCCGTCAGCGAACGCAAGGGAGTGAGGTCATCAAGCCTCGGTGGCTTCGAAGCGGGCGCACCCACAGCCACCCAGATCACGTTATCTGTTTCCTCGACGTCATGGGTGGCGACGCGGATTGTCTCCGGTGGCGTCAGGCCTGGATGAGCCGGAATGCGGAGACAGTTTCCGGCCTGGCCGTAGCTCCAACCGTGATAGATGCAGGAGAGCGTCTCGCCGCGCACGAAGCCGTGAGACAAGCGCATGCCACGATGCGGACAGCGATCCGCCGATGCCGATATGCGCCCCGAAGCGCTACGCCACAGGGCAATCGATCCGGCTGCCGTCCGTGCCGGTATGACGGTTCCGGCCGGCAAATCCCGGGAAAGGGCGACTGGCGTCCAAAAGCCGGTCGTAGGGGATGGCATGACTAGATTTCCCAAACAACATCATATGCTTGCCGAGCACGTCCTACCTCGCCCTCGAGGCAATTCCGCCCAACCTTATCAGGTTTGCATAATTATTTCGCATTGGCAACATTGAGTAAATAATATGCACGGAGGAAATCTCTTACAGCCCGGCACTGGGTCTTTTTGCGCTGAGCGCGGTGCGCTCTATCCTCTCGACCCATACGTCGATGGGCCCGAGAGAGCATCCCATCTCCATCATGTCGATCAGCTCCACCGGCCCAGCAACCTCAAGTTCGATCCGCATGGAACTCGTATGAGATATGGTGTGCGAAAGCCCAAGCTTGGCGGCATGGCGCCGGATCCAGGGAACAAAGGAGGCGACCTCGAGATCACCGACAATCGTCATCCGCTCCAGCAGGTAGCTTGTATCTTGTCGCATGCTCGCCCTTGCTTTCCTACACCACAGCGCCTGAAGGAACTGGGGGAAGGGATCATCGTCAAAGAGAGAATATGGCGTCGGAATTTCCTTTGCAAATCCCTGCGGCAACATACCAATTCCTGCCACCGTATCCCTGCGCGTTGGCGCAGCCTGAGCCGCGCTAGCAACTACCAGTCAGCATTGCGACAAAAGCCGTGACCTTGGGCGGACGAAACCGAGCTGCCGGATAGACGACATAAATTCCTCCGGCAGGCAGGGTCCAGTCCGGCAACAATCTTATCAGTCGGCCAGCCTCTATATGCTCTCCAGCCAGAAAATCCGGCAGGACGGATATGCCTGCCCCCGCAAGCGTGGCCGCGAGCACCGCAGGCGTCGAATTGCTCATGAGGCTCTGTTGCATCCGCACGGTTCGCCGGTCGAAATCGCCCTGGATAAACCTCCAGACCACCGGCTCCTTGAGGGCCAGGTTGGCGATAAACGGCTGGCCCGCAGCATCCTCTGGACTGTTCAAACTGAGCGTGGCGAAGAAGCTGGGGGACGCCACAAGAAACTGCCGGAACGAACCGATCCGTCTCGCTTGGTGACTGGAGTCATCGAGCCATCCAACGCGGATCGACAGGTCGATCTGATTGGCGAGCAGATCCATCTTCGTATCAGCGAGCAGAAGCTCGACCCTGCAAGCGGGGTACTTCCGGATAAAGGCCGCAGCAATGGGAGCGATCGTGCTCGCACCATAATCATTGGGCGCAGCAATGCGTAGCATGCCTGTCGGCTCGGCATTTGCGCGGGTGATTTCATCGACAGCGTCCCCGGCTTCGCGGAAAATCAAGACGCAGCGCGCGTAGAGAAGCTTGCCGGCCTCGGTCGGCTCGACGCGTCGTGTCGTCCGGAGAAGCAAGCTAGTTTTCAACTCAGCTTCCAGCCGCGCAACCTGCTGGCTGACGACCGTCTTCGTGATCGCGAGGCGCTCGGCAGCTTTCGTGAACGAGCCGGTATCGACGACGGCTGCAAAATAGGCCAGCCGATTGAGGTTGACAGCCTCCATAGCCTTCTTCCATTTGATTGTAAGTTTTTGACATACTTTCTGTCACATTTAACAATATTTATCACTCAATAGAAGTGCACTATCCGTTGGCCATCGCTTCAAGGATGGTCCGATATGCATCTTACCTATCTCTACGATCCGCTTTGCGGCTGGTGCTATGGTGCGGCGCCCGCGCTCGACAAAATGGCCAAGCTTGACAATCTCACCGTCGAGCTTGCGCCCACCGGGCTCTTCGCGGGCGAAGGCGCGCGTCCGCTGGATGAACGTTTCGCAGCCTATGCCTGGCACAATGACCAGCGGATCAACCGGCTCACCGGACAGGTCTTCAGCCATCTCTATCGCGATCAGGTTCTCGCGGGCGCAGACAGTCTGTTCGACTCCGCCCCTGCGACGCTCGGGATCATTGCGGTCGGGCTAAGGCAACTCGACAGCGAGCGCGAAGCTCTGAAGGCACTTCAAATCGCCCGTTATATTGACGGCCGCAACACCTCGGAGATCGCTGTCGTGGCCGGCGTTCTCGATCAGGCCGGATTTTCCGATGCCGCCGCTCGTGTCCGGGCTCCGGACGAGGCTCTGCTCGATATCTATCGCAACAGGATCGGAAAGTCCCGCCAACTCATGGCTGCATTCCGGATGGATGGTGTCCCCGCGCTATTGGTCAGCGACGGCGATAAGCGCCGCGTGCTGCGTAGCGATGCCTTGTTCGGCGGCTTTGACCGACTTGCTGCCGAGCTTCAGGCGGCGTGATCGTTCATTTTCAGCAGACCGTTCCATGAACTACCGACCACCCTGCCGGGGGCAACACTCACGGCAGCAGAAAATCGAAACTGGCGATCATCGGAGACAACCATGTATTCAAGGAGAGAAATCATGAAAACCACCCTCGCAGCCGGCGCCGTTGCCGTTTTTGCGCCTGCCGGCCTCGGCAACGCGGCCGGATCAAAGCTGGCCTGGAAGCACTTCCCCGCCGGTCAGAATGGCTTCTTTCGCGCTCCGGTGCTGCTGACCGGCCCCAGCGAAGCGTTGCTGATCGATGGCGGGTTCAGCTATCCCGACGGCCGTGCGCTGGCGGAGGCCATCAAGGCCACCGGCAAGACGCTGACCGCGATTTATGTCAGCCAGTCCGATCCGGACTATTACTTCAGCCTGAAGCCGGTCCTCGAAGCCTTTCCCGGCACAAAAGTGCTGGCCGCTTCCGATACGATTGCAGCGATCAAGGGCAATATCGAGAAAAAGCTTGCCGTTTGGGGGCCGCAGCTCAAGGAGAACGGCCCGCAGACCCTTGCAGACATCGTCATGCCGGAAGCGTTCGACGCTCCAAGCCTCACAGTTGACGGCGAACCAGTCGAGATTGTCGCGGCCGAAGCAGGGTTAAGCAATCGCCGGTACCTGTTCGTGCCATCGCTGAACGCCGTTTTCGGGGGCGTCATGATTTTCTCCGGCGTCCACGTGTGGACGGCCGACACCCAGGCTCCGGAGCAGCGTGCCGCTTGGGTGGCCACCCTCGACAAGATCAGCGCCCGCAAGCCGACGATTGTCGTTCCCGGCCACATGACGCCGGAAGCGGCAACCGATCTGTCCGCCGTCGAGCACACGAAGAGTTATCTGCTCGCTTTCGAGGAAGAACTCGCCAAGGCCGCCGATTCCACCGCGCTGAAGGCCGCCATGGAAGCCCGCTTCCCCGGTCTCGGCATGGGCGTTGCGCTCGACATCGGCTCCAAGGTTGCCAAGGGAGAAATGAAGTGGGGCTGAACAGCCGGTCTTCAAACTGATCCGAAGGGCCCGGGAGGGCCCTTCATCTCTGGGAAGGCCGCAAAAGTGGTGATGCAGTCGTCAGGTCCGCATCACATCAAGGCGCTCGAGCCTTTGACAAACTTTGCCAAAATCGGTTATGTTGCCTTCAAATGGAGGGTATCAATGGCCACGATGAACGTATCTCTTCCAGGCCCGATGAAGGATTGGGTGGAGGCCCAGGCCAGGACCGGGCGATATTCGAATGCTAGCGACTACGTGCGCGACCTGATCCGACGCGACCAGACGCGAAACGACAAGATCGCCGCCATGCAAAGCTTCGTCGAGGCCGGGCTCCAAAGTGGTGTCGGCATCCGATCAAAGGATGAACTCTTTGCTGAGGCAATGGCTCGTGCCAACAAGTCATGAGTTTTAAGCTTTCTGCCGAAGCGGAAGATGACATTATTGCGATCGCCGAGCAAAGTGTCCGTATGTTCGGGGCGGGCCAGGCAAAGCGATACCACGATGAACTTTTCGCATTATTTGATCTGATAGCTGTCAATCCACGCATCGCGCGCGAACGGGATGAGATTGATCCGCCCGTTAGAATTCATCCCTTCAAAGCGCATCTAATCGTTTATCGGATCGAAGATGATGAGACAATTTTTGTAATACGAATTCGCCACGCTCATGAAGATTGGGCAAGTGACTCAATTTAGCGCACCTCGGATGGAGCTGTGGATTTGGTAATGCGACCCGATTGAGCCCCCGAAGGGCGTTCGGCAAGAAGAAGACCTGACCATCAGACCACGCCCTTCTTAAGGATGAAGTTCCCATAGGGGCGCGATTCAGCCGTCTGGATGACTGCAAACGATCGCATGGCGATGGGATAGTATGCAAACCTCTCGACAGGTTGGCTCGCTATCGAACGCCCCTCTGCCTCACTGCAAACCGCGAGGACGTCTTTGTGTACCTCCAGCAACTCGCCTGGCGCGTCAACGGCCTCCATGTGCATCAGAGGCGTTTCAATGAACGTGTCCAAGGGCATCAGCTGAAGGATCCCGCGGACTGCAGTCGGTGCATCGACACCCTCTAAGATGAGAAGCTTTCCGCTCGTGGTTTGGGTCGCCACACGAAAACCGGAGAAGTTTCGATCCACGATTGCCAGTTCGTCGCCGTGACCCATGGAGGCCATGACCCATAACACGTCGGCCGTAATAAACGGCGGCATACCCTTCAGCATGGCATCTCCCTCCCAAGAGATTTCACCGACAAGAACGATGAACGATTAGCAGAAAAAAACGATTGCGCAAACGTTTCGATGGCGCTAGCGTGACCAAATAGCGGATCCTGGGAGAGCCTCTGGAGGTTGGAATTCCGCTTGGGAGGATAGTTTGAAAAACTCTTTTGTGGCGCTGCTGGCGAGAGCTGGAGTGCGCTCATGACGACTATTTCCGAGGTGGCAAAGGCGGCTGGAGTCTCAGTCTCCACGGTTTCGCACGTTCTCAATAAGACGCGCTACGTCTCACCCGAGAAGGTCAAGCTCGTCATCGAGTCCGTGGAGGCGATCGGATACATCCCCAATACAGTCGCTCGCTCGCTCAAACTGTCATCGACAGGCACTGTCGGCCTCGCGATTTCCGCGATTTCCAACCCTTACTTCAGTGACATCATCTGCGCGATTGAGGCCGAGTGTTCCAAACGAGGCTTGATCGCGTTCCTCTGTGACACGCAGGATGATCCGGTCCGGGAGCTGGAACTGATCCAGCATCTGCATCAGCGCCGCGTCGACGGGATTATACTTGCGCCTTCCGGCGATCCTAAAAAAGCGCTGGACTATCTCATCCGGTCCGACCTTCCCTGTGTGCTTGTTGACAGACTGTCGGACAACCGTTTCGACCAGGTCGGGACGGATAACGTCGCCGCAATACGAACGCTCGTCGATCATCTCGTCACGCTGCATCATCGACGGGTTGGGATCATTCTCGGTCAGCCCGGCTTTGCGACGACTGTGGAGCGCGCAAAGGCCTTCCGCGCAGCGATGACGGAGAAGGGAATAGAGGTAGAGGATAATTTAATCAGCGATGGCAATCGCAGCACCGCCGACGCCACTGCATCGACGCACCGTTTGCTGGGGCTGAAGGAGCCGCCGACAGCGATTCTTGCTTCGAACAATCTGGCGATGATCGGGGCTATGAGGGCTATCCGGGAGCGGAAGCTGCGTGTTCCCGCGGACATTTCTGTACTTGGGATCGATGATTTCGAATGGGCAGATTATTTCGAACCGCGCCTGACGCTGATGGCCCAGCCTTGCGACGAGATTGGCAGGAGGGCGGCGGACTTGCTGATCGAGCGGATAGGCAACAAGCGCCGCCCCCGCGAGACCATTCGACTGTCGCCAGTTTTGCGGGTGCGGGAATCGTGTGGAGAAGCAGCATGAGCCAAGTCGTTCTTTCAGCGAAAGGTGTCGTCAAGCGCTTCGGCGGCGTTCAGGCGCTTCGTGGCGTGGATTTCGACCTACAGGTTGGCGAAATCCATGCGCTGCTTGGTGAAAATGGTGCAGGAAAATCGACGTTGATGAACCTGCTGTCCGGTGTGAATACGCCGGACGAGGGAGAGATCTTCATCGACGGCAAACCGGCGCGATTTCATAGCCCGCGTGATGCACAAGCAGCCGGGATCGCAACGATCTTCCAGGAGCTGGACCTCGTTCCGAGCCTGACAGTGGCTGCCAATCTCTTCCTCGGGCGCGAACTTGTCCATCGGCATGGCATGCTCGATGGCAAGGCGATGCTGCAAGAGGCGCGTAAAAGACTAGAAGCGATCGACCGATCTATCGATCCAGCCCAGTTCGTCAGTGAGCTTTCGATCGGCCAGCGCCAGGTCGTCGCCATCGTCAAGGCGCTTTCCTACGCATCGAGAGCTCTCATCATGGATGAGCCGACGGCTGCCTTGACCGTTGGCGAAGTGGATCGACTGTTCGACATCATGCGTGGCCTGGCATCGTCGGGCGTCGGCATCGTCTATATCTCGCACCGTCTTGAGGAAGTCCCGCAGATCGCTCATCGCGTGACGGTCATGCGCGACGGCAAGGTGGCAGGCGTCACCAAACCAGATGCGCCGCAGGCCGAACTGGTGCAGCTTCTTGTCGGACGTCCTTTGAACGAGCTTTATCCCCGCCGCGCACACAGTGTTGGTGACGTGCTCCTGCGGATGCGACAGGCTTCCTTCCGCCCATACCGCGTGTCGCCAGGGTGGCAGGCGCCAACTAAAGTCGATCTGGATGTTCGGCATGGCGAAATCGTCGGGCTCGCCGGCGTTATGGGGGCGGGTCGAACCGAGCTTTTGAGCGCTCTGTACGGAACAGGAGTGCCCGGCCAATGGCATGGGGACATTACGATTGGTGGCAGGCCGACCAGGCTTAAATCGATCGCGGCTGCTCGCAGGGCAGGACTGGCATTCGTAACCGATGACCGGCGTGGGGCCGGTCTCATGTTGCGTATGTCTGTAGGTCTCAATCTGGTGATGTCGATCATCCGCTGGATATCACCAAAGGGCTTGCTGTCGGCGCGACGCCAAGAGGATGCGATCAAGAGCTCTTTTGGCCAATTCGACATTCGTCCAAAGAATCCCGGCATCGCGGTCGGGGCTCTCTCCGGGGGAAATCAGCAGAAGGTCGTCCTCGCAAAGGAAGTGCTGGGCAATCCGCGCTTGTTGCTTCTCGACGAGCCGACACGTGGCGTCGACGTCGGCGCAAAGGGTGAAATCTACGCCCGCTTGCGCAAGCTGGCTTCAGAGGGATTGGGCATTCTTGTCGCTTCTAGCGAGATGCCCGAACTGATCGGCCTATGCGATCGCATCGTGGTTTTGCGCAACGGCAACAGCGTTGCTGAGTTTTCTGGCGGCGTCGACGAACACGAAGTCCTGGCGGCCGCCAACGGGAGGGAGGCCTGATGTCCGAACAGCAAATCGCATCCAATCCAGCAGTTCAGCCCGCCAAGCGGATTGATCCGCTCGCGGTGTTGGTCCGCTTCCAGAGCTTGATCGGCCTTATACTCGTTTTCGCCGGGGGCATCATTTTCTCACCGCGTCGGCACGGAGTCATCCTGTTCATTCAACCCGACAACATCGCCAACATCGTCCGCGCGGTGTCCGAAACTGGCATCATCGCGATCGGAATGACCTTCGTGATCATCACCGCCGGGATTGATCTCTCGGTTGGGGCGACACTTGGCCTTGCGAGCGTCGTAACAGCAACATTGATGGTCTCAGGCGGTTTTGGGCTGGTCACGACGGTGCTGGCAGTGCTGCTGATGGGCACTTGTTTCGGGTTGGTCCAGGGAGCGATCTCAAGCAAGTTTCGACTTGAAGCGTTTATCGTCACTCTTGCCGGTTTACAGGCCGCCCGTGGGCTTGCACTCGTTGTGTCGGACAATCAGTACATCAATATTTCCTATGGTGATGGTCCAGGGCTCGCTCCGCCCATCTTTGCCATTCTGGGCGGCCGGCTATTCGGCAACGTCGTTCCCGTTGCCACGATCGTTTTCTTGATCTTTGCCTGCATCGCCACACTGGTGCTGAACACGACGAGGTTCGGCCGTTACGTCTATGCCGTCGGCGGCAACGAGCGCGCCGCCCGTATCTCGGGTGTTCCGGTCTCGGCAATCAAGATCGCCGTTTACGCCATTACCGGATTTGCATCCGCGCTTGCTGGCATCGTCCATGCCGGGCAATTCAATTTTGGCAGTGCCAATGACGGGACCGGATATGAATTGACGGCCATCGCGGCTGTCGTCATCGGCGGAACCAGCCTGTTTGGCGGGTCGGGTTCAATGGTCGGAACAATCGCCGGTACGATCATGCTCGGCGCTTTGGCCAATATATTGCAGCTGAACAACATCACGCCAGCCATGCAGTTGCTTGCGACAGCGGCAATTATCGTTCTGGCGGCAGTCCTTCAATCCCTCGTTCGTCGCCGCGAAGGATTGGGCAGGTAGTGTGGCGGCATCACCCGGAGGGTGGATCCGGGATCAATGTGGAGGAGAAAGTAATGACACAGAATGCACTTCGACTGTCGCATGCCGGGCGCATGGCACTCCTGGCGGGCTCATGCCTTGCTATTGCCAGCGTGGCTCACGCTGCCGATCCGCTCGTGAAGGCTTGCGCCAAGGATGGCGAGTTCGTCATCGGCTTCTCGCAGGCCAACAATGCGGAGCCCTATCGCCAGCACGTCAACGATGAACTGGAGGCCGCCGCCAAGGCAGTCCCGCAGTTCACGCTGCAGATCGCTGACGGCGCGGGCAACGTCAACACTCAGACATCGCAGGTCGACAATTTCATCACCCAAAAGGTTGATCTTCTGTTGATCTCGCCTTTCGAGGCGGCTCCGCTTACGCCCGCCGTCAAGCGGGCAATGGACGCGGGTATCCCGGTCGTCGAACTTGACCGCAAGACGAACGGCGAGGCTGGCAAGGACTACACAGCCTTCATCGGAGGAGATAACTACAAGATCGCGTTGGCCGCCGGCGAATATACGAGCAAGACGCTTCTGCCGGACGGCGGCGAGGCGGCCGTGCTGCAGGGCCTGCCGAGTTCCACACCGGCCGTCGAACGGCTGAATGGCTTCAAGGATGGCGTGAAATCCAACTCCAAGATCCAGATCGTGGCAGAACAAGCGGCAGACTGGTTGCCGGATAAAGCGCAGACCGCGTTCGCCGCGATGCTGCAGGCTCATCCCGATATCAAGATGGTCTATGCCAGCAACGACATGATGGCGGCGGGTGCACTCCTTGCTGCGAAAGGTGCCGGTAAGAGCGTGAAGATCATCGGCACTGATGGCTTGCCAGGTCCGGCAGGCGGGATCGAGGCCGTCGCAAAGGGCGACTGGTCCGCGACCTTCACATATCCGACAGGAGCCAAGGAAGCGATCGACATGGCTAAGTCGATATTGCTGGACTGCGCATCGTCGGTGCCGGCGACAGTAACGGTCGATACCACCGCCATTACGCCCGACAACGCGAAGCAGATGATGGGTAAGTAAAGCTCCAGACTCAACCCGGCCGGTCGCGTCCGTCCAGCCGGGTTGAATCATATCGATTGGGCTGGCGTGCTCGAACTCTTTCGTCGAGCGCATTCCTAAATAGCAGGAGACCCGCTTCAAGGCGCTATCGTGCTCGCGGCTGTATCGTTCAAGAGTTTTTGACCTCTTCTGTTACAATGCCGGCGGCGTCAGACGCAAATCTGGCATTGAAAATCAGAGTTTTCCTACCTCTTTCGCATAGTCGATAGCCGCATCGCGGCAATCTCTGTCGTGCCCTGTGCAAGGCCAAGCCGCTGCTCGGCATCACCGACTCCGAGCGCTGGCCATCTTGAAATGACTTGCTGAGCTTTTATCCCACGGGAGAGCTTTCCGAGGAAGCAGGCTTGTGCTGTTCCCTTCCAATGCACAGGTCGATAATGGACGAAGCCGGCGCATGATAAAACGCCATGCCCTACAGTTGACGCGAAACACTTTTTGACGATACGGCAAACGACAGCGGCGAATGCCGGATCGTCGATCGATGGGCGGAAGAACTTCGGAATATGGATTTGAAACGGGCGATGGATTTCTTCTTGGCTTTGATTGCGTCGGTGATCCTGCTTGTGCCAATCCTTATCGTCGCTCTTTGTGTTCGCCTTACCTCGCCAGGACCGATCCTTTATTGGTCAAAACGTGTCGGCCGTTTCAATCAGATCTTCCTGATGCCGAAGTTTCGCAGCATGCGCGTCAATACACCGACGGTTGCCACGCATCTGCTCGAAAATCCGGATCGGTTTCTGACACCCATCGGCTCGTTTCTGCGCAAATCCAGCCTCGACGAACTGCCACAACTCTGGTGCATTCTTGC
Source organism: Rhizobium ruizarguesonis (assembly GCF_012349115.1). Classification (GTDB taxonomy): domain Bacteria; phylum Pseudomonadota; class Alphaproteobacteria; order Rhizobiales; family Rhizobiaceae; genus Rhizobium; species Rhizobium ruizarguesonis. Next base: position 188,900 of record NZ_PQIG01000122.1, read on the forward strand.
GGGGAAGATGAGTTTCGTCGGCCCGCGGCCGGCACTTTACAATCAATATGATCTGATAGAGTTGCGGACGGCCCATGGTGTCGACAAGCTCCTGCCCGGACTAACGGGATGGGCGCAGATCAATGGCCGGGACGAATTGCCGATTCCGGAGAAGGTAAAATTCGATGTCGAATATCTCCAACGTCGCTCGTTCGGCTTCGATATAAGCATCCTCTTTATGACTGCCGAAAAGGTCATCCGCCGTAAGGGAATAAGGCATTAAGCTACCTACTTCTGATAGATCAGCGGTGCGGGAGACTGTGATTTCCGATTATTTCAGTTGCGCTCGTTGGAGAAAATGACAAGAAGGTGGTTGTCTGATTGATCCGCGAGACGCTGGTAAGCAATGCCCGAAAATACCCCCACTGAGACGCCGCGCTCAGGATGGTTCTTAATGCCTATGCAAGCGCTCGTCGCCCCTCTGCTGGCGATGCCGCGGGTTGCCAAACGCGCTCTGGCCTTGCTGCTGGATTCTAGCTTTTGCGTTCTGACGATCTGGCTGGCCTATTGTTTCCGTCTGAACGAATGGACGGTGCTGACCGGCATCCAGTGGTTGCCGGTCTTCGTTTCGCTCTGTATGGCACTTCCCATCTTCATCGTCATGGGCATGTACCGGGCGATCTTCCGTTATGCCAATATGGCTGCTTTCATTACTGTTCTAAAGGCGATCGCCATCTACGGCGTCGCCTTCATGACGATCTTTACCGCCCTCAGCGTCCCCGGTGTCCCGAGAACCGTTGGCATCCTCCAGCCCTTCCTGCTGTTGATTGCCATCGGCCTGTCGAGGTTGAGCATCCGCTACTGGCTCGGGGATGCCTACCAGCGCATCCTTCACAACAATATGCTCGCCAAGGTGCTGATCTATGGGGCAGGGACGGCCGGGCGGCAATTGGCCGGTGCCTTGATCAACAGTGCCGAACTCAATGTCGTCGGCTATCTGGATGATGACCCGCGTCTCAAGGGCGGCATCATGGGTGGTTTGCCGATCTACGACCCCTCGGATCTTCCGGTGCTTGCGGGAGCCCTTGGCGTGCACAATGTGCTTCTTGCTCTTCCGTCTGCATCGCGGCAGCGTCGCAACGAAATCCTGGAACATATCCGTAAAGCCAGGGTCAATGTTCGCACGTTGCCGGATCTCACGGCCCTGGCTCAGGGACGCATCGCCGTCTCCGACATTCGTGAGCTGGAGATTGAAGATCTGCTGGGGAGGGAAGCGGTCGCGCCGCGGCAGGAGTTGCTCGACACGGCGATGCGCAACAAGGTGGTGATGGTCACCGGTGCTGGTGGCTCGATCGGCGGCGAATTATGCCGCCAGATTCTGCGCAACGAGCCTTCCAGCCTTATCCTCCTCGATCAGAACGAGTTTGCGCTTTATAATATCCATGCCGAATTGCGGAAGCTGGCCGAACTGTACAGACACGAAAATCTGCAGATCGTCCCAATCCTCTGTTCCGTCCGCGACCAGGATCGCATGGAACATATCATGCAGAGCTGGCGACCTCAGACGCTCTATCATGCCGCCGCTTACAAGCATGTGCCCCTTGTCGAACACAATGCCGTGGAAGGCATCAAGAACAATGTCATGGGTACGCTGATCACGGCACGCGCAGCGAACAAATGCGGCGTTTCGAATTTCGTGCTGATCAGCACAGACAAGGCCGTGCGGCCGACAAATGTGATGGGCGCCAGCAAGAGGTTGGCGGAGATGGTTCTGCAGGCGCTCGCAGCAGAATCGGCGACCGACAGAACGCGAACGAATTTTTCCATGGTCCGCTTCGGAAACGTCCTCGGCTCCTCCGGATCCGTCGTGCCGCTTTTCCGGCAGCAGATCAAGGACGGCGGCCCCGTTACGCTGACACATCCTGACATAACCCGCTATTTCATGACCATTTCGGAAGCCTCGCAGCTTGTCATCCAGGCCGGCGCGATGGCCGACGGCGGCGATGTTTTCCTGCTCGATATGGGGGAGCCCGTTCGCATTGCAGATCTCGCCCGCAAGATGGTCGAGCTTTCCGGGTTGACCGTCCGCGATGAGAACAATTCCGAAGGCGATATCGAGCTTTCCGTTACCGGTCTCAGGCCCGGCGAGAAGCTCTACGAAGAGCTGCTGATCGGGGATAATCCTGAAACAACCGAACATCCTCGGATTATGAAGGCGCGCGAGGATTTCCTGTCCTGGCCTGAGCTGTCGAAAAGGCTGAACTCGCTCAACGCGGCATTGGACCGGAACGACATGATCGCTGCACGCGCGACGTTGGCAGAGCTTGTTTCCGGCTATTCGTCAACCGGTGAGGTCTCGGATCTGGCTTTCACCGGCGCCGAGCCAATACGTCTGCCTCAGACAATTCAAAGCACGATGTAGGGTCTGCAGGCTCAAGGGGTGCCGGACGTCAGCTCCGAACGACGGGCGCAAAGCACGTGCTGCCGCGATCCACACAAATAAGGGCGACGAGATAGGCGAAGATCGGATCCAAAGCCTTCTGATTGAACATAATGCCAAAGCTGCCCGTTATGACGTAGCTGCTGACAAGCAGAAGAGCGAGCGCAATCGCTAAATCCCGGCCCGGTCCCGCTTCTTTTCTCCACGCGCCTACCACGGGCGTCAGCAACATCAGCGAAAGCGCTGCAATGCCGAAAACGCCGGCGTCGATTCCCGCGGTGAGGAAACCGTTGTGGACATGCGAGTAGGGCAGCTGCGGCCGTATGTTTTCGGGCAGCTCAGCCAAAACCGAAGCCATCCGGTTTTGCGGGCCATAACCCGTCAACGGGTCCTTGCTGATTGCCGATAGTGCGCCTTTGTATAAGGCGAACCGCGCACCGATCGACGTGATCTCGCCGTCACTGCGTTCGAGCGATGTCAGATTCTCCTGAAGCGCCTCGATGCGATGGAGAACCTGGCCGCTGCCCAGGGCGATAAGTCCCGCCAACAGCAAGGAGCTGGTAATAACAAGGCTTCGCAAACTCAGATGGAAGCTGTGTTTGCGAAAATACCAGAGAAAGATGACGACATGGACGGGAATGACCAGCCAGGCCGAGCGCGTTCCCGATAGCAGAACACAGCCTAGGCCGGCGGCATATCCCAATATCGCAATTCTTTGCTCCACGCTTCTGGGAGATTGAACGTTGAGAAGCGCGATGCCGCCGAAAAGAACGCCAATGACGCCCAGGAGTGCAGCGTTCGAAGTCCCGGCCTCTGCCCTCTCCATCAGAAACATGATCTGCAGGAGACTGAAAAGAAAGGTGACGATCATGCCGATGCCTGCGCCGAGGATAAAGAGCGGCACGAGACGGCCATCGGGAGATTGGCGCATCCGCGGCAATATCAGCCAGACCGAAAAGAAAGGCAGGAGCCGGAATATCCAGTCCAGTTCTTCGGAGTAAGGCGGGTTGATAAAAATGCTCGCGATCATCACCAGCGGGTAGATCGACATGCCAATGGCAACCAGCCGGTCGGATCTTGACAGGTTCAAGGCGAGGCTGCCCGTGGCCAGACAGTAGGCGCCCCATACCATCGAGGCCAGCAGGATGAAGGAGTTAAAGTTCGGCGAAAGCCCTGGAAGGATTGCAAAGGCAAAGACCGCAATGCGGTTGTTTCGGTCGAGCGCGCTTCCGGCCTCATTCCCGGGATAAAGCACCGCCATCTTGAGTTGTCTGAAATAATTCACTTTGCCGGTCCTGACCGTAGCCATACTGCCTCGCTAAGGATCGTGATCACGGCTGTCAAGCGGTGATGAGGATGCAATCTGTGGCTTTATTCGACGTGGTATTCCAGCAACAGGCGTCCAGACGGGCATAGTTCTATACTATGATGGGCGGCAAATGAATGCGAGGGCAAGGTCTGCCTCAACAGAAAACACGTCTGAGGTGCGGGCTTGATTGCTCGTCCAGCAGCCGACGGGCATGCCGCGGAGCGAGATGGCGGCCACATCGGGGTCGGCAGATCTACGGCGCTGCGCGTCTTTTTAGACGCGCAAGGGATGCTGTCGCTCTTTGAAGTGCGGCATGATTTTGTGGTTAAGTGGCTGCCGCTATCGCCAATAGGGGCGTGTCGAACCTTCCGCCGCTGATCGACCGAGGAGATAACCGAGCCCGAATGCCAGAATGCCGGTGCCGAGCAACAGCGCGCTTGCAGTGTGCGGATGCTCTCTAACGCCGGTGGTGACTGCATAAGCCTCACGCTTGATCTCTTTGGCCGCAGACTTCGCGACCTTGGTCAATCCCTCCGGTTGTTCGACGGGCGTTCCGGTGAATCCGGCATTCAAGTTCTGTTTGTCGCTCATGTCCGGGACCTTTCTGAAGTTGGCGCGCGATCTGAAATTGGCGCGCGGCGGAAAGTTCAATCCTGCTCGCGTGTGCCGGGTGAGGCTTCGCGTTGGTCCGCATCCTCGAGATCCGTCTTGACGAGGAATGCATCGGTGTGTTCGCGCGAGGCCTCTCGCAGTGCTGCGAGGTTTGGAGGATTGTCGGCTTCACCCTGCTGGGCATCGAGTTCATGCTCGGCGAGAGTCCAGTGATGCCCGTGCTTGCCTTCCGGTCTCCCTTCCTTCTCCCACAGGGAATATGCCCTTTTTCGGATCTCCTCCTCGCGGGCGGCTGGTGGCGACCCACCGCTCTGCCTGTCGCTTTGGTTTGCGGCTCGCCGAGCCATTTTCCGTCCGCCTGCGTCCGCGGCGGGTGGAGCTTCCGGCCGGCCGCCGTCAGCCTTCCCTTCGCTTGTCTTGCGTCGTGCTGGGTTTTTCATGAGCATCTCCTTGGGGATCTCAACCAACTCGGCCGATCTAAGTTCCAAACAAAGAGTGCCTCGGCGCAAGATCGGGCTTCCGATTCCGCGAGGCCTCTGCCGTTCACCCGCGCTTTTACACCGCAATGCCACTCCATGCTTTCGAATCCGTCCGAGCCTGCGGCCCGCGGGCCGATATGCTCAATTCGCGAAGCGCCGAACCCCCAGCGGCATGTCTTGGCAGGGTGATAAAATTGATATACTAGTATGCCAGAAGTTTTAACGTCTCGGTATGTCATGCCCCAAGCATCAGAAACTGAAGTTTTGGTAGCCCCGACGTCGCAGGAGGTCGGGGGCAGGCTGCGCCGCATCACCACGGCCGGCGCCATCTACGATCGCCTCTATGCCGACATCGTGTCGCTGCGGATGCCACCCGGCATGCTGCTGCAGGAAAAGCGGATCGCCGATGAATTCGGTGTCAGCCGCACGCCGGTGCGCGAGGCGCTGCTTAGGCTTTCCGAAGGCGGACTGGTCGATATCTACCCGCAGTCGGGCACCGTCGTGTCGCGGGTGCCGGTCCAGGCGATCCCTGAGGCGGTCGTCGTGCGCAAGGCGCTCGAAGGTACGACCGTGGAGACTGCGGCTCTGACCGCCACCGCCGACGATATCGCCCGTCTCGACGCCATCATTGCCCGCCAGCAAGCCCATGCCGCGACCGGCAATGCCTCTAGCTTCCACGAGGAGGACGAGGCCTTCCACGAGGCGATCGCGCAGATATCAGGTTATCCCGGCATCTGGACAATTCTGAAAACGGTCAAGGTGCAGATCGACCGGGCACGGCGGCTGACGTTGCCGGTGCTCGGGCGCATGGATAACGTCGTGCACGAACACATCATTATCCGCGATGCGCTCGCCGCTCACGATGCGCAGGCTGCACGCAGCGCGATGATCCATCACTTAAGCGCCGTCATTCCCGATGTCGACGAACTGCGCGCGCGTTACCCCGATTATTTCTGCTGACGGCAGGCCAACACGAAACGAAAGACTTAGGGAAGGAAGAAAATGCGACAGGGTTGGAGATGGTTCGGACCAGAAGCGCCGGTGACGCTGGATGATGTCCGCCAAACGGGCGCGACGAATATCGTCTCTTCGCTGCATCAGGTGCCGATTGGCAGGGCCTGGACGGAGAAGGAAGTGCGCGAGCGCCAGTCCCTGATCGAGACGACGCCTGGCGACCGCTCGCCGCTCACCTGGTCGGTCGTGGAAAGCATCCCGATCCCCGATGCCGTCAAGCGCAAGGGCGGGGAGGCGAAGGCCGAAATCGAGGCGTGGATCGCCAGTCTCGAAGCGGTCGCCGCCTGCGGCATTCCGATCGTCTGCTATAATTTCATGCCTGTCGTGGACTGGACCCGCACCGACCTCGATTACGTGACGCCGACGGGCGCCACCGCCATGCGCTTCGATCACGAGCGCTTTGCAGCCTTCGATCTCTTCATCCTGGAGCGACCGGATGCGGCACAGCACTATTCACAGGAGGACCGCGAGCGGGCCCGTGTCGTCTTCGAGGCGATGTCGGACGAGGAGATCGCCGACATCACCCGCATCATCACCTCGGCTCTGCCGGGGTCGACTACCGAACCTCTGACCATTCCGGCCTTCCGGGAAAAGCTGGTCGCCTATAGCGGTATCGATGCCGCAAGATTGCGTCGGCACCTGATCGAATTCCTGGAGGCTGTGACGCCGGCTGCCGAAGCGCGCGGTGTCAAGCTGACACTGCATCCCGATGATCCGCCGCGCTCGCTGTTCGGCCTGCCGCGCATCGCCTCGACGGCCGATGATTATGCCGCGCTCTTCGATGCCGTGCCATCGGCGGCGAACGGCATGTGTTATTGCACGGGCAGCCTCGGCGTGCGCGCCGAGAACGACCTGCCGGCGATCGCCCGGCGCTTCGCCTCGCGCATCCACTTCGCCCATCTGCGCGCCACGACGCGCGAGGGCGACGGCCGGACGTTTCATGAAAGCGCGCATCTGGAAGGTGACGTCGACATGGTCGCGGTGCTTCAGGAACTGGTGGCGGAAGACCGCCGGCGCAGTCCCGAAAACACCATCGTCTTCCGCTCGGATCATGGCCATCGCATGCTCGACGATCTCGATAAAGTCGTCACACCAGGCTACCCGGCCATCGGCCGCATGCGCGGCCTTGCCGAACTGCGCGGCATTCTGCATGCGCTAGGGGCGCCGCCGACCTGAGGGTGTCCTCGAACGGCATCGTGTGACCTTGGCGAATTGGGCTGCTGCGGGGCAAGCTTCTTCACGCGCCGGCTCGCTCGTAAGAAAAACCAACGCGCTCTGAAGCCCGAGCGATGCTTCAGAGCGCGCAACCTTTCAGGAAAAGATCGGCGCACATCTTCGCCCGCGCCTGGATCGCCTCGATCTTCGGCGGCGGCTCCTGGCGCAGGATCGCCGCGCGCTGCGGCTCCATGGTCATCATGCCGCGCAGCATGCCGCAGGCCAAATGCGGATCGTCGAGTGCAATGAGGCCGCGGTCGACCTGCAGGCGCAGCCAGTTTTCCATCAGCGCATTGGTGCGCAGGATCGCCTGTTCGTAGAAGGACGTAGCGATCTCCGGAAAACGGTCCGACTCGGCGATGACGAGCCGCATGATGGTGACCGTATCTTCTGAAAGTGTCAGCATGCCATAGGCCATCAGCATGCGCTCCAGCCCTTCTCTCAGATCGGCGGCGGCAAGCATCGGGGGATCGAGCGCCAGCAGGAAGCGGCTGATACGCTCGGAGACCACGCTCGCGAAGAGATCGGCCTTTGTCGGGAACAGCCGGTAGAGCGTCTTTGTGGAAACACCAGCCTCCTGGGCGATCGTGGCGATGCTTGCCGCCGCGTAGCCGTTCTCGTGAAACTGAGTGTCCGCTGCTTCGACGATCAGGCTCCTGGTGTCGTCGTCACAGCGTATCTGCGGCCTTCCGCGCGGCCTTCTCTCAATTTGTTGATTTTGGACCATGATGATTTTCCAAATTCCCATTGACATCCATTTTATAGTGCATATTTTGGAAAACATCAAGTTTCCTAAATAGGATTTCACTTGAATTCAGAGGCCGCAGCCCAAGAGACGGCGACCCGTCATCCGGAGAGAGACAATGACCATCAAGAAGCTGCATGCCTTGAACAACAATACCGCCGTCGAAACCACCGCCGAAGCCGCTCCCGCAAGCCTCGACGCCGGCAAGCCGCCGCGCATCACTGAGGTCGCCGCCCCCGTTGCCGAAGAAAAGCCCGCCCGCAGGCGCGGCGGCCGCTCCCTGCTTCTCGGCGCCACTGCGCTCGTGCTGATCGCCGCCGGCGCCTATTACGGCCATGATTACTGGACGGTCGGCCGCTTCCACATCTCGACCGACGATGCCTATGTGAAGGCTGACAGCAGCACCATCGCCCCCAAGGTATCAGGCTATCTCGCCGAGGTGCTTGTCATGGACAACGAGACCGTCAAGGCCGGCCAGCCGCTCGCCCGTATCGACGACCGCGACTTCAAGGCTGCCCTCGATCAGGCCAGGGCCGATGTCGCCGCCGCGGAAGCCACCGTCAACGCCAGGCAGGCTTCGCTCGATATCCAGCAGTCGACTATTACTGCAGCCCGCGCGACCGTCGATGTTGACCGCGCCAACGAGACCTTTGCCGAGCAGAACAACAAGCGTTATTCGAACCTTGCCACCAGCGGCTATGCCCCGGTCCAGACGGCGCAACAGGCCGCCTCGCAGATCGCTGCCGCCCAGGCCACCATTATCCGCGACACCGCCTCACTCGACGCCGCCGTCAAGCAGGTCGACCTGTTGAATGCCGAGCTTGCCCAGGCAAAGGCAGCACTTGCGAATAGCCAGGCCGTTCAGCATCAGGCCGAGCTCAACCTTTCCTATGCGACGATATCAGCTCCTGTTGACGGCACCATCGGCAACCGGACGCTGCGCGTCGGCCAATATGTCCAGGCCGGCACCCAGCTGATGTCGGTCGTACCGACGACGGCTGCCTATGTCATCGCCAACTACAAGGAAACCCAGCTCACCGACGTCAAGGCCGGCCAGCCTGTCGATATCGAGGTCGATATGTTCCCGGGCCGCACCTATCACGGCCATGTCGATAGCCTCGCGCCGGCAAGCGGCCAGGAATTCGCCCTGCTGCCGCCCGACAACGCCACCGGCAATTTCACCAAGGTCGTCCAGCGCATTCCAGTGAAGATCGTGCTCGACGGCGACGCCGCCGAAAACGGCGACCTGCGCCCCGGCATGTCGGTCCAGCCTAGCATCGACACCAAGAACGACCGCAGCTAGGCCGGGGGACGAGGAGTTCGTGTCATGTCCACCATCGCAGCAACAACAATCGCCCTCCCGCAGCCGAAAACCGGCGCCAGCACCAGGGAATGGATCGCCGTTCTCGCCGGCATGATCGGCGCCTTCATGGCGATCCTCAATATCCAGATCACCAATGCCTCCCTGCTCGACATCGAGGGCGGCATCGGAACAGGCGTCGACAACGGCGCCTGGATCTCGACCTCCTACCTGATCGGCGAGATCGTCGTCATTCCGCTGACAGCCTATTTCAGCAGCGTCTTCTCGTTCCGCCGCTATATCCTCGTCAATTCCGTGCTCTTCCCGCTGTTTTCGATTGGTTGTGCCTTCGCCCATGATCTCGGCACGATGATCGTGCTGCGCGGCCTGCAGGGTTTTGCAGGCGGCGTGTTGATCCCCATGGCCTTCACCATGGTGCTGACCAAGCTGCCGAAACACCAGCAGCCGCTCGGCCTTGCGGCCTTCGCGCTCTCGGTCACCTTCGCACCGGCGATCGGTCCGACCATCGGCGGTTATCTTACCGAAAATTACGGCTGGCAGACGATCTTCTTCATCAACGCCATCCCGAGCGCCATCATGGCGGTCGCCCTTGCCCTGACGCTCGACAAGCAGCCGATGCAGCTCGGCCTGCTGAGGGAAGGCGACTGGGCCGGGATCATCAGCATGGCGATCGGCCTCTCGGCGCTGCAGACGGTGCTCGAAGAAGGCAACAAGGAGGACTGGTTCTCCTCACCCTTCATCGTCAAGCTCAGCATCCTCGCCTTTGTCTTCCTCGTCGCCTTCATCTGGATCGAGCTGAGGGTGGAAAAGCCGCTGGTCAAGCTGCGCCTGCTGAAGCAGCGCAACTTCGGCATCGGCGTTGCCGTCAACGTGCTGGTCGGCGTCGCCCTCTTCGGCACCGTCTATATCCTGCCGCAATATCTTGGCCAGGTGCAGCGCTACAATGCCGAGCAGATCGGCAACGTGCTGGCCTGGACCGGCCTGCCGCAGCTGCTTCTGATCCCCCTCGTCCCGATGATGATGAAGCGCTTCGATGCACGTTACATCGGCTTCCTCGGCATCTCGATCTTTGCGATCAGCTGCTTCATGAACATTACGCTGTCGGCCGATACCGCAGGCGACCAGTTCTGGATTCCGAACATTGTCCGCGCCATCGGCCAGGCCCTGGTGCTGACGCCGATCACCGCCATCACCACCGCCGGCATCGCCCCTTCGGATGCTGCCGCCGCCTCGGGCCTCACCAACATGCTGCGCAATCTCGGCGGCGCCGTCGGCACGGCCACGCTCGGCACGGTGCTGACCAAACGCGAGCAGTTCCACTCGAACATCATCGGCCAGTCGGTGACGCTCGGCCGTGACGAAGTTCGCACCCGTCTCGACCAATTGACCGGCTACTTCCAGCAGCATGGTGTTTCCGATCATGCCGTCGCAGCCCAGAAAGCCGTCGTGGCGCTTGGTCAGGTCGTCAGACGCCAGGCCCTCATCCTCGGCTTTGCCGATACCTTCGCCGTCATCGGCGTGGTTCTTGCCATTGCAGCCGTCGCCCTGCTGCTCACCCAAAAACCGCGGGCCGGCGGTGGCGCCGGCGCTCACTGAAACTAGCGCTCACCGGACTTCCCGGCGAGCGCCTTCTGCTGTCTTTTATTGCGGGATTTCGACCGCGAAGGAAAAGCTCGCCACGGCGCCCGGCGCCAGGATCGTGGTCGATGGCCTCTTCGATAGCTCGCTGGAGCCCCCGGCTTCCGCGGCCGTTCCATGCCAGGGCTCGATGCAGAGGAAGGGCGCTCCGGGCTTGGTCCACAGCGCAAGATTGGGCAGGTTTTCGAAATGGAAGTGCATGGTGGGCCCGCCTTCGGCGCCGTAACTCAAGCCTTCGCCCGCACCACGCGGGAAGATCATTGCATCCTGCTCGAACATCGAATGATCGAGCACCAACCGGCCGGCATCGAATGGCGAGGGTAGGGGCGCGGGATTGATGAGACCACCTCCCAGCCGCACCAGCGCCGGCTCGCCTTCATTGTCGAGCGTGACGATATGGTCGCGGCCGGCCGCACCGGGCAATGGCCATGCGAAGGCCGAATGGAAGCCGAGGCCGAACGGCATCGGCTTCGGGTCGCGATTGGTGACCTCCGCCGTGACAGTCAACGCGCGGCCCTCGACCGCATGCACGACGGCCAGCTGAAATTCGAACGGATAGACCGCTCGCGTCGCATCCGAGGCGACCAATTCGAAGCGGCACATCGTCTCGGAGGAGGCCGCAAGCGCGAATTCGCTGCGGCGGGCAAAACCATGCTGGGACATCGGATAGACCGTGCCGTCGATCGCGATCTTGTCATCAGGCGCCTTGCCGACGATCGGAAACAGGATCGGAGACCGCCCGGTCCAGAAGGCCGCGTCACCGGTCCATAGCCACGAGCGTCCGTCGCTTGACCTGAGCGCCTGCATCTCGGCGCCGAGGGAGGAGACATCGACGGTGAGATCCTGATTCCCGATCCGGATGGAGATTGGCATCGCGTTTCCCTTTCGAATTGGTGCGGCACCAAGCCATACCGTTCCGCACGGGGGATTTCCACCCAATAGAGGGGCGGGACGGCAGCACAGCAGCCGCTGCCCTCGTCATTTCCTGATCGCGCCCAATCTCGCGATCACTTCGTTTGGGATGCCGTAGCGCTGGATGGCGTCGCGGTTGTTCCGCAAGCCGCAGATCTCGCGCTGGATGAAGAACGCCCAGACGGCGTCGGATGCGTCGTTGAGAAGCCTCTCGCGGTCTTCGCCGCTCTGGCGGTCGGCAGTCCAGGCCTTCAGGGCGGCAAGGGCAGTCTCCACCTTCAGCCCGTGACGTCCGAGCGAATCCGCGCGTTCCGACATCAACTCGTATTCGAGGACGTTGAAGCCGTTTCTATCCTGCTCGGATTGTCTGAAGGATTGCGGCGGACGAACGCTCATTGGCACAGGTCTCCGTTGGCGTGAGCCGCGATATTAGCCAATCCTGTTGCAAATTAAAGAAGTGGGCATGATGTCGTTCGAAAACCGCTCACGCCTTTCGGCATCATACTCTTGATCGAGAGGGTGGGAAACAGGGCTATCCCCCGGTTTCCCCGCATGGCATAAGCGCGCCAAAATCTCCTTCTCCAGGCTCCCGCGCAAACCATGATCCGTATCGAAAATATCAGCAAGCAGCTCAGCCACCGCATCCTCTTCATCGAGGCGTCCGCAGCCCTCAATAGAGGCGAGAAGATCGGCCTCGTCGGTCCGAACGGCGCCGGCAAGACGACCGTCTTCCGGATGATCAACGGCGAGGAGCAGCCCGACGAGGGGCAGGTCTCCTGCGAGAAGGGCGTCACCATCGGCTATTTCAACCAGGATGTCGGCGAAATGGCCGGCCACAGCGCCGTCGCCGAGGTGATGAATGGCGCAGGTCCTGTCAGCATCGTTGCCGGCGAATTGCGCGAGCTCGAGGCGGCCATGGCCGATCCCGAACAGGCCGATAACATGGAGGAGATCATCGAGCGCTACGGCGAGGTGCAGGCGCGCTACGAGGAGCTGGACGGTTATGCGCTCGAGGGGCGCGCCCGCGAAGTGCTCGCGGGCCTGAGCTTCAGCCAGGAGATGATGGACGGCGATGTCGGCGCGCTGTCGGGCGGCTGGAAGATGCGCGTGGCGCTCGCCCGCATTCTCCTCATGCGCCCCGACGTCATGCTGCTCGACGAGCCGAGCAACCATCTGGATCTGGAAAGCCTGATCTGGCTGGAGGAATTCCTGAAAGGCTACGAAGGCGCGCTGCTGATGACCTCGCACGACCGCGAGTTCATGAACCGCATCGTCACCAAGATCATCGAAATCGACGGCGGCACGCTGACGGCCTATTCCGGCGACTACGAATTCTACGAGCAACAGCGGGCGCAGAACGAGAAGCAGCAGCAGGCCCAGTTCGAACGCCAGCAGGCGATGCTCGCCAAGGAAATCAAGTTCATCGAGCGGTTCAAGGCACGCGCCTCGCATGCCTCGCAGGTGCAGAGCCGCGTGAAGAAACTGGAGAAGATCGACCGGGTGGAGCCGCCCAAGCGCCGCCAGATCGTTTCCTTCGAGTTCCAGCCGGCGCCGCGCTCCGGCGAGGACGTGGTCAACCTGAAGAACGTCCACAAGAAATACGGCAGCCGCAGCATCTATGAGGGGCTCGACTTCGTCGTGCGGCGGCGGGAGCGCTGGTGCATCATGGGCATCAACGGCGCCGGCAAATCGACGCTGCTGAAGCTGGTGACGGGTTCCACCGCGCCAGACCAGGGCAGCGTTGCGCTGGGCGCCAGCGTCAAGATGGGCTATTTCGCCCAGCACGCCATGGATATTCTCGATGGCGAACGCACCGTCTTCCAGATGCTGGAAGACCAGTTTCCCCAGGCGGGGCAGGGGCCTTTGCGCGCGCTGGCCGGCTGCTTCGGCTTCTCCGGCGACGATGTCGAGAAGCGGTGCCGGGTCCTATCCGGCGGCGAGAAGGCGCGGCTGGTCATGGCGATCATGCTGTTCGACCCGCCGAACCTGCTCGTGCTCGACGAGCCGACGAACCATCTCGACCTCGACACCAAGGAAATGCTGATCAAGGCGCTGTCGCAATATGAGGGCACCATGCTCTTCGTCTCGCACGACCGGCATTTCCTGGCAGCACTCTCCAACCGGGTGCTGGAACTGACGCCCGACGGCATCCACCAATATGGCGGCGGCTACACGGAATATGTGGCTCGCACCGGCCACGAGGCGCCCGGCCTCAGGAGCTGACAGCTTTTTTTTGCGGCGGCATGTCGAAACCGTGAGGCTCGAAGCGACCAGCAGAGAGCCGGCCGGCGCTATCGACTGAATGGCCGGAGCAACGGAGGAAGAGATGTCCATGCTGTTAGACAGGATCGAGGTTATCACCCTGTTCGTCGATGATATCGACGAAGCCAAAGCCTTCTACCAGAAGGTCTTTGCACCTGCGTCCGTCTATGAGGACGCGGTGTCCTCGGTGCTGAAATTCTCAGGGACGATGGTCAACCTGCTCAGGGCGACGGAAGCGCCGCAACTGGTCGAGCCATCGGCGGTGGCGGCACCGGGTTCCGGCGCGCGCATCCTGCTGACGATCAGGGTCGATGACGTCGATGCGGTCTGTGCGGAGCTGCGCAAACTTGGCGTCACCCTGCTCAATGGTCCCATCGATCGTCCCTGGGGCCGCCGCACCGCGGCCTTCGCCGATCCGTCGGGCCATGTCTGGGAAATCGCGCAAGAACTGCATTAGGCTGTGGTCGCCAAGGACGAAAGTCGGCTCAATGGTGGATATTGCGACCGCCTTGCCACGATGATGACCAAATTCCGTGGTGTTCGGAACCCTCTTCATGCAATCGGGGACGGGCGCATCCGCATGGACTGGATCAATCGCTATATCGATCAGCCGCTACTGCACGGCGCGGCGGGCTTGCTGCGCAGCTGGCACATCCGCACGCGGCAGCCGCCGGAGCTGCTGGAGCCGACATGGAATCTCGTCGTGCTCTCCTTTCTGTTCTTTGCGAGCGGGCAGGTCATGTCGGGCAAGCCTTTCGCACTCAGCGTCGTCGCCCTGATCATGCTGGCGCTGCCTTCCGCGCGAAAACTGCTTTCGGCGGTAAAGGCACGAGGAAGCGCCTATGGCGCCCGGGAATACAAGTCGCTGAGAGCACGTGCCATCGCCAAACGCGAGGCGGAGTGGTCGGTGCGGATCATTGTTCTCTTCGCATCCGCCTGCCTTCCCTTCATCGCCCGTATCGACGATCCGGTGGGAGCCTATTTCTTGCTGGGCGCGAGTGTCTGGTTCGTGCTGACCGGACCGCTCAAGACCTATCTCGATGCCGCCGAGCCTCCCGAGCCGACTGAAGGCGACCGGATGTACAAAGGCGTGTTTCATTTCGGCTGAATAAGCTTATCCGAAGACCGGTGCACCGCCTCAAGGCGGGCAGGGAACCAAACCGGGCCGTCTCCGTTATCTCCGCAGCAAACGCAAAGGAGATCGCGATGCTTTATTACGCTCTGGTATTTCTCGTTGTGGCCTTGATTGCCGGCGTCCTCGGATTTGGCGGCATCGCAGGCGCTTCAGCTTCTATTGCCCAGGTTCTGTTCTTCATTTTCCTGGTGCTGTTCGTCGTATCGCTCGTCATGCGGCTGATGCGAAAAGTATGACGCGGACAGATCGAGCGTTAAAAACCCGGCGAAACACTTCGCCGGGTTTTTCTGTACCGTTGCATTTCATTGACTATTGAAGGTTTCCGTTCCGGTCGTGGTCGGCCGTCGCGAAATCCGCCATCACCCGCTGCATGAACTCGCTTTTGTTGATGCGGCCGTCTTGGTTGGCGTCCGTCAGGGTGAATTGCTCGACGGACAGGATCTGCACCGTCTCGCCGGCCTGCAGGTTTCCGTCCTTGTTCTTGTCGAGGCTGACAAAAGCCGTGCCCATGAAGGTTTCGTATTCCGAGCGGTCGACCGTCTTGCTGGTATTTGCGTCAAGCCGGTCCATCTGGCCCTGATACATCGATCCGGGCTGTTGGGGCTGCGGTTGCTGCGCCATTGCGCCAACGCATTGGCACAATATGAATGTGGTCACCAAAGCCAAGGTTTTCATCGCGTGATCTCCCTCCCGAATTAGCGGCAAGCCAGCCGGTTGCCGACGTAACCGCCGCCGCCGATGCCGGCGCCGACAGCAAGCACCTGCCCGGTTCCGGCGCCGATCGTGCTGCCGATCAAGCCGCCGACAATCGCGCCGCCGACGGTTCCCGCGATGCAGCCGAATTCGGAATTACGATCCGAGACGGCCTGCGACGTCGGCCCGGACTGGCAGGCGGAGACGGCAAGGCATCCCGCCAGTATGATATTTGTCCTGCGTATGCGCATCTTTCCCTCCCGATAAATTGCCCGCTATCTCCAATAGAGATCGCCGGGCGTGCGATTGTCCGGCCCCCGCGAAAATATCGCCTGATTATATTTCTCAAATTCAGACTTAGTTTCTGTTCGAACAGAAGCAGAATTCCGGAAAACAAGCGGAAATTCTGCGGCAATGCCAAGACATCATGCCGTTTCCTCTCCAAATACAGTGTCGCATGGAGAGTATTTCAAAAATAGTACAGCTATCTATACGGCATGGCAACCTGCGCGATCATCGATTGCCTATGCAAATAGGGGTGCCTGCGATGTGCATGATACCGCTCGTTGAGAGTTGACAGCGATCAGGATCGTGCCTTTCCGGCAACCATCGCTGACAACATCGTGAAATAACCGGATGACGCGAAAGGATGCCTTCGAAATGTCCCAATGGGGGCTGAACCGTGACTGTGTTTGTCGCTAGCGCCCTCCCACGCGCTTTGACATGCGATGCGTAAGTGATGCCGGTTCGGGATCCGTTTTGCGGTTCCGTCCGTTATCTGTTGCCGAATCTGGTGGCGAGTAGCCGGGTATGCTCCCGTCGCGATTTGAGAAGGAGAGACTTATGAAGAAAATTGTTGCGACGGCGTTTGCCGCGGTATCGTTGACGCTTGTTGGCGCAGGGGCGGTCAATGCCGCTGACCTCGTCACGAGGACATATGAAGAGCCGGACCTGCGCAATGGCGTGAAAATCGGCTACCTCACCTGCGATATTGGTGGCGGCACGGGTTATGTGCTTGGTTCATCCAAGGAAGCTGATTGCATCTTTCAGTCGACCGTCGGCAACGAACTTTCGGATCGTTATACCGGCGAAGTGAGAAAACTTGGCATCGACCTCGGCTTCACCACGCGCAGCCGCTTGATCTGGGCGGTGTTTGCGCCGACGGCCGGCTATCACCGCGGATCGCTCGCCGGCCTCTATGTCGGCGCCACAGCCGAAGCGACGCTCGGCGCCGGTGTCGGCGCCAATCTCCTGATTGGCGGCACCTCCGGTTCGATCCATCTGCAGACGGTCAGCCTCACCGGTCAGCTCGGCCTCAACGTTGCGGCCGGCAGTGCCTCGATGACGCTGACGGCAGCGAATTGATATGCCTTTTTGGCGCCTCCTGCCGCATGGCGGCAAGGGGGCGCCACCTCTTCTGAGGAGCGATTTCGCGCCCTCGCACGCCCAAGCCGGATCACGACATCATGGATATTCGAATAGCAACGCCCGACGAAGACGAGGTCTTGGTGGGGCACTATCTGAAGATCTGGGACAGCTACGGCACACCACCGGAACGCTACAGGCCAGATGCAGCGGCACGGATCTTGTCGTTCATCAGAAGCGGTCGCGATGAGCGCCGGCTGACCTCGTTCCTTGCCATCGTCGACGGTGACATTGCCGGCTCCGCATCCTGCCAGCTGCACCAATCGCCATTTCCGGAGGTCATCCGGCCGGAACAGCGGCTGCACGGTTACATATGGTCCGTCTATGTCTGAGGCGCTTTCCGCCGGCGCGGCATCGCACTGGCGCTGACCAACAAGGCTGTCGACTATCTGAAGTCGATTGGCTGCACCACCGTCGTCATTCATGCCTCGGATCCAGGCGAACCCGTCTATCGGGCCGCTGGTTTCGAACTGGCGAAGGAAATGCGCCTGAAGATTTCGGAGGGGTAGCGACCAGCGATCGCCGAAGCCGCCGCTGGGCTTTTGGCCTACGCTTTCACCCTACCGGGTGCGACAAAGGCGGCAATCGTTGTCTCGTCATGGCCGGCCTCGCGCAGAAAGCGGCTGGCGAATTCGATGGCAGGGCTTCTAAGCGCATCGTCCGGTCTAATCAGGTGAAAGGCCACATGGTAATCGAGCGTCCGCTCCGAGACAGTGACGACGCGCCCGGCCGCCAGCGCGGCATCCGACAGCGGCGGGCGCGCGAGCGCGATGCCGAGCCCCTGCGCACAGGCATCGATCACCAAATTATAGTCCTCGAAGCGCCGGTCGTGGCCGCGCGGCGTATAGTCGACACCTTCACGGGAGAGCCAGCGGCGCCAGCCTTCAATATTCGAATCATGCAGGATTGGCATCTCGAGCAGCGAAAGGGCATCGGAGCGCTGCCCGAGCCGGTCCGCCAGCATCGGGGCGGCGATCGGAAACGATTTCTCCTGCCAGAGCGGCAGGGCACGCACGCCGGCCCACGGCCCCTTGCCGCAACGAATGGCGAGATCCGTGCCTTCGCCGAAATCCGCCAGCCGGTGTTCGAGCGTCAGCTCGACATGCAGCTCGTTTCCTTCGAGCTTCGGCAGGCGCTGAAACAGCCATAGAGAGGCGACGGAGGGCGTCACCGAAAGGCGCACCACCACCTTGTTACGACGAGGCAGCCAGCGCTCGCCGCTATTGCCGAGGAGCGCAAGTGCCTCCTCCGCCCGCGCGAAGAACCGCATACCTTCCGGCGTCAGGCGCACGCCCCGGGCTTCGCGCGCAAACAGGCGCACACCCATCCAGCGCTCCAGGCGCGAGACCTGCCGAGATACCGCCCCGTGGGTGATGCCGCTTTCCTCCGCCGCGGCCGAAAACGATCCGAGCCGGGCGGCACGGGCAAAGGTCTCGAGCGTATCGAGCGGCGGAAGGACTGGCGAGCTGTGAACCATACGCACATTTGATCATCGATTGCGATGCTTTTCAAGCACGCATGGAAGGCCTAATCCACTGTCGCAGGAACATATGGAGGCGAAAATGAGCATGGCAGCAAGCGCACCGATTTCGACGAAACAGCAAGGCGGGTTTGATCTGGTGGCCTTTGCGGCGATCCTCGTCACCATCCTCTTCTGGGCGTCCTCCTTCGTGGTGATCCGTATCTGCCTCGGACCGCTGACGCCGATCGAACTGGCGACGGCCCGCTATGTGGCAGCCGGTGTCATCGCCCTCGTCTATCTCGTTATCTACCGGCCGATACCGGAAAAACGCGATTTCGTCCGTCTCGCCGTTGCTGCCGTGCTTTTCATTGCCGCCTATGCGGTTCTGCTGAACACTGGCGAGCAGACCGTTGCGGCAGGACCGGCGAGCTTCATCATCAACACCATGCCCGTCTTCACCGCCCTCATTGCCACATTCGCGCTCGGCGAGCGCTTCGGCCGCTGGGGCTGGGCCGGCACCGCGGTTTCCTTCGGCGGCGTGGCGCTGATTGCGGTCGCCTCCGACGGCGGTTTCAAGCTCGATCCAAATGCCGTCCTCATCCTTGGCGCAGCGCTTTGCTCAGCGATCGCCAGCGTGTTGCAGAAGCCGCTGCTCGGGCGGCTGCCGGCGCTTGCCGTCACTGCCTGGATCCTGCTGATCGGTTCCGTGCCGCTGTTTCCAGCCGTTCCGGCGACGATCCAGGCGCTGGCCGCCGCACCGGCGGAAGTGAACTGGGGCGTTGCCTATCTGGTCATCTTCCCGACCGCGATCGGCTACCTCACCTGGGCGATCGCCCTGAAGCGGCTGACGGCCGCCCGCGCCTCGAATTTCCTCTACGGCGTTCCGCCGGTCGCCACGCTGATCGGGTTCGTCTGGCTGGGCGAAACACCGACCGTGCTCGGCGCAATCGGCGGCGTCATGGCAATCTTCGGCGTCCTGGTCGTCAACGTCATGCGGAAGCGGTAGCGTCAAATTCGGGCGGTGAAGGCGGATTGGCAACAGTTAGGCATTGCGCCGCCGTTCGCTTTCTTTAAAACGAAAGCAGATCGAAAGGCGCACGCTCATGTTTTTGACCGACCGGCAAACCGAAATCGTGGCGATTGCGAAATCGAGCGGCAGGGTTCTGGTCGAGGAGCTCGCCTCCCGCTTTTCGGTGACGCCGCAGACGATCCGCAAGGACCTGAACGATCTCTGCGATGCGCAGGTGCTGACACGCATCCATGGCGGCGCCACATTTCCGAGCGGAACGGAGAATGTCAAATACGAAGCGCGTCGCCAGATCGCCGCTTCCGAGAAACAGGCGATCGGCATTGCGACGGTCGAACTGATCCCGAGTGGTGCCTCGCTCTTCATCAATATCGGAACGACGACAGAGGCGGTGGGTGAGGCGCTCGCCAACCATCACGAGCTGATGGTAATTACCAATAATATCAACGTTGCCAATAGATTACGTCTTTTTCCGGCAATCGAGGTGGTGATTGCCGGCGGGGTCGTGCGCGGTTCGGACGGCGGGATCGTCGGTGAGGCGGCCGTCGATTTCATCCGCCAGTTCAAGGTCGACTATGCCGTGATCGGCGCGTCGGCGATCGATATTGACGGCGCGCTTCTCGACTACGATTTTCGCGAAGTGAAGGTCGCTCAAGCAATCATCGCCAATGCCCGACATGTCATTCTCGTTGCCGATTCGACGAAGTTTGAACGCACCGCACCAGTCAGGATCGGCCAGCTTTCCCAGGTTCATACCTTCATCACCGATCACTGTCCGGTGCCGTCGATCCGCAATCTCTGCCTCGAAAACAATGTGAAACTAATCGAAACCAACGGCAGATTTCGCTAGGCAGCCACCTCCACCAAACATTCGTTTGACATTCGGATCTCTTTCGTTTTAACTGATGTTACTTTCGCAATTGCGCAAATTTTGTGCGATGCGAAATCGACAGCGGGCTCGGAGGGGGAATTGGGCCGAAATATTCACGACATATTCGTCATCGGCGGCGGCATCAACGGTTGCGGTATTGCACGCGATGCCGTTGGGCGTGGCTATTCGGTGGCGCTGGCGGAGATGAACGATTTCGCCTCGGGCACCTCGTCGGGCGCCACCAAGCTGATCCATGGCGGCCTGCGTTACCTCGAGCATTACGAGTTCCGCCTGGTGCGTGAATCGTTGATGGAACGCGAGATCCTCTGGGCGATGGCGCCGCACATCATCTGGCCGCTGCGTTTCGTGCTGCCCTACCACAAGGGCGGCATCCGTCCGGCCTGGCTGATCCGGCTCGGCCTCTTCCTCTACGA
The DNA here is from genome assembly GCF_012349115.1 of Rhizobium ruizarguesonis. Classification (GTDB taxonomy): domain Bacteria; phylum Pseudomonadota; class Alphaproteobacteria; order Rhizobiales; family Rhizobiaceae; genus Rhizobium; species Rhizobium ruizarguesonis. Next base: position 209,873 of record NZ_PQIG01000122.1, read on the forward strand.
CCATCTCGGCGGTCGCAAGCTGCTGCCGCCGACGTCCGTGCTCGACATGCGCCGCGATCCGGCCGGCAAGCCGCTGAAGGCGCTGTTTGCCAAGGCCTTCGAATATTCCGACGGCTGGGTCGACGATGCCCGCATGGTGGTGCTGAACGCCCGCGACGCCGCCGACAAAGGGGCAACGATCATGCCGCGCACCAAGGTGGTGTCGGCAAGGCGCGAGAACGGCCTGTGGCATATCGAGACCACCGATACCCTCACCGGCCGCAATGACAGCCATCAGGCGCGCATGCTGGTCAATGCCGCCGGTCCCTGGGTCGATCATGTCATCCGTTCCGCCTTCGGCCAGAACGAAGCCCACCATGTCCGCCTCGTCCAGGGCAGCCACATCGTCGTGAAGAAGAAGTTCGACGATGTGAGAGCCTATTTCTTCCAAAATCCCGACAACCGCATCATCTTCGCCATCCCCTACGAGGGCGACTTCACCCTGATCGGCACCACGGATCGCGACTACACCGCCGATCCCAAGGATGTCAGGATTTCGGAGGAGGAGACGGTCTATCTCTGCAATGCGGCGTCGGAATATTTCAAGGAGCCCGTCAGGCCGGAGGATATCGTCTGGACCTATTCAGCCGTCAGGCCGCTCTATGACGACGGCGCCTCGAAGGCGCAGGAGGCGACGCGCGACTATGTGCTGAAGCTGGAAGGCGAAGGTGCCGCGCCGCTGCTCAACGTCTTCGGCGGCAAGCTCACCACCTATCGCCGGCTTTCCGAACATGCGCTGGAGAAGATCGGTGCCGCAATCGGCGTCAAGGGCGCTCCGTGGACGGCCAAAAGCCATCTGCCGGGCGGCGACTTCCCGGTCCGCGGTTACGAGACACAGGTTGACAAGCTGAAGCGGCGTTATTCGTTCCTCGCCGATCGGCATGCCCGCCGGCTGGTGCGGCGCTACGGCACCAAGGCGGAGCTGCTGCTTGGCGATGCCGGCGGTATCGACGATCTCGGACGGCTCTTCGGTGGCGATCTCTATGAGGCAGAGGTCACCTATCTCGTCGAACATGAATGGGCCCGGCACGCCGAAGACGTGCTGTGGAGGAGAACAAAGGATGGTCTGCGCCTTTCGAAGGAGCAGGCCCAGTCACTGGAGGAGTACATGGCTGCCATGCCGGCGATGGCCGGGTAGGAGCCATGTGGTCCCCGCTGCGTGGAGGCACGGGAACAGGAATGCTGGAACTGCGAAACGCCGCCAAGATGGTGGGCGCGGACTATCATATCTATCCGACCGATCTGGTTCTCGAGCGGGGCACGCTGAACGTCCTGCTCGGGCCGACGCTCGCGGGTAAAACGTCGCTGATGCGGCTGATGGCGGGGCTTGACCGTCCCACAGGCGGCTCGATCCATTTCGACGGCGCCGATGTTACCGGCATGCCGGTGCAGAAGCGCAATGTCGCCATGGTCTACCAACAGTTCATCAATTATCCGGCATTGACGGTCTACGAGAATATTGCCTCGCCGCTGCGGATTGCCGGCAAGGATGCCAAGATCATCGATCTGGAGGTACGCAAGGCTGCCGAACTTCTGAAACTCGCCCCTTATCTCGATCGCACGCCGCTCAACCTCTCGGGCGGCCAGCAGCAGCGCACGGCGCTTGCCCGTGCACTCGTGAAGAATGCGAGCCTTGTTTTGATGGACGAGCCGCTCGCCAATCTCGATTACAAACTGCGCGAGGAACTGCGGCAGGAATTGCCGCGCATTTTCGCCCTGTCCGGCGCGATCTTCGTTTATGCCACGACGGAACCCTCCGAAGCCTTGTTGCTGGGCGGCAATACGGCAGCGCTCAGCGAGGGCCGGATCACCCAGTTTGGCCCGACGGTCGAGGTCTATCGCCATCCGCTCGATCTGACGACGGCGAAAACCTTTGCCGATCCACCGCTGAATTTTATTGATCTCATCAAATCGGCAGGCAATTTCCTGCGCGACGGCGCTGTGATTTTTGCCGTGCCGCGGCATCTTCAGAACGTGCCAGACGGGCCGGCAACGATCGCGTTTCACCCCCATCATCTTGCACCAACCGCCCAGACGGCTGATTCGGCGCGGCTGACAGCACGGACACAGATTTCGGAGATCACCGGGTCGGAAAGTTTCGTGCATCTGCAATTTGCCGACACCCGCTGGGTGATGCTTGCGCACGGCATCCACAATGTCGACCCGGACACGGATCTCTCCGTTTTCATCGATACGCGCCACCTGATGGCGTTCGGCGCGGACGGCCGGGCGATCACCACTGCCAGGCAGGGGGGCTAGGAGAAGATCATGGCACGTATCACCCTCGATCATATTCGACATGCCTATGGGCCGAACCCGAAGAGCGAGAAGGACTACGCTCTCAAGGAAGTGCACCACGAGTGGAACGATGGCGGTGCCTATGCGCTGCTCGGACCTTCAGGCTGCGGAAAAACCTCGCTGCTCAATATCATTTCCGGCCTTATTCAGCCCTCCGAAGGGCGAATTCTCTTCGACGGACAGGATGTTACGAACCTGCCGACGCAGCAGCGAAATATTGCGCAGGTATTCCAGTTTCCGGTCATCTACGACACGATGACCGTCTATGACAATCTGGCTTTCCCATTGCGCAACCGCGGAGTCGCGGAGCCTGATGTTGATCGTCGTGTCCGCGAAATATTGGAGATGATTGATCTTGCAGACTGGGCCAAGCGTCGCGCGCGCGGTTTGACGGCGGACCAAAAGCAGAAGATTTCGCTCGGCCGCGGCCTCGTGCGCTCGGATGTGAACGCGATTCTCTTCGACGAGCCGCTCACTGTTATCGATCCGCATATGAAATGGGTGCTGCGATCGCAGCTGAAGCGGCTGCATAAGCAGTTCGGTTTTACCATGGTCTATGTCACGCATGACCAGACGGAGGCGCTGACCTTCGCCGACAAAGTCGTGGTGATGTACGATGGCGAGATCGTGCAGATCGGCACGCCGGCCGAGCTCTTCGAGCGTCCGAGCCATACCTTCGTCGGCTACTTCATCGGTTCTCCGGGCATGAACTTCATGCCAGCCAAGGTGGAAGGCCGCACGGTTCGGGTCGGCGAGCATGCGCTGACGCTCGACTATGCGCCAAAGACTTCGGCAGCGGCCAAGGTAGAGCTTGGAATCCGGCCCGAGTTTGTTCGGATCGGCCGCGAGGGCATGCCTGTGACCGTCAGCAAGGTGGAAGATATCGGCCGGCAGAAGATCGTCCGCGCGCAGTTTGCCGGCCAGCCGATCGCGATCGTCGTCCCTGAGGACGAGGACATTCCGGCTGATCCTCGGGTGACCTTCGAGCCATCGGGTATCAGTATCTATGCCGACTCTTGGCGCGCCGGACCGGAGGCTTGATGATGGAAAAAACCTGGAACAACAAAGCGTGGTTTCTGGTCCTGCCGGTCCTCGTGCTGGTGGCATTCTCGGCCGTCATTCCCTTGATGACGGTTGTGAACTATTCCGTTCAGGACACTTTCGGAAACAACCAGTTCTTCTGGAACGGAACTGACTGGTTTACCGAAATCCTGCATTCCGACCGATTCTGGGCCGCCCTACAGCGAAACCTGATTTTTTCGTTGATCATTCTCGCTCTTGAGATCCCGCTCGGTATCTTCATTGCGCTCAACATGCCGAAATCGGGCATCGGCGTGCCGGTGTGCCTGGTTCTGATGGCGCTACCACTGCTGATCCCGTGGAACGTTGTCGGCACGATCTGGCAGGTGTTCGGCCGCAACGACATTGGTTTGTTTGGCTATTACATCAATGCCATCGGCATCGATTACAACTATGTGCAGGATCCGTTCGACGCCTGGGTGACGATCATCATCATGGATGTCTGGCACTGGACGAGCCTGGTCGTCTTGCTCTGCTATGCAGGCCTCGTTTCCATTCCGGATGCTTTCTATCAGGCAGCCAAGATCGACGGTGCCTCTCGTTGGGCTGTGTTCCGCTATATCCAGCTGCCAAAGATGAAGCGCGTTCTTCTGATCGCCGTGCTGCTGCGTTTCATGGATAGTTTCATGATCTACACCGAGCCTTTTGTCGTCACTGGTGGCGGTCCCGGCAACGCGACCACTTTCCTGTCGATCGATCTGGTCAAGACCGCCCTCGGACAGTTTGACCTCGGTCCGGCCGCTGCCATGTCGCTGGTCTATTTCCTGATCATCCTGCTGCTTTCGTGGGTGTTCTACACCGTCATGACAAGCCACGACGCGGAGAATTGAAATGAGCACCTCCAACGAAACGACAGCGAGCCGAAAAATCTCTGGCGTTACCAGTGTCGCAAGCGGTCTCTCCTCCGATGAAGTCAGCCGTCTGATGCGCCGGCGCGGCGAGGAATCACGCTGGTGGTGGGTGGTTCCGACGATCTATATCATTGTGCTCCTGCTGCCGATCTATTGGCTCGTCAACATGAGCTTCAAGACCAACGCGGAAATCGTCAATTCTCTGACGCTTTATCCTCATAATCCGACGATCGCCAATTACGTGACGATCTTCACGGAGAAGGCCTGGTATTCCGGATACATCAATTCAATCACCTATGTCGTGATCAACATGGTGATCTCGGTGGCAGCCGCGCTGCCGGCGGCCTATGCCTTCTCCCGTTATCGGTTCCTTGGTGACAAGCATCTTTTCTTCTGGTTGCTGACGAACCGGATGGCGCCGCCGGCGGTCTTTGCCCTGCCGTTCTTCCAGCTCTACTCAGCCTTTGGACTGATCGATACGCACATCGCCGTGGCATTGGCGCATTGCCTCTTCAACGTGCCGCTTGCGGTCTGGATCCTTGAAGGCTTCATGTCCGGCGTGCCGAAGGAAATCGACGAAACGGCCTATATCGATGGCTATTCGTTCCCGCGCTTTTTCCTGAAGATCTTCACGCCGCTGATTGCGAGCGGCATAGGTGTCGCCTGCTTCTTCTGCTTCATGTTCTCTTGGGTCGAGTTGCTGATCGCACGAACGCTGACGACGACCGACGCGAAGCCGATCGCTGCCACCATGACCCGTACCGTCTCTGCATCCGGCATGGATTGGGGCCTGCTCGCCGCCGCGGGTGTTCTGACCTTGATCCCAGGAGCGCTGGTGATCTGGTTTGTGCGCAATTACATCGCCAAGGGCTTCGCCCTGGGGAGGGTTTGATGAGCTTTTCGCTTCCCGATTTTTCATGGATGGCATGGACCTGGCCGACGGCCACTTTCTTCGTCGTCATCGCATTGCTGCTGATCGGCATGGGGGTCTGGGAATACGCCGCTCCGGGCGGCAATCCCCGGATCGGAATCCTGCGCTTCGAGACGACGCGCGGCGACCGGCTTTTCCTTTCGCTGCTCGGCAGCGCCTTTATCCATCTTGCCTGGCTTGGTCTCGCTGGATCAAGCCTCTGGTGGGCTCTCGCTCTCTCCGTTGTCTACGCCGTTGGCGTATTCCGTTACGTGTGAGGCAAACTGATGCAGATGGCCAGGGTTTTTCTGGCCGCCTGAGACGTGAAGACTGCAATCGCAAAACCCTGGGAGGATATCATGCGAAGGCATTTATTGACGACGACAGCAGCCGTGCTGCTGGCCATGACCGGGTCGGCCTATGCCGGCATGGACGAGGCAAAGACTTTTCTGGATAAAGAGATCGGCGACGTGTCGACGCTCTCTCGCGCCGACCAGGAAAAGGAAATGCAATGGTTCATCGATGCTGCGAAGCCTTTCCAAGGGATGGACATCAAGGTTGTTTCGGAAACCTTGACCACCCACAAGTATGAGTCCGAGGTTCTGGCTCCGGCCTTTACTGCGATTACCGGGATAAAGGTCACGCACGACGTCATTCAAGAGGGTGACGTTGTCGAGAAGATCCAGACGCAGATGCAGACCGGGCAGAACCTGTATGACGGCTGGGTCAACGACTCCGACTTGATCGGCACCCACTGGCGCTATCAGCAGGTGCGCAACCTGACCGACTGGATGGCCGGCGAAGGCAAGGACGTTACCAACCCCGGCCTCGATATCGACGACTTCATCGGCACCAAGTTCACGACAGCGCCGGACAAGAAGCTCTACCAGCTTCCCGACCAGCAGTTCGCCAACCTCTACTGGTTCCGTTACGACTGGTTCAACGACGAGAAGAACAAGGCCGATTTCAAGGCGAAATACGGCTACGATCTCGGCGTTCCGGTCAACTGGTCGGCCTATGAGGACATTGCCGAATTCTTTACCGGCCGCGACGTCAACGGCAAGAAGGTCTTCGGCCATATGGATTACGGCAAGAAGGACCCGTCGCTCGGCTGGCGCTTCACCGACGCCTGGCTGTCGATGGCCGGCAATGGTGACAAGGGTCTGCCGAACGGTCTTCCAGTCGACGAATGGGGTATCAAGGTCGACGAGAATTCGCGTCCCGTCGGTTCGTGCGTCGCGCGTGGCGGCGATACCAACGGCCCTGCATCGGTCTATTCGATCCAGAAGTATCTCGATTGGTTGAAGGCTTACGCACCGCCGGAAGCTCAGGGCATGACGTTCTCGGAATCCGGTCCGGTGCCGGCGCAGGGTAACGTCGCGCAGCAGATCTTCTGGTACACGGCGTTCACCGCAGACATGGTCAAGCCTGGCCTGCCTGTCATGAACGAAGACGGTACGCCGAAATGGCGCATGGCACCGAGCCCGCATGGCGTTTACTGGAAAGACGGCATGAAGCTTGGCTATCAGGACGTCGGTTCCTGGACGCTGATGAAATCGACCCCGACGGACCGTGCAAAAGCCGCGTGGCTCTATGCACAGTTCGTGACCTCGAAGACGATTGACGTGAAGAAGAGCCAGCTCGGTCTCACCTTCATCCGCGAATCCACCATTCGCGACAAGAGCTTTACGGAGCGCGCTCCGAAGCTCGGCGGTCTGATCGAGTTCTATCGCTCGCCTGCGCGTGTTCAGTGGTCGCCAACCGGCACCAACGTCCCCGACTATCCGAAGCTGGCTCAGCTTTGGTGGCAGGCTATCGGTGACGCCGCTGCCGGCGCCAAGACGCCGCAGGAAGCCATGGATTCTCTTTGCGGCGAGCAGGAGAAGGTCATGGGACGTATCGAGAAATCGGGCGTCCAGGGCGATATCGGCCCGAAACTCGCTGAAGAGCAAGACCTCGCTTATTGGAACGCGGATGCGGTGAAGAAGGGCAACCTTGCACCGCAGCTGAAGATCGAGAACGAGAAGGAAAAGCCGGTCACGGTCAACTACGACGAACTCGTCAAGAGCTGGCAGTCGAAGTAAGGCGGACCCGGCCGGAAGCGACGGGGCTTCCGGCCATCACTTCCTGCCACCGGCAACAAGCCGGTGGCACCCACAATCTTTCTCTCATGAAACGTCCGCGTCCTGCTGTCCTCGGCAGGAGCGGTTTCGTGCGAGCCGGAGACGGATATGAGCGGCTATATTCTTTCAATCGACCAGGGCACGACATCGTCGCGCGCAATCATCTTCGATGGCGACATGAAAACGGCCGGCTCGGCGCAGGCGGAGATCACCCAATATTATCCGCAGCCTGGATGGGTGGAGCACGACGCCGCCGAAATCTGGCAGTCCGTCGTCGATACTGTGCGCAGGGCGATCGCCGATGCCGGACTTGATGCCGCCGACATTGCCGCGATCGGCATTACTAATCAGCGCGAGACGGCGGTCGTCTGGGATCGCAGGTCCGGGACACCGCTTCACCACGCGATCGTCTGGCAGGACAGGCGCACGGCCGAAATGTGCGATAGCCTGAAGGCAGACGGCTACGAGAAGCTGTTCAGCGCCAAGACCGGGCTGCTGCTCGACCCCTATTTCTCCGGAACAAAGCTGCGTTGGCTGCTCGACAATGTCGATGGCCTGCGTGAGAAGGCCGAGGCCGGCGATGTCTGCTTCGGCACGATCGACAGCTGGCTGATCTACAATCTGACTGATGGCCGCGTGCATGCCACCGATGCGACCAATGCGTCGAGAACGCTGCTTTATAATATCGATGACGGTGCCTGGGACGAGGAGCTTCTCGGCATTCTCCGCATTCCGGCCGCCATGCTTCCTGACGTCAGGGAATGTGCCGATGATTTCGGCCGCGTCGACAAGGCGCTGTTCGGCGCGGAACTTCCGATCCTCGGGGTCGCCGGCGACCAGCAGGCAGCGGCGATGGGCAACGCCTGCTTCGAGCCCGGCATGATGAAATCCACCTATGGCACCGGCTGCTTTGCCCTGTTGAACACCGGCCGGGATCGTGTTTCCTCCTCGAACCGGATGCTGACGACGATCGCCTGCCGGCTCGACGGCGAGACGACCTATGCGCTCGAAGGCTCGATCTTCATCGCCGGCGCCGCCGTGCAATGGCTGCGCGACGGCCTCGGCATTATCGACCAGGCGTCGGAGGCGGGAGTGCTTGCCGCCAAGGCCGATCCCGGACAGCAGGTCTACATCGTTCCGGCCTTCACCGGCCTCGGCGCCCCCTATTGGGATCCGGCTGCGCGCGGCGCGATCTTCGGTCTGACGCGAAACAGCGGGCCGGCGGAATTTGCCCGCGCGGTGCTTGAATCCGTCGCCTACCAGACGCTCGACCTGCTGGTGGCGATGAAGAAGGACTGGGGCGTCAACCAGCTGGAAACGGTGCTGCGCGTCGATGGCGGCATGGCGGCTTCGGATTGGACGATGCAGTGCCTGGCCGACATGACGGGAAATCCTGTCGACCGGTCGGCGATCCGCGAGACGACGGCGCTGGGCGCAGCCTGGCTTGCCGGCTCGAAAGCCGGCATCTGGCCAGGCAAGCGGGATTTTGCGCAGGCCTGGGCCTACGACCGCCGCTTTAGCCCTTCGATGGATGAGACCGAGCGGCAAACGAAGATCATCGGCTGGAAGAATGCCGTATCGCGAATGATTTCAGACGCCTCCGCGGGATAGGACCGCTTCCGGCTCTTACGCGCCGGCAGCCTTTCCGTTGATGAAGCTCAGGGCGAGCACGGCGAAGATCAGCGTTCCCGTGCCGACCTGCTGCCAATAGAAGTTCAGATCGGTCAGCAGAAGCCCATTGGCGACGATGCTGAGCAGCAGGGCGCCGAGTACGGTGCCGCCGACATTCGGCCGTCCGAGTGGGCTGAGCGTCGTGCCGATGAAGGTCGCGCCGATGGCATTGAGCAGGAAGGCATTGCCCGAGGAAGGGATGTAGGTGGTGACGGTTGCGGTCAGGATCAGGCCGGCGATTGCCGCGATCAACCCGACCAGGATGAATGTCACCGCGACATGGGCCGGCGCGGCGATGCCGGAATAGCGCACGACGCCCGGCTGGATGCCGATCGACAGGATGACGCGACCGAAACGCGTGCGGGCAAAAACAATGGCAGCAGCGGCGATGACGACGATGGCCGCGGCAAGCGGCACCGGGAAGCCGGCGATCGTGCCGTGGCCGAGGAAACGGAAGGCTTCCGGCACGCCGTTCGGCGGCAGATAGACCGGATTGCCGCCATTGGTCAGCAGCTGCTGAACGCTGCGGCCGATGAACAGCGTGCCGAGCGTGGCGAGGAACGGCGACACGCCGATCCCGGAAATCAAGAGCGCGTTGAAGGCACCGACGAACCCTCCGGCGGCCAGTCCCGCGAGTGCAGCGACTGCCACCGGCTGTCCGGCGAGGACGAGCGAGACGAAGGCAAAGCTGGCAAAATCCATCGCCGTTCCGACCGAAAGATCAATGCCGCCCGACGCGACGGCGAAGGTCATTGCGACGGAGACGATGGCAAGCAGCGTGAAATTGTTGACCAGGATGCTTTGCAGGTTGGCAGGCGACAGGAAGGTTGGCGTTGCTACGGAAAAGGCGGCAAACACCGCAACCAGGGCGAGGATCAAGCCATAGCGCACCAGGCCGCCGGCGATGACACGCGGCAACCCAATGCTGGCGGGGGTAGGGGTCTGGAGCGACATGGTCAGGCCTCCTGTCGACGCAGCAGCGTGGTCGCGGAAACGACGATGAGAATGAGAACGCCCTGGACGCCGCTGACCAGCGTGCTCGAAATGTTCAGCAGCTGGAAACCATTGACCAGGAAGCCGACCAAAAGGGCCGAAAGCAGCGTCCCGGTGACCGTCGGAACCAGCCGGCGCGAAAAGACCGAGCCGAGCAGGGCCGTCACGACGACGGGCAACAGCATCTCGCCGGCGCCGGTCGTGCTGCCGCTCAGATAGGAAACCGACAGGATGCCGGCGACGCCGCCGGAGACGCCGCTGGCGACGAAGGCGCCGGCCAGCAGCCGGCGAAGCGGCAGACCGGCGGCACGGGCCGCATCCGGAAACTCACCGACGGCATAGAGGCGCAGGCCGAGCGGGGTATATTGCACCATCGCCGTGGTGATGGCCGTGAAACCGAGGAGCACATAGGCGAGAACCGGTATGCCGAAAGGATCCGAGGCCGAAAGCGTCGACAGGAAAGGCGTCGAGGCCGGCAGGACCGTATTGCCGGTCAGCACCAATTCCAGGCCGGCGACGACGTTCATGACGGCCAGCGTGGCCAGCAGCGGCACGATGCCGGCATAAACGACGGCAATGGCATTGACCGTGCCGATCAGCGCGCCGGTGAGGATTGTCGCGGCAATCGCCGTCGCATCGCCGTAGCCGAGTTGCGTCAGGCTCGCATAGACGGCGGCGCTGAGGCCCATATTGGCAGCCAGCGACAGGTCGATGCCGCCGGTGACGACATTGGAGCCGCCGGCAATCAGCACGATCGTCAACCCGATGGCAAGCACACCGGAGATGGCCGATTGGCCAAGCACGTTGCCGATATTGCCGATGCTGAGGAAATAGGGTGCGGTCAGCGAGAAGATGAGCAGGATGGCGGCAAATGCGATCAGCGATCCGAAGCGCAATGCCGCAGCCGCAATATTGCCGGCCGGCCGGAGAGGCGGTTCCGCAGCGGAGAAAACGGCAGGCGCAAATTCCACTTCAGCCGACATGGCGATGTCCCTCGGATGATCCGGTCGATTGAGCGAGCACCGCATCCGCCGTGGTCTGCGACGAGATGAATTCCCGCACCACGCGGCCGCGGAAGAGCACCAGGATGCGATCGGTGATACCAACGAGTTCGGGCAGATCCGAAGACAGCACGATGACGCCGGCGCCGCGCGACGCGAGTTCACCAATCAGCGTATAGATCTCGACCTTGGAGCCGATATCGACTCCGACCGTCGGTTCGTCGAGCAGATAGACCTCGGAACGGCGGCTCAGCCACTTGGCGATGGCGATCTTCTGCTGGTTGCCGCCCGAAAGCGTGCGCAGCAGGGCATCGCGCCCATTGGTCTTCACTTGCAGCCGCGTAATCAGAGCGTCCACTTCTCTCTGTTCGCGTCTGCGATCGAGAAAGCCGAAACGCGTGAAGCGGCCAAGGCTCGAAAGACTGATATTTTCCGCGACGCTGAGGTCGAGCGCGACGCCGTGGCGACGCCGATCTTCCGGTACCAGGGCGATCTCGAGGCCGGCCGCCTGGGTGGGATTGGTGAAACGGGCAGCCTTGCCGCTGATCTCGATATGGCCGGAAGCCGGGGTCTCCAGACCGAAGAGCGTGCGGACCAGCTCCTTTGCGCCGGAGCCGAGCAGGCCGGTGAGGCCGAGCACCTCGCCGCGGCGAAGCGTGAAACTGATGTCGCTATATTTCCCCGGCGCCGACAGCTGCTCGACCTTGAGGATTTCCGCGCCGGGCGTCACCTGCGGCTTCGGAAACATCTCCTTGATGTCGCGTTCGACCATCAGCCGCGCAATCGCGCCAGCCGAGGTCTCCCCGATTGGCAGGGAGGCCACGTCGAGCCCATTGCGCAGCACGGTGACGTGGTCGCAGAGCTCTTCGATTTCGTTCAGGTAATGCGAGATATAGATGATGGTGACGCCTTCGTCGCGCAGACGGCGGATCAACCGGAAAAGGATATCGGCCTCGCGGCGCACCAGTGCGGCCGTCGGCTCATCGAAGACGAGCACCTTCGGCTGATTGAGGAGCGCGCGGGTGATTTGCACGATCTGCTTTTCGGCAGTCGACAATTCGCTGATCAAGGCCGCGTTCGGCAACCGGATACCGAAATAGTCGTTGAGAATATCAGACGCGCGACGTTGCATCAGGCGCCGATCGAGGAACGGTGTGCCCGATATCCGCGGTTCCCGGCCAAGGAACAGGGCTTCGCCGACAGTGAAGGTCGGCACCAGCAGCCGATCCTGGTGAATGAAGTGGATGCCAAGCTCTTCGGCAAGATGGGGTGTCAGCCTGTCGAATGTTTGCCCTTCGATCTCGATCCGGCCGCCGTCCGGCTGATGAAGACCGGCAAGCAGCTTGATCAGCGTCGACTTGCCGGCGCCGTTCTGGCCGACGAGACCGTGGATGGTGCCGCGCCTGACGATCAGCGACGCACCGGCAAGCGCCTGCGCACCGCCGAAATGCTTGACGATGCCTTCAAAGCGGATGATGTCGTCGCGTGCAGTGACCGGCTGCTTCAACGAAATGGCCGTCATGTCGATCTCTCCGGGCGGGCAGATTCCGAGCGATCCGGCGATGAGCGGATCGCTCGTATTCCGTGTTAGCCGATGCCGAGCTTCTTGGTGACTTCGCCGACATTGGCCTTGTTGGCGAGCAGTGCCGGAACATAGGTCTCGCGCGGCAGGGTCTGGCCGGCGAGCAGCTTGACAACGTTGCGGATGGCGGTGCGGCCGATTTCCGCCGGCTGCTGGGCGACATCGGCGCCGGCCGGCGAATTCGGATCGGCGATGAGCTGGAGCACTTCCGGGCTGCCATCGACGCCGTAGGTGCGAATCTCCGTCCGCCCGGCAGCCGTCAACGCCTGGGTCGCGCCAAGCTGCGGAATGTCCCAGGCCGACCAGATCGCCTTGATCGAACCTTTTTCCGGATATTTGTTGAGGATTGCCGTGATCTGCGTGAAAGCGTCCTGCACGGTATTCGGGATGACGTCGCGCAGTTCCGGCTGGAGGATTTTCACCTTCGGGAAATATTTGACGACATTGACCAGCTGGTCGTAGCGGATCGCGCAGGGGGTTACGCCGTAGAAGCCGTTGAAGACGACGATATTGCCTTCGCCGCCGATATCGGAGACGAGCTGCAGCGCCAGATCCTTGCCGATGCCCCAGTTATCGGAGGTGGTGTTGTTGATCGAATTGGTCGAACCGACGTCGACGGTCAGAACCGGGATCCCGGCATCGCGCGCCTTCTTCAGCCAGGGATCGATGACGCTGAGCGTTCCAAGGATCTGAACGATCGCATCCGGCTTCTGGGCAATCAGCGTCTGCAGCTGCGAGACCAGCTTGCCGTCATTGCGTCCGGCATCGACGGCGATCGGCTCGCCACCGAGGCGCTTTACCTCCTCGATCTGGGCATTATAGGCCTGCAGATCGAAGAAGTGATCGGTGCCGGTTGCGCTGATGGCGATGCGCTTGCCTTTCAGCGACAATTCTTCGCCCGCGGCAAAAGCCGGCTTCTGCCCGATGAGCGAAGCACCAGCGACGGCGACCCCGGCCGCGGCAGACAGTTTCAGCAGATCTCGTCGTCCGAGACCGTTTTCAGACTTTTCGATGCTCATCGCCACTCTCTCCAATTAATTATGTCTATAGATTAAATAGATTAATGCCGGTGGATAGGAACGAATTTCCAAAAGAACGATCTTCGGGGAAAAGAGTGGATGGAGCGAAAGCTCATCCCTGGCTCGATTTCCCGCGACCGGGAATGATTTCGGAGGCCTCGGTGGTTTTCAGAGCGGTCAGATGAGTCTGCAGCCACCGATCAGGAAGAACGTGCACTGCATAATTCTTGCGCATGCGACCCAATTTGCCGAAGGCGAACTCCTGCCAGGCCGCGGTGCCGTGTGGCGCGACAGCAGGCGTAAAATCACGATTTAATGGGCACGGTCGGGGTTTATGCCACGACGTTGATAGCTAGCGCGAAGCTTCGCTCCAGTTGGCGCGCAACTTGCCTCTCTCCTGCCAGGGAGAATGAAACAATGCCCGACATCGACCCGCAGATTTTCTCAATAAGCCGGCCATCCCTTGGAGGCTACAAGGCCTTCGTTCAACGCGACATGATCGTCGAGACCTATCGTAGCGCCGCGGGGCAAATGGTTTCGAGGGGCTCCCTTCATAGAATTTCGATCAACCGCACGGCGCACGGCAAATACGCCTATCGGCTCGGAAGCGGGGCGTTCCGCAAAGTTGAGAGGCCGCCGTTCACCCTGGGATTTCAACCGGCCGCCACGGTCCTCGAAGTCGATGGCGATGCGGCGGATTATATCTCGATTTTCCAGTCCCCTGCGCTCTACAGCGGCATTGGCGGCTCTCGCTTCGATCCCGAGCATTGGGATAGTGACGCGCTCAGCGCGACGACTGATCCGACAACGCTGCAGGTCGCGCTCTCCCTTGCATTTGCCGCCGAGAAGACCGGGCGCGACGATCCGCTTTTGATGCAGCATCTGGGGATGGCGCTCGCCTGCTGCGTTGTAAAGCTACTGGGCGCCAAACCTGAAGTCGGCGATCGTCCGCTGACATCGGACAATCTCCGGCGTGTGATCGATTACATCGAGAACCTGCTTGGCAAATCCGATCTGAGTGTGGAGGAGCTCGCCGGGGTGGCCCATATGAGCCCCTTTCACTTCAGCCGGGAATTCAAACGGGCAGCCGGCATGGCGCCGCATCGCTTCGTTCTGGAACGCAGGATCGAGCGGGCGCGACTTTACCTCGCCGATGGCAAGGAGACGCTCGCAAACATCGCTTATGCCACAGGCTTTTCCAGCCAGGCGCATTTCTCCAGCGTCTTTCGCCGTCTGATGGGGGCGACCCCGAAGGAATACCAGCGTTCGGTCTGTCTTTGAGCCGGCTCTTGCCGATGACAGATCAGCAGCTTTGCGAAAGACAACCGCACGAATTTGAAATCTCTTGAGGCTGCGGTCTGCGAGGCTTTTCCCATCAGGAGGCCCATATGACCGCTTTTGCCCAAACCAATCCGATTACCGACATCTGCTTTTTGGTCGAGGATATCGACAAAGCATCGGCCTTCTATGTCGAGCGGCTTGGCTTCAAGCCGCGCCGCCGGGCTCCGGGCTTTGCCGATTTCAAAGGGGCGGGCGTGACGCTGGCGCTATGGGAGATCGAGCATATTGCCGAAAATACCGGTGTCTCTAGCCGCCGTGCCCCTCCAGGTGCGCACAAGGCCTGCGCGGCCATCGAGCTCGCCTCGCCAGAGCAGGTCGATGCTGCCTATGCGGAGCTGAAAGCTGCGGGCGTGCTCTTCTACGCGCCGCCGCAGGACTATGTCTGGAACGCGCGATGCGTCTATTTCGCCGATCCTGACGACAACCTCTGGGAAATCTATGCGTGGTCCGCAGGCGGCCCGATCGGTGACATCGGCCCGCAATAGCGAGCGCAATCGCCGGTCGTCCAACAATCCAACAAGGGGAAAGGCAAGCAAATGAACGGGGATGACAAACAAATCGTGGTCGGCAGGCGTACCGTCCTGAAGGGCGGCGCCTTTGCCCTTGCTGCAGCGACGGCAGGGATCAGCGTGTTCGTGCCGCGTCAATCAAAAGCCGCCGCTTCCAAGGTCGTCATCAAATATGACTGGCTGATGAGCAATGGCCAGATCGGCGATATCGTCGCAGTCAAGCAAGGCCTGTTCGAGGCCGAGGGTCTAGACGTCGAGTTTTCCCCCGGCGGTCCCAATTCGGCAACGGTGCCGCCCGTGATCACGGGTGATGCGCAGCTCGGCCAATTTTCGGATTCGGCACAGCTTCTTCTTGCCAGGTCGTCCGGCGTGCCGATCAGGATCTTCGCCTGCGGTTTCCGCATGGCGCCGTTCGCCTTCTATTCACTGCCGAAGGCGCCGATCCGCACCGTCAAGGATATGGTCGGCAAGCGCATCGGCATCCAGCCGACAGCCCGTTACGTGCTCGATGCCATTCTGCTGAAGAACGATATCGATCCATCGAGCCTGACCATCACCAATATCGGCTTCGACATGACGCCGCTGATGACCGGCCAGGTCGATGCCGTGACCGGGTGGATCACCAACACGCAGGCGCTTTCCATCATCGGTCCCGACCGGATCGATCTGATGATGAAGGAGACGGGCCTGCCCTCCTACGCCAATGTCTATTTTGCCACCGACGATGCCGTGACCGGCCATGCCGAGACACTGGCAAAGGTGCTGCGTGCCGTCGCCAAGGGCTGGGCCTGGACGCATGAACATCCTGAAGAGGCGGTCAAACTGACGGTGGAAGCCTATCCGCAGCTCGACCTTGCCGTAGAGCTGAAGACGGTGCCGCGCATCCTGTCGCTGAGCTTCGACGCAGCGACCGGGAGGGATGGCTGGGGCAGCTTCGATCCGGCCGCGCTTGCCGAGCAGATTGCCGTTTACGACAAGATCGGTCAGTTCAAGAGCGGCGCGCCGAAGCTGGAGGATTGCTATACGACTGAGATACTCGACATGACGGCGGGTGACCGCCCGAAGATTGCGTGAGAGCGGATTTGCCTGAAGCAGCGGCCATCGAAACCAAGGATCTGGCTGTCGGTTATGCCGGCGCTGTCGAGACGACCCGCATTCTGTCCGGCGTCGACCTCAGCGTCGACAGGGGCGAGTTTCTGACCATTCTTGGTCCCTCCGGCTGCGGCAAGTCGACCTTGCTGCGTGCGGTGGCGGATCTTCTCCCGCCGCTTGACGGGCGGCTGTCGGTGCTCGGCAGGACAGCGTCGGAGGCGCGCCGGCGGCGCGAGGTCGCCTTCGTCTTTCAGGACGCAACGCTGCTGCCGTGGCGGACTGTGAGGGAGAATGTCGCGCTGCCGCTGCAGGTGGGGAAGAAGAGCGTCTCGCGATCGGTCGATCCACGGCCCGACCACTGGATCGAACTGGTCGGCCTGTCGCATCTGGCCGACCGCTATCCGCATCAACTGTCCGGGGGCCAGCGCCAGCGCGTCGCCATAGCGCGCGCGCTTCAATGCGAGCCGGATATCCTGCTCATGGACGAACCTTTCGGTGCGCTCGACGAGATCACCCGCGAACGACTGAACGACGAGCTTCTGGACGTCTGGCGCCGGACCGGCACGACCATCCTGTTCGTCACCCACAGCGTCGTCGAGGCGATCTATCTCGGCGGACGCGTGCTGGTCCTGGCGGCCAATCCGGGTCGCGTCCAGGCGCTGATCGACCTTGCACCGCTGAAAGACGAGCGTGGGCTCTGTCGGCGCGAGAGTCTCGATGTCCAGGAGACCGCCGCCCGTCTGCGCCAATTGCTGCAGCAGGGGAGTTCGGCTGTATGACGCATCGTCCGTTGTCGTTCGCCGAGGCAATCGGCCTTCCTGTTATCGGCGCCCTCTCGTTGCTTGTCGCCTGGCAATGGCTGGTGCCCGCTCTCGGTATTCCGGCCTATATCGTTCCAACGCCGCTGGCGATCCTGCGCACGCTTGGCATCGAATGGCGCTTCCTGCTGTCGAATGCGATCCCGACATGGGGCGAGGCGGGCCTCGGCTTCCTCCTGGGCAACAGTCTCGCTGTGATCATGGCGATTGCCTTTGTCTATAATCCGCGCTTCCAAGCCGCCTATTTTCCCGTTGTCCTGCTCTTCAATACCATCCCCGTGCTGGCGCTTGCACCGATCATCATCCTCATCTTCGGCCTCGGCATACTACCAAAAGTCATCATCGCCGCTCTCATCTGCTTCTTCCCAACCCTGGTGAATACCGCCCGGGGCCTCAATCTGGCGACCGCGAGCGAGCTTGACCTGATGCATGTGCTTTCGGCGAGTGGGTGGGAGACCTTCTGGCGCCTGCGCGCGCCACGATCTGCCCCCTTGCTCTTTGCTTCGCTGCGCATTTCGGCAACCACCTGTGTGATCGGCGCGATCGTCGGGGAGTGGATCGGTTCGAACCAGGGGCTGGGGGCTGTCATCATCCAGTCGACATTCAACTATCAGGCGGAAAGGCTCTTTGCCGCCGTCGTGCTCGCCTCGTTCTCCGGCATCGTCTTTTTTGCCGCTGTTGCCCAGATCGAGCGGATTTTCCGTCGGCTGCAGCCGGGGCAGAGCTGAAAGCGTTCAATGCGGGCGCTGCAACGCTGACGCTTTTAAGGATATGACAAGGCCCCCCGCTGTTATCTGCGGGAGGCCATGCCCGTTGCTACTCCTCCATGCTCTCACGGATGTCGGAGAAATCAATGCCATGGGTGTCGAACCACCAGTCGGGACTCATGTCGGAATGGCGGTCACGCAGACGCAGATATTTGGCGCGCAGCCGCTTCTGGCGTTCGACCTCTTCCTTGAAGAAGGGGTGATCGAGCGTGCCGCCCATCTTGTGGATGCGACGGAGCAGTTTTCGCAAGACGTATCCCTGCTCCTTGTTGCCCGGCCGGTAGCCGTTTTCCACGATCGTCATGACCGTCTCGCGCAGCGTTCCGAGCGCATCGACTTGCGGCGTGCCGTTGACGATCATGTCGAGACGTTCCGCGCCGAAGCCGACGTCGATGCAGGTTCCGAGCGGATTGACGATGTTTCCGATCTCGACGCCATCCTTATAGAACTCAGTGCAGTATCCGCTGATGCTGCCATCGCTCCACATGCATTCCGGATCCGGCACGATGGGCACGCGCGCCCCATAGAGCGGCGTCCATTCCACCAGACGGTCGGGATGGATCGTCACATGATCCGGCACGAGCCCCAGCGTTCCCAGAAACTCGAGCCAGAAATCGATGGCATTGCCGACGGTCATTTCCCTGAAGGAGAAAAGGCCGAGCATGGTGAAATGGAGAAGATGGGTTCCGTCGCCGATCTCGTCGAGGTCGCCCATGCGCAGGCAAGCCTGGCTGTTTGCGACGGTTCCACTATGGGAGGGATCGGAGAAGAGGGGCTTGTACTGCTGCATTCCAGCGCTGCAGAAGAGCGTGGTATCATTATGCGGCCGTACGGATTGGATGCGTATGAAATCGATGCCCTTGGAAAGGCAGAACTGTTGATATTGCTGGATCAGGCGTCCCGCGGTGACATAGGCAACCTCCTTCGTTGTTCGTGTGCCTTTAGAAAAGATAGTGGTCTCCGGCGTGCACGGCAACCTGCCGCTATCGAAGATAAGCCGAATGGCACTCTTGAAGATTGGCTCACTTGAGGCTAAATATAGCCTCAAGTGGAAAGGAGCTTTGCCATGATGGGATTTGCAGTCATCGCCGACGTTCTCGGACTGCCCGCCAGGGAACCCGCATCGCGCTCAGCCTTTGGCCTGCTCTCCAGCATTGAGGAAGGCTTGCCGGTCAAGGCGCTTGATCGCATGGCGCTGCTTCTGGCGCCTGATGATACCCAGTTCAAATATAGGCTCGTTCCAAAGGCCACCTATGAGCGGCGCAAGTCCAAGCATCGGCTCTCCTCCGACGAGGGCATAAAGCTCGCCCGTCTGGCGCGCGTCTGGGGATCGGCGCTGGATGTCTGGCAGACCGAGACCGAGGCCCGCGATTTCCTGTTTCGGCCGCATGCAATGCTGGAGGACAGGCGGCCAATCGACGTGGTCATCCAGAGCGAGATCGGCGGCGAGCTCGTGCTCGATATTCTCGGAAGCCTGAAATACGGCAGCGCTGCGTGAGCGCACAGGTTCTTGACCGCACACTGACATCCGTCCGCATCGGAGATCCCAACGGAACCTATCCGATCTTCGACGCCACCGGCTCGACCATCGCGCCGGGACGGTGGAACACATCGGGCAGCCCGATCATCTACACGAGCGAGCATTATTCGACGGCGCTGCTCGAAAAGCTCGTCCACGGCAGCGGGCGACTGCCACCCAACCAGCACTATGTCACCATCACCATACCGCGTGGGCTAAGCTACGAGGTCTTCACCGAGCCCGCGTTGCCCGGCTGGGACAGTATGCCGGCGAACGTCAGCAAGGATTTTGGCGAACGCTGGTGCCAGGAAAAACGCAGCGCCATCCTGCTGGTCCCAAGCGTCGCCGCCCGCGTCGACCGCAACATATTGATCAATCCGACCCACCCGGAATTCCCATCGATCAGGGCGAGCCTCCACCAACCGGTCTTCTGGGATCGTCGCTTGTTCGGCATGTGACGGGTTGCGGTGCAATCAACGTTTCCGCAGAGCAGATCAAAACGCCGGACAGATGAGGCTTGGTCAGCAGATCATGATGCTGCCACCAAATGCATCGATAGGAGCTCTCGGCCGACGTAGCCAAGGCCTTTATCCAATGGCACAGCAGGCCATTTTAAACGAGGAGGAGGTGGCTGCCTCGACTGCTCACGCGCCCGTCTCCCATGGATTTATCACCGCTGCGCCGGTATCGCCGAAATCGCCGACATTGCGAGTGACGACAATCAGATCATGAACGATCGCGGTTGCGGCGATCAGCCCGTCGATATCGCCACGCGGCCGGATGGCGGCGATGCGGCCCCATTCGACGGCGATCTCGTCGGTCACCGGCAGGATCCGGTCGCCATGATCATAACGTAGCTTGCGCAGCCACTCGGTGAGATGCGCCGCGGTCTTCGGATCAGATTTCTGTTTGAGGGCAATTCCGCGCATGATCTGGCCAAGCTCAACGCACTCAGGTGGATGGTGAGCGGATCGACGGAGCGCAGCCACGAGACCGCCTGCGGCGTGCCGCGTCGCGCCTCCGAGACGATGTTGGTGTCGACCAGATACATCAGAGGGGGACGTCGCGGCTTGGCGTCTTGTTGCGTGCTTCGACCGCATCGGCGAACTCATCGTCCCAGGCGGGGCCACCGATCAGGTCGTCGACGAGCGTCGGCCTGCCGGCGCGCAGGGCGTCGTAGTCGCGGGCGGACAGAACGACGGCCGTGCGTTCGCCACGCACGGTCACCACCTGCGGCCCTTCTTGTCGGGCCTTCTGCACGACCTTCGAAAATTGGTTTTTGGCGTCCTGTAGTTGCCATTCCACCGAATCCGCTCCTAGCTAGACTGTCTAGCTATGTACGCGCAGAATGCTTGTGCGTAAACCGCGGGACGTTCCACAGAGTCCGGTTCTGCTATTAGGTGTCATAACGAAGCTCGACATCATTGTGTCGGCAACGGCGCTTGTCGGTCCTTCTGGAAGTCGCGATCACGCCCTCAGCCGCGGCGAGCGGGCCATGAGCCGGGCGTAGGCGATGGCCGAGAGCATGTTGACGTGGTTGGCCTTGCCGGTGCCGGCAATGTCGAAGGCGGTGCCGTGATCGACCGAGACGCGGTCGATCGGCAGACCAAGCGAGACGTTGACCGCCGCGTCGAAGGCCACGAGCTTGATCGGGATATGGCCCTGGTCGTGATACTGGGCGATGACAAGATCGAAGGCGCCGTTATAGGCACGGGCGAAAACCGTATCGGCCGAGATCGGCCCGACGACGTCGATGCCCTTTGCCCGCGCCTGCTCGACGGCGGGTGCCAGAAATTCCATGTCCTCAGTGCCGAACAGGCCGTTTTCGCCGCAATGGGGATTGAGGCCGGCAACGGCGATGCGCGCCTTGCGGCCGAGCCGCAGGAAATGATTGTGGCCGGCTTCGATTGTCGCCAGCACCCGCTCGGTCTTGGCGCGCTCGATCGCACCCTTCAGCGAGATATGGGTGGAGACGTGGATGGTGTTCAGCCGCTCGGAGGCAAGCAGCATGAAGGAGCTCTTCGACCCTGTGAGATGCGCGAGCAGCCCGGTATGGCCGTCATGGTGATGGCCGGCAAGGTTCATCGCCTCCTTGTTGATCGGCGCGGTGACGATGACATCGGCTTCACCTGACATTGCGAGATCGACGGCGCGAGTGATATAGCGCACCGAGGCATCACCGGCGACGGGGCTGACCTTGCCGATCTCGGGTAGGGCCGCGCCGAGCGCGACCTCGTCGACGGCGATCCTGTCGTCACCGGGTGCATCGGCGGGCCCGAACCGCAGCCCGGCGCCGGTGACCCGGTCGGCGCGCTCCAGTGCTTCGACATTGCCGACGATGACGAAATCGCGGCGCTCCTCCCTTGGAAGGGCAGCCAAGGCCTTGACGATCACCTCGGGGCCGACACCAGCCGGATCGCCGAGCGTCACAGCGACTTTCGCATTCCTGTCCATCGATCGAATTCCTTCTAAAAAACCTTACCGCTTAAAAGGCGGCCGCGTAAATCGCGCGAATGTCGGCGCGAGAGAGATCGCGCGGATTGTTGTCGAGCAGACGGCGAATGGCAAAGGCGTCGTCAGCCATGGCGTCGAGATCGGTCTCCGGCACGCCGAGGCCGGAAAGCTTCATCTCGATGCCGAGTTCGCCGCAGAAAGCATAGGCCGCATCGAAGACGGATGTGATGTTCCCGGAGGTTTCACGCCCAAGCGCTTCCATCACCGCCTTGGTTTTCTCAGGGGCGGACGGTGTATTAAAGGCGAGAACATGCGGGAAGATCAGCGCATTGGCCGCGCCGTGGGCGACATGCCAGCGTGTGCCGAGGGGATAGGCGAGCGCATGGCCGCCGGCGGTGTTGACCGGGCCGAGGCAGAAGCCGCCGTAAAGCGAGGCGAGCGACAGGCCGGCACGCGCCTCGGCGTCATTGCCATCCTTGACGGCGCGGGCGAGATATTTGCCGACGAGGCGCGTTCCCTCGATCGCATAGATGTCGACCATCGCATGGGCCTTGCGGTTGGTGAAGGCCTCGACGCAATGGGCCATGGCATCGACGCCGGTTGCCGCCGTCGTGCGGGCCGGGACGCTGAAGGTCAGGGCCGGATCGATGACGGCGATGTCGGCCAGCATATGCAGGCTTTCCACGGCAAGCTTTGCCATCGTCGCGGGATCGGTGACCAGCGCCCGGATGCCGGCCTCGCTGCCGGTGCCCGATGTCGTTGGCACCTGGGCGAGCGCCACCTTGCGCGGCCCATGCACCTTGTTCGGCCCAACGACCTCGTGCAGCGTCTGGGCGGAGCCGGCAAGCACGGCGGCAAGTTTTGCCAGGTCCATGGCGCTGCCGCCGCCGAAGCCGACGATCAGTTCGGCATCCGCGGCGTTTGCCGCCGCCAGGACTTTTTCGAGATTGGCCGTATCCGGTTCAGGCGTCACTTCGGCAAAGACCGCAACCTCGCCCTTCAGCTCCAGCACGTCGATGCGCGAAGCGTTGAAGGCATCCGAGATGACGAGTGTGCGCCGATAGCCCTTTTCATCAGCCCACTTGCCGAGCTTTCCCGCCGTGCCGACGCCGAATTCGATCAGATGCGGCCGAACTATCGTGATCGGCGAATCCAAGCTGGCCATGAACCAGTCCTCCCTGCAAGATCTTGCGGCACTATCGTCGCCCTCTTTAATGTAAAGTTGTAAGCTGATTGTCAAGCCAGCATTCCAGCGAGCGGAATTTTTTATCATCCGATGTGCGCTCGGTCGTGCGCTTTAAGGCGGCGTTGCACGCTCGTATCGATAAAGATATCAGCGTGTTATGAAATATGTGACGATGAAAAAGGCATGTCAGACACAGCTGGTCATCATCTGTGCGGCGGCGGTGATTAATCCGACCCTGTTGTCAATTTTCCTGTCAGCAATTCCACAGCCGCTGTGATCCTGCATCCTTTCGCACGTGAGCGGATGCAGGTTTACAATTTTCCGGCTGCCGCTTTATTTACGGCAGGAATTGCGGGGCGAGGCTGATATGTTTGATGGCTCGCCGGTAGTAGGTGTAGGCAATATGGAGCGTGCCGTCACCGCCCTGGACGATCGACGGATAAGAGAATTCGCGGTTCAGCGAATCCTTCGAATTGTTGCTGAGACAGAAGCCGTCGCCGGTGTCGAGATCGATGCGATGCGCAAAGCTCCTGCCGCCATCCCTTGATATTGCCAGGCTCAGCGGCGCACGCGGCACACCCCAGACGGCCTTGCGTGCGCTGTTATCGGCAACGACGGCGGTCTCTCCAGCCTCGCCACCCTCGATTTCGTCATAAAGAGACTGGCGCCGTGCATCCGACATGGCGGCATTCGAATGGTTGTAAACCATTGCGATTGCTCCGTCATTCAGGATTGTGGCCTGGATCGAGGAGTTGTTGTTCGGCAATTCGGCGGGCTCGGGCGCACTCCAGACCTCGCCGCCATTGGAGGATCGGCTGGACAGGATGTTTTCGGCGAAACGGTTGCGGTAGAAGGCGATCATCTCGTCGCCGCCAAGCGGCAGGATGTTCATATGCACCGCGCCGATACTGTCTGGAATATCGCGCATCTGCCAGCTCGCGCCGCCATCACGCGACATCAGCACCGCAGCCGTATCGGCATCGCCGCTCCAGCGCTGGCCGTTCAG
This sequence comes from Rhizobium ruizarguesonis, assembly GCF_012349115.1. Classification (GTDB taxonomy): domain Bacteria; phylum Pseudomonadota; class Alphaproteobacteria; order Rhizobiales; family Rhizobiaceae; genus Rhizobium; species Rhizobium ruizarguesonis. The sequence goes on from NZ_PQIG01000122.1 coordinate 234,132, forward strand.
GCCAACGCAGCGAAAGACCGGAAGCAGCCAGTCGCCCCTGCCATTGACGACGATCTGCTGGCGAACAAAGGTGCCGGGGCTGTCGCAGAGGATACGAACCGGGCCGAAGGTCTGGCCGCCATCGCCTGAAATCCGGCATTTGACAACTGAACCGTCCTGATTTCCGGAAGTCTGCGAGGTATAGAGCAGCCATATCCTTCCGTCTGGAGCGTTGAAAATCAACGGGTTCTGTTCGGATTTCTCTGGGTCGTCGCTCATCTTTTCCGGCACGGACCAGCGCTCGGAGCCCGGCGCCAGCCGCGACATGTAAATCGAGATATCACCCATGCCCTCCATCGTGCCGCCGAACCAGACGCAGGTCAGCGTGCCGTCGGGCAGAAAGGCGAGATTTGCGGCATGGTTCTGGATGCAGGGGGAGGGCAGATAGGCATCTGCGCGGCCCCCGACAGTCGGGTGAGGAGCGATGGCCCCGGTCATCAGGGCCGGAACGGCTTCCGGAGGCAGGCCGGTAAAACTCATGACGGATCTCCTCAAGGCAGCTTGGCATAGCTTTCGGCGAGTGCTGCATAGTCGGCATCGCCGAGCGGCATCAGCGGCGCGCGTGTGCGCTTCCAGGCGGGATTGCCGGTCTTCAGCCCCACCATTGCCTTGATGGTCGGGATCTGGACGTAGGAATTGGAAAGCGTTCGATAGGCGTTGATGCGCGCTTGCGCCGCTTCGACATCGGCGGCGCGCGCCTCGTCGTGGACATGGTCGTAGACGGTGCGCAGCGATTTCGCCACGAGATTGGAGGTCGCGGTGATGCAGCCGGCACCGCCCGCTTTCAGCAACGGCAGCAGTAGCGGATCGGCACCCGCCAGCACCGAAAAACCTGGATAGGCGGCGATGATCGCCTGCATGTTGTTGAAATCACCGGCAGATTCCTTTATGCCGACGACCGTTTCCGGGAAGGCCGCAATCAGGCGCCCGATCAGCGGAATGGAAAGCGGAACGCCTGAGACCTGCGGAATATGATAGAGGATGACCTGCAGCCGCGTGTCGGCGACCTTTTCCAGCACCTGCGAATAGGCGGCGAAGAGGCCGTCGTCGGAGACACCCTTGTAGTAGAAGGGTGGCAGCATCACCACCTTGGTGACACCAAGCGACAGCGCGTGCCGGGTGAGTTCCACAGTCTCGGGAATGGCGACGACGCCGGTGCCCGGCAAAAGCCTGTCGGCAGGAATGCCGGCCTTCAGTGCTGCTTCCAGAATGGCGCGGCGCTCGGCTCCGGAGAAGGAATTGGCCTCGCCCGTCGTGCCGAGCAGCGCCACGCCATGGCATCCCTCGGCCAGCAACTGCCGGCAATGGTCGGTGAAAAGGGCGAAATCCGGCCTATTGTCTGCCGTCAGCGGCGTTGCGGAGGCGCTGAAAACGCCGGTAATCCTGTGCTGGCTCATTTCCGCCCTCCTCGGCGCGTCCTGTCTTGCCGATCCGTGTTCGAACCGGGGGCTGCGCGTTCCAATTGTCATCCGTCTGTCGCGATGGAGTGCAAAGAACTTTTATATTGCCGCGCTTTTGTCAAGAAGACAAAATGCCGTGACCCCGCTGCAAAAAGTTATCTATCTGTTATAACTTATATATTTTCAGGAGAAAATTTTGTTCGAACTGAAAATGCGATTTTTTGTTGACATATTTACAATAACGAGAGAACGATACGGAACGGATTGTGCTGCGCCTGGCAGGTGCAGGGAGAGCGCTGCCGAATTCACTCTGGGAGGAATGCCATGTCTGATCAATCGGATAAAACCAATATATCACGCCGTAACGCGCTGAAGCTCGGCCTTGCAGCCGGCGTCGGCCTCACCGTATTCGGGATGAATGCCCGCATCGTCATGGCCGATGAAGGCCAGGTCCTGAAGGTCGCAAATCCGGCCTTCGACCAGGACTGGTCGCCGCTGCGCGGCGGCGGCAGAACCTTCCGCTGGAATTCCATCTGGTGGGCATCGCCGATGTATTTCGACAGCGAAGGCAATATCAAGCCCTACGTCTTCACCAGCTGGGAATCGGCCGACAACACCGTATGGACCTTCAAGATCGATCCGAAGGCTGTCTTCTCCGACGGCAGCAAGATCACCTCGGCCGATGTCAAGGGATCGTGGGAAGTCTCCTCGATGCCGAACACCAAGAACCAGCGCGCCGACCAGGTGCTGAGCAGGGTCAAGGGTTACGCCGAAATCGCCGCCGGCTCCGGCAACGAACTGACCGGTGTCGCGACACCCGACGAAGGAACGGTCGTCGTGACGCTGGCTGCTGCAGACCCGATCTTCTTCATGCGCCTGGCAAACCATATCGCGCCGATCACCAAGGCGTCGCAGTCGCGCGGCAGCGACGGCGAGGAGATCATCGATTGGTACAAGCCTGACAGTAAGCCGGTCTTCTCGGGTCCGTTCAAACTCACCAGCATCGACATCGATGCCGGCAAACTCTCCTTCGAGCCGAATGAGAACTTCTTCGGACCGAAGCCAAAGCTTGCCCGTATCGATATCACCTCGATCGAGGACAATGTCACCGCGACGTCGCTGATCAAGTCGGGCGAGTTTAACGCCCATACCGAACTGATCACCTCGACCATCATCCAGGATCTCGGCCCGGAATTTTCCGCAGGCCCGCTGATCCCGACCAGCCAGCACTTCTGGTTCAACATCTCCCGTGCGCCGATGGACGATCCGAAGGTTCGTCAGGCGCTGATCATGGCCGTCGATCGCGATGGCCTGTTCAAGGCTTCCTATCCCGACGGGCCGCACAAGAAGGCGGACCAGATCCTCAACTCGGTCCCAGGTGCGGAGAATTCCGGCTTCGAGCCCTATCCCTACGATCCGGCGGCTGCCAAGAAGCTGCTTGCGGAATCGACCTATGGCGGCCCGGAGCGCCTGCCGAAGATCCTGTTCGTCGGCATCTCGGGGCCAGCCATTCAGGCTGCCGCCCAGTTCATTGCCGAGCAGTGGCGCCAGAATCTCGGCATCACTGCCGTCGACATGAAGCCGCAGCAAGATTCCTATGCGGGTCCGGATCAGAACTCGGTCCAGATCTTCCGCGACGACGTCGGCACCCGCGTGCCGGATGCCGTCTCCTATCTGGCGGGCAGCATCGCCTCGACCTCGTCGAACGCGCAGAACAAGCTCGGCGGATACAAGAACGACAAGGTCGACAGTGCCCTTGCCGAGGCAACGACCAAGGCTGCGGATGATCCGCAGCGCATTGCTCTCGCCCAGGAAGCCCAGAAGGCGTTCCGCGAGGATTGGGCCTTCATTCCATGGTATTCTCAGGCGATGTCGCGCTGGGCCACCAAGGACGTCAAGGGCCTGGAAAAGAACCTTGACTGGCAGGTCGTCGAACCGTGGAACATTTCCATCGGTTGATCGGCGGAAACCGTCCCTGTCGGCAATAAACCGCGCGAAGGCCGCAAGGCCTTCGCGCAAGTTTCAAGAAGAAGAGATGCGATCGCAGCCAAAAGCGGGAACGCATCGAACAACAGGTGGGAGGTGGCCTTGCTGCGCTACGTGCTAACCCGATTTGCCATCTGGATTCCGTCCGTTCTGGTGGTGATGCTTGCCGTTTATGCGCTGGCCTTCTATGGCGCCGGCGATCCGATCAAGCTGATCTTCCTGCGCGCGCCGGGCGACGTCGCCTATAATCCGCAGCGCATCGAAGCCATTCGTGAAAGTGCCGGCCTCAACAAACCCTTCATCGTCCAGTTCGGCCTTTACATCTGGAATCTGCTGCACGGCCAATTCGGCAACTCGCTGACATCGGGCCGCTCCGTCTGGGCGATGGTCTCGGCCGCAGCCCCCGTCTCCTTCCAGCTTGCCCTCTGCTCCATCATCCTGACCGCCGTCGTTGCAATCCCGCTTGGCATGATCGCCGCGCTCAACCAGAATTCGCGCATCGACTATGCCATTCTGGGCTCCGCACTCTTCCTCTGGGCGATCCCGGCCTATGTCGCCGGTCCGCTGCTGATGGTCGGCCTCATCGTGCTTCTGCCGGGTGCGAGCGTGCCTTACGGCTGGGGCGGGATCCTCGATGTCCGTATCCTGCTGCCGCTGCTCGTCCTTTCCTTCCAGCCGATCGCGCTGATCGTGCGCCAGACGCGTGCCGCCGTCATCGAGGTCCTGTCGGAGGATTTCGTCCGGACCGCCCGCGCCAAGGGCGTACCCGAAATCATCGTGGCGCTCCGCCATATCCTGCGGCCGGTGCTGACGCCCGTCGTCACGCAGCTCGGCCTGATCATGATCACCATCGTCAACGGCGCGATCTTCGTCGAACTCGTCTTCGGCCTGCCGGGCCTCGGCCGGTTGACGGTGCAGGCGCTGATCAATTCCGATTATCCCGTCATTCTGGCGATCACGCTGATCGGATCGTTCCTGGTGATGGTGTCGAACCTCCTGGTGGATGTGCTCTATCCGCTGCTCGATCCGCGCGCCAATGATTCAAGAAGGAGCCGCTGACCATGTCCGCCATCCCTCTTTCCACCATCGAAACCGTCGAAGAACCGGTCAGCCTGTGGCGCGACGCCTGGTATCGACTGAGGCGCAACCGGCTTGCCATCTTCGGCCTCGTCATCGTCGTGATCCTCGCCTTCACGGCGATCTTCGGGCCTTACCTCACCCCCTATGACTATCTGAGCCAGGATCTCAACGCCCGCAACGTCCTGCCGTCGATGAGCCACCTCTTCGGAACCGACGATCTCGGCCGCGACGTCTTCAGCCGTGTGGTCTTCGGCACGCGCACCGCTTTCCTCGTCGCCGTCATCGTCACCGTCTTCGCCGTGCTGATCGGTCTCGTGCTCGGTGCCGTCGCCGGCTTCTTCGGCAATCCGTTCGATCGCGTCATCATGTGGCTGACCGACGTGACGATGTCGGTTCCCAACCTGCTGCTCGTCGTCGTCATCAACGCCTCGCTGAAATCGCCGATCAGCAAATGGATGGAGGCGCGTTATCTCGAGACCCTCAATCCCTTTTACCGCGAAACCATGTGGGTGGATTTCATCCTCGTCTTCGGCTCGATGGCGCTGATCTCCTGGCCGCCTTACGCCCGTCTCGTCCGCGCCCAGGTGCTGTCGATCCGCAGCCGGCCCTATATCACCGCGGCCCAGGCGCTCGGCCTGTCTAACTGGATCATCATCAAGCGCTATGTCATCCCGAATGCGCTGGGGCCTTTGATCGTCTCGGTCAGCGCCGGTCTCGGCACGGCGATGGTGCTGGAAAGTGCCTTCAGCTTCCTTGGCGTCGGGGTCAATCCGCCGACGCCGAGCTGGGGCAACATGATCTCGGACGGCCTGCGTGTCTGGCAGCATTATCCCCACCTTCTCGCCGCTCCGGCGGCCGTGCTCGGCCTTGCCTCGGTTGCCTTCAGCTTCCTTGGCGACGGCCTCAACGACGCGCTCAATCCGCGGGGCAGCAAATGATGGACATGAAAAGCACCAACCGCCTGCTCGATGTCAGGGGCCTCACCGTCGAAATCGATGGCCGCAACGGCCCCGCCATCGTCGTCGACGGCATCGATCTCCATGTCGACAAGGGTGAGACGCTTGGTGTGGTCGGCGAATCCGGCTGCGGCAAGAGCCTGACCATGCTGAGCCTGATGCGGCTCCTGCCGAACAAGATCAAAGTCACTAAGGGATCGGCGACATTCGACGGCCGCGACCTGCAGACGATGTCGAATAGAGAGCTGCGCAAGGTGCGCGGCGGCGATATCGGCTTCGTCTTCCAGGATCCGATGACCTCGCTCAATCCGGTGATGCGCGTCGGTGACCAGATCTGCGAGCCGCTGATCTATCACCGCGGAATGAAAAAGGCGGAGGCCCGCAGACGTGCCGTCGAGCTTCTGCGCCTTGTCGGTATTCCTGGCCCGGAAGAGCGCCTGCAGGCCTATCCGCACGAACTTTCCGGCGGCATGCGCCAGCGCGTGATGATCGCAATCGGCCTTGCCTGCAATCCGAAGCTTTTGATTGCCGACGAGCCGACGACGGCGCTCGACGTCACCATCCAGGCCCAGATCGTCGATCTGGTGAAGGATCTCAGGACCAAGCTCGGCATGTCGGTTGTCTGGATCACCCATGATCTGGCGCTGATCGCCGGCCTCGTCGATCGTGTCGCCGTGCTCTATGCCGGCACGGTGGTCGAAGATGCGCCGGTCGACGAGCTCTATGCCCGCCCGAGCCATCCCTATACGCGCGGCCTGCTGTCTTCGATCCCGAAGCTCTCGGACCCGCCGGCAAGCCGGCTGAGCTCGATCGGCGGCACGCCGCCGGAGCCTGGCCGCCGGCCGAAGGGTTGCCCATTTGCGCCGCGCTGCCCGCTTGTGGAGAACATCTGCCGCGAGAAGGTGCCGCGGCTGGAACCGTTGAGCGGCAGCAGCAATCACCGCGCCGCCTGTTTCGTCGTCCAGAGAATGCAGGAGGCCGCGTGATGGGTGCTCAGCCACTGCTCAAGATCGAAAATCTGGTCAAGCATTTCCACGTCAAGCTCGGCGCCTTCGGTGAACGCTCGGCAACCGTCTATGCGCTCGACAATGTCAATCTCGACATCATGGAAGGCGAGACGCTGAGCCTGGTCGGAGAATCCGGCTGCGGCAAGTCGACGACCGGTTTCACCATCCTCAACCTCTACAAGGCGACCAGCGGCAAGGTCGTTTACAAGGGCCAGGATCTCGCGACGCTCGACGAAAAGCAGATGCGGCCCTTCCGCCGCGACCTGCAGATCGTCTTCCAGGATCCGTATTCGACCCTCAATCCGCGCATGACGGTGGGCGAGGCGATCGGCGAGCCGATCCTCTTCCACAAGCTCTGCACCAAGGCCGAGCTGAAGGACAGGGTCGCGACGCTGCTCACCGATGTCGGCCTGCCGACGCGGTTTGCCCAGCGTTACCCGCATGAGCTTTCCGGCGGCCAGCGGCAGCGCGTCGTCATTGCCCGCGCGCTCGCCTGCCAGCCGAAATTCATTGTTTGCGACGAGGCGATCTCGGCGCTCGACGTGTCGATCCAGGCGCAGATCATCAACCTGCTGCTCGATCTGCAGGAAAAATATGGGCTGACCTATCTCTTTATCGCCCATGATCTCGCAGTCGTGCGCCATATCAGCACCCGTGTCGGCGTCATGTATCTCGGGCGGCTCGCCGAACTTGCCACCCGCGAGGAGCTCTTCGACAATCCGCTGCACCCCTATACCAGGGCGCTGCTGTCGGCCGTTCCGGAGACCGATCCCGAACATGAGCGCACCCGCCAGCGTCAGATCCTGCAGGGCGATGTGCCGAGCCCGCTGAACCCGCCGACCGGCTGCCGCTTTCACACGCGCTGCCCGATTGCCATGGATGTCTGCAGCAAGGTCATCCCCGTGTGGCAGGAAGCAAAACCCGGCCACCTCGTCGCCTGCCATGCCGTCAACACCGGACAGACCGCATGACGCTGAAGGCCGTTATCGTCGCCGATGATCTGACGGGTGCGCTCGATACCGGCACGCCCTTCGTCGACGCCGGACTTTCGGTTGCGGTCGCCGTCGATGTCGAGGCTGCCCAGGATGCGATCGCCACCGGCTGTGATGTCGTCGTCGTCAACACCGCTTCGCGTGCGCTTGGCGAACCGCAAGCTGCCGAGAGGGTCCGCTTCGCGACCGCGGCACTTCGTGGCGTGAAGCCCGCAGTCGTTATGAAGAAGATCGACTCCCGGCTGAAGGGCAATGTCGCGGCGGAGAGCCTGGCGCTGGCCGATGCGCTCGGCCTGGAGACTATCCTGGTGGCGCCCGCTATTCCCGATCAGGAGCGTCTGACCTTTAGGGGCTGTGTTGTCGGCCGCGGCGTCGACAAGCCACTGCCGATCGCCGATCTGTTCGAGGGCCGTGCGGGCAATGTTGCTGTTGCCGATGCAAAGGACGATAGTGATCTCGACCAGATCGTTGCCGATCATGACTGGCGGCTGACGCTTGCGGTCGGCGCACGGGGTCTGGGTTCCGCACTTGCCCGCCAGCTCGGCGAGATGGGGCAGCAATCGGTGCCGGAGTTTGCGGCGACCCGGCGTACCCTGTTCGCCTTTGGCTCGCGCGACCCGATTACCACTACCCAGATGGACCGGCTCGAAGCCTCGGGTGTCCTGCGCATGGTGGTGGACGCGCCGATGGGGCAGGTCGAAGTCGGGGAGGGCATGGCGCTGCCGGCGCTGCTGCGTTGCACCGGCGATATGGCGGCCGATGCGGCATTGGTCGCCCGCCGTTTTGCGGCAGGCGTCAGATCGGTCATCGACGATACCAAGCCTGACATGCTGATGGTCGGCGGCGGCGACACGGCGCTTGCCGTTTTCCAGGCGCTCGGGGTCAGAGTTCTGGCGCCGAAGGGCGAAATCGAGGCCGGCGTGCCGTGGTTCGATGTCACGGCCGTCGACGGACGGCATTTTCGGTGCGCGGTGAAGTCCGGGGGCTTCGGCAAGCCTGATAGTTTGCTAAGACTGGTTCTTTGGAATCGGGCGGCATAGTAAGATACCGCCGGGGAGAATGACGTGGCTGAAGTGAATGGCGAATCTTTGAACGCGGAAGCCGGCCCGCCGGGCAAGCCTGAACGCGGCAAGGCCGTCAAGCTGGTCGATCGCGTCTTCGACCAGTTGCTCGAGCGTATCCGCGGCGGAAACTATCCGCCGGATTCACGCCTTCCCGGCGAGCATGAGCTTGCCTCGATGCTGGGTGTATCGCGGCCGATCGTCCGCGATGCGCTGGCGCGCCTGCGCGATCAGGGCATGGTCTATGCCCGGCAGGGCGCCGGCACCTTCGTCAGCGCGCATGGATCGCCGACGACGCAGCTTGCCTATTCGCCGGTCAAGACGATCGCCGACATTCAACGCTGCTACGAATTCCGCCTGACGATCGAGCCGGCGGCGGCCTATTTCGCCGCCAAACGCCGCAATGAGCAGGCCATTCAGAAGATCGCCAGCGCGCTTGCGGATCTGCGTGAGGCGACCAGCCATCAGCTTCACCGCACCGACGCCGATTTCCTCTTCCACCGCGCGGTGACGGAAGCTGCCAACAATCATTATTACACGGCCTCGATCGATGCGCTGAAGGCCCATATCGCCGTTGGCATGCATCTCCACGGCCTGTCTTTGCTCGGCCCCCGCCAAGGGTTGGAACAGGTCTATGAAGAGCATAACGCCATCTACAAGGCGATCGCCGATGGCCGGCCTGACGATGCACAAAGACTGATGAAGGCGCATCTCGAAGGTTCTCGGGATCGTCTGTTTGAGGGCAGGGTGCTCGACCTATCCTTCTGACGCGCATTCCCAAGCGCCAAGCAGCTCGGAAATGGCAAGAGAGTTCATGCCCTTAAAGCGGGATGTCTCCTTCGTCGTCGATTGTCAGCCGGATTTCTGCTTCTTGATGATGCTGATGTTGCCGCTCACTTCGAGGATGGCAAATTTTATCTCCGTAACGCTCTCGATGCCTTCCTGGCTTCGAGCCGCTTGCATGACGTCCTCCTTCTGCAGTCGGGCGCCTTTGAGCGCGCGCTCATCGTAGACGCCATCCGTCACCAGAACGGTTGGAACGCCATCGATGATATGAGCTGCGCGAGGCCACCACCTCTTCACGTAAGACAGGCCGATGTCGGTCGTAAACAGCGTGAGGATCAAGACGACGGCGTTGGTGATCGAGAAGTCATCGCCCAGCATCGCCTGCTGGGTGGTCTCGGAAATCACCAGCACGATCACCAGATCAAACGGCGTCATCTGAGCCAATGTCCGTCTTCCCGACAGACGGATGATCACGAGCAGGGTGAAATAGATTGCCAATCCGCGTAATACTGCATCCACCGTGCCGCCCTCATGGAAAGATGAACGTGGATTGGCTGCGAGTCTCCCCGCCCATGCCGATAGTGGCGCGGCGAGGGCCGGGGAGTTGCGTTTGCAGACGGAAGACGATCTGTGTCAGTCCTGCCGGGTCGGCAGGAAACACATAGCCTATCCGGCCTTCGCGCACGAAAGTCGCCTTTTGGGGTGGATCGATGCCCTGAACCGAGAAGGTTTGCAGAAAGGCGGCATCGATCGTGAAGACCCTGTCTTCGGATGACGGCGTGAAGTTCACGGTCATATCCTCAGGAGCATTCCATCGGGAGATGACGGGAAAGTCCACGGACCCATCGGCCAACAGAAGAGTTTGCCGCGAAAATGGACCGCCTCTTCCAAGCAAACCCAGCAAGCAGCTCAGCAGAAGAAGCGTGAACACGATCCAGGAACTACGTTGAACCGCCCAGAAAGTTTGCTGAAATTCGGTGTAATCGACCACACCTTCCGGCAACGCGGGCAACGGGTGTATCTTTCCCATGCCCCCTCCCTGTGCGTCTTGCGGAGAACTTGGCTCGGAGGCAAGCGTTCCCGGCAATGAGGGGGCCGTGGCCGTGTACATCGGATGGGTAGCAGTCCAGGCATCTTCGCCGATCAAGGGAACGAAGAGCACCCCGCCGAGATCTTCTTCTTCGAACGTGACGTCCCCGGTACGCGTGACCCGTTTCAGGCGCTGCGCGTCACAGCGGCCGACCGGAATGATGAGCCGCCCTCCGAGGCCCAACTGCTCTTTCAAGGCGGTTGGCACCTCTGGTGCGCTCGCTGAAACAATAATAGCATCGAACGGAGCGGCTTCCGCCCAGCCCTTGCTGCCATCGCCGACGCGAACGTCAATGTTGCGGTATCCCAGTTTCTCGAACCGTTCCTTGGCCTGAAGCGCCAGCGCTTCGTGGCGCTCGATGGAATAGACGTGCCTTGTTATCCGGCTCAGGAGGGCTGAAGCGTAGCCGGAACCTGTTCCGACCTCGAGCACTGTGTCACCGGCATCCAGATTGGCCTTTTCGAGCATCAGAGCCACGATGAACGGCTGCGAAATTGTCTGGCCTTCGCCGATCGACAGCGGCGCATCCTCATAGGCGAATTCCTCGGAGCCCGGAGGAACGAATTTTTCGCGCGGCACTGTGCGCATCGCTTCGGTCACGCCTGGATCGCGAATGCCACGACGCGTAACGTGGTGCTCCACCATGCGATCTCGGATGCGCGTCATATCCATGGATCAGTTCCACTGTCGCCGACTGCACCTTGGGCAAACTTATGGGTGGTGCAGAATGTAAAACAAATGGGCGACCGGGGAGTTCCTGAAAGGAGCAGGTTTTCGGCAAGCGCCAAGGGAATAGCAAAGCGACACGCAAGCATGTCGCACTTCAAAATAGAACGTACCCGGTTCCACGAACAGAACGTCAAAGTGCCACGTAAACGCGAGCGCTGATTTTTCAGCACGCGGAACGGCCGTTCGTCGAACAGGGATCGCCAGACAGCCCCCTAGCGATGATTTGCGGAAATCTTGCGAAGATGATCTCTTATCATCGCGCGAAACTCGCGCAATGTTCGAAACCCGATGTGCTGTGCAAGTCGGTGAACCGTCGTTTGAGAAACCCTGCAATTGCGGGCAATCGCAGCGGCACTTTCGAATGCAATCATTTCCGGCCGTTCTATAATCTGCCTCGCGACCTGTTCGAGACTGTTGGGAAAGACGATCTGCCGTTTGGCGATCAGGTACTTCAGTTCCTGCAGTGTCGCGGGAGGACGGTGGTCTCTATCCTGTAGCATTGCGCTTCACCTTCCAAAGATCCGTCTTCCGGTAATCTCGGTGCGACCCGGATGCATATTGGAAGGCGGCACGTCATCCCCGGTGGCGATGCGGCCATGTGAGCACATGGCCGCATCGAAACTTGTTAATCGACCCGCACCGGCCTGCCCGTCTGCCAGCTCACGGTGGCGGCCTCCGCCAGTTTCTGAGCCTGGAGGCCATCAATTCCGCCGGGCTTCGGCGAACGGTTGCCGCTGTCGATCGCATCAATGAAGGCATTGATCTCGTTGGCGTAGGCCTGGGCGTAGCGTTCAAGGAAGAAATACTGGACGGGATCGCCGCTAACACCATTCGCATTGGAAAGCTCGACGCTGGTTGCATGGATATTCCTCGCCGCAAGCATGCCGGCAGCTCCGTGGATTTCGATGCGCTGGTCGTAGCCATAAGTCGCCCGGCGCGAATTGGTGATAACGGCAATGCGCCCGGAAGCCGTCTGCATCTGCACCGCTGCAGTATCCACATCGCCCTCGGCTCCGATCGCCTTATCAACGAGCGAGGATCCAAGTGCATTCACGACGACGAATTCTTCCCCCATGAGGAAACGGGCCATGTCGAAGTCATGAATCATCATATCGCGGAACAGGCCGCCGGATGATTTGACGTAATCAGCCGGCGGCGGCGCGGGATCTCGGCTGGTGATCGTCACGATCTCGATTTCGCCGATGTCCCCGTGGCGCAGGCGCGCTTCCACGCTGGCGAAGTTCGGGTCAAACCGGCGATTGAAGCCGATCATCAAAGTCGACTTGTTCTTCTCGACGACGTCGAGGCAGGTATTGATACGCTCGACCGATAGGGACACGGGCTTTTCGCAGAGGATAGCCTTGCCGGCCTTCGCGGCCGCCTCGATGAGATCGGCGTGGCTGGGGGTCGGTGTCGCAATCAGGATCGCATCGACACTTGAGGACTTGATGACCTCCTCCGCATCGGCAACCTCGGCGCCCGTCTGCGCGGCAAGCGCCTCTGCCGATGCCTTGAAGGCATCCGCCACATAGACGAGCTTCGCCTTCGGGTTCGCCGCAATAGTCGCGGCATGCACCTTGCCTATCCGGCCGGCGCCGATCACTCCAAACCTGATCATTGATATTTCTCCATGACGTGTAAGTGTTGACTATCGAAATCTTCAAACCGTGAAGGCGTCGCGGAAACGGGCAAGCGCCGTCTCATCGTCGCCGGAAGCCCAGGCCTCCATGCCGATCGTGCCGCGATAGCCCATATCCTTGAGCGCACGAGCAATTGCCTTGTAGTTGATCTCTCCGGTACCCGGCTCCATGCGGCCCGGAACATCCGCCACCTGGATTTCGCCGATATGGGGCAGAGCGCGCCGGCAAAGCTCGATCAGGTTTCCTTCGCCGATCTGAGCGTGATAGAGGTCGAGATTGAGCTTCAGCGCCGGCCGGTTTACCGACGAAACGAGCGCAACCGTATCGTCGGCCTTGGCAAACGGTGTCTTGGGGTGATCGACTGCTTCGTTGAGGTTTTCGAGCACGAAAGTGACGCCCTCTTTCTCGCCGAGGTCGGCGATACGGCTAAGCGTGTCGTGCGCCTTGAGCCACATGGCGCCCGTCACTTTGTCGGCCTTGACCACCGGCAAACCCTGGCCGTCAAGACCGGTCCCGTGCAGGTTGAGGCGCGGGCAATTGAGCTCCCTGGCGACCGGGATCGATTGCTTCGCAGTTCGCAGCAATTCGTCTGCGCCCGCGTCATCGGCAAGCGTTCCAGTCACATAGCCCGTCATTGACGAGAAGACCGCTCCTGATCTTGCAAGGGCGGCGATGTCATGTTTCGTCCAATCCCAGATCTCGGCGTGAAAGCCGAGTTCGGTGATGCGCTTGAGCCTATCGACGACGGGCAGCGACTTGAAGACCATCTCGGCACAGACCGCGAGCGTGAAGGGGGATGAGGCATTCGGCGAGCCGTCGTTCATGACCGTATTCCATGATTGATGATTGAGTGAAAGGCGGCGACGGCCCTTGAAAACCAATGGAACGCCGCCTCGGAACCAAGCCGGCTAGACCGTGCCGCCGAGTTCTTCGGACAATTGCTGCAGTTCCTTGCCGCCGGCCATGAGGTTCTGAAGCTCATCCATCGCGATGTCCGCCTTAGAAAAGGTGCCAAGCGTCTGGCCGCGATTGAGGATGGTGAAGCGGTCCGCTACCGCATAGGCATGTCGGACATTATGGGTGATGAAAATGACGCCCAATCCTTTCTGTCGAACCTGGTGGATGTATTTCAGCACCATCGAGGTTTGCGCCACGCCGAGCGCCGAGGTCGGCTCATCGAGAATGAGGATCTTGGCGCCGAAGTAGACGGCGCGGGCAATGGCAACGCACTGGCGTTCGCCCCCGGACAAAGTGCCTACCGCCTGATTGGGATCGCGGATATCGATGCCGATCTTGTGCATCTCCTCACGCGTGACATTGTTGCAGTGCGTAAGGTCGATGTGACGGAAGGGGAAGAAGCCCTTGCGGGGCTCTCGTCCCATGAAGAAATTGCGGGTGATAGACATCAGCGGGATCATGGCGAGATCCTGATAGACGGTCGCGATCCCAGCATCGAGCGCATCACGCGGGCTGCTGAAATTGACCGGCTTGCCTTCGACCAGGAACGCGCCGCCGCTTGGACGGACAACGCCGGAGAGCGTCTTGATCAAAGTGGATTTGCCCGCGCCATTGTCTCCGAGGAGACAAAGCACCTCTCCGGCCGACACATGCATCGATACGCCGTTGAGAGCAATCACCGAGCCGTAATGCTTGACAATGTCGGTCACTTCAATGATCGGCATTCGAATATTGGCATCAGCCATGATCAGCGCTCCCCGGTAACCTTGCGGCGGATGAAATTGTTGAAAAGAACGGCCAGCAGCAGCATCGAGCCCAGGAAGACCTGAAACCAGTCGGAATCGAACTTGGTGTAGGTCAGACCGATCGAGACCGAGCCGAAGATGATCGCGCCGAAGAAGGCGCCAATCGCCGAACCATAGCCGCCTGTCAGCAAGCATCCACCAATGACGGCGGCAATGATCGCCTCGAACTCTTTCTGAAAGCCGCGTCTGGCATCCGTGGAGCCGGCATCGAGCACAGTGATGATGGCGACCAGAGCCGCCGCGCATGCCGTCAGCGCAAACAGGCCGGTCTTGACCCTGTGGACCGGGACGCCAGAGTTTCTCGCTGCATTGGGATCACCACCGGCGGCAAAGATCCAGTTGCCCATGCGAGTGCGCAGGAGGACCCAGGTCGCAGCCAGGGCAAGCGCCACGAACCACAATACCGATACCGGGATGCCCGTGACCTTCGGCATGCCGTTGGGGAACTTGTCGATCAGGTCGAGATCCGCAAGCCAGACAAAGACGCCCTTCAGCGCATCGCCGGAAAAAAAGCCAAGCAGCGGACTGTCCTTGACGCGGTCGCCGATGCCACGAAGCTGCGTTGAGCCGCCTGTCGCCCATTTCAGGCCGACGAGCGTCAAGCCACGGAGAATGAAGAGGAATGCCAGGGTCACGATGAAGGACGGAAGGCGCGTGTGAATGACGATCTGCCCGTTGATCGCTCCCATGAACGCGGCAAAAAGCATCGTCATGACGATGGCAACCGAAAGCGGCTGGCCGAAATTCGTAAGGATGACGCCGAAAATCAGTCCCGCAAAGGCCACCATCGAGCCGATCGAAAGATCAAACTCGCCGCCGATCATCAGAAGGGCCGCCGCAATGGCCAGAATCCCCAATTGCGACGCCGGCGCCATGATGGTCATCAGGCCGGAAAGCGAGAACATGGTACGGTCGGCGGTGAGAAAGAAAAAGACGATGACGAGAACAAGGCCAGCCACGGCACCAAGCTCAGGCCGCCGCATCATATGCGTCAAAAAACTTACTTGTTTGACGCGCTCATCGGCCTTCGGCGCAGCCGCCGTTCTCTGCTCAAGCGAAGCCATAACTCCTCCCACGGATCATAATTTAGGGTAGCGTTGGCGCTGCTCGGCAGCGCGGTCAGTCGGCCAAACCCCCTCCCCATTAAGGGGGAGGAGATTCTGGGAGAATGCCCTTCGGCAATTCCGGTTAGCGAATGCCCTTGGCGGAAAGATCCACGACTTGGGCCGCCTTTTCCTTAGTGATAAGGTTCGGGCCGGATGGAACATTCCCCCCCGGGATAAGCCCGTATTTGGCATAGTTGGCCAAGAATACGACCGGTAGATAGCCCTGCAGGAACTGCTGCTGATCGATCGCGAAGGCAGCCTTACCGTCGGCCACGGCCTTCAGGAAATCAGCTGAAAGGTCGAATGTCGCCACCTTGATCTTGCCGGTCATTCCGACATCCTCGACGGCCGCGAGCGAAGGCTCGCCGGCCGTACCGGCACCAAGCGCCATGACAGTATCGACGGCACTATTGGAACTCAGCGCTGCCTTGACCTTCGCACGGACATCAGCCGGATCGTTGCTGACGGGTAGAACCGTGACCTTGCCGCCGAAACCGTCGGCAAAGCCCTTGCAGCGCAGATCGAGCGAAACATTGCCGACCTCCTGGTTCACGCACAGGCCTTCCTTGCCGCCCAGCTCATGCAGTTTCCCACCGGCGGCTTTGCCGGCGGTATATTCGTCCTGGCCGACATGCAGCAGCGCTCCCAACTCCTTTGAAACGTCGGAACCGGAATTGATGGAAATAACCGGGATACCGGCGGCGACAGCCTTCTTGATGGATGGACCGAGTGCTGAGGCGTCTGGAATGGAGACGATGAGCCCATCGGGCTTCTGATTGACGGCAGCATCGATGAGCTGCCCCATCGACACCATGTCGAAAGTTTCCGGAGCGCGATAATCGACGCTAATACCCATGTCCTTCGCCGCTGCGTTGACGCCGTTCTTGACGACGGACCAGAAAGGATCATTGGCCTGGCCGTGGGTGACGGCGACGATGCGAATGTCAGCGGCATTGGCTATTGCCGAAGAGCACATGAGCGCAGCAGCAACGGCCGCGCCCGCGAGAAGCGATTTCAAACCGAATTTCATTTTACCCTCCCAAAAACAGTCCGCACTACGCGAACCTCCCAATGCTACCGGTTGCAACTCCATTTGCACCCGGTAGCAAACTCGATAAAACTACTTTATTGTCGACAAAAATCAAGCATCCATTCCATTTTTATTTTTTTGTGGAATATTCATTCCGTTCAGGAGGAGACGGCCATGCGCAAACGGGCGACAGCGAAAGAGGTGGCGGAAGCCGCCGGCGTGTCGAAATGGACCGTCATTCGTGCGTTCACGCCCGGTGCGTCGATTACGGAAGCAAGCCGACAAAAGGTGCTTCAGGCGGCCGAGGTTCTGAACTATTCGCCTAACCTGCTTGCCCGCAGTCTTGCGACGAACACCACCCATCAGGTGGCCGTCTTCGTCGATGACTTCGCCAATCCGCACAAGCTTCCGGTTCTGGAGATGTTGACCGAGCGCCTGCAGGCGGAGGGTCTGCTGACCGTATTGATCAACATCAACCGCCATTTCGATCACGTTCACGCCTTGATCAACGCCGACCAACGACAATTCGATGCCGTGATACTGTTCGGTACGGCCTTTCGCGAGGAAACGCTCGGTGATCGACGGCTTGGCCGAGGTTTCCCGCCGATGTTCGTTCTTGCAAGAGACAGCCAAATCCCCGGCGTTCCCGCGATTGCCTGCGATGCAGAACTCGCTCTCGGCGAGATCGTCGATTACCTGTTTAACAAGGGATATCGCCGTCCCGGTTTTATGACGGGAGCGAGAACCTTGTCGACCGCGCTGGGCAGGCGCCATCATTATGCAAGTTTTTGGCGCCGGAAAGGCATCGAACGCGTCACCGAATTAGCCGCGGAAAGATACAGCGCCCAAGCTGGCGCAGAGGCGGCGCGCATCTATTTTAGCACGACTGCGCCCGAGTCGCGGGTCGACGTATTGATGTGTGAAAATGACATCTTGGCGCTGGGAGCGATGGATGTCATCCGTAGCGAGTTCGGCCTAAGAATTCCGCAAGACGTGGCAGTCGTCGGCTTCGATAACATCGAACTCGGCGAGGCTCCCGCCTACGAATTGACCAGTTACCAACAGCCCACCGAGGCGATGATCAATGCCCTGGTCGCTATGATAACCGGAAAGGACGACAGCGAAACGGTTGTCATGCCCGGGCGCCTCGTGCTGAGATCATCGGCATGAAATGACCCCAAGACGCGGCCGCGAAGCATCCGCGCGAAGCGCTTCCGACCACAATCGAAAGCGTCTAAAGGGCGCCTTGAAGGGAACCGAACCACCGGCGACGCAACATGTGGCGGGGAAGTTGGAATGTCCGTTTGTGTGCAAAGTAGAAGTGTCACTTTGGGCTGCTGCACGGCACGACGACCAGCCCCGATCTGACCGGCTGATGCCGTTGCAAGATCAGATCGGGGCGGGTGAGGGGCACCGTTCGGCTTTATTTTTCTCAGTGGCAATTGTTCCGTCGCCGGTTGTACTATTGGCAGCTGTCTGTTGCAGGGTAGGGATCAAAGCCGCACGATGCTTCCGGAAATCAAGTTGCAGGGTGACGTCGATGTCGCCGCGCTGTCACCACTTCTTCGCGGGATGATCCTTTCGGCTTCCTACGCCGACAGTCAGGGCGGCATAGGGTTGACAGCGACCGGCGCCATGAACCGCAAGTTCGTGCATTGGGCCGCCGTTCACTTCCAGTGGCCCGACTACACGTCGGAAGACCTCTACAGCATGAACAAGGTTCTTAATGAAGGCGACATGCCGCCGCTTTGGGTCGTCCGCAGCATGCTTGCTCATTTAAAACTTCTTCGCAAAAAGAAAGACCTTTTGCTTGCTACAAAACGATGCCGGGAGTTTCTCGCTAGGCCCCAGGCTTATTTTGACCTGATCGCCACGGACTATCTTTATTCCTACATGCACGACGGCCAGACGCTCGAGGAGGTGCGTGAACGAATGCGTTCGTGGCACGTATTCCTCAATCTTATCAATATCAAAGCCAGGCCGGGATGTTCGGTGAACGACTTGCTGAGCGTCCTTTATCCAAGCCTCTTGTCTCAGCCGGAAGCAGCAATGTCAGCAGAAGTCTGGACGTTGGGATCGGAGCTTCGCTACGGCGTCATTCGTCCCTTGTGCTGGCTGGGACTGCTTCACGAAGACCGCGACGGACTGACCATCCTTCAGAATGGGATGTACCACAAGACACCGCTTTGGGCGGCCTGCCTGCAACTCGAATCCGACATGCAAGGCGACATCCTCATGCATTGAGGAACACCCGGTCATTCCGCAGCCGGCTGCCTCAACAGCGCCTTCTCGCGCCTCGCAATCACTGCAGGATCGTCCATGAAGTCTGTCTTGCGGCCCGGCTTTCGGCCCCGCGGCGTGTAGCCATTCTTCTCACTGTTACTCTTGACCTTCGGCCTTGTCTGCTGCTCCTGGCGCTCCTTGATATAGGCCAGCACGTCTCCGAGTCGCTTGTTCTCGATGATCGCCGCATGCGTCACCCGCTGGTCCTTGTCGAACACCTTGTAGGGCAGGGAGTATCCCTTCCACCGCACGTCCAGCCGGCCATCGGCAAAGGCATAGGTCTCGACATAACGGCCCACCAGGCCACGCGTCACCTCGGTCTCTTCGAGCATGATCCGCTGGCGCTCGAACGAAAACGTCAGCTGCGCCCCGACATAACGCTGCTCACGCTTGCACAGGATCTCCTTCAGCCGGTCCGACGCAAGATTCATCGGCCGACGCAGATTATCGGACCGGGTAGGGACAATCGCAAATCGCCCATTGTAGCGCTCAATGAAACCGGACAGGAAAGCGTTGCCGTCGTCCATGCCGGAAATCCCCGCCAGCCGCAATTCCTTGACCAGCCGATCCTGCAGCGCCCGGTTCATCCGCTCGACGCGACCCTTCGCCTGGCTCGAATTTGCGCAAAGAATCTCGATGTTTAGCTCACAAAGCGCACGGCTTCACGCCGTAAGCGTGGCTGATGAACCGTCCGCCGCTGCTTGCGCGACAGCCAAAGTCCGGCCCCTGTCATCCAGCCGCGCAACGTCTCGCGCGACACCCGCAATCCATCTCGCTCGGAAAGCTTCTCAGCCGCCAATGTCGGCCCGAAGTCTGCATAGCGTTCGCGAACCAGCGTCACCGCGTAATCTCGAACACCGTCACTGATCCGGTTGTTCGACGGCCGGCCGATCGCCTTGTGCCGGATCGACGCCGCACCACCCGTGTTGATCCGCTCCAGCAGACGACGCACCTGGCGCGTACTCAGATCAAGCACATGTGCCGCCGACACCATCGTCATCCGGCCGGCGATCACTTTCGATAGAATCTCGATCCGCTGCAGATCACGCTCGCTCATCGCAATCAGTCCCATCCGCAATCTCCCACACCATCAAACCCGGGGAGTGTGACATTCCAACTTTGCAGAAACAGGACACTTCAACTTTGCGGTGGAAAAGCTAACCCAAGTGCATCACGCCTGTTTTGCAGAGTAGGGGATCACCTA
>NZ_PQIG01000123.1 GCF_012349115.1 Rhizobium ruizarguesonis
ACGGGGAGAAGGTGGCGGCAGCCGGATGAGGGGCTCGCCTGCCGCAGCTGCCGCGCCAAAACCTATCGCTTCGGGGCCACCAGGCAGAAGAAGGCGCCTTGTGGGTCGGTGGCCTGGATGATCCAGCTGCCGCCGGGGACTTCCATCGGGCCGTGGACGACCTTGCCACCGCCTGATGTGAGGCGTTCGGTTGCAGCATCGAGGGTCGGCACGATGAAATAATAGCACCAGAACGGCATCGGAAGGTTTTCCGGCTTGGTCATCATGCCGCCGATCTGCCTGCCATTGTAGGCGAAGAGATAGTAGACGCCCATCGGGCCCATGTCGAATTCGCTGTCTTTCGTCCAGCCGAACCGCTTGGAATAGAAGGCCAGCGCCTCTTGGCCATTGCCGGCGTAGAGTTCGCGCCAGCCGATATTGCCGGGCGCATCGACGGCCAGTTCCGGCATGGGCTTGTCCATCGGCGCCGGCGTCATGATGCAGAGCACCGCGCCATGCGGATCGGCGACGACGGCGAAGCGGCCGATGGTCGGGATGTCTTCCGGCGGACGGCGGACCGAACCGCCATTGGCGGCGAAATCCTTGGCCGACTGGTCGACGTCGTCGACGTCGACATAACCCGTCCAGTTCGGCGGAATGCCCTTGCCCTCGAGTTCAGCCGGAAATTCCATCAGGCCGGCGACGCCGATGCCGTTCGCCTCGAAGATCGTATAGGTGGGCATGCCCTCCATTTTCATTTCGGAGGTGGTCCAGCCGACGACCGAGCTGTAGAATTTCGCGGCAGCTGATGTGTCGGGGGTCATCAACTCGCACCAGATGAACTTTCCATGCGTCTCAGACATCATACTCTCCCTATTTCGACGCCCCTCTTCCGAGGCCTCACACGAGACCCCTGTTTCGAGGTCGAGCGCCGTGATTGTCAGATCCTGCGGGCGTAATGCGCTTCCATGAACTGCTTCCAGGAGCCATCCGGCTGCCTGGCGCTGGAGATAAAGGTGCGGTAATCGGTATCGAGGAAGATGATCTGCTCGCGGTAATCGGCAAGGCCCTCGCCAGTGAAGTCGGGACCTCTGGTATAGAGGTCCAGCACATTGCCTGACGCGTCGACCTCGCCCTCATAGAACCACATATGGTCCATCATGCTGCCGATCCAGCTGCCGATGTACTTGCCTTTTGCGGCGTTGTAGCCGAGCGTCAGGATGCTGGTGGCCTCCTTGCCGTCCGGCATGCGGCCGGTCCCTTCGGCGACGAACCAGATGCCGTGCAGCGAGCGGACGGTCTCGGTCCAGGGTTCGCCGCCCGTCATGTCGGGCGCGGTGACGGTCCAGTCGCCGACCAGTCTTTCCAGGAAGGAATGTTCCTTCAGCACTTCAGCGGTCTTCATCATCTCTTCTCCCTTGAGTGATGGTGGCCTATGTCAGTGACAGCAGGATGGCGCCTTCGGGGCCTCCTGGTATTCGTCGTGGCGGCGCACGAAATTCATCGTGCTGTCCTCGTTGCGGCCCTTCGGCGCGCGGTCGAGGATCATCAGGGTGCCGATCAGTTCTTCCGGCCCGCGGGCATAACTCGAATAGGTATGGAAGACCTCGGCTTTGTCATTGCGATAGAAAGCGCTGAGGCCCGGCAGTTCGTCATTGGCATCAGCCGGCTGCATAGGCGTGAAATTGTAGAAGACCTTGTCTTTGGCAAGATCCTCCGGGCTGAAAGAAACGTGATAATCGAAATTAAAATCGCTGCCGAAGGAGGAGACCCAGGGAAATTTCCAGCCCATGCGCTGTTTATAGGCGGCGATCTTGTCGAGCGGTGCGCGCGAAACGGCGACCCAGGTGACGTCGTGATGGTTCAGATGCGGCAGGGCGCCATCGACATGATCCGACAGGAAGGAGCAGCCGGTGCAGCCGGCATCCCAATCCGGGCCAAGCATGAAATGGTAGATCAGCAGCTGGCTGCGGCCGTCGAAGAGATCGGCGAGCGACTTCCTGCCCTCAGGCGTTTCGAAGACATAATCCTTGTCGACCTTCACCCAGGGCAGCGCCAGACGGGCAGCGTTGACGCTGTCGCGCAGCCGCGTCGCCTCCTTCTCCTTTGCCAGCAGGGCACGGCGGGCTTCGAGCCATTCTTCGCGGGAAACAACCTCGTTCTGCATGAAATGCGCCCTCCTCCGGCGCTTGCCGGTGAAGCCGGCTCATCTCCTTCTCCTTGACTAAATACATTGATATCAATAGAAATGGAGCATGTCAAATTCGATCGAGATTCCCTTTTCCACGACGCTGATGGTGCGCGACACCTGCCTCTGCCTGCATGTGCAGCGGGCGGCGCGCGCACTTGCCCGGCTGTTCGACGACGCGCTAAGGCCGGCCGGGCTGACCAACGGGCAGTTTTCGCTGATGATGTCATTGAACCGGCCGGAGCCGCCGCCGATGGGACCGGTCGCCGCCCTGCTCGCCATGGACCAGACGACGCTGACGGCGGCGCTGAAGCCGTTGCAGCGCCAGGGTTGGGTGAAGGTGATGGAGAACCCGAGGGACAGGCGCGGCCGGCTGCTGAGCCTCACCACTGAGGGCAAGGCGGTGCTGGCAAGAGCGCTGCCGATCTGGGAAAGCACGCATGCTGCGCTTGATGGCAGGCTTTCAGATGGCAGTTCCGCGAGGCTGCGGCAGGATCTGCAGGCGCTGTCATCAATGACGGGCGAAACGGGGAAATCGGCGCGTTCGCCTCGCCGGTCAAGCCACGGCGGAGAAGCAGCGGCCGAATAGGGCGCGCCGTGCCCCAGAAGAGTGCGGCAACCGATACGGCTGCCGCACTTCTTGAAACCGATCAGGCGACAGTGACCGGGACTTCGGTCGAGGTGCGCATGGCGTGGCTATAAGGGCAGACGATGTGAGCCGCGGCTGCGAGCTTTTCTGCGGTTTCGCGGTCGAGACCCGGGATGCTGACTGTCAGCGCCACTTCGATGCCGAAGCCACCGCCATCTTCACGCGGGCCGATACCGACCTTGGCGGAGACCGTCGTGTCTTCCGGAATCTTGACCTTCTGCTGACCCGCGACAAATTTCAATGCACCGAGGAAGCAGGCGGAGTAGCCGGCAGCGAAGAGCTGTTCGGGATTGGTGCCGGTGGCACCGTCGCCGCCGAGTTCCTTGGGAACGGTCAGGGTCACGTCCAGAACGCCGTTTTCGGAAACGGCGCGGCCTGCGCGGCCGCCGGTGGCAGAGGCTTTGGTCGTATAGAGAATAGGCATGACGATCTCCTTTGGTTGGCCCTTCGATCGGGTTGGATTTTTAATATCGCGCAATTAAATTGTACGCAAGTGAATTTTGCAAATTGCATTTCGAATTCGAAAGGAGGACAATCTGGCCTTAGAACAGGATGATTTTAAGCAGCATCGGCCTAAAATCTGAATCCCGTTCTCAATTAAAGAGTTAGAGCATCGCGCCCGAAAACCGCGCACACTTTTCGGCATCATGCTCTAGAGCAATTCCAGCAAAACTGCGCAGCGGTTTGCGCCAGGAATTGCGTGAAAACAAAGAGATAGAGCATTTCCGTGATTCGAAGAAAAACGGAAATGCTCTGGGGATGATGGATATGAGAGCGCAAACGACGAAGACGATGGAGATACCGGAAGAGGAGAAGCGGCTGGAAAAGCAGTTGTGCTTCGCGGTCTACGCGACGGCGCATGCCTTCACCCGCGCCTACAAGCCGATCCTCGACAGGGTCGGCCTGACCTATCCTCAATATCTGGTGATGCTGGTGCTGTGGGAACGCGGCGAGCTGCCGGTGAAGATGATCGGCGAGCAGCTCGACCTCGATTCCGGCACGTTGTCGCCGCTGCTGAAACGGCTGGAACAGGGCGGGCTGATCAAGCGCATCCGCGACCTGCGTGACGAACGGCAGGTGATCGTGTCGCTGACCCCAAAAGGCCAGGCGATGAAGGGAGAGATCGATACGATCATGACGGCGATCGGGCAGGCCGCAGGCTGCACGCTTAAGGAAATGGCCGAGATGCGCGACATGCTGCATCGGCTGCGGGGCAATCTCGGGCGGCCCGGCACGGGCGACGGCTGAACGCATCACCCGGTAGAGCCGGCACCCGGTAGTGCCGGCGTGCGCGCCGAGAGATCAGGACTGCGGCTTAGCCGGCGACCGGCGCTTCTTTGCAGGCGCCACCTTAGGTTCGGCCTCGGCCTCCTGCTGCAAACGCAGCGCCTTCAGCTTCTCCGTCTTCTTGTCACGGGCCGATGCCTCGGCGGCGATGATGGCGCGCGCCGTGTGATCGGTCGCTTCCGCCTTGTCGCGAGACGAGAGCTTGGCAGGATTGAAGAATTCTCCCTTGGTGGCGGTCATGTGCCCCTTTCCCAGGTGATGGCGGCGCTGTCGCATAATTCCTTAAATCGGAATCGGTTCAAGGAATTATGCAAAAATTCAAAGTGTTACAGCGTCCTTTGCGCGTCTCGAAAAGACGCGCGGCGCTGTAAGCCATGGCTCGACGGCAGAAACCATGATTCACGGCTGAACCGTGATTCCACGGTGGGGCCGTGATGCCGCGGCCGGGATTAGCGGGTCGGGCGGAGAACCTTCTTCGGTGCCGGCAGCAGACCTTCGCGCTGCAGCTTCTTGCGGGCGAGCTTGCGCTGGCGGCGAATGGCCTCGGCCTTTTCGCGGGCGCGCTTCTCGGACGGCTTTTCAAAAGCGCTGCGCGCCTTCATTTCCCGGAACAGGCCTTCCCGCTGCATCTTTTTCTTGAGCACGCGGAGCGCCTGATCGACATTGTTATCTCTGACGAGTACCTGCAAAACGATATCCTTCCTGTCGCGGCGGCGAGGCCGCACTGTCCAAAATTAAAAACCCGGGCCAAAATAAAAAACCCGGGACTACTTCCCGATTTTGATGCTCGAAAACTTCAGCCAGGGTTCGGCGCCATCGGACTTGGCCGCCGCTTGGGGGGAAACCCTGGATGGCGATTCCCCGGTATCGATGTCGGCCTCAGTGATACGGCGCTCGAAATTCTCTGCGTCGAACTGGACGCGATACTGCACATGCCCATGGTCGTTGGGCAGGATGCTGGAGATCCGGCACCGCTTGTCGGCTTTCGCCGTGCGGGTGAGGCCGGACTTCAGCACGATCATGTCGCCGACTTTATAGTTTGGTCTGCCCATTTCAGCGTCCCTTCGACTCTTCGGCTGCTCAATCGGTCAATCAGAACGACCCGGGGGTCGTTCCGGAACGACCGAAGGCCATTCCGGAAAAGCCTGCGATCAAAGCAAAAAGGCCGGGCTCGTACCCGACCTCTTCCAGTCACTCAGCCCACTGCCCGTATGGTCAGCTCGCTGGCATCTCTGGTCAGCCCGCTGCCAGTACATCCGTGGTCAGCTTGCTGCCAGCACATGGCCAGCCTAGGCGAATGACAAATCATGCGGCCTGAAGGTTGTCAGCCGAATTCTTGCCCGACTTCTTGTCGCGGACGAGATCGTAGCGGATCTTCTGACCTTCAACGAGTTCGCGCATACCGGCGCGTTCAACCGCTGAGATATGGACGAAAACGTCGGTAGAACCATCATCCGGCTGAATAAAGCCAAAACCCTTGGTGCCATTGAACCACTTGACGACGCCTGAATTCATAACGATCTCCTTTTCAACCGTTTGTGTTCGCCTGCGGAGAGATATCCGACAAGCCGTATCGATGTTGAGAGGATATCTGACGGTGCGCTCAAGCGCGTGGACAAAGGTCGCAAGCAATTCGATACGCACCATGTAGGATATTTAGCGAATTAAGCAATGGTATTTCGGAAAATAATTCTCTTGTGGGCGCAAAATGAAGCGCTTTCCCGGGGGGCAACGCAGCCGCTTGCCTGGGGGTAAAGCACATGCTTGCCCGGGGGCAAAGCAACTGCTTGCCCGGGGCAAAGCAGCCGCTTGCCTGGGGAAAGGGATTGGTCCGAGGCGGCCGGATCGCGACCGCCTCGGTGAAAATTACTGCCAGACGACGATCGGCGCCTTTGTCGGAACGCGATCGTAGAGATCGATGATATCCTGGTTGAGCAGCCGCACACAGCCCGACGAGACGGCCTTGCCGATCGAGCGCCAATCCGGATTGCCGTGCAGGCGGTAGAGCGTGTCCTCGCCATTCGAGAAGATATAAAGCGCGCGGGCGCCGAGCGGGTTCTTCAGGCCCGGCTCCATGCCGCCGTTCTCGATCGAATATTTGACGAGTTCCGGCTGGCGGGCGACCATCTCGTTCGGCGGCTTCCAGCGCGGCCATCTCTGACGCCACTGGATGACGCCCGACCCCTGCCAGGCAAAACCTTCGCGGCCGATACCGACGCCATAGCGCATCGCCATGCCGCCATTCTGGACGAGATAAAGGAAGCGCGACGGCGTATCGACGACGATGGTGCCGGGGGGCTGGCCGGTGGGATCGACGACGCGCTGGCGATAATAGCGCGGATCGATCTGTTCGTAGGGAACGGCTGGAATGAGAAAGCCGCCGTCCTCGACGGGGCCATACATGACGGCAAGCTCGGCCCCGCTCGGCACGCTCGACGTTTCCGTCGACTGGAACAGCTGCATGGGCGAACGATAGATGATCGTCGTATCGCCTGATGTTACCGTGTTGGCTGAGGAGGCGCAGCCGGTAAGCGCGGAGGCTGCGGTTAACGCCGAAAAGGAAAGAAAGCTGCGGCGGGAAAGGTGTCTATCGAAGCTCATGACGCGGGACTGATTTCCTTTTGATGCGGGAAGCGGAACAAACCGATGATTCGTCCAATGCCGGTAACGACATTAGGAAATCTATCGGCTTGCGCTAAATAAACCATAGCTTCACGCAGACGTGTCCGACCGGGAGCGGACGATATGGGCCGCGCTGTTGCAGCGCTACATCACAACGATCTCGGCCCTGGCAGGAATGCGGTTATAAAGATCGATGACATCCTGGTTCAGCATGCGTACGCAGCCCGACGAGGTGGCCTTGCCGATCGACTGCCAGTCGGGCGTGCCGTGGACGCGGTAGAGCGTATCCTGCCCGTCCTTGAAGATATACATGGCGCGCGCGCCGAGCGGGTTCATCAGCCCCGGATTCATGCCGCCATTCTCCGCCCCGAAGGGACGAACCTCAGGCTGGCGCGAAACCATTTCGACCGACGGCGTCCAGCGCGGCCATTTCTGCTTCCACTGGATGACGCCGCGGCCCGCCCAGGCGTAACCGTCGCGGCCGAGGCCGACGCCGTAGCGCATCGCCTTGCCGTTGCCCTCGACGAAATAGAGGAAATGCGCCTTGGTATCGACGACCACGGTGCCGGGACGCTCGGCCGTCTGATAATCGACCTCCTGGCGCAGGAACTGCGGCTGCACGCGGCTGACCGGGATTGCCGGTAGGGTGAAATCCTCGTCACGAAGCTCACCATACATCGCCATATGCACGGGATTGGTCACCGGCAGGCCGTAGGTCTGGTGGAACTGTGTCTTGTAGAGCTCGCGCGTCTGCGGCACCGGCTGATCGGGGATCGGCCGCACCCGGCGCGGATCGACGCCGGGCGGCTGATAGAAGACCGGCGAGGTTTCCTGGACGAAGCGGGCGGGCGAATCGGCGGCGACATCAGGAATGAGGATGTTGCAGCCGCTCAGCGACGCAACTGCAATCACGAGCCCGGCAATCGGGAAGACCCGGCGCAGAAAATTCATGGAACCACCCTTATCAACGATCGGCAGACAGCGATATCTGCCGGAACGATGGCATCCGCGGCTGGCGCGAGGCTGGCGTTGGGGTGGAAAGGCAAGATCAGGAAACGACGAGCCCGCCGCCATCGATGGCGGGATCGCGTATCAATCATCCGTCACACTTAATCGCCGGTGCCGGTGTCGGCAAAACTCAGGCCGCCACTCCGTGGAAGAAGCGGATGCTCTGTTCGATCTCGGTCGGCAGCGCCGAGGTGTGGTTGCCGGCGACGGTTTCAGTCTCGATCTGAACGCCGGCGCCGCGGGCGCGGCGGGCAAGCAGATCGGCGCGATCGTTGAAATGCGGCTCCTCCGTACCGTGAACGACGCGGACCGGACATTTGAAGCTATGGGCGTAACACAGCGCCGAACGCACCTCGAATTCATGCGTATTGCTGTCGTCGAAGCGGATATCCTGCGGATAGCGGTTGAAGAAGCGGAAGGCGTCGGGGTTGCCTGAAATCGGCGCGGCGGCGCGGAATTTGTGGGTGGTCATCGCCGTCAGCATGGTCAGCGTGCCGCCGATGCTGTGGCCGGCGATGAAGAGGCGTTCGGGATCGACACCCGGCAGATGCGCCAGGCGCTCGGTGGCAGCGAGCACGTCGTCGACCTCGTCGTAAAAACCGGAGAAATTGCCCATCTGGCCGTTTTCGCCGCGCAACGACGGCATCATCACGACATAACCGGCATCCATATAGGGTTTCATCAGCTGCCAGTGGCCGATGCCCATGGCATTGCCGCCGTGCAGGAAGAGCACGGCGGGCTTGGCGGCGCGCTCGCGCTTGTATTTCGAGACCCAGGCCGCCAGTTCCAGCTCGCCGTAACCGGAACGGTAGAAGATCTTGTCGGCATCGGCAGGCGCATTCAGCGATTCGTATTTGTCGGGCGCCGGGCCCTTCTGCAACAGCTTGGTGCGGAAATGGTGGCGGACCTTGGCGTAGTCGTGCTTGGCAAGGCGCGGCTCGTCCGGGACATCGAAAGCTGCCGCCATGCGCGGCAGGACAAGTGCACCGGCAAGACCCGCCAGTACGGCACGGCGTTGATGGAAAAAGGAATTTTGTTCACGCGAGCTCATAACGCAGCATCCATCATTTCCCCGGCCATTCTAAATGAGCACGATGTCGTCTGAAAACCGCTTGCACTTTTCGGCATCATGCTCTGGAAAATCTGCACCGGAAGATCGCTGCCGCCAATACACATCGTGTTGAAAATATTGCCCTGCGTCATTTTGCGCAGCATCACGCCGGCTTGGCCTCGATCATGGCGATCAGCGTGCGCAGCCGGTCTGCCTCGTAGGAGGGTTTGTCCGGGCGAAGGCGGGCGATGCGGGGGAAGCGCATGGCGACCCCCGATTTGTGCCGGGTCGAGCGGTTGATGCCCTCGAAGGCCACTTCGACGACGAAGCCGAAATCCTTGTCGGCGCGCACGGCCCGCACCGGGCCGAAGCGCTCAGTGGTATTGTCACGCACGAACTTGTCGAGCACCTCGAGTTCGGCATCGGTGAAGCCGAAATAGGCCTTTCCCACAGGCACCAGCTGTTCGCCGTCCTCGTCATCGGCCCAGACGCCGAAGGTGAAATCAGAATAGTAACTGGAGCGCTTGCCGTGGCCGCGCTGGGCATACATCAGCACCGCATCGACATTATAGGGGTTGCGCTTCCACTTGAACCAGGGGCCTTTCATGCGGCCGGCCTGGTAGACGCTGTCGCGGCGCTTGATCATCACGCCTTCGATGACCGGATCGGGCGGGGCAGCACGCAGAACGTCGAGCTCTTCCCACGACGAGAACGGCACGAGCGGCGAGAGATCGAAACGGTCATGGGGGGCGCGGTCGATGATCTCGGTCAGCCGATCGCGGCGATCGACATAGGCAAGACCGCGAACATCTTCCTCATCGTCGAAGAGCAGGTCATAGGCGCGGATGAAGGCGGGATAATCGCCAAGCATCTTCGACGTCACCGTCTTGCGGTTCAGGCGCTGCTGCAGATCGGAGAAGGTGCGGGTCGGGCTGTTGGAGCGGGCAGTGCCGCCGACCAGCAATTCGCCGTCGACGACACCGGAAAAATTGATTGCGTCGAGAACATCGGGAAAGGCGCCTGAAATGTCGTCGCCGGAGCGGGAATAGATCTTGCGCCTGTCGCCGGAGCGGGAGAGCTGGACGCGGATACCGTCCCATTTCCATTCGGCGGCGTAGTGGGCCGGATCAAGGCCGGTAAGGTCGCCCTCCTCCACCGCATTGGCGAGCATGACGGAGTGGAAGATCGCCGGTGTGGCCAGCACCGGTTTTTCGCCGCCACCCGCCAGCCATTCGAACAATGTCTGATAAGGCGGCTGCAGGCCATGCCAGAGGGTTTCGATCTCGGTGACGTCCTTATCGCCGAGATCGGCCAGCGCCTGCTTGGCAAGGCGGGCGGAAACGCCGATGCGCATGGCGCCGGTCGCCAGCTTGATGAAGGCGAAACGGCCAGACGAATCCAGCCGGTCGAGCAGGTCGCGGACGAAACTGCGCACTTCGGTACGGCCGAGCGCATTCATGCCGGTGACGACCTCGCCGAGACGCGGCTGGGCGAGTGCTGCGCGGTCTATATCCCTCTCATTGTCCCAGACGAGCGAAATGGTCTCGGCGAGATCGCCGACATAATCGTAGGAATAGCGGAACAGCACCTCGTCCATGCGCTCGAGCACCAGCTCGCGCAGCATGGCGGGCTTGACGTTGCGCACCTCCAGCGTGCCGGCGATGGCGGCAAGGCCATAGCCGCGGTCCGGATCCGGCGTGTCGCGGAAATAGTCGGTCAGCAGCTTCAGCTTGCCGTTGCGGCTGGGAGTGAGCACCAGACGGTCGAGGAGGTCGGCGAAGGCTTTCATGGGCGCCTCCCAGCTCGGGGGGAAGGCCCCTCCCCAATGGCATATGGAAAAGACCCCTCCCCAACCCCTCCCCACAAGGGGGAGGGACTTAACGTGCAGCTTTCGCCGGATGCCCCATCGAACAACCAGTATGCGGTTGGTCTATTGGTTTGCGAGGCGGTGCCACGGTTTAGCCCCTCCCCCTTGTGGGGAGGGGTTGGGGAGGGGTTTTCAGCAACTAACTCCACTGTTAATCCCCCTCGTCCTCGTAGCCCACCAGATGCAGCGGTTTTGCCTTGATGCCCTGCAATTGGCACCAGCGCACCAGCGCCTCCTCGCGGCCATGCGTCACCCAGACCTCGGCCGGGTGCAATTCCCGGATGGTTTCCGTCAGTTCCGGCCAGTCGCAATGATCGGAGATGACGAGCGGCAGTTCGACGCCGAGCTGTTTGGCGCGCTGGCGCACCATCATCCAGCCGGAGGCGAAGGCCGGCAGCGGCTCGTTGAAGCGCCGGGCCCAACGATCGGCGAAGGCCGATGACGGGCCGATGACGACCGCCCCCCTGAAGGCGGACTTGTCGCGGCTTTCGATCGTCGCCGGCAGCAACTCGCCGAGATCGATGCCCTGCTCGATGTAATAGTCGCAGAGTTTTTCCATGGCGCCGTGGATATAGATCGGTTCGGCATAACCGGCATCGCGCAACAGCCGGATGACGCGCTGGGCCTTGCCGAGCGCATAGGCGCCGACGAGATGGGTGCGTTCGGGAAATTGCCGCAGCGATGCCAAGAGCTTGCCGATCTCGTCCATCGGATCGGGATGATGGAAGACCGGCAGGCCGAAGGTCGCTTCGGTGATGAAGACATCGCAGGCAACCGGCACATAGGCGGCGCAGGTCGGGTCCGGTCGGCGCTTGTAATCCCCGGAGACGACGATGCGGGTGCCGTTCTTCTCGATGGAGATCTGGGCGGAGCCGAGCACATGGCCGGCCGGGTGGAAGCTCACCTTGACGCCGTTGACCAAAAGCTCCTCGCCGAAGACGGCGGCCTGCTCGCTGGCGCAGAAACCGTCGCCGTAACGCAGGCGCATGATGTCGAGCGTCTGGCGGGTGGCAAGCACATTCACATGGCCCGGGCGGGCGTGATCCGAATGGCCATGGGTGACGAGCGCCTGCTCGACCGGCCGCACTGGATCGACATAAAACCCGCCTTCCGGGCAATAGAGCCCCTCCGGGGCGGGATAAAGCAGCGCATCAGGTCTCATGAAACGAGAGATAGCGGGAAATGGACGCGAGGCCAGAGGGCGGGAGGAAGGGACTGTGGAATGGGCCGCGGCTCAAGGTCCGCGATCGTCATGAAATGTCCTTTTATTTTGGCGCAATTCCGGACGCAAGACCGCCGCGCACTTTTGCTGGAATTGCTACGCCGTCGAGAAAGCTGACCGCCGCCGCGTTGAACTCAGCCGGCCGCTGCAGCGGCGCGAAATGGCTGACGCGTTTGAGATAGATCATCTCAGCGTTCGGAATGCTGCGGGCAAGATATTCGGCATGGTCGGGCTTGATGAATTCGTCGTGCTCGCCAAGGACGATTGCGACCGGCACGCGGATCAGGCCCAAGTCGGCGGCCTGATAGTTCGGCTCCGTTCGCATCATCAGGCTGACCGCCTCGACGAAGGGATTAAAATCGTCCGGCGTGGTGGACAATGCGGCATAATCCTTGGCGTGCCGGCTGAAGCATCGGTCGATGACCGGGGTCGGAACAAATTCCAGCGTGCCACTCGGATCCATGTTGCAGGCAAAGAAGAAGACGCCCTCGACACGCGACGGCGCCGTCATGGCAAGGATCAAAGCGATGCAGGCGCCGTCGCTCCAGCCGACGATCGCCGCCTTTTCGACATGCAGTGCGTCCATGACGGCAAGCACGTCGGAGGCCATCAACTCGTAGCTATAGGGACGGGCATCGCGGGTGCTTCTTCCATGGCCGCGGCTGTCGATCAGCACGACGCGGCGGCCGCGGCGCAACAGTGCCGGAACTTGATGGCCCCAGTTGCCGCTGTGACCAAGGCCGCCATGCAGCAGAATGACAGGAGGACCGGCGCCGTAGGTCGCATACCAGATGCGGGCGCCGTCATGGGCGACATGACCTTCGACCACGGCCGGCGGCAACGGGGCGGCGCCATGCGCTTCGAAATGGATAAGCTCGTCGTCGTGTTGTGCCATAGCGATGAGAGTCCCGTCGGCGAGTAATCGATGGCATAGAAAAGCCGGAAAACAGCCCAAGAACAACCAGAATCGCTTTCTAGCCCTTGCGATGCAACCAGGGGGATCAGCATTGGGCAGGAAGCTTTTCTATTGCGCGGCGGCAATCGCGCTCGCCTCGGCGGGCATTTACCTCACCAATACAAGCCTGCTTGCCGAACATCGGCCGGGAAAACCGGTGCTGCTCGCCCATCGCGGCATCGCCCAGCGATTCGACGAAACCGATCTCAAGAACGACACCTGCACGGCAAGCCGCATGCTGCCGCCGAAACACGATTATCTGGAAAACACACTTCCGTCGATGCAGGCAGGTTTTGCGGCCGGCGCCGATATCGTCGAGATCGACGTGCATCCGACGACGGACGGCCAGTTCGCCGTCTTTCACGACTGGACGCTCGACTGCCGCACCGACGGGCACGGCGTCACGCGCGAGCATTCGATGGCTGACATGAAAAGGCTCGACATCGGCTATGGCTATACCGCCGATGGCGGCAAGACCTTTCCCTTCCGCGGCCGGGGCATCGGCATGATGCCGACCCTTGCCGAGGTGCTGTCGAGTTTTGCGGATCGGCGCTTCCTCATCAACGTCAAGAGCCGCGATCCTTCCGAGGGTGAAAAGCTCGCCGCGGTGCTCAATGGACTTTCCCGGGAAAGACGAGCCGAGATCATCGTCTATGGCGGTGACGAGCCGATCGACGTGCTCCGCCGGATGGCACCCGATATCAAGACCGCCTCGCGCAAGAGCCTGAAGGGCTGCCTGTTCGGCTATATCGGCTATGGCTGGACCGGCCTGCTGCCGGACGAATGCAAACATGCGATGATGCTGGTGCCGATCAATATCGCGCCGTGGCTCTGGGGCTGGCCGGACCGTTTTCTCAACCGGATGCAGGATGCCGGGACCGAGGTCTTCGTGCTCGGTCCCTATAGCGGCAGCGATTTTTCCACCGGCATCGACGACCCCTCGCAACTGGCGCGGCTGCCGCCAAACTATGCGGCGGGCATATGGACGAACGAGATCGAGGCGATCGGCAAGCTTGCGAAATAGAGTTTGAAAGACGCCGCATCGACCTGATCGATGCGACGTCTTTCAATGTTTCCTTTTGTGCATGTCGTTCTCCCAAAACCGCTGGACACTTTTGGGCGACATGCACTAGAGACTGCGCGCCCGCAGCAATGCCGGGATCTCCTCCGGCGAGACCGGCTTGGAGAAGCGGAAGCCTTGCGCCTCCTCACAGTGCGCCTGGCGCAGGAAATCCATCTGCGCGTCGGTTTCGACGCCTTCGGCGAGAACCGAGAGCTTCAGCGTCTGCGCCAGCGAGATGACGGCCGAGGCGATGGCGACGGCGGTCTTGTCGCCCGGCAGGGCCTCGACCAGCGAACGGTCCATCTTCAGGCGGTCGAAGGGGAAGGTCTTCAGTGCCGCCAGGCTGGAATAGCCGGAGCCGAAATCGTCGATCGACAGGCGAACGCCCAGCGCCCGCAACGATTCCATCATGGCGAGCGCGCGTTCGGCATCGTGCATGACCACGCTTTCGGTGACCTCCAGCTCCAGCCAGCGGGACTGCAGGCGGTGGCGCTCCAGCGCCTCGGCGACATGGGTTGCGAAATCCGGATCGGCGAACTGCTTGGCCGAGACGTTGACGGCGATCGTCAGCGGCGTCAGGCCCATGTCTTGCCAAAGGCGCGCCTGGCGGCAGGCCTCGTTCAGCACCCAAAGGCCGAGGGGAACGATGAGGCCGGTCTCTTCGGCGAGCGGAATGAAATTGACCGGCGGCACCCTGCCCTTTGCCGGATGGTTCCAGCGCACCAACGCCTCCAGCCCGGTGATGCGGCCGGTGGCGACATCGACCTGCGGCTGGTATTGCAGGAACAGCTGCTGGCCGGTAATCGCCTGGTGCAGTTCCTCCTGCTCGCCGAGCGGCATTCCCACAGGCGCGCCGCCGCCATCGTGATGTTGCAACGTGTTGCGACCGAGCTCCTTGGCGCGGTACATGGCGCGGTCGGCATTGGCCAGAAGCTCTTCCGAGGTCGCGCCATCGAAGGGGAAGGCGGCAACGCCGATGCTCGAGGTGACGGTGATCTCGCCGTCCGCGCCGCGGATCGGCCGGTTGATTGCCTTCTGCAGATCGCGAAGGCGGCGCGTGATGCCGGCGTCGTGGCTCGACTGGTGGACGAGCACGACGAGGAATTCGTCGCCGCCGAGACGCACCACCATATCGGACGCCCTGACGCTGTTGGCCATGCGGGCGGCGGTCTCTTTCAGAACCTCGTCGCCGGCGGCGTGGCCGCGGCCGTCGTTGATGTCCTTGAAATTGTCGAGATCGATATAGGCGACAGTCACCTTGCGGTTGTTGCGTCGGGCCTGGTCGAGGATGCTCGCCAGCCGTTCCTTCAGGAAGGCGCGGTTCGGCAGGCCGGTGAGATCATCGTGATGGGCCATGAAATGGATGCGGTCATCGACGCGCTTGCGCTCGATGGCGATGCCGGCGATATGGGTGGCGAGCGCCACCAGCGTCATTTCGTGCTCGGTGGGACGGCGGACTTCCCGGGAATAGAGCGCGAACGTGCCGAGCACGTTGTTCTGCGACGTGGCGATCGGCGTCGACCAGCAGGAGCGGAAGCCGAACGGCGCGATCATCGCGCGGAAATCCTCCCAGAGCGGATCGACCGTCACATCCTCGACGATCACCGTCTGGCCGCGCCAGACGGCGGTGCCGCAGGAGCCGACCTTGGGGCCGATCGTGACGCCATCGATCAGGCGGCTGTAGCCGCCGGGCAGATTGGGAGAGGCGCCGTGATAGAGCCGCGTGCCTTCGCCGTCGAGCAGCAGCACCGATCCGTCAATCCCATCCAGCTGCGCCTCGATCATCAGCACGAGCGCCTCGAGGATCATCGGCAACGGCTCGTTGCGGGCGATCATTTCGAGCAGGCTCGCCTGGCCGCGATGCAGATCCTCCTGGCGCGTGCGTTCGGTGATATCACGGGAAACACCGATCAGGCCGACGATCTCGCCGCGATCGTTGCGCAGCGGTATCTTCGAGGTCAGCCGGCATATCGGTCTTCTGCTGCCGGGAAGGACGTAGGATTCCTCCATGTCGATGCGGGCTTCGCCCGTCGCCATGATCTGCTGCTCGATGTCGAAATGGCGGCGCGCCGTCTCGAAATCGAACAGGTCGAAGTCGCGCTTGCCGGTGATCAGATCGGCGCGCTCCAGGCCGAGGCTGCTGGCGGTGACGGCGTTGGCGAAAACGAAGCGGCTGTCACGATCCTTGACGTAGAGGAAATCCGGAAGTTCGTGGAGGATCGCCTTGAGGCGCAGGTTCTCGATGCCCTCGGAGAGGTGGTGGGCGGTTGATGCCATCATTGCCTCCGTCGCGGCGACGATGCGTCGCGTTTCGGCCGTCAGGGCATCGGTTGATTCCCATCGCCTGGCACCCAATTCGCGCATGACCCCATTCCCCTTGCGGCCGAAGGCCGTATCCCGCACTCGCCATAGAAATTCCCTTAAAAGTAGTCCTCATTTCCTTCGGCTTGCTTAAATGAAAGGGTGAACAAGAGGACAATATAAGCGGCGATATTCTGCCCTCCGCCGCGGCTGCAACTGCAATTTCGGCCCCCTGCTCTCAACCTGTGCCAAAAGAATACATGCGCGGCTGGCACATTTCCTGCTACGGGCGCATTATGACAAGCAATCCCCGGATGCCTTCACGCCGCGACATACTTTTCTTTCTCACCGCCTCGGCCGTTGCGGGAGCGGCATCGCGCGCCCTCGCCTCGCCGCGGAGGGCGGCCGCTCAGCCTGATCTGCGCGGTGCGATCGACGCGGCGGAATATCGCGCAATTCCCGAAAGCGGCGACCGCAAGACCCGCAACCTTGAGCAGATGATCGAACAGGCGGCGCGCGAGAACGTGCCGGTGTTCCTGCCGCCCGGTACCTACCGGGTCTCCAACCTCACCTTGCCCGACAATACGCGCATATCAGGCGTGCCGGGCGCCTCGCGGATCGTCTATACCGGCGAAGGCCACCTGTTTTCGGCCGAGAACGTGCGGCGGATCGAGCTTTCCAATCTCGTCATCGACGGCGGCAACCGCAGGCTTGGCGACTATGCCGGCGGGCTGTTGCAATTCACCGGCGTCGACGAGGTGCTGATCGACAATTGCGAGATCGGCGGCAGCCGCAAACACAGCCTGCAGCTGGAGCGCTGTGGCGGGCGGATCGAGCGCAGCCGCATTTCGGGGGCTGCCCAATCCGGCCTTTACGCGGTGGATTCCACCACCCTCTCGGTCACCGGCAACACGGTTTCGGATTGCGGCAATGGCGGCATCCTGGTGCATCGCTGGAAGAAGGCGGAGGACGGCACGGTTGTCTCCGGCAACCGCGTCTCCAATATCCGCGCCAATGACGGCGGCACCGGGCAAAACGGCAACGGAATCAACATCTTCCGCGCCGACGGAGTGATGGTGGTGAATAACCACATCTCCGACTGCGCCTTCACGGCGATCCGCGCCAATTCGGCCTCGGACATTCAGATCAGCAGCAATCAGTGCCGACGTTCCGGCGAGACGGCGATCTATGTCGAATTCGCCTTCGAGGGTGCCGTCGTTTCCGCCAATATGATCGACGGGGCGGCAAACGGCATTTCGATCGCCAATTTCGACGAGGGCGGGAGGCTGGCGAGCGTCACCGGCAATGTCGTGCGCAACCTGACGCTGAAGGGCCCCTACCAGCACGAGGTCGGTTTCGGCATAGGCATTGCGGCGGAGGCCGATACGCTGATTTCAGGTAATGTGATCGAAGGCGCGCCGCGCTGGGGGCTGCAGATCGGCTGGGGTCCGTATCTGCGCAACGTCGTTGTGACAGGCAATGTGGTGCGCAAGGCCCCGGTGGGATGCGCCGTCTCGGTCGCCGATGGCGCCGGGACCGCCCTCATCACCGACAACATCTTCCAGGAAACTGCCGAAGGCGCGGTTTTAGGCTTCCAGTGGGAGAAGAAGGTGTCCGGCGAGATGGCGGGCGGCGGCTCGCCCTATGCGCAGTTGACCGTCGAGCGGAACCGCATTTCCTGAAGGCCATCAAAAGCTTTCATCGTCCCATCAGCCACCAGGACTTTTCCCACGCTGATCCGGCATTTACGGTCCCGCGGACAACATCGAGGGGATACGTTCATGCTGACAATCTACGGAGTCTATCGTTCGCGCGCCTCACGCGTCTATTGGATGGCGGAGGAGCTTGGGGTCGAATTCCGCTCGGTGCCGGTGCTGCAGGCACGGCGGCTGGCAGATCCGCTGTCTCAGGAGGCGCCGCTCAATACACATTCGCCGGAATTCATTGCCGTCAACCCGATGGCGCAGATCCCCAGCATTCGGGACGGCGACCTCGTCATGCACGAGTCGCTGGCGATCAATCTTTACCTCGCGCGTCGATATGGCGGACCGCTTTCCGGCCAAACCGTCGAGGAAGACGGATTGCTGACGATGTGGACGGTCTGGGCGGCTGCGGAGGTCGAGCCGCACACGGTGAAGATCGTGCTGACCTATGATAACGGGCTCGAAAACAGCGAAGGCGGTCAGCAGACGATCGCGGTTTCCTGCCGCTCGCTGCGCAGGCCGCTGGCGGTTCTCGAAGGCCACCTTGCCGGCCGGCAATGGATCGTCGGCGACCGCTTCACCGTCGCCGATCTCAACATCGCCGAGGTGCTGCGCTACGCCCAGACCGAAGAGGCGCTTTTCCAAACGCATCCGAATATCAAAGCCTGGATCGAGCGCTGCCAGTCCCGCCCGGCCTACAAGGCGATGCAGACGACCCGCGGCAAGGAGCCGATCGAGGTTTGAGAACTACTGGAAAAGGGCGAGCGTGCCGGCCATTTCCTCGCGGATCCAGGCCTTGAAATCCTTGACCTTCTTCGGCTCGCGCGTGCCTTCGGCGGTGACGAAATAGTGACCGAAGCCGGTTCGGGCGCGAATACCGAAGGGGGCGGCGAGCCGGCCTTCAGCGAGCGCAAAGGCGGCAAGGGTCTGCCAGGCCAGCATGACGCCCTGGCCTGCAATCGCCGCATCGAGGCAGAGCGAGGCATCGTTGAAGACGTGGCGGGTTAGAAGGGTTGCGCCTGAGAGTCCGACCTCGCGCATCCAGACCTCCCAGGTAAACATGGCGTGGCCATCGATGATGGCCGGCAGTGCGAGGATATCGGCGGGTTCTTTCAATGTCGCTGCCATCTCAGGGGAGCAGACGGGAAAAACCTCCTGCTCCAACAGCAGTTCGGCCTTCACATCCGGCCATTTGCCGCTGCCGACGCGGATGCCGATATCGACGTCGCAAAGGGCCGGATTGACGAGATTGGTCGTCGCGTCCAGCCGCAGCTTGATGTCGGGATGACGCTCGGCGAAGCGATCGAGCCGATACACGAGCCAGCGGGCGGCGAAAACCGGCGCCACCGAGATCGTCAGGATCGTATCGTCCTTGCGGCTCGCAATCGACACGGCCGCCGAAAGACGGGCAAAACCCTCGTCGAGCGCGAGCAGCACCGGCCGGCCGGCTTCGGTGGCGATCATTCCCCTGGCGGTGCGCTCGAAGATCACCTGACCAAGCTGGGCTTCGGCCTTGATGACCTGCTGGCTGACGGCGCCAACCGAGACGCCGAGTTCATCGGCGGCGGCCTGGAGCGAGCCGAGGCGACCGACAGCTTCCAGCGCGCGCAGGCCGTTGAGATGGACCATATTCAAGTTCTTCATATAGTTTTTCTATAGCGTCTCCACGTTAATCTCAATTGAAAATCTGCTTGTTGAGGCCGACATTGCAAGCATAGGCAATCCATTCGAACATGCAGTCCGCGGGAAATGCGATGGTTCAGCGGGCGCTAGCCACTGCACCATCTGTTCCGCGCCACTGAGAAAGCGAGGCATGCCATGTCGTTGCTGAAGTTTTTCTTGAGACCAGCCCTTCCTGTGGGCACCGCGGAAATTGGCGATGCTCCCGCCTGGAAGGACGATCCGTTGCGGCATCCGGAGGTCGAGCGTATGTCGATGCGCGAAATCGCCGATCTGCCGCTCGGGATGCCGGCCGGCTTTCCCAAAGGGGCCAAACCGCCGCTGGCGAAATGCGCCTGAAGATATGGTAGGTTCGCCCTGGCAGAAAGGGCGGAACCATGGCCTGTGATGTCGATGCAATCTTCGAACGCCTGAAGCGGCTGGCGGCGGAAGCCGGGCTGCCTGATGTCGAGGAGAGCACCTCCTACGGCAATCCGGCGCTGAAGGTCGGCGGCAAGAGTTTCGTTGCGGTGAAGAATGCCGAGACGATCGTGATCTCGATTTCGCTCGACGACAAGGATCACCTGCTGGAGATGGCGCCCGACGTCTATTTTCAAACCGATCATTATGTCGGCTGGCCGCATCTGCCGGTGCGCGCCGCCGTGATCAGCGACGAGGAATTGCGGTTGCGGCTGATCGGCGCCTGGCTATTCCGGGCGCCGAAGAAGCTTGCAGCAAGTTTTAGGGATCAGGCCCGATCATAGGCCAGCGCCCGCTGCACGGCGGGGCGCTGCAGCATGAGGGCGTGATGGTCGCTCGCCTTTTCGAACCGGGCGGGATCCACCCCGTCCGACGGCAGCCAGTCGGTCATGACGAAGAGATAGGGATCGGCGAGTGAATAGGCCCCCCCCATCACCCATGGGCCTTCAAACATCGTCTGCTCGATCAGCGTGAAACAATCGGCCATATTCTGTGGCACCTTGGCCTTCATCGCCTCGATTGCCGCCGGCTCGTCGGCCCAGCGGGAGCCGCGCGGGCGATGGGCATGGTTCACATGCACGGTCGAGCAGATATAGCTGTTGAAGGACTGGAGCCTGGCAAATTCGAAAGGATCGTCAAGCGGCGCCAGCTTGGCGGCCGGCGCGCTCTGGGCGATATAGGCCAAGATCGCCGGCGTTTCCGTCAGCACGCCGTAATCGGTGACCAGTGCCGGCACCCGGCCCTTCGGGTTGATCTTCAAATAGTCCGGCGAACGCTGTTCGCCATCGCGGAGGCTGATCTTCTTGACCTCGAAGGCCAGGCCGGATTCTTCCAGGGCAATAAGGCTTGCGAGCGCGCAGGTTCCGGGCGCGTAGTACAATGTCAGCATGGTTCTAGACTCCCTTTCCGCAAGGGTTATAGCGCAGGGGTGGGCGGGCTGGAACGGGTGAGATTGGGTTTTGCTACTCCCAGGACAAGTGAGGTGCGTTGAGCGCGAGCGAAGGGCAATGAATGGTGTGCCGTGTGGCCCCCTCATCCGCCTGCCAGCACCTTCTCCCCGTTGGGGAGAAGGGATTTGTGGCAGCGCCTCACTTCCTCTTAAAGCGTCGGTTGTGGAACCGAAGCCAATCCGCTTGCTCCCTCTTCTCCCCTGTGGGGAGAAGGTGGCCCGAAGGGTTGGTTGAGGGGGTGAGCGGCAAAGCTGCGAATGGCCTGAGCGCAAGCGAAGGGCAATGTAGAGGCGCGCGGGCGAGCAATCCGCTCACCCGCAGCCCGGCACGTCTTCCAACCGGTGCCAGACCGGGATGCCGCGTTCCCGGGCGATGCGGACGTCGTTGTCCGCTCCCTTGGAATCGCCCGGCAGGCGCAGCACGCCCTCGCAGAGCTGCAGCAGCCGGCCGGCGACCGGGTGGAAGATCTCTTCGTAGAGCGCGTCGCCGACCGACCGGCCGCCGGCGGCGTGCCAGATCGGCAGGGCCACCCATTCGCCGATCATCGGCACATGGCCGGCTTCAAACAGCGCGTGCGAAGGCGCTTCCAGCCGCTTCAGATTGGCGGCCATCTTTTCCGGGTCGTCGCCCGTTCCGGACCGATAGGGCCCGGCAATCAAAATCAACATGATCCACTCCTTCGCTCCGCTTATGCGTGAGCACTCCCGGCCTCATGCACGGGATTTCGTGAAAATGCACGATATTTCTTGAATGTCGAGTCACTTCGTGCAATATCGGGCTATTCTATTTAATTTCGTGCAGAGA
Organism: Rhizobium ruizarguesonis; assembly: GCF_012349115.1. Taxonomy (GTDB): domain Bacteria; phylum Pseudomonadota; class Alphaproteobacteria; order Rhizobiales; family Rhizobiaceae; genus Rhizobium; species Rhizobium ruizarguesonis. The sequence goes on from NZ_PQIG01000123.1 coordinate 21,789, forward strand.
GACGATGCTGACAACCCAACGCAAGACCCTCATTCTCGACATCCTGCGCCGCGACGGCCAGGTGATCGCCAAGCGCGTCGCCGAGGATTTCGCGCTTTCGGAGGACACGATCCGGCGTGACCTCAGGGAAATGGCGGCGGAGGGGCTGTTGAAACGGGTGCATGGCGGGGCGATGCCGCTGGCCCCGGATCTGCCGGATTTTACCGCCCGGCGCAGCGTGTCGTCGCAGATCAAGACACGGCTGGGAGCGGCGGCGGCGGCGATGGTGAAGCCCGGTCAGATGATCTTCCTTGACGGCGGCACGACGACGGCTGAGATCGCCAGGCAACTGCCGCGCGACATGCCGCTGACGGTTGCGACCCACAGCCCGACGATCGCCGCCGAGCTGGAACACCACCCGACGGCCGAGGTGATCCTCACCGGCGGACGGCTCTACAAACATTCGATGGTGGCGACGGGAGCAGCGGCGGCGGCGGCGATCTCGCAGCTCCGCCCCGATCTCTTCTTCCTCGGGGTGACGGCCGCCCATCCGGTGCACGGGCTTTCCACCGGCGATTTCGAGGAAGCGGCGATCAAGCGGCACATCGCCCGCTGCGCGGCTGAAACGCATGTGCTGCTGACCGAGGAGAAGTTCGACCTCGTCTCGCCCTGCCCGGTGCTTGGCATTTCCGAGGTGGCGGGGCTGATCGTGCCGGCAGAGATGACGGCCGAACAGCTGAAACCCTATCGCGATCTCAACGGCGCAATCGCCGCAGCATGATGGCGCTACGGGAGGGCTGCGGCGCGGCAGCATGCGGCAAGAGGCTTGCGGCAAGGGCCGCGATGAAGGCCGCCAGCACGACATAGGCCGGCGCCGTGCTGCCGGTTCCAAAGGTCAGCACCGTCTGCAGATATGGCTGCGCCAGCGCGATGACGACGGAAAGTGCCGGCATGTCGAGCAGGGTCCCGGCGATCCGCGACAGTTCTGGCATGAAGGCCACGCCGGCAAGCGCGCCGTAGACCGCCGTCAGGCGGAGCGTGAGGCGCAACGGCACCGAGGCTGCAAGCGGCAGTATGTCGCCATCCTCCAAGGCAAAGAGGAGATAGGCTACGAAAGCCGCCAGAAACAGGATGGCGACCGGCAGCACCGCCAGCGTGGCGGGTTGCGTCAGAGCCGCCGCATCGGCTGCAACGAAGAGGAGGATCGGCGTGGAAGCGACAAACCAGATGGCGACGATCGGCCCCCAGAACCAGATGAGCGAGAGCGTGTGAAGACGCAGCAGCGTCGCCATGAAGAGTATGCCGATCGCGGTCCAGATGCAGGCGGGTTTGAGCACGCCCGATATCAGCCGGAGGGCCGGCTCGCAGGCGCCGGCCATGTCGCCGCAACCGGACAGTTGGATCGTGAGCCAGGTGATATAATCGAGGCTCAACGTGGCGAACAAGAAGATGCCGATACCCATCAGCATCCACCAAAGATAGCGGCCTGCAAACATGCCCTGCCCCCATGGCTTCCAGGACTGTGTTCACGTCGCCGCGAAAGGGTGCATCCGCGATCGCAGGACGTACCCTTTTATATTAGGTAATTCTTATTTTTCTAATAACTTATATATGCAAGCTCGCACTCACCCGGCCAAGGCGGAGGTGACCCTAACATCGCCGACATGGATGCCGTTCCAATTGCGCATCGGCGTTGCGGCATAGGCCATCAGGCCCGCATGCACCTCGCTCTCCGTCTCGAAGAAACGGGCGAGCGTCGCCGCCACCATGGCTTCGGCGGCGCGGGTCATGCCATCCTCGCATTTGAGCGCAATGGCGATGCCCTTTTCCGGGATCGCGGCACAGAAGACGCCTTCGGCGCCTGTCTTGCAGAAGATGCGGCCTGGGGCGATCCGCATCAGCGCCGTGCAGGCGCGGCCGGAGCCGGCGACATAGAAGGGCTCGGCCATGCAGGCCTCGATCAGGCGGCGGGATGCCTTGGCGCGCAGGGGTTCGAGGCCGGTGCCGGTCGCCATTTTGGCAAAACCATGGGCAAGGCTGCGCAGCGGCACGGCATAGGTCGGGATCGAGCAGCCGTCGGTGCCGCAGCTATCGGCGCCAATCACAGTGCCGCTCAGGCTTTCCATTGCCGCGCGGATCTCGACCTGCAGCGGGTGGAGATAACCGACATAGCCCTTTGGATCGAGGTCCTGATGGCAACAGGCGCAGATGAAACCGGCATGTTTTCCCGAGCAATTGTTGTGCAGCGCCGTCGGCGCATCGAGCATGCGGGCCTGCTGGATCAGTATCTTCTGGTTCATGGACCAATGGGCGCCGCATTCCAGCGTTTCGATATTGCGGCCGGCGCGCGACAGCATGGACGCGGCAAGCGCCACATGCTCGTCCTCGCCATTGTGCGAGGCGCAGGCCAGCGCCAATTCCTTGTCACCGAAGCCATAGGCATCGGCAGCACCACTCTCGACCAGCGGCAGCGCCTGCATCGCCTTGCAGGACGAGCGCGGGAAGACCGCGGCCTCGATGTCGCCCAGCGAGAAGACGAGCTTGCCATCGCCATCGACGACAGCCACCGCGCCACGATGGCGACTTTCAACGAGCAGGCCGCGGGTGACTTCGACGGTGACGGGATTGGTCATGAGCTTTTATCCGGATGCTGGCGGGATAGCGCAGTCCATAACGCGTCACGCGACGAAAGCCAACGGGGTTGACGCTGCCCCTCACCCTAACCCTCATATGCGCTAGGTTAGGCGGGCGCGGAGATCGT
>NZ_PQIG01000124.1 GCF_012349115.1 Rhizobium ruizarguesonis
TGTCCCAATGAATCACAAACCCCTGGACGGTGCCAGGGGTTTGTCAGCAGTCTGAAGGCCGGAAGGTAACTCCTTCCGGCCTTTTTTGTTTGCTCTGGGACTGAGGACCAATCGACACTCAGGATTCCCAAATCGGTTGATCACTGATTCATGGGGTATCGTGTGCAGCACGGAGGCCTTTGATGGGAGTGAAGCGATACGAGTTGAACGAGGCGCAATGGTCGAGAATTGCGCCTTTGTTACCAGGTAAGGCCAGCGATCCGGGTCGGACGGGGGTAGATAACCGGTTGTTTGTGAACGGGTGTTTGTGGATACTGCGCTCGGGCGCACACTGGCAGCACCTGCCGGAGCGCTATGGCAAGTGGAAGACGGTCCACCGCCGGTTCAGTCGCTGGTGCCATGCCGGCGTATGGGAGCTGGTCTTTGATGCCCTCATTGCTGACCGGGACAATCAGTACTTAATGATCGACAGTACCATCATGCGCGCCCATCAACAGGCAGCGAGCGGAAAAGGTGGGCCAAGGATCAGGCGCTGGGGCGTTCCAGAGGTGGACTGACGACCAGATCCATATGCTGGCCGATGCGCTCGGGCGTCCCCTGCGCTTTATCGTGACGGCCGGCCAAGTCGGCGAGATCACGCAAGCTGCCGCTCTTCTCAATAACCAGACAGGTCAGGCATTCTCGGCGATAAAGCGTATGACAGCAATGCCTTGCGCGCAACGATCGCGAAGACGAAGGCCGAGGCGGTCATCCCCTCAAACCCTTCCCGAAAATCTAGAGACAGTGTCGTACCTGCCGGGCATCTCTCCGCCAGACCAGACCATGCCGACCTCCCGAGAAATCATCACGGAAGTGTCAGACATGTCTCCGAACATCTGACAGCTATGTATCAAGGCCGTCGGGGAGATGCCCGGCATGGCCGAGGGATATCCAACGCCGCAATGTCTCCGCAGGGCTTGGACGATTGATCCCCGCCCCGATCTCCCCTAGCCTCCGCCAGTCAAAGAGCAACGGGGAGCGAAGCCATGAAGGTCCTGCGCATCGTCGCCAATATCCAGGCACCGGATATCACCCCGGCCCGGCGCTTCTATCAGGATATCCTTCGGTCTTGACGTCATCATGGATCACGGCTGGATCACGACGTTCGGCGCCGCGCGTTCGATGAACGTTCAACTCAGTATCGCCAGCGAAGGCGGGTCCGGAACTGAGGTGCCCGACCTCTCGATCGAGGTCGACGACCTCGATGCCGCTTTCGAGGCGATGTCGGCCTCAGGCTTCCCCATCGAATACGGCCCGGCCGACGAGCCTTGGGGCGTCAGGCGCTTTTACGTGCGCGATCCCTTCGGCAAGTTGGTGAACATCCTCGTTCATAAAAATTGAGCCGGCGGCCATCGGCCGCCGGCTTCTTCATGTCGGGCAAACCCGATGCTTATTTCCGATCGTTCCGACGATAGGCATTTGCCGTCCCGCCAATGCGGACGGGAACCGGGATGGTGGCGGTATCGGCGACAAGTTTCCCCTTGACCTTTCCCTGCTGGCGCTTGCGCTCGAGATAATAGGCATAGGCGAATTGTGTCGCGACCCCAGCGATCACGAAGAGCGGACCGACCAGTTGGTCCTTGTTGGTGATGTAGAGCACCACCTGGCCGATCATCGCAAGGATGGTGCCGGCAACGAAAATGTTCAGCGAATGGCGGCCGAGGATCGTCAGCGGATGGTCCGCAGGACGGCGCAGGATACGCGAGAGTGCCGGGATGCTGATAACGAGATAGGTCAGCGCCAGCACATGCAGCAGCCGCGGCAGCGACAGGAAGGTCTTGTCGAAACCTGTGATGACAGGCGGCAGGCCAAGGGCTGCCAGCGAGTTGCCGAAAATCCAGAGATGGCCGGTCACCCAGACGAAGGACAAGATGACGTAACCGGCAGCGGCCGTCAGCAGCAGCGGATGCTGCGGGATCGTGCCGCCGCGCTTGATATGCAGCATCGAGACGATGCCGATCGAAAACAGGAACTGCCAGGAGAGCGGATTGAGGAACCAGTAGCCCTCGATCAGCATGTTGTGCGGTGCCACTTCGTAGATGCCCGCAAGCAGCCAGACCGTGCCCGAGACGCCGAGCGCCAGCCAAGGGCTGCGCGCATTCAACAGCAGGATGATCGGCACCATCAGCATCAGCGCCCCGTACATCGGCAGGATATTGTTGTAGCCGATCTGGTGGCCGAGCAGGAGCAGCGCCGGAATGCCTTCCTTCAGGTTCATCAGAACCGCCAGGATATTGATTTCGACCAGCAATCCCGGCCGATGGAACAGCCAGGCACCGCAGATGAAGAGCGCCAGCGTCATGAAGGTGGTGATCATATGGGCGAGATAGAGCGTGAAGGCGCGCTTTGCCGCCTTGATCGCCACCGTGAGCCGGTTGCCCGGCTGGAAGCGGCCCCCATAGGCAAGGCCGACGGCAATGCCCGAGATCAGCACGAAGGCCTCGGCGGCATCGGAGAAGCCGAAATTCTTCGTCGTCACATATTCGAAGATCTGTCCGGGAACATGATTGATGAAGATCATGATCAGGGCCACGCCGCGCAAGACGTCGAGCCTCGTATCACGCACTGGCGCAGCTGCGGATAGGGAACTGCGCCCCGTGACGATAGCGTGGGTCGGCGTGCTTGCCATTGGTCTCTCCTTATTATCCGATTTGCAAACGCGACGACGGCCAAAAGGGTTCCCTTTTGGCCGTCGCGAATCGCCGTGTTTTTCAGCGTGGAGAACGCTGTTATCCGAGCGGATATCCCTCTTCGGGATCGGTGACTTCGCAGCCGTTTATCGACAGAGTGTAGCCGCTGTCATTGGACGCTTTTGAGACCGAAATGCGGTATTTGCCGTCGCCCTGCTCCACCTCTGCCGCAAAACCGTCCCATTCCGACGGGAGCGACGGGCGCACATAGAGCCGGCCGTCCTTCAGCCGGATACCGAGGATGCCCTCGACGGCGGCGCGGTAGAGCCAGCCGGCAGACCCGGTATACCAGGTCCAGCCGCCGCGCGACGTATAAGGCTCGTTTCCGTAGACGTCGGCCGCCACGACATAGGGTTCGACGCGGTATTGCTCCGCTGAAGCCTTGTCGAGCGCATGGGTGATTGGGTTGAGGATCTGGAAGCAGCGGAAGGCATCGTCGCCCCGCTTCAGCTCCGCCAGCGCCATCACGACCCAGGTCGCGGCATGGGTATATTGCCCGCCGTTTTCGCGCACACCCGGCGGATAGGCCTTGATATAGCCGGGATCCCTGGCGGAATTGACGAAAGGCGGCGTGAACAGCCGGATGATGCGGGCATCCTCGTCGACCAGCTGATCGAGCACCGCATCCATCGCCGTGACGGCGCGGGCAGGATCGCCCTCGCCGGACAGAACGCTCCAGGACTGCGCGATCGAATCGATCCGGCATTCGGGGCTTTCCCTGGAGCCGAGCAGCGCACCGTCGTCGAACGTGCCGCGGCGATAGTAGCCGCCATCCCAGGCCGCAGTTTCGAGCGCCTTCTTCAGCTCGGTGAGATGCACCGACCAGCGCTCTGCACGGGCCGTGTCGCCGCGCTCTTCGGCATAGGGAATGAAGGAGCGCAATGCGCCCGCCAGGAACCAGCCGAGCCAGACGCTGGTGCCGCGCCCGCCGATGCCGACGCGGTTCATGCCATCGTTCCAGTCGCCGCCAAGAAACAGCGGCAGGCCGTTGGCCCCCTTGCGGGCGATGGCGAGATCGAGCGCCAACGCCGCGTGTTCGTAGACGCTTGCCTTGTCCTCAGAAATCTCCGGCTTATAGAACGAGTCGTGCTGGCCTTCGAGCAGTGCCGGCCCTTCCAGGAAAGCGATCTCCTCGTCGAGGACGTTTTTGTCGCCGGTGACGGTGCAATAGTGATGGATCGCGTAAGCAAGCCAGACGACGTCGTCCGAAATCAGCGTGCGCACGCCCGCACCCGTTCCCGGCAGCCACCAATGTTGCACGTCGCCTTCGCGGAACTGGCGCGAAGCAGCATTCAGGATCTGCCGGCGGGCAAGCGAGGGTTCGTGCAGCACGAAGGCCAGCGTGTCCTGCAGCTGGTCGCGGAAGCCGAAGGCACCGCTTGCCTGGTAGAAGGCGGTGCGGGCCATGATGCGGCAGCCGAGACTCTGATAAGGCAGCCAGGTATTGACGAGATTGTTCATCCCGCGATCCGGCGTCGATATCTGCAGCCTGCCGGTGAAGTCCCGCCAGAAGGCGCGGTTCGCCTCGACAGTCTCGTCGAACGAAGCCTTGCGAATATCGGCGATGACAGTGCGCGCTTCTTCTTCCGTCGGCGTATCGCCGAGGAAGAAGGTGAAGTCGCGCTCCTCGCCGGCGTTAAGTTCGATGTCGATCGCAAGAGCCGCGGCCGGATCACCATCGAGTTCGGTCGCGCCGGAAAGGGCGGCGGCGGAGATGACGGACTGCGGCGCCTGGATCGTTCCCGCCTTGCCGATGAATTCGCGCCGGCTTGCCGAGAAGCTAGAAGGCGTCTCGCTCGCCGCGAAGAAGGCAGTGCGGTTGGAAAAATCGATGCTGTAGGGATTGGTGGCAAACAGCGCTCCCGTCTCCTCATCATGGCTCGACAGGATGAAGGGCACCGTGCGCGCCGGATTGCTGCCGAGGATCCATTCGACATAGCCGTAGAGACGCAGCCTGCGGCTGGTCGAACCGGTGTTGCGCAAGCGCAGGCGCTGCAGTTTCACCGGCTTTTCGCGGTCGACCGTCTGCGTCAGCTCGAGCGCGATCTCGTGCTGAACGCTGGAGAAGACGGAATAGCCGAGCCCGTGGCGGGCTTCGAAACGGATGTCCGGCCGGCGGGAAAGCGCTGCGAACGGCGTCATGACGGCACCGCTGTCGAGATCGGCGAGATAGAACGCCTCGCCCGAACGGTTGACCACGGTATCGTTTGACCAAGAGGTCAGCTGATAGTCGCGTGAATTGGCGCTCCAGGTGAATCCGGCGCCCTCCGCCGACACGTGGAAGCCGAATCTGTCATTGGAGATGACATTGATCCAGGGCTGCGGCGTCGCATGACCTCCGGGCAGGCGAACGACATATTCACGCCCATCGCGGGCAAAGCCGCCGATGCCGTTCCAGAAGTCGAGATCGCCTTCCTCCTCGATGACGACGGCGGGCACGACAGGCGGTGGCACAGGTGCAACACGCTTGACAGGCGGCTTGTTGCGCTCGGCCCGTTCGTTCTCCTGCAGTTCCTCCTTGGAGGGTGCAAACAGCGCCACGGCGCGGTTGATCTGGTCGACCACCTTGCCGTTCTTGGTATGCAGCGTGACACGCGAAGCCGCGATCAGCGCGCGATAGGTGCTCTCCTCCATCAAGTCCTTGCGAACCGCAAAGATATGCTGGCGCAATCCGTCTGCCTGGCCCATGCGACGGACGTTCTCGCACATGGCGTCGAGTGCATGCTGCATGTCCTGCGCATAGGAAGAAGCGCGTTCGTTCATGATGACGAGATCGGCGGTGACGCCGCGCGAGCGCAGATATTCCTGCGCCAGCAGCGCCTCGCGGGCGATGTCGAGATCCATGTCGTCGTTGATGCGCAGCGTGAAGATCGGGAAGTCGCCGGAGATTGCCAGCGGCCAGAGCGCCGATTGCGACTGCAAGCCGGCCTCGACGGTCGCCTCGTCCTTGCGCAGTTGCATATCGGGATAGACGAGATAGCGTCCGAGATGCTGGAAGGCCGCCGCCTGCTGCGAGGTGACGCCGACATGGCGCATCTGCACCTGCGTGCGTGTCCAGGCCTGAACGAGCTCGTGGGTGAAGGCGTCGGGATGACGGTAGCGATTGACCGCCTTGTCGACTTCGTCGCGGCTTGGCGCGGCGATCGTCCAGAAGATCACGCTGACTTTCTTGCCGGCCGGCACGCGGACGGTGCGACGCAGCGACATGACGGCATCGAGCATGAAACCGTCGCTGCCGGAAAGCGTAGCGCCCGGATCGAAGGCCGCCGCATCGGCAAGGCTGCGGCCACGGCCGATGAACTTGCGCCGGTCGGTCTCGAATTCGGTATGGCGGGTGTCGCCGGCATTGTCGACGATCAGATGTGCGATGCTGATGTTCGGCTCGTTCGGGTCGCGCTTGTTGCGTTCGGCGCGGATGACGTCGCCGCGCTTGCCGATCTCGGTCTTGACGAACATGCGGGCGAATGCCGGATGCGCATTGTCGGTATCGTCGGAGGTGATCACCGGTTCGAGATAGGAGGTGACCTCGATGAAACGGTCTTCCGTGCCCATGTTGAGCAGGGTGACGCGGCGGGCCTCGGCATCATGCTCGGTCGCGATGATGCATTCCACCTCGCTTGTGAGGTCACCGACCGTCTTGGTGAACTGCGCCTTCTCGTCGGCAAATTCGACCTTGATCTTTTCGCCTTCGACACCCTTCGGCTCTGATGTCGTCGACCACCATTCGTTGGTGGCGGTATCGCGCAGGAAGATGAAGCTGCCCCAGCGGTCTTCGGTCGGATCGGCTTTCCAGCGGGAAACGGAAAGGCCGTTCCAGCGGGAATAACCAGCACCCGTCGCCGTCAGCATCAGCGAATAATGACCGTTCGACAGGAACACGAGCTCGCGGTCGCGCGAAGCCGGATCGCTGATCTTCCTGAGCTCCGGCCGCAGGAGATCGTCCTGGATGCTGGCCGGCGTGTCGGATTCATGCTTGCCGCTCATGACCGGAATGTCGCGCGGCGCCTTTTCCTGCAGCAGCAGCTCTGCTGCCTCGATGACGGGATCGGAGTGGAAGAGCTCGCGCAGATGACCGTTGAAGGCGACGTTGGCGACCGCCGCGATCGACATGCCGTGATGGTGGGCATAATAGTTGTAAACTACCGCGCATTTCTTGCCTTCCGGCACGCGCGTCGGCGTGAAGTCGACGGCGTCGTGGAAGCCGAACTTGCCGAGCGCCCCGACCTTGCGCAGCCTCTGCAGGTTTTCGAGCGCGGCCGGCGGGTCGTACTGGCTGGCGAGCAACGATGCGTAAGGCGCGATGACGGCATTGTGGCCGAGGCCGCGCTTCAGGCCGAGCGTCGGCACGCCGAAATTCGTGTACTGATAATTGAGGTTGTGGTCGCGGGCATTGAAGGCCGCTTCCGAAATGCCCCAGGGAATACCGAGCTTGCGGGCATAGTTCATCTGTTCGATGACGACCAGATTGTTGGTCTGGTTGAGGATACCCCCCCCGCGTTCCTGCATGACGAGCGGCGGCATCAGATATTCGAACATCGAGCCGGACCAGGAGACCAGCGCGCCGCGTGACCCCACAGGCACGACCTGGCGGCCGAGGCGATACCAGTGTTCCGTCGGCAGGTCGCCCTTGGCGATGCCGAAGAGACTGGTCAGGCGGCATTCCGAGGCGAGAAGATCATAACAGGCCTGGTCGAGTTCGCCGCTTTCGACGCGGTAGCCGATCGACAGCAGGCGCCGCTCCGGCCGGAACAGGAAGCCGAAATCCATCGAGAAGGCGAGATCGCGCGCCTTGTCGCGCAGCGCCACCAGGCGTGGCCTCAGCGCATCGACTTTGGAAAGATCGAAGGTGCTGTCTGATATATGCGCCTCGCAGACCTTCACCAGCGATGCCGCCCACAGGGTGACCTCTTCGCTCTGCTTCGACTTGACCTCATGGTCGAGATTGGCGGCGAGTTTCTCGATGTCGCGTGCGAGAACGGCGAGGTTGATGATGCGGATCGAAGCGAATTCATGCTCGCGCTTGACGGCGGCAAGCGCGTTCTGGAAGCCGACGATGCGCTCCTCCAGGCGCCGGCGCAGCGGGCGCACGGTCTTGCGGTCATCGGGCAGGTCCGCCAGCACTTCGCCGAGAATGCCGGCCGTGTCGCCGACGCCGTCGAGATTGCCCTGCATATGGGCGGACGGCGCCTCGGCCCAGTTGCGACAGGCCGACGAAATCGCGATCAGATGACCGGCGAGATTGCCGCTGTCGACGGCCGAGACATAACGGGGCCCAAGCGTCTGCAGCGTATCGGTGTGATACCAGTTGAACAGATGGCCGCGGAATTTCTCCATTTTGTCGATCGTCGCGATCGTCTGCTCCAGCCGCTCGAGCGTCTCCTCGAAGGAGAACCAGCCGAAATGCCGGCCGGAAACGACGGAAAGCAGATAGACGCCGATATTGGTCGGCGAGGTGCGCGCCGCAACGATCACATGCGGCGTTTCCTGGATATTGTCCGGCGGCAGATAATTCTGCTCGGCCGTCGTGAAGGTTTCGAAATAGCGCCAGGTGCGCCGGGCGATCTTGCGCAGTTCGCTCGACACGGAATCGGCAACCTCGAGCCGATCCTCGGTCTCAGCCGACTGGCTGACATACCAGGCCACCACCGGCGAGAACATCCACAGCAGCGCGAAGGGAATGCCGACGAGGAAGGCGTTGTCGCCGGGAAGGGCTGCAAAACCGAGCGCCAGCAGCGCCAACGCCGGCGCATGCCACATCGCCTTGTAGTAGGAAATCAACGTGCCCTGGCCGCCGGCCTGAACGCTGGCGGCGGTCCGCCACTGCAGCATCAGCTTGCGGCTGACGAAGAGGCGATAGAGCGAACGGCCGATCGCATCCGCCATCATGCAAGCCGAATCGGCGATGAAGACGATGCGCAACGCAACCTGCGCATTGGCGGCCGTGATATCGGACCAGACCGTATAGAGATGGGCGCGGGCGATGATATCGCTGGTGCGCGGGATGATGCCGTTGATGAGCGACAGCGTCGGCGCAACGAAGAGGCAGAAGATCAGCAGAATCTGCCAGATAAGCGCGCCGAGCGGACCCATGAAATACCAGCCGAGCACGGAAGCGAAGAACCAGGCGATCGGCGTCAGCGAACGGCGCAGATTGTCGAACATCTTCCAGCGGCCGAGTGCCGTGACGCCGTAATTCGGATTGAACATGTAGGGGAGAAGCTGCCAGTCGCCGCGCGCCCAGCGATGTTGGCGCGAGGTTTCCACCTCGTACCGGATCGGGAAATCCTCCACCAGCTCGAGATCGGTGACGAGCGCGCAACGCGCCATCGAGCCTTCAAGAAGATCGTGGCTGAGCACGGAGTTCTCGTCGATCCGGCCCTTCAGAGACGCTTCGAAGGCATCGACTTGATAAAGGCCCTTGCCGGTGAATGTGCCTTCGCCCGCGAGATCCTGATAGACGTCGGAAACGGTGAAGACATAAGGATCGAGGCCGCGGTTGATCGAAAAGACGCGCTGGAAGACCGACGCGTCCTTGCCCGTCGTCAGCGACGGAGTAACCCGCGGCTGCAGTACGCCATAACCACTTTCGACGCGGCCGGTTTTCGGGTTGATGACCGGGCGGTTGATCGGATGATAGAGCTTGCCGACGAGCTTGGTGACGGCATCGCGCATCAGGCGCGTATCGGCATCGAGCGTCATGACATATTGCACATTGGCCGGCACCGCATTGGCGCCCGGCAGATAGGTCGTGTCGCGGTCGCCGCGCAGAAGCATGTTCAGCTCGTGCAGCTTGCCGCGCTTGCGCTCCCAGCCCATCCAGACGCCTTCCGAGGGATTATAGAGGCGACGGCGATGCAACAGATAGAAACGCGTCTTGCCATCATAGGCATAGCGGGCGGAGAGATTGGCGATCTCGCGCCTGGCATAATCGAGGACCTCGAGATCGGCGGGCGTTTCCTCGGCCTCGCTATCCGGCCAGTCGCTGAGCATCGCGAAATAGATCTCGCCGCGCGGATTGGCGAGATAATGAACCTCGAGATTGCGCACGTGGTCGTCGACGCTGTCGCGGTTCGAGATCAGGCAGGGCACGACGAGCAGCGTGCGCGCATCCTCCGGAATGCCTTCCTTGAATTCGTAGCCGACGAGGCGCGCTGGCGTCACGAAGAAGGACAGCACGGTGTTGAAGAGACCTGTCGCCCCCTCCGATGCCGGCACTGAGAACATGATCAACAGCAGGGCGATTTCGATCGCACCCATGCCGGCATTCGCCATGAATTTGCCGACGATCGCCATGGCGATGACCGTCAGCAGCATGACAGGCACGGCAATCGCCAGCCAGTTGAACCGGCGCACGGCACGCACGAAATGCTGGATGACTGTCGGGCGATAGTTCGCCCGTGCTTCGAGTTTCGGCCGCTGCGCGCCCGACAGGAAGCCACCGACATTCGGTTCATGCGGCTGCGGCTCGCCGGAGGCCTTGGCGGCATCGGTCATGTCGAGCGCCAGCTGGGCGATTTCCATTTCCGACAGCGGCGAGCGCTTGGCCAGCTTCTCGATCTGTTTGCGATATTTGTTGCGCGAGCCGGAATCGAGGATGCCGTAATCCGAATGCTCCCAGAGGAGCTTGTCGACATGGCTGACCTGCTCGACCCAGACCGACCATTCGGCATCATCGATCTCGCGAAGGCTGCGGATGATGTTGCCCATCGTCACGTTGCCGGAAGACAGCCGGCTGTGTTCGGCCGTCGTCGCCTCTTCGGTGTTGCGGCCGAGCTCCTCCAGCCGCTCGTCGAGCCAGGTGATCGCCAGGCTCGACGTCTGCGAACCGTCGCGCAGGCGGTAGAGGAACTGCGTCGAGAAGGTATTGTCCTCGGCAAGCGGTTCCAGCGTCTTCAGATAGGCGGCCGCCCCGGCTGGGTCGGTCAGGCGCACCAATTCGTCGGCCGCCTCGTTGGCGCGGCGGCGCAGGCGGCGGCTGGCTTCGACACGGCTTGAAATACGGCGAAGGTTTTCCACGAGCACATAGCGCACGAGGGAGGGCAACGCCCAGAGTTCGCCGATCCTGAGCGTCTCGCTGGCCTGGAAGCCATCGACCAGCGCCGTCAGACTTTCCTGCGAGGTCGTGCTGTGGGTATGGGCGACATAGAGCCAGGCAAGCACGAGGGTGCGCGGCACTTCGACGCCGCCGACGACCATGGTCGGCAATTCGCGATAGAAGCGGCGGGGGAAGTCGCGCCGCACCTCTTGGATCGCCTCTTCGACGATATAGTGATTATCCAGCAGCCATTCTGCCGCCGGCGTGATGGTCTCGCCGGCCTCGACATCGGTCGCAGTGGTCCGGTAGACGCGCAGGATTTCCTTCTCGTTTTCCTTATGACGCGCAAAGAAATCGAAGGGGGCGAAAGCCGGCAGCTTGTCGACGCCGTTGCGGGCGACCGCATCGCCCATCGCCTTGATGTCCTCGATGGAAAGATAGGTCGAGCGGATCGAATCGTTATGATCGATCTGCTTCGTCTCGGGTTCGCGCGAAAGGCTCGGAGAAAGATTTGAAATAGACATGGGTTCGGTTCTGGATCCAAACGAAGTTATGGCTGTTTTGCTCAGCCTTTTGCACTGCTTATCATGACTGCTACATGAACGGAGCCCTATTCTTCAAAGATCGATGAAGCCGGGGTGAACGACACTTGGCAAGCGATGCAAACGGGCTAAGCCCTGATCAGGACGCGGCCCGACGGGTGATCGAGACCATCGATACCCTCTCCACGAAAGCCATGTCGAAAATTTGGACATCCTTGGGAAAATTCAAGTCGCAAGGCATGCGCCGCCGCCCAGCGAGCTTGTCTGGGCAGTGGAAATGACGAAAATGCCGGCACCTGGTTCCGGCAATGCAAGAGCTGTTCGATTTCAGAAAAACGAAAGACGCATGATTGCCTGACCATGCGCCTGGCGGCGGTTTGGGCGGCTGGCGGCCCACGCCACTTGCGCTCAAGATCAAGGCCGCCGTGGGACGCTTCAGATGGCGTGAAAAATAGAGAAGAATGATGATGGGGATCGGAACGTCGATCAACCATAACAAAAGTCATCTCGTGACCAATCTCCTTTTGACATTCGAGTGTCAGGAGAATGCCGAGACAAATTGAATAGTCCGGAATTCAATAGAGGCGGAAACCACCGCAGCGCCGGCATCTGCCGACGCTTATCATCCGCCGGATTATCCGACGACGCCGCAAACCATGGCGACGACGAACAGGAATGCCGCGGTGAAGATTGCGCCGTGGAGCATCGTCTGAAGCCTGTGGCGCGTGGTGAGCGGCTTCTTGGTCGGTACGGAACCATACTGGTTCACGTGAGCATGCGAAATACCCAGATCTGCCATATGTCGCCTCCGTTGTTCTCGTGCGGCCGGTTGTGCGGCTCGCGCTTATATTCTTATTTTCTCTATCAAGTAGGTAGAGATAAATTTCCGTCCAGAGCGTACGGAAGAGAAAATTCAACCAGCCCTTTTAGCAGAGCGTACGCCAAGCCCAGATCAACGAGCGCTCGACGGCACTCTCGTTCTCAGGCGGGTTGGAGGAAGCCTCGATCAGCCGACGGTCCTTTTCCGCGGGAAGGGATACCGAAATCTGTTCCCGGCGATCGGTTCTTACGGGAGGATCGAGGTAGCCCATGGTCATCCCACCGAGAAAGAACATGCTTCAACCTCCATCGATCACGAAAGCTAACAAACGTTAACGGGATCATGACAGAAGCAAGGCAGCTGTCAATAGTCTAGTCGAATGGTCGTCTTTTAGGGAAACATTATCCTTAACACCGCCGCCGATCTTTTCTTTTCAAAGGTTTGAAAAGATTGACCTTCAGGCTTTGACGAAACCCTTGCTCGCGATCATCAAATTTCTCGTATAGTCCTCGTGAACCGCACCCGTCGCCAGTTCCTGCGAGCTCAACCGCTCGACGACGGCGCCGTTGCGCATCACGGCCAGCCGTTCACACATATGGGTGACGACACCGAGATCATGGCTCACCATCACGAAGGTGAGCTTGCGGTCGCGTCGGATCTGCTCCAGCAGGTTCAGCACCTCGGCCTGCACCGAGGCGTCAAGTGCCGATGTCGGCTCGTCGAGCAGCAGGATCGACGGCTCCACGATCAGCGCCCG
Organism: Rhizobium ruizarguesonis; assembly: GCF_012349115.1. GTDB lineage: Bacteria > Pseudomonadota > Alphaproteobacteria > Rhizobiales > Rhizobiaceae > Rhizobium > Rhizobium ruizarguesonis. The sequence goes on from NZ_PQIG01000124.1 coordinate 12,884, forward strand.
GGCGATCGCCACGCGCTGGCGCTGGCCGCCGGAGAGCTGGTGCGGGTAGCGGAAACGGAAACCGTTGCCGAGGCCGACCTCGTCAAGCGCTCGGGCGATACGCTTCTCGCCGTCGGCGATGCCGTGGATTGCAAGCGGTTCGAGCAGAAGCCGGTCAATCGTCTGGCGCGGATGCAGCGAACCATAAGGATCCTGGAAGACCATCTGCACGCGCCGGTAGAAAACTTTGCTGCGCTTCGAGCCCTTCAGTGGCTCACCGTCGATATTGATCGCACCGCCGCTGACCGGCGCAAGTCCGGCAACGGCCCGCAGCAAGGTCGATTTTCCCGAGCCGGACTCACCGACAAGGCCAAAGGATTCGCCGCGTTCGACGGCGATGCTGACATCCTTCAGGGCATGAAAATGGTCGTAGACGACGCTGAGATTGTCGACTTGGAGAGCTGCGCTCATGCCGCCCACTCCGGCTTTCGGTCGAGCACCGGCAGCGGATGGCGGTTTGCACCGATCTCGGGCATGCAATTCAGCAATCCCTGCGTATAGGGATGCTGCGCATGTTTAAGATCGGCCGCCGCCAGCTCCTCGACGATCTTTCCGGCATACATGACGATGATGCGGTCGCAGAAGGAAGAGACCAGCCTTAGATCGTGGGAGACGAAGATCAGCCCCATGCCGCGCTCGGACACCAGCTTGTCCATGATCCTCAGCACGTCGAGTTGCACCGTCACATCGAGCGCCGAGGTCGGCTCGTCGGCAATCAGCAGCTCAGGCCCGGCAATCAGCATCATGGCGATCATCGCCCGCTGCCCCATGCCGCCCGAAACCTCGTGCGGATGCAGGTCGAAGACGCGTTTCGGGTCGCGGATCTGCACCGCTTCCAGCATGGCGAGCGCGCGCTCGCGCGCCTCCGCCTTGCCGACCTTCTCATGCGTCCGCAGCGTTTCGCAGATCTGCCGTCCGATCGACATGACGGGATCGAGCGAATATTTCGGATCCTGCAGGATCATGGCGATACGCTTGCCGCGCAGCCTGCGTCTTTCGCCGGCGGAGGCGTTGATCAGATCGATGCCGTTGAAATTAAGCCTGTCGGCCGTGACGATGCCGTGTTTCGGCGTCAGGCCCATGATCGCCCGTCCGGTCTGCGACTTGCCGGAACCGGATTCGCCGACGATGCCGAGCCTTTCCTTGCCGAGAGTGAAGGAAACGCCGCGTACGGCCTCGATCACGCCTGTGCGCGTGGGGTAGCTGACCTTGAGCTTGTCCACCGTCAGAAGTGTCGTCATTGGCCGCTCTCCTTCGGATCGAGCGCGTCGCGCAGGCCGTCGCCGAGGAGATTGAAGCCGAGGCTGACGATGAGGATGGCGATGCCGGGCATCGCCGCGACCCACCATTGATCGAGGATGAAGCGCCGTCCCGAGGCGATCATCGCACCCCATTCCGGTAGCGGCGGCTGCGCGCCGAGACCGAGGAAACCGAGACCGGCCGCCGTCAGGATGATGCCCGCCATGTCGAGCGTCACGCGCACGATCAGCGAGGAAATGCAGAGCGGCATGACATGGCGCACGACAATGCGAAGCGGCGAGGCGCCCATCAGCTTCACCGCCGAAATATAGTCGGAACGCCGCACTGCCAGCGTCTCGGCGCGCGCGATGCGGGCATAGGGCGGCCAGGATGTGAGGGCGATGGCGATGATCGCATTCTGGATGCCGGGACCGAGGGCTGCGACGAAGGCGAGCGCCAGCACCAGCTTCGGAAAGGCAAGGAAAATATCGGTGATGCGCATCAGCGTCGCATCCACCCAGCCTCCGGCATAACCGGAGACGGTGCCGACGATCAACCCGATCGGCGCCGAGATGACGGCGACGAGCGCAACGACAAGCAGCGTCAATCGCGATCCGTAGATCAGCCGGGAATAGATATCACGGCCCTGGTCATCCGAACCGAGCCAGAATTCCCCCGTGCCGGGCGGCAGCAGGCGGGCATTGCGCAGATCGCCGATCACCGGATTATGTGTGGCGAGCACATCGGCAAAGGCGGCGATGAAAAGCAGCGCCACGATGATCAGCAGACCAACGACGGCAAGTCGGTTTGCCGTGAACTGCCGCCAGGTAACATAGGTGCGGCCGAGGCGGGCCTGCAGGCGCGATTGCGGCCGGTCGGAGAGCAGCCATTCGCGGCGGCTCATCGGCTGGGATGGGCTGGCGGTCACCGTCATCGGTTTCGCGTCCTCGGGTCGAGCGTCCGGTAGAGAAGATCGGACAGAAGGTTGATGCCGATGAAGACCGTACCGATGACAATCGTGCCGCCGAGCACGGCATTCATGTCGGCATTCTGCAGCGAATTGGTGATGTAGAGCCCGATGCCCGGCCAGGAAAAGACAGTCTCGGTCAGCACCGATCCTTCCAGCAGGCCGGCATAGGAAAGCGCAATGACGGTAACGAGCGGCACGGCGGCATTGCGCAGCGCATGGCCCCAGATCACCCGCGTTTCCGAAAGCCCCTTGGCGCGCACGGCGACGATATATTCCTGGGAAAGCTCGTTCAGCATGAAGCTGCGCGTCATCCGGCTGATATAGGCAAGCGAGAAGTAGCCGAGCAGCGAAGCGGGCAGGATGATATGGCGGAACACGTCGTAGAAGACATCCCATTGCCCCTGCCAGGCACTGTCCAGCAGATAGAAGCCGGTGATCGGCGTGAACGTATATTCGAAGACGATGTCGATGCGGCCGGGAAAGGCCACCCAGCGCAGTTGCGCATAGAAGATGACGAGCGAGATCAGCGCCAGCCAGAAGATCGGCACCGAATAACCGATCAGACCGATGACGCGCACCACCTGGTCGACGATGCTGCCGCGACGCACCGCGGCGAGAACACCGAGCGGCACGCCGACGAAAGCGCCAATCAGCGTTCCGAGCGTCGCAAGCTCGACCGTCGCCGGAAATGCACGGCGAATATCGACCATGACGGGATTGGTCGTCAGGACCGAATTACCGAAATCGCCGGACAGGATGCCTTTGATATAGATGAAGAACTGCTGATAGAGCGGCAGGTTGAAGCCCATCTCCTGGCGTACGCGCTCGACGACATGGTTGGGCGCGCGATCGCCGAGGATGGCGAGCACGGGATCGATCGGCACGACGCGGCCGATGAAAAAGGTGACGGCCAGCAGGCCGAAATAGGTGGTGACGGCGGCAAACAGGAACCGCCCTGCCGCCTTTGCAAAGGCGACGGCACGGCCCTTTCGGGGCCGCGCCTCCTGCGTTGTTTCGACGGTGCTCAAGTCACTCAATCCTGCCGGATTATTCCTTGGCGATCGGACCGACGAAATTGGTGTCGAAGCTCGGACCCAGCTTGAAGTCCTTCACGCTCTTGCGGTAGCCGGCCACCTCGGTCTGCTGGAAGATGAAGACAAAGGGGCTGTTTGCCAGGTACTTCTTCTGGATGTCCTGATATATGGCGGCGCGCTTAGCGGCGTCGCGTTCCAGAAGTGCGGCCTTGGCTTGCTTGTCGAGCTCCGGCGCTTCCCAGGTGTTGCGCCATGCGAGCGTCTTCACCGTGCCGGCATCGGAATTGTCGGGATTGCCGGTAAAGGTATCGGCATTGGAATTCGGATCGAAATAGTCCGAACCCCACTGGCCGATATACATGTCGTGGGTGCGGGCGCGGTACTTGGTCAGCGTCTGCTTGCCGTCGCCGGGGATGATTTCCATCTTGACGCCGGCTTGCGCCAGCGTCTGCTGCATGGATTCGGCAATACCCGTCACCGGCTGATTGTTGCGCACATCCATGGTGATCGAGAAACCGTCGGGTACGCCGGCCTTGGCGAGTAGTTCCTTGGCCTTGGCGACATCAAGCTTGTAGGGATTCTCATCGAGCGCGCCGAGCTGGCCCTTCGGCAGGAAGGTCTGGTGGATCTCGCCGATACCCTTGATCAAGGTTGCGCCGATCGCATCGTAATCGACTAGATACTTGAAGGCTTCCTGGACTTCCGGCTTTTTCAGGTTCTCGTTCTTGTTGTTCAGGCTGACATAATAAATCGTGCCCTTCGGCGCACTCGTTGTCGCCAGATCGGCATTCTTCGAAACAGCGTCGATGTCGCCCGGCTCGAGGTTGCGGGCGATATCGATGTCGCCGGCTTCGAGCGCCAGCCGCTGGGCCGAGCTTTCCTTCATGTAGCGATAGATGACGCGGTTGAGCTTCGCCTTGTCGCCATAATAATTGTCGTTGCGCTCCAGCACGACAACTTCGTTGGCGCGCCATTCGCGCAACTTATAGGCGCCGGAGCCGGCATAGCCGGTCTTCAGCCACTCATTGCCGAAATCATTGTCGTATTTGTGCTCGGCATCCGGCGTCACCGCCTTCACATGCTCCAGCACCAGCTTCTTGTCGACGACGGAAGCGACGGTTGCCGTCAGGCAGTTGAGCACGAAGCTCGGCGCGTAGGCCTTGTCGACCGTGAAGACGAAGGTATTGGCATCGGCCGCCTTAGCCTTTTCCGTGACGTTGTCGCCGGTCAGGCCGAACTGGGTGAGGATGAAGGCCGGGCTCTTGTCGAGCTTGACGGCGCGCTCGAACGACCAGGCGACGTCTTCGGCGGTGACCGGGTTGCCGGAGGCAAATTTCAGGCCTGACTTCAGCTTGAACGTATAGGTGAGGCCATCATCGGAAACGCTCCAGCTCTCGGCAAGATCGCCCTTCACCTTCGACGTATCGTCCATGTCGAGACGAACAAGCAGGCTGTAGCTGTTGGTGGTGATTTCAGCCGTCGAAAGCTCAAAAGCCTCGCCCGGATCCATCGTGATGATGTCGTCGATGGCGAATCCTTCGACCAGCGTGTCCTTCGGCGTCTCGGCGAAGGCGGAGGGTGCCGCCATCATCAGGAGCGAAAGAGCGGCTCCCGCGGAAAGCAGGCGAAAATTGCGGCTGAGTTTGGTCATCATCATGGTCTGTTCCCCTGTTTTTTGATTGGATACGAAAGGCTTAGGCGTGGTCCTCCCGCCAAGCTTGGGCCAGAATGCGAAGCCAGTTTTCGCGGGCAAGTTTTGCCAGGTCAGCGTTAGCATAGCCAACCTCTCTGAGAGCGGCAATCAGCTTCTGATTGCCGGCTGCATCACCGATTTCCTCAGGAATGGTGGCCCCGTCGAAGTCCGATCCGAGCGCCACGCAGTCGATGCCGATGCGGTTCACGAGATAGTCGATATGGCGGATCATGTCGGCAAGCGGCGTATCGCTGTCCGATCGGCCGTCGGCACGCAGCATGGCGGTGGCATAATTGATGCCGACGAGCCCGCGGCTTTCGCGGATCGCATCGAGCTGCCTGTCCGTCAGGTTGCGCGCGACCGGCGTCAGCGCGTGAGCATTGGAATGAGTGGCGACCAACGGCTGGTCCGTCGTCTTCGCGACGTCCCAGAACCCCTTCTCGGTGATATGAGCAAGGTCGATCATGACGCCGAGGCGATTGCATTCCCTCACCAGCGCGAAGCCGGCATCGGTGAGACCGGGCGCCGTGTCCGGCGACATCGGGAAGGCGAAGGGCACGCCGTGACCGAAGACATTATGCCGGCTCCAGACCGGCCCGAGCGAGCGCAGCCCCGCCGCATAAAACACCTCGAGCGCCGAGAGATCGGCGCCGATCGCCTCGCAGCCTTCCATATGCATGACGGCGGCAAAAATATTATCCGCCATGGCGCCGCGAATATCCTTCACCGTCCGGCAGAGCCGCCAGGCGCCCGCTTGGTCGAGCCGCAGCGCGATCGCGGCCATTTCATTGGCGATGGCAAGAGAAGGCAGCGGATCCAGAGGGGCCGCCATCGGCGTGATATAGCGACCGGCGGCATCCGGATCGGCGAAGACGAGATCGCCTGAGGGAATGTAGATGGCGCAGAGACCGCCCGAAAGACCGCCCTCTCTGGCGCGATGCGCATCGATATGGCCGACCGTCGTGCCGTCTACGAATTCCGCGATCGGGTCGCTGCCGTCTTTTGAATGTGTCCAGAGTCGAAGGAGAACGTCGTTGTGACCGTCAAATACGAATTGCATCTGTCTTCCTGCGCTGCCCGAGCGGGCGAATGAAGCGGCAGAATAGAAAAGCTGACGGAATTCGCCACTTCTTTTTTTAGAAATCCGTCGGCGCTGAAAACGAAACGGGGGCCGAAGCCCCCGCAAGAAAACCATCGCATGCCGGAGATCAGTGCTTGCGGCGTTTCTTCTGTCTGTAGACGTCGATGACAACAGCCGCGATGATAATGAGACCCTTGACGATCTCCTGGTAATAGGCGTCGATCCTGAGGAACGTGAAGCCGGAGGTCATGACACCGAGAATGATGGTGCCGATGACGGTGCCGGTGATGCGCCCGACGCCGCCGGTGAGCGAGGTGCCGCCGATGACGGTCGCGGCGATCGCATCGAGTTCATATCCGACACCCATGCTGGCCTGTGCGGTTTCCGCACGTGCCGCCGTGACGATACCGGCAAGGCCGGCAAGCAATCCGGCAATCACATACACCTTGACGAGATGCGCCTCGATGTTGATGCCGGAAACACGCGCAGCCTGCGGATTCGCGCCGATGGCATAGGTGAACTTTCCGTAACGGGTATAGCGCAGCGCAATATGAAAGATTAGCGCGACGACCAGGAAGACGACAACCGGCCAGGCTTTCGTTCCGATGAAATGAAACTGCTCGGTGATCCCGGAAACCGGCTGTCCCTTCGTATACCACTTCGCCACGCCTCTGGCCGAAACGAACATGCCAAGCGTGGCGATGAACGGAGGGATTTTCGTGTAGGCGATGAGTGCGCCGTTCGCGAGGCCGGCGGCCGCCCCGATCAGCAGACCAACGACGATAGGCACGAAAGCCGGCAGGTCGGTCAGCGAGGGAAAGACGGCCCGTCCCCAGGTCGACGACTGGGCGAAGCTTGTTGCGATCATCGCCGTCATGCCGACGACCGAACCCGACGAAAGGTCGATGCCGCCGGTGATGATGACCTGCGTAACGCCGACGGCGATGATGCCGATGACGGAGACCTGCAGGATCATGATCGTCAGACGCTGCGAATTCATGAGGAAGCTCTGGCCGATGAACATCCAGCCGAGCACTTCGTAGATGAGCGCGATGCCGACGAGCACAAGGAAAATGCTGAGTTCCGTCGGTATGCGCCGCCGCCTTTGCCGGGTTGCGAGCGGAGCCGCGCCCTCTGCTGCCTTGGTAGTCATGTCAAACCTCCCTTGGGCAATCGCCGTCAACGCATCACTGCGCTGCCAGCTCCATCACCTTGATCTGCGTTGCTTCGTCGCGATTGAGGAAACCGGTCACGCGTCCCTCGTGCATGACCATGATGCGGTCGCTCATCCCGAGAACTTCGGGCATCTCGGACGAGATCATGACCACCGCCACACCATCTCGCGCCATTTCCGTGACCAATCGGTGGATTTCCGCCTTGGCGCCGACATCGATACCGCGCGTCGGCTCGTCGAGGATAAGGATGCGCGGCTCGGTGAGCAGCCAGCGCCCGATCAGCACCTTCTGCTGATTGCCGCCCGAAAGATTTTCCACCCGCTCGTACAGATTGGGCGTTTTCACGCGCAGCTTTTTTGCCATGTCTTCGCAGGTTGCCTCGACTGCGCCCTGCTGCACGAAGCCGCCCTTGACATATCTGTCCTGCAGAACGGCGATCTGCATGTTCTCGAGAATATCGAGGATCAGCAGGCAGCCGGTATCTTTCCGGTCTTCGGTCAGGAACGCCATCCGATTGCGGATGGCCTCGGTCGGCGAAGAAATGGCCACCGGCTTGCCATAGAGCTCGATCGAGCCGGAGCTTGCCGGCGTCACCCCAAACAGCGTTTCGGCGACATTCGACCGGCCGGAGCCGACGAGGCCGGCCACGCCGAGGATTTCACCGGCCCTGACCTCGAAGGAGACGTTCTTGAAGACGCCGTTGAGACACAGATCCTTGACGGAGAGCACGACCTCGCCGATCGGCACCTCTTCCTTGGGAAACATCTGGGTGATCTCGCGCCCGACCATCATGCGGATGATGTCGTCGCGGGTGACGTCGGTCGAGGCATGCGTGCCGATATATCGGCCGTCGCGGAAGACGGAGAACTCGTCGGCGATCTCGAAAAGCTCGTTCATCTTGTGGGTGATGTAGACGATGCCGATGCCCTGGGCCCTGAGGTCGCGGATAATACGGAAAAGATGCTCAACCTCGCGCTCCGTCAGCGCCGAAGTCGGCTCGTCCATGATCAGCACATCGGAATTATAGGAAACCGCCTTGGCGATCTCGACCATCTGCCGGTTGGCGACCGACAGGAACCGGACCTCGATATCGGGATCGATGGCGATATTGAGGCGAGTAAACAATTCCTCGGTCATGCGGTGCATCACGCCGTGATCGATGAAGCCGAAGCGGTTCTTCGGTTCCCGGCGAATCCAGATATTTTCGGCGACCGTCATGAACGGCATCAGGTTCAGTTCCTGATGGATCATGGCAATCCCGTTCTCCAGCGCGTCGAGCGGAGATTTCAGCTGGATCTCGATCCCTTTCAGGCGAATATCACCCTTGTCGGGCGTATAGATGCCGGCGAGGATCTTCATCAATGTCGATTTGCCGGCGCCGTTTTCGCCCATCAGCGCATGCACGGAGGCGCGCTTCAGCCGGAACTGCACGTCGTCGAGTGCGACGACTCCAGGAAATTCCTTGCGGACACCCTCGGCACTCAAGAGATATTCCGCATTCGGGACTGCGCCGCTCGCGCGCACGGCGGCCATGGTTGTCGGGCTGACGGCCATATCATCTCCTCCGGATACGGGTAAACGAAAAGGATGCGGGCAAAGCCCGCATCCAGTGTGGCGTTCGCCTCAGTTCTTGGTGACGAAGTCCTTGACGTTGGCAGGCGTCACGAGCTGGAAGGGAATGTAGACCTTCTTGTCGATCTTTTCGCCCTTGGCGAGCTTGAGCGCTGCATCGAGCGAGCCCTTGCCCTGGCCGGCGGCATCCTGGAACACCGTGACGTCGAGATCACCTGCCTGCATGGCGGCAAGAGCGTCCTGGGTGGCGTCGACGCCGCCGACGACAACCTTGCTCATATCCTTGCCGGCCGCCTTCAGCGCCTGGATGGCGCCGATTGCCATTTCGTCGTTGTTGGAGATCACGGCGTCGAATTCGATGCCGCTGGAGAGCCAGTTGGTCATCAGGTCGGCGCCCTGGGTGCGGTCCCAGTTGGCCGTCTGCTCTTCGACGATCTCCAGGCCCTTGCATTCATCCGTCTTGATGACGTCATGGATGTCCTGCGTCCGCATGCGCGCAGCCTGGTTGGAAAGCTCGCCCATGATGACGACGGCCTTGCCCTTGCCGCCGAGAATGCGGCAGATTTCCTTGGTTTCCAGTGTGCCGGATTCCTGCTCGTTGGAAGCAACGAAGGCCTGCTTCTCCGGCAGCGTGTCGACGTTGACCGGCTGACGGTTGACGTAAACCAGCGGAATGCCGGCATCGGCCGCGAGCTTCGACATTGCCGTGGTCGCATCGGTATCGACAGGGTTGACGATGATCGCATCGACCTTGGAGGCGATGAAATTCTGGATCTGGCTCTGCTGCTTGGAAACGTCGTTCTGTGCGTCTTCAACCTGCAGCGTCACGCCGCTGAGTGTCTTTGCATAATCGGTCATGCCGTTGCGCAGAACCGTCAGGAAATTGTCGTCGAATTTCGCCATCGAGACGCCGACGGTTTCTGCGTGAGCGGCCGTCGACATGACGAGCGCCATCGCAGTGCCCAGGATAAACTTTTTCATTTTACTTCCTCCACAAAGCGGTGCCCGGCTGCACCCTCCTCACGCCGGAGCTCCAGGCATTTGCTCTGAAGCCGCAATTCCCAGCGCCACCTCTCCCGCGGCGCTCCGCAAAACGGAACAAACAAACCGTTAAATCTGCTCTGCGGAATATTCATTCCATTTTCTGGGAACGACGTCAAGTATCTTTAGCGGCGACGAGATATGGATGAGGGCGCAATGCCATGCGGGCGTCAGGACCGACACCCGCATTGTCGGTGTTGTGAAAGGCGAAACGAGCATCCATCTATGCAGGGTCGAAGGCAGGCTCACGGCCGCAGGCGCCTTCGACCTCTCGCCGCGACCCAATCATTTGAAGATTTTGGAGACAGGACAAATGTCCATTTCGATGTATCGCCTCACCGTTCCGATGTTCCAGCGCGGCCTCGCCAGCCTGAAAACCTACCTCGACAAGGCCGAAGCCTATGCGAAGGAAAAGAATATCGATCCTGCCATATTGGTCGCCGCTCGCCTGGCGCCCGACATGCTGCCGCTCTCCGGCCAGTATCAGCGCGCCAGCGACACCGCCAAATTTGCGCTCGCCCGCCTGACGGCGACCGACGCCCCGAAGTTCGAGGATAACGAAACGACGTTCGACGACCTGCGTGAGCGCCTGGCAAAGACCGAAGCCTATCTCGCCGGCTTCTCGGCGCAAGCACTGGAAGGCACAGAAACCCGCCAGATCACCCTGCCGGGAAAGAGCGGTATCATACTGCCAGGTGACGAATATATCGCCACCTTCGCCCTGCCGAACTTCTATTTCCACGTCGCGACGGCCCACGCCATCCTGCGTAGCCAGGGTGCTCCGATCGGCAAGCGCGATTATCTCGGCTGAACCCCGGTTCGGCTCGGCTAGAACACTGCATCATTCCTTAAATCGGAATCGATGTAAGGATAAAATTATGCGGTGATTCAAAGTGTTACAGCGTCCTTTGCGC
>NZ_PQIG01000125.1 GCF_012349115.1 Rhizobium ruizarguesonis
GACATCCGGCTGTAGCGTATCATGGTTGCCGATGACCTCGAGCTTGATCCAGTCGCTGGCGAACAGCTCGCGTGCCATCCTTGCGGTCAGCACCGCTTCCGCGACGCTGTGGCAACCTGCAGTGTTGGGAAGGATACGAACGCCGAAACGGTCGGCTTCGGGCTTCTCTCAACCCACCGGGCAAAAAGGTAGGCGGCCAGACCATCATGCCAGATGATCTTCAAAATATCCGATCTGCGGCCCTGAAGACGAAGAGATGCCCTGACAACGGATCATGCTTCAGAACCTCCTGCACCCCAAGACACTGTCTATATTGACGCCCATATAGACAGAACATCGAGCTCGCCTCACTTCTCAGGAAGGCAGCCCTCCACGGACGCGTACGGCCCCCCTCAAGGTGGGATTATCTCACCTAGCGAGTCATAGATGCGGTGCAGATGCTCCTCGCTCGCAGCGATCACCCATTACCGAGAGCACCGCGGCTGATCGTCGGAACGCCGGCACGCTCGAATGACGGCTGCCCGCGAAGCCGATCACCCGCTACAGCGCTATGAAACGTGCAGGCGCTCGCCTTGGGACGCGCTCGCCCTCAGGCCGCGCGTCCATGATCGCTCCATCAAACCTCCACGGGACTTGAACTTACTAAGTACATACAGACGGCAACAAGGAGACACCGATGATGACTCACATGGCCTTGTGCTGCCGAGACCAACTAAGGGGACCTTCCGCAATGACCGAGCAGTGAACAGAAAAACTTCGATTGCAGTCGCCCGCGGTGCCCTCATGTGTCACCAAATCCGCTCTACCGTAAGATGAGACTTTCTGATGTCTGAGGTCAAACCGCAAGCAAATGCCTGTCCTCCCCACATAATTGGGCTAAAAAAGCCACTTGGAGTGGTGGGGGGAATGGGAAGTCTAGCGACTGCGAAATTTCTGCAGGCTTTAGCTCAAAAAAGTGGCGTGGAAACAGATCAAGAGCACGTTCCATTTATTGCTCTATCACTTCCCAACATTTCTGATCGATCAAACGCAATATCTATCGGCAGCAACGCGCCGTTGCGGCAAATCCTGGAACGCACGCAATGGCTCGAGAAAGTTGGATGTGGAGCTATAGCCATCCCCTGCAATACGGCACATTTTTGGTCTTCCGATATTGCAAACGCTCTAACAATAAAATTCATTAGTATAGTTGAGGTTACCCGCGACTTTATATATCAGCATAACGGCACGGATATGGATAACCTGCGAACAATTGTCTTAGGAATGAAAGCAACTATTCAACACAAATTATATGGAAATTCAACGGCAGGCTGGGGCGGCGCTGTCCCTGACGTCGACTCAATTCAACAAGACGCAGCAAGGGTTATTGATGACGTCAAGAGCGGAAATATAAGTCGCGCCAGGTTTAAAATGGCATTACTGGTAGCGCGAACACGAAGCCTCAAGCCGGACGCTATTATACTTGGATGCAGTGAGCTATCTCTCGCATCGCGAGACCTTTTCAAAGGTTCAGATGTTATAGATCCGCTAGATATTCTTGTAGACGCGTGCATTTCATGGTTTCGCAATACATAGACATAAATATAATCGTAAGATCGAAAAAATGGTAGAAAATGTCGAAACTTGTACGTGGAAATATTGAGGTTGACCACCTCGCAAACTTAAGTGGTGTGGTGCATGCCGATGGCTATGGCTATTGGGGCTACAAGAAGCTCCACGGCAATCAGATTGTTGAGGCCGCCTGCATGGCGCATGTGCGCCGCAATTCCATGATGTGTTCGAGCTCAAGCCATCTCCGACCGCTGACGAAGTTCTGTCGCGCATTGGTGCACTCTACGATATCGAGGATCGTATCCGCGGCATGTCGGCTGACGAGCGGCGTACACTGCGCCGGTAACACGCCAGGCCCATTCCGGCGGACCTCAAGAGCTGGATAGACGAGACGCTCTCGACGCTGCCACAGAAGCAGAAGCTGGCCGAGGCAATGCGATATGCCCTCTCGCGATGGGCAGCATTGAGCGTCTATCTCGACGACGGTCGCGTCGAGATAGACAGCAATATAGCTGAACGAGCCATGAGACCGCTTGGAATCGGAAGAAAAAATTGGCTCTTCGCCGGGTCAGACAAGGGTGGCGAGCGCATCGCCAAACCTTCAGTTCACGCCCTCCAACACTAAATCCTCTTTACGCCGGAGGCGTTCTTTGGCAGCCGGATCTTGACTTTGAAGCCTCGTCCGCAATCAGTATCTATGACGACTTCGCCGTGATGGACACTTGTTATCGTCTTTACAATTGTAAGGCCAAGACCGCTGCCTTCGGGAACGCGCTCTCGCGAGTCACCGCCGCGCCAGAAGGGATCGAAGACTTTATCCGCCACGGCGGCCGGCAAGCCAGGGCCTGTGTCTTCGCAAAGTATCATGGCCCAATCCTCGTCCTCATAGGTCCGGATGGTCACGGTATTCCCCGGTGCGTAGCGGCGGCAGTTATCGAGCAGCGCGCGCAGCACCAGGTGCACTCCCGCGGGATCGGCGATGCAAACTGCACGATCGAACTGTCGCTCTATTGTGATGCTGGCAGCGACCAAATCGTCCTCCATCGAGGCGGTCAGCGTCTCAGCTTCCACCGCGAGGTCGATCTCTTTGATGTTAAGATCGAGCTTGTTGGCGCTCGATAATCGAAGATTTTCTAAATCGTTGGCCATAGGAGCAAGACAGCTGACATGGGGAATCATGCGAGCGAAGAGCTCCCGGCTTGGTTCGATGGCTCCAGTCGAAAGTCCACGCAGATTGCCAAATAGCACGGTCAGGGACGTGCGGAATTCATGCGCAATCGCTGAGTTCCGGTATCTGAGATCTGCGTCCAACTCCTCCAGGCGTTCGGCCATAGCGTTAATATCGGCAGTAAGTGCATAGGTCTCCTCGAACGAGTGCGGGGGCGCCGTGACACGCACTGAATAGTCACCGGCGGCTATCGAACGGGTTGCAGCTGCAATTGGTGGCAGAGCGCCCACTATGTCTTGGGCTAGGCGACGGCCGACAATGACGGCGGGAATAAGACCGATTGTTACTATTAAACTGAGTACGGCGACATCCCTCCAGTGCGATCCGTTGGTTTCCCGAAAATAGCCCAAAGACTGCAAGCGATGCAGTATCGTGAAAAAGATCGTAACTCCAAGGTAAAAGGCCCCTAAAGATATGAAGGTTTGCACGCTCAAAGCGCGAACGATCATCGTTTTCAAATTTCTAGTTTTGTATTCAGCCATCTTTAGTGTCCATTCGATATCCAATGCCCCTGACGGAGACCAACATGCCGCGAAGGCCAGCGGCATCTAGTTTGGATCTCAGATTGCACATATGAGAATCAATGGTCCGCTCGAGCGGCACATTGTCTGGAAAACATTCGTCAACCAGTTCACCACGCTCGAACACGCGGCCGGGGGAACGAGCCAAACGAAAGATAAGCTTGAACTCCGTTGGAGTCAGCTGCAGGTCTTTTCGTCCCGTCGGTTGATCTACCCATGCGGTGCGTGCGGAATGGTCGACGGTCAGTTTTCCAAGGCGGATTGGCAGATTGGCGATGCGACCACCGGCCCTCCGTAGCACCGCTATGGTACGGGCTACCACCAAGTCCGGATCGAACGGTTTGACAATGTAATCATCTGTTCCGAATCGATAGCCCTGCAGTTCGTCAATAGGCTTGTCCCGGCCCGTCACCATAATCACCAGCGTGTCGCCGCGCCGCCTAATTTCAGCCAATACCTCAAAGCCGTTCCGGCGGGGCAACGAGACGTCGAGCATGACGAGATCGGGTTTCAGTTTCATATGGTGCGCAAGGCCTATTTCTCCATCGGAGGCCTCCACTGTTCGATAACCTTCTCTCTCAAGGTAAGTTCTTAATAGAGTACGAGTTTCCCCATCGTCGTCGATGATGAGGATCAATTCATTGCACATGGCATGCCTCCTAAAAGTAGTGGATTCCAGAGAGGTATCGCCACGCGTAGCGTCAACCGTGAACTCGAATCGGTGCAACCTTTGTTGAGGACGTAGCTTATGTGCCTGCCCGCAAAGTGGACACCAACCCAGGGAAGAAGGTCAATGGCGATAACCTCGCCTTCCGGCAAATATACCTTGCGAACGAGCGGTCGGATAATATTTGGAAATGTCTGTTACATTGACATTTATACTTTCCTGTAGGTGTGGATTGTTGAATGGGAGAGGTCTGGCATCCCATCTTCTTTCGCAAATGTAATTTGTGCGCCGATATCGGAATTGACCGCAGTGGTGTACGACGTTCCAGCTGCGCGCTTTTTGTTGTGATTTAGCCAAGCACGAGCCCCAATCGACTTGTCTGGGATTAACAGCGTTCGCGTTTGCTGCAGAGTCAGGGATGTTCGACTGCGGCGCCTCCGCCGTCGACGCCCGCTGTGGCAGCACCGAGCTCGATCGCGCGCATCCCGCTGACATTTCAACGCTCCTTACCCGAGGACATAGTAATCGCAACGATATTCACTTGCGCGCTATCGGGTCCACGGTATCAAGGCCTACAGGGGTAAGCTGGTGCCGCTAACCCGGGTTGTCCGCCCCTTCATCGCCTCAGACCTGTACTCCGTCGCGCAAACTAATAGAAAGTGCGCCCGCGGAATTCGAAGAAACTGTCCGTTGCCGGACGCGGTCGTGAGCGGTGCAACTAGAAAACCGATGCACGTTTTCCGGCCGCCAAAAGGAGCCTTAATCGACGTGAACATTGTCTTCCAAATCAAAGGATGCGCTATGGGCCAGGTTCTTTATGGGAGCGCCACGACGACAGAGGCAGTTCGTCGAGCGATACAACGTAGTCAAGAGGCCTGATGGCGCTTTCGACGCGTCACGGGATCAATCAGAAGACCATCGCTCGGTGGCGGAAGCGGTCCTCGGTCGCGGACCTTCCGACCGGCCCGAAAGAGCCGAGATCGACGGTCTCTGTTGAGGAGGAGGCTGTTGTCGTTTTGGCATAGGAATTGGCGTTGTCCTTGCGGTCCCGCATGTAGGGGGCGAGGGAAAGATAAAGCGTCTGGAGAAGAACCTCGCCCTCGGCGAGATCCCGGAACGGTCTCCCGCTCGAGCCGGAAATTCGCAGCCGCTTTCCGGATGGGCGCGATGCAAAGACGATGCAGGTGGCAACGGGTTGACTAGCCATGGTGTGCTCCTCTTCGGTTTTTTCCTTGGTGTATCAGGAATTTGCTTCAAGCAAACCCGTGCTTGCCATCTGGGCCCTACCGGAGCACCCCTTGTGGCAGTGCCGCGGGCGCATTTCGAATGGCCGCATGATTTTATCCTTCAGTGATACCAATTTGGGGAATTATGCAGCAACCGACATCCGACGGGTTCCCACGAGACGAAGTCGAGAACACGTGCTGACACCTGACTACACGGTCATCAGTCGGCGCTCCTTATATGATGGTCAGGTTGCTGGTGATCCAACTGCCCGCGCACCTCGTTTCCGCGTTTCAGGAGATTGAGGATTGGACAGAGCTTTTCCACGGTCGCCTGCAGTCTGGCGACGTCCGCGGTACTTGCGGGAGATACCAGGGTGACCAGGTAGTTGATGTCCTGGGGATAGACGGGAACGTCTTCATATCCTTCTGCACCTGCACGCAGATCGATCGTGGCGGAGACTTCCGCATTCAGCGATTCCAGCGGCACGCCCTGATCGGAAGCATAGATCAGAAAGGTATGGGTCAGGCAGCTCGAAAGCGCGCCGAGCAGCAGTTCTGGAGACGACGGACCCAGATTGTAGCCTGCGAAATCTGGCGGGCTGTCGGAAATGACCTGGAAATCCCGAATTCGGATACGACGTACGCCGCTGCGGCCTTCAGCGCTTGCACTGGCCTCCATTGTGACCGCACTCAGATCGCCCCTTCTGACGCGCGCCCGCCGATCGAGTAGTGCTTCGTGCTTCTGTCGGAGATACTCATTCAAAGTTGTCATCGCTTGCTAATATTCCTGTTGTCGAGACCGATGCCGGGATGGCCGAAGCGCCGCGTTGCGCGCGCCGTTCAACCACGAGCTCGCGAGAAATGGGATCAATGGAAACAATCTTCGCTACGCAAGACAGTTGCTGGAGGTTCAGCCTCTTTGCGATTCCGGGTCCGACCGGGGCTGTGTCGCCGTCAATTGTCTGCTTCCCGATTAAGACGCTATCAGGCCCCCTAATGTCCGGCACCTGTTTGATACAGACCACGATGTGCATAGTCGTTTAAGCTCCCTATCGGATTTGGGCTTTAGGGACCCGGCTAACTCTGAGCACTACTCGTGCCAATCAGGTTGCGCCGGTAACCTCTAGAGATTGAACGTGTTTCGTTGTCGCTGTACGGAGGGTTTTGTAGGGTCGCCGACATGTCGTGTCGCAATCCGCCCCGATCACCACCGCGAACGAAGGGCGGTCCGATAGGTTTCAGGCCGGGTTACTCATGACCGCTGTGTTAAGGGCCAGGAGTTTAACGCCCAACAATCCCCGAGAGACATTTCATCGTGTTGAAATTCTGGCGCGGCGGACCCCGTATCGAGCTTCGGTTGACCCTTGACAATCTGACCACCGACACCGTATGCGCGATCAGAAGCACAGCGATCGAGAAAATAACCCTGCGGGCGTCTAGTGAGGTTGGACAAGCGATTTAGCTGATGTTGCGGCGTGAGCAGGATCAGTGCCAGAAGCGTGGAGAAACCCTTGCTGGGGTATCTATTGAAAGAGAAACGTCCATAACCGCCGTTGCAGCGCGTCGAGTTCTTGGGTCTTCATCGCCTCAATCGTTGGACCAACGGCCGTCGCGCGAGATCTTCAAGACGAGGCAATGCCATTCCTGCCGATAGGTTCTCAGCTCAGCGAATTAGGCAGCGAGATGCTTGTATCCGGAGAAGAACAGGGCGGGCCGTTGTTGACACTGCCGATTGAGCAGGAGACAAATGCATTGGCTTTACAGGAGACCATAATGGCCGACCAAACCGATATGATGGCCAATGCTGAAACGGCGACCGCCGCGGCGCCCGTGCAACCGGCAGCGGCTCCGAGTGCCACAGCTGGAAAGCAGAAGAGAGGACGCAAAGCAAAGTCTGACGAAGGTACGATGAGTGCCAAGCGCGCGCCTGTCAAACGTGCTCCGAGGGCTGTGCAGACAGCGACTACGCCGTCAGTGGCAGCTGTTGATGAGATCGCGGATCTTCTGCAGCTCGAAGAGGAAAACCAGAGGCTGCGCAAGCTGCTGGCGGAGAAGCTCCGCGCTGAAAATGCCGATCTGCGAAAGCGACTCAACCTCGGTTGATTGGCAGCAGGCGGCCAAGCGCTGGCCGCATTCTCATGCTTATTGAAGTGAAGATTTTGGCGGCGGTTCGTTCTGCCGCCAACGTTTTTGCTCGCAGTTTGCATACGGGATGGAAATCGAGGTGGAAATTTGAGCATTTTGGTAGCGAGTAGGACCGGGCGACAATCGCAATCTTCTAGGGAGGAGAGCGGTGACGATGACGGTGACCATCAAACTTCGTATTGTAACGGGCGCCTATTTCGAACGATTTGGTCCTTTTGACCTAGGAGGCAAGCGTCCTGAACAAGATGGCTCGAAAAGACGCGTGCTGGAACCTCCCACTGGAAATGCGACGGATCCAAATGGCAGATGCTCTTCCATCAACCGCCTTATCTCGCAGATGAGCTGCCTCAGCCGCGTCACGGCTGAACCCTGCCGCATACCGCCAGCCACTCCCGCAGAATGGCTTTGTCAATTAGCCTCGACCACCAAAGGGCGCGTGATATCGTGTTGTACCTGCGCATCAGGTCACTCGGGCCGAAGAGCGGCAGCGTGTGAAATTCGCAGGCCGTTATGGACACCGCCGGCGCGATAGTGGTTATTTGCAGGCTTGTTGCGATGCTGAAGGCGTCGCTGAAAAATTACCACTGACACCCGAGGCTTATTAAAGTGAAAAAAGTACAGCGCAGCTTTGCCGTCGAATACAAATCTGGTCGGCGAAAACTAAACTCCAAGCCGAACTCGATCTGGGCAGACACCGATCTTAAGTCCGTTGCGCAAGATCTGCAGGACGAGGCGATGCCATTTTTATCATTAGCTCCTCAGGCAAAGAGCAGCGAGATGCTTGTATCCGGAGAAGAACAGGCCGGGCCGTTATTGACACTGCCGATCCAGCAGGAGACAACTGCATCGGCTTTACAGGAGACCATAATGGCCGATCAAAACGATACGATGACCAATGCTGAAACGGCGACCGCCGCGGCGCCCGATGTACCGAAGAAGGTGCGCAAACCTCGCGCCAAGAAGGCGGTGCCTGAAACGGCCGCAGCCGTCGTTTCCGTGCAACCGGCAGCGGCTCCGAGTGCCACAGCTGGAAAGCAGAAGAGAGGACGCAAAGCAAAGTCTGACGAAGGTACGATGAGTGCCAAGCGCGCGCCTGTCAAACGTGCTCCGAGGGCTGTGCAGACAGCGACTACGCCGTCAGTGGCAGCTGTTGATGAGATCGCGGATCTTCTGCAGCTCGAAGAGGAAAACCAGAGGCTGCGCAAGCTGCTGGCGGAGAAGCTCCGCGCTGAAAATGCCGATCTGCGAAAGCGACTCAACCTCGGTTGATTGGCAGCAGGCGGCCAAGCGCTGGCCGCATTCTCATGCTTATTGAAGTGAAGATTTTGGCGGCGGTTCGTTCTGCCGCCAACGTTTTTGCTCGCAGTTTGCATACGCAGTAGAATTCGAGGTCGAATAAAATGGCGTCTCCATGGAAACTTCTTGCTGGGCTGGTGTCACGGCGACGCCAGCAGAAGCAAGAACACGGCTCGACCGATGACGCGAAGCCGGACGTATTGGCCATCGCCAAGCCGACTGAAACAGCAGACAACAACGAGTTGGACGGCGCAGACCGTCCGGCGGACGAAAAGCCAGTTCTTCATGGTCATTCCGTGGCGGTTCCGGCGGACCCGGATCATTCCGAGGAAACGGCAAGCGTTGTTGATGACACGACAGATGTCGAAGGCGCCAAGCCCGTGGAAGCGTCGGACCGGGCTTTGTCCGATGAGGCCGATACAGACGCGCATGTCGCACCAAAAGCCTTTCGAGTTGTCGAAGGTCAAACGCGAAAGCGCGGCACGCGGGGCATGAAAGCGAAAACGATTACAGTCGTTATCCCACCTTCTTCAAGCGCTCTCACCGCTTCTGACGATGCAATTAATCTCGACGAAGAAATCAGGCTTCTCCGGGACCAGTTGGCGCGCAAGCTTCAAATGCAAAATGAACAATTGAGGAGGATGCTGGAGCGGTTCGGACATCAAGCGAAATGAAGAATTAACCCCAGATTGCCTCACGGTGATTGTTACCGATAGGGTCTCTATCCCGAGTGGATGAAGCTGTTGTTGGCATCCTGGTTCGGAGGATTTATGACGCGGTGGTCGCATCGTTTCCGTTGCGGTCATCATCGCCATCGGCGTCAACAGCGATGGCCGCCACCAGGTACTGGACATGGAAGTCGGTACGTCCGAAGCCGAGCCGATCTGGACGGAGTTCCTGCGCAAGCTTACGCGCCGAGGTTTGCGCGGCGTGAAGCTCGTCGTCTCAGGTGCGCATGAAGGGCTCAAGGCCGCGGCCACCAAGGTTCTCAGCGCCACATGGCAAAGATGCCGGGTTCACTTCATAAGGAATGTACTGGCGCATGCCGGAAAGAGCGGCAGGCGGGTCGTCTCCGCCTTCATTGCCACCGCATTCGCTCAGGATACGGCGGAAGCTGCCAGCACGCAGTGGCGTAATGTTGCCGACCAGATACGACCGAAAGTGCCGAAGCTCGCCGCCATTATAGATGATTCAGAAGAGGATGTGCTTGCCTAACATGACGTTCCCGAAAGAGCACCGGGCAAAGCTGCACTCGACCAATCCAATCGAGCGTCTCAATGGCGAGATCAAGCGCCGCACCGAGGTTGTCGGCATCCCATACAAGCTGCTGTCCCTATTGTTAATATTTCCAAGCGTCGTGCTAGATCGCTGGAGAATCGGCGAGTTTTTGTGCGCTGCTATGTCAGATCTTTAAACTCCAAAATGGGAGACTATGATGGATCCATGTCGCTGTATCCGCAAATTGTCGTGACAATGTAGCATGCTGTGTCTCATGGATGACAACCGGCGAATTCCCCTTGGCTGTTTGATGCCATGGCGAGTGTGAATTTCACCGCCGGAAGCGCTCCAATTAGGGGCAAGCCGGCCACCGGGCCGGATGTGCTGCGTAGTAAGGCCGGTGGATGGGAAACCCGCTCTGCTGGTCGCTGTCTTACCCGACAAGCGGTCCTGCAGCCTTCATTCGCGAGGCCAATTTGGCCAAGATCTTCAGTCCATTTTCAATAAGCAAATGTGCCTACCTTGTGTCGGATTTGTCGGACCGCGGCACACAACGTGCGATCCCCGGGCGCTGCATTCGCGTCGGAACCACTGGAACTGATGACATTTCAACTACGCCAGCCGATTTGGCATGGATCTTGAAAGGAGAGACCCGTGCCCGACTAATCAAATTGTGATCCGGGATTCACGGGTGTGATAGGGACGGCAATTTTGTCGCTGTTGACGTTTCGCGGGCATGATTGATCGAAATCAAAGCGGCTCGACCTGATACCTGTCATGACGCGCTTATTCCGGGCGCACGAAGCGCGGGTAAAACACTGGGGAGGACAACATGGCCTCTGGTTTGGGTATTGGCTCGCCAGCCCCGTCGATCAAAGCGCTGGACTGGCTGCGTGGCGATCCGCTTTCCAACTTGCAGCTCGGCACGATATACGTACTCGCGTTTAGTTCGACTACCTGCGGTGTTTGCGGACCGGCGCTGTCCTCTGTGGCGCAGTTGCAGGAGAAATACAGCGACATGGGAGTTGAGCTCATCGGGGTCGCAGCAAATGAGGAAGCTGCAACGGCTGACGAGGCCCTGGCTCAGATGGACGCATGGGTAACCAAATGGCTCCCGAATACGAAAATTCGGATCGGGTTCGATTACTCAGGCGAAATGGCTAAGCATTGGCTGCAAGCCAGCCTGACTTTCCATGTTCCAGAGGCGTTCATTGTCGACCGAGACGGCAGCATCGCCTTTATCGGTGATCCGGATGTGGTCGAGGACGTTTTGCCAAAAGTGATGAACGGCAGTTGGCGCGCCAGCGCGGAAGCAAAAAATGCCGAAATCGAGCGCATTGCTGAAGTCGACATTGATGCTCCGGCGAACGCGTTGCGTCGTCGAATCCGGGCGGCGACCGAGATTGAGGATTGGAAGGCGGCGCTCTCGGCCATTGAAGAGGGCATCAAACTTTTCCCGGACAGCATCTCCTTGCGCCAGTCGCATGTCTCTATGTTGATGGGAGAAATGCGCGAGATAGGGGCGGGCTGGATCGCATTAGACCAATTTGCTCGTGATGCAATTGAACGAAACTCTGAAGATTGGCTTCTCGCGGCCATGCAAGAACTCTTCGGTCCACACTACGATTACTCGGGCCTTCCATTGGCGGAACGCTTTTCGATGGGCAAGGAGCTCTCCGATCGAATCCTCAGATTGTTTCCGCAGCAAGATGCCCTCTCACGCGCTGAGTCTTACGAGACGATTGCCTTTTACTGCCGTGAGAGCGGCGACAACGGCCTGGCAGTGGGGTTGATAGAGCTGGCTTTGAATTTGGTAGACGGAGGGCCACTTCCAGACGAAGATAAGCAGGAATGGCTGGCGCATTTGCGACGGGTCCTGGCGGAGTACAAGGGCGAGGGGGCTTTTTACGGGGGAATTTGCATGCCTCCGCCGAAATAGCCTTGAACATAGCAACCTGTTGGCGCGGCTTAGGCAGCGTCGACAGGAATTCTGACGAACCATTGGAGCAAGAACATAGTGTTTGATCCGACCGGATCGCTCGCTTTTCGCGCGAGCTTTTGCATTGGATAGGTTCGTGGGGTTTGTGGCCCGGTCCCAAGTCCTTGCGAGAGAGCATAGCCAATTGTGCCCTGAAAGGTGTTGGGTTCTATGAGCCAGCGATGTCGAG
This sequence comes from Rhizobium ruizarguesonis, assembly GCF_012349115.1. Lineage (GTDB taxonomy): Bacteria > Pseudomonadota > Alphaproteobacteria > Rhizobiales > Rhizobiaceae > Rhizobium > Rhizobium ruizarguesonis. The sequence continues at coordinate 12,021 of NZ_PQIG01000125.1, forward strand.
CCGGGGCACCCCCTGAAAACAAATCGCGGTTGCCGCAAGCCAGAAAAAGCAAACACGCTCGTTTCCGGCGCCCCTTTTGTAGGTGGCGTGATGTCTTGGGGAGAGGCTTTGGCGAATGAAGGAATGTCTTCAATTTGTCACCGCCTCCTTTAAGGGCGAATGAATGAGCTTCGCCTCCTCAAACCCCTTGGAAGGTTCTGACCTTTTACGGTCCTGAAGAGCGACGATCAGTTTACAAGATAATCCGTCACTTTTGTCATCTCTGCGACCAAGCAATGTTTCCCGAACCGTTCATTGTCCAATCTGAATAGATAAATAATAGGGAATGATCTAGTGCGGCTCACCGCGACCCGCCACGTCGGTTGAACAATTGATTCAAACACCAGGAAGCGAAATGGCACATGTACATCAGATCACTTCTGGGGGAAGCTGGTGTTATCCGCAGGTCTACCAAGTCCGAAGGCATAGCCCGCGTTGGCATTCGGGATATTAGCCATGGCTTTGGAGATTCTGACGGCGCGTCGCGTCAGGGAGAGCACCACTTTGAAGCCATGACAACTTAAGGGATGAAGATATATAGCAACAGAATCGATAGGGAGCTTGCGTTACATGGCGTCCGGTCCGGTGCGCCCCCAAGGCTGATAACCGCCGCCTTGGGCACGGGACGCCGGGGCCGCCACATATGGACCGTTTGCGTATTGGCCGCGAAAATTTCGCGGTCTGTAGGGAGCCCGACGCCATACATTTAGACATCGAAAGCGTTACCACGCGAAGTCGCGAGACCGGCTGTCGTGGCGGCTCCCGCGCGAAATACATCCCAGTCGATGTTTGCAGAAAATTCCTTGGCTCCCCTTTGGGACTTCTCACCTCAAAGGCCAGCGTCCCTTCATTCAGCGTGTCCAACCGTATGTCGGCAAGACCGTCCATTTCTTCCGTTGGCCAAACGTCTTCCGGTGACTCTGAAGCTCTCTTCATAAATGGATTGCCCCTTCGTTGGGTGCTCACACATAAACCTGGCCCATAGCTCGTTCCTTCAATTGCAAGGAAATGATGAACCGTCAAAACCCGGGATTGAACACTCAAACGCAAATGAGCCTCCGAGTGGGCAGACGGTGGAATAGTCAGCGTGTGTCAACGGATTAAAAGCCTTTGCATTTATAGCCGCAGCGTCGTCCCGTCTTTCTGTCCTCTCGTTGATGTGGATCAAGGAGCAATTTGCGGCTTCGTGACAGTTCTGGCGAGAAAGACGGCCGCGACGCGGTCGTCGGCGCATTGAGGACGACATCATGAATTACACAACGGAAACGATGGTGATCGCGGTCGCGGCGTTTCTAGCGCTGCTAGTAGCCGCATTCGCGCATGATCATCTCTTTGCGGTCCATATGGGCATACTTTGCCTCTGCCTCGTTATGGGGGCTGTGCTGATGGTCAGGAAGGTTGACTTTTCGCCGGCAGGACAACAGCGCAACGTCGATAGGTCCGGCTATTTCGACGAGGTGATACGGTATGGCTTGATCGCCACGGTATTTTGGGGCGTGGTTGGCTTCCTGGTTGGCGTGATCATCGCGCTTCAACTGGCCTTTCCTGACCTCAACATCGCCCCTTATCTCAATTTCGGAAGGCTGCGGCCCGTTCACACGTCGGCAGTCATCTTCGCCTTTGGCGGCAACGCGCTGATCATGACGTCGTTCTACGTGGTGCAACGCACCTGTCGCGCACGTCTTTTCGGCGGCAATCTGGCTTGGTTCGTATTCTGGGGCTATCAGCTTTTTATCGTGATGGCTGCGACCGGATACGTTCTTGGAATCACCCAAGGCCGTGAATATGCCGAACCTGAGTGGTACGTCGACCTCTGGCTGACCATCGTTTGGGTCGCCTACCTAGCAGTATATCTTGGAACGATCCTGAAGCGCAAAGAGCCGCACATCTACGTGGCAAACTGGTTCTATCTCAGCTTCATCGTCACCATTGCGATGCTGCACGTGGTCAACAACCTGGCGGTTCCGGCCTCGTTCCTTGGCTCCAAGAGCTATTCTGTCTTCTCGGGCGTCCAGGACGCGCTGACCCAATGGTGGTACGGCCACAACGCCGTCGGCTTTTTCCTCACCGCCGGCTTCCTGGGCATGATGTACTACTTCGTGCCGAAGCAGGCCAACCGACCGGTTTATTCATACCGGCTCTCGATCATCCACTTCTGGGCGCTGATCTTCATGTACATCTGGGCCGGCCCGCATCATCTGCACTACACGGCATTGCCCGATTGGGCCCAGACGCTCGGCATGGTTTTCTCGATCATGCTCTGGATGCCCTCCTGGGGCGGAATGATCAACGGTCTCATGACCCTTTCAGGCGCCTGGGACAAGATCCGCACCGATCCGATCATCCGTATGATGATCGTCGCGATCGCCTTTTACGGGATGTCGACCTTCGAAGGCCCGATGATGTCGGTGAAAACCGTCAATTCGCTCAGCCACTATACCGAATGGACGATCGGTCACGTGCATTCCGGCGCTCTCGGCTGGGTGGGAATGATCACCTTCGGGGCGATCTACTACCTGACGCCGAAGCTATGGGGACGCGAGCGTCTCTACAGCCTGCGGATGGTCAACTGGCACTTCTGGCTCGCAACCCTCGGGATCGTCGTCTACGCCGCCGTGCTTTGGGTTGCCGGCATCCAGCAGGGGCTCATGTGGCGCGAGTACAATTCCCAGGGCTTCCTCGTCTACTCCTTCGCGGAGACGGTCGCGGCGATGTTCCCCTACTACGTGCTGCGCGCCGTGGGCGGAACGCTTTACCTGGCGGGCGGTCTCGTCATGGCCTGGAACGTGTTCATGACGATCCGCGGCCATCTGCGCGACGAAGCTGCGATCCCAACCACTTTCGTGCCCCAAGCACAGCCTGCCGAATGAGGTGAGACATGGCATCGATACTTGATAAACATCAGATCCTCGAGAAGAACGCGACGCTTCTTCTCGTCGGCTCGCTGCTCGTCGTGAGCATCGGCGGCATCGTCGAAATCGCACCGCTGTTCTACCTGCAGAACACGATTGAAAAGGTGGAAGGCATGCGGCCGTATACGCCGCTCGAGCTGGCCGGCCGGAACATCTACATCCGCGAAGGCTGCTACCTCTGCCACAGCCAGATGATCAGGCCGTTCCGCGACGAGGTCGAACGCTACGGCCATTACTCGCTCGCCGCCGAGTCCATGTACGATCATCCTTTCCAGTGGGGATCCAAGCGAACCGGGCCGGATCTGGCCCGTGTCGGCGCCCGCTACTCCAACGAATGGCATGTCCAGCATCTCGCGGATCCACGGGCAGTGGTGCCGGAGTCGATCATGCCGCGTTACGCCTTCCTCAAAGAGCAGAGGGTGACGGTCAAGGACGTGGGAATGGACCTGAAGGCCAACGAGGACGTGGGCGTGCCTTATAACGACGACATGCTGGCGAACGCGGAGGCCGACATGAAGGCCCAAGCCGATCCGAACGCAGATACGACGGGCCTGCTTGCCCGCTATCCGAAGGCGAAGACCGGCGATTTCGACGGCGATCCTGCTGCGCTGACCGAAATGGATGCCCTGGTGTCCTACCTGCAGATGCTCGGAACGTTGGTCGATTTCTCGACCTACGACGACGCGACCGGCTACCGATGAGGTGATCCATGGAAACCTACACTGCAATGAGACACTTCGCCGACAGCTGGGGCCTCCTGGCAATGGCGGCATTCTTCGTCGGCGCGGTTGTGTTCACCCTTCGCCCAGGCAGCAAGCAAACGGCGAAAGAGGCCGCCGATATTCCCTTGAAGGATGATTGAGATGTCGGAAAAACATATCGATGAATTTAGCGGCGTCGAAACGACCGGACATGAATGGGACGGCATCCGCGAACTCAACAATCCGATGCCCCGCTGGTGGGTGTGGACCTTCTACGCCACCATTGTCTGGGCTTTGGGCTATGCGATCGCATATCCCGCGATCCCGATGATTACCGACGCCACGAAGGGCATGCTGGGCTTTTCCAGCCGCGCCGAGCTGCAGCAGAACCTGGATCAGGCCAAGGCATCGCAGACGACGCTTCATGATCTGATCGCCGCCAAGACGCTGCACGAGATCGATTCCGATTCTGCCCTTCGCGAATTCGCGGTCGCCGGCGGCGCATCTGCGTTCAAGGTGAACTGCGCGCCGTGCCATGGCTCGGGAGCAAGCGGCGGCCCGGGATTTCCGAACCTCAACGACGACGATTGGCTGTGGGGCGGAGACCTGGATGCCATCCAGGCGACGATCGCGCATGGGATTCGCTTCGACGGGGATACGGACACTCATGCTTCCGAGATGCCGCCCTTTGCCGATGTTCTGGATCCCCTCCAGACAAGGCAGGTCGCGGCTTACGTCTGGGGACTGACCAATACACCGTCGGACCCCGGTCTCACAGAGGCAGGAAAACAGGTCTTCGTCGATAACTGTGCCGCATGTCACGGCGACGACGCCAAAGGAAAAGCCGAAATGGGCGCGCCAGATCTCGCCGATGCGATCTGGCTGAAGGCACGCGGCGAGGATGCGATCATGCGCCAGGTAGCCGCTCCCAAACACGGCGTCATGCCTGCTTGGGCAGGGCGTCTCGGCGACACGACGGTCAAGGAACTGACGATCTTCGTCCATTCGCTCGGCGGCGGAACCTAAGGAGGATGCCATGTCAGATCATGACCACAATCTAATCCTCGGCCTCTACGGCACGCCGCGCGCTACGATACGATCACGCGGCTCGACGCGCCAAGGCCACGCCGCCACCTTCCAATCAGGACGACCTAGCAAAGAGCGCCAGTTCGATCATCAGTTGGACCTGCCTCAAAGACCACGAGCAGACAAGCCGGTAGCTGTAGCGTTGTCGAGGACGTTCCAGCGAGGTTGTTTGTTCGCCCGCAGCCCCCGAGGCCACGCCCTCTCTCCATGGCGTTTTCCTTTCGCACGAAGGCCTCCGCTCTTGATCTGCATCAATGATAAATGCGCAGCAGTTGGGACAACGGCAGATGAAATCCGATAGGTCCCATGAACCTCTGCACCGCACCAGATCCCGATACACCAAAAGGCTCAGTGGCGTGCCAGTCAACGCCCGTCGCAACCGGCAGCCTCTCTACGCTCCTCGGAAGAAGGTTTTCCCCAAGCATGCAGAGGGACGTTTCCGTCGGTTCAAGTGGATCGTCCTGCTGATTACGCTTTGCATCTACTTTCTCGCGCCATGGATTCGCTGGGATCGCGGTCCTTACGCGCCCGACCAGGCAATCCTCATCGATCTCTCTTCGCGACGCTTTTTCTTTTTCTTCATCGAAATCTGGCCTCAGGAATTTTATTATGTAGCGGGTCTCCTCGTCATGGCGGGGTTCGGCCTGTTTCTTGTCACTTCCGCGGCTGGGCGCGCATGGTGCGGCTACGCCTGTCCGCAGACCGTCTGGGTTGATCTCTTTCTCGTCGTCGAACGTGCGATCGAAGGCGATCGAAACGCGCGAATGAAGCTTGACGCTGGCCTCATGAGCTTTGCCAAGCTGAGGAAGCGCGTCGTCAAACATTCGATCTGGCTGCTGATTGGCGTGGCGACAGGCGGAGCGTGGATCTTTTATTTTGCCGACGCGCCGAGCCTGCTTGTTTCGCTGTTCACCGGCCGCGCTCCTGCAGCCGCCTACACCACCGTCGCCATCCTTACTGCAACCACCTACGTGCTCGGCGGTCTCATGCGAGAGCAGGTGTGCACCTACATGTGCCCGTGGCCACGCATCCAGGGTGCGATGCTCGACGAGAATTCTCTTGTCGTCACCTACAATGACTGGCGGGGCGAGCAGCGGTCGCGTTACCCGAAGAAAGCTCGAGCCAGGGGCGTGCCGGTCGGGGATTGCGTCGATTGCAATGCCTGCGTGGCCGTGTGTCCGATGGGAATCGATATTCGCGACGGGCAGCAGATGGAGTGCATCACGTGCGGGCTCTGCATCGACGCCTGCGACGGTCTCATGGAGAAGCGCGGGAAGCCTCGCGGCCTGATTGCCTACGCCACCTTGAGCGAATACTCGAGCAACATGTCGCTCGCCACGGACGAAGGACGAATGGCCGTCCAGCCGTCCAGGATTCGAAACGATAATGGGACGTTCGTTCCGGCGATACGGCACTTCGACTGGCGTATCATCTTGCGCCCGAGAACACTCTGTTACGCGTTCGCCTGGGCGTCCGTCGGCGTGGCCATGCTGGTCCATCTCGGCTTTCGGGAGCGCCTTGAACTCAACGTCGTTCACGACCGAAACCCCCAATATGTTCTGGAAAGCGACGGCTCTCTGCGGAATGGCTATACGCTTCGGATCCTGAACATGGTGCCGACGCCGAGGGATGTGAACATAAGCCTGGTCGGGCTGGAGGGGGCGACGATGCGCATTCCCGAGTTGGGCAAGGAAGACGCTCGCAGCTTTAGAGTCCCTGCCGAACCCGACGCGGCCACGACGCTGAAGGTCTTCGTTACGCGCAAGCCTACCGGAGCCGCGATCAATGAATTTCTGTTCGTTATCGAAGATACCGATCATGCCGATCGGGCAACCTACCGCGCGGCGTTCAATGCACCGGGAGACATCAAATGAAGACCTCCGCTCAGGGTTTTACAGGCCTGCACATGCTGCTTGCGACCTCGGCATTCTTTGGCGTGGTGATCGCGGTGAACGTCACCATGGCCTTCTATGCCTCCTCCAGCTGGAGCGGTCTGGTCGTGGAAAACACCTATGTCGCCAGTCAGGAGTTCAACCGCAAAGCCGCGGCGATGAAGGCAATGGCCGCTTCCGGCATCGAGGGCAACCTCTCCATAAAGGGGCACGAGATCCGCTACGATATTCGCGACAAGAGCGGATCGCCTGCGATCGTCGACGACGTCGTTCTGAATTTCAAACGGCCCGTCGGAGACCACGAGGACTTCCACCTTACGCTCAGGAAGGCAGCCGCAGGGCGTTTCGAAGCGGAGCATGACCTAGCCGAAGGTGACTGGATCGTCGAGGCCATCTCGCGAAACGGCGGCGTGGTCGTCATGCATGAGGCAAAACGCATCGATACCGGGGAGTTAGGCCAATGACCTGCTGTACCATGGACGCGGAAAGCGTACTTGCCCTCAGCACGAAATCATTCAGTGCCGAAGAGGTCCGCCTTGCCAGCCAGCCGCTCGGCGAAGGATTGCGCCAGCTGGACCTGAGCGTTTCCGACGTGCACTGCGGCGGCTGCATTTCGACCATCGAACGGGCGTTATTGACGCTTCCCTTCGTCAAGACAGCGCGAGTCAATCTCACGGCGCGAAGGGTGAGCTGCGTCTACCAGGAGGAGATCGAGACGGGCGCAACCGATCCATCCAAGATCCTCGCAGCGATCAACTCGGCCGGATATCGCGCACATCTCTTCACCCCCTCCGCTCCCGAGAACGACAAGACCAGAAATCAGCTTCTCCTCGCGATCGGCGTTTCCGGTTTTGCGGCTGCCAACATCATGTTGCTCTCGGTTTCGGTCTGGTCGGGCGCAGATGCCGCGACGCGCGATATGTTTCATTGGATCTCGGCGATGATAGCAGCGCCCGCGCTGGTTTATGCGGGGCGCTTCTTCTTCAAATCGGCCTGGAATGCGCTGCGGCACGGGCGCAGCAACATGGACGTTCCGATCTCACTCGCCGTGACGCTCTCCTATGCCGTTTCATTGTGGGAGACCGTCCATCACGGCGAGCATGCGTGGTTCGACGCTTCGGTCTCGCTGCTCTTCTTCCTGCTGATCGGCAGAACCCTCGATCATGTCATGCGGGAAAAGGCTCGGGCGGCGATCAACGGACTCGCAAGACTGGCCCCGCGCGGAGCATTGCTGATCAATCCGGACGGGTCGCGACGCTACATTGCGGTAGAAGAGATCGCGGCTGGGGATGAAATCTCGATAGTCGCAGGCGAACGGGTTCCCGTCGATGGCATAATCGTCAGCGGAGAAAGCGACCTAGACCTCTCCATCGTCACCGGCGAGAGCAGCCCCGTCGCCGTCGCCAGCAACAGCGAAGTGAGTTCTGGGGCGATGAATCTGACCGGCTCGCTCGTGTTGCGAGCGACGAGAATTGCCAAGAATTCGCTTCTCTCGGAAATCATCGGCCTCATGGAAGCCGCCGAGGGCGGAAGAGCTCGCTATCGCAGGATCGCCGATCGCGCTGCGACACTCTATTCCCCGGTCGTGCATCTGCTGGCGCTGGTCTCCTTCCTTGCCTGGGGCCTCCTGGGCGGAGACTGGAAACAGGCCATGCTGGTCGCCGTAGCGGTCCTGATCATTACCTGCCCATGCGCATTGGGTCTTGCCGTGCCCGTGGTCCAGGTCGTCGCCGCGGGGGAGCTTTTCCGGAAGGGCATCATGGTGAAGGACGGCTCAGCACTCGAAAGACTGGCCGAGACCGACACCGTGGCCTTTGACAAGACGGGCACCTTGACGATGGGCAGTTCGCGCCTTGTCAAGGTGGACGCCATCGACGAGAGCGCCACCGCAATCGCCCGTGGATTGGCAGCGCATTCACGGCATCCTCTTTCTCGGGCCCTGGTACGGGACACCGAAACCGACCTCATGTCCTTCGACATCGTCACGGAAATCCCCGGCGGGGGACTGGAAGCCGGGAGCGGAGCGGATGTCTATCGATTGGGCAACGCGGCGTTTGCCTGCGGAACCAGCTTCGTGCCCCGCATCGCCGACAGTCCGTTCTCGGAAGTGGTCCTGTCGAAGAATGGTGTCGATCTTGCCCGCTTCTTCTTCGATGACACGCTTCGTTCGGGTGCTTGCGAGGCCATCGACCGGCTCGATGCAGCCGGCCTTGAAACGCTGATCGTGTCGGGCGACAGGCAGACCGTCGTCGACAATACGGCGCATGCCCTGGGTATCGACAGGGCTTTGGGCTCTCTGACGCCGAAACAGAAGGTCGAGGAATGCCAGAGGCTGAATGGCGAAGGTCGTCGCGTGCTCATGGTTGGCGACGGTATCAACGACGCCCCGGCACTTGCTGCCGCGCATGTCTCGATGGCGCCGGCCACGGCCTCCGATATCGGCAGACAGGCGGCCGACCTGGTTTTCTTCAACGATCGCCTTGACGCTGTTCCAGAAGCGATCGCCGTTGCGCGACGATCCGCCAGCCTGATCCGCCAGAACTTCGCTCTCGCCATCGGTTACAACGTTCTGGCGGTGCCGATCGCCATCGCCGGATTGGCGACGCCGCTAATAGCGGCGGTGGCAATGTCGACATCCTCGATCATCGTCGTGACCAACGCACTGCGCCTGAACGCGTTCGGCAAGCGTCAGGATATGCAAATTCGAGGGGGGATCGGCAGGAGGGCGGAGGTCAAAGCCGCATGAACATGCTGATCTATCTCATACCGATCGCGCTGCTGATGGGAGGAATAGGACTCCTGGCATTCCTTTGGTCGCTGAAGAGCGGCCAGTATGACGACCTTCAAGGCGCCGCCTGGCGAATCCTCGCCGAGGACGAACCGGATCAACGAAAACCCTAACCGCACACTGTGTCCAAACACGAAATGAATATGGACAGTCGCGACAATCTGCACTGTCGTCGTTTGTCGGCTTCGCGACAAATGCCCTTTCGCAACCAAGTTCACTACTCGCCATAAATCACTGAAACTCAAGCATATTCTTTTTCGGAATCCAGTCGATGGTTTGGCACGCTTCTTGAAAGCTATCACGCGCCGCGGCGCCCAAGTTGCCCCAAGTGGTTCATGATGCCAAGCGTGCCAATTTCACGTGAAGGCATCGATCTCCGTGCCCTGCGGTCATGATCAGGCATGGTCCCAAGAATTAAGTGGAACTTTATCATGAAACTGTCCGCCAATCTCTTACTGCGCCAGAGCCAGTCCCTGGTGATGACAGCGCGACTGAGGCAATCCATCCAGTTGCTGCAGATGACGCACTTCGAAGTCAACCAGTTTATCGCTCAAGAAGTGGAACAGAACCCGCTGCTCGAATTTCCGTACAACGATGATGAGGCGGGCGGCGATGCCGAAGAGGAGCAGTATGCTCATCAGCCGGAGGATGCGGGATCGGACGATGGCTATGACAACCGCACCGAGGCGCTCTCCAGCGACTGGTATGATAACGGCGGCAGCGCCAGCACCAGCCGGCTGAACGACGAACTCGACGCCAATTACACCAATGTCTTTCCCGATGAAGGTGCCCCGCAGCGCCTCGATGCGCCGGAGCTCGTCAGCCAGTGGAAATCGATGC
>NZ_PQIG01000126.1 GCF_012349115.1 Rhizobium ruizarguesonis
AGGCGCGGATGCGGGCAGCGGGCTGCCTTCCAGGCCGGTCGCTACCACTGGGACGCGGAACTTGCCGTCGAGGCTGCGGTCGAGATCGCCCCGACGTATGCAGTCTTGCCGTTCCGGACAAGGCCGCTCTCCAGCCAGTACGAGGCGTCTCCGGCTGTTCCGGCAGCAAGAGCGGTGGGCCGTGCGGAACATGGATGGCGGCCGACGCCTTCAGCCGGCCGCGTGGACCGGTTTCGGCCGATGAATTGGAACCATGAACCCGCCGTGCTGTTTACCTGGAAGGCGCGGAAGCGCCGATAACGGGGATGCCGATTGCCGGCCAACCCGGTAATGACGATCGGCCTTTCGGTTCGCCTATGGAGGAACACGACATGCAAACGACCCGATCGAAAGAACTGGCGGACGAATACCTGCGGCTTGGCGGCAAACGGCTGGCCAAGATCGACGACAATATCGTCAAGATCCGCCACTGGGATGATGACACGCCGGAGGCCGAGGCCTTCTGGCAGAAGCACATTGAGCCGTTGGATGACAAGCGCCGCGTAGAGGTCGAAACGCACCTTCCCACGATCAACGACAGGTGATCGCGAATCAACGACCGGTGATAGCGGCGATTTCCCCGGAGCGCAGGACATTGAAGCACGACAGCGCCGCGCGTCTGAAAAGACGCGGCAGGCTGTTGTGCTCGGATATGTCGCGCCGCTGCGCTTACTGCAGCGTGCGCGTCTGGATCTGTTCGGCGGCGTGAGGCGCGGATGCGGGCAGCGGGCTGCCTTCGAGGCCGGTCGTCACCACCGAGACACGGAACTTGCCGTCGAGGCTGCGGTCGAAGATCGCCCCGACGACGATATCGGCGTCGTCCTGCACTTCGTCACGAATGCGGCTTGCCGCCTCGTCCACTTCGAACAGCGTCATATCCGACCCACCGGAGATCGAGATCAGCACGCCCCTGGCGCCCCGCATCGAGATATCGTCGAGAAGCGGGTTGGCAATGGCTGCTTCCGCCGCCTTCATCGCGCGGCTCTCACCGGAGGCTTCGCCGGTACCCATCATCGCACGGCCCATGCCTGACATGACCGACTTCACGTCGGCAAAATCGAGGTTGATCAGGCCTTCCTTGACGATCAGGTCGGTAATGCAGCCGACGCCGGCATAGAGCACGCGATCGGCCGTCATGAAGGCATCTGCGAACGTCGTTTTTGCATCAGCAATGCGGAAGAGGTTCTGATTGGGAATAACGATGACCGTATCGGCCGCCTGGCGAAGCGCCTCGATGCCGATTTCCGCCATCCGCATGCGGCGGTTGCCTTCGAAGGTAAAGGGCTTGGTGACGACGCCGACCGTCAGGATGCCGGCGGCACGCGCAGCGCGGGCGATGACAGGTGCAGCACCCGTGCCTGTGCCGCCGCCCATGCCGGCGGTGACGAAGCACATGTGCGAGCCGGCCAGGTGATCCATGATCTCATCGAGCGACTCTTCGGCAGCCGCATGGCCGACCTCAGGCAGCGAACCGGCGCCGAGACCCTCCGTCACATTCGCGCCAAGCTGGATGCGGCGCGTCGCCTTGGAGGTGGCCAGCACCTGAGCATCCGTGTTCGCAGCGACGAATTCGACGCCTGCCAGCTTTTCCGCGATCATATTGTTGATCGCATTGCCACCACCGCCGCCGACGCCAATGACTGTAATATGCGGCCGTAGTCCCGAAATGCCGCTCTTGGCGTCCGTCATCGCGCTCTCCTTTGATGTTTCGTTCATGCCCACCCTCGTTTGCGGACGGCGAATCGTGCGTCAGGATACGCGAGCAACAAGGCAGAGGCGAGGCGAAAGACGTGTCAGCGAGAGGGTGATGATCGGGAAAGGGGCTGGGTTGCTGCTTTCAGGGAGGGAGCATTAAGCCGGGAGCTGAGAATTACGCTTCAGGGATAGGTCGCGAAAGCAGCCTTGCGCCAAAAGCGGGCATCCTATCGAGATAGAACGCTATCGTACGTTTCCTGCCCCCATCGGCGAGGTGGCGGCCGTGACAGGACTCCCTTACGCGAACCGGACCGCTGTTCTCGCGCGCGCCTTTGCGACGACTTCCTCGCGATCGCGAGCCGAGCCGCGGTGGAAAGCACAAAACCGGAAGACGCAGAAGCGCCGATGACAGGACGCCGATCGCAGGACGCCGGCCTTATCCCGGCAATGACGATCGGTCGCTAGGGAAACGCGTCAATGACGTTTTGATACACAATATAGAAGTGTTCGCCAACTTTGCTGACGCTGAAGGGCCAGTCCGAACCAGGATAGAGATTGACGCATTCTTTCTTTTCCGAGCACAATTTTTGGGTTCGCTGTTGCCAGGCGGCGGATTGCTCGCCGCTGGGCAAGGCAATCTCATCACTCTCATCATACACAAGCGTCGTGGATGTTATCGCCTTGAACATACTGTCCAATGCAAATGTCCTGAATCGCGGCTCACCGCTCGTCACATCGGTTCGTTCGATCTCTGCCAGATACGCTTGCTTGTTCAAAGCAAATCGAACGCTGTCGGGCGTTATGCCGGTAGCAGCAACGATGTAAATAATGACTAGCCACGGAAGGGGCGTGATCAAGAGCGACACGACACGCCACCAGCGCCGCCGCGCCAAGTTGATGCAGATGGAACCGGTCACGGCGATCACGGTCAGCGCGAGAGTGATAAGGCCGATGATCCACCAGTCCCATTTGGGGGCCAGCCACCATAGCCAATTTTGCGCCAGGTACGGCAAAAACCAGATTGCGTATGTCCAAGTAAACTTGTCATCACGTTTTTCCGACTCTGCCACGTTTAGCTACCGGTCATTTATTGATTCCCTGATCAACAATAACACGCAGGATAGATGGCGATTTGAAAGAGGGGTGGCACTGATGACCTAGCTGAAACACGACCAGCTGATCGCGGCCGCGATGCTGGCCACAACGATGACATCCCTGCGTCAGGCCGAAGCCGCTGAGTGCGAGTAGGAAACCTTCGAAGAGGCGGGATATGTCGTCTGTACTGTTGAAGCTGACAAGCCGACCCCTTGGCGAAACGTTGGCCACATGAGTTTCTGGATGTCGCTGATCGGGTTATCGGCTTACAGCCTTCTTACGTGCCCCACGAACTTCCAGCATTACTGGCGGATATAGCTGAAGCGGCCCCGGCCCTCCGAAGCACGATCGCTTGGCGCCGCCTCCACAGCCTTGTCACGGGTTGAGCTCATCTGAACGAATGATGCCATTGTTTAGCTTGTCGTCATCACGCAGGAACCAACCCCACCACCACCGGCAAACACAACACACACCGTAACCCCACCGCCCCATTCGCCTCGAGCACCAGCGACCCACCATACAATCCCGCCAGCTCGCTGACGATACTCAGCCCAAACCCGTTGCCCGGCACGTGTTCGTCCTCCCGCACACCCGGCAGCAGCACGGCATCGCGCCGATCCGGCGGTATGCCCGGACCGTCGTCCTCGATGGTGATGCGGGCGGTTGGGCCGTCGCGGTGGGCGCGGAGGGTGACGTGGGAGGCGGCCCACTTGAAGGCGTTGTCGATCAGGTTTCCGAGCATTTCCTCGACATCGCTTTCGTCGCAGGCGACGCGCAGGCCCGGCGCGATATCGGTGTCGAAGGCGATGTTGCGTTCGGCGTGGATCTGGCTGATTGCCCGGTGGAGATCGGCGACGGAGACCGCGAGGTCGGTGCTGGCGACATTGTCCGACGAGGCCATCACGCGGCGGGCGGCGGCGAGGTGGTGTTTGATCCTGTTGTCGATGCGGGCTGCGAGGCTGCGTAAAGCGCCTTGCGGATCGTTCTTCTCGTCGAGCGCGAGCAGCAGGCTCGCCACGGGGGTCTTGAGGCCGTGGGCGAGATTGGCGAACTGCATGCGCGTCGCCGAGAGCCTTTCCTCATTGGCTGCCAGCAGCGCATTGGTTTTCAGCGAGAGCGGCGCAAGCTCGACGGTCGCTTCATCCGGCAGGCGGGCGCGTTCTCCCCGGTTGATGGCATCGATATCGGCCGCCATGGATTTCAGTGGGCTGAGACCAAAGCGGATCTGCCAGAGCGTGCCGGCCATCAACACAAGGCCGAGCAGCAGCATGCAGGGCACCAGCCAGAAGAGAGCGCGGAGCGCCGGGCCGACGAGGGCGATCATCGGCGCCGTCGCGGTGATCGTCAGCGTCATGCCGTCAATGCTGCGCACGGCTTGGCGCAGGTAGAGCGGCCCTCTTCCCCGATCACCGCCGCTGCCTGATGTTGGCATGCCCATCAGCACATGGCGCAGGTCCTGCCGTGGCGGCGGTGCGTCGATCGTGCCGTTCATCAGGGAGCGCGAGGTCAGGCGTTGCTGCCCGTCGTCGATCTGCCAGTACCAGCCGGAGGAGGGGCGATCGAAGGGCGGCGCATCGAGCGGCGCGGAGAGGGCGATCCGTCCCACAGCGTCACGCATCACCGCGCCAGCAAGCGCGTTGATCTGGGTGTCGAGACGCTGGTCGATCTGCTCGCGCACTATCGTCTTCAGCGCCAGCCACAGCACGATGGCGGCGACGACAAGCGCCAGCGTCACGAAGATGCCCGAAAACATCAGCAGCCGGCCGGCGATCGATCTCGGTTTGAGGGACGGGGCCTTCATGGCGCCACTGCTGCCGTCAGCATATAGCCGCGGCCGCGCACCGTCTCGATCCGATCGGCCCCGAGCTTCTTGCGCAGGCGGGCGATGATGACCTCGATGGAATTGGAGTCGACTTCGGCATCGCCGTCATAGACGCGCTCGGTCAGTTCGCGCCGGTCGACGATCATCTCCTTGCGCAGCATCAGGCAGGAGAGCACCCGCCATTCCAGCGCTGTCAGCTTCAGCGGCAGGCCGTCGAGCTCGAAGGTGCCGAGCTGGGCATCGAAGACCAGCGCGCCGCAGACGAGCCGCGAGGCGGCGTGACCGGACGCCCGGCGCACCAAAGCGCGCAGGCGAAGCACCAGTTCCTCCACCTTGAAAGGTTTGGCGAGGAAATCGTCGGCGCCGGCCTTGAAGCTCGAGACCTTGTCCGGCCAGCCATCGCGCGCCGTCAGCACCAGAACCGGCAGGTTGCGGTCGCCCTCGCGCCAGCCCTTCAGCACGCTGACCCCGTCGATCTTCGGCAGGCCGAGGTCGAGGATCGCGACATCGAAGAGTTCGGTCAGCCCCGCATGGAGAGCGTCTTCGCCGTTGCGCGCGATATCGACGACGAAGTACTCCGATCGCAGCACGGCGGCGATCCGGCCGCTCAGGTCTTCGTCATCTTCGACGAGCAATACGCGCATGGGAAGAACTTTCATCTACGGGAACGGCCCGAAACTATCGGGCCGAGCTTAACTCAATCTGAACGGAGAGGTTCAGGCAGGCGAGGGGGTGTGGCGGCTAGATTGCAGCATCACTGACTGATGGAGCAGATATATGCCGAACGAAGACCAGGACAACGAACAGGGCGCAACGCCCGTGACGCCAGCACACCGTCGGCGCCGGCTGGCGGTGCCGGTCATCGCCGCCGCCGTGGCGCTCGTCATCGGCGTGGCCGGGGGTGCCAGCGCTGTGAAGATGATGCGTCCGACGCCTGAAATGGCGCCGGTGACGCCGGTGGCGATTTCGGCCATGCCGGCATCGAGCCTCATCACCATCAAGGGTAAGGTCGCCGAGATCTACGGCAACAAGTTCGTGCTGCAGGATGAGAGCGGCAAGGCGCTTGTTGAAACCGGCCGGGCTGGCGAGGATGAGGACCTTGTCGCGAAGGATGAAGCCGTCACCGTCCAGGGACGCTTCGATGACGGCTTCGTGCATGCGAGCTACCTTGTTCGCCAGGATGGACGAACCGAAGCGCTGCGTCCGCCGAAAGGCCCACCCCACAGACGATTTGCAGATTTCGATCACAGGCCCTGACAGGCGTGAACCAAAGCCGCGCTGCGGTGTTTACCCACGCAGTTGATATCTCCGACACAGGAACGTTCCCATGCAAAGACTTCTTCTCTCAGGCATTGCCCTTGCCGCGCTCGCCGGCGCCGCTTTCGCGCAACAAACGCCCATCCCGCCATCGGCCGGCACTCCGCCCGCCGCGGCCGAGCCCAGCACACCGCCTTCGCCGCCGCCGCCGGCGCCTCCGTCTGCCTCCGGTGACGATGGGTCGATGATGGATGGGCCGATGATGGACCGGCCGGACGCGAGAGAACGTCCCGATCGCCCCGATCGCCAATGGCATGGCCCGAGAGGCGAGATGGGCTTCGGCGGTGACGGCGGCTTCCGTGGCGACAGGGGCTTCCGCGGTCATCGTCCGATGCTCCCGCCGCCCTCCAAGGCCGCCCATTTCCGCATCGAGGACGGCAACACCAAGATCGACCTGAAATGCGCCGAGGACGAACCGATGAAGGCCTGCGCCGATCTGCTGCTCCAGGTGATGGACCGCCTGCAGGGGCAGGACTGATCATCTGCGCTTGAGGCGGATTCCGGATGATGATGCGGTTGCCTGCGTTTTCTAGCGGGCGATTGCAGTTTGACGCGAACACCACCCCTTTTCCGTCAGTCAGGCCTTGTGCCGAGGATCTGCGGCACCGGCTGCAGATGCTCGGGACAAGCCCAAGCATGGGGGAAGAGGGGTTGGCGCGTTCTCTCGCGGGCGGTTTGTGGGTTTCTTGGAGGCCGCGGCTCGGTGAATCGAACCGTCACCCCGACCTCAACAGGCGCCTGCTATTTGATGACGTTCACGTTCATCACGGTTTCCTCGATCTTCCCGTCTCCATAGGGGGAGCTGAGGACGATCCTGTCGCTGCCGATGTAGCCTGGCTCCGATGTATAGTAGCCAACGACGCCTCCCACCTTGACCGTCCGGCATTTCGCCAGCTTTCCCGCTGCATTGGGAAAGACCGGTTCGTGGACGATCTGGAGACGGCCATGCTTAGGCTGCTCCACGATATGCGTAGCCGGATAATCGGCATGGCTGCAATCGTTGTTGATATGCCAGGTCTGACCTATCCGCGTCTTTTCGCCACTAAGCGCCGTTATCGATTTGGACTTTTGTCTGAAGCTATTGGAGGTCGTTGTGCAACTCGAAAGCGAAATCACCGCCACTGCCAAAATCAAGCATACAAAGAAATTTTTCACTATAAATCCTCAACTTTTGCTTGAATGAATATTGGATTCCTCTCAGGAGTCACTCAGGGGGCAAAGCCCCCGATCCGGGAATTCTCTTGCTTGCAAATATCGGCGAGGTGCAATCTTGAAAAGACGTGTCGTGGCGTGGTTCTTTCTGCTCGCAGTAGGTGCAGGGGTACTCCCGGCCGGCACCGGCGATGCCGGTGGCGTCCCTTTTTCCGCCAGCCGGAATGTTCCTGACTACAAGGCTTCGATGACCGTCCGAGATCCCTATCCTTTCCATCATAAGCCGAAAGAATATTCGCGCTCGGTCTTTCATCACGATGGCTGGACCCGGGTCGAAGAGATCCAAGGCAATGAGGCAAACATCGCCTATGGAAGCGCCCTTGATAACGTCGTGTTATGGACGAGAAGGTTCGGCGACGAAGACTTTACGAGGGTCGACATCGACAAGACCAAGCCGCGGGAAGCAAGGGAAACCGGGGATGCAGAGAGTCGGGCCGGTGAAGCTTGCAAATGGTCGGAGATCACCCGCAAAGGCTCGCAGGATGGACCGATCTGGCTCAGCTGCCTGTCAGGTGACGGCATTGAAATTGGCGAAAAGGTCTTGTTCAGTAGCAAGGAGCTCATGACCGAAACGCGATTGGTCAGGCTCGAGCGAAAACCTGTTGCGGATTCCGAAGTCAGGCCCCCGAAGAGGCTCTTCGATCCCGGGTTCTGGCTGAAGCCGTTCAGGGACTATCCAGATAGGCCCGCAGATCGCGTCGACTTTGAAGCCAGAATGACCGGCATGCACTCAGACCTCAGAATCCTCAGGCATTATCCCTGGCAGTCCGAAGAGCGTCGCGGCAAGGACGGATCGGTGCGATTCACGGTTTGGAACGACCTCGAAAACCAGGGAATCAACCTCATTTACTCCAAGCGCGAATATAGTCTTCAAGCTTTCCGCTCGCCGCTTGATCCCGCACAACCGTTCAATCAACTCGACGCTGAAAGAGGTCAGGCCGACTTGAAACGTAGAGATAATCACCTTGGTGAATCCTGCGCCTGGTTCAACATGACGCCCGACTCTGCAGACGCGGGCAGAATGGAATGTTTGACGCCGGATGGCGTGCCCCTGAAAGTCGACGCTTGGGCTTGGGGTGGGGACGGTGAAATCTACACCGCCGCCGAGCTCAAACGCCGCCCTGTCGACCTCAAGGAAATGCTGCCGCCGCGCGAATTGATCGAGCCCTCGGCGTGGGGATTTACGGTCGAGGACTGAGGGCGCCGCTCCCTGCATCCATCGGATGCCGGAACGCCCGCCTCGTCCTTCGAGGCCCCTGCGGGGCACCTCAGGATGAGGCTCTCTTTGGCGTTGGCGGACGGCGCACTGGCGCGAGACGGTGGCGCAACGGGAGCCGGGAGACATTCTCTCACGCTCATTGTTGGGTGCGGCATCCTCCAATGGCCCTCATCCTGAGGCGCGCAGCCCATAGGGCGGAGCCTCGAAGGACGTGCTGCAACGCTGCTTCCAGCATCCATCCGGCCCCGGCGCACCCGAGAGACGAGGATGTTCGAGCTGACGCATCGAACGATCGGTGTCGTCGGCTCACCGCGTGACGCGAGCAGCCGACGTTGCGGAGTAGCGGTCGCCGTGGATTTCGATGCCAGAAAAGACCGCGTCGATCTCTGCCAGTTCTTTCGATGTGAAGGTGATGTCGGCGGCGGCGATATTCTCTTCCAGCCGGTGCAGCTTGGTGGTGCCGGGAATGGGGACGATCCAGGGCTTGCGGGCCATCAGCCAAGCGATAGCGACCTGGGCTGCGGTCGCGTTTCTGCGGCTAGCGATCGCCTCGATCGCATCGACCACCGGCTGGTTTGCCTTGCGGTTTTCGGCCGAAAGGCGCGGATTGGTCTTGCGGTGGTCGTTGCCGCCTTCGAAACTGGTGTTTTCGTCCATCTTGCCGGCCAGAAACCCGCGGCCGAGCGGGCTATAGGGCACGAAGCCGATGCCGAGTTCTTCGACGACGGGCAGGATTTCCCGT
Source organism: Rhizobium ruizarguesonis (assembly GCF_012349115.1). Taxonomy (GTDB): domain Bacteria; phylum Pseudomonadota; class Alphaproteobacteria; order Rhizobiales; family Rhizobiaceae; genus Rhizobium; species Rhizobium ruizarguesonis. The sequence goes on from NZ_PQIG01000126.1 coordinate 9,142, forward strand.
TCCGGGTTGCGCCACCAGAGCGAATATTCGCTTTGCAAGACGGTGACCGGCTGGACCGCATGGGCGCGGCGGATAGAGCCGGCATCAGCTTCGGATAGGCCGAAATGCAGCACTTTGCCGGCGCCAATCAGATCCTTCACCGTGCCCGCCACCTCTTCGATCGGCACGTCAGGGTCGACCCGATGCTGGTAGAAGATATCGATGCGATCGGTGCGAAGCCGCTTGAGGGCTTCTTCGACGACCACACGGATGCGTTCCGGCCGGCTATCCAGGCCGACTTCCGGCCGGCCATCCCTAAAGCCAAATTTCGTCGCGATCACCACCTCATCACGGATCGGCGCCAGCGCCTCGCCGACGAGATCCTCGTTGGCGAACGGCCCGTAGGCCTCTGCCGTGTCGAAGAAGGTCACGCCCCGCTCATGCGCCGCCCGCAAGAGTGCAATGGCATCGCCGCGCTCCATCGCCGGCCCGCGATGATAGTTCAGCCCCATGCAGCCGAAACCGATTGCCGATACGTCAGGGCCTCTTTGGCCCAGCTTGCGTTTGATCATGCGGATGTCCTCCTCAGGTTTGATCGTAACCTAAGGGCAAAGGTTGGTATCGATTAGCCGGTGATATCGGCATGGGCTTATGAGTTGGGTTCATGAATGTCACCCGGCGAACTGTGAAGCGGCGAACTGCAAAGGGCGGCGAGGGCGCGTTTGCGCTGAAGGTCGATGGCTTGGCGTCATGACGCCAGCCGGAAGGCTCCGCTTTGCACGGCTTGGATAACGGCGCCCAGCGTCTCCTTCCTGTCGTGCCCATCCGTCGACAGAACATGTCGCTCAAACGCACCCAGCGATGAGAACTGTCGATGGAGCTCTGCAATAGGGCCGGGATCGGTCAGCGTGTTGCCGCCACGCTCCCGGCAGCGCCGGATGGCGACATCGAGCGGCGGACGCAGAATCACGTAGTGGAGGGGTGCTGCGATTTTCCGGAACGGTTCCAGGAACCACGGCCCGACGATGCCGTCCACGACGACGAAGTAGCCGCCGCCGGCATAGCCTGCCGCCGCCTTCGTCAACACGTCGACGACAACGATATTCTGTTCATGTGCTTCCGGCAGATAGGGCGGGATCACGCCGTTCTTGATGAAATGCCAGAAGTCGTCGGAATGAAGATGGACCTTCGGCGGGCCGGGCTCGCTGGCGAGCGCCTCGGCCGTCGTGGTTTTTCCCGAGCCCGGCGGCCCGGTGAGAATGAGAACTTCGCCCGTGTGGTTCATAGCATGGCAATTTCGCACGAAGCAGCATCGTTTCGCAATTAGCCGATAGGGGGTCGGCAATAGCCAGGCATGACCCCCTTCGTTCCGAAGAAGAAGCCGCTGAAGCGGCAGCTACTCCGGTAGCCCCGCCATCCTGAGAGCCTCGATATATCGATTGCGATCGTCCGGTCGCCGGAATGGTGGCAGCACGTCTGCGAGATTGGAAAGCCGGAGGGCGGGATCCATCAGGCACAGGCGAGCGATCGTTTCGCGGGCTTGGGCAAGCCGCCCAGCCATGGCCAGGCTCGCTGCCATCAACGCGCATCGCGCTCGGGTAGTTCGGCTGGTGCCTTAGCGATTTTCCTGCCCAGCGGCAGCGTCTTCATAGTGACCGGCGCAAAAATGCGCGAGCCCGGTGTTGAACTGCCAGGCAAAAATGCGCGGATCCAAGGGGCTGAGGCGCATGGCAAGGGCTGCGTGTTCGACGGCTTTATCGGGCTCGCCGAGGCAAGCCTTCACCCAACTGCTGACGCCGAGTGCAGCCGCCAGGTTCGGGTTGAGGTAGAGGGCGCGATTGATGCAGGCCGCACTGTCGTCGAGGTCACCGCCGACATAACCGATGACATATCCGCCGTAGGTGAGCGCAACGGCATCGTCCCAGCCGAGTTCGACGGCTCTCCTCGCCAGCCGGGTCGCTTCGGCAGTCTCGTCTGCGGGATTGAGCATCCAGCCGTTGCTCTTTCGTCTGTTGGTGACCGTCCGGTCGAAGGCCGCCAGGCCGCGGAGATAGTAGTCGTAAGCGTCGAGGCTCTCGGTCGGCTTGCGTTTGGCACGCTCGATCTCAGCCTCCTCCACTTTCGGCGTTATGGCGCCGACGATGCTCGAGGCGACCTGATTCTGAAGATCGAAGACATTCGCCAGGGTTCCGTCAAAACGATCGGCCCAAAGATGTGTACCGGTCGACGTGTCGATGAGCTGCCCGGCAATGCGCAGACGGTCACCGGTCCGGCGCACACTTCCTTCGACCACATAGCGTACGTCCAGCTCGCGCCCGACCAGCTTTATGTCGACCGCCTGACCTTTGTAAGTGAAGCTTGAATTCCGGGCGATGACGTAGAGGTGGCGGAATTGAGCAAGCGCGATGGTGATGTCCTCGACGATGCCGTCGGCAAAATATTCCTGCTCCGCGTCGCCGCTCAAATTCTGGAACGGCAACACCGCAACCGATGGCCGATCGTGATGTTTCGCCGGGGCCGGGAAGACCTGCGGCTGTGAGGCGACGTCGAGGCGGGGCGCCATCCGCTTATGTTCCGATCCCTGCCGCGATTGCAGCGAAGCGGCCAGGGAGGAGGTCTCTGCCTCGGGTTCGGCCTGAAGATGCTTCTTCAAGAGCGCCCGACAGGCTTCGAACTGGCGCAGGGCCGCGTTTTCGTGACCCCTGAGAGCGTGGATCCGCATCAGCGCCCGATGGGCGGCCTCCATGGTCGGGTCCACAGCCAGCAGCCTTTCGGCGAGCCCTTCGCAAGCCGATTCTTCCGCGGAGCCCGGCTCGGAGAATGCGAGGCTCAACCGCTCCACCAGCTGCAGCGCCTTGCGTTGATATGTCCTCCGGTACGGTCCAAACCACTCATCCAGCCCGTCCGGAATGGCCTCGCCTGAGAGCACCTCGCCGCGGTAGAGATCGGCGGCGAAGGCGAGATCGGCCGTCCGGCCGGCCTCCAGTTTACGGTCGAAGATCGAAATGTCGGTTTCATCAGGACCTGTTATCAGCGCGACGGTTTCCTGATCTCCGTCGATGTAGACGGCGGCATCCCCGCCGGCCGGAAACGATCGTCTGATATCGACCAGCGCCTGGCGCAGGCTGTTGCGGGCCTGCTCATTGCTTCGTCCCGGCCAGAAAGCTTCGGAAAGCAGTTCCCTGCGATGGCCGCGGCGGCCTGCAAGCACCAGGGCAGCAAAAAGAAGTGCCGTCTTGCGCGTGGTGAAGCGGATTTGCCGGTGCTCCCGGGACGTCGCTTCAAGGCCACCCAGCAACCTGATGCGCAAAGACCGTCTCCCAGATTTCGACCGCCACCGCAGAATAGCATTTCGGCAGATAGATTTAACACCGATTTAGCGGCGGCTTGTCGAAGTTTTCCCGGCCGTTCACGCTGAGCCGAACAGCGCGAAAACACCCGCGTGTCAGGCTCCCACTTGCAAATCTCACAAATGGGAGACTGAAAATGGCTCACACGGAAACTCATGCCGGCATCAGCGCGCCGGAAAGACAGGCGTTCGGGTCCTGGCCGAACAGCGTGGCAACCATCGTCGCCGCCCTGAGGGCGTGGCGGCGGGCCGTGGTTAGACGGAAGGGACTGGCAGAGTTGACACCCGATCAGCTGAGGGACATCGGTTATCCCCGGGATGACATCGGTCATCCCCAGGACAATCGACTCGTGCTCGAAATCAAAGCAGGGTTGATGACGAAGTTGCTGTCAATGCGATAGTCCGAATGTTCGACTGCGCGGACGCGTCGGGTCGAGCGGCCGGAAAGAGCTCACGGCGGGCGGCATTGGCAGGATATCGAGTGGGCTTGTCTGTTTTTTCGCTGCCGAGATTCAACTATGATGGGGCGCTGGAACGATAGGGAGGGCACGGCATGATCGATCATATCACCATCGCAGTGAGTGACCTTGAGAGGAGCAAATTGTTCTATGAGCGCGCTTTCGAACCTCTGGGTTATCGCCTCTCCTTCGGGAAGGAGGGCGTGTTCTGGGCCTTCGATGTCGGCGGCAGCCTGTTCGAGATCCAGCACACCGACGATAAGCCGCCTCTGACGCGTGTGCACGTTGCCTTTCGGGTTCGGAGCAGGGCGGAGGTCGAGGCGTTTTATCAGGCCGCGCTCGAAGCCGGCGCCCGGGACAATGGCGCGCCCGGCCCGAGGCCGGAATATGAAGAGAACTATTATGCCTGCTTCGTTCTCGATCCCGACGAATACAATATCGAAGCGATGCTCAATGAGCCGGCGCCGCAAGGGTGAGGTGCAGGGCTCCGCTCACAGAATGCAATCGAGGGGGAAGTGGATATGTCCAGTTTCAGGAACGCCGTCGTCTCTTTGCCCGGCAAGGAGCGCGTGGCGAGCACGCCCTTCGGCGCGAGGATCGTCATCCATGCCACGGCCGCCGAGACCGGCGGCGCGTTCGGGATGTGGGAAACCTTCACGCCGCCCGGTCATGGTCCCGCCCCGCACACGCACACCCGGGAGACGGAATTCTTTCGGGTCATCCGCGGGCTCTATCGATTCCAATGCGGCGACGAGGCGTTCGACGCGCCTGTGGGAACCGTCGTCGTTCTGCCGCCACATGTACCCCACAGCTGGCGAAACATAGGCGAGGAACCCGGCCAGATGTTCGGCACGGTCACGCCAGGCGGCTGCGAGCAAATGTTCCTCGATATCGAGGCTTTTGGTGCCGATACGCCTGAGAAAATCGCGGTGATCGAAGCGCGACTGGGGATCATAAACGACATCACGCTGGCGCTCGGATTGACAGGCCCGCAACCGCGCTGATCGATCATCAGGGTGTCGATCGGATCCTCAGCCGGTGGCCGTCTTCAGACTTTGCGGCCAGAGGTCGAGAGGACCGAGCGGCGTTTTGCTCCAGTCGCGAGTCTGGATCAGCCGGCCAATTTCCCCGCCACCGACAGGAAAGCGAGCTGTGAGTGGCTGAGGGGATTCGGAATCCAAGGCTCGCTCCAAATTTTGATGGTCTTGCTAATTAGCTCATCCTTTGATTTTTTCCACCATGGGTGTCACGGCTTCTTGTATCAATGTTGCGGCCACGCGGAGCGCGCCGGCGGCGCAATCTTGCGGCTGACGCTTCTACACCCGCAGCGGATCTCGCTCGCATTCCCGATACCACTTGAGGCTGAAATTTCCCAGTTGTTTACGAGCCGCTGGTACTCGTCGGCATCAAAGCGTTGGAGCCGCCGCTGATGATCCGATTGACGACACCATCGAGAGTGTTTTTTGCCATCACTGCAGTCGCCTATTTCCTCCAGATGGTGCCTGTCGTCAGCGAGATTCTGTTTTTTCTCGCGGTTATGGCCTGGCCGATTTTGCTGCTCAATCTCGGCTTTCTGTCGATGATTTTTGAATCGGCCTTCGGCGAGTCTCCAAGAATTCTGCTGATCTTTCCGGTGCTCTGGTTCGGCGGAAACGCGGCTGCGGCAACGATGAGCCAAATCCGCCTGTCGGACCTGCGATCCGAAGTCGAACGTATGAACGAGGGCAAGACGGTGAGCTTCGATCCCGCGTCTCAGACGGTGGTGTTTGACGGAGAGGAAGCCATGTCCGGCGTCGCATCCCGTCTAGTGGGGAGTTACGACGCCCCCGTCGCCTTTGCGCGGCAGACAGGCGGGAGCAAATTGCTGGCCTTCACAATGGGTGGTCGCGACATTTGCCAGAAAGCATGGGACCGGCGAAGCGGCTTATGGAAAAAGGATATATCGCCCTCCGGATATCAGGAGAACAATAAACTCGTTCATGGCCTCTGCGTCATCCGATACCCGGCCGCACCCCCGCCAAGTCGGATCACGGTCAAATCCAGGGCCTATCAAAAATCGGAGGGTTTCCTGCTTCCCTTCGAATTGAAGGAATTCACATTGACCGATGCCAGCGGTAAATCAGTGAGCGTCTATGCCGGAACCGCGCAGACCTTGAGCTGGTATCCGTTGCCCATATTGGGCTGCTCCTACATCGAGAAACCGCACCTGAAATGCTATGAGTATGTCTTCAGGCTTTCGGCAGACCCGGTTGGCGGTCGAGCTTCCCGTGAGAGCGACTTACCGGTTGACGTCATTGCCCGCGCATTGGGCCTTGAAAAGGCTCCCGCCAGCACTCGTGCTGCAAAACTCAACGCGGACAGGACCGATCTTCCTTAAGGGTTCGGTTACCGGTCGAGGACGTTCGTGCCGTGGCATCGAACGATCGACGTCACTGTCCTTCCATTCCCCGGCGTCCAAATGCAGGTCTTGCGCCATTGACCTGAGGTCTGGGAACGTCGGTCGTCGTCACGCGATGCCTAGGTGCCACGGGCGGTTCGCGTCGCTGGGGCTCATCGGTATCAGGGGATGTCCAAGTGAAACGATAATCGCTCGGGCAAAACAGGAGTGACGCATTCAATGTAAAATTGGCGATCTTGGCGATTGTGGAGAATGCCGATACAGCGGCAGAGCCGGAAAAAAGCAGCGCGACGAAAAAAACAAAGATGTTGAGTGAGATCACTCCCAACAGAATGGGCTTCGGCTTGAAACCCATGTCGCGTATTCTTGCAGCTTGCAAGCTGTAGCTAACCCACAGAAGGGGCGGTCCGCACAGGATCCCCAGCGCAATCAAGACCGTGAAGAAGTCCTTGGTGTCCTGCTGCCTCATCACCAGCAGAACAGCAGCTAGCACTGCGCCGAAGACAAGGCCGATGCATGTGCTCGTGCAGAAATACTGCAGCCTTGCCACCCGCCCACGGAAAGAGAAAAGCACATCCAGCATTCGATCCCCCTTTTTTACGCGATATATCGAAGGGTGTTTTCGAACCTCTGAAAGACATCGGTAAAATCTGATCGAAAGGGTGTGTGTTGGGCGAGGGGGGGAACGATACACGTCAGGATGGACGGGAGTTGGGCTGCGTCTCCCGCCGGCGTCGTCAGGCTCTTCAGGCCGGCGACGGGCACGGAGGAATACCAAGCGCCTATTCTTGCGTTCGGCAATATACTTGTGAGATTGTATCGATATACGTGCGATAATGCCTGGTGCGGGCAGCGCGGGGGCTTCGATGACATCCGTGAGGGTCAATGAGTTGATATCGGTGGCGGGGCAGCCCGACGCCGCAGGTTTTGCCGCTTTCGCGGCGGATGGCTTTGCCGCCGTCATCAATGCCCGGCCGGATGGCGAGGAGCCGGAGCAGCCGGGCAATACGGCGGAAAAGGCTTCCGCCGCCGCCGCCGGACTCACCTACAGCTTCGTGCCGGTGAAGGGGACCGAGATCACCGAAGCCGATATCCGTGCCTTCCAGGCGGCGATGGCCGAGGCCAAGGGACCGGTCGTCGCCCATTGCAAGAGCGGCACGCGGGCGCTGACCCTCTATGCGCTGGGCGAGGTGCTCGACGGGCGGATGAAGCCCGGGGATGTCGAAGCTTTTGGTCAAAACCTCGGCTTCGATCTCGCCGGCGCGCGCCGCTGGCTGGAAAAGCGGTCAGGGCAGGCGGCTGATGTGAAGGCCTTCTTCGAGCCCCGCACCTGCAGTGTGCAATATGTCGTTTCCGACCCGGCGACGAAACGCTGCGCCATCATCGACCCGGTGCTCGATTTCGACGAGATGTCGGGGGCGACGGGGACGGCCAATGCCGACGCCATCCTTGCTCATATCAAAAGTGAAGGGCTGACGGTCGAGTGGATCCTCGACACGCATCCGCATGCCGATCATTTCTCCGCCGCGCATTATCTGCATGAGAAGACCGGCGCGCCGACGGCGATCGGCGCCCATGTCACCGACGTGCAGACGCTCTGGAAGGAGATCTACAACTGGCCGGCGCTTAAAACCGACGGCTCGCAATGGGACCGGCTGTTTGCCGATGGCGACACGTTCGAGATCGGTGCGCTTAAAGCCCGCGTGATGTTTTCGCCCGGCCATACGCTTGCCTCGATCACCTATGTAATCGGCGACGCCGCCTTCGTGCACGACACAGTGTTCACGCCGGATTCCGGCACGGCGCGCACAGATTTCCCAGGCGGAAGTGCTGCCGCCCTCTGGCACTCGATCCAGGCCATCCTGTTGCTGCCCGAGGAGACCCGGCTCTTTTCCGGCCACGATTACCAGCCGGGCGGCCGCCACCCGCGCTGGGAAAGCACAGTGGCGGCGCAGAAGCGCGCCAATCCGCATATTGCGGGCATCGACGAGGCCGGTTTCGTGGCGCTGCGCCAGGCGCGCGATCGTACGCTGCCCAAGCCGAAGCTGATGCTGCACGCGTTGCAGGTGAATATCCGCGGCGGGCGGCTGCCCGAGCCGGAAGGGAATGGCAGGCGGTATTTGAAGATTCCGCTGGATGCGTTGTAGGGGCGGCGGGCGCTGGCAATCGCCGTATCGTTCAAAGCGCGCTTTCCACATCGGTCATGACGAGGTCGTCGCCGACAAACAGCAGCCGGCACCCATGTTCCCGAGCCACCTCGTGGGCGAAGCAATCGCCGAAATTCAGGCTGGCGGGATGGGCGCCTTTGCCCCAGGTGCTGTTCGCCAAGCCGCGACCGGCAGTTCGCGCACCGAACGGCGGCGTGAAGCCATACGCGCGATATATTTATCTGCTGGCGGCATGGCGCCTTCGGAATAATCATTGACGGCGCGCGGGCAGGCGACGTAACTGGGTGCGACGGTTCCCTAAAGATGACTCCAAGGGGATTAATAGGGAACACGGTGAGGACGACCCAGCAGGGACCGAGACCGTGGCTGCCCCCGCAACTGTAAGCGGATTGTCGATCATCTCAGGAGTGGCCAGCGACTGGCCACCTCTGAAGGGCTCATGGCCCTGCCACTGCAAGATATTGCGGGAAGGCGGATGAAACGACGGATATCCGCAAGCCAGGAGACCTGCCGTCAATCACGATCCAATCAACCGGGCGGGGATGCCCGGACAAGGAACAGATATGATTGACCTGCTGAACCTTCGCCGAATTCCGGCATGCATCCGTCTCGATTGGGCCTCCTGCGGCTAGTGCGCCTAAGCGTGCTTTCGGTCCGCGCATATGCGCGGAACGGCCGTGATTTTTCCCTTCATCGAGGTTTTCCATGCGCCAGATTCTCGCCACCATGACATTTGCCTTCGGGCTCGCCGGCCTTGCTGCACCAAGCCTTGCCGCGACCCAGTATCCCTTGACCGTGACCAATTGTGGTCAGCAGGTGACCTTCGAAAAGGCGCCGTCCAAAATCGTTTCGATCGGCCAGGGCATGACGGAAGTGCTCTTCTCGCTCGGCCTTGCCGACAAGATCGCCGGAACGGCCGTCTGGGTCGGTCCCGTCCTGCCGCAATATGCCGAGGCCAACAGCAAGATAAAGCGACTTGCCGACAACGACCCGAGCTTCGAATCCGTCGTCGGGCAGGAGCCCGATCTGGTGGCGGCCGAGTTCGAATGGCATGTCGGCGCACAGGGCTCGGTCGGCAAGCGGGAGCAGTTCAAGGATCTCGGGATCAATACCTATCTGGCGCCGGCCGATTGTGTCGCCAAGGTCAACACCGATGGCGGCGACGGCGTGCGTGGGGAATTGTTCACGATGGAGCTGATCTACCGGGAAATCGCCGAGCTCTCGGAGATCTTCGACGTGAAGGAACGCGGTGATGCGCTGATTTCGGAATTGAAAAAGCGCGAGGCGGATGCCGTCGCTTCGATATCAGGCGCCTCGGGCAAGAACCTGCCCATCGTCTTCTGGTTCTCCAGCAAGGAGGTCAATGGCGACGCCTTCATCGCCGGTAAAAACAGCGCGCCCGCCTATATTCTGAAGACGATCGGCGCGAAGAACGTCATCACCACGGAAGAGGAATGGCCGCTGGTCGGTTGGGAAACCATCGCCCAGGCGAACCCGGCGGTGATCGTGCTCGCAACCATGGACCGCCGCCGCTACGCGGCTGACGATCCCAAGGTCAAGGTCGATTTCCTCGAGAACGATCCTGTGACCAAGGAGCTGGATGCGGTCAAAAACAAGCACTTCGTGATGATGGACGCACAATCAATGAACCCGACGATCCGTACGATCGACGGCATCGAGACATTGGCGAACGGCATCAAGTCCTTCGGCCTGGCGCAGTGAGGGCAATGTCGGTCAGGCAACAGGGATGGTGGGCGCTTGCCGCGCTCACCATGGCCGCACTTCTCCTGCTCGGGCTGATGATCAGCCTTGCCGTTTCCATCGGCGAGATCGCAATTCCCGTTGCGACGACGGCGGAAGCGGTTTCGAACCGGCTGTTCGGAACGCATTTCGAGCTCAGCCGCATCCACCAGGGCATCGTCTGGGATTATCGTCTGAGCCGCGCGCTCGTCGCCGCCAGCGCCGGCGCATCGCTCTCGCTTTGCGGTGCGATCCTGCAGGCACTGCTGCGTAATCCGCTGGCCGAACCTTACGTGCTCGGCATTTCCGCCGGCGCTTCGACGGGAGCCGTCTGCGTGATGATCCTCGGCTTCGGCTACGGTGTTCTCGGCCTGTCGAGCGGCGCCTTCATCGGTGCGGCCATCGCCTTTCTGCTGGTCGGCTTCCTGGCGACGGGTGCGGGGGGAACCGGCGAGCGCATCATCCTGTGTGGCGTCGCCGGTTCGCAGCTCTTCAGTGCACTCACCTCCTACATTGTGACGACATCGGCGAATGCCGAACAGGCGCGCGGCATCCTGTTCTGGCTGCTGGGTTCGCTCAGCGGCGTGCGCTGGCCGGATGTCTATCTGTCGGTGCCGATCGCGCTTGCCGGCTTCATCATCTGCATGGCCCATGTGCGGGCGCTCGACGCCTTCGCTTTCGGCACGGATGCCGCCGCCTCGCTCGGCATTGCCGTACGCCGCGTCCAAATCGTGCTGTTCGCCATGACGGCGGCGATGACGGCAAGCGTCGTCAGCATGGTGGGTTCGATCGGCTTCGTTGGCCTCGTCATCCCCCACGCCGCCCGCTTCCTCGTCGGGCCGGCGCATAGGCGGCTGCTGCCGGCAACGGCGCTTGGCGGCGCGATCTACATGGTCGGCGCCGATATCGTCTCGCGCATCATCATCCCGCAGCAGATCCTGCCGATCGGGGTCGTCACCGCACTCTTCGGCGCACCGGCTTTCGCCGTCATCCTCTATCGTGTGCGGGGGAAGGCATGAGCATCAGCGTCGATGAGGTGAGCTTTGCCGCCGGCGATACCGTCATCGTCAACGGCGTCAGCCTGACGGTGGAAAGGGGCAAGGTGCTCGGGCTGCTCGGGCCGAACGGTTCCGGCAAATCGAGCCTTCTCAGATTGATCTGCCGGCTGCGCAAGGTTCGCAGCGGCATCATCAGGCTGGGCGACGACGACATTTCCTCGCTGTCGCGCGCAGCCCTTGCGCGTCGCGTCGCCTTCGTCGAGCAGCAATCGACGACCGATACGCAATTGACCGTACGCGACGTGGTGCGGCTTGGCCGCACGCCGCATCGCGGGCTGTTGTCGTCCTGGGGCGCCGGAGACGACGCCGCCGTCGACGAGGCCCTGTCGCGGACGGGCATGCGGGAGAGGGCGGGCCAGCTCTGGCAAACGCTGTCGGGCGGCGAGCGCCAGCGCGTCCATATTGCCCGATCGCTGGCACAGGCGCCGAGCGAACTGCTGCTCGACGAGCCGACCAACCATCTCGATATCCAGCATCAGCTCGACATTCTCTCGCTGATCTCAAAGCTCGGCATCACCTGCATCGTCGCGCTGCACGATCTCAACCTGGCGGCTATGTTCTGCGACAGGCTGGCGGTGCTTCAGAAAGGCGAGGTCATTGCCTCCGGCGCGCCGGAGGAGGTGCTGACGGAGGATATGATCGGCCGGGTCTTCGGCGTTCGCGCCCATGTCCAGAAATCGGCCGTGCATGGCCGGCATCACATCCAATACGTCATGGATTGACGGATGGCCGGGAATTTCGGTCTCAAGGAGGAGGTATGGCTCGCTAGCCTTTTTCCCGGACTGGCGTATTATTTCTTGCGGTCGAATGGAGTTCCGAGATGCTCGAACGAAATCAGCTTCCCCTGCGCCCTGTCGCACCCGGCTTTGCTGTCGCCTGGGTGGCCATCATTTCAGGTGCGAGCGTTGCCCTCAGCCTGCTTTTTGCCTGTGTCACGCCCTTCGTGGCGTTGGCGGCGGTATCGGCGGTCATTCTTCCCCGGCGGATGGCGGCGACGGCTGTTCTGCTGGCCTGGCTCGCCAACCAGATGGTCGGATATCTCGTGCTCGGTTATCCCCAGACCTGGGACAGCTATGCCTGGGGTCTGGCGATCGGTATCGCGGCATTTGCATGCCTGGCTACGGCGCTCCTGGTACTTCGTCTCTCGGCCGATCTTACCGTCACGATGGTCGGCGCCTTCATGGCCGGGTTCGTTGCCTATGAAGGCGTGCTGTTTGCCGCAACAGTGGTGCTTCCGTCCGGCGAGGGCGCGTTTTCGGCAGCGGTGGTCGCTGATATTCTGTTGATCAATTCTCTCGCGGCGATCGGGCTCATCTGCCTGCATGCCGGCGCGGCAGCCGGCCGTGCGCTCGTCGCAGGACAGTCGGGACCGATGTTGTCTTAGGCTTGAGGCGCCGGAAACCGCATTGTCTCCCGCAGCAGCTCGATGGCCTCTGAGACCGATGGCCCTTTGACCGGTGGCGGCTCTGCGCGTTCGCAGAACTCGCGCCAGACAAACAGCGTCAGTTCCGCGCCATCCGTGGCGGTTTCTCCCGGTCCCTCTGCGAAATTCTCGAGCAAGCGATATCGACTGTCCTTCCAGAGCAACTCCTCCACCCAGTCATATATCGGGATCACATGAAAATGGATCGGGTAACCAGGCGTGTGCCCGTATCGGCCGATATAGACGCGCTGAGCATTCAATTGCTGTTTCAAGGTACTCTGAGCCCTTGCAAGTAATGGGCCGAATTCGGCCAAAGCATCTTCGGACAAATCCGACAGATCGTTGGTGTCGGTCTTGGAGCTGATCATGAGGTAACCGGGAAGGGCAGAATTGATGCGGTGGTTCACAAGCCATCCGGCCGTCTCGACAATGTGAAAGTGCTGAGGGATCTCCACGGACTTACTCCTGATGCACCCTTCAGGGGCTTCGATGAATCCTTCTAGAGCGTGCTGTTTTTAGACGGCAGCATATCCTGAGTTTCTAAGATAGTTTGC
>NZ_PQIG01000127.1 GCF_012349115.1 Rhizobium ruizarguesonis
AAGGTGCCCGTAGGGCGGATGAGGGGGCCGGCGAAGCCGGTCTTTTCAACAACACGGACCCCGCAGGCCTCGACCGTGTCGGTATCGTCTCGACTGTGTTCAGGGCGCTGGATCTCGGCGTCGGCGTGGCAGGATAGCTGAATTATGTGAGAGGTGTGCCGTGTGGCCCCCTCATCCGCCTGCCGGCACCTTCTCCCCGAGGGGAGAAGAGATTATGCCGCGACCTCTCCGTCCCTCGCCACATCTCGCAAAAGCACGTCCTCCGCCGCGTTTACAGGGGCCGGAGGGTCGAGACGAGTGGCTCGACCCCGGTAAGGTGCGGCTATCCCCACGAATCGGCCAGCCTTACCGCGCCGCCCAGTTGGCGCCGCGGCGGAAGATGGTCTTCATTTGGGGAACGTCGAATTCCTTGGCCTGATGGCCGAGCGAGGAATAAAAGACGCGGCCCTTGCCGTATTTCCGCTTCCAGACGACGGGCATGACGACGCCGTCGATCCAGTAGGCATGTTCGCCGGTGAACTTGGTCGTCGCCAGAACCTCGTTCGAGGGGTCGACATGCATGTAATATTGCTCTGACGTATAGGGAAAATCGGCAATCCCTTCCATGAGCGGATCGTCGGGGCGTGTGATGTTGACGGTATAGTCGATGATGTTGCCGGGGTGAGCCACCCACTGGCCGCCGATGATGAACTGGTAATCGACGGAGTCGCGGAAGGCATCGCCGGCGCCGCCGTGATAGCCGGCGATACCGACGCCGCTCTCGATCGCCGTGGCGAGGTTCTTCACCTCCTCCTTCTCGATCTTCGACATCGTCATGATCGGCACGACGAGGCTGAGATCATGGACGGAGGGGTCGGCAAGCGCCTCGGTGCCGTGTTCGAGATAGACCTTGAAGCCGTCCTCCTCGAGCATGGTCTTGATGATTTCGGCGCACTCCTGCGGCTCATGCCCGCTCCAGCCGCCCCAGACGATCAGTGCTTCACGCATAGTCTTTCCTCCTGAAATTTATTTCGCCAGCCGTCCGTCGACGATGGAATCGGACAGCGGGGCAGGGCGCTCCGTTGCCGTGGTGATCGCGACCGTCCGGCCGGTCGCAGCAGCAGTGTGGAATGCCTCCATGACTTCGAGCACATGCAGTGCCAGATCGCCGTTAGCGCGGTGCGGCCGGTTGGAGCGGATCGCATGCGCCATGTCGGCAACGCCGAGCGAGCGATAATTGCCGTCGGCATAAGGCGATGTGACCGGCTGGTCCTCGAACGGACCGCCCTTCTTCAGATATTCCACAGGGCCGCCGAACTTGTTCGGATCGGGAACGATCAGCGTGCCCTCGGTCCCGTAGACTTCCAGCGGCACATGTTTGTGGCCGGCGACATCGAAGCTCATGGCGATCTGCACGACGGCGCCATTGGCAAAGGCCATCATGCCGGTGACATGGGTCGGCACATGCACGGGAATGCGCTCGCCGTTTCGCGGTTCGCTGGTGATCAGCCGTTCCGATCGCGGCGTCGTCGCAAAACCCGCAACTTGAGAAACCGGCCCGAGAAGATTGACGAGATCGGTGATGTAGTAAGGACCCATATCGAGCATCGGCCCGCCGCCGACCTCGTAATAGAAGGCCGGGTTCGGATGCCAGCGCTCATGGCCCGGGCACATGAAGGTTGCCGAGCCGCCGACCGGCTGGCCGATGACGCCTTGGTCGATCAAGCCACGCGCCGTCTGGTGGCCGCCGCCGAGGAAAGTGTCGGGGGCAGCGCCGATGCGCAGATTCCTCGCCTTGGCGGCTTCCGCCAATTTTTTCCCTTCCGCGAAATTAATCCCGAGCGGCTTTTCCGAATAGGTGTGCTTGCCGGCATCGAGCGCCTGCAGCGCCACGGCAACATGGGCCTTCGGGATCGTCAGATTGACGATGATCTCGACCTTGGGATCGGCGAAAAGCTCCTCAACCGTCTTGACGGGAACATTGAATTCCGCCGCCTTTGCTTCCGCCAGCTCCCGGTTGAGGTCGGCGACGCCGCGGATGTCGAGGATGGGAAAGGATGCCATCGCCGTGAGATAGGCGCCCGAAATATTGCCGCATCCGATGATGCCGATACCGACCTTGTCCATGAATTCCTCCATTGGTCTTGCCATTGATCTTGCCATTGATCTTGATTGTGTCGCTCGTCAGAGCGCCGGCCCCGTCGTGCTCCAGGGCGATTCATAGAGTTCGTAGAGCGCCACCGCAGCGGCACCCTGCGCCCAGAAATCATCGGTCGAATCGTCGAAGACGAGTTCGCTCACCCCGCGCAGCGACGGCGGAATGGCGAGCGCATAGGCATCGCGCAGGCTGTTGAGAAAGGGTTCGCCGAGCGCTAGGCTCGACCCCACAAGAATGACCCGCGGCGGCGCAAACAGCGTGACGATGTTGGCAATGGTCAAACCCACCGCTTCGCCGGCACGGATGGCGGCGCTGATCAGCCGGTCGTCATCGGCCTTGATCAGCGCCTGGGCATGGTTCATGCCACGCCCGAGGCGGATGGCCTCGGCAAAACGCCCATCAGCCTGTTGTTCTCCGAGGATCGCGCTTTCGCCGGCCTGGCTGAAGAGCCGGACGACGCCGTTCGGTCCCATGCCGAGCACCAGGTCGCCGAGATTGTGGCTGAGGCCGCCGGCGCCGCGAAACAGGCTGTTACCGTGCAGGACACCGAGCCCCAGTGTCTGCTCCAGCGAAATCAGCACCATATCTTCGAGATCGCGGGCCTTTCCGAACCAGTGATGGCCAAGTGTGATGGCGTGCGCGTCACTTTCGACAATGGTCGGTGTTGCCAGCCGCGTCGACATCTCGGCGGCGAAGTCGACATTGGTGTCGCGAAAGATCGGGCTGCTTCTGATGTAGCCGGTGCGGTGCTCGATAACGCCGGGAAAGCCGAGGCAGACGCTGTCGACATCCTCCAGCGAAAGCCCGGCATCGACGACGCAGCGCCTGACGCCGTCCTCGACGAGGTCGGCGATGACGCCGATCGGCTGCCGGTCGATGCGGATCGGCAGGGCAAGCTTCGACAGCACGTCGCCGCGGAAATTGGTGACGACGAAGACCATCCTGTTGGCAGCGATCTTGGCGCCGACCACGCGGGCCGCATCGGGATTGAGTTCCAGCGCCACCCGCGGCCGTCCGCGCACGGCCTCGTTGCGGATATCGCCTTCGTGCCGCGGCAGGATCAGCCCGTCGTCGAGCAGCGAGGCGGTGATCGCCGAAACGGTCGTGGTGGAGAGTTCGGTACGCTCGCTGATCTCTATCCGCGAGATCGGACCATGGCGCCGGACGGTATCGAGCACGTTCAAGCGATTGATCGCGCGCATTAATTCTGGATCTGCAGTCTTCATGGGTACTAGCCGGGCGAGCGTTTCGTTGGGGCGGAACCCAAATATTTTTAACGGGTTACGAAATAAATAGTCGGGAATTCAGTGGTCATGTCAAGCGCATTTGATAAAAATAGAGGCATTGGGTTGACAATATGCCAAAGCTCCGTTGAATTAATCCGCATAGGGGAAAAATTGTGAGGATAGGCCCCTGGGAGGAAAATCATGACTTTTAGCTTCAAGAGCGCCGTTCCTAGCGGCAGGCGTATCGCATCCATGGCGGCGGCTGCCGGCATGTTGCTGGCGGGGGCAGGCGCAGCGTCTGCGGCGACGGTGGTCAAGTGGCTGCATCTCGAGCTCGACCCGAAATACGTGGCGGCCTGGGAAGAGATCGTCAAGAAATACGAAGCCCAGCACCCTGACGTCGATATCCAGATGCAGTTCCTCGAAAACGAGGCTTTCAAGGCCAAGCTTCCGACATTGCTGCAGTCCGACGACGTGCCGGATTTCTTTTTCAGCTGGGGCGGTGGCGTCTTGAAGCAGCAGTCCGAGACCGGCGCGCTCCAGGATGTGACGCCGGCCCTCGATGCCGATGGCGGCAAACTGCGCGGCGCCTATAGCCCGGCTTCGGTCAGCGGCCTGACATTCGAAGGCAAGACCTGGGCTATTCCCTATAAGGTCGGTCTGGTCAGCTTTTTCTACAACAAGGAGCTGTTTGCCAAGGCCGGTGTCAAGGCCGAGGACATCAAGAACTGGGCTGATTTTCTGGGTACCGTGAAGAAGATCAAGGAGGCCGGCATCGTGCCGATCGCCGGCGGCGGCGGTGAGAAGTGGCCGATCCACTTCTACTGGAGCTATCTCGTCATGCGCGAAGGCGGACAGAAGGTCTTCGAAGCGGCAAAGACCGGCCAGGGCGAAGGTTTCCTCGATCCGGCAATCATCAAGGCCGGCGACGATCTTGCCGAACTCGGAAAGCTCGAACCATTCCAGCCCGGCTATCTCGGCTCCACCTGGCCGCAGGCGCTCGGCGTTTTCGGGGACGGCAAGGCTGCGATCATCCTCGGCTTTGAAAATACCGAGGCCAACCAGCGCAAGAATGCCGGCGACGGCAAGGGTCTCGCACCCGACAATATCGGCCGTTTCGCCTTCCCGGCCGTCGATGGCGGCGCCGGCAAGCCCACCGATACGCTCGGCGGTCTGAACGGCTGGGCCGTCACCAAGAAGGCATCCAAGGAAGCGATCGATTTCCTCGCCTTCCTGACAAGCGCGGACAATGAGCGGGCGATGGCCAAGGCCGGCATGCTTCTGCCGGTTGCCGTCGGCGCCGGTGACGGCGTCACCAACCCACTGCTTGCCGAATCGGCAAAACAGCTGGCCGCTTCCACCTGGCATCAGAACTATTTCGACCAGGATCTGGGCGCTGCGGTCGGCCGTGTCGTCAACGACGTGTCGGTGGAAATCGTCTCCGGTCAGATGAATTCCAAGGACGGCGCCCAGATGATCCAGGACGCTTTCGAACTGGAACAATAACCAGCGCCTGCAGACCCATCCTGGCGCTCCGCTAAAATTCGGAGCGCCAGCATTGCTGCCGACGAGACGCGAAAGCAGGACCCATGGCCAATATCTCAGTCCCATCGATAACCACGGCCGCAAGGCCGGCAAGAAAAGCCGCAAACAGCAGGAGCTCCGTCGCCCATGACCGGCTGGCGGTGCTGCTGATCTTCCTGCCGCCGGCGCTGCTGCTTTTCACCCTCTTCGTCATCATGCCGATGGGTGAGGCGGCCTGGTACAGCCTCTACAAGTGGAATGGCTACGGCACGCCGACCGAATTCATCGCGTTGCGCAATTTCCAGGTTCTGTTCCGCAATGCGGCTTTCACCCAGGCGCTGGTCAATAACGGCCTGATCATCGTGATCTCGATCTGCATCCAGGTGCCGCTCGCCATCTGGCTGGCCACCATGTTGGCGCACCGCATTCCAGGTGTCGTCGGCTACCGCCTGATCTTCTTCCTGCCCTATGTGCTGGCGGATGTTGCCGCGGGTCTTATCTGGCGCTTCGTCTATGACGGCGACTATGGCCTGTTTGCCGCCGTTTCCAATTTCTTCGGCTTTGCCAACCCTTATGTGCTCGCCGACAAGGATGTGGCGATCTATGCCGTCCTTGGGGTGATCGTCTGGAAATATTTCGGCTTCCACATGATGCTGTTCATCGCCGGCCTGCAATCCGTCGACAAGAGCGTGCTGGAGGCCGCCGAAATCGACGGCGCCACCGGCTGGCAGAAGTTCCGTTACGTCACCCTGCCGCTGCTCGGCTCGACCTTGCGTCTTTCTATCTTCTTTGCCGTCGTCGGCTCGCTGCAGCTCTTCGACATGATCATGCCCCTGACCGGCGGCGGACCGTCCAACTCCACCCAGACGATGGTCACCTTCCTCTACACCTATGGCGTCATGCGCATGCAGGTCGGCCTCGGCAGTGCCGTCGGCGTCGCGCTCTTCATCATCTGCGTGACGCTCGCCTTCGGTTACAAAAGGATATTCATGCGCCATGACTGATATGAGCTCTTCCATCCGCATGAGCACGTCCACACGCGTCTATCTCTATGTGTCGCTGAGCCTGATTGCCGCGATCGTGCTCGTGCCGCTGCTGACGACGGCGCTCGGCGGCTTCAAGACGCTGGGCGACCTGCGCACCAATCCCTTCGGCCTGCCGACGGAGTGGCAATGGGCGAATTACACCGATATTCTCTTCGGTGAACGCTACTGGCTGCAGATCGGCAATTCGCTGGTGATCGCGTCGCTTACCGTCCTCCTGACGCTGATCGTCTCGTCCATGGCGGCTTTCGCCTTTGCCCATGTCCGCTTTTTCGGCTCGTCGTTCCTGCTCAATTATTTCTTGCTCGGCCTGATGTTTCCGGCGGCGACCGCGATCCTGCCGCTGTTCATCCGCATCCGCGATCTCGGCCTGCTCGATACCTATTGGGGCGTGGTGCTGCCGCAGGTGGCCTTCGGCCTTGGCATGAGCATCCTGCTGTTTCGAAACTATTTCCGCAACCTTCCGGAAGAATTGTTTCAGGCGGCTTTCGTCGACGGTTGCGGTTATCTCAGATTCTTCTGGCATATCTCGCTGCCGCTTTCCCGCCCGATCGTCGCCACCGTCAGCATCATTTCCTTCGTCGGCAGCTGGAACAGCTACATCCTGCCGCTGATCATGCTGAACTCGGAATCGAAATATCCCTGGCCGCTCGGCATCATGGTCTATCGCGGCGAGTACGGCACGGAATGGCAGCTGGTGCTGGCCTTCATCACGCTGACCATCCTTCCCACCATCATCGTCTTTTTCGTCGCCCAGAGACACATCATCGCCGGCCTGACCGCCGGCGCCGTGAAGTCCTGAGCCGAACCGTTGGAGTGCAATCATGGCATCCGTTGAACTCACCGATATCAGCAAGACCTATGGCGCCGTCGATGTCATCCACGGCATTTCGCTTCATATTGAGGATGGGGAATTCGTCGCGCTCGTCGGGCCATCCGGTTGCGGAAAGTCGACGCTACTGCGGATGATCGCCGGCCTCGAGGAGATCACCGACGGCGAGATCGCCATCGGCGGCAAAGTCGTCAACGCCATGACGCCGCGCGAACGCAACATCGCCATGGTCTTCCAATCCTACGCGCTTTATCCGCACATGACCGTCGCTGAAAACATGGGCTTCAATCTGAAGCTCGCCGGCGTTGCCAAACCTCAGATCGAGCTCCGGGTAGCGGAGGCCGCCCGCATGCTGGATCTCGCCGAGCTCATCGACCGCAAGCCCGCCCAGCTTTCCGGCGGCCAGCGTCAGCGTGTCGCCATGGGTCGCGCCGTGGTGCGCAATCCCGCCGTCTTCCTGTTCGACGAACCGCTGTCCAACCTCGATGCCAAGCTGCGCGTGCAGATGCGCTCGGAAATCAAGACTTTGCACCAGAAGGTCAGGACGACCTCGATCTATGTCACCCACGACCAGATCGAAGCGATGACGCTTGCCGACCGCATCGTCGTGCTCAATCAGGGCAGGGTGGAGCAAGAGGGAACGCCGCTCGAACTCTACAGGAAACCGGCCAATCTCTTCGTCGCCGCCTTCATCGGATCGCCGGCAATGAACATGCTCGAAGGCACGGTGGACGGCGAAAACGGTGAACCCGCCGCCCGCCTCGGAGACGGCACGGCAATCCGCATCGCGCCCGACCGCAAGGTCAAGGCCGGCCAGGCCATCACCATCGGCCTGCGCCCCGAACATCTCGTTCCAGGCGTCGCCGCCGGCACGCCGCTCGCCGGCCGGACGATGCTGGTGGAACCCACAGGCGCTCAGACCCATGTCGTCTTCGACCTCGCCGGACAGCAGGTGACCGCCATCGTCGACGGCGAATACCCCGCCCGTTACGGCGCCGTCTTCGAGGCCAGCATCACCAGCGATCAGGTGCATGTGTTTGACCGCGGCACTGGTGTGGCGCTGTAGGCACAAGAATCGCTGGGGCATGCGAATCCTCGATCCAGGAGATCGCCGAAACCAGCCCCTCATTCGGTTTGCTGCCACCTTTCCCGTGGGTGATCGCGATCATTTGTGAGCTGAACAAGTCCGATGGTTTCGCGCATACAGGTGATGCCGATATGGCCGCCTGGGCGGAATCGGCCCGCAATGTGGGCCGTCCTTAACGTAACCGAGCGATTGGCACCCACCAGTATGGACTGATGCCAAGGGTGTAGCCAGCTTCCGGCACTTTTAAACCACCAGCTGCGCTCTATCTGAGGATTTCCTTCTGGAAATGCCTCCGCGAATGCACGGCAACGCCACCAGCCGTGGAGCGCTGGCAATTAGCCAAGAGCAGTCATCAACTACGAATATTAGTTACCAATTGATCGCGATATTGGAGGTCAGAGAATGCAACAACACCACTTGGGGATTTTGATTGGTGGCAGTTCGCATGTTGGAAAATCCACACTGGCAAAGAGCTTGGCTGTCTCGCTTGGTAGGGAACTCATTTCCACCGACAAATTGGGCCGCCACCCCGGTAGACCGTGGCCGACGCTCCGTCCCCAGGTAGCTGAATATTATTCACGTCTCTCCGACGATACAGTGCATTGGTTTTTGAAGGTTCACCACGAGAATATGTGGCCGTACATATGTCAGATCATCGAAAATCAGAGGCAGCTTTTGAAGCCCTTCATACTCGAAGGGTCAGCACTGCGGCCAGAATATATGACGAAACTCGATCCAAGCCTCGTCAGAACCGTGTTCCTATACGCAGAAGACGACTTCTTACGTTCCCGCATGATGGAAGAAGCCGGCTACAAGGACGCCACTCAATCGGCGGCTTTGATCATCGAGAAATTTGTCGAGCGTTCGATCCGCGACAAGAGGGAAATGTTAGAGGCAGCGCGAGACGCCAAACTTCAGTGTGTTGATGTAGCTTACCCGGAGGTTCTTGAAGCTTTGGCCAAGCAACTCGCTGCTGCCTACTCGGTGGCCAATGAATAGGGAGGATAGCCAGCACCTGCTTGCTCAAAAGACCGAAACGGACGGATGAGCGGCTAAGCCATAGTGAGTTTGGCGATAATTATGGTCGTGTCCTGTGCCGGCGGATGGTCCGGCGACACTGATCAGCAGAATTCCACGCCCACTAACACCAGAATTGGATCCGCTCTGGGAGGCTGGACGATCAAAAGACGAAAACCTAAAAGAGATTAAGCCCATACCCGCCTCTTGAAGAAGGAGCAAAAATGAAACGCATCGAGATGGAGGTGAGCGGCGGCTGCCAGTGCGGTGCCGTGCGCTACCACGCAACCGCTATGCTTGACAATTCTCATCTCTGCCATTGCCGCATGTGCCAGAAAGCCTCGGGCAACATCTTCGCGGCGCTCGTCGCCGCGCCCGATGATGCGCTCAGCTGGACACGCGGCAAGCCAAGCGTCTGGAAGAGCTCGGAGCTTGTCGAGCGCGGCTTCTGCGCCAATTGCGGCACGCCATTGTTCTTCCACCACCTCGAAAACGGTCGCACCAATCTGATGATCGGTTCGCTTGACGATCCGCACGCCTTCTCGCCGCTTGCCAATACCTGCACCGAGAACATGGTGGCATGGTTCGATACGATCACGGGCATAGAAAATACCGGTGCAACCGAAAACAACGGCGCCGGCTGGGCCGCGGCGATCAAGGAGAGCAACAACCAGCACCCCGATCACGACACCACCTCATGGGCGGTGAGGGGGCCCGATGGCTGAGTGCTATTCCGGCGTTTGCCAGTGCGGCGCTGTCCGTAGCCGCTGTTCCGAAAAGCCGTTGCGCTGGAAACCAACGACAGCAACAGCTTGCTTTCAATATGATGCACGCAGGGTGCCTGAAGGTCTGCTCTTTAGGTAATTTGTGCCTCGAGCGGCCCGTCCGCTTCCTGCCCCGTGGCTGTCGTCTATCCAAGGCCGAGCCGATGTCCGTTGTTGGTGCGAACCGGACGGCCGCCGGGCCACCCCGGCGGCCTACTGCCGCGATATATTATTCCGCCGCGATCCGTGTGACGCCGTTTGCCTGGACGATCTTTTCCAGCAGCGCGAGCTCTTCCTGGGTAAGATCCGTCAAAGGCGGGCGCACGGGGCCGGGGTTCTGCCCGAGGACGCGAAGGCCGGCCTTGATGATCGAGACGGCGTATCCCTTCTTGCGGTTGCGCAAGGCGACGAAGGGGAAGAAGAAGCCTTTCAGGATCTCATCGACAGTTGCCTGATCGCCGGTGCGCAAGGCGCCGTAAAAGCGCTGGGCAAGCGCGGGCACGAAGTTGAAAACGGCCGATGAATAGGTCGTCACGCCTGCGGCGAAATAGGCCTGGGCATAAACCTCATGGGTCGGCATGCCGCCGACATAGACGAGACGATCGCCAAGCAGGGTGGTGATCTCGATCACCTTGTCGACATCGCCGACGCCATCCTTGAAGCCGATCAGGTTCGGGCATTCCTCCGCCAGACGCGCGATGCTGTCGGCCGAAAGAATGGCATTGTCGCGGTTATAGACGATGACACCGATGCCGACGGATTGGCAAACCGCCTTGACGTGGGCAATGAGACCCGCCTGTTCGGCAAACATCAGATAGGGCGGCAACAGCAGCAGTCCGTCCGCGCCGGCCTTTTCGGCAGCGACTGCGATCTCGATGGCGAGCGATGTACCGTAGCCGGTTCCCGAAATGATCGGCGTCTTGCCCGCCGACGCCTTGGCGGCCCGGATTACCTGCGGAATTTCGGTCGGATTGAGAGAGAAGAACTCCCCGGTGCCGCCGGCTGCAAACAGCGCTGCAGCGTCATAACCGGAAAGCCACTCGACATGACGGCGATACTTGGCTTCGTCGAATTTGAGTTGATCGTCGAAATGGGTAACCGGAAACGACAGGAGACCACTGCCGACGGCCTTCTTCAATTCAATCGGGTTCATCATGAAGTCCTATTCTTGACGTGTTGAAAACCGGCTCACTCGCTCTCGAGCACTTGCAGAAGTGCTGCGATATAGCCGTAGCAGAAGGCAAATGCGGTGGCGGAAGGGTCCTTGCCGCTGACGGTCGGCACATGATCGGGCATCAGCATGTATTTGAAGCCCACCTCCTTATAGATCCTGGCCGAGCGGACCATGTCCATGTCGCCTTCTTCAGGGAAGGTCTCCATGAAGGACAGCTTGCCGCCGCGAATGTTGCGGAAGTGAACATTGAATATCTTGCCGCGCTGGCCGAACCAGCGGATGACATCGTCGATTTCCTTGCCGGGATTTTCCAGCATCTCGCCGATCGAACCCTGGCAGAAATTGAGGCCGTGATACGGGTTTTCACGCATCAGCACGAATTTCTTCAGGCCTTCCACCGTACCCAGCACCCGCGTGACGCCGCGATAACCCGGCGGCGTATAGGGATCGTGCGGATGGCAGGCGAGCCGGACGCGGTTGCTTGCAGCGACAGGAACGACGCGCTCCAGGAAATAGTCGATCCGTTCCCAGTTCTCGTCCTCGGAAAGCACGCCGGCAAGGCCGGGCTCGGCCTGCTGATCCGTCTTGTCCCAGCGGAAGCTCGCATTCAGCGATCCGCCGCGTCCCGGTTCATCCGGCGTGCGGGGAATGCCAATCAGGTTGAGATTGTACTTCACCGCAGGAATGCCGGCGGCTGCGACATTCTCGATCAGCTTGCAGACGGCGTCAATCTGTCTGTCGCGTTCGGGGCCGGCAAGCAGGATATCGGGATAGGAAGCCTTCTCGATCGGCTGCGAGGGCAGGGGCAACTGGATCATATCGAGGATCAGGCCGAAGCTTTCGACTTTGTCGCGATGACGTTCGAGATCGGAGAGCGTCCAGCTGCTCGGCTTTCCCGCCGGGTCGGCGTTGATATGCTTCACACCCAGTTGCGCGAAGATACGATAATCGTCGTCATCCCGCGCTGCGACCTGTGTTCCCAGATACATTTGAGTCTCTTTCGAAATTACACAATGTCATATGACATAATATGAATTTTGAAGAGTGTCGAGCCCTATTGCTGCTCGGCAAGCATACGGTAGCGGCGCTGGCTGGCCAGCATATGGGCGCGCATTGCCTGGCGGGCGCGTTCCGGATCCTGATCGGCGATTGCCGACAGGATTTCGACATGTTCGGCATAAACCTTCTGAAGATAGCTGCGGTCATTGGCCTCAGGCAGTGTCGGAAACTGACCGCGGGGGATGGCTCTGGGGCCGAAATGGCGCAGGACGTCGACATAGAATCGGTTGTTCGTGGCGGCGGCAATCGCCATGTGGAAGGCGTAATCCGCTTCCACCGTTTGCTGTCCAGTTTCGATCAGGTTTGCCATTCTGCGGTTGGCTTCGCGAATCGCCGCCTCTTGCTCGGCGGTGCGGCGATAGGCGGCGATTGCCGCCGCTTCACCCTCGGCCGCCATACGAAACTCCAGCAATTCCAGGGTTTCCGGAATGCTTTTGATTTCCACCGGCGTCAGTGACAGGACCGAATGCGCCTTCGGATCCGCGACGAAGACGCCTTTGCCCTGGATCGGCTTGACGAAGCCTGCAGACCTCAGATCGGCAATGGCCTCGCGCACCACGGTGCGGCTGACGCCGAATGTCGCTTCAAGCTGCGGCTCGGTCGGCAGCTGGTCGCCGACCCGTAGCTTCCCCGTCTCGATCTGCGCCCGCAACTGATCGATGACCTGCTGCGCCAGTCTTTGCCGGCCACCGCCGAGTGTCGTCATTTTCCGTTCCCCCAATCCCTTTGCATCATGTCTCCCGCTCGGGTCTTGCAAATCATATCAGACTTCGATAAATCATAATACGACATACGGGCGACATAATATGTCTTTTATAGTAGTCTAGGGAGGACTGACAATGAAGCATTTTTCTAAGGGCTTGTTCGTCGGCGCCGTGATCGGCGCCCTGACGGTGGCTGCACCGCTCTCGCAGGCTGCCACGCCGCAGGACCAGTTGGTGGTCGGCACATCGCTGGCGCAGGTTTTGTCGCTGGATCCGCAGCAGGCGACCGAAGGCAAAGCGGTCGAGATCATGTCGAATCTTTACGATCGGCTGGTCGCCAGCACGGCGGATGGCAAGATCCTTCCGCAGCTGGCGGAAAGCTGGAAGGTTGACGACAAGGGCATCACCTTTACGCTGCGCAAGGCCAATTTCGCCTCCGGCAACCCGGTTACCTCGAAGGATGTCGTCTACTCGCTGGCGCGGCTCCTGAAGATGGACCAGGCCGCCGCCGCCAACCTCAAGCGCGTCGGCTACGACAAGGACAATGTCGAAAAGCTCGTCAAGGCCGTCGACGACCAGACGGTGCGGATCGATCTCTCCGACCAGGTGACGGCAGAGCTTCTGCTCTACCGGCTGACGACGACGACGACCAGCGTGGTCGACAGCGTCGAGGTCGAGAGCCACGCCGTTGACAACGACTACGGAAATGCCTGGATGCGAACCCATTCGGCCGGCTCCGGTCCGTTCACCCTCAATCGCTGGTCTCCGAACGAACTGGTGATCCTTGACGCCAACAAGGACTATATGGCCGGCGCGCCGAAAATGCGCCGCGTCATCGTCCGGCATGTGCCTGAAAGCCAGGTCGAGCGGCTGATGCTCGAACGCGGCGATATCGATATTGCCAGCGCGCTGACCGCATCGGATCTCGCGACGTTCCAGGACAAGAAGGGCTTTGCCATTCAGCGTATTCCGACGGGCGGTTTCTACGTGCTGTCGATGAATGCCGGTAACAAATACCTCGCCAACCCGAAGGTTCGCGAAGCCATTGCCTATGGCATCGACTACAAGGGCATCGAGAAGACCATCATGGGTCCTTACGGCCGGGCCAGAAACGTTCCCGTTCCGGAGAATTTCGAATATGCCATCCCGAACCCCGATTGGCATCTCGACGTCGAAAAGTCCAAGCAGCTGCTGAGCGAGGCAGGCTTCAAGGACGGCTTCTCGCTGTCGCTGAAGACCATCGCGCAAACGCCGCGCATCGATCTGGCCACCGCCATCCAGGCATCGCTTGCCCAGATCGGCATCAAGATCGACATCCAGCAGGGCAACGGTTCGGAAATCATCGCCGCCCATCGCGCCAGGGATTTCGATCTGCTGATCCCGCAGACCAGCGCCTATATGCCGAACGTCCTCGGCTCGATGGAGCAGTTTTCCTCCAATCCCGACAACTCGAAGGAGGCCAACAATGCCGGCAATTTCGTCTGGCGCTCGGCCTGGGACATCCCGGAACTCACGGCCCTGACGGCGAAAGCATCGATGGAGCCGGACGCCAAGAAGCGTGGCGAAATCTATGTTCAGATGCAGAAGCTGTTCGTTGAACAGAAGCCGGCGGTGCTTCCGCTCTTCGAGCGCTTTGAGCCGATCGTCCTCAACAGCAAGGTCGAGGGATATGTGGGGCATCCGTCTCAGCTGACGCGTCTCGAGAACGTGACCAAGGTCGAAACCCAGTAATACTTCCCAGGACAGCCGATCATGAAGGAACTCTCCGTAGCCGAATTTGGCCGACGCCTGGCGCATTTGCTGGTCAGCCTGTTCATCCTCTTATGTGTGACCTTCGTGATCGGCCGTATCCTGCCCACCGATCCGGTCGGCGCGATTGTCGGCGAGCTCGCCGATCCCGCCGCCTATGCGGCGATGCGGGCGCGCCTGGGGCTCGATCTGCCGATCTACCAGCAGTTTTTCCTCTATCTGAACGGCCTGGCGCACGGTGATTTCGGCACGGCCGTCCTCACCGGCAATCCGGTCTCCTCGGACCTTGCCCAGGCCTTTCCGGCGACGTTTGAACTCGCGACGCTGGCGGTGATCATTTCGACCTTCGTCGGTGTCCCGCTCGGGCTGGTCGCGGCCCTCTTTCGCGACAGCTTCATCGACAAGACGGCCCGGGTCGTCGCGCTCGTCGGTCATTCGATCCCGGTTTTCTGGTTCGGCATCGTCGGGCTTGTCATCTTCTATGCCGGCCTCAACTGGGTCGGCGGGCCGGGCAGGATTGATGTCTTTTACGAAGGCCTCGTCACGCCGCAAACCGGGCTGTTGTTGGTCGACAGCCTGCTGCAGGGCGAGACCGAAATCTTCTGGAATGCGCTCGGCCATATCATTCTGCCGGCCGTCATCCTCGCCTATGCGGCGATGGCCTACATCACCCGCATGACCCGCAGCTTCACCCTGGAGCAGTTGAGCCAGGATTATGTCATTGCGGCCCGAGCCAAGGGTGTGAGCCCGCTCGGCACGATCTGGCACCACGTCCTGCCGAACATTGCGGTGCAGCTGATCACCATCCTTGCCATTTCCTACGGCGGTCTGCTCGAAGGCGCTGTCGTGACCGAGATCGTTTTCTCCTGGCCGGGTATTGGCCAGTACATGACGAACGCGCTGATGATCGGCGACATGAACGCCATCGTCGCCGGCACCATCATTGTGGGATTCATTTTCATGTTGTTGAACTTCCTGGCCGACGTCGCTTACGCCGTCTTTGATCCGCGTATGCGGGAGGCCGCCCGATGAGCGATGTTATCCGCAGCGAGATTCATATCCGCCCGCCAAGTGTGTCGACCCGTATCGCGGCGTCGTTTGCGCGCACCGGCCGCAAATTGGCCCACGAGCCGCTCGGTCTTGCCGGTTTCGTCATCCTCGGTTTGCTTTGCTTAATCGCGATCTTCGCGCCGCTCCTGGCGCCCTACGATCCGGCCATACAGTCGCTTGGCGAGGCCTTGCAGCCGCCGAGCCTCACGCATCTGGCGGGCACGGACGAATTCGGTCGGGACATCTTGAGCCGCCTCATCTTCGGCACGCGCATCACCATCCAGACCGTGCTGTCGATCTCCTTGATCGTCGGGCCGATCGGCCTGCTGATCGGCGTCGTTGCCGGCTTCTTCGGCGGGCGCACCGATGCGCTGCTGATGCGCGCCACCGATATCGTTCTGTCGTTCCCGTCGCTGATCCTGGCTCTGGCTTTTGCCGCGGCACTCGGCGCCGGCTTGACCACCGCAATCATCGCGATCTCGCTGACTGCATGGCCGCCGATTGCGAGACTCGCGCGCGCCGAGGCGCTTGTCGTCAGAAACGCCGATTATGTGGTCGCCGCCCGCCTTTATGGTGCCTCGCCGATGCGCATCCTTCTTCTCTATATCGCGCCGATGTGCGTTCCCTCCGTCATTGTTCGCCTGACGCTCAACATGGCGGGTATCATTCTGACGGCGGCTTCGCTTGGTTTCCTCGGGCTTGGCGCCCAGCCGCCGGCGCCGGAATGGGGCGCGATGATCTCCAGCGGCCGCAAGTTCATGCTCGATTATTGGTGGGTCGCCGTGATGCCGGGTATCGCCATCCTCCTCACCAGCCTTGCCTTCAACATCGCCGGAGATGCTCTGCGCGACCTTTTGGATCCCCGCCATGCAAGATCGTGATCTGCAGCCCGTTCTTTCCGTCGAAGGATTGACCGTCCGTTTCGGCCGAGGCGCCGCGCCCGCTGTCTCCAATGTCAGTTTCGACGTCGGGCGCGAACGTGTCGGGATTGTCGGCGAATCCGGTTCCGGCAAGTCGACGACCGGTCGCGCGATCATGCGCCTTTTGCCGCCGGCCGCGGTGGTCTCGGCCGAACGCATGGATCTCAGCGGCGATCCGTTGCTTTCGAAGTCCGAGCGTCAGATGGGCGCGCTGCGCGGCAAGGACATCGCGCTGATCATGCAGGATCCGCGTTATTCGCTGAATCCGGTGCTTTCGATCGGCAAGCAGATCGCCGAAGCCGCCCGCCTTCACCTCGGTCTTCACAAGAAACAGGCGCATGAGGCTGCCCGCGCCATGCTGGAGCGCGTGCGCATCAGCGATCCGGAGCGGGTCATGGCGCTTTACCCGCACCAGATATCGGGCGGGATGGGCCAGCGCGTGATGATCGCCATGATGCTGCTGGCACGGCCGAAGCTTGTTATCGCCGACGAGCCGACATCGGCGCTTGATGTCAGCGTCCGCAAGGACGTGCTGCTGTTGCTCGATGAACTGGTGCGCGAGAACAATTCCGGCCTGCTGTTGATCAGCCATGACATTCGCATGGTGGCAGCCTTTTGCGAGCGCATCATCGTCATGTATGCGGGCCGGATCGTGGAAACGCTGACCAGTCTGGAGGAGGCTCGCCATCCCTATACCCGAGGGCTGATCGCTGCGCTGCCCGACCCGAGGAATCCGGTTCGCCGGCTTGCGGTTCTCGACAGGACGAAACTCGATCTGGAGATGGCGCAATGATCAATGTGCGTGACCTCGATGTCGTCTTTGCCTCCGGCAAATCAAGCAACCATGTCGTCAGGGGTGTCAGTTTTCAGGTCGGCCAGGGGGAGACGCTGGGCATTGTCGGTGAATCCGGATGCGGCAAATCGACGGTGCTGCGTTGCCTTGCCGGCATGGAGGCCGGTTGGACCGGTCACATCGAACTTGGCGGAAAGCCGATCGGCAAGAAACGCTCCCGCGAGGAGCTGAAATTCGCCCAGATGGTGTTTCAGGACCCTTACGGATCCTTGCATCCGCGCCATCGTATCGGCACCGCCCTGGCGGAACCGCTGCGCGCCATGCGCCATTCGGACATCTGGTCCAAGGTTGAGAGGGCGTTGATCCAGGTCGGTTTGCCGGCGAGTTTCGCAAACCGTTTTCCGCATGAGCTTTCCGGCGGCCAGCGGCAAAGGGTGGCAATCGCCCGGGCCCTGATCCTGTCGCCGCCCATCCTGTTGCTGGACGAGCCGACATCGGCGCTCGATGTCTCGGTCCAGGCCGAAATCCTCAACCTGCTGGCCGATCAGCGCGAGGAAAAGGGCCTGACCTATCTGCTTGTCAGCCATGACCTCGCAGTCATCGCCCATATGTGCGACCGGGTGCTGATCATGAAGAACGGTTGCTTCGTCGACGAGCTCACCAAAGCGGATCTGCAGGCCGGCACGACGCATGATGCCTATGCACGAGAACTGTTCGAGGCGAGTTTTATCGAGGCTTGATGTCCTCGATTGGCGCGGCGTGGGATTGTCCGGTTTGCGCTAATGGCTGCCCCTCACCCTAACCCTCATATGCGCTAGGTTAGGCGGGCGCGGAGAT
>NZ_PQIG01000128.1 GCF_012349115.1 Rhizobium ruizarguesonis
GCCGAAAAGTGTGCGCGGTTTTCGGACGACATCATGCTCTAACTATATAATTCAGAACAGGATTCAGATTTTAGGCCGACCCGGCCTAAAATCATCCTGTTCTGGCATCAGCGGTCGAAGATGTCCCGCCACTGCTTCTCACCGATCATGCAGTCTGTGCCCGCCTCAGCGCCGGCGATCTTCTGCACCATCACCGGCGGGGAAAGGCCGCTGATCTCCAGCACCAGCTTGCGGCGCACGGCAACGGCGAAATCCTCGATCTTGCGGACCGGCAGCACGAAGGCGCCGGGGCCGCCGATCACGCAATCCGCATAATATTTGTCGAGCCCATTGGGCGCATCGGAGGGCCGCAGCATGATGGCAAGGCCGTTGATGATCACGCCTGCTTCCACCGCCTTGTCGCGGGCGGGGGTGACGGGATCGCCGGAATTGTTCGGACCGTCGCCGGAGACATCGATCACCTGTCGCCTGGACTGAAAGGGACCGGAAACGATCATGCTGGCGCCCTGGGCGATCGCGGTAGAGATCGATGTGCGCCGTTGCGTGGCAATCGGCCGGGCTTCGAGTTTGCTGGCAAAAGCGATCGCGTCCTCTTCCGTCTCGATCACCTGCCAGTCGATCACGGAATCCTGGACGACATAGCCAGCCCATTCGAAATAGCTGATGGCGATGCGGCCGGTCAGCCCGCCCTTCACCGCGTCGATAAACTCCTTGTGCTTGAGCGCTTCGACATAACCTTCGCGCTGGATGCCGATCTCCTCGAAGTCCATCGACCGCGAGGTGTCGACAGCAAGCACGAGGGTCACATCGACCTCGCTTCCCCCCGCTTGCGCGATGGGGACGAGGCCGGAAAGACTCATAAGCACCGCAAGTGTCGTCAGCATTGGCAATCCAATCCCTGCGCCATCCAAGCCAGCGAACTCTAACACAGCTTGACCGACGCAGATCGCTCGGCCCCGCGCGAGGCTTCAATTTTCGGTGATGGAATCGAAAGCCCTCAATGCAAGGGAAGCCACAAGGGGGTCTTCCATGCCTTCAGCGCCTCGAGAAAGACCTGTAATCGGGAAGGCAGGAAGCGGCGCGTGGGATAGACGGCGTGCACGAAAATTTCCTCGGACGACCAGCCCGGCAGCAGGCGAACAAGTTCGCCTCTTCTGATCTGTTCGTCGCAATAGGTCGAAGGCAGCAAGCCGATGCCGTGTCCGCGATAGGTGAAGGCGCTTACCGCATCGAAATCCCGGCTTGATACCGGCCCCGACACATGCAGGCGAACAGATTTGCGACCGCTCACCAGATGCCATTCCGCCTCGCCGTTGCGGCCGTTCAAGAGAACGCACTGATGGTCCTTCAGCTCTTCGGGTTTGGTGGGAAACGCCCTGCCCTTCAGATAGTCCGGTGCGGCGACGAGATAGCGCACGCTCTTGCCGAGCCGCTGCGCGACGATTGTCGAATCCTTGAGTTCGCCGAAGCGGATGCCGAGATCGATGTTCTCCGCGATCAGATCGAGGAACAGGTTGGTGACGAAGAGGTCGACCTGGATCTTCGGATAGGTCTTCAGGAAAGCCGAGACGAATTCGTAGAAGACCTCCTGTCCGAAGATGACGGGCACGGAGATCTTCAGCAGACCTTCCGGTTTTCTCTGTGTCTCGGTGAGCACCTGCTCAGCGTCGAGGAGATGGGCGAGCGGTTCGCTGCACCTGTTGTAATAGGCCCGGCCCTGCGCGGTCAGGCTCAGTTTGCGAGTTGTCCGCTGCAGCAGCGTCACGCCGAGCTGCTCCTCCAGCGACGTTACTTTCCGGCTGACGGTCGATACCGGCATGCCGAGGGAATGGGCAGCGCGGCTGAAGCTGCCGTACTGCGCCACCTTCACGAAAACGGCGATATCGTTCAGATCAGCCATGCTCTGATTTTTGCATAGATGCAAAAGAGAATCCAGATATTTCCATCTAATCGGGTAATGGAGTTTTCGCCATATTCACCCTGCGAAAACAAAACAACCGATGGAGGCGCATTCGCAGCAGCCCCATCTCGAGCGACCGGCCTCCGCAAAACATACGGCCCGCGTTGCCCGAACCGGCTTATGGAGATCAGCATGACTACGAAAAAAACAGTCATCGTCACGGGCGCCTCGCAGGGTATCGGAGCCGGCCTCGTCAACGCCTTCATCGAGCGCGGCTATAATGTCGTCGCCACCTCGCGCCAGGTCAGCACTTCGAACGCTTTCCAAGCCTCCGACAGGCTGGCGCTCGTCGACGGTGACATTGGCGATGCCGAAACCGCAGCGCGGGTGGCAAAGACCGCAATCGAGCGGTTCGGCTCGATCGACGCCCTCGTCAACAATGCCGGCATTTTCTTGGCCAAGCCGTTCGTCGATTTCACCATGGACGACTTCAAAAAATTGTCCTCGACCAATCTCGAAGGCTTCATCCACCTGACACAACTAGTCGTCGGACAGATGCTCACACAGAAAACCGGCGGCAGCGTCGTCAGCATCACCACGCCATTGACCGATCATCCGATCGCCGGTTTCTCCGCTTCGGTGTCGATGATGACAAAGGGCGGCATCAACGCCATCTCCAAGAACCTGGCGATGGAATATGCGAACAAAGGAATTCGCTTCAATATCGTCGCTCCCGGTGTGGTGGATACGCCGCTGCACAAGGACAATCCGAAAGATTTCTTGAAGACGCTTTCGCCGATGGCAGGCATATCAAACGTCGAGGAGATCGCCGACGCAGTCGTCTTCCTTACCGAAGCGCCGCGCGTAACCGGGGAGGTGCTGCACGTCGACGGCGGCGCACATCTGGGCAGATGGTAGACCATGCGAAAGCGCAGGCAGCCGGCGCGGAACGACGGCTGCAGGAACTCGGCATCACGCTTCCTCCGCCGCCGACACCCTTTGGGGCCTATGTCGAAGCGATAAGGACCGGCAACTTGGTCTTCTTCAGCGGGATGCTGCCGGTTGTCGGCCATGAGCCCCGCTATATCGGCCGCGTCGGCGGTGCGCTGGCGGCCGAAGATGGCAGGAAGGCGGCCGAAACGGCAACGCTGAGCGCGCTCGCAGCCGCCAGGGACTATCTCGGTTCACTGGACAGGGTCGTCAGGGTCGTCAAGCTGGGCGTCTATATCGCGACCGAAGGCGATTTCCGCGACCATCCGAAGGTTGCTGACGGAGCATCCGAAATGCTGCTTGCGGTCTTCGGCGAGGAAAAGCTCTCAGGCCGCGTCGTGCTCGGCGTCGCCAGCCTGCCTTTAGGCGTGCCGATCGAACTCGAACTCGTCCTCGAAGTCGAGGGATGAAAACGGCCGGGCGCGTTTCGGCGCGCCCGGCGGAGCGCATCTCGCCCTTCGACACCCCCTGAAAGACACCTCAGGGGAGATTTTCCTGGGGCTTGCCGCGCTCACACCACCGCCAACAGCAGCACATAGGCGATTACACTCACCATCAGCCCGCGGAACGCAAAAGTGACGCAACGGTATTTGTTGCGGGCGATGGTGGAGAGGATGTCGGCGTTTTCGAGATACTGCTCGAAAAGGTAGCGCTCGTCGCGCCGCAGCGCCGCATGGAAGAACCGGTCGCGATGGCCATGCCAGGCGCCCCAGAACAGTGACGTCGAGCTGTTCAAATGGCGCGGCAGTACGACGAGGATCGCCGACAGGATCGAGAAGACCGAAGCTGCGGCAAGCAAGCCGGAGAACAGCATACTGCCCGGCGTCCCGCTCACGTAGCGCGCCAGGCTGAACACTGCCCTGACATCGCTGGAACTCACCAGGAAGGCCAGCATGAAAGTAAAAATATAAGCGGCCTTCTGGTCCGAGATCTTGATCTGATCATAAAATATGTCATTGATTTTCTTGATATGATCGAAATACCCGGCACCGATGTCACCCGTCGACGGCTCGCTTGGCATAAGTTCAGTTGTACTCTCGAAATCGCTCACCCGAATACTCCATCCCATAAGTGTTTCCCTGATATTACACTTCACGCTGAATTCAAGAACACGTGTGCAATATGCTTGACTTTTCTTTTCTACTTGGACAAAGGGGAAGCGGGGGTTGGGGTCATGCTGGGTCGCTGGAAAAACATCTGTCGCGCCGGGGTGGCGCTTGCGCTTGTCGTACCGGGCTTTTCGCCGGCGGCGGCTGACCCCGTGCAGCGTGCAACACCGGTCGCCGGTTCCGTCATCGCCCGCAAGACCGGCGAGGAGGTCCGCTTCATCGACGTGTCGAACTGGCGCGTCGTCGACATCAATCAAGATCTCCTGACCGGCGACGTGTTGCGCACCAATGCCAACGGCCAGCTCGCCATTGTCTTTTCCGATCACACCCAGGTTCGCCTTGGCCGCAATTCCTCGCTGCAGGTCAAGAAGATGGCCGCGAGCGGCGACACGACGCTGGAGCTGCAATCGGGAACGATCTGGGCGCGCGCCGAGCGCGGTGGCCAGGGCCTGACTGTGGAAACGCCGGCGGCCGCAGCCGCCATCCGCGGCACCGACTGGACCATGACGGTTGAGGGCGCCAAGACCTCGATGATCGTGCTCGAAGGCCGCGTGGCGCTCACCAACCCGCAGGGCAGCGTCGAGGTGAACGAGGGCGAAGGAGCGGTCGCCACGATCGGCCAGGCGCCACATAAGGTCATCAGCGTCAATCCCGACGACCGCGAACAGATGCTCTTCTATCTGGACCTGCGCGACGGCTTCGACTTGATGCCGACTTCGCCGCTGCGGGCCGACCGCATGGCGACAGAACGCCGCCGCCTGCTGGCGCTGCCGCCGGAGCGCCGCACCACCGAAGACTGGCTGGAACTTGCCGAAGTGCAGAGCGCCTTCGACGGACGCCAGGCTGCCGCCGCAACGCTGCAGAATATCCGCGACCGCAAACTGACGACAGCCCAGCAGGCGCGCGTCAATCTGATCGACGCCACCATCGCCGGCTCCGAAAAGCGTTATGGCGATGCCGCTAAGCTCTTCCGGAAGGCCCTGCCGCATCTCGACCCGACACGCCGCAACATGGCCCAATATGGCGGCTATTTCGCCCGTGCGCTGGCCGACCCCGCCCATGCCGAACAGCCGCCGGCTAACACCACCGGTCCCTATGGCGCGATCATGGAGGCCTATACGGCAGGCTTCCTGAAAAACCCGCGCGCAGCGCTCGAGATCATAAAGAAAGCGGAGCAGCGCTATCCTGATGACCCGACCCTGCCGGCGGTCCGCGCCCAGCTGGCGCAGCTCACCGACGATCGCGAGCAGATGAAGGAAGCGATAGAACGCTCGCTGTCGCTCGACCCTGATCATCCGATGGCGCTCTCCGCCCGCGCGAGTTACAAGGCGGCCTATCAGAGCGACATCAACGGCGCGCTCGCCGATCTGAACCGCGCCATCGAGCTTGCCCCCGGCGGGTCAGGCACGCTGAATTCGCTCGGCCTGCTGCAGAGTTCGCGCGATGCCAATGGCGAAGCGGAAAAGGCCTTCAAGAAGGCGATCGAGCTCGATCCGCAGGACCCGTTGCTCCACGCCAACCTCGCCATCCTCTATCTTGACCAGGGGCGCATGAAGGAAGCCAAGCGCGAAATCGACACGGCCATCGCGCTCGATTCGTCCTTCGACATCGCACTCCTTGCCCGCGGCCGCTATTACCTGCAGACCGGCGAGCGCGACAAGGCGATGGAGGACCTGCTGGCCGCCAGCACCGCCAATCCGGCGCATTCGCAGTCGCAGCTGATGCTCGCCGCCGCCCATTACGAAAAAGGCGACCGCATCCCTTCTCAGCAGGCGCTCGACAATGCCGACCGACTCGACAAGAACGACCCGGTTATCTCCGCCTTCCGCACCGCCGTCGATATCGACGATTACGACGCCGACGGCGCGATCCGCAATGCGCAGGATTACCTGCGACGCTCTCGCGCCCGCGGCGGCGATTACAGCTCGCTCGGCGCCAATGCGAGCGCCGGTTCGACGCTCAACAACGCCTTCCGCCTGCAGGGCCTGGACGCCTGGGGCCGCTATTACGGCGATGCCGCCTTCGACCCGTTCAAAGGCACCGGTTACATCGACCAGTCGATCAAGGGCAGCATCTTTCCCTACGTCAACGCGGCGAGCTTTAGCGATGACAATATCATCCAAAACCGCGGCAACGCGTCAAGCTACTCATCCTTCATCCAGGGCCTGCTGCTCTCGCCGCACATGCTGTCGGGCCGTTCGCGCTCGGCAACGCTGTTCGATGTGCCCTTCATCGAAGGCTCGCTTGGCGGCGGCATCAACAGCGTCGACGGCCATACCAGAGGCATCGGCGAAGCCGATATCCAGGGCTATTCCAACGAGACGATTCCAATCAGCTTCTATGGCAATCTGACCTGGGAAGAGCTGGCGCTCGATGGGGACTACCACGACTTCGGCGGATATGCGACCGACAATGAACTGCTCGGCGGCAACGGCTATCTGACGGCGACTGTGACGCCGGATGACCGCGTCGTGGCCTATTTCAATCACGCCAAGATTGATGGAACGCTGAATGCGCTGTCGACGGATCCCTCGCTCTCGGATGCGCTGAATCCCGTATTGCGTTTCTTTGGCTTACCGCTGGCACCGGACGAACTGCCGCTCTACACCACTCGGCGAGATACAACGCAACTCACCAACGCCGGCCTTGGCTGGAGCCATACCTTCGCCTATGAGAATGTCCTGAACGCTGCATTCCTCTATCAGCAGACCGAAGCGAAAACCACCAACGACATACGGTTCGACTGGGCGGACGTGCCGCTTCTCGGCGGCCCCGGCAGGGACATCAGGCCTTTCCTTCAAACCAGCGACGAAAATGACTCGAAGGCCTACATCGCGGCGCTCAGCCACAGCATCGGCGATGAGTCGCTGACCTGGCGTTACGGTATCGAGGGCGGCTGGATCGACGCGTCGCGCGAGACCTATTTCCATCTCGAGGATGTCATTCCGGGCCTCATCGACGGTGTGACCGACGGACCCACGGAGGTTGAGACCCGCATCAATATCGGTCGCGCCTATGTCGACCTCCTCCATGAAATCACCCCGAACCTGAAGGGCGAATATGCGCTCTTCGGCACGCGCCTGGAAGGCGATGGCGTTGATGTCAGCCGGCTCGAACCACGCTTCGGCCTTGCCTGGGCGCCGACGCAGAACCATTGGCTTCGCGCGGCCTTCATGCGCCAGAGCACCGACACAGGCGTTCCTACCCTTGCGCCGATCGGCATCCTGGGTCTTCAGGCGAACCAGTTCTCCGTCGGCACTGAAGGTTACGTCGATACGGCGGCGCTCGAATGGGATGCTGAATGGACCGACCGTCTCTTCACCACGGTGGAGTACCAGCATCAGGAACTCCATGATTTCTCGATCGGTCTGCCGCTGATTTCGCTTCCGGCCCTCGACAGCCTGCCGCTCTCGCGCGGCAGCATCGACCGCGCCGCCGTTACCGCCAACGTTGCGCTCGGCAATGGTTTCGGTCTCTCGGCCACCTACGCCCACATGGATTCCGAAAACAAGGATCCGGGAACCTTCAACTACGGCGGTAACCTGCCCTATATACCCAAGAATTCCGGCCAGATCGCGCTGACCTGGGTCAACGAGGCCAAGGTCAAGGCGACGGTGGCGGCCAATTATGTCGGCGAGCGCGACGGCGACGACCTCGGCACCAAGCTCGACGACTATTGGAGCCTCGATGCCCACCTGATCTGGGAACCGCTGGACAAGCGCATCGAGCTGGAAGCGGCCGCCTACAATCTCCTCGACGAGGACTTCGAGATCACGCCCGGCGTGCCCGGCTGGGGCCGCGCCTTCAAGGGCACGCTCAAAGTCCGCTTCTGATGCGGGAGCAGAAAAAGCCTCGGCAGCTCAGACCGGCCGGCGGGCAGGCCGAAAGCCGCCGCCTCAGGCTGCTGGTGCTGTCGCTTACCGTCCTGATCGCCATCTCGCTGCTGTCGCGCCTGCCCGCCTGGTCGCTGCTTGAGCTGAGAAGCTTCGACTATCTCTCGACCGTCGACGATCCCCGTCCGCCACCCGGCGGACCCGTCATCGTCGCGATCGACGAGCCTTCGCTTGCCGATATCAATGCGCAGTGGCCCTGGCCGCGCAGCCTGCATGCCCAGCTTGTCAGGCAGCTACGCACGGCCGGTGCCCGTGTCATCGGCCTCGATATCATCATGGCCGAACCTTCGAACCCCGAGAACGACGACGCGATCACGAAGGCCGTCGGCCCGGATGTCGTGCTCGCCGGCGACGAAACGCTGATCGAGACGCCCCAGTCCTCGCAATTGATCCGCGCCACGCCGCTGCCGCAACTGACTGAAGCGGGTGCTGTGACCGGCATCGCCTCCGTCGATCTCAGCGGTGACGGTGCGTTCCGGCGCATTCCAGGTTATGAGGACGGCTTTGCCGCCATGCTGATGAAGGCGTCGGGAGCAGCACCCAAAGCCTTGCCGGCTGGCCGGCTCATCCAATCCTTCGGCGCGGCCCGCAGCTATCCCACAGTCTCCTACTACCAGGCGCTCGACCCTGAGAACCTGCTGCCGCCGGATTATTTCAAGGGCCGCGTCGTGCTCGTCGGTCTCAGCCTGCAGAATGCCCCTGCCATCGACAAGGGCGGCGTCGATGCCTTCGCGACACCTTATACCGTCCACACCGGCACGCTGACCTCCGGCGTCGAGATCCAGGCAACGATCTACGACAATATCCGTCGTGGCCTGTCGATCGCGGAAGCCCGCCTGCCGCTGGTCGCCGCCTGCATCCTGATCTCCGTGCTGCTCGCCGCCGCCACTGTCTGGCGTTCGACGGGATGGTTGACGATCGTAGCCAGCGCGGTGGCAGTGCTTGCATTCGCGGCCGCGAGTTTTGCCGGCATCCGCTTTGCCCATGTCTTCGTCTCGCCGCTCGGTCCTGTCGTCGCCTATGTCTCGGTCGCCTTCGGCCAGGCCGCCTTCGATTATGCCGAGGAGCGCCGCAACAAGCGGCAGATCATCCGCGCCTTCGCCCAATATATCTCTCCCGATCTGGTCAAGCGCCTGTCGAACGATCCATCGCAGTTGAAGCTTGGCGGCGAGCGGCGCACGCTCTCGGTGCTGTTTTCGGATGTGCGTGGGTTCACAACCATCGCCGAGACGCTGAAGGACGAGCCGGAGCAGCTGACCGGGCTGATCAACCGGCTGCTGACGCCGCTTTCCGACGTGGTGATGGATCATGGCGGTACGATCGACAAATACATGGGCGACTGCATCATGGCCTTCTGGAACGCGCCGCTCGACGATCCCGATCATGCACTCCACGCAGTCAAAGCCTCGCTCGCCATGCAGGCGGCGATATCGAGCCTGAACCGTGAGCTGGAGCGGGAGGCGGCAGCGCGCGCTGGCAGGCCGCACGTGTTGAAGATGGGTGTCGGCATCAACACCGGCGAATGCATCGTCGGCAACATGGGCTCGACCCGCCGATTCGACTATTCCTGCCTCGGCGACAGCGTCAATCTCGCCTCCCGCCTCGAAGGCGCCTCGAAGAATTATGGCGTGGCGCTGCTGCTCGGCGAGGAGACTGCAAGACTGGTCGCCGGCACCTACACTGTCATCGAGCTCGACCGCATCATCGTCAAGGGCCGCACCGTGCCCTCGCCTGTCTATACCGTCGTGCACAAGGCCGACGCCGAAGCCCTTGCCGCCCATCGGGCCTTCACGCAAGCGAAATACGCCGGCACACTTGCGCCATCCGACCCCGCCTTCGACAGGCTGGCCGCTGATATCCCGGAGCTTGCAGGCTATTACGCGATCGTGCGGGATGCGCTGGCCGAGGCGGGCGAGGAATGACCGGCGAAGACGTCTCGTCACACCTGACAATTGCGCACGGATGTTCGTTCATGAGCCGCTCGTTTTGCCGAAGGCGTACATGTTGGTCGGCGCACCGTGCAGCATTACCTCCCGCTCGTATTTGAAGCCACATTTCTCGAGAATGCGTCTTGAAGCGACATTGGCGGTGCGAACCAATCCGATCATCCGCCCCGCATGCAGATCATCAATGGCAAACACCAGGGCTTCCCTGACCAATTCCGTGGCATATCCCTGCCCCCAGCTTTCAGGTTGCAGATGATAGGAAAGATTGAGGTCGTCGAATTCCTTTGAAACGGTCACACTGCCGAACCCGATCAACGTACCGTTCGCCTCAACGGCCCAACGCCCAAACCCGTGATCTTTCCAATGCCCGATGTCGCGCGCAAGCCGCGCTGCGCTTTCCGCCGGCGTATCAGGCCGGGGCACCGGTCGGTGTGCGACCAATTCCGGCCGCGAAAAAAGTCGGGTCAGGAAATCGATATCCCCCTCCAAGGGAATTCTGAGGCGCAATCTGGCGGTACGCCTTACTGCCGACTGCAAGGCGCCCTTGAATTCGTGCTCAAGCATCTTCCATCCAATTTTCAAAATGCGGCAACGTCACCGATACCAAATTATTCC
The DNA here is from genome assembly GCF_012349115.1 of Rhizobium ruizarguesonis. GTDB lineage: Bacteria > Pseudomonadota > Alphaproteobacteria > Rhizobiales > Rhizobiaceae > Rhizobium > Rhizobium ruizarguesonis. The sequence goes on from NZ_PQIG01000128.1 coordinate 10,454, forward strand.
AGGCGGCGCGCTTCCAGCGGCGCGTCCTGCCTGAATCCCTCGAAATAGCGGCCGCCATGCAGGGCAAGCTCCCGATCGGCCAAAGCCAGGAACCGGGTGCCGTCACCCGCAGCCGCCAGACTGAACGCCGCGTCGAATTCGGCCGCCAATTGCGCGTCGAACTCCCTCATCAGACGGGGCGCCCACTTTCCCCGGCCAGCCCACACGCCACGTCCGAGAAGCATCAGGTCGGCGAGCTTCTGATAGAGCAGCGCGGCGATGGCGGCGATCTCTTCGGGTGGGCGCGTTCCTCGCAGATCGTCGGCCAGATCGGTGACCTGATAGCGCAACAAGTCGTAGTCTGCCCCGGCAAGAGGCTTGGGTCCTGCCGCCAGCATACTTGCCGCCTTTGCCTGGATGACGCGCGCGCTGTCGATATCCGATCCCATTATACAGCCCGTCGCGACCATGTTGGCCATGATGGGATAGCCGCTGTCGGCATCCTGATGGAGATAATGCGCCAGTGTCTGCGGATCGTGGACGAAGACCTCGACCGGGAAACCGTCCTCAGTGAACGATTCCCGCCAGGCTCTTTCGAGAGACGGGAACACGACGACCAGATCGATATCCGAAAAGGTGGTGCCTTCGCCGCGCATGATGGAACCCGCCGCATAGGCAAAAGCAGCCCCAACATAGCGGCTGGCGACACAGCGGCGGGCAGCGGCCAGAGCCCGCTCCGCAAGAATATTTTTCTGGATATCGTCCACGATCTCGTCCTCGAATGCGGGCGCGGGCGGGAACAAAAAACCCGCTCGTCACTGGCGGGTTGGTCTTAGCAGCTATGAACGGAATTCAGTTCAAGCGTCTACCACCCACCGCGGCGCGGTGGTCGTAGACGTCATCGAAATTGCAAAAATCCTGCTCATGACCAAGGTTAACCCGCGACTGTGACAGCGTCAATGCACCGAAGCCGGACGCCAAGGACGCTTCCCCGGCACGCCGATTTCCGTCTAAGATGGCGCAAGACTCGCAAACAGGAAGAGCCCGCCAATGTCCGATCCCGTCACCGTCATCCCGCTTCCGCAACCGGCGCTGCTGCCGGTCGAGGGCAGCGCCGAGCATTTTCCGGTGCGCCGCGTCTATTGCGTCGGGCGGAACTATGCAGACCATGCGATCGAGATGGGCCATGATCCCAGCCGCGAGCCCCCCTTCTTCTTCCAGAAGAATGCCGACAACTTGCTGCCGGCGGGCAAGGCTTTTCCCTACCCGCCGCTGTCATCAGACGTGCATTACGAGGTCGAGTGCGTGCTGGCGCTTAAATCGGGTGGCGCGAACATCAAGGCCGCGGACGCGCTCGACTGCATCTACGGCTATGCCGTCGGCATCGATTTCACCCGCCGCGATCTACAGGGCGAAGCAAAGAAGCTCGGTCGTCCCTGGGAGGTCGGCAAGGCCTTCGAACATTCCGCCCCTGTCTCGTCGATCATTCCGGCAAGCCGTCTCGGCCACCCCGCTGAAGGTAAGATCTGGCTGGAACAGAACGGCAAGCGCGTGCAGGACGGCGATCTCAACCAGATGATCTGGAAGGTGCCGGAGATCATCGCCGAACTGTCGAAGCTCTTCACTCTCGCGCCTGGCGATATCATTATGACCGGCACGCCCGCCGGCGTCGGCGCGGTGGCCAGGGGCGATCGCATCAATTGCGGCATCGACGGCGTCGCCACCCTATCGGTCGAGGTCGTCTGAGGAGAGAGCCATGCCCGTCTACGCGCTCGGCGGATTAACGCCGAAACTGCCCGCCACCGGCCTCTATTGGATCGCACCGGATGCCAACATCATCGGCCAGATCGAGCTCGGCGAGAATGTCGGCATCTGGTTCGGCGCCGTGCTGCGTGGCGATAACGAGAAGATCACCGTCGGCGAAGGTACCAACATCCAGGAAGGTGTGATGGCCCATACCGACATGGGCTTCCCGCTGACAACAGGCAAAGGCTGCACCATCGGCCACCACGCCATCCTTCACGGCTGCACCATCGGCAACAACACGCTGATCGGCATGGGCGCGACCATCCTGAATGGTGCGAAGATCGGCAACAACTGCCTCGTCGGCGCCAATGCGCTGGTCACCGAAGGCAAGGAATTCCCCGACAACTCCCTGATCGTCGGAGCGCCCGCCCGCGTCGTACGCGTGCTCGACGAGGCGGCGGCCGAGGCCATCCGCCGCTCGGCCGAGAGCTACATCGCCAACTGGCAACGCTTCGCGCGCGATCTCAGGCAGATCGGTTAATCGGGTAACGCGAGGCCAGTGGTCAGGCGTCCCGCCGCCCGCAAAGCGTTCACCACACGCCCGGAATCCAGCGCCAGCGTACACGCGCCATATAGTCGGCATAGCCTTCGAGCCCCCTGCGCAGTTCGGCTTCCTCGCCGAGCGTGCGGCCGAAGAGGACGATGATGAGCAGGCCGGCGGGGATCAGCGCGTAGAGCGATCCAAGCGACAGCGCCATGCCGACGCTGAGCACGATAGCGGTTGCGTATCCGGGATGGCGTATGGCGGCGTAGGGTCCCGTGTCGATTACCTTGTGGTCGCGGTCGGTCTGGATGCGCACCGTCGGCTCGAAATGCCGGTTGACCGATTGCGCCCAAGTTAGGCCGAGATAACCTGATGTCATCAGCAGATAGCCGATGAGGACGATCCAATCAGGCTGCGGCACCCAATGGAAACGCCCGTCGTCGAACGCGCCGACCGGAAGAATGGCGGCGAAGAGAATGATCGTCAGCGTCGCCACCACGGCGTCCCAGGGCCTGGTGCCTTTCTGATATCGGCTGCGCGCCGCAAACAGCTCCGGATTTGTCCGCCAGATCCAGATGATCGCGACACATGTCAGTGCAAGGAAGAGGCCGAGAAAGATCCAGCCACGCGGCCATTCGAGCGTGCCGGCCGGCCAGAATAGCGCGCCAAAGATCACGGCAATGGTGATGGCGAGCGAGCCGAGCGATGGCGCCGTCGCTGCGAACGAGTGATTGGGCCGAGTGTCCTGCTCTGTCATGACCGCTCTCCGTTCAACCGGGAACGAGCTGCCTGATCCCAACGGCTGCCACTAAGTCTAACACCACCGCACCGGATTGAGGAGACGGACGCACCCGATGGCAGCGTAGCGAACGAAAGCTGCGCTTGATCGTCGCGACGCTTTTGCATCCAGCATTCGAGATGTCGGAGAAATTCTACCGTCGCCGCAATGATGGCTGAGGGCGGATTCCGGTAAAGAGCCGCCCTATTCGGCAGCTTCGAGAAACTGGCTGTTTCGCGAGGACGAGGCAAGAGCCTGAACCCTGGCTTCGGCCTTGGCGATCAGCTGATAGAATTCGTCCTGTGCTTCGACATCCAGCTGAATGACGGCATTGACGTCATCGGGCGTATCGCAGACGCAGGCGACCGCCGAAATGGGACAGATGCCGCCAGGATAACGCTTGCCGGTGCCGGTATAGGCGCGACGGCTCCAACGCTCGGAATAAACCGTCTCTTCCCGCTCGAGATGCAGGATCGTTCCCTTGCAGGCGATCACGATAGCCGCCTTACCGTAAGCGAACCAATGATAGTTCAGCTTCCGGAGAATATATTTGCCGGTGATATCCTCGCCAGCCAGTTCGGCGGGGTTTTCAATCATTCTAATCATGACGGCTTCCTCAACGTTTAAACAATATCCGTCATGTCTTCGCGCGCAGCAAGTCAAAAAACGCAGCTTTTGGAGACACTTAGTCACAAAGTGTTTCCGATTCTTACATTAACCACGCGCCGAGCACCCCTTGTGCACACAATTCTTCGTCGAATTTCCCGCAACCTGCTACCGATTTTGTCGTTGTCCGAGGTGGCAGTCACGTCAATGTCCCCTTGTGTTTTTCGGCGCGGGCTCGATATGTCTCCCTGAATGGTCCGAAGACCGAGCCGTTTTTCATCCCACGAAACGGCCGGTTGTTTCGCCAGCTGGTCACCGCAGGAGAATTTCATGGTCGACGCGATCAACCCCATCTCCGCCACCGCCCCATCCGAACCCACTAATGTCGGCACCAGCACCTCGATCGGCTCCGAACCGGACAATGCCTGGGTCGCCGCCCGCCAGTCGCAGATCACGGCCGATCAGCTGGCAGCGAAGAGGGCCGTGGAGAAGGAAGCCGCAAGCGATCTCATCCCGCACGCGAATCTGATCGTCGACGACGAGGCGCATCCGCAAAAGCGGCACGGGCATGCGGCATCGGAAGAAGGGGAAGCGGCGGAACAGCCGGTCTTGTCAGGCGAAAGCGATCGGATCGGCACCCGCAATTTCGACGACGACACGCCCTTCGGCGAGCGCGTCGCCATCATCTGAGCGAAACGCAGACCGGAGACCGTCCGCGCGATCAATTCGAGCCCGCAAGCTGGGACTCGATCGCCGCCTTATCGATGACCGACCAGACCTCGACGATCTTGCCGCCGCGAAATTCGTAGATGACGTTCTCGGTGAAGGAAAGGCGTCTGCCGTTTACATCGAGGCCGAGGAATTTAGCCTTCGGCCTGCAATCGAAGCCGAGCCGGCAGGCGATGTATGGCGGATCACAAAGGAGCATCAGCACCTTGAAATAGAGATCGGGAATCTCGTCGAAGTCCCGCTCGAGCATGGCGACGTAGCCCGACACCCCGAGCCGCCGGCCGTTATGAATCGCATCGTCGCCGACGAACTGCCCGAGATTGGGCCAGTCCTGCCTGTTCAGGCAGGCGATGTAGCCGCGATATATCTCCGCGAGTTCGGTTCTCGTCACGCGATCGTCCCTGGCTTGGATTCTCAGGCAAAGATAGCGCCGGCATCTGCACCTGCCAACGAGCGCGCCGCTTCGAGACTTTCAGTTCAGGAGAACTCGCCTGCGCGGGGACCCGCGAGCGTCACGCGCCAGCCCGTTCGCGATTGGAAATCCTGGGTGGCCAGAAACGTATAGCCCGTCGTGCGCCAGAGTCGCACGGCGCTGGTCAGATTGTCGAGCACATAATCGCCGCCGTCCGTCCGGGCAATGAGAACGACATGGTTTTGATCGTGCGGTCCAATCACCACGGAAAGCGCCAACCTGTTCGATGGAAAACCAGCTTCGATCAGGTCCTTCATCTTCTGGAGAGCGTAGTCCTCACAGTCCCCACGGCCGGCAACCGGCAGAGACCAAACATCCTTATTTCGGGAAGACGAACGATCCTCCGCGGGAATGATACGTCCATTTACGGCACGATTGACCTTTTGAAGAAGCGCTGTTCCTGCCTGATCATTCAGCTGTTGCGCCGCCATCCTGCCGCACAGCCACTTGTACTTGGCGCAGGCCGCAGCGAATCCCACGGGTGCGCCGATGCTTCGCGTCACAGGCAGCGATGATCCCGCAACAGCTTGAAAATGCAGCATAATGAATAAAAAGGCAGCAAGCGAAAAGAGACGCTTCATAGCCGATTCCCTTTAGTTGTTGCGAGACAATAACATAGGCACAATAAAATTTAGTAAAATTTTATACTTGCGAATTTAACTGTATTAGGCGAACGAAACAGATTAACCATCATCTATTCTTCGTGTTAATTTATTGTTAGTGTAAGAGTTCTCCCCATTAACATTCGGTTAACCTTGGGGAGATGGATTGAAATGATCAGCAGAGCAGCGAAATTCAGCATCGCCGTTGCTTCCCTTCTGGCAAGCAGCAGCTTGGCAACGGCAGCCCCGGCAGTCGTTAATTGCAAGGCCGCAGTTCGCGGCACACTCGAATACAGACTGTGCATGCCGACCAGAGCAATTCAGTTCGATAGCAAGTTCAGTCCGAACGATAACGATCGCGGCAGCCAAAACATTGGCGGCGGCAAGAAGACATCCAGCACCGGCTCCGTCGCCAGCAATGGGAATGGTGGCGGTAATGGTAATGGCGACGGCAGCGGCAATGGCGACGGCAATGGCGACGGCAGCGGCGACAATGGCGGAGAGGACGATCACGGCGGCAAGGGCCATGACCATCACGGCGGCGGCAAGGGCGGGAAAGATCACGGGCACGGCAAGGACGGTCCGGGCCACGGTGGAAAAGACAATCACGGCGGCAAGGACCGCGATCATCACGGCCACGACAAGGGCGGAAAAGATCACGATCACGGCAAGGGTGGCAAAGACGGTCCCGGCAAGGGCGGCAATGACGGTCCTGGCAAGGGCGGCAATGACGGCCCCGGCAAGGGCGGCAACGATGGTCCCGGCAAGGGCGGCAACGATGGCCCCGGCAAGGGCGGCAACGATGGTCCCGGCAAGGGCGGCAACGATGGTCCCG
>NZ_PQIG01000129.1 GCF_012349115.1 Rhizobium ruizarguesonis
CCCCCGCCATAATGGCGGGGTTTTTGTTTGATGGGCCTCTGAACGCCTACGGCGGATTGGATCTGCTCGGCTCTTCTCAGCGATCCAGGAAATGATCGAAGTAGACCTTGGGGATGGGGTAGGCGTAGACGCCCCTGTCGACGAAACTGTACCTGTAGAGGCAACTTCTGAGAGCCGCGTTGTAATAGAGGCTGTGCGGGTCCGTTGAGCCGCGTCGCCATGAGCCTGCCTCCGGCACGCACCGCTGGAGCGCTTTATCGTATCGAGCCAGGAGCACCCTGTCGGTATCGACCCGAATGCCGCTGTAGGATTGATAGTTTGAAGGAGATTCTGCGGCCGATATACAGCCCAGACTAAGTGCAAGACCAGCGACTGCCATCAATCTCATTGGATTTATTCCCCCCTGATCGATTATCGAAGTATCGAGCAGAATGTTATTAGTTCCAGTGCCTGCGGGCAAGGCCCGCTTGTTGCGGCCTCTACATCCGCGGCGTGATCTTCTGGATGGCCGACCGTGAGAAATGAGCGAGATCATCTCGCCAAGCGCACCGGCGGCTTGAGAGCTGCCGCCACAGGATGGCGGCAGCAATTTTGTTCCGATCAATCCAAGAGATCGGCGGGAACCTTGCCGCCATTTTCCGAAAGCCGCTTCATCAGCGCCTTGTGCAGCCACATGTTCATTTTTGCGGAATCGTTGGTGTCGCCGGTATAGCCGAGTTCAGCGGCAAGTTCCTTGCGCTCGGTCAGGCTTGCATCCATCCCGACAGCCTTCATCAGGTCCACGATCGAGTGGCGCCAATCGAGTTTTTGGCCGTTCTTCTTCACAGCCGCGTCGAGGATGGGCACGATATCGATTGTGGCTGTGGTCGGCTTGCTCTGAGCAGGAGAGGCCGCAGGCGTCGGACTGGGCGCTGCCGACGGTGAGGCAGGCGCTTGCGCTGGCTCTATCTTCGGCGCGCCGGCAGCAACGGGTTCAGCTGCTTTCGCCTCTCCGAAGATCGCATGTTTGATTTTGTCGAAAATGCCCATTCTTGAACCTCCAGTTCCATCAGATGAGAACATGCTGAAACATGGCCTTCCCGCCTGATATATCCAGACGGAAGGGGAGTTATTTTTAGCAATCTAAATCGGAGGTGGAAAAGTCAATTCGGGGGCAGGGTGTAGTCGGTCTGCGCGAAAACGTTGCAAATGGATCAATCGCCGCCAACCGTATCGCAAACTGAGCTTTGCTTGCTGGGCTCCGAAGATTTCTGGCGCAATGGGGAGGAAATACTCCGCCGGCTCTCCAGTTGCTGCACGACATGTTTGCTTTCGGCACAGTCGGGCAGATAATTCGCACTTCAATAACCGTGAATCATCATCGTACGCCGCCGAACCGACTTGCCGCGCCGTGTTGTGAAACATTCGTCATCCCTTCACGTTGCCTTGCCATGGACGTCCTGAAGTTGCAGGCGTCCGATCGATCGAAGGCACGCGCGTTCCTCGATTTTCGACTGCCGGGCAGATCGTTCGGCGGAATGGAAACGGAGGAAAACATGACCCATAACCACCATAGACTGTCCTTTGCAGTGCTCGCATCCACCTGCGCCCTCCTTGCCATGACGGCAAGCGATGCGCGTGCGATCGATGTCGGTGTGTCGGTGAATGCAGGCAATGCCGTCAGCGCCGATGTCGGGGCTTCGATTGGCGGCTCGAACGGCGTCAATGCCGATGCGACGGCCAATGCCGGCGGCAGCGGTGTCGACGCAGACGCCAACGCCAGGCTCGGCGTCGGGCGCGGCGTCAATGCCAATCTGAATGCGCACACCGGCGGTTCGAACGGAATCGATACCAAGGCCACGGCCTCGGTCGGCAGCGGTAATGGCGTCGATGCCAATCTCGCTATCGGCCGCGTAGACGAAGCTGGCGGCAATGCCACGGCGACGCCCGGCAGCACCCTCAGCGCGTCGCAGACACGCACCCTGGAGGCCTTCCGCAACATGCCTGTCAATGACCAGCGCAAGATGCTCGTCCGTTGCGCCGATATCTCCGCCTCTGGCGGTGATTCCGGCCTTGCCGGTCTCTGCAGTCTGCTGCAGGCGACAGCCTCCCGCTGAACATGCAAAACCCGCCGAGCCAGCGGCTCGGCGGGTCTTTTCAAAGGCTGCTTCGATCTAAGGCATGTTGCGCAAAGGTGTGCAGCGGTTTTGCGACAATGACATGCGCAACAACAAAGGCCTAAAGCGCGGGGAGCGAATCCGAAAGATCGTGACGCGCTTTAGTGCAGGATCTGGCTGAGGAACAGCTTGGTGCGTTCGTGCTGCGGATTGTCGAAGAACTCGGCCGGTGAATTCTGCTCGACGATCTGGCCCTGGTCCATGAAGATGACGCGGTTGGCGACCTGGCGGGCAAAGCCCATTTCGTGCGTGACGCAGAGCATGGTCATGCCTTCCTCGGCAAGACCCACCATGGTGTCGAGCACTTCCTTGATCATTTCGGGATCGAGCGCCGAGGTCGGCTCGTCGAACAGCATGATCTTCGGGTTCATGCACAGCGACCGGGCGATCGCCACGCGCTGCTGCTGGCCGCCGGAGAGCTGGCCCGGATATTTGTTGGCCTGCTCCGGAATCTTGACCCGCTTGAGGAAGTGCATGGCCACTTCTTCGGCCTGCTTCTTCGGCATCTTGCGCACCCAGATCGGCGCCAGCGTGCAGTTTTCGAGGATCGTCAGGTGCGGGAAGAGGTTGAAGTGCTGGAACACCATGCCGACTTCGCGCCGGACTTCGTCGATCTTCTTCAGGTCGTTGGTGAGCTCGGTGCCATCGACGATGATGTTGCCCTTCTGATGCTCTTCCAGGCGATTGATGCAGCGGATCATCGTCGACTTGCCCGAGCCCGACGGACCGGCGATGACGATGCGCTCGCCACGCATGACCTTCAGGTTGATGTCGCGCAGCACGTGGAAATCGCCGTACCACTTGTTCATGTTGATGATCTCGACCGCCACTTCCGTTGCGGAAACGGTGAGCTTTTTCGCTGGAGCTTCAGCCATGACTATTTTCCCTCATTTTTATCGTTTTAGCGTTCTTATCGTTTGTGGCCGGTATCGAGATGGCGTTCCATGAAACCTGAATAGCGCGACATGCCGAAGCAGAATAGCCAGAAGATGAAGCCCGCGAAGATCAGACCCGTGATCGGCGTGACAGCGCTTGCCCAGTTGGCATCGGAGAAGTTCAGCTTGACGATGCCAAGCAGATCGAACATGCCGATAATGGTGACCAGCGACGTGTCCTTGAACGTTCCGATGAAGGTGTTGACGATGCTCGGGATCACCAGCTTGATGGCCTGCGGCATGATGATCAGCCGGGTCTTTTGCCAATAGCCGAGGCCAAGTGAATCGGCGCCTTCGAACTGTCCCTTCGGGATCGCCTGAAGGCCGCCGCGGATCACTTCCGCCATATAGGCCGATGTGAAGATCGACACACCGATCAGCGCCCGAAGCAGTTTGTCGACGTTCCAGCCTGTGGGAAGGAAGAGCGGCAGCATGACACTTGCCATGAACAGAACGGTGATCAGCGGAACGCCTCGAATGACCTCGATGAAGGTAACGCAGAGCATCCGGATGACGGGCATCTTCGAGCGGCGTCCCAGCGCAAGCAGAATGCCGCAGGGTAAGGAGACGGCAATACCGACAAAGGACAGAACGAGCGTCACCATCAACCCGCCCCAGAGCGGAGTATCCACCACTTCGAGGCCGAAGCCGCCGTGAAGAAGCCAGAAGGCGATGACCGGCAGGACGGCGAACAGAAGAATGGCGTTCAGGCCCTTGCGCGGCGCCGACGGGATCAACATCGGAACCAGCAGCAGAATGAACAGGATCCCGACGATCGCCGGCCTCCAACGCTCATCGAGCGGATAGCGGCCGAAGATAAACTGATCGTACTTGGCGCTGATGAAGGCCCAGCATGCACCGCTCCAGCCGTCAGGCTGGATGCCGCCCTGGATCGTCGTCGCGCAGAATGTGCGGTCCGGACCTGACCATACGGCCTGAATGAACAGCCAGTTGACGAGATGCGGCACGGCCCATGCGATGAGCGCAAGAGCCAGGATCGTCAGGATCACGTCCTTCGGAGTTGCCAGGAGATTGCGACGTATCCAGGCGACGGCTCCCCTCTCGCCGGGCGGCGGCGGTTCGGCGACAAGGATGGACGTTCTGACAAAGGGTTTATCGGCGACCGACATCTTATCTCTCCACCAGTGCCATCTTGGCATTGAACCAATTCATGAACAGCGACGTGAGAATGCTCAAGCTGAGATAGACGATACCCCAGATGCAGACGATCTCGATCGCTTGACCGCTCTGATTGAGGATCGTGCCACCGACGGCAACGAGATCCGAGAAACCGATCGCGATGGCGAGTGAGGAGTTCTTGGTCAGGTTCAGGTACTGGCTCGTCAGCGGCGGGATGATGATGCGCAGCGCCTGCGGCACCACGACAAGTCTCGTCACGCTCGACGGATGCAGCCCCAGCGCGCCGGCTGCTTCGGATTGTCCCTTTGCAACGCCGCGAATGCCGCCGCGAACGATCTCGGCGATGAACGAGGCGGTATAGAAGGACAGAGCGAGAAACAGCGACATGAATTCGGGGCCGACGACGGAGCCGCCCGTGAGGTTGAATTTTCCGGCAACCGGAACGTCGAAGGTGAGCGGAAAGCCGGAGACAACGAAGACCAGCAATGGCAAGCCGACGATCAGCGCGATCGACGTCCATACGGTGTGGAACGGTTGGCCGGTTGCGGCTTGGCGTTTGTGGGCCCAGCGCACGATGATGATGGTGGCGACAATCGCAATCAGTAGGGCGATGCCGACCGCTATCATACCTGTCTCGAAGATCGGCTTCGGGAAGGCTAGTCCTCTGTTGTTGAGGAACATGTTGAACGGCAGACCCACCGACTCGCGCGGCTGCGGCAAGACGGAAAGAACGCCGAGGTACCAGAAAAAGATGACGAGCAGCGGCGGAATGTTGCGGAAAATCTCGACATAGACCGTGCAGAGCTTGGCAATCAGCCAATTGCGCGACAGCCGGCCGATCCCGATTAGGAAGCCGATGATGGTCGCCGTGAAGATCCCGGTTACCGCCACCAGCAAGGTATTCAGAATGCCGACGAGAAGTGCGCGCGCATAAGTCGAGTCACTCGAAAAGCTGATCAGCGACTGGCCGATTTCGAAACCGGCGCGACCGCGAAGAAAGCCGAAACCCGATGCCGTATTGCTGCGGGCAAGGTTCACGGCCGTGTTGTGGGCCACCCACCACACAAAGCCCACGAGAACAACGATTGTTAGAACCTGGTAAAATATGCTCCGGTATTTCGGGTCGTACATTGCCGACCGCAAACTCCAGCCGGTGCCATGCAAAGGTGTCGTATCCACAGCCTCATGCGTCATGCCGCGCCAATCCCCTTGTGCCCGTTTTCGGGCTTTCTTTTTAGCTTTTTGGAAGCGGGAAGGCGGCTTGGCCGCCTTCCCGGTATTTCATGCCAGTGCTCGATTAACGAACCGGCGGTGCGTACTGGATGCCGCCCTTGTTCCACAGAGCATTCAAGCCGCGCGCGATCTTGAGGGGGCTGCCCTGACCGATGTTGCGCTCGAAGATTTCGCCATAATTGCCGACGCCCTTGATGACGTTGGCGGCCCAATCATTGGTCAGGCCGAGATCGGTGCCGATCTTGGTGTCGGTCTCGCTGCCGAGGAAGCGCTTGATATCCGGGTTCGGCGAGTTCTTCATCTCGTCGACATTTGCCTGGGTAATGCCGAACTCTTCGGCATTGATCAGCGCATAAGCCGTCCAGGAAACGATGTCGAACCACTGGTCGTCACCCTGACGGACGGCCGGGCCAAGCGGTTCCTTGGAGATGATCTCAGGAAGGATGACGTGTTCGTCGGGATTCTTCAGCGTCAGACGCAACGAATAGAGACCGGATTGGTCGGTCGTGTAAACGTCGCAACGACCGGCGTCATAGGCCGCGTTGACCTCAGGAAGATTTTCGAAGACGACCGGATTGTACTGCAGATTGTTCGTCTTGAAGTAATCGGCGAGGTTCAGTTCGGTCGTCGTGCCTGACTGTACGCAGACTGCGGCGCCGGAGAGTTCGAGAGCCGACTTCACGTTCAGGCCCTTGCGAACCATGAAGCCCTGGCCGTCGTAATAGGTGACAGGACGGAAGTTGAAGCCGAGTGCGGTGTCGCGATTGATCGTCCAGGTCGTATTGCGCGAGAGAACGTCGATTTCACCGGACTGCAGAGCGGTGAAGCGTTCCTTCGCGTTTGTCGGCGTGTACTTGACCTTGGTGGGGTCGCCGAACACGGCCGAAGCGACGGCCTTGCAGAAGTCGACGTCGAAGCCGGCCCAATTGCCGGAAGCGTCAGGTGCGGCAAAGCCGGTAAGGCCGGTATTGACGCCGCACTGAACGAAACCCTTTGCCTTGACGTCTGAGAGAGTGGTGGCGGAGGCGGCCGAGGCGCCAGCTGCCAAAACTGCTGCGCCGATGGCGGCGGACAGGAGCTTATTTTTCATTTTCCCAACCTTTTCCGTTGTCTTATCTTTTCTTGTGGAGAGTGCGTGCAGACAATCCGTGCCGCCCCCCCATTGTCTCGACACCCTCCCGGCGCGAGTGATCCTATCACAGTCGCAAATGTCACTATGGTCAAGTGTCGCGCCCAATAATTGCGGCAAAATTCAGAATTTTGGTAGATTGCGCTGCATTCATGGGCGGTTGGCTATGAAATAGGCGTCGGGTTGCGGAAAAATAACGCGAAAATCGAAATTTCCATCATTTCGGATCCTCGCCTGCAGCCGATCTTCAAGGGGTTGACCCGAAACGGCGGGGCGTCCAAAAGTCTGGTTTCGCGACCCTTCGCCAAAGGCTATTCCCGACATGAAAGACAAAGACAGCTTGCTGCAGAATGCCGGCATCAACACCCGCCTGACGCATATCGGCAACGACCCTTTCGACTATCACGGCTTCATCAATCCGCCGGTCGTGCATGCCTCGACGGTGTTGTTTCCGAATGCGCGGGCGATGGAGACGCGTACGCAGAAATACACCTACGGAACGCGCGGCACACCGACGACGGATGCGCTCTGCGAGGCGATCGACGCGCTCGAAGGCTCGGCCGGCACGATCCTCGTCCCCTCGGGCCTTGCGGCCGTCACCATCCCGTTCCTGGGTTTCGTCGCTGCCGGCGATCATGCGCTGGTGGTCGATTCGGTCTATGGTCCGACCCGCCATTTCTGCGACACGATGTTGAAGCGCCTCGGCGTCGAGGTGGAATATTACGATCCGGAGATCGGCGCCGGCATCGAGGCATTGTTCCGGCCGAACACGAAACTCGTCCATACCGAGGCCCCAGGCTCCAATACCTTCGAAATGCAGGATATTCCGGCGATCTCGGCGGTTGCGCACCGCCATGGCGCCGTCGTCATGATGGACAATACCTGGGCAACGCCGCTCTATTTCAGGCCGCTCGATCACGGCGTCGACATCTCGATCCACGCATCGACGAAATATCCGTCCGGCCATTCCGATATTCTGCTCGGAACCGTTTCGGCCAATGCCGAGCATTGGGAGCGGCTGAAGGAGGCGAACGGTGTGCTCGGCATCTGCGGCGCACCCGATGATGCCTACCAGATCCTGCGCGGATTGCGCACCATGGGCCTGCGCCTCGAGCGGCACTATGAAAGCGCGCTTGATATCGCGGAATGGCTGGAGGGCAGGGAGGATGTCGCCCGCGTACTGCATCCGGCCCTGCCGAGTTTCCCCTCCCACCATCTCTGGAAGCGCGATTTCAAAGGCGCCAGCGGCATCTTTTCCTTCGTGCTTGCCGCTGATGGCCCCGAGAAGTCCAGGGCAAAGGCGCATGCCTTCCTCGACGCGCTCAGGATTTTCGGTCTCGGTTATTCCTGGGGCGGCTATGAAAGCCTCGCCTTGCACGCCTATCTCAACGATCGCACGGTCGCCAAGGCGCCGACGGACGGTCCGGTCATCCGCCTGCAGATCGGCATCGAGGACGTGGCCGACCTCAAGGCCGATATCGAGCGGGGATTTGCCGCCGCAAGCGCCATCTGACCGGACACGCTTTGTCGTCGCTGGCAGCTGCTCACGGCAGATCTGCAGCCCGATAACCGTAGATCCAGTCGAGATCTGCCGCCAGGCTTAGTGGCGGCTTGAGGCCGAGCACGAGATCGCGGCCGATCCGGATCGGCCCTTTGGCATGATAGGCAAACCGGTTGAAGGCGCCGCGCTGGCGGAGCTTCGCGATGCGCGGCGCGCGATGTCGTTCGAAGAGCGCCAGCGCTTCCGCCACGGGACGGTTCGAAAGAAACGCGGCCAGTTCGTAGGCGTCTTCGATCGCCATCGCCGCTCCCTGGGCGGCAAACGGCATCATCGCATGTGCGGCGTCGCCGATCAGAATCGTCTTTCGGCCGTCCTGCCATGCGCCTGATGTGGTTTCGAACAGCGGCCAGAACGTCAGCTTCCGGTGTTTTTCAAGCAGCGAGACGATCGCGGCGTTCCAGCCGGAAAGGCGCGCCCGCAGCTGCGCCCGCTGCTCGGCCGTCGTCTCGCTTTGCCAGGCCTGCGGCGCGATATTACCGGCGGTGATCGCCACCATGTTGAAGCTGCCGGTCTCCCTGAGCGGGTAGCAGACGAGATGTGCCGAACCGCCGAGAAAAGCCGAAACGCTTGCCCGGTCGAGGAAACCAGGCGCCTCATTTTCGGGAATGGTAAAGCGATAGGCGATATTGCCGGAAAAACGCGGCGAGGGGCTGCCCACAACGGATTGCCGAAGCTTTGACCAGACGCCGTCGGCGCCGATGACGACATCGGCCGCCCGCTCGAAAGGCGGTGGGGTCGTGTCCATCCGCACGCCGAGGTGAAGCCGGCAGAGCGGATCGGCCGTAACCGCAGCCAAAAGGGCTTTTTGCAATGTGGTGCGGTGCAGGACGCCATAGGGAGCGCCCCAGCGTTCCCGCGCAAATTTACCAGCCGGCACCGCCGCGAGCTGGCGAAGCGAACTGCCCGATATCAGCCGGATCGCGTCCGGCTCGAGCCAGACCTTTGACAGTCCTTCAAGGATACCGAATTCGGCAAGGATGCGGGAGGCGTTCGGCGAAACCTGCAATCCGGCGCCGACGTCGGTGAGTTCGCCCGCCTGCTCGAAGATCTCCGAACTGATACCCCGGCGCGAAAGCGCAAGGGCAGCTGTCAGCCCTGATATCCCGGCGCCGATGATGGCGGCATGTTCGACCGGCATTCTCCGTCCGATCCGGATCTGGACTGACTACGCCGCCTTCACGTGGAAAACGCAACCGGCCGGATTGGTCTGGCTGGGCTTGAGCGCGGAATTGAAGCGATAGAGCGTCGAGCAATAGGAACAGACCTTCTCGTTGTCGTCGCCCATGTCGATGAAGATATGCGGATGATCGAAGGGAGCCGAAGCGCCGGTGCACATGAATTCCTTGACGCCGACTTCGATAACGTGGTGACCGCCGTCGTTCTGGAAGTGGGGAATGTTGTGGCCGGCCATGTCGCTCTCCGAATGCTTTGAAATGTGCGCGAACCTTATAAGCCTTCGCCGCAAATGTGTAGAGCCAAACCGCCGCGCCGGGCACAGTTTTTAGCCGCAGTTTTTGGCTTCACGATGAAAGGCCGCTCGACTATGGTCGCGCCAAAAAGGAAGGCCCGATGAACCTGAATACACCCGCATTTTCAAGCTTCACCCATGACGGATTGCAGCTCGCCTTCTTCGATGAGGGCGATCCGGCCGGTGTGCCCGTGTTGTTGATCCACGGCTTTGCCTCGACCGCAATCGTCAACTGGGTGCATCCGGGCTGGCTGAAGACGCTCGGTGACGCCGGCTACCGGGTGATCGCCATGGACAATCGCGGCCACGGCGCAAGCGGCAAGCCGCACGATGCCGAAGCCTATCGTCCATGGATCATGGCCGGCGATGCGATCGCGCTGCTCGACCATCTCGGCATCCCGGAAGCAAATGTCATGGGCTATTCGATGGGCGCACGCATTTCCGTCTTTGCCGCACTTGCCAATCCGCATCGGGTCCGTTCGCTGGTTCTCGGCGGCCTCGGCATCGGCATGACGGACGGCGTCGGTGACTGGGACCCGATCGCCGATGCGCTGCTGGCTCCCTCGCTCGACGCGGTGACGCATGCCCGCGGCCGGATGTTCCGCGCCTTCGCCGAGCAGACGAAGAGTGACCGCGTCGCCCTTGCCGACTGCATCCGCGGCTCGCGCGATCTCGTTGCCCGTTCCGATATGGCCAAGATCGACATGCCGACGCTGATCGGCGTCGGCACCAAGGATGATATCGCCGGCTCGCCGCAGGAATTGGCGGCGCTGATGCAAAATGCCGAAGCGCTCGATATTCCGGGCCGCGATCATATGCTCGCCGTCGGCGACAGGGTTTTCAAGCAGGCGGTGCTGGCCTTCTATGCAAGGGTCGCCCATCGCTGACAACATCGTGATGCCGAAAAACCATGCTAAAAAACCATGGCGACGGCACCCATTTATGTTATTGGCGTTTTCCTCTATATATTGGCATTCCGAAAACGGCATTCCTTCCGGCAACGAGGAGAGCGGCGATGGTCGCAAAGACTGACATCCGTGCTTTTGAGACAGGCCATCCGCTGAAGGTGATGGATCCCATCTGGGACAGCCTGCGCGAGGAAGCCCGGCTCGCCGCCGAACGGGATCCGGTTCTCGCCGCCTTCCTCTATTCTACGGTGATCAACTACCATTCGCTCGAGGAATGCGTCATCCACCGCATCTGCGAACGTCTCGATCATCCCGACATGCAGGCGAACCTGCTTCGCCAGACCTTCGAGGAAATGCTTCTCGACTGGCCTGACTGGAGCTCCATCCTGCGCGTCGATATCCAGGCGATCTATGACCGCGATCCCGCATGCCTGCGCTTCATGGAGGCGGTGCTTTATTTCAAGGGCTTCCATGCGCTGCAGACACATCGTCTGGCCCATTGGCTGCTGAACCGCGGCCGGCGCGATTTCGCGCTCTATCTGCAGAGCCGCTCCTCCAGCGTCTTCCAGACCGACATCAATCCGGCCGCCCGGATCGGCAAGGGCATCTTCCTCGATCACGCCACCGGCCTCGTCGTCGGCGAGACGGCCGTCATCGGCGACAACGTCTCGATCCTGCACGGTGTCACACTCGGCGGCACCGGCAAGGAGGGCGCCGACCGCCATCCGAAGATCGGCTCTGGCGTCATGATCGGTGCCGGCGCCAAGATCCTCGGCAATATCGAGATCGGCTACTGCTCACGCGTCGCCGCCGGCTCTGTCGTCCTGAAGGCGGTGCCACCCAAGAAGACGGTCGCGGGCGTGCCGGCCAAGGTCGTAGGGGAGGCCGGTTGTTCCGAGCCGTCGCGCAACATGGACCAGGTAATCGGCGCCGATATTTGAGCGCTCGTTGGAAACAAGGATAGGAAAAGTCGGCGGGATCCGAGCGGGGAGGGCCATGAGCAAACGGCAACCTTGCCTTTACACCGCTGCATTTCCTGTGCAAGAAGCGGCCAATCAAGACTGCTTACGGAGATGACAGAGTGAAGCCAGAAGAAATCAAGAAGCTCGACGCCTATTTCAAGCGCATGTTCAATCCACAGATGATCGTCAAGGCGCGTCCGCGCAAGGATGATTCTGCGGAAGTCTATCTCGGCGAAGAATTTCTGGGTGTCGTCTATATCGATGACGAGGACGGCGACCGCTCCTACAACTTTTCGATGGCGATCCTCGACGTCGATCTCTGATCGCGTTCGAAAGCTTCAAAAGGACCGAACGGCGCGATCCGTTCGGTCCTTTTTTCGTTTTTTCGATTCGCAACGAGAATTTATTCAAAACTTCCGGTTGCGGCATTCTGATATATTTTAGCAAAATCAGTTAAAGACGTACGTGCCCCGGCGCGCTGCCTTTGTTATGTTATTGTAATGCAACCCTTGGATGTTTTGCAACGCACAAGACTACTTGACTATTTGTGCATTGCAGCTACCCTGCGGCCACCAACAGCCCAACGGAGGATGGCTCATGTTCAACTTTGAAGACGCCAACAAGAAGAGCAAGGAAGCCGTCGACACGGCCCTGAAGACCTATACCGACACGTCCAAGGGCTTTCAGGCAATCGCCGCAGAAGCCACTGAATATTCGAAGAAATCTTTTCAGGACGCGGTGACGCATTTCGAAACGCTGGCCGGCGTCAAGAGCTTCGAGGCTGCCTTCGAGCTGCAGACGAGCTACGTCAAGGCGTATTTTGAAGGCTTTGTCTCCGAGACGACGAAGCTCAGTGAGATGTATGCCGATCTAGCCAAATCAGCCTACAAGCCCTATGAGGCACCGATCGCCGCCGCGGTCGTCAAGACCGCCAAGTCGGTGTCGGCGGCGACGCCTGCTGCTGCTTGAACTGATTTCAAAGGCGCAACCTGCGCTACATATTGAAAAATGAAGACCGGCTACGCATCTGTAGCCGGTCTTTTTGTTTCCACTTTCGCTGCAGCGCCCGCATGGGATCGACCGGGGACTTTTTTGGTCTTTCCCGTGCATGCCGGCCATTTCTTGATTGCAGTGTCTGACAGGGGGCTTAAAATCAGCCTATTATGAACTAAGTTAGTGTTTCAGATATTCGGCGGGAAAAGCACCCTCCCATGCTCCGCTGGATTGCTTGAGGAATGAATGACAATGATCGCAAAGCCGATCCGGATGCAGAACGACAGCGAAAGGAACGGGGACAACGCAAATCGAACCTCGGTCATCACGCGCACCAAGCCGAAGACCAAGAAGCCCAATCTTTATCGTGTGCTGCTTTTGAATGACGACTACACTCCCATGGAATTCGTCATTCATATTCTGGAGCGTTTTTTTCAGAAGGATCGTGAAAGTGCCACCCGCATCATGCTCCATGTCCATAACCACGGCGTCGGCGAATGCGGAATATTCACATACGAGGTAGCGGAAACGAAGGTCAGCCAGGTGATGGACTTCGCCCGGCAGCACCAGCATCCGCTGCAATGCGTCATGGAAAAGAAGTGAGGATCTGAACGTGCCAACATTTTCGCCTAGTTTAGAGAAGGCGCTCCATCAGGCACTGACCTTTGCCAACGAGCGGCACCACGAATATGCGACGCTCGAGCATCTGCTGCTCGCCCTGATCGACGATGCCGATGCGGCCGCGGTCATGGGTGCCTGCAATGTCGATCTCGACGCGCTGCGCAAGACGCTCGTCGAATATGTCGATAACGAACTTTCCAACCTGATCACCGGTTATGACGAGGATTCGAAGCCGACCTCCGGCTTCCAGCGCGTCATCCAGCGTGCCGTCATCCACGTGCAATCGTCCGGCCGCGAAGAGGTGACTGGCGCCAACGTGCTCGTCGCGATCTTCGCCGAGCGCGAAAGCCACGCCGCTTATTTCCTGCAGGAGCAGGAGATGACCCGCTACGATGCCGTCAACTATATCTCCCACGGCATCGGCAAGCGCCCGGGCGTTTCGGAAGCGCGTCCCCCGCGCGGCGCCGAGGACGAAGCCGAAAGCAGCAAGCCGACGGCGCGCGGCGGCGAGGAAGAGGGCGGCCCCAAAAAGCAGCAGGACGCGCTCAAGGCCTATTGCGTCAATCTCAACGAGAAAGCCAAGGGCGGCAAGATCGATCCGCTGATCGGCCGTCACGCTGAAGTGAGCCGCACGATCCAGATCCTGTGCCGCCGTTCGAAGAACAATCCGCTCTATGTCGGTGATCCCGGCGTCGGCAAGACGGCGATCGCCGAAGGCCTTGCCAAGCGCATCGTCGAAGGCAAGGTTCCGGAAGCGCTCGCCGATGCAACGATCTTTTCGCTCGACATGGGCACGCTCTTGGCCGGCACGCGCTACCGCGGCGATTTCGAGGAACGCCTGAAGCAGGTCGTCAAGGAACTGGAAGAATATCCAGGCGCCGTGCTCTTTATCGACGAGATCCACACGGTGATCGGCGCCGGCGCCACCTCGGGCGGCGCAATGGATGCATCGAACCTCCTGAAGCCCGCCCTGTCATCGGGCGCGATTCGCTGCATTGGTTCGACCACCTACAAGGAATACCGCCAGTTCTTCGAGAAGGATCGGGCGCTGGTCCGTCGTTTCCAGAAGATCGACGTCAGCGAGCCGTCGATCGAAGATGCGATCGAGATCATGAAGGGCTTGAAGCCCTATTTCGAAGAGTATCACCACCTGCGTTATTCGAACGACGCCATCAAGTCGGCCGTCGAATTGTCGGCCCGCTACATCTCCGACCGCAAACTGCCCGACAAGGCTATCGACGTGATCGACGAAACCGGTGCGGCGCAGATGCTGCTGCCGCCGTCCAAGCGCCGCAAGCTGATCACCGAAAAGGAGATCGAGGCGACGGTCGCGACGATGGCGCGCATTCCGCCGAAGACCGTCTCCAAGGACGATGAAGCCGTGCTTGCCAATCTCGAGAAGGAACTGCGCTCGGTCGTCTACGGCCAGGATATCGCCATCGAAGCCCTTTCGACTTCGATCAAGCTGGCGCGCGCCGGTCTTCGCGAGCCGAACAAACCGATCGGCGCCTATGTCTTCTCCGGTCCGACCGGCGTCGGCAAGACCGAGGTGGCAAAGCAGCTGGCATCATCGCTCGGCGTCGAACTCCTGCGTTTCGACATGTCGGAATATATGGAGCGGCACACGGTTTCGCGTCTACTCGGCGCGCCTCCCGGCTATGTCGGCTTCGACCAGGGCGGCCTTCTCACAGATGGCGTCGATCAGCATCCGCATTGCGTGGTGCTGCTCGACGAAATCGAGAAGGCGCATCCCGACATCTACAATATCCTGCTGCAGGTCATGGACCACGGCACGCTGACCGACCATAACGGCAAGAAGATCGATTTCCGCAACGTCATCCTGATCATGACGACCAATGCGGGCGCATCCGAAATGGCCAAGGCGGCGATCGGCTTCGGTTCGTCCAAGCGCACCGGCGAGGACGAGGAGGCGCTGACCCGTCTGTTCACGCCGGAATTCCGCAACCGTCTCGACGCGATCATTCCTTTCGCGGCGTTGCCGACAGCCGTTATCCACAAGGTCGTGCAGAAGTTCATCATGCAGCTGGAGGCCCAGCTTTCCGAAAGGAACGTCACCTTCGACCTGCACGAGGATGCGATCGCATGGCTGGCGGAAAAGGGTTACGACGAGAAGATGGGCGCCCGCCCGCTTGCTCGCGTCATTCAGGATACGATCAAGAAGCCGCTCGCCAACGAAATCCTCTTCGGCAAGCTGAAGAAGGGCGGTGTCGTCAACGTCACCGTCGGCCCGAAGGAAGACGGCAAGCCTGGCATCGTGCTCGAAGCCATCTCGGAAACGGCGCCGATCAAGCCGAAGCCCGAAGCCGAAGTCGTGCATCCCGAAGGCGATGATGGGGATGACGGCGAGCTGAAGACGAAGGCGGCCCGCAAGACCCGCGCCAAAGCAGTGCCGCAGGCCGAGCCCGAGGTTCGCGACGCCCCGAAGAAGGGAAGCGCGGTTCCGAAGGTTCCACGCAAGAAGTAAGATACCGTCACCGAATTGGAAAAGGCCGCGTCACTGCGGCCTTTTTCGTTTTCGGATCTGCATGCGCCCTTTTCAGAGCCTGGTGTAGTCGATCTCGAGAAAGTCGGCGACCTCGGGCACCCAGCGGTCGCGCACGAAGGCAACATGCAGTGGATGGACGTTATAGGCGTCATAGCCAGCCTGATCGTCGAACTCCATCGAGAGGCCGAAGGTGAAATCGTTTTTCCGGCTTGTCTGCCGGAGCTGCTCGAAATTCCGCACGCTCGGGATATTGGCAAGCACCAGCGCGTCGGCGAGGAATGACTTTTCTTCAGCCGAGCCGGATTCGTGCTTAAGTCGGAATGCGACCGTGTGGCGGATCATGATCTTGTTCCAAATGATTGTCTGGATTGAATTCTCTGAAATCGACAGGTGTTGACCCTACGCCAGCGCGGCCCTGATCTTTTCGGCGTTGGCGGCGAGCACGGCACCGTCCTCCATCTTGCCGGAATGCGGCTTGAGGGCCGCGCCCTCATGCCGCGGGATGACGTGGAAATGCAGATGGAACACCGTTTGCCCGGCCGCCGGTTCGTTGAACTGGGCGATGAACACGCCATCGGCGTCGAAGACGTCCTTGACCGCATTGGCGATCTTCTGGACGACTGATATCGCATGGGTGAGGGTGGCTGGATCGGCATCGAGGAGATTGCGCGACGGCGCCTTGGGAAGGACGAGCACGTGGCCCGGCGCCTGCGGCATCACATCCATGAACGCGATGGTATACTCGTCCTCGTAAACCCGGTGCGAGGGGATTTCGCCGCGGAGGATCTTGGCGAAGATGTTGTTGTCGTCATAAGCGGCCGGGCTGGTCATCACGAAATCTCCTCGTTTTTCACAGCGCCGCGCGTCTTTTCAGACGCGCAAAGGACGCTGTAGCGCTTTGAATTGCTGCATAGTTTTATCCTTAAATCGATTCCGATTTAAGGAATATGCGTCGTTGATCG
>NZ_PQIG01000130.1 GCF_012349115.1 Rhizobium ruizarguesonis
TCGTCGCCACCGTCGCAACCATGCGCAAGCTGCTCACCATCCTCAACGCCATCATAAGGGACGGACGACCATGGCAAAACGCTTGACAAACAAGACAGTCGCTCTCCCCGAGGGGAGAAGAGATTTGCGGCAGCCTCTCCGTTCCTCACGCGACACATACGTCAAAAACGGACGGTAAAATCGGTGCCCTTGCCGACTTCCGACTTGACGATCAGCCGTGCACGGTGGCGGGTGAGGATGTGCTTGACGATGGCAAGGCCGAGGCCGGTGCCCTTTTTCGAGCGGCTGTCCTCGATGCTGACGCGGTAGAAGCGCTCGGTCAGGCGCGGCACATGCTCGGCCGGAATGCCCGGACCCTTGTCGACGATGCTGACCTCGACCGGCTGGCCGGTGCCGTTCTTCAGCCAGACGTCGACGATCTCGCCCTCCTGGCCGTATTTGCAAGCATTTTCCATCAGGTTTTCGAAAACCTGGACAAGCTCGTCACGGTCTCCGAGCACCTCGACCTTGCCGTCGGGCAGATGCAGGTTGATGTCGACGCCGACATCCCTTGCCAGCGGCAACAGAGCATCTCTGACATGGCCGAGCAGCGGCACCAGATCGACCTTCTCATCCGGCGCGATGTGCGATTTCAGCTCCAGGCGGGAAAGCGACAGTAGATCGTCGACCAGCCGGCTCATGCGCGTCGTCTGATCGAACATGATGTTGAGGAAACGCGCCTGCGCCTTCAGATCGTTCTTCGCCGGCCCCTGGATGGTCTCGATGAAGCCGCGCAGCGAGGCAAGCGGCGTGCGCAGCTCGTGGCTGGCATTGGCGACGAAATCCGACCGCATGCGGTCGATGCGGCGGACCTCTGAAATATCCCGGAAGGACAGGATGAAATAGCGCTCACGCGCGCCGTCATCGGCCGCGAATTCTATGGGCCCGCTGCGGACGATATAGACGCGCTCGGAGGGCAGCCGCTCGGAATGCTCGATCTGGTTCGGCGCGTTGGTGGCGATGGTTTCGCGCACCATGTCGAGCACGCCGGGCGAGCGCATACGGGCCGATATATGGGCGCCAAGCGCCACCTCGCCGAAGGCCTTTTCGGCAGCGCGGTTCTGGAAGAGCACCGAGGCGTCGTCCGACAGCACCATGACGGGGATATCGAGGCCGGAGAGCGTGGCGGAAACTTCCGGCAGGCGGCTTGGCGGCGCTTCCGGCTCGATCTCCACCGGCGGGGCCGGTTCGGCCGCGATGATCGGCGCCTCATTGAAAAGCGCGGTGAGGATCATCACAAGCAGGAGGACAAGCACAACCCACTTGTTCATGCCGGCGGCAAGCGCGGCGAGCGCGCTGAGGATTGCTGCAAGCAGCACCGGCCGTTCGCGCCTTATGCGCGCCAACAGGCTTTTTCTCCACGGAGTGTCGTCTTGCAAGTGCCCTCGCGGCGTCGATTCGTTTTTCTCTATATTGAACTCTGCCTGATAGCGGCATTTCATGACAGAAGTTTTCGGGCTGTCGCTTTGAAGCGAAAGGCCGCAGCCGAAAGCCACGAAAAATTGCCGGCCAACCGCGAAAGATTTGATTTTCAACGGTAACTATGTTCGCCTGCGGGAAGAGAACAATCAGGCTGAGGAGGATCACATGGACGAGGACGTCGAAAACAGGGCCGTGGAGCTGGAGATCCGCGGAAAGAAACGCACCTTCGATGTCGACGATCCTACCCTGCCGGCCTGGGTGGACGAACATGCGCTGGACTCCGGCGACTTTCCCTACAAGAAGAAGCTCAAGGAGGAGGACTATCTCGAGGAGCTGGAAAAGCTGCAGATCGAACTCGTCAAGGTGCAGTTCTGGCTGCAGGCGACCGGCAAGCGGGTGATGGCGCTGTTTGAGGGGCGCGACGCTGCCGGCAAAGGCGGCGCGATCTCGGCCTCTTCGGCGCATATGAACCCACGCCTTGCACGCGTCGTGGCGCTGACAAAGCCGACCGAGCGCGAACAGGGGCAATGGTATTTCCAGCGTTATGTCGCGCAGTTTCCGACATCAGGCGAATTCGTGCTGTTCGACCGCTCCTGGTACAACCGCGCCGGTGTCGAGCCGGTCATGGGTTTCTGCACGCCGCAGCAATATGAGGACTTTCTCAAGCAGACGCCGCAGCTCGAAAAGATCATCGCCCATGAGGGCATCTTCTTCTTCAAATTCTATCTCGATATCGGCCGCGAGATGCAGCTGAAGCGTTTCCACGACCGCAGGCACGATCCGCTGAAAGTCTGGAAACTGTCGTCGATGGACATCGCGGCGCTGACGAAATGGGGCGATTACAGCGACAAGCGCAACCGGATGCTGAAGGAAACCCATACGGATTTCGCCCCCTGGACGGTGATCCGCGCCAACGACAAGCGGCGGGCGCGGCTCGAGCTCATCCGCCACATGCTGAACAAGATGGATTATGACGGCAAGGACAAAAAGGCGCTCGGCACGGTCGACGCGGAGATCATCGGCTCAGGGCCTGGATTTCTGAAATAGGGCTTCCTGAAATAGGCGTAGGCTAAACGGGGTCACCGGCTCCGCCGGGACCGGAGTCACCGGCTCTGCCGGGACTGAGATTACTGCCCCGGCAGGATGCGGATGGCGAAGAGGTTGATGCCGCGCGCCTTGCCGTCGAGATCGCTGTTGATCGTCAGCGTGCCCGGCGAATTCGGCGCCAGCGAGCGGTCGAACTTCACCTGCAGCAGCGCATCCGATTTCTCGCGGGTGACGTTGAAGCGATGACGGGCGCAATTGCCGAGTGTTTGGAAATTGCACTCGACGGTGATCTGGGTCGGCTCGTCGGTGGTGGACTGCAGCGTCAGCGCGATGGTCGAGGATTTGCCGGCAAGCTGCTGCAGCACCGAAGGCGGAACGCTGATCGAGATATTGCCATCGGCAGTACCGCTCTCGGAAATCAACCGGACGGCGGGGCCGTCATTCTCGACGATTTTTTCGGTGCGCGCCCGCGGGCCGCTTTGAATCTTGTCGGCGTCCTCAGGCTTGAACAGCGGGATCCAATCGGCCGAGAAACTGTTCTGCGGGTCGATGGTCACCGGCTGATCGGTGTGGGAGGCGGCATTCCCGGCGCTGTCGTCATTGCCGGTAAAATCCTCGGGCTGGGTGCTTGCCGGCGGATTGGCGACGCTGGTGTCGCGTTCGGCCGCCGTCATCAGCAGGCCCGATGTATGCGCCCACCAGGCGCCGATGCCGATGAAGGCCAGCAGCACGCACCAGACGAGCAGTCTCGAAAAAAACTTGCGCGGCTTGCGGCGGCCTGCCGCCCGCTCCGGGCGGAAATCCATATTGGTGGCGCGCTGACCGCGGGCGAGGCGTTCCTCGCCGACAGGGGCGGCAGCCAGATGATCGGCACTGCCGGCATGCACGTCGTCAAGACTGGACTCGTCGCCGCGGTTCGGGGCAACGTCGGGCGCGCGGGTCTCGCCTGAGACCATCGGACCGTCGAACTCGTCGACTTGGGCTTGGTGAACCGGCGGCGCCGGCATTTCCACGACCGGCGGCACGGGCACTTCAGGCGGTCTCTGGCGGGGGTGAAGGCGGTCGCGCTCCTCGCCCTCGATGGCGTGGATGGTGCTCTCCAGGCGGTGGCGGTGATGGGCGACGACCTCGGTGTCGGTGATATCCTGCTTGCGCAGCCCGGCTTCCAGCGCCTGGCGGGCCGACTGATAGATCCTCGCTCGAACCTCCGGATTATCGCGATCGGAATTCTCGAGCGCAGTTCTGATGGCCGTTTCTAATCCGCTCACATTCAGTCCTTCACCTTGAATTCGGCATCGGACTGCAATCCCCGCCGTTCTCCATCAAAATTCGGTAGCGTCAAGTGCGGCAAACCGCAAGCCTTGCGAGGGTGGGCCGCCATCGATCGGCAGGGATATCGGCAGGTTTCACCGCTTGCGGGCCTTATTCTATTAGCTTTCTCGGACGTATATATTCGGGCTGAAATCGACGAAGGCATGGCAGCCGCTCTTTTATCGCCTTTTCATCTCTGTTATGAGATTGACGTTTTCGTAAACGTCAATGGAAGCGATGAACCATGGCCCTGCCCCCGATCCTCAAGGACAGATTGAGACTGCCGGTCATCGGCTCGCCGCTGTTCATCATCTCGCATCCGGCGCTGACGCTGGCGCAATGCAAGGCGGGCATCGTCGGAGCATTTCCGGCGCTGAACGCCCGGCCGGAAAGCCAGTTCGACGAATGGCTGGCCGAGATCACCGAGGAGCTTGCCCGCCACGACGCCGCCCATCCGGAGCGGCCGGCCGCCCCCTTTGCCGTCAACCAGATCGTCCATATGTCGAACAAGCGGCTGGAGCACGACCTTACGCTCTGCGTCAAATACAAGGTGCCGATCGTGATCTCCTCGCTCGGCGCCGTGCCCGAGGTCAACGCCGCCGTGCATTCCTATGGCGGCATCGTGCTGCATGACATTATCAACAACCGCCACGCCCATTCGGCGATCCGCAAGGGTGCCGACGGGCTGATCGCGGTGGCGGCCGGGGCCGGCGGCCATGCCGGCACGCTGTCGCCCTTTGCGCTCGTCCAGGAGATCCGCGAATGGTTCGACGGGCCGCTGCTGCTGGCCGGCGCCATCGCCACCGGCGGCGCCATTCTCGCCGCAGAAGCGATGGGCGCCGACATGGCCTATATCGGCTCGCCCTTCATCGCCACTGAAGAGGCGCGTGCCGCGGACGCCTACAAGCAGGCGATCGTCGCAGGCGCCGCTGGCGATATCGTCTACTCCAACTATTTCACCGGCGTGCACGGCAACTACCTCAAGCCCTCGATCGTGGCTGCCGGCATGGACCCCGATAATCTCCCCTTAGCCGATGTCTCGAAGATGGATTTCGAGCAGGCTGTCGGCGGCGCCAAGGCCTGGAAGGACATCTGGGGCAGCGGCCAGGGCATCAGCGCCGTCAAGGCCGTCGAGCCGGTGGCAAATCTCGTCGACCGGCTGGAGGCCGAATACAGGGTGGCGCGCGCCCGGCTGGCGCTCTGAGGCGCCCTTCCCTCTTTTTTGCCAAAGCCATGACAGGGTGCTTGAAATCTTCCAACAATGGCTGTATCAGCGCCATGCAAATCGCAGGCCGCATGCTTCGGCCGTGAAATGCCGCTTTAGCTCAGGTGGTAGAGCACATCATTCGTAATGATGGGGTCACAGGTTCGAGTCCTGTAAGCGGCACCATTCTTTTCAAGCGCTCCGGCCGGCTTCAATTTTCTCGCTCATCCTATTACATCATTCCCCAAATCGGAATCGACTTAAGGAATTATGAAGCAATTCAAAGCGTTAAAGCGTCTCTGCGTCTGAAAAGACGCGTGGCGTCTCGGCTAGTGGCAAAGCTCATCTGGGTCAAATGACAACGGGAACGTTCGCTCCCATGGCCGAATAATACGGTCTTCTGTTTCAGGGCCAAATCGGCCCAACAGCGATTGTGATGGACGATCTAGTCTATCTTCGCGTGTGCACACTCGCAGAACTGATTGCCTTTCAACGCTTTGTGGAGCACCATCATCGGCACAGCCGGGGGGATGGAACAATGGGACAGCTCACGAGCGCAGAGCGGGGGTTTGCGGCAGCTATACTTATCGCTTTGATGGTTGTCGGCGTCTCGATGGCCGCTGCTGGCCGCTTTGATCCCTTCGGCATACACGGCGTTATCGTCTTCGTGTATTGCGGCGCGTTGTTCTGCTACATCCTGACTTTGGCTTTCGGCGAAGAACCGGATGCTTCGCGCTTTTCAAGCTACTATGACGATCCGATCAAGGTGGGCGTGGCGCTCACATTGGCCTGGGCGATCTTTGGCATGTTCTTCGGCGTCTGGGCGGCCGCCCAGCTTGCCTGGCCGAGCCTGAATTTTGATACGGCGTGGTCGAGCTTCGGTCGAATACGACCGGCCCACACGACCGGAGTGATCTTCGGCTTCGGCGGAAATGCGTTGATCGCGACATCATTCCATGTCGTTCAGCGAACATCGCGCGCAAGGTTGGCCGACCAACTCTCCCCCTGGTTCGTGATCTTCGGCTATAATCTTTTCTGTCTGATCGCCGTCAGCGGCTATTTCATGGGCGTTACCCAGTCCAAGGAATACGCAGAAGCGGAATGGTATGCCGACATCTGGCTCGTGATCGTCTGGATCGCGTATTTCGCGCTTTTCGTACGCACCTTGGCACGGCGCAAAGAACCTCACATCTACGTCGCCAACTGGTACTATCTTGCCTTCATCATCGTGGTGGCGATCCTCCATATCGTCAACAACCTGGCAGTACCCGTATCGTTCGGACAGGCGAAAAGCTACACGGTATGGGCCGGTGTACAGGATGCGATGGTCCAATGGTGGTACGGGCACAATGCCGTGGCGTTTTTTCTGACGGCAGGCTTCCTGGGAATGCTCTACTATTATCTGCCGATCCGCGCTGAGCGGCCGATCTTTTCCTATCGATTGTCCATTCTCAGCTTCTGGGGGATTACCTTCTTCTACATGTGGGCGGGATCCCACCATCTCCATTACACCGCGCTGCCTATCTGGGTGCAAAACCTTGGAATGACGTTTTCGGTCATGCTGCTCGTTCCGTCGTGGGCATCGGCCGGAAACGCCTTGCTGACATTGAACGGGGCTTGGCACCGCGTCCGTGACGACGCCACTCTTCGCTTCATCATGATGGCGGCGTTCTTTTACGGGCTGTCGACATTCGAGGGGTCTTTCATGGCAATCAGACCCGTCAACTCACTGTCTCATTATACCGACTGGACGGTCGGACATGTCCATGCCGGTGCGCTGGGCTGGGTCGCCATGATAACGTTCGGCGCGTTCTACACACTCGTTCCATCGATCTGGAAACGCGAAAGGATGTATTCCTCGGCCCTGGTCGAAGTCCACTTCTGGTTGGCGCTTGCAGGCACGCTCATCTACGTCTTCGCCATGTGGAATTCCGGCATCATCCAGGGCTTGATGTGGCGCACATATTCAGCCGACAACACCCTGGTCTATTCATTCGTCGACAGTCTGCTGGCGATGTATCCCTACTATATCGCACGCGCTTTCGGAGGGCTGCTTTTCCTCCTTGGGGCGATCGTGGCGAGCTTCAATATCTGGATGACCGTTCGAACGGCTCCCGCCGTGGGAGCAGTTCACGACGCGCCCCTGACTTCTGGCCTTCTCGAAAACGCGCCGGCGGAGTGAGAGATGAGCGAACGTCTGCATGGAAGACTGGAACGGACGGCCGTCGGGTTTATGCTGGCTATCGTTGTAGCGGGAAGCGTCGGCGGGCTTGTCGAGATCGCCCCGCTGTTCACGATCCACGAGACGGTCGAGGACGCCCCGGACATGAGAGTTTACACCCCTCTCGAAGCGGCCGGCCGCGACATCTATGTCCGGGAAGGCTGTTACGCCTGCCACAGCCAGATGATCAGAACGCTGCGGGACGAGGTCGAGCGGTACGGTCCTTATTCTCTTGCGGTCGAATCCAAATACGACCATCCCATGCTGTGGGGATCAAAGCGCACGGGTCCGGATCTGGCGCGCATCGGCGGGAAATATTCCGATCTCTGGCACGTGGCTCACCTGATTAATCCTCGTGACGTCGTTCCCGAATCCAACATGCCTTCTTACCCGTGGCTGGCGACAACCCAGCTCAAGCTGGCCGATTTGCGCGGCCATCTCGCCGCGCTGAGGGCCGTCGGCGTGCCGTACACGGATGAAATGATCGCCAACGCGGCCGCAGATGCTTACGGACAGTCCAATCCTGACAGCGAGCAATCCTCGGGCGTCGTGGAACGTTATGGGGACAAAACCCAGCTATCGGTATTTGACGGTGTCAAAACCAACGTCACCGAAATGGATGCCATGGTCGCGTATCTGCAGGTCCTGGGTGAGTTGACAAACGCAGCCTATGAAAACACCGCGGCACCGGAGCAGATGCCGAACCCCAACAACTAAGGCCACAGGGGATTGAAATGGATGTTACTCACGAGACCATGTTGGAACTGTCCAAGGTATGGGGCCTGCTGTATCTCATCCTGTTTTCGATCGGAGTGGTCGTCTACACGTTCTGGCCCTCCAACAGGGCGCGTTTCGACCGGGCGGAAACGGAGATATTCGACAAGGACGACACCCCATGGCGATAGAGGAAGTCGATCCCATAACAGGCCGCCAGACGACCGGACACATCTGGAACGGCATCAAGGAACTGGATACTCCGGTGCCGCGCGGAGTGCTGCTCTTCCTGATCGTCACGCACCTGTTCGCCGCTCTCTGGTGGATACTGTATCCGACCTGGCCGCTTGGAAGCACGTATACGAGGGGCCTGATCGGGACGGGTCAAAAGCAGGCGGTAGAGCGAAAGATCATAGAAGCCGATGCGTCGCGCGCGCCCTGGATCGAGAAGATCGAGACCAGTTCCTTTGATGAAATCCGTGCCGACGAAAAGCTGATGGAGAAGGTGGCCTCCAGCGGCCACCAGTTGTTCGGAGACAACTGCGCCGCCTGTCATGGAAGGGACGGCAAGGGCGGACGAGACTTCCCCGATCTTACCGATAACGACTGGCTTTGGGGTGGCGGACCAGAAAAGATCGTCCAGACCATGACGGTGGGGGTGAATACGACGCACTCGCAAAGCCGCGTGTCGCAGATGCCTGCGTTCGGAACAGACGAAATGCTCGACCGAAAACAGGTGAGCGACGTCGCCGCCTATGTCTATTCGTTGAGCAATACGTCCACCGAAGCCGCAGACGCCAGCCAGATAGCTGCTGGCCGCGAGGTGTTCATGGCTAGCTGCGTGGCATGCCACGGCGAAGATGCCAAAGGCAAACAGGATGTCGGTGCGCCGAACCTGACCGATGGCCGCTGGATTTACGGCGGGGGCATCGAACGAATCGTCCAGTCGATCCATGGCGGACGGCAGGGACATATGCCCACCTGGGACGAACGCCTAAGTCCAGCTGAGATAAAGATACTCGCGCTTTATGTGAACAAGCTGGGTGGGGGTCAGCAGTGATGCCCGAAGCGAAGAGACCTTTACCACGCGCTTTCAAGTGGCTGCTGATCGGGCTGACCGGGGCGATCTTTGTCGGCGCTAACGCCCATTTTGTTTACATGGCGATCGCCACCCAGCCCGCCTGCATCGAGCATATCAAGGAAAAAGGCCAGCAACCCAACCAATTCAGGGCCGCCGCTTCAGCTTGCTGAACGCACGAGGAGGATCAGATGCCGCAGGACGACACTTCCGGCCGATATCGGAGCGAGGTATCGGGGATACAGGAGACGATGGATCCCAAGTGGCAGCGGCATCTGCCCCTCGGTGCTCCTCTCGGTTGGCTTGGCCAAGGCTGGCAGGACTTGATCCGGCAACCCTGGCCAAGTCTAGCCTACGGGTTCGTGGTGTTCTTACTGGCGTTGGCGGCCACCGTGATGCTGTTTCGGCTCGAGCGCGACTATCTTCTCTTTCCCGCATTGGCGGGCATATTGATCGTCGCGCCGCTCTTTGCCGCAGGGCTCTATGTCAAGAGCAGGAGTTTGGCGAACGGGGAGCGCATCACGCTTCGGGAGATGTTATTCGTCCGGCCGAGAGCTGGAGGGCAGGTGTTTTTCACGGGGATGCTGCTGTGCATGGTGATGCTGCTCTGGATGAGGGCGGCGGTCATTATCTACGCGCTCTTTTTCGGCGTTAATCCGTTCCCCGGCCTTGATGGCGTAGCAAGGCTATTGGTCACCACCCCCTCGGGCTGGGGCATGCTGATCGTCGGCTTGTGCGTGGGCGCATTGTTTGCTGGATTCGCTTTTGCAATCGGGGTGTTCTCAATCCCGATGCTGCTGGATGAGCGCATCGACGCCTTCACAGCGATGGGCGTCAGCGTTGTCATGGTCTGGAACAACATGGGACCGTCAGTGGTCTGGGGCGCGATCGTGCTCGCCCTCTTCCTCGCCAGCCTGCTGACAGGACTTGTCGGACTGATCGTCGTTTTTCCTTTGCTCGGCCACGCCACATGGCATGCCTACAAGGCAATGAGGTAGCGAGGAACGGACAATGACCTGCTGCGCGTCAATTGCGTCGTCGCTCCACGAGCCCGGACCAAGAAGGCCGGGCGTGGACGAGGTTGCGTTGGCAAGCAGGGATTTGGGCAATGGTCTCAGGCAGATCACCTTGTCCGTCCCGGACATGCGATGCGGCGCATGCATGGCGCTTCTGGAATCGACCCTTGGCAAGCACCCCGAAGTTCACATGGCGCGCGCCAATCTGACGGCAAAGCGCGTAACCATCCATTGGCAAGCGGAAAATGGTTCGCCGCCCGATTTTGCCGCCCTGATCGGAACGATCGGTTACACGGCCGTCTTGCCGGCGGAAGGCCGTGATCAACCGGACGGTGAGATATCAGGCCTGCTGCGCGCGCTGGCAGTCGCCGGCTTTTGCTCAATGAACATCATGGTGCTGTCCGTATCGGTCTGGGCGGGTGCGGACCCGGCAACACGTCAGACGCTCCACCTGATGTCGGCCGCGCTCGCACTACCGGCCGTGATCTACTCCGGGGCGACATTCTACCGGTCGGCGTGGCGGGCGCTCGTGCACGGTCGGGCAAACATGGATGTGCCGGTCAGCATCGGCGTCTTGCTCTCGTTCGGTCTCAGCGTATACGACACGTTCGCCGAAGGACGGCAAGCCTACTTCGAGGCCAGTACCTCGTTGATCTTCATTTTGCTCGTCGGACGCACGCTGGACCATCTGATGCGACGGCGGGCGCGATCGGCGGCGGCGTCTCTGGCCGACATGATGCCGAAAGGCGCGAATGTGATACGCGCGGACGGACGGATCGAGTATGTCCCACTGAGCGATATCATTTCCGGAACCCGCACCCTGATTGCCGCCGGCGATAGAATTCCAGCTGACGGGACGATTCTCTCCGGCCTGTCGGAACTTGACCGTTCATTGCTGACGGGAGAGAGCCGTTGGGAGACGGTTGGACCAGGCGGACAGGTTTGCGCGGGAGATTTGAACGTCGGCCATCCCCTGACTGTCGAAGCCACCGCCACACCGGGAGATTCGACAGTCGCCGAGCTGCATAGGATGCTGGAAGCGGTCGAGGACGGCCGTTCTGAATACCGGATACTCGCAGACAGGGCCGCGCGTCTCTATGCTCCTGTTATACACGGACTGTCGGTACTGACATTCCTTTCGTGGTTTGCGGTGACACAGGACATCCACCTCGCCCTGACGATTTCGATCTCGGTCTTGATCATTGCCTGCCCTTGTGCGCTGGGGTTGGCGGTTCCGATGGTTCAGGTCGTTGCAGCACGCAGATTGTTCACCCAGGGCATCGTGGCACGGGACGGATCGGCATTGGAACGTTTGGCGGAAATCGACACCGTCGTTTTAGACAAGACCGGTACGCTGACGCAATACGAGCCGAGGCTGTTGACCGGGAACTGGACCGGACCACTGGAATTTTCACTGGCTGCGTCGCTGTCGCAGTTTTCGAGCCATCCGATGTCGAGAGCGATCGCGGATTACGCCTCACGGCGCGAGTGGGAGGCTCTCGCGCTCGATGACGTCAGGGAGTTACCAGGCAACGGTCTCGAGGCGTCTTTCCGAGGGGAAGTTTATCGACTTGGGCGAGCGGCATGGGCGGCGAGCGGCGATGCAGATGACCGGACTGCCGCAGCTTCGACTGTCGTCCTGACACGACAGGGAGAAATCCTTGCCTCGTTCGTTTTTGGAGAGAAGGTTCGAGCCGGGTCGGCGATGGCGGTGCAGTTCTTGAAGAGTCGCGGCATCGCCGTCGAAATGCTGACCGGCGATGTCCCCGAAGCGGCTCTTGCAGTGGCACGGGAAGTCGGAATCGACTCGGTAAAAGCCGCCGCCCTCCCCAAGGACAAGGCCGAGGCGATCGATGCGTTGCGCAGTCTCGGTCGCAAGGTGATGATGATTGGTGACGGAATAAACGACGCGGTCGCGCTGAAGGCCGCGCATGTTTCCATGGCTCCGGCATCAGGAAGCGACATCGGTCGCAGCGCCGCCGATTTCATCCTGCTCAATGGAGACATGGACGGAATGAAGGTCGCGCTGACGACGGCGGGTCGTGCGGCCGTGCTGATCCGCCAAAATTTCGCTTTGGCCGCCGTCTACAATGCGTGCAGCATTCCTCTCGCACTGTTGGGCTATGCCAACCCGCTCATCGCCGCGATAGCGATGTCGACGTCGTCCATATTGGTCGTCGCGAATGCGATGAGGCTTGAGATCGACGGCACGCCACCAGAGCGGGAAATGCGGCGGATAAATAAGCTGGCGGGAGTGGGATAAATGAGCGCATTGTCGTTTCTGATACCCATAGCTCTGTTCATGGGCATCGCCGGGCTTGGTGCCTTCCTTTGGTCCCTGCGCACCGGTCAGTACGAAGATCTGGATGGCGCAGCGGAAAGGATATTGTCTGAAAAGGACGACAAGCCTCTCGGCGGCTGAAGGATCGATCGTAAATGCTTTGAAGGAGGGTCGAATGGAAGACACGGATCGCCAGTCTCCGCCGGTTGAACATGATACCGCCCAAGCGCCACGCATCCGCACCATTGATCCATCGGAGGCTGTGACGGGGGTTGCCATTGTCTTGGGCATCCTTGGCGGAGCAATCGGCGTCGTTTCCACCTTGTTCCTGTCTGGTGCATCCAGCGTTGGTTCCTGGATCGCCTACTGCCTCATTGCGGCGTTGGCGGGCGGCTCTGCAGGGATCGTCGTCGGCGGAATGTTTGGAGCGATTTTCGCGGTAACCAGGGGAATAACGGTACCCGCCCGCAGCGATCGTCAGGGCTGAAGAGGCTAAGCCGGGGTCACCGCCTCCGGCGCAATAGTGCCAACCAGCCCAACCCATCCCGGAACAATGCCCCCGGGGATCAAGTTTTCTCCCTGAGACAACAAGCATGGAGAAAATCATGTCCTGCAAGTTCATCGCGATATCACTGCTTTCGATCGGTCTGGCTGGCCCGGCGCTGGCGCAGACGGCCGGGGGTGCGGATGCCAATGGGCGGCTTTCGGTGGCGCCTGTTATCGGCGGATCGGGGAGTTCGGGCGGCGGTTCCGCCGGCGCCGGGTCAGCTGGCACGGGGTCTGTCGGCGGCGGCGCAACGGGCACCGGGTCTATCGGCATCGATTCCGGCACCACCGGCAGCACGACCGGCAATGGCGGCGTCAATCTCAACAGCGGCCGCAGCACGATCAATCCCGGCGGGGTCAATCCCAACCTGCAGCAGACGCCGGGTTGCGCGGGGGCGGCCGGCACGGGGACGGATACCGGCTCGGTCGGCGATGCGTGCCCGCAATGAGGATAGGGCGATTGTTCCCCTTCCCTCCCGACAGGATGAAGGCCCGGCGTCGCTCTGCCCGGGCCTTCGCTTTTGACCGAAACTTCCCTGACATGGCGCGAAAAGGATCGCTGCCGTCAGAAACCGGTCGCGGCCTGCTTTACCGTTCGGCCCTGAAGACGTAAAAGAGCCACATCACTCCGCAAGCGGCGCATCGCCCCACATCTCGCCAGCCTGCCGATATTTCCGGCATCTGCGGAGCACCCGAAGAGGATCGTCATGTCGAATGCAGCGCAACGCTCGAACCGCGTGCTTATCGTCGCCACCATCATGCTCGCAACCTTCATGGTGGCGATCGAGGCGACGATCGTGGCGACCGCGATGCCGCGCATCGTCGGGCAGCTCGGCGGGTTTTCCTATTACAGCTGGGTGTTTTCGGCCTTCCTGCTGGCGCAGTCGACGACGACGGTCATCTACGGCAAGCTTTCCGACATTTTCGGGCGCAAGCCGGTGCTGATCGGCGGCATCCTGATCTTCCTGGTCGGCTCTTTGCTCTGCGGGCTTGCCTGGTCGATGATGTCGCTGGTGCTGTTCCGGCTGCTGCAGGGGCTCGGCGCCGGCGCCATCCAGCCGGTCACGACGACGATCATCGGCGATCTCTTCAAGCTCGAGGAACGCGGCCGCGTGCAGGGCTTCATGGCAACCGTCTGGGCGACATCGGCCGTCGTCGGGCCGCTGGCCGGCGGCATCATCGTCGACAACATTTCCTGGGCCTGGATCTTCTGGATCAACCTGCCGATCGGCATCATTTCGATCATTGCCTTCATGATCTTCCTGAAGGAGGACGTGGCGCACAAGCAGGCAAAGATTGATTACCTCGGAGCGGCGCTGTTTTCGATCTCGATCGTCGCACTTCTCGTCATGCTGACGGAAACCGATGCGAGCGCCTGGATCCTGATTTCGCTTTTCGCCGTCTTCGTGGTCGCGGGCCTTTTCTTTCTCGCCCAGGAGAAGCGGGCGCCGGAACCGATCATTTCGATCCCGCTCTGGAGCCGAAGGCTGATTGCGACCAGCAATGCGGCGACGCTGCTTGCCGGCATGGCGCTGATCGGGCTTTCGACAATCCTGCCGATCTATGTGCAGGGCGTGCTCGGCCGTTCGCCTGTTGTCGCGGGCTTCACGCTCACCATGCTCGTCGTCGGCTGGCCTCTGGCGGTGATCCTCTCCGGCCGCTTCTACAAGGCCTTCGGCATCCGCCGCACCTTGCGTGTCGGCAGCCTGATGTTTCCCTTCGGTGCCTGTTTCCTGTTGTTCCTGACACCTGACAGTTCGCCGGTCGTTGCCGGCGCCGGCTCCTTCTTCATGGGCTTCGGCATGGGTCTCATCAGCCTCACCAGCATCGTGCTGGTGCAGGAGAGCGTCGAATGGTCGATGCGCGGCAGCGCCACAGCCTCGATCATCTTTTCCCGCAGCCTCGGCAATACGCTCGGCGCCACCGTGCTCGGCGCCATCCTCAATGCCGGCATCAACCACTATGCGAGCGGCGAGGCGGCGGCAGGCCTGCATGACGCACTGAACCAGCCGACCGGGCTTTCGGCGCTCGCCGCCGATCCGGCGATCCGCGCCGTCTTCAATGCGGCTCTGCACTGGAGCTTCTGGGGCGTCG
Organism: Rhizobium ruizarguesonis; assembly: GCF_012349115.1. Classification (GTDB taxonomy): domain Bacteria; phylum Pseudomonadota; class Alphaproteobacteria; order Rhizobiales; family Rhizobiaceae; genus Rhizobium; species Rhizobium ruizarguesonis. The sequence goes on from NZ_PQIG01000130.1 coordinate 14,974, forward strand.
TCATCGTCGCGGTGCTCACCTTCTTCACCACCTGGCTGATCCCGGTCGGTCCTAGCCAGAAGCGCGAGGGGGCGGCGGTCGCAAGCGAGGCGGCTTCGCATTAAGCGGTTCGGCTTGTGGAAACGCAGATATGCTGCGTTTCCACAGCGGTGGATTGTGTTGGGAGAGTTATCGGACGATGAGTGTTTTCGTGCTGCTCCTGGGGTTTCCGGGCGTCGGGAAGCTGACAATCGCTCGAGAACTCGGCTCGCTGATATCAGCAAAGATTGTTGATAATCACTGGTTCAACAACCCGATCTTGCGCCTCCTCGACGAGGATCAGACCGCTCCGCTGCCTAAGGGCGTCTGGGAGTACACTGGTAGGATCCGGCAGGCCGTGCTGGATGCGATCACCGCCTATAGCAGCCTGTCGGCGAATTTCATCTTCACCCACGCCGGTGTCGAAGGCGATGTGCGCAGCGCGCGGACGTACCAACAGTTCGTCGACGCCGCCACACAGGGCGCCGCGGTCTTCGTTCCGGTGAGATTGCTTTGTGCCGAAGAAGAACTGGCGCGTCGCGTTTCCTCCCCCGCACGGCGCAACCATTTGAAAACCACCGACGTCGAGACGTCGAGGAGCCGAAGCCAACAGGCCGTGGTTCTTGATATTCCGCACCAACACGCGCTGACGTTGGATGTGACGTTCAGGTCGCCTTTGGAAAGTGCTGCGGCAATACGGGATCATGTTGTGGCTTGCGGCGCCTGAGGGGTGCAGCCCTTCGCGCAATCTTTCAGATTCGCTCCTTGCGCTTTAGGTCTTTGTTTTTACGCATGTCGTTATCGCAA
>NZ_PQIG01000131.1 GCF_012349115.1 Rhizobium ruizarguesonis
CCAATCCGCAAAAACAAAACCCGCCGAAAAATCGACGGGTTTGTCAGCGGTCTGAGGGCCGCGCGAGCGCGGCCCTCATGCAATGTTGAAAACGCTGGGTTACCGGTGACGGCGCAGCACGTGCACCTCGGCGCTCGGTTGATGGTGGCCGGGCGGCAGCGTGAAATTGCCGAGCTGGCGGTCCATTTCCAGGGCTTCCGTCGCCAGCCGGTGGATCGCCGCCGTCGTCTCCTCGACCATCGAGGCGTTCTGCTGCGTCATCGCGTCGAGTTCGGCGACGGCGCTATTGATCTCGCGCAGCGTATTGGCTTCCTCGCGGGTCGCACCCATGATCTCGTTGATCTGCCCGTTGATCGCCTCGACATGGGCGCCGATGCCCGTCAACGCGACGCCCGCTTTTTCCACAAGCGCAACGCCGCTTTCGACCTCATGCGTCGATTTCTGCAGCAGGCTGGAGATTTCCTTGGCCGCGCTCGATGAGCGCTGGGCGAGCTCGCGCACTTCCATGGCGACGACCGCGAAGCCCTTGCCGGATTCACCGGCGCGCGCTGCCTCGACACCGGCATTGAGCGCCAGGAGGTTGGTCTGGAAGGCAATGTCGTCGATGACTGAGATGATTGTATTGATCTGGCGCGACGAGGCCTGGATTGCCTCCATCGCCGCGATCGTCTCGCGCATGATCTGGCCTGAGCCGGTCGTCTCCTTCTTGGCGTCGCGGGCGATGCGCTCGGCCTGTTCGGCTCGCTCGATCTGCCGGCGGACCGACTGGGTGATGGCGCTGATCGCATTCGCCGTCTCCGTGATCGAGCCGGCCTGACGCTCGGTGCGCCCGGCAAGCTCGTCGGCGCCGGTGCGCATCTCCTCGGAGCCGGCGCGCACCGCCATCGAGTTGCCGCCGATCGCCGTCATGGTTTCGCTGAGCGTCGCCAGCGCCTCGTTGAAATTGACGCGCAGGCTTTCGAGCCCGTTCGGGAAATCGGTATTGATCTGGTAGGCGAGATCACCGTTCGCCAGATGATGCAGGCCCTCGTCGAGCGCCTCGACCACCTGCTGCAGCGTCTTCGCCTCGGCCTCGCGCTCGGCCAGATTCTGCTGGCGGTCGTGTTCGGCCTGCAGGCGCGTCTCCTCGCTGGCGGCTTCGAGCTTGCGGCTTTCGATCAGCGAGTGGCGGAAGCGGTCGAGCGCGTTCGCCATCGTGCCGATCTCGTCCTTGCGGTTCAGGCTGCCGATCTCGCTGTCGAGCTTGCCGTCGGCGACATCGCGGGTGACGCCGGCAAGCCGCGCAAGCGGCGAGAAAAGCAAATTGGTGACGAGCCCGGTGGCAAGCGCCATGACGACGAGCACGCCGATGCCGATCATCGTCAGCAGGGTGGCGATCTCGATCGAGCCGGCATTGAGCTCGCTCAGAAGTACGCTTTCGACCACGAGGAAGCGGTCGCCGCGATAGTCGATGCCGCGGACATAGGCACGGGCCGCGCCGTCCGCCCGGCTGAAATCGGCAACTGTCATCGCCGAACTGGCAAGCGCGCTCTTGATGAAGGTGAAGGGTGTCGCGTCAAGCGTCGCAAGCTTGCCGCTACCGTCGAGACCAATGGCGGATCCATCGCCGGAGACGATCGCCGCCCGCGCCGTGCTGCCCTGGACGATGCCCTTGGCGAGGATGCCGGTGACGATCTCGTCCCGCACCTTGAAGAGAATGATGCCCTTGAGCGCTCCAAGCTTGACGATCGGTACGGCATAGAAGATCGCCGACTTGCCGCTGCCGGCATCGACACGAAGGCCGGAAAAGCCGGTCGGCGCAGCATCATCGGTCGCCTTGGCGGTATTCTCGATCGCCTTGGCGAAAGCGATGCCAGCGCCAGTCGCCTTCCAGGCGTCCGACTTCAGGTTCTCGGCGAAATCGTCTTCCTTCTTATAGGAATAGAGAACAGTACCCTCGAGATCGACAATCAGCAGATCGCTGAAGGCAGTATCCTCGAGGTCGCGGGCGACTTCGCCCTGCGTCTTCTCGTGGCTCGAATAATAAAAGCCGCTTGGCCCTTCCGGTTTGATCAGCTTCTCGCGCTGGTCGGCGGGATTGGGGTTGCCTGCTATGAATACCTTCTTCAGCTCGGCGCGAGCATCCCCCGCGGTCTTCTCGATGGTCTTCCAGCCGCTCTTCAGATTGGTGATCGACATCTGCAGCGCCTCGATGCGCGCGATGGAGTTGGCCTGGTTTTCAAGTTGCGTCAGCTGGTCCTGCAGCATGTCGCCGCGAAAGATCAGCACGCTTTCCTTGGCCTTAAGCGCCTGTTCGTCCGAAATGCGGCTACTGGCGAAATAGGCAAGCACATCGATGACCGCAATCGACAGCACGGTCATCAGAATGAATGTGACGATGACCTTGAAGGACAGCGACTGAAATCTCCGAGCCATGTACAACGAACCCCTTCTGAACCGCGCCTGCCAGCGCGGGCACGCGGCGTATGCCTGATCAACTGACCTGTAAACACAACATCGGAGGCTTAACTCTTTGCCAAAAGAAGCCCCTCTCGTATTTGATGACTAGAATTCAGGCATCTGTTTTAATTCGCGGTAAATGACGCGGCCGAAATCCTGGAGTGTTTTTGTTTTGTTCACATATCGGTGGCACTTATTTCGCAATCGCTATAGGTTGAACCATGCAAAATACGATTCGCATCGTCGGCATCGATCCCGGGCTTCGCCGCACCGGCTGGGGAATCATCGAGACATTAGGCAATTCCCTGCGGTTTGTGGCATCTGGAACCGTGACCTCTGATGGAGACATGGACCTTGCCTCCCGCCTTTGCCAATTGCACGACGGCCTGGCGGAGATCGTCCACAGTTACAAGCCGGATGAGGCCGCCGTCGAACAGACCTTCGTCAACAAGGATGCGGTGGCGACCCTGAAGCTTGGCCAGGCCCGCGGCATCGCCATGCTGGTGCCGGCGCGCGCCGGGCTGCCGGTCTCCGAATATGCCCCGAACGCCGTGAAGAAGGCCGTCATCGGCGTCGGCCACGGCGAAAAGCAGCAGATCCACATGATGCTGAAGATCCTGATGCCGAAGGTCGAATTCAAGGGCAACGACGCAGCCGACGCCCTGGCGATCGCCATCTGCCATGCGCATAATCGCGGCAGCAACCGGATGCGACAGGCGCTGGCTGGGTAGTGTGTTCTTGACTTGTTCTGTCGGTAAGGATAATTCTTACCACGAAGGAGCAACAAGATGCGTGTTACGTCCAAAGGGCAGGTCACCATTCCTCGCGATCTCAGAGAACTTGTCGGCATCGAGGCCAACAGCGAGGTCATTTTCTCGATAGAGGGCGGCAAGCTCGTTCTCTCGCCGAAGAACGGCAAGCAGGAGATCGAGGATCGGGGTCGCCTGGATCGTTTCATGCAGACGGTCCGTCGCCTCGAGGGCACTGGCGATCAGGAGATCGATGCCGAAGACCTTATGTCGATGACCCGTGATCGCTGATGGCCACACTTGTCGACACGAACATACTTGTCGATCTGGCCGTGGTCGGTTCGGACTGGCATGGTTGGTCGCGTCGAAAGATGCTTGAGCTCTTCAAAGACGGTCCTGTCCTCATAAACCCGATCATCTATTCCGAATTTTCCGTTCGGTACGACGACGTGGACGAAGTCGATCGACTGCTGCCGCAGGATGAATTCCGCCGCGAGAATCTGCCTTGGCCGGCTGCATTCGCCGCTGCTGCGGCCTTCCGGCTTTACCGTCGCGCCGGCGGTGGGCGCGAACGGATCTTGCCCGATTTCTTCATCGGCGCGCATGCGGCGATAAGGGGCTACAGAATTTTGACCCGCGATCCCAGCGGATACCGCTCCTATTTCCCCTCCGTTGACCTTATAACCCCCGAAACGCATCCTTGAGAGACCGCGACTTATGATCGGCAAGCTGAAAGGCACCATAGACGAGATCGGCGAAGACTATGTGCTCGTCGATGTGCACGGCGTCTGCTACGTCGCCTATTGCTCGGCGCGTACCCTATCCAAGCTCGGCTCAGTTGGTGAAGCCTGCGTACTGTTCATCGAAACCTATGTGCGCGAGGATCAGTTGAGGCTCTTCGGATTCATGACCGCGCTGGAGCGGGAATGGTTCAACCTGCTCCAGAGCGTTCAGGGCGTCGGCGCCAAGGTGGCGCTCGCCGTGCTCTCGACGCTGACGCCAGGCGAACTTGCCAATGCGATCGCCCTGCAGGATCGCGCCGCCGTCTCGCGCGCGCCGGGCGTCGGTCCCAAAGTGGCGATGCGCCTCGTCACCGAGCTCAAGAACCGGGCGCCGGCCTTTGCCGGGGAAGCGATCAATATCGCCCTCAAGCAGGAACTCGGCGAAGGTGTCGCGGCCGCGCCTGTCGCCGATGCGGTTTCCGCGCTGACCAACCTCGGCTATTCCCGTGACCAGGCGGCGAACGCGATCGCCGCGGCAATGAAGACTGCAGGCGATGGCGCCGACAGCGCCAAGCTGATCAGGCTGGGGTTGAAGGAGCTGGCGCGGTGAAAGGCCGGAAAACCGATGATGGAATGTCGAGGCAGCCGTTTTTTGGTGTATTGGTGTGACAGGTTTCAAAACGGAATGAGAGCATGAGTGAACCCGCCCGCCTGATATCGCCGGAAAAGCGGGGCGAAGACCTTGATATTACGTTGCGCCCGCAATCGCTGGACGAGTTCACCGGCCAGGCGGAAGCGCGCGCCAATCTCAAGGTCTTCATCGAGGCGGCGAAAAACCGCGGCGAAGCGCTGGACCATGTGCTCTTCGTCGGGCCGCCCGGCCTTGGCAAGACGACGCTGGCGCAGATCATGGCCAAAGAGCTCGGCGTCAATTTCCGCTCAACGTCGGGCCCTGTCATCGCCAAGGCCGGCGATCTCGCTGCCCTGCTCACCAATCTCGAGGAGCGCGACGTGCTCTTCATCGACGAGATCCATCGCCTCAATCCCGCCGTCGAGGAAATCCTCTATCCGGCCATGGAAGATTTCCAGCTCGACCTCATCATCGGGGAAGGCCCTGCCGCTCGCTCGGTGAAGATCGACCTGTCGAAATTCACGCTGGTGGCGGCCACCACGCGCCTCGGCCTGTTGACGACGCCGCTGCGCGACCGCTTTGGCATTCCGGTGCGACTGAGCTTCTACACCGTCGAGGAGCTGGAACTGATCGTACGCCGTGGCGCGCGGCTGATGAACCTGCCGATCACCGAGGAGGGCGCCCGCGAGATCGCAAGACGCGCCCGCGGCACCCCGCGCATCGCCGGCCGGCTGCTGAGGCGCGTGCGCGACTTTGCCGAGGTGGCAAGGGCCGAAGCCGTCACCCGCGAGATCGCCGATGAGGCGCTGACCCGCCTGCTGGTCGACAATGTCGGCTTCGACCAGCTCGACAAACGTTACCTCAACATGATCGCGGTCAATTTCGGCGGCGGCCCGGTCGGCATCGAAACCATTGCCGCCGGCCTTTCCGAGCCTCGTGACGCGATCGAGGACATTATCGAGCCCTACATGATCCAGCAGGGTTTCATTCAGCGCACGCCACGCGGCCGTGTTCTGACCGCAATCGCGTGGAAACATCTGGGAATGCAACCACCTAAGGATATGGAGGCTGCGCAGTTCCGGCTGTTCCAGGAGGACAACTGAGTGATCACCCGCCGCGGATTTTTCAAGGTTCTCGGCGGCAGTGTCGCAGGCGTCATGTCGCTCGGTGGTTATGCCTTCGCCTATGAACCACTCGCGCGGCTCGCCATCACCCGCTACCGGCTGACGCCGCCGGGATGGGCGCCCGGGCTCAAGCTCCGCATCGTCGCGCTCGCCGATCTCCATGCCTGCGAACCCTGGATGTCGGCAAGCCGGATTGCCGCGATCTGCCATAGGGCAAATGAACTCGAAGGCGATATCACCGTCCTGCTCGGCGATTACGCCGCCGGTATGAATATGGTGACGCAATACGTGCATTCGCGCCAATGGTCGAAGGCGCTCGCCACCTTGCAGGCTCCTCTCGGCGTCCATGCGGTCATGGGCAACCACGATTGGTGGGAGGACAGGACCGCCCAGAAGAACGGCGGGATGGAAACATTCGGACATCGGGCCCTCGCCGACGTCGGAATCCCGGTCTACGGCAACCGCGCCGTTCGGCTCGAAAAGGATGGCCGCGGCTTTTGGCTCGCAGGCCTCGAAGATCAGCTGGCGCTGCTGCCGGGCCGGAAGTGGGGCCGCACGCAGATGCTCGGCCTCGACGATCTCGAGGGAACGATGGCGCAGATTACGGACGATGCGCCCGTCATCCTGCTCGCTCATGAGCCCGATATCTTTCCGCGCGTGCCCGAGCGTGTCTCGCTGACGCTATCGGGCCACACGCATGGCGGACAGATCCGTTTCCTCGGCCGTTCGCCGATCGTGCCCTCGCGCTACGGCAATCGCTACGCCTATGGCCATATCGTTGAAGAGGAGCGTAATATCATCGTTTCCGGCGGGCTTGGCTGCTCCATTGCACCCGTCCGCTTCGGCGTGCCGCCGGAAATTGTCGTGATCGATCTTGGATAAGAATGGCATGACCAAGCGCATTCACATCCGCCTGAGTGCAGGCGGTCGGCGTTTCAACTATCGCATCGCCGGCCTCGGTTTTCGCGATGGCCATGTACTCGTTCATCGCGCCGTACACGAGCCCTTCTGGACTTTTCCGGGCGGTCGGGCGGAGATCGGCGAAACGTCGGAAGAGACGCTCAAGCGCGAGATGGTGGAGGAACTGGGCGTTGAGGTGACCGTCCATCGCCTGCTGTGGATCGTCGAGAACTTTTTCCGCTACGAACAGCGCGACTGGCATGAACTCGGTCTCTATTACCTGATGGACCTCCCGCCGGAATTCCCCTTTTTGTCCGGCGAGATCATCCATCGGGTCGAGGACGGCGACAACTATCTCGAGTTCAAATGGGTGCCCGCGACGCGCGATGCCCTGACCGCACTCGACATCCCGCCCTATTTCATCGCCGATGAAATCGAAACCCTTCCCGTTTCGCCACGTCATCTCGTCTGGCGGGACGGCGATCTCGACGGCAAAGACTGACACAAGCAATTCAAGGTGTTACAGCGCCCTTTGCGCGCCTCAAAAGGCGCCCGGAGCTGTAGCCAAAAGCGCTTAAAGAGGAGACGCGCCGATGCCGACCTACGATCCTGTCAGGCCATTCCGCAAACTTGCCTATAACAACGCCCTTGCCAACCGCCGGCTGCTTCAGGCCTGCGCGACATTGAGGCCTGGCGAATTCGAAGCGCAACGCACAAGCTTCTTTCCCTCGATCAAGGAAACCTTGAACCATATCATCACGGTCGACTGGTTCTATGTCGACGGCCTGGAAGGCGGCACGCTCGGGCTCAAGGCTTTCGAGATCGACGAACCGTTCGATGACGTTTCCTCGCTGGCAGAAGCCCAGGCGAAGGTCGATCAGCGCCTGGTGGCGCTTTGCGAGGCCCTGACGCCGGAGAGGCTCACCTCGACCATCAGCCTCCATCGCGGCGCCCGCATTCAAGAAGAGCGGATGGATGACGTGCTCGGCCACCTCTTCCAGCATCAGACCCATCATCGCGGACAGGTGCATGCGATGCTCTCCGGCACCAGCATCGCTCCGCCGCAACTCGACGAATTCATAGTTGCCGACGATGCGCGGTTTCGCGGCGCAGAACTCACCGCGCTCGGCTGGAGCGAAGAAACGCTGATGCGCTGATTTCAAAGTGTTAAAGCGTCCTTAGCGCGTCCTATCGGACGCGCTGCGCTTTAATCCTGCAGCCGCCTCTTCAGCCCGTCGATGATCGTCTTCGTCAGAAGGTCGTAATTCTCGTCGAAGTGATGATCGCCGGGCAGTTCGATAACCTCGGCGCCGCTATCCTTCAGCGCCGGACAGGCGACATCGTCATCGTCGTCTTTGCCGTAGATGCATTGCACGAGCTTCGGATCGATGTTCTTCAGATCGCCGACGGGATCGCCTCCCGCCCCTTCCGTCTTCTGGCCGAGCCAGCCGAGAACGGAGATGACGTAGTCGACTTCGTGCGAAAGCGACAGCAGCGACAATTGCGCCACCGCCGATTTTTCGGCTGGCTTGAGGAGCTGGTAGGTGGCGGGCACGACATCGGCACCGAAGGAATAACCGACGAGCAGCACATGCTTCACCTTCCACTGCTTGCGGTAAAAATCGATGATCTTCGAAAGATCGGCGGCTGTCTCCTCCGGCTTGCGCTCCTTCCAGAAATAGTGGAGCGAATCGACGCCGACGACCGGAATACCTTCCTTCTGCAGCGTGCCGCCGACCTCCTTGTCGATGTCGCGCCAGCCGCCGTCCCCGGAATAGATCACCGCCATCGTATCGAGGGCCGGCGTTGCCTCGAGCACAGCCAGCGGCAGGCCGAGCGGGTTGCCGAAGGCGCCGGAGGCGGTGACGAGATCGTCGAGCGTATCGGCAAACGCCGTCTGCGCATCGTCGGTGGAATCGCGGATCTCGATCACGTCATGGGCCTTCTTCAGCGCCTCGGCATGCGCCCGACCATCCTTGTTGGCATCAGGCGTGAAGACGGTAACGATCGGGTCCGGCAGGACGCCGTCGCTGAGGCCATAGACCGTGCGTTCGCCGACCACTTGCTTGGACGCTGGCGTGCAAAGCTCCTTGGCAAGCGGAATGCCGGCGACCGGATTAACGGCAAGTGTCTGGCCGATCGTCGCATCCGGCGTTTGCGCGGCAATCGCCAGCGCTAAGGCCCCGCCCTCGCCGATGCCGGCGACGATCGGCAGGTGATAGGCGTTGTTGCCGGTCGCGCGCTGCACCTGCTGGCTCAGCGATTCGATGTCCGACACCATGTAGACGCAGCCGTCGTTGAGGCTGACGTCATACCGGCCGAGCGCCTGGATATAGGAGGGAAAGTCGACGCCGATGACAACGGCGCCTTCGGCGACCAACCTGTCGGCTTCGGCCTTCTCATAGTCGCCCCAGCCGGCCGCATCCGAGATCAGCATCACCGTGCCCTTCACCTCCCCTTCCGGCAGGAAGATGTGCGGCGACGGGATGAGCCCGGTTTCGAAGCTCTGCGTGGTCTCCTCGGCGGCGTCAGCCGGTGCGGCCGCGAGCATGCAGGCGCATGCCGTGGCAAGAAGGATTGTCCTGATCATTTTCTCACTACCCCTTTCAATCCGCCCCCAATCAGAAATGTCGCGTCCATCAACGCGATCATCGGATTGCCCCCTCCGGAGACCGCAAGATAGCGCGGTTGCCAGTGCGGATGAAACTTGGATTTGAATGCCCGAAGGCCTTTGAAGTTATAGAAGCGCTCGCCGTGTTCGAAAACGGTGCTGCCGATGCGGTCCCAGACGGGCGCCGCCTCGCGTTTCGACATGCCGGAGAGAGGCGCCATGCCGAGATTGAAGTGGGTGAAACCCTGCTCTCGCAGATATTCCATGATCTGCACGAAGAGAAAGTCCATCGAGCCCTTCGGCGCGTCCGGCGAGAAGCGCATGAGATCGATCGTGCCCTCCTGTCTGGATTCGGTCACGAGGATATTGGCGAAGGCGACGATCCTGCCGTCCTTTTTCAAGATGCCGACCGGCTGCGAGGAGACATAATCGAAATCGAACGCGCCGAGCGAGAAGCCCTTTTCCTTGGCATTGTGATGCTCGAGCCAAGCCGTGGAAACGGCGGCTAGATCATCGATGACCGAAGACAAGTCCTGCGGTTCGACGACGGCGAATTCCAGCCCGTCGCGCTGGGCGCGGCTTGCCGTCTGGCGAAGGTTCGCCCATTTGCCGCCCTTCATCTCGAAGGTCCTGAGATCGGCCACCGCCAGTTCGCCGAGCTTGAAGGCGCGCAGGCCAGCATCGGCGCAATGAGACAGCAGCGCCGGCGATATCTGATAGAACACCGCCCGGCAGCCGGCGGCACGCGCCGCTTCGACGAAACGCCAGACGAGTTCCTGCACGGCGCGATGGTCGCCGACCGGATCGAACAGCGCGATCCAGGAGCGGCCCTGCCGGCCATACATGATGAAGGCATCGCCGTTTTCCGAGAACATGATGCTCTTGTCGCCCATGCGCACGAGATTGGCATCCGCATTGCCCTGCTTCATGACGATCTCGACGGCACGCACCAGCGCCTCGTCCGTCGCCTGCTCCGGCCGGAAGCTCGCCGGCCGGAGCAGGCTGAAGACGGCGATCGCCGACGAGATGATGGTGATGCCGAGCACGGCGCGCAGCCCGCGCGGCGCTTCGGCCGTGAATTCGAACTGCCACCAGAGCTGGTTGCTGTATTCGACGTCGCGATAGACGAAGAGCAGGATGACGACGGCGCCGACGACGATCACGGCGATCGCCATCAGCCAGGACGCCGTCAGCGCCTGGTTGAGCAGCGAGGCCTGGCGGGTAAAGAGCCGGCGGCTGACGAAGAGCCCGAAGATGAGGAAGGCAAGAAAAGCGGCTTCGACAAGCGCGATCGCCTTCAGCAGCGACAAAGTCAACGCGGCAAGCGCCGAGAACACGGCAACCCACCAGGCGCCGTCGAGCCGCTGGCCGAGGCCGCGCGCGGCGACGACGAGTGCCAGCCCCAGCAGGCTGGAGAGGAAATGCGCCCCTTCGACCATCGGCAGCGGCAGATAGTTGGAGAGGAATTCGAGGTTCTGGTCCGGCGTCGGCGTGACGCTCGAAAACACCAGCATGACGCCAAGCAGCAGCGCGAGAGCCGACAGCAGCTGCGGCATCAGCCGTCCGCCGATGCGCCGCATGCTGGAGGCAGCCGGATGGTCGACGAAACGACGCAGCTCCGCCGCCGAGACCGCGAGCACGGCGATCAGCAGCGGCAGCACATGGTAGACCAGCCGGTAGAGCACCAGCGATCCGAGCACGGCATCGATGTTCACCGCGCTGCCGAGCGAGGCGATGATCACGGTCTCGAACACGCCGAGCCCGGCCGGAACGTGGCTGAGCACGCCGAGACCGACGGCGATCGCATAGACGGCGAGGAAGACCGGCCAGCCGATGGCCGTCTGCGGCAGCAGCACATAGAGCACGGACGCCGAGGCGGCGATATCGAAGGCTGTGACGAGGAACTGGCGCGACCAGGTACGCGAATCCGGCAGGCGGATTGCCACAGGGCCAAGATCAAGCACGCGCCCGTCACGGCCGATAATCATCACCGCGCCCAGAATGGCGACGATCGAGCCGGCGATCAGCCGCAGGAGGAAGGGGCTGACGCCGATCAGCGGGCCGATCTCGTCGGCGATGACGATGAGGGCGATCGCCGCGACGCCCGCAAGCCCCAATCCGAAGGACAGCGTGACGAAGGCGATGATGCGGCCGATATCCTCCGGCGAGAGCCCGAGGCGCGTATAGGCACGGTAGCGGATCGCGCCGCCCGAAAGCGCGCCGAAACCGGCGGTGTTGCCGACGGCATAGGCGCTGAACGCCGTCAACGCCACATGCGGAAAGGGCAGCTTCTTGCCGATGTACTCGATGGCGTTGAGATCGTAGAAGATCAGCGAGAGGAAACTGAGCGCCGTGAAGAACAGCGCAAGCAGGATCGCGCTCGGCCTGGTCGCCGCCAGCGCACCGACGACGTCGTCATAGCGCACCTCGTTGGTGAGCTGCACGATCGCGTAACCGACGAGGCAGAAGACCACCAGTGACGCGGCGGCCAGCAAAGGCGTTCTGTAACGCCTGAAAAGCCCGCGAAAAGAAAACCCGTCTGTTTCTTCCATCTCTTCCAAATTGCCGTGCCCCGACATTCTCGTACCCTGCTGCAACTGCCAGCTTGGCGGGAATCATTTCGAAAGACGTAACATGAGAGGCATATAAGCTCTATGAAGCCATGCCGCCGCTACCCCAGCCCCGCCGCCTGCGCCTCAATCATCCTCAATTGGGGCGAATTTGCGCAGGCGGGCGTCACGGTGCATTGCATTTTCGTAAGCTTCGGAAGAGCCTTGCCCTCGACGGAGAGTTGAGACGCAGGAGAACGGTTCGATATGCAGGATGGTTCGGCCTTTGTGATGCTTGCCCTCGGACGTCTGCTGCTGGGCGGTCTCTATGTCGCTGGCGGCATTCATCATTTTTTCGTCATCGTGCCGCTGACCGAGGCGATCGAAACCCGCGGCGTCCCTTTTGCGAAATGGGTGCTGGTCTTGGGCAGCCTGTTTCAGATCGTCGCGGGCATCCTGCTGATGCTCGGCCTTTTTGTCACGGCAGCGGCATTCGGTCTCATCATCTTCACGCTGGCCGCCACCGTCATGCTGCTGAATTTCTGGGACATGCAGGGAACGGCGCGCGACAGCGCGATCAATACCTGGAAGACGAACATGGCGATCATCGGCGGCCTGCTGATCGCAGCCTCCGGCGCGATGTGAGGCGGTTCATGCCGCCGGCTCGCCGCCCGCCCGCGCATGCGCGGCGTAGCGCGCGACGGCAGCATCCACCTCCGCATCGCGGTCGCCCGCCACCTGCACCGTCGGCACGGCGAATTCGATACCGTTTTCCTGGAAGGCATTGCGGATCATCGCCAGCGCATTGCGGCGGATGACGAATTGCTCGCCGGGCTTCGTCATCATCGACAGCCGGATTTCGATCGCGAATTCGCCGAACTGCTCGACACCCTTCATCTTCAGCGTCTCGATGATATGAGGGCCGAATTCCGGATTTTCGAGCAGCGTCTGGCCGATCTGCTTGATCACCTTCTTCGCCTTGACGAGATCGGTGTCGTATTTGACGTTGAGGCTGATCTTGTCGATCGTCCAGTCGCGATTGAGGTTCTTCACTGCGCCGAGTTCGCCGAACGGCACCGTCGTCAGCGGCCCGCGATGATGCCTGAGCTTCACCGAGCGCAGGCTGAAGGCCTCGACTACGCCCTTGTGGCTGCCGCTTTCGATATATTCGCCAATGCGGAAGGCATCGTCCCAGAGATAGAACATGCCGCTGATGACGTCCTTGACGATGGTCTGAGCGCCGAAGCCGACCGCAACGCCGACGACACCGGCGCCGGCGATCAGCGGCCCGATCTCGATACCGAGTCCGGAGAGCACCATCAGAGCGGCAATGACGGCGATCACGACGGCGAGAATATTGCGGAAGATCGGCAACAGCGTCTGTATCCGCGCGCGTTTGGCCTTCTCCTCATCCGTTGCTCCGCCATCCACGGATGAATCGAGCAGCTTGCCGTCGATATAAGCCTTGATGACATGCCAGAGCAGATCGGCGGCAAGCAGGATGACGATGCCGCCGATTACGCCGCGCGCGATCTTGTCGATCATCGTTTCGCCGGCGGCCATCGTATCGGCACCGACGCCGAGCATACGCCCAAGCCAGATGGCGGCGACGGCAATGATCAGCGCCCGCACGCCGCGGTCGAGCAGTACGGCTGCAATGCGGCGCGTGGCAAGGAAGCTCGCTTCGGTCTGCTGCAGCGATTTTACCGCAATCGTCGAGACGGCAAGCACGCGCGGCAGCAACAGCACGTAAATGCCGAGCCAGAGCAACCAGTTGAAGCCTGCGACCCAGAGGCTCCAAAGCACCAGGAAATAGACGGTGAGCGCCCAGGAGGTCCCGTACCCGCGCTTCTCGTCCTTGTGCGGCCGCGACCAGACGGCCTCGATCGCGATCAGCAACAGGCCGATGCCCATCATATAGCCGACGAGGAGCCGGACGCTCGGAGAATAGCCGAGCGGCTCCATCGACTGGATCACCGCCCAGCCGAATATGAAATAGATGACGAAAGTCGCACAGCGCCGATACCAGAAGAATGCAACCGCGCGCGCCGGCATGATCGCAGCGGTGACACCCTGCCGTTCTTCCTCCACCCGCGCCAGCCCGATGAGATCGACCAGGACGCCTCCGAGGCAAATCGTGAAGCGCTGGACCACGAGCGCGACAACGCAAACGATCGCGATGCTCTGGCTGACCGGCGGCCAGCTGACGCTGAGAAGAGCAAGCGCCGTCGCCACGGCAAAGATCAGCGCCGGGATGACGCGCGGGGCAAGATGCATGCCCGCCATCTGCGCCGCCTGGCGGCGGCGGCGAAAGGCATAGCGGGCAATGCGCTCGACGATGGTGCCGAGCAGGAAAATCGCCAGAAACTGCGCCGCCATGCGCGGCCAGCCGGCGGCGGCGATTTCACCGAAGAACAGCGAAGAAGCATGGCCGACCTGTGAGGGCAGCATCATCGCCGCATCGGAGACCATCGAGACGTGCCGGCGGGCATGCTGGAGCAGACCTGACAAGACCGACATCTGGTCGCCGGCCGCCGTATCGCTCGCCGGCGCCGCCGCCATCTGCGTCGACATCCATTGTTTGACCTGAGGCGTCTGCATGAGCTCCATCATCTCACGCACCTCGGCCGGCGGGGCGGTCGCGGCCGTCACTTGCGCTGGCGGCGTCTGGGAAAAGCCAGGCGAAACCGCCGAAAAAAGCGCAAGCAATGCCAGTATGCCGAATATGGCGGCCTTCAAGCCCCCTGCCATGCCACGCTCCATGACCGCCTCCAATGAAATGTCGGTCGCTTGTGCAAAGCAGCGCCGACATTTTGCAATGGATACTCGCGACCGTTGCCGCCAGCAAGCAGTAGGAAACCCATACTGATGGCTAGAGCCTTTCCTGGTCAGATTGCAGCATTCTGTTGGCTCAAACGGAGTCGGATGGTCGACCGGCCGGCGCGCGTCGTAGCCCAGCTCTACGGCCAAGCCGGCCGGTCGATCAGCCGGCCCGTTTCAGCCAACCCGAAGGGCCGGGCATCTTTCCGCCAGGATCAGAGGC
>NZ_PQIG01000132.1 GCF_012349115.1 Rhizobium ruizarguesonis
CAAAACTGTGCAGCGGTTTTGCGACAACGACATACGTAAAAACAAGGATCTAAAGCGCGAGGAGCGAATCTGAAAGATTGCGACGCGCTTTAGGCCATCGGCCCGAAAATCGGAATCGATTTTCGGAAAAGCACGATGCGAGGATTGAAAGAGTTAGAGCGTCCTTCGCGTGTCCGAAAGGACGCGCGGCGCTCTAATGCGCGTCGCTCAAAGACATGCCGCGGTTTTGGAACACGCGCAAAAAGGCATGAATCGCGTCGCGTGAATCACGCTCGATGTGACCCGCTCTGCACGTAGCCTCTTCGATCGCTCGCGGCGTGACAACCTCGATTTCGGCGAGAGCTGCCCGAGGGCGCAAACACCAAAAGCCATGTATGACGGACAGCGCGCCCATCATACATGGCTTCTCAGTGGCGATCCCAGAGCGCCGAAGCCGGCGCCCGCCGTTTCTCTTACGCCCTTGCGCGGGCGGCGCCGTCACGCTCTTCCAGCGCTGTGGCCCTTGCATATTCCGCCTGCATCTCCTCGAGCGCCATTTCCAGCGTCTCCTCCTGCATCTTCAGTTCCTTGATCGAAACCTGCAGGTTGTCAGCCCGCTGACGCGCGGCCTTGGCGAAGGTCGGATAAGCAAAGTGATTCGGGTCGGAAATACCGGACTTCTTTTCCTCGACGACGATCTGGCTCTCCAGATCCTTCGTCATCCGTTCGAATTCGGACATCATCATCTGCAACTGCTGCAGCTGACGTCGTTTTTCGTTCACCTGAAATTCCTTCAGGCGAACGAGACTTTCTCGCGACTTCATACGCATTACTCCCGTGATGCGAGACCCCGGCTCAACTTGAAACCGCCCTGCGCGCCGCTTTGACACGGTTTGCTAAAAAATTTCCTGCGATATTAACAAATACCTACCGCTGGTAACCTTTCGTTTACGGGCATCGTTAATGATAGGCCCGATGATTTAAGGGTCGGTAAATGCCGAGGCATGAAATTCGAACCTTTTCATTGGCGAGTCGGATGAATCACTTAGCGCTGTTTCCTAATGTTAAAGTTGAGGAACGCCTTTTTGAGATTCCTATTGGAAAACAGAGAAATGGAAAAATTATTTAATAAATTCGATACTCCTTGCCAGAGTGAATTAGAATTTGTTAACCATTTCGTGGCAGCTTCCAAATCACGTAGCGTGTTCGGTATCGTGTAGGGGGCCAGACCACCTTTCGGCGGCGGTAAAGGGGATAATTATGCGGGTACTTCTAATCGAGGATGACAGCGCGACGGCGCAGAGCATCGAGTTGATGCTGAAATCAGAGAGTTTTAATGTTTATACCACCGATCTCGGTGAAGAAGGCGTCGATCTGGGCAAGCTGTATGATTATGACATCATCCTTCTCGATCTGAACCTGCCCGACATGTCCGGATATGAGGTGCTTCGCACTCTCCGACTGTCCAAGGTCAAGACACCGATCCTCATTCTGTCGGGCATGGCCGGCATCGAAGACAAGGTTCGTGGCCTCGGCTTCGGCGCCGACGACTACATGACCAAGCCGTTCCACAAGGACGAGCTCGTCGCCCGTATCCACGCCATCGTCCGTCGCTCCAAGGGCCATGCCCAGTCGGTCATCATGACCGGCGAGCTGATCGTCAACCTCGATGCCAAGACTGTCGAAGTCGGCGGCCAGCGCGTCCACCTGACGGGCAAGGAATATCAGATGCTGGAGCTGCTTTCGCTCCGCAAGGGCACCACCCTCACCAAGGAAATGTTCCTGAACCACCTCTACGGCGGCATGGACGAGCCGGAACTGAAGATCATCGACGTTTTCATCTGCAAGCTCCGCAAGAAGCTCGCCAATGCTGCCGGCGGTGCCAACTACATCGAGACCGTCTGGGGCCGTGGTTACGTTCTTCGCGAGCCGGATGGTGCCGAATACGCAGAAACCGCCTGATATTTTTTTCCGATCCCCCTTATCGGACAAACGAAGATCCCGCCTTTTCGGCGGGATTTTTCGTTTCTGCCTGCGCTGGGAGAGACTACCCTGTTGTAGAGGATCTTAGGCTGAATCGGCCTGAAGTGCCCTGTATCTCGGTGAAGAAAATAGAACGTGGCAGCCGTCGAACGTGCTTGCACTTTCGGCGTCATGCTCCAGGGACGCCGATATCGGCGGAGAAGAGGCTGTGCCGGTCAGGCGGCGATCGCGCGGTTTCCGAAAACGGCGGTCAGGATCTTGCGGTCGAACGGCTTCAGCAGGAAGTCGGTGGCACCGGCCCGTTTGCCTGCCATCAGCTTCTTCAGATCCGCCTCGACGACGCAGTAATAGATCTTGACCTCTTTGCCGCCCTCCATGGCGCGGATGGCGGCGATGAGGTCGAGCGCGCCTTCCATGCCGGAATCGACGATCAGATATTCCGGCAGCTCCGCCTGGCAGCGCTGCAGCGCCTCGCCGGCGTTGGAAGCTTCGCTGACGAGAAAGTCGAGTTCGGAGAGAATGCGCTTGCCGACCTTGCGGACGATGTCCGAATTATCGGTGATCATGAACCTTTGCATGGCCGCTCCTTTGCCCCCGCATTCGTCGTAGCAGGAGGCCTCTTACAACCCTGGAGAATAGGTCCATCAGGCTAAGGAATCGTTACCGGACGAGCGCAGACACGCGTCCGCGCGCCGAAATCAGGCTGCCGCGGCCACCGCCGTGAACACCAGTTCGTCGGCGCTAGCGCTGTGCTCAAGGGTCATTCCGCACTCCTGCGCCAGAAGCACGGTGTAATAGGGCTGGATCGAATGGGCGTCGATCGCCTCCTCGATGGAGCCGGTCGATATCTCGACGAATTTCGGCGGCAAGCGCATCAGTTTGCCTTTGACCGTGAGCTTGAACCTTGCGTCGAACTCGGGATTTTCGAGCGTTACCTCGAGCACGCCGCCGCGCGGAATGGCGGAATAGGCAACGAGGAAGAGGTTAAGCAGCAGCTTGACACGGTTCTTGGCGACGATGGCGCGCGGTCCGTTCCAGATCACTTCGGTCTTCTTCTCGGCGACGGCGAAATCCTTGGCAGCGCGTTCGGCTTCGCCGGTGTCGATCGAGGCGCCGACGGAACCCGATGCGCCGAAGGCCAGGCGTGCAAATTTCAAGCGGACGGAAGCGTTGAGCGCGCTGGTGCGAATCAGGTCCATCGCATCGGCATCGGCGCCGCCTTCATCGAGGAGCTCCAGCCCGTTATTAATCGCGCCGACGGGCGAGATGACATCGTGGCAAACGCGGCTGCAAAGAAGCGCGGCCAGATCCGGGCCGGACAGGGTAAGATTTGGGTTCTTGGACATCATCGTCTCCTGAGGGGCGGCAATTTCATCGCGCCCGGAATATGCTTCATCAAAATTGCGCGAAGTTTGCGATCGTACTTGGTGCCATAAAGACACCATATTTGGTAAACCGATTGTTAAGATCATCGGGGCAAAATGCACCAATCGCCGCGAGCGTTTGCCCGCTCTCAGCCAAACGACGAACGGATGACACAATGCGCCCTCGATTTCCGCACCGATTCATCGGCTTCTTCAGGTTGCTTTCGACCCTCGTCTTCTCCTCGCTGATGGTTGCCGGGCCGGCTGCCGCCCAGGACAACGGCCAGTACACGATGCAGGAAATCGTCGACGCCGGCCACTCCTTCTTCGGCTCCGCCAGCGGCGGACTTGCCAAGGTCGTCGAGAGTGCCTTCCAGAAATACGGCCTGCCAAACGGCTATATCCTCGGACAGGAAGGCGGCGGCGCCTTCATCGCTGGTCTTACCTATGGCGAAGGCCAGTTGAACACCAAGAACGCCGGCGAACATAATCTCTACTGGCAGGGACCTTCGCTCGGCCTCGATTACGGCGGCCAGGGCTCGCGCGTGATGATGCTGGTCTACGACCTGCCCTCCGTCAACGGCATCTATGCGCGCTTCGGCGGCGTCAGCGGCTCGGCCTATGTGATCGCCGGCTTCGGCATGACCTTGCTCAAGAACAACGACGTGTTGGTCGTGCCGATCCGCACTGGCGTCGGCGCCCGCCTCGGCGTCAATGTCGGCTATCTCAAGATCACCCAGGCGCCGACCTGGAACCCTTTCTGAGGCCGCAAAGCCACTGGAATCTGCCGCCGTTCACACCGGCGGCCTTGCCATGCGTGTCATGCGTGCTTAATCATCGCGGCTGACCCCGTATCAACCTTCTTACCGATGGCCGCGCCGTGATCGAATATGCTCTTTTGTTCGGATTGGGCTTCCTGACCGCGGCCTTCCTCGTCTTTTTGGTCTCGCCCGCCGTTCACCGCCGCATTGTCTGGTATACCGAGAACCGGCTGAAAGCGACGATGCCGCTGAGCCCTCAGGAGGTTCGCGCCCAGAAGGATATGGTGCGTGCGCTCTATGCCGCCGAAAACGCCCGCACCGCCCAGGACCTTCTGCGTGAGCGCGAGAAATCCCTGTCGCTCCAGCTTCGCCATGACGCACTCGCCGTCGATGCCGGCAGGCTTGCCGCCGAGATCGGCGAATTGCAGACCCAGATCGGCGAGATGCATGTCGAGGCCGCCGACCAGCGCTCGCATCTGCGCAAGGACGAGAACTATATCAGCCAGTTGAAGACCAATCTGCATATTTCCGAGCAGTCCGCTGCCAACAAGGACAGCGAACTGGCGACGATGCGGACGCGGCTGAGCAAACTCGGTGAACAGGCCGATGGGCTGAGGATCGACCTGGCTGCGCGCGAGACCGAAGCGGAGAGCCTGAAATTCCGCGTCAACGCGCTGCGTGACGAACGCGACACGCTGCGCCAGGACGTCAGCCTGCTGCAGAAGCGCGCCAAGGATGCCGAACAGAAACTGACGCAACAGCAGCATATGGTGATCCGCCTGGAGGATAAGGCCGCGCGCGAGAGCGCTACTGCCACCGAAAAGGAAACCCTGGTCGTTCGCCGCCAGCAGGAGATCGCCAAATTGAAGGAGCAGTTGAAGGCCGCTAACGCCGAGATCCGCAAGGTCAACCGGGTGTTGCGCGACGCCGGCCTTGCCGGGATGGTCGCGGAGCTGCCGGCGGAAATGATGGCCGAAGACACGACCGCATCCGCGCTCGACACCGCCGCCGTCACCGCCGAGATGGGCGAGGATGTCCGCAAGCGCAGCGCCGCCCTCACCGAGCGCCTGCAAAAGGCAAAGGCCGTAACCGGGCGCGATGGCGCGATCCGCGAGGAGCTCGCCTCGATCGCCGCCAATATGGTGGCGCTGACCGCACTCAACGAGGGACCTTCCTCGCCGATCCGCACGTTGCTCGTAGATGCCGCGGAAAAGAACCCCAACGATCGCGTCAGCCTTGCCGACAGGGCAGCGGCGATCATCGCCGATCCCCCGCGCTGATGCCTTAGCGCGGCGCGCGTCGGATAGGACGAGCGGCGCCTCATCATTTTGAATTGGCACAATTCCAAAAATCAATGCCGATTTTCGGGCGTATGGGCTAGATCCGCCCCATCGCGGAGGCCATGGAAAACAGCGCGATCCCTGTCGCCGTCGCGGCGTTGAGACTGTCGAGTTCCTCCGACTGTGGAATGCGCGCGCTCTGGAAGCGCGCAAGCAGCGCCTCCGGCAACCCCTCGCCCTCGGTGCCGACGACGAGCGCCATGCGCATTGAAGCCGGAATGGCGCGGATATCGGTCTTGCCGTGCGGCGAAAGCGTCCAGATGGCAAAGCCCCGCTCGGCAAGCGTCAGGAGCACATCCAAGGCCTTGCCGCCACGCCGGTGCGGAACACTCAGCACCGAACCGACCGAGACACGCAACGCCTTGCGGTAGAGTGGATCACAGGAGGTTTCGTCGAGCAGCACCGCGTCCGCTCGGAAGGCGGCCGCATTTCGGAACATCGAGCCGGCATTGTCGTGATTGGAAATGCCGCAACCGATGAGCACCAGCGCCCGTTCCGGCAGCGCGTCGAGAAGTGCCGCCTCCCCGCGATCCTCCCGCCGGCCGAGCGCGAGAACGCCGCGATGCAGATGGAAACCGACGACGCTATCGAGCACATCCGCCCCGGCGACATAGACCGGCACATCGGCCGGAAACCGCTCCAGGATCGGCAGGACGCCCTCGACGCGGTTGCGCAGCAGCAGGATCTTCTCGGCGAAAAAGCCGCGGCCTGCCGCATGCGCCTCGGCGAGCATGCGTAGCACGACGGTGCCCTCGGCGATGAAGCGGTTCTCTCGGCCCGTCAGGTCGCGCTCGCGGATCTCGCGGAATTCAGCGACGCGTGGATCGTCGGCGCTGTCGATGTCGATCGGAACGGCGGCCATGCCGGCCTCAATTGCCCGCGACAGTGACGTCGGCAACGGTGCGGCCGGTCCTGAGATCGTAGACCAGCGCCTTGTTCTTGCCCTCGACCGTTTCACCGTAGAACAAGATCTGCCCTGATGAAAACGATGTGGACTGCACCTTGAAGCCGGACGGCAGGGAAACGGTCGCCGCAAGCGGCGCATCCGACGGCACGCCGGAGGCGGCAACAGCGGATGCCGTCTCCTTCGGCTCGCTGTGCATCGCCTTGTAGACAACGGCGCCGAAGACCGCCATAAGGCTCACGAACATGATGGCGCCGGATACGATCTGCAGGCGGACCATCTTGCGCCGGACACTTTCCATCGCCGGATCAAGGGGCTTCTCTTCCTGGTCGTCTGGCTCGATTGCTGTCATCTGTGCGTCCCGTTCTAAAAAAATACGTCGGAGAAGAAGCGTCTTGAGCGACCCCTTTAAACAAGCAGCCGGCAATAGAAAAGTCCTGACCGCCGATGAAAGCGCCGAAGGCCGGCTGGACGCCTGGCTGACGGGGCAGGTCGGCGAGGAATTTTCGCGCAGCCGCATCAAGACGCTGATTAAGGACGGCCAGGTTTTTCTGCGCGGCGAACCCGTCACCGACCCACAGCGCAAGGTGCGCAGCGGCGATAGCTTCGAGATCACGCTGCCCGAGCCGGAAGACCCCACGCCGCAGGGCGAAGACATCCCGCTCGATATCCTCCATGAGGATGATGACGTCATCGTCATCTCCAAGCCTTCCGGTCTCGTCGTCCATCCCGGTCCTGGCAACTGGACAGGCACGCTGGTCAACGCGCTGATCCACCATTGCAGCGATACGCTCTCCGGCATCGGCGGGGTGCGCCGCCCCGGGATCGTCCACCGTCTCGACAAGGACACGACAGGCGTCATGGTCGTCGCCAAGAACGACATTGCCCATCGCCACCTCTCGCTGCAATTTGCCGACCATGGCCGCACTATGCCGCTGGAGCGGGCCTACCAGGCAGTCGTCTGGGGCCGGCCGCGCTCGCTGACAGGCACGGTCGACGCGCCACTTGGCCGCGCCGCCGGCGACCGCACGCGTCGCGCCGTCAAGCGCCCCGACAGTCAGGACGCCGACGAGGCGATCACGCATTACCAGGTGATTGAGCGCTTCCATGAGAAGCCGGATGCGACCGCGTTCGCCTCGCTGGTCGAGTGCCGCCTCGAAACCGGCCGCACCCATCAGATCCGTGTCCATATGGCCCATATCGGCCATCCGCTGCTCGGCGACACGGTTTACGGCGCCGGCTTCAAGACCAAGGCCAATCTCCTGCCGGAAGAGATCCGCAAGATCGTCAACGGTTTTGGCCGCCAGGCGCTGCATGCCTTCATGCTGCAGTTCGAGCATCCCCGCACCGGCGAACTCATGCATTTCGAGGTGCCGCTGCCGGATGATATGGTCGAACTGATCGAAGCGCTGCGGCGATAAAGGCGGCTCCGAAATGTCGCCTGCCCGCCTCACACCTGCGTGAGCGGCATCTTGAACCGCTGTTTCGCCACACTTATCTGTACATTGACTTAGTGCGGGCTCGGAGAGAGCCGCACGTCCCGGTTTGCCTTTTTTAACGCGAGGATGCGTTTCCATCGGGAACCGGAATTCACTTTAGGAGGGTGCACTATGGCCCGAAATACCTTGCCGTCCATTACCGCCGGCGAAGCCGGTCTCAATCGTTACCTCGACGAAATCCGCAAGTTCCCGATGCTGGAGCCGCAGCAGGAATACATGCTCGCCAAGCGTTATGCCGAGCATGGCGACCGCGACGCTGCCCACAAGCTCGTCACCAGCCATCTTCGCCTCGTCGCGAAGATTGCGATGGGTTATCGTGGCTATGGCCTGCCGATCGGCGAAGTCGTCTCCGAGGGCAATGTCGGCCTGATGCAGGCCGTCAAGAAGTTCGATGCCGAGCGCGGCTTCCGCCTGGCCACCTATGCCATGTGGTGGATCAAGGCCTCGATCCAGGAATATATCCTGCGCTCGTGGTCGCTGGTGAAGATGGGCACGACTGCCAACCAGAAGCGCCTGTTCTTCAATCTGCGCCGGCTGAAGGGACGCATCCAGGCAATTGATGACGGCGATCTGAAGCCGGAGCACGTCTCGGAAATCGCCACCAAGCTGAACGTCTCGGAGGAAGAGGTCATTTCGATGAACCGCCGCCTCTCCGGCGACGCCTCGCTGAACGCGCCGATCAAGGCAGCCGAAGGTGATGGCGGCCAGTGGCAGGATTGGCTGGTGGACGACCATGACAGCCAGGAAGACGTGCTGATCGAACAGGACGAACTCGACACTCGCCGGCGCATGCTGGCGAAAGCGATGAGCGTGCTGAACGAGCGCGAACGCCGCATCTTCGAGGCTCGCCGCCTCGCCGAGGATCCGGTGACCCTGGAAGACCTTTCGACCGAGTTCGACATCAGCCGCGAACGCGTCCGACAGATCGAGGTCCGCGCCTTCGAAAAGGTGCAGGACGCCGTGCGCAAGGAAGCCCTGGAACGCGCCAAGGCCGTCCGCGTCGTCGAAGCGACGGCATAAACCTGCCGCATGATAGAATTGAAGAAGGCGGGCCTTGCGGCCCGCCTTTTCTTTTCATTGATCTCTGCTGCACCCCGGTCCGTTACCGGCAACACCGGCATTCCCGGAAAAGCCATCATTGGCTCGTCGAGACATCCCCAAGTGCGGTCCACTCCTTGATCGCGGTATTGAAGGCGTCCGTCCCCGTACCACCCTTCTCCATCGTCAGCAGCGCGCGGCGGCCGTTGCGGTAAGTAATCGGAATATCGATCCAATTGCGGGTCGACATCAGGTCGAGATTGGCCTTGCGCGCATCCGGATAGTCGTTGAGCGCGATCATGTGGAAATCGTCGGTGATCTTGGCTGGAACCGCAATCAGCGCATCGCCGCGATCCTGTTCCGTGCGCTTCATCGAGATGCGCTGGACGCTGTCGATGCTGCCGCCTTCAAAATTCGGCGGCACCGAGAAGACGATCTCGACCAGATGGCTTGCCGGCAGCGACGGATCGGAATTGCGTTTGAAGGTGACGAGCGCCGAGAGATTGCGCTCGGGAACGGTAACGTTGCCCTGCACTGTCGCCTCCTGCCGGCCGTCCTGGCCGGCCTCGTGCTGCACGCTCCAGACGACCGATCCCTCGATCGCTGTCGGCGAGCTCTGGCCGATGCGCTCCTCATAGAGAAACATCTTTTGCGACGAACCGACAGGTGCGGTCTGCTGCGGCGATGCCACCGGGCCGTTCGGCGTCTGCGTTTCGGCGGGTGCCGCATCGCCCTGCGCGCTGGCAGGCGGCGTGTCTGCTGCCGCGACATTCTGTTCGGCGACCGATTTTCCTTCCGCGGTCGGTGTTCCCGGCACAGTTGCCGGTCCGCTGTCGACCTCGGTCCCATCGGTCAGCAGCCGTTGGGTGAATTTCGAATTGGCCGCAGCGCCGTCATTGTTCATTGACGCTACCTGCGGGTTCGGGTTCGGGTTCGGCTGCGCCGGCGTCGCTGGGGTATTCTGCGCTCCTGGTGTGGTCGGCTGGGCTGGCGTCACCGCGCCCGGCTGCACGGGCGTCGCGGAACCAGCCGGCGGCGTTGCCGCCTCGTTCCTGGTCGCCTGCGACGGTGCCGAGCTGACGAGCCCATCGACCATCGCCACCAGCGCCTCTCTGTTCATCCAGCCGGCATAGGCGCCGCCACCGATCAGGATGAGTGCGAAGATGAGCGTGATCACGGTACCGATACCAAAGCGGCGGCGCTTCGGCTCCATACGGAAATTCTTGCCCTGCATCTTGGAGGCAACAATCTGATCGATATCCATTGCCGGATTGGCGTCATCGTCGTCAGCGGCGACCGAGCCGCGGCGGTCGTAGCCGCGCAGCGCCTTCGCCTCTCGCCAGTCCTCGCTCGGCGCGCCGCCAGCAGGCGCCGGCTTGCCGTTGTGCACTTCCGCGAAGATATCGACATCGTCGAAATGCGAGGCAACCGGCGTCTTCTTATTGGTGCCTGCCTCGATCGGCGGCAGATCGTCGAAGGCGGCCGTCTCCCAGGAGAAACTTTCCTTGGCGGCCGGCATGACGGCCGCGGGGGCCACTTTTTCGAGGCTCGATATCACCTCCTCGAAGGCGCGCGCCGAGGCATCGGCAGTAATCGGCGCCGGCGCCGTCTCCGAATATTGCCGGAGTTCCTCTTCGGCCCATTCGGTCTCCGCATCCTTGGGCGGCGGAGCCGGCGTTTCGGCAACGGGCTCGGCCCAGACCGGTTCGAAATGCGCCGCGGCGTCGGCCTGCAACGGCTCCTCGCGGCTGTGCTCGACGAACTCCTGCGGACGATCGAAATCGGCGACCGGCTCCACCAGCCGGTTGGATGCATGGTCTATGCCGCGGGTGGTCGGCTGCAACGGCTCAACGGGCTCGTAAGCCTCCTCGGCCTCCGGCTCCCCGCTTTCCACCGCCGCCGGTTCGGCCGCGATCTCTTCGGCTTCCACGGGATGCTGCTCGTCAGCACGGTCTTCGTCGGCTTGCTCGCTGCGATGCTCGGCAGGCGCCTCCCAGCCGTCATGTTCGGCGGGCACATCTTCGGCAGCGACGTCGCGCGCCTCACTGGCATGCCATTCCTCGGCCGGCGCTTCCTCCTCATGCGAGGGGTGCCAGTATGTCTCGGCGGGACCGGATGTCTCCGGCAAAACCGCTGTCTCGGCGACAACAGGGATTTCGGCGGGAACAGGTTCTTCCGCGGAAAGGGGCTCCTCGGCAGCGACCTCTTCCTCAGCTTCCTCTGGCGCGGCGGCTTCCACGTGATCGGGCTCGTGGGCGGCCTCGGCCGCCTGCGGTTCCGCATAGGCTTCGTAGACCGGTTCCTCGACAACCGTCTCCGGCGTCGACGCCGGTTCGCTTTCGTCGGGAACCGCTTGTTCTTCGAAGGATTCCGACGCGGTGACGGCCGCAATCGGCTCATCGAGCGGCATCGCCTCGGAATGTTCGCCTTCCACTTCGCGGATGGCGGCCTCGAGCTTTTCGAGCTGGCGTTGCAGCATGGCTTCCGGCGGACGCGGCTTCATGTTCTCGAGCTGCCGCTGCACTGCGCCGCGGGCACGTTCGTAGACTTTCACCCGCATCTCAGGGGTATTTTCAGCCAGGCCGTCGACGGCCCGCCGAATGACTGCAATAAAATCCGCCATTAGTACTTTCTCAAGAAGTCCGGCACTCTACCGAACCATCCTCCACAGTGACCCGTGAGCTTAATCCTCAAACGGATCGGTCACAAGTATGGTGTCATCCCGCTCCGGGCTGGTGGACAGGAGCGCGACAGGCGCCCCGATCAGCTCTTCGACCTGGCGAACATATTTGATCGCCTGTGCCGGCAGATCCGCCCAACTGCGGGCGCCGACGGTCGATTCTTTCCATCCCTCCAGCGTGACGTAGATCGGTTCGACCCTAGCTTGCGCTCCCTGGCTTGCCGGAAGATGGTCAATCTGTTCGCCGTCGAGCATGTAACCGACGCAGATCTTCAATTCCTCGAGACCGTCGAGCACGTCGAGCTTGGTGAGCGCGATGCCGGTGATGCCGTTGGTGGCAACCGACTGGCGCACCAGTGCGGCGTCGAACCAGCCGCAGCGCCGCTTACGCCCCGTCACAGTACCGAACTCATGCCCCTTCTCGCCCAGGAACTGGCCAATTTCGTCGGTGAGCTCGGTCGGGAACGGGCCTTCGCCGACGCGCGTCGTATAGGCCTTGGTGATGCCGAGGATATAGCCGAGCGAGCCGGGTCCCATGCCGGAACCGGCTGCTGCCTGACCGGCCACCGTGTTCGAGGAGGTGACGAAGGGATAGGTGCCGTGGTCGATGTCGAGCAGGCTGCCCTGCGCTCCTTCGAAGAGGATGCGGGCACCCTTGCGGCGCTCCTTGTCGAGGAAGAGCCAGACGGTATCACGGAAAGGCAGTACCCGGTCGGCGATCGAGGTCAGTTCGTCCATGATCGCCTGGTGGCTGATCTCGGCGACACCGAGGCCGCGGCGAAGTGCGTTGTGATGCGTCAGAATACGGTCGACCTTGCCGGAAAGGCTTTCAAGATCGGCAAGATCCATGACGCGGATGGCGCGGCGGCCGACCTTGTCTTCATAGGCAGGACCGATGCCGCGGCGCGTCGTGCCGATCTTGGTGCCGCTGTTCGACGCAGCATCCTCGCGCATCGCGTCGAGCTCGCGGTGCAGCGACAGAATGAGCGTCGCATTGTCTGCAATGCGCAGATTGTCAGGCGTAACCGTCACGCCCTGCGCCTCCAGCCGGCCAATCTCGGCGATCAGCGCATGCGGATCGACGACGACACCGTTGCCGATGACGGCCATCTTGCCCGGGCGCACGACGCCGGACGGCAAGAGCGAGAGCTTATAGCTGGTGCCGTCGATGACGAGCGTATGGCCGGCATTGTGTCCGCCCTGATAGCGCACAACGATATCCGCACGCTCCGAAAGCCAGTCGACAATCTTGCCCTTGCCTTCGTCACCCCATTGCGAACCGACCACGACTACGTTCGTCATCCAACTCTTCCTGTTACCGGCGCGGAACCGCGCACCTGCTCAAACCCGCGCATCTATAAAGCTTTGTTTTTTGGAAAGCGACCCTGTTGTCACAGCAGATTGGGCTTTTTACGTGACAAATCAGCAGCCGACAGGCTATTTCCCCTCACAAAACGCCGCACGGCGATCGCGGAAAGACGGAAGAACGCTCTTGCAAGCCACGGCCTATATCTGCCTCGTTATCGCCACCCTCTGCTGGGGTGGCAACTCCGTCGCCGGCAAACTCGCGCTCGGGCATATCAGTCCGATGATGCTGACCTTCCTGCGTTGGTTCCTCGCTGTGGCGGTGATCGCCGTGATTTCGGTACCGCAACTGCGGAAGGACTGGCCGATCGTCAGGAAGAACCTGCCGCTGCTCCTCTTCTACGGCGTCATCGGCTACACCCTTTTCAACGCTATGCTTTACTCGGCCGTGCAATATACGACGGCGATCAACGTCGCCATTGAGCAGGCCGGCATCCCGATGCTGATCTTCCTGCTGAATTTCATGTTCTTCCGTACCGGTATCTCGCTGGCGCAATGCCTCGGCTTCGGCATGACGCTGATCGGCGTCGCTTTGACCGCTGCGCACGGTGACCTCTCAACGCTGCTGCAACTCGGCCTCAATCGCGGCGACGGGCTGATGCTGATCGCCATTGCCGCCTATTCGGTCTACACGATCTTCCTGCGCTGGAAGCCGCCGCTCGACTGGCGCACGTTGATGGCGGTCCCGGCGCTCAGCGCCATGCTGACCTCGCTGCCGCTGCTCCTTTGGGAGGCCGGCCGTGGCGCTGCGCAGTGGCCGGACCAGGCCGGCTGGGTCATCACTCTCTACACGGCGATCTTCCCGTCGCTGGTGGCGCAGATCCTCTATATCAAGGGCGTCGTGGCAATCGGTGCCAACCGGGCCGGCCTGTTCATTAATCTCGTGCCGGTGTTTGGAACGCTGCTCTCCGTCGCGCTGATCGGCGAGCAGCTGCAGTCGTTCCATGTGATCGCGCTGGTGCTGACCTTGGGCGGCATCGCGATTGCCGAAAAGGGCCGGCCGAAAGTTTCGGCACAAACGGTGCCCGCCTCACCCGTGGATTAGGCTCCAAACCCAATCAAGCCATTGATCAAAATGGATCGCTGTGATTCATT
>NZ_PQIG01000133.1 GCF_012349115.1 Rhizobium ruizarguesonis
CGATTTTTGGAAAGGATTATGCGCAGATTCAAAGTGATAGAGCGTCCTAGCGCGTCCTATCGGACGCGCGGCGCTCCAGTGAAATCAAAGGTCGAGCGTGCCGCTGGCCAGCCGCACCGCCTGGCCGCCGATCCGCGCGTTGGAGATCGCCCCGCCGTCGACATCGATATGCAGGTGAATGAAGGACGGCCGGCCCATCTCGACGCCCTGCTCGATCATGATCGGGTGATGCCCGTCCGTCAGCCGGTCGAAATGATGGATGGCGCCGGAGAGTGCGGCCGCCGCCGAGCCGGTGGCCGGATCTTCGACGATGCCCATGCCGCTTGCGAACATGCGCGCGTGAAACTTTGCCACGTGGTTGACGCCGCCACGGCAATAGACATAGGCCGAGGCAAGCGCGCCATCGACGAAGGGCACGATCTTTTCCCAGAGCTGCGGATCGAATTCCACCCGCTGCGTGGCTCCAACATCGTGCACCGGAATGAGCAGGAAGGGAACGCCGGCGCTCCAGACCGACGGGACGTGATTTTCGAAGCCGATCTCGGTCACCTTCAGCGACAGCGCATCGGCGATGCCGAGCTTGTCGAGCGGCATGATGGCCGGCTGCGATTTGCGCGGCAGGTCGAATTCGGCAAAGCTCGCCTCACCCTCTCTCAGCCGCACCGCGCAACGCACCGGCCCGACATTTTCCTCGAGCACCGTGACGAGATCGCGCGTCGCAGCACCATGCGCCCGTTCGGCCAGCGCCACCGCCGTGCCGACCGTCGGATGGCCGGCAAACGGCAGCTCGCGCCCCGGCGTGAATATCCTCAGACGCGCCGCATAGGCGGGGTTGGCCGAAGGCTGCACGAAGACCGTCTCCGAGAGATTGATCTCCCGGGTGATCGCCTGCATCGCCTCGTCGCTGAGATTGTCTCCGTCGAAGATCACCGCCAGCGGGTTGCCCGCAAGCTTTCGATCGGTGAACACGTCATAGACGCTGTAGCTTCGCGCCACATCAGCCTCCTTGAATCGTCATCGCGCCGCCAACCTGCCCGACCGGGCGAGCGAGTGCAAGGCGCTAAAACGCGTCATGCCAACCGGATTCACATGACGCGCTTTCGATCTTTGGGTGATGGATGCCGTTATCCCGAAACGCTACACGGTTTTAGGCGGCATACATCAACTCCGCTCGGCCTTGCCAAAATACCAGTCGATCACGGGCAGCATGGCGATGTTATAGGGATGGGCCGAAGGATCGGCCGAGCGGATCGCCACGGCGCCCGCGATCTCCTGGTCCTCGGCGACGAGCATGTGGCTCTCGATCCGCGCGATCATCTCGTCAGCCGTCATCTCGAAGCGGTAGAGCCGCAGCAGCGTTACCGTGCGCTTGTTACGGGTGGCGAACAGCCCCTGCCCCGCCACGGATTCGGCAAGATCGAGCCCGGTCTCCTCCTGGACTTCGCGGCGCATGTTTGCCTCAATGTCACAGCGTCCGTCGACGACATCCTCGGGCTCCAGCGAGCCGGCCGCGAAATAGACCTGGCCGGGATTGGCCGTATGCGCGCCCATGCGGATCGCCACCAGCGCACCGTCGGAGGTTTCGAGCACGGGATAGGCGAAGAGATGGAGGCCGCCCTGGCGCTGCGGCTGGCGGCGCCACCACATGAAGGCGGAAAAGGGAATGACGTGGCCCTCGCCTGCAATCCCGTCTTCACTGAGTGATACCAGCCGCTGGAACACCATGCGCCCGTCGAACAGCGCCGGATTGGCGGCAGTCTCTCTGGCCCAGTTCTCCCGGATCGCCGTTTCGTCGGCGACGACCAAAGGATGGGGACCGGGCAGGATGCGCAGATCCACGCCGGCAATCGGGAAGACCGTGGCCTCCGGCGGCCAGCCGGCGAAATCGTCAGAAAAATTGCTGTTTGTGAAATTCGCGTTCAAATTCGCATTCATGGGAGATCCAGTGTCATGACGACGGGGCAGTGATCGGACGCCTTCGGCCTGTCCCAGCCGGTGCGCGGATAACGCTCCACCTCCTGCCCCGGCGGGAAGATGGTGCGGTAAGGCTGGCCGCTGCGGATGATTTCCGGCAGGCGGCCGACATTGTGGGCGGCGAGTGCTGGCGAAAGCCAGAGATAATCGAGCTGGCAGAGCCACTGCTCCTGCGGCCCGCGCGCGTGATAGAGCGTCCAGCGGTCGAGGACTGCGCGGCGGCGCACCACATTTTCGGCAAAGCCATCGCGGCTGAAAACGTCGAGTGCGCTTTCGGCCTCATCCTGATGCTCGAAACGATAGCCGGCGCCGCGGCGGCCGATGACATCGACGCGCTCCTGATAATCATTCATGTCGCCACAGATAGCGAAGCTCTTCGTGCCGGCTTGATCCGCCCCGAAGCGATCCTCGATGATGCGGCGAACGGCGCGCGCCTCGGCGCGGCGGATCGGCATGGTCGATTGCCGCCCGTCCAGCCCGTCGCGCGGATTGCCCATGGACTTGAAATGTACGACGTAGAGCGAAAAAGGCCGGCCGCCGATCAGAAGATCGAGCTCCAGACAATCGCGCTTGAAGATCTTGTCGTCGATGCGGTTGGTGAGCGCCAGCTCTTCGTCGAAGAGATCGAGATCGCGATAGGTCGTCATCGCATGGCTTTTGATGTCCCTGAGCTCGATTTTCTGGCCGTCGCGCGTTTCCTCGCGCATCAGCACAGCAACATCGATGCCGCGACTGTCATTGCCCTCGACCAGGTATTTCTGCCGGTAACCGTTTCCGACCATGCGGAAGAGATAGCCGTATTCGAAGGCCTGAAGGGCAGCCATGTTGTCGATTTCCTGCAGGCAGAGGATATCGGCATCCGCGTCGGCGATTGCGAGCGCGGTCATCTGCCTGGTGTCGTCGGTCGCCGCGATGACGCGGGCCTGCTCGAGCTGCTGGTAGACGCCCTCGCTCGACACCTGGAAAAGCTTGATGACGCGGTCCTGGCGCAGTTGATTGCGGAAGCCGGTGAAATCGAAACGGGTCAGGAGATTTTCGACATTGAAGGTGGCGAGGCGAAGCGACATGGGAAGGATCCGGTTGCGGGGAGTACCTTAACCAGCAGAAGCCGCAGGAAAAGATGGCGGAGCCAAGAAATATGCGGACAACCACCCCTCTTACAGCCCCGGACGCGATTACCTGTGACTTCGGCCGCAGACATTCCGCCGCAAGCCTCGAATAGTTCTTCGCAGAGGACAATCGCCGTTCCGGCGCGGGGGCATTTCATGAAGCGGGTTCTTGCATCGCTTGCGGTTCTGACGTCCCTCGCCGGCTCGGCCCTTGCCGACACCTACGGCGCCATCGCCTATTCGCCGTCGACCAGCGCTATCGGCTGGTCCTATGCTTATGACAATCGCGGCGACGCCGAAACCGTTGCCCGGCGCAATTGCGACAGCAGCGCCAATGACTGCCGGATCGCCATCTGGTTCCGCAATGGCTGCGGCGCGCTGGCCGTCGGCCATCGCGGCGGCTGGGGCTCCGGCTGGGGTTACGACAATCGTGAGGCCCAGCGCCAGGCAATCCGCAGCTGTAGAAAACAAACCGGCAGCTGCCGCGTCATCCGCTGGCAATGTTCCGGCAGTGAATGATTCTGGCTGAGTGCGGCGTCTCAAAGCCGCCATGCCGAGCGCACCGATAGCCTGAGGCCGTCACCCGTCCGGACGGGAAAACGGGTATAGGCCCGCAGTACCTGACTATCGGCGAGGATGAACTTCAGCGCATATCGCTCGCCCTCGAAGAGAATGGATTCGACCGTCGCCGCAATCCCCTCGCCGGCGGCGATATTCTCGCCGGAGACGATGACATCCTCCGGCCGGACGAGGACGTCCACCCTGTCGCCGCTGGCTGCCCCGGCGGCAGCACCGGCAAACAGCGGCTCCAGCGCAGGCCAGTCGAGCGCCCTGCCATCGCCGGCGGGACGCGGCAGCGTCACGATCGCGCCTCGCCCGATCAGCCCGCCGACGATGCGCCCTTCCGGCCGCGCGTAGATCTCGGCGGGAGCCGCCACCTGCAGCAGCCGGCCCTCCGACATCACGGCAACGTCAGTCGCGAGCGCCATCGCTTCGCTCTGGTCGTGGGTGACATAAATCATCGTTGCGCCCGAGCGCTGGTGGAACTCGCGAAAAGTCTCTTCCATCTCCTGTTTCAGGTGCCGGTCAAGATTGGCGAGCGGCTCGTCGAGCAATACCACGTCAGGCGATGTCACCAGGCAGCGGGCGAGCGCCACGCGCTGGCGCTGGCCGCCGGAGAGATCAGCCGGGCGCCGCTCGGCATAATCGGCAAGCCGCACGGTGGAAAGCGCGTCGCGCACCTTCGCCCGGTAAGCCTCGCCCGAGATGCCGCGCACCTTGAGGGGATAACCGACATTGTCGGCGACGCTCATATGCGGCCAGAGCGCATAGGACTGGAAGACCATCGCCATGTTGCGTCTTTCCGGCGACAGCGACTGCGCGGCATCGGCCAGCAGGCGCTCGCCGAGATGGATCGAGCCGTCGGAGGGCGTCTCGAAACCGGCGATCATGCGCAGCACCGTCGTCTTGCCGCAGCCGGAAGGCCCGAGCAACGCCAGGAAGCCGCCCTCGCGCACATCGAGCGAAAAACCGCTGACGGCGGCGCGCCCGGTACCAAAATCCTTGCCGAGCTGGTTGAGGGTCAGCCTCGCCATGGGACCACTCCTTTCGGCAGTCGTTTCGCCAGAAGTTCGAGCAGCAGCATCAGCACGACGACCATGAGCACGACGAGCACCGACAGCGCCGAGGCAAGGTCGGAGCTGCCGCTGTCGTCGAGATTGTAGATGGCAACACCGAGCGTCTGCGTGCCGGCAGACCAGAGCAGCGCCGAGATCGTCAGCTCGTTGCAGGCAATCAGGAAGACAAGGATAACGGAGGCGCCCGCGGCCGGCGCAATCAGCGGCACGATGATATCGGCAAGCCGGCGGAAGAAGCCGGCCCCGGAAAGCCGTGCGGCCTCTTCCAGCGCCGGATCGAGCTGATGGAAAGCGCTGACCACCGGCTTCAGGCTGACGGCGAAGAACGAGGAGAAATAGGCGATCAGGATGATCCAGATCGTGCCGTAAAGCGAGACGTGCAGGATCGGGATCGGTGCAGCGAACACCAGGATGAAGGAAACAGCCATGACGATGCCGGGCAGCGAATAGGGTATTTCGATCAGGCTGGAGACGATGCGGGAAGCCAGATCCCTGCGCCGCGTCAGCGCATAGGCCGCAAGCACTGTCACCACGAGGAGACAAAGCGCGATGGCGGCGGCAAGTGACAGCGAGTTGATGAAGGCGGTGCGCGTCACCGCCTGCCGGAACAGGATCTCCTGAAAAGCATGCAGTGACATGGTCTTGAAGGTGAGCGGCACGCCATAGGCCGGCACCAGCGCGCCGGCGATCAGCGCGAAAAAGGGCGCGGCCAGCATGAAGAACAGGATAGTCCAGACGAGTGGCGTGAACACGAAACGCCAGGCGCCGAGCTCGAAGGCGGCACTCGCCCCGGATAACCCGATGACACGGTAGTCGCGGCCGCGCAGCGCTCGGTCCTGGATCATCAGCCCGACGATCGAGATGATGGCGATGATTGCCGAGAGCACGGCGACGTCGCCGAAAGTGCGGTTGGTGAAAGCGGAAAACTTGGTGAAGATCAACGTCGGCAACGTGAAGATCGAGGCAGGAATGCCGAGAATGGCGGGAATGCCGAAATTGCCGGTGCAGGAGACGAAGGAGATCGCCGCACCCGCGATGATGCCGGGCAGCGACAGCGGCAGGATGATGTCGCGGAACACCCGCAGGCTGGTAGCGCCTGAAAGCCGTGCTGCCTCGACGCCGTCGCGGGGCAGCGTCATAAGCCCAGCCCGCAGCGCCAGGTAGACCAGCGGCGCATGCTGCACGCCGTAAAGCAGCGCGATGCCCCCGACAGAATAGAGCGGCTGCGGCGAACCCAGCGGCGGGGCGATATGCAGCGCCTTCAACAACGGGCTGGAGGGGCCGGACATCTGCACCCAGGCCAGCGCCGTCACCTGCGGTGGGATCATCATCGGCAGCACGAAGAAGAAGCTCAGCGCCCCCTTGGCGCGGATATCGGTCAGCGTCAGCAGGAAGGCAAAGAGGCAGCCGATGATGAGCGAGATGATTGTGCCCAGAATGGCGGTGACGACCGTGTAATAGGTTGACGACCACAGCGAGGCGTCGCCGAGAACCGTCATCACCCCGCCGTCGGCAAAGGCCGCGATCCCGACCATAGCCAGGCGGGCGAGCGGCAGCACGCTGAGGATCAGGACGATGATGACGACAAAAGGAAACAGCCAGGCGGGCTGGCTGTTTCCGGTTTTGATGTATCCGTGCATGAAAGGATCAGTTCGAGCCGTAGATGCCCGAGAAGGTCTTGAGATCCTGGTCGGTATTCTTCAATGCTTCGGCCGCCTTGATCGGCAGGACCTTGATGGTGTCGCGCGCCGGAAAGCCTTCCGGCAGCTTCATGCCGTTGCGGGCCGGGATGTAGCCGAGCTTCAGGAAGCCTTCCTGGCCCTTTTCGGAGAGCACGTAATCGACGAACTTCCTGGCGGCATCGGCGTTCTTGGTGCTGGCGAGGATGCCGACCGGCTCGGTGACGGCCGAAACGCCTTCGCTCGGGAAGACGAACTCGACCGGAGCGCCCTTGGCCTTCTCGCGGATCGGCAGGTAATCGACGACCATGCCATAAGCCTTTTCGCCCGAGGCAACCGACTTCAGCACGGCGCCGTTGCCGCCGGCGGCGATCGCACCGTTTTCGGCAAGCGACTTGTAGAAGTCCCAGCCGAGGCCGGGAACGGCGGCAAGCGTCTGGGCGTGGATAAGGGCCGCACCCGAGGCAAGCGGGCTCGGCATGGTGACCAGGCCCTTGGCTTCCGGCTTCGTCAGGTCCTTCCAGCTCGCAGGCTTCATCGCGGCCGAAGCGTTATACATGATGCCGGTGGTGATCAGCTTGGTCGAGTAGTAATAGCCGTCGGCGTCATAGAGGGCGGCGTCGTACCCTGCGGCTTCCGGCGACTTGTAGGCCAGGAGTTTGCCGTCTTCCTTGAGGCGCTCCAGCGTCACCACGTCGGCAATGAGGAGAACGTCGGCGACCGGGTTGCCGGCCTGGATCTCGGCCTGGAGCTTCGCCATGATCTTCGGCGTTCCGTCGCGCACCCAGTCGACCTTGATATCGGGATTGGCGGCCATGAAGCCGTCGACCGTCGCCTGTGCGTCTTCGTTCGGCTGACTGGTGTAGAGAACGAGGTTTGCGGCCGAAGCCGGAATGGCAAAGAGGCTCGCAGCGACAAGTGTTGCGGCGGAAACGATCGTTTTCATGGGAGGGATCCTCGATTTCGATACCCCTCCCTTATTAGGGGTCCTTTACAGAGATGTGACAGCGCGCCGCAGCCGCCGCGGCGCCATTCCCACAACCTTCCTTGGTGGTTCGCCCGCCCTGCCGACAATACAGTTGATCGCCCTTCCGATTTCTGGAATCGCCTGTGGACGCGGCCTGATCCTGGCCGATTCGAGGGGATGGCAAGAATGAGACGGGCATCTTGGCGCGCGCGCCTGCGCTACCAGTTCGACAAGAGCATGGCCGCCGGCCCGATCGCCCTGATCGGCTGGCTGGCGGTGATATCGCTGGTCGCCATCATCGCTGCCGGCCTGGTGCTGGCGCTGACTGGCATTGCGCCTGATGGCGGCGAGCATCTGAGCTTCGTCGAGGGCGCCTGGGAATCGCTGATGCGCACCATGGATGCCGGCACGATGGGCGGCGATATCGGCTGGCCCTTCCGCGGCGTCTCCCTTGTCGTCACCATATCGGGCATCTTCGTCTTCTCGGCCCTGATCGGCGTGCTGAGTTCCGGCCTCGAGGAAAAGCTGGACGACCTGCGCAAGGGCCGCTCGCAGGTGCTCGAAAACGACCATACGATCATCTTCAACTGGTCGCCCTCAATCTTCGACGTCATCTCCGAACTCGTCATTGCCAACACCAGCCGGCGCCGCCCGCGCATTGTCATCATGGCCGCCAAGGACAAGGTGGAGATGGAGGACGAGCTTGCCGACAAGATCGAAAATCTCAGGAACACCCGTATCATCTGTCGCAGCGGCGATCCGACTGATCTTTACGACATCAACATCGTCAACCCGCACACCTCGCGCTCGATCATCGTGCTGTCGCCGGAAGGCGACCATGCCGATTCCGAGGTCATCAAGACGGTGCTCGCCCTCGTCAACGATCCCGGTCGCCGCAAGGAGCCCTACCAGATCGCCGCCGAAATCCGCGACACCAGGAATGCAGAGGTGGCGCGCATCGTCGGCGGCAAGGAATTGCAACTGGTGCTTGCCGACGACCTGATCTCGCGCATTGTCGCCCATTCCAGCCGCCAGTCGGGACTGTCTGGCGTCTATTCCGAACTGCTCGATTTCGAAGGCTGCGAGATCTATACGCTCGAGCAGCCCGAACTCTCCGGTAAAAGCTTCGGCGCCGCCGTGATGATGTACGAGAGCTCGACGCTGATCGGCTTCTGCGACAACGAGGGCGCGGTACATCTCAACCCGCCGGCAAACCGCATCTTCCTGCCCGGCGAGCGCGCCATCATCATCGCCGAAGACGATGCCGCGATCAAAAGCGCCGCCGCCGAGATGCGTATCGACAAGGAGGCGATCCGGGCTCCAGTGACACGCGAGACAAAGGCGGAGCGCACGCTGATGCTCGGCTGGAACCGCCGCGGCCCGATCATCGCCCGCGAGCTGTCGCGTTATGTCGCCCCTGGTTCGCAACTCACCATCGCCGCCGATACGCCCGATATCGAAGAGGAGGTTCGTGGCCTGACGCTTGCGAGCGACAACATGGCGGTCACCTGCCGCGTCACCGATACCAGCAGCCGCGCCGAACTCGACGACCTCGATATTCCCGCCTACGACCACGTGCTTGTGCTCGGCTACTCCGACCACATGGCCGCACAGCCCGCCGACACCCGCACGCTCGTCACCCTTTTGCAGCTACGCCGGATCGCCGAGAAAACCGGCCGCCACATCGGCATCGTCAGCGAGATGATCGACGTGCGCAACCGTGAGCTTGCCGCCGTCACCCGCGCCGACGATTTCGTCGTCAGCAACAAGCTCGTCAGCCTGATGCTGGCGCAGGCCTCCGAGAACGGCCAGATGGCGGCGATCTTCGACGAACTGCTCGACGAGGACGGCTCGGAAATCTACATGCGCCCCGTCACCGACTATGTTTCGATGGACAAGCCGCTGACCTTCTATACGATCTGCCTTGCGGCGCTGCGCCGCGGCGAGGTCGCGATCGGCTATCAACGGCAGCGGCAGGGAGAAGCCGACGCCCGCAATCTTTCCGGCGTCGTCGTCAATCCCGGGAAATCGGATCTTCTGGCCTTTGCCGAGGCCGATCGCCTGATCATCCTCGCCCGCCAGTGAACCCGCGTGTGAAAGTTCACACGCAAGCGAGCGTGGGAGCTCGCGCAAGCGAGTTCACGCAGGCGTGAACGCGCGGCGATTTGCCATTGCCGGGCTTTGCGCTACGTCACTCACATTTGGATGAGGGAGGAATTTCAATGGAATATCGTCTGCTCGGCCGTTCCGGCCTGAAGATTTCGACTTTGACCATGGGCACGATGACCTTCGGTGGCGTCGGCTGGGCAAAGACCGTCGGCGACCTCGGCGTTGCAGAGGCACGCAAGATGATCGACATGTGCATCGATGCCGGCATCAACCTGATCGACACCGCCAACGCCTATTCATCAGGCGAATGCGAAAACATCATCGGCGATGTGCTCGGCGGCAAGCGGCCGCAGGGCGTGTTGCTCGCCACCAAGGCCCGCTTCAGCATGGGCGACGGCCCGAACGACCAGGGCCTGTCGCGCTACCACCTGATCCGCGAATGCGAGGCGAGCCTCAAGCGGCTGAAGACCGATGTCATCGACCTCTACCAGGTGCATGAATGGGACGGCCAGACGCCGCTGGAAGAGACGATGGAAGCGCTCGACACCCTGATCAGGCAGGGCAAGGTGCGTTACGTCGGCTGCTCGAATTATTCCGGCTGGCACATCATGAAGGCGCTCGGCATCGCCAACGAGCACAGATACCAGCGCTTCGTCAGCCAGCAGATCCACTATACGCTGGAGGCCCGCGACGCCGAATATGAGTTGCTGCCGATCTCGATCGACCAGGGCCTCGGCGTGCTGGTCTGGAGCCCGCTCGCCGGCGGCCTGCTCTCCGGCAAGCATCGCCGCAACCAGGCAGCCCCCGAAGGCACGCGCCAGTTCGCCGGCTGGACCGAACCGCCGATCCGCGATGAGAACCGCCTTTGGAACATCGTCGAGACGTTGGTCGCGATCGGCGAAGAGCGCGGCGTTTCGGCGGCACAGGTGGCGCTCGCCTGGCTGATCGGCCGCAAGGCCGTGACCTCGGTCATCATCGGCGGCCGCACCGAAGCCCAGTTCCGCGACAACATCGCCGCCGCCGAGCTGAAACTCACGGACGACGAACGCAAGCGCCTCGACGCGGTCAGCCTGCCGCCGGTGATCTATCCCTATTGGCACCAGCTGAACACGGTTAGCGACAGGCTTGGTGAAGCCGACCTCGAGCTTTTCGGCCCGCATCTCCAGCAATAGGCGATAGCGGATCCGGCATTGCACGGCGAAGACAGGCGTCACAAAAGATGCACTTTCGCCGTGTTATCGTCAAACCCCGCCACCCGCCGCGAGGTTCTCCATGCTGAAGAATTACAAGGTCCTGAAGGGTACGGCGAGCGCCCTTGCCCTCGACGACGACAATGATCCCCATATCGAAATCCGCATCGAGGCGAATGGCGTCAGCTACCGCATCGCGCTCAACGTCCGCTCCAAGGAATCGCCGCACGACCTGCTCTACGCCGATATCGTCGATTTCAAGCATCCGGCGCTGACGGAGGCGCTCGAAGCTCTGCCGATGGGCCTGACCGACATCCGCAAGGACCGTCCGGAGCTCGCAATCGATTATGTCCGCGGCGGGTTGATCGAGCGCGAAGACATGAATGTCGCGCCCTTCCAGCTCTCCGGGCCGAAGAATGACCTGCGTGACTTCATCGAGCCGATCGTCCAGGAAGGCATTGCCGATTCCGACGTGCATTTCTACGCCTTCGGCGAGGCCTGGGGGGCCGAGAACAACAAGCCCGACCAATATTTTCGTTTCGAGCCGGGCAACGGCATTCACGACATCCACATGAACCAAGGCGACGGCGGCAGCTTCAAGGCCACCAACGGGCCGAACCAGGACGGCGCCCTGCTCGTCCATTTCAACGATACCGACGAATGGGCGGCGATCTTTCTCTGCTTCCAGTCGCAGAACTGGAACACCGATGCGGCGACCGGCCATCCGGTTTCCGACAGTCGCGGCGGCCAGGGCCGCGGCGAAGGCACACGCCGGCCGCAGCCGATCGTCGCCTCGTCGCTGCGCATCGTCGCCGCGCTGATCAACCCGGTGAACGGTGAAGGCGGCACCGAGGCCGAAACGGTGACGATCATCAACCGCTCCGACATGGAGGCATCGCTCGACGGCTGGAAGCTGGAGGACGAAAACGGCAGGACCCATACGCTGTCGGGATCGCTGAGCGCAGGCGAGCTGCGCACCATAGCGCTCGATGCCGCAGTCGGCGGCCCGCAGCTTGCCAACAGGGGCGGCGACATCATCCTTCGCAACGCCGACGGCGCCGTGGCCGACCGGGTCGGCTACGGCAAGAGCGAGACGGCGAACGAAGGCTGGACGACGATCTTCTGATCGGCGCCCTGCCCTTGATCCGTCAGCCGGGCGGCTGGAATCAGCCGCCGATTTCGGCCGAGATCAGCGCGCTCAGGCGGCCAATGCCGTCCTCGATCATCTGCTCGTTGGCGCAGGAGAAGCTGACGCGGAAGGTGTTGGCGCCCGAACCATCGGCGAAGAACGCCTTGCCGGGCACGAAGGCGACCTTGGCGGTTTCGAGCGATTTCGCCAGCAGCTTGGCGCCGTCCATGCCCTCCGGCAGCGTGATCCAGATGAACATGCCGCCTTCCGGCTTCGTCCAACTGGTGCCTTCCGGCATGTATTTCTCAAGTGCGGCCAGCATGCAGTCGCGGCGTTGGCTGTAGGCGGCCTTGATCCTGGCGACCTGCGCATCGAACCCGCGCTCGGCGACATCTGATATCGCCATCTGGTTGATCGTCGAAGAATGCAGGTCGGCCGCCTGCTTCATCAGCACCAGCTTGCGGATGACGGGCGCGTTGGCGACGATGAAGCCGACGCGAAGACCGGGTGCCAGCGTCTTCGAGAAGCTGCCGCAATAGATCGTGCGCGTATCGTTGATATGGCCCTTCTCGGCGATCTCGAGCGCCAGGATCGGCGGGAGCGGATCGCCGTCGTAACGCAGCGACTGGTAGGCCGCATCCTCGATGACGGCGATGTCGAGATCTTCTGCCAGTGCCAGGACCTTTTTGCGGCCGTCGAGATCGACGGTCTCGCCGGTCGGGTTGGAGAAGTCGGCGGAAAGATAGGCGAACTTCACCTTGCCGCCGGCAGCGGAAGCGGCCGCACGGTAGGATTCGGGCGTCCGGTTGCCGTTCGGCGTCAGCTGATCGTAGGCTGGTTCATAGGCATTGAAGGCCTGCAGCGCGCCGAGATAGGTCGGCCATGTCACGAGTGCGGTGTCATCAGGCGACAGGAAGAGCTTGCCGAGATAGTCGAGGCCCTGCTGCGAACCGGACACGATGAAGACATTGTCGAGCTCGCAAGGGATGCCGAGAGCCGCCATCTGCCCGACCAGCCATTCGCGCAGCGGCTTGTAGCCTTCGCTGACCGAATATTGCAGCGCCGAATTGACGGCGGCGCCGTCGAAGATATCGGCATAGGCCTGCTTGAATTCCTGATCCGGAAACAGCGCCGGATCAGGAATGCCGCCGGCAAAGGAGATGATGTCGGGGCGGTCGAGGAGCTTCAGGAGCTCGCGGATTTCGGATGCGCGCATGCGCGACGAGCGCGACGCAAACATGGTGTCCCAGTTCAGCATGGGGTTTCCTCATATTTTCTATACCGCCGACAAACCATGCGGGGAAAATTATGTCAATAATACTGACCTATTTTCTTGTCATGGTGACAAGTTGGAGATCTTATATCCCAAAGCCCTAGTGCGGGATTGGCGACCGCCTTTCCCGATAAGGATGAAATTTCCCGAACCAACCGAATGCTTTTCAGTACCGCCGATGTTCGGGATTCACTTGATGTAGGGGCCATCCAATATCGAAGGCGCTCGATCCCGATTTTGCTGCTCGACGTCAGCCACATCCAGCGATTATTCCGCTGATCAAAGCCGAAACCGGCTGATTCAGACCTTTCCAAGACCAGCTCGACGGCGGTAGTGTCGCCGCCACTATTCAATTTACTATCAAGGTGCCAGCAATGACCGTGACGTCGGCCTCTCCTGAAATCAAAATCGAACTCCACAAGTCTCCCGTCTCCGACGCCGACCGCATTCAGGCACTGGAGACGCCCGGCTTCGGCAAGGTCTTCACGGATCATATGGTCCTGGCACGATGGACTGCCGACAAGGGCTGGCACGATGCGAAGGTTACGCCGAGGCGCCCCCTGGAGCTCGATCCAGCGAGCGCCGTGCTGCACTACGCTCAGGAAATCTTCGAGGGCATGAAAGCCTACAAGGCAGATGATGGCCGGATTCTGCTCTTTCGGCCTGAAGAGAACGCACGCCGCTTTGCGCAGTCGGCGACCCGCATGGCGATGCCTCCTGTGCCCGAAGAACTCTTCCTGAAGGCGGTCGAAGAACTGGTCCGCGTTGACAAGGACTGGATTCCGTCCGGCGACGCCAGCCTGTACCTTCGCCCCTTCATGTTCGCCAACGAGGCGTTTCTCGGCGTTCGTCCGGCTCAGGAATATGTCTTCTGCATCATCGCCTCTCCGGTCGGCGCCTACTTCAAGGGCGGCGCGAAGGCCGTCTCCCTTTGGGTCGAGACCGAATACACCCGTGCAGCCAGCGGCGGTACTGGCGCGGCAAAATGCGGCGGAAACTACGCAGCCAGCCTCGTGGCGCAAGCCGAGGCGTCGAAGAAGGGTTGCGATCAGGTCGTCTTCCTGGACGCCGCAGAGCATCGCTGGGTCGAAGAACTCGGCGGCATGAACGTCTTCTTCGTGATGAACGATGGATCAGTGGTGACCCCGCCCCTTGGCGGCACGATTCTGCCGGGCATCACCCGGGCCTCAGTGATCGTGCTTGCCGAAGAAAGGGGCTTGCGCGTCGAGCAGCGCCCCTACTCGTTCGCGGAATGGCAAGACGACGCTGCCAGTGGCAGGCTCGTCGAAGCCTTCGCTTGCGGCACGGCCGCGGTCCTCGCCGGCATCGGCCTGGTTCGACATGCCGGCGGCGAATTTCCAGTCGGAGACGGACAGACCGGCAAATTGACCAGCGAACTGCGCCAGCAGCTCGTCAGTCTGCAGAAGGGCGTAACGAACGATGAGCACGGCTGGACGCGCCTCATCCCGGCCTGAAATCCGGACGTTCCACACGAACGGCGGCGTCAGCACCGACATGGTGGGGGCGCGCGGCTCTCCGCCTCGCCCGCAAAGCCGTCGGGCCGGCGATCTATTCCGCCCTCGCCGCGGCAACTCATAAACTCGCCACCACCGACGCGATCATTTCTGCGACCGCGGAGCGCCATGATGCCGATATCCTGACTTGCGACGCCATTTCAAGGATCTCGAATGCGCCGTCCACATCGATAAAAAGACTGATCCGCATGTGACCCAAGCCCTCGACGGCGCAGCACAACGCTTCTATCACAAACTGGGAAATGGTAATCTGGCATCTGAAATGGCTGAAAACCGGCGTGGGCGGGCGGCACCGAATCCAATGGCGAAAATGACGATCTCGCTTCCGGATAATCTGGCGGAATATGTCGAAAACCGTGTCGCAAGCGGCAGATACAGCAGTGCTGACGCATTCCTGGCAGAGCTCATTCTGAAGGATCAGCTCCATCACAAACTTGACGACGAAGAACTGCGCAACATCCTGAGACAGGCTGAGGAAAGCGGCCCGAGCGATCGACGCATTCCCGACATCCTGTCGGAAACGAAGGCGAAGCTGCGTGACAACAACCTATAGGCTGACCCGAACCGCGGACGCCGTGCTATCAGGCATCGACGAATATGCTTGCCTCAACTTCGGCGAGGCGCAGGCAGACGCCTATCTTCTCGACTGGGACAGGATTTTCGTGCTTCTTTCCCACGCTCCCTCCATGGGAGAAGAGTGCGACGAACTCGGCGCTGGCCTTCGCCGCCTCCTCCACATGCGCCACGTCGCCTTCTACCGGGTGACATCGGAAGGGATT
This sequence comes from Rhizobium ruizarguesonis, assembly GCF_012349115.1. Taxonomy (GTDB): domain Bacteria; phylum Pseudomonadota; class Alphaproteobacteria; order Rhizobiales; family Rhizobiaceae; genus Rhizobium; species Rhizobium ruizarguesonis. Next base: position 15,382 of record NZ_PQIG01000133.1, read on the forward strand.
GTCGTCATTGACATCATCGACGCGGACCGGCTTCCCGAAAGACATCTTCAATCCAACCGACGCCCCCGATCGGCCGAACAGCATGCCTCTTGAGCGCACCTCCGCCTTCTATGAGGAAAATGCCGAGACATATGCCAACCGGGCGCGCAGCCTGCCGAAGCAGCGGCTCGATGCCTTCCTCGCCGGGCTTGCCCCGGGTGCTGCAATCCTCGAACTCGGCTGCGGCGGCGGGCAGGACAGCGCCTACATGCTGTCGCAGGGTTTCGAAGTTATGCCGACGGATGGCTCGGCCGAGCTTGCAAGACAGGCCGAAGCGCTGATCGGCAGGCCGGTCAGGGTCATGCTGTTCCAAGAGCTCGACGCCGACAGCGCCTTCGACGGAGTCTGGGCGCAGGCAAGCCTACTCCACGTCCCGAGGCCCGAGCTGCCCGATGTCTTCGCCCGCATCCGGCGCGCCCTAAGGACGGGCGGCATCATTCATGCGACCTTCAAGGCAGGCGATGCGGAAGGCCATGACGGCTTCGGTCGTTATTACAACTACCCCTCCGCCGAATGGCTGTCGGAGCTTTTGACGAAAGGCGGCTGGCGGAACATCGCCATCAGCGAGAGCGACGGCGGCGGCTACGACGGCAAGCCAACCCGCTGGCTGACCGTCAGCGCAGAACGGTAAAGGCCGGAGCTTTCGCCCCGGCCTTAAACTGCAACAGCACAGAAAGTGCTTAGTTGACCGACTTGTCGACCAGCTTGTTCTTGCCGATCCAGGGCATCATGCCGCGCAGCTTGGCGCCGACTTCCTCGATCTGGTGGCTGTCGTTCAGGCGGCGGATGCCCTTGAAGCGCGAGCCGCCGGCGCGGTATTCCTGCATCCAATCGGACGTGAACTTGCCGGTCTGGATGTCCTTGAGGACGCGCTTCATCTCGGCCTTGGTCTCGGCGGTGATGATGCGCGGACCGGAGACATATTCGCCCCACTCGGCCGTGTTCGAGATCGAGTAGTTCATGTTGGCGATCCCGCCTTCATAGATCAGGTCGACGATCAGCTTCACTTCGTGCAGGCACTCGAAATAGGCCATCTCAGGAGCGTAACCGGCTTCAACCAGCGTTTCGAAACCGGCGCGGATGAGCTCGACCAGACCGCCGCAGAGAACGACCTGTTCGCCGAAGAGGTCGGTTTCGCACTCTTCGCGGAAGTTGGTTTCGATGATGCCCGAACGGCCGCCGCCGACGCCGCAGGCGTAGGAGAGAGCAAGTTCAAGCGCATTGCCGGACGCGTTCTGGTGAACGGCAACGAGGCAGGGAACGCCGCCGCCCTTCTGGTATTCGCCGCGAACCGTGTGGCCCGGGCCCTTCGGTGCGATCATGACGACGTCGACCGAAGCCTTCGGCTCGATGAGGCCGAAATGAACGTTGAGGCCGTGAGCGAAGGCGATTGCCGCGCCGTCACGGATGTTGCCGGCGATGTCAGCCTTGTAGATGTCGGCCTGCAGTTCGTCCGGGGTGGCCATCATCATCAGGTCTGCCCAGGCGGCAGCTTCGGCAACCGTCATGACCTTGAAGCCATCGGCTTCGGCCTTCTTGACGGTCGGCGAACCGGCCTTCAGCGCGATGACGACGTTCTGGGCGCCGCTGTCCTTGAGGTTCAGCGCATGGGCACGGCCCTGCGAACCGTAGCCGATGATGGCGACCTTCTTGGACTTGATGAGGTTGAGATCGGCATCACGATCGTAATAGACGCGCATTTGAAGTTCCTTCCCTTTGCTTGTCTTGTTGACTGTCATTAAAGCGGAATCAGCCGAGAACCGGCATCTCCGCCAGAACCTTGTCCGTGCCATAGAGCCTGAGGAAGGCGGTGACCGCCCTCTCCGCCTGGCGTGCGGTATCCTTGAGGCCCGGTTCGCCGAGCAGCATGCGCACATGCAGGTCGGAAACAACAAGGCCGTAAAGCGTGTGATAAGCCTCGTCGGCATCGGAAAAACGCAGGAGCCCTGCCCTCTTCCCGGCATCGATCAGCGCCATGGCGCGCCGGTCGATCTGGCGGCGGCCGCGCTCGAGCAGCAGCTTGCCGAGTTTCGAGCCGTCGCGGTTCGACTGGCCAATCGCCAGCCGGTTCAGGGCCAGCGAGACGTCGCCGGCGAGCACTTCCAGCAAGTCACGCGCAAAAATGACGACATGGTCGTGCAGGCTCGCCGCCGTCAGCCGCTCGCCGTTGCGTTCGAAGGTGCGCACCTTGCTTGCCTGATAGGCGATCATCGCAGACAGCAGCCCGTCGCGATCACCAAACCACTTATAGAGGCTTTCCTTCGAACAATTGGCGGCGCGCGCAACGCCCGAAGTCGTCAGCGCCTTCTCGCCGCCATCGACGAGCAACTGCAGCGCCTGCTCCAGAACGGCGTTCTGGCGCGGCGAAAATTCGCTCGGCTCTGCGGTATCGACGGACACGATCATGGCTCCCATATACGTACCGTACGGTACGGTTCGTGAGGTTTATGCGATAAACCGATCAGGTCGTCAAGAAGTCCAGATAGATTTTTTTAATACGGGAAACCGCGATGAAACACCAGAATGGGATAGGCGCGAATCCTCGGCGATCGCATAATGTCGCGCTACGCCATTTGCCCGGAGGCTTCGATGTCACGCCTGTCTGCAGCTCTTCTCCTGCTCGGAGCAATTCTCCTTGGCGGCTCAAGCGCTCTCGCGCAGTCCGACAGCGACGTCTATAACCGCATCGAGGAACTGCACGGCGATGCCGCAAGCTTCGACCGGTCGCTGCGCCAACTTGTTCGGGCGATGCGCTCAGGCGACGCCGAGACCATCGCCGGCCTTGCCGAATACCCACTGACGGTCAAGGCCAACGGCGAGACCTACGACGTCGAGAGCGCTGAAGATTTCATCGACAATTTCGACGATCTCGTGACGCCGGAAACGCGCCGCGCCGTCGGACGCCAGCAATACGAGGATCTCTTCGTCAATAGTGACGGCGTCATGCTCGCCGGCGGCGCCGTCTGGATGGGCGCGATCTGCGAGGACAACGCCTGCGAGGCGAGTCACTGGGCGATCATCGCGATCAACAATTAAAATCTGGCGACGAGGAAAAGCCGATGAAATACCGGATAGCCGCCGCAGTCATCACCGCAGCTCTCGCCATCGCCGCAAACGCACAGGCCGCCGAAATGCGCTGCGGCTGGATCGAGAATCCGACGCCCGCCAACTGGTGGCTGGAGGACGCGGAGAACACCTGGACGATCATGACCCAAGGCGACGATGCCGGCGAGGTGGAAGGCATGGAGCTGATCTCCGACATCTCCGAACATGATTATGTCAAGACCAACGGCAATTACGGCTATGCCTGCGCATGCATGAGTGTGGAAACTGATGGCAAGGACCGCATCACCCGCATCCTCTCCTTCCGCCAGCTAAAGCTCGCCAAATGCCGTGCCGACAAGGCGCTGAAATTCCCCGGCTGACCAACTCATCGCCATACCGGATGGCGGCCGCGATCATGAGCCAATCGTCCGGAGGCAGTTGATCCGCGAAGAGCCGCAGCCTATGACGCCGTAGCGCAACCAGCGGGGATCAAGAGAGGCTCTGCCGGCATCGCCTTGTCGATCGCGTAAAGCTTCGCGAAACCGGCATCCTCGACCAGCGTCAGGCCCGCCGGCATCAAGGTGCCGACATAGCGGTCGGGGATATCGGCGTTGGCGACAAGGATGAAATCGAAGCGTCTGCGCCAGTCCGACAGATAGGGCGTGAAGCCTTTATATTCCTGCATCATTGCCGGGCATGAAAGCACGCCGATCGACAGCAGATTGCCCTCGGGAACCGCGATCTCAGACCATGGCGACAGAACGGATAGCGGCTGCTTGCCTTTTGCCGTGAAGAGCGTCGGCACGAAAGCTCGCGAGAACGGCACAGCAAGCGTCGGCAGGTGCCGGAAAGTATCCAATCCCCAGGAAAAATGGCGGTTGGAGTGGGCAAGACCGCTCACTGTCTCGGGTTCGTGTCCCAAGGGCAGCACGGCCGCGCCGGCAGGCACCTTTTTAAGCACAGTCTCGACGGCTGCAACGTCCTTCTGTGCCAGCCACCAGTTCCAGCCGACCCAGCCGGTGCGGCCGAAGACCGCGAGATTGATGATGAGCGCCAGCAGAATCGCCTGCCGGCGCGTGAGATTGGCGAAGGGGCACACCATCGCCATGGCGACGAGCGCCGTCATGATCGGAAAGCGCCAACTGATCCATCCGGTGCCGAGCATGTGGCGAGGCGAAACACAGGACAGAAGCAGCAGGCCGCAGGCGGCGACGGCAAGCCCGGCATGCATGCGGATATCGCCCGCGCGGACGGCACGCATGCAGATGAGGATCAGTGGCAGAACCAGCACGACATCCACCACCGGAACATAGGTCGTGATGGCGGAGAGCAGATTCAGGGCGATCAGGACGATGCCGTCGTTCCAGGCAAGGCCAAGGCCGTTGCCACCGGCGTTGGGCAAAGCCGCCGTATGGAGATAGAGCGCGAACGGCGGCAGGACGCAGGCGCCAAGCGCCAGCGCCAACCGGCCGGCGAGCCGCATCAGACCCGCCTTCGATCGCACTATATCGATGCGCCAGGAAAATTCGAGGCCGCAGACGATCGCCATATAGAAGCCAAGCGCGAAGAGATGCATCACCGTCAGCAGCAGCGCGGCGGCGAGCCGCCAGGCAAAGACCAGGGCGGGATTTCTACCCTGCAGCCGGAGATCGATGCAGGCAAAGCCGAGCGCCATGCCGAGGCCGATCTGGAAGTTGATGAAGCCGCCGATCATGGTGGCGCACCAGCTAAGCGACAGCATGGCGGTCTGCCAGTGGTGCCGGCCACCGAAAAGCGCGCGGTGCAGGCCGATCGCGCCCAGTGGCGGCAGCACGATCGCCAGGAAAAGCAAAGCCCGCGCAAGCCTGTCGGCACCGACAAGCGGCCCCAGCCAGGTGGCTAGAAGATCGATCCCGACATTGGTGAAGGTGCGGTTCCAATCGACCGCATAGATCTCAGGAAACGGCTGCTCGCCGATCCCGCCTGAAAGGAGCCAGATACGGGCGTAATGATTGGGGTAATCGAGAATTGGCGGAAAGGGAAACAGGAGAACCAAAGCCGCGGCAAGTCCGACGAAAGCGACGATCGCAACGGTGGAGTCCTGTCTGGCAATCAATTTCTCAGGCCCGGCTGCGGCCAAGGCAGGAGCGGCGATCCGGTCCATTATCCGATCCGGCTGTTCTTTTGCGAGCGCGGTGGCTCTTCGGATGCAAAGGCCGCATCCAGCGCCGTGCGCCTGTCGCTGGCGCTCATCTCCGAGAAAGCGATCGACAGTTCCGCGTGTTCACTGCCGCGCACGATCGTCTCGACCATGAACATCGGCCGCCTCTTGCTCTCCTGCACCAGACGGCCAAGATACTCGCCGATGATGCCGATGCAGATCAGCTGGATGGCGCTGAAGGCGCTGACCGCGGCCATGATCGACGACCAGCCGGTCACCGTCTCGCCCTGCAGCCAGCGAACGAAGGTGTAGACGAGCAACGAGATCGCGACGCCCGCGCTCATCATGCCAAGCCATGTGGCTATACGCAGCGGTGTCGTTGAAAAGCTGGTGATCGCATCCAGGGCAAAATTGATCATCTTGCGCAGAGGATATTTCGTCGTGCCGGCAAAACGGGCGTCACGCTCGTAGGGAAGAGCCACCTGCCTGCCGCCGATCCAGCTGACCATGCCACGGATAAAGCGATCGCGCTCCGGCATCGCCAGCAGGATATCGACGACACGCCGGCGCATCAGCCGGAAATCACCGCTATCGCGCGGGATGGTCACGGAAGCGAGCTTGGACAGGGCGCGATAGAAAAGCGAAGCGGAGGCGAGTTTGAACCAGGTTTCGCCCTGGCGGCGCGTGCGCTGGCCGTAAACAACGTCGGCGCCGCGCTCCATGATCGGCATCATCATCAAAAGCAGCTCGGGCGGATCCTGAAGATCGGCATCGATCAAAAGCACGCGCTCGCCCCGCGATGCGGCAAGACCCGCCGTCGATGCCAGCTGGTGGCCATGATTGCGCAGAAGACGAATACCGAGCACCTGCGGCACATCAGCCGCCAGGTTCGAAATGATCTCCCAGGTGCGGTCGGACGAGCCGTCATCGACGAGAATGAGCTCGAAGGCATCGCCGGCAACGCTATGAGCCGCGGCGGCGGAGCGGCGGCAGAACTCGCGCAGCCCTTCTTCCTCGTTGTGACAAGGTGCGACGATGGAAAGAAAGGGTACTTGCGTCATGCTGACGTCGGTGCCTGCTTGATGTTTGGCGCCAGACTAGCGACGAAAGGTCAAACATCCTTTAACGATTGGATGCCTGTCGCAGGGCCACCTCTCCCTCCGCAGCCATCGGACTGTAGCTTGCTTCGACCGATCAGACGACAAAACTCGACAATACATGGCTTCCAGACGTGCGCTGCTCTATTCCGCCGCCATGACGTCGCGGGCGCCGTCGACATCACGGGCCGGCGAGGCGCCGTAGAGGCGGCTGTATTCACGGCTGAACTGCGACGGGCTTAGATAACCGACGCGGTGGCCGGCCGTGCCCGCATCGAGGCGCTCCACGAGCATCAGACGGCGTGCCTCGTGCAGGCGAAGCTGCTTCTGATACTGCACCGGCGTCATCGCCGTGACCGATTTAAAGTGATGATGGAAGGACGACACGCTCATGCTGACGCGGTCGGCAAGGTCTTCGATGCGCAGTGGCCGCGCGAAATTCTCCTTCAGCCATGCGACGGCGCGCGCGACCCTGTTGCTGTGGCTGTCTGCAGTGGCAATATTGATCAGCCGCGCGCCATCCGGCCCGGTCAGCACCCGGTAGAGGATTTCCTGCTCGATCAGCGGCGCCATGGCAGGAATGTCGCCTGGACGATCGAGCAAGCGCAGCAGGCGGACGGCAGCATCCAGGAGCTCCGGCGGAGCGACGTTCACCGCCATCCCGCGCTGCCCGTCGGTATCCGCGGCCGGGCGCGGAATATCGATGCGACTGAGCAACTCCAGCAGCTTTTCGGAATCGATTGCCAGCCCCAGGCAGAGATGCGGAACCTCAGGGCTCGCCTCCGTGACGCGCCAGGCGACCGGCAGGTCGAGCGAGGTCAGCAGATAGTCACCAGTCCCGTAGCTGATAAGTTCAGTGCCGAGGCGCAAGCTCTTGGCGCCCTGCAGTACAAAGGCAAAACAGGGCCGGTAGCTGCTATGCAGCGGATCGCTGGGCTTGGACCGACGGCTGATGTGAAGATTGCCGATATCAGTCGCGAACTCACCGTCACCAGCCGCGAAGCGCATCGCGATATCGACAATTTCCTGATAGGGGCTGAAAGGCAAAGTCATGCGGCAACTCTTTCTGTCAACTGTCTGACGCCAGCGATACCGCTCTATCTAGAGTGCCTTGGCCATTTCGCAAACAGGCCGGCGCCTCACTTTTGCAGGATCGTGCAAAAAGCTGAGAGGATCGCTCTAACCCTCTGACGCAGTTCCGGGCAATAGTCCACCATCTCTTTCAACCCCCACCACAATCGAAAAGGATGGTTCCCATGCCTATTGCAAGAGGCTACGCCGCGACCGACGCTTCCAAGCCGCTGACCCCTTTCACCTTCGAACGCCGTAACCCGAACCCCGACGACGTCGTTATCGACATCAAGTTTGCCGGCATCTGCCATTCGGACATCCACACTGTCCGCAACGAATGGAAGAACGCCGTTTATCCGATCGTGCCCGGCCATGAGATCGCCGGCATCGTCTCGGCTGTCGGTTCCGATGTGACCAAATTCAAGGTCGGCGATCGCGTCGGCGTCGGCTGCTTCGTCGATTCCTGCATCGGCTGCGCCGAGCGCGACCTCGATCGGGAACAGTATATGCCGGGGCTCGCCGGCACCTACAATGACTTCGAAGCCGACCGCAAGACACGGACCCAGGGCGGCTATTCCGACTCGATCGTCGTCAGGGAAGGCTATGTCATGTCCATTCCGGACAATCTGCCGCTCGATGCCTCCGCGCCGCTGCTCTGCGCCGGCATCACGCTCTACTCGCCGCTGCGCCACTGGAATGCCGGCCCCGGCAAGAAGGTTGCGATCGTCGGCATGGGCGGCCTCGGCCACATGGGCGTCAAGCTCGGCGCCGCCATGGGCGCCGATATCACCGTTCTCTCCCAGAGCCTTTCCAAGAAGGAAGACGGGCTGAAGCTCGGCGCCAAGGAATATTACGCCACCAACGACCCGGAAACCTTCACGAAGCTTGCCGGCACTTTCGACCTGATCATCTGCACCGTCAGCGCCGAGATCGACTGGAATGCCTATCTCGGCCTCCTGAAGGTGGATGGTTCCTTCGTGGTGGTCGGCGCGCCGGAAAACCCGATCCCCGTGCATGCCTTCTCGATCATCCCCGGCCGCAAGAGCATATCCGGCTCGATGATCGGCTCGATCAAGGAAACCCAGGAAATGCTCGACTTCTGCGGCGAGCACAACATCGTCTCCGAGATCGAGAAGATCAACATCCAGCAGGTCAACGAAGCCTATGAACGCGTCCTGAAAAGCGACGTCCGCTACCGCTTCGTCATCGACATCGCCTCGCTGGCGGCTTAAGAAAACGACAGGCGGCTCTTTCGGGGGCCGCCCACCTGCTCCGGCGCAAGGTGCCCGTGACATCGGCCGTGTCGAAGTGCGCGTAGTCCCCTGTTGTCAATCTTGGGCGACTAGATAGGCCTCCAACGAAGCCACAACTTTCGGCCAGGGGACTGTATCGAGATGGCAATAAGGTGCGCCATCAACAATGACAGGGGCAGAACGAATACCACCAAGGGAATTGCATCTCGGTGGCATTCACCGCCCCAAGAGGTGTTTCCGAGCCCTAGATAATTACGCAAAGCAAAGCAATCGCCCACTCCGTACGTTGCGAGAAGAATAAGCAGCGGGACGTGCACGAGGTAGAGAGGATAGGATATCTCACCCATCCAAGTGGCGATGCGTTCCAACTGTGCATTTCTTGCCAGACCCAAGCCAAACCAGATAATCATTGGGTGAGCGGCAAATGTCAGGAGCAGATAGTATTTTCTCTCGGTGAGAACGAATTCCGAATAAAGCGCCGTGAGAGCGGCCACCAAAATCCAGCCGGGCCAGGCAGCAAGCCTGATGCGCAAGCCTCGTCGCCAAAGACAACTGATAAGCACTCCGCCATAGAAAGATGCCAGCACCCGGGGAAAGCCCCCGACAATATCGCCCCAAACGGAGCCCGGCGGGTACCGAAAGTACCACAACGCAACGACGAACGCTGGCGCCGATAGCACAACGATAGAAACGGCCAGCCGAAGACGAGCCGCGGTGAATAGAAAGACTGCGTTGGCCACGACTTCAAAGAACAACGACCATGCCGGGCCGTTCAAGGGCAGAATGCCGAGAACGGTGTCCGACGGCGCGGGAAGGACGAGCAGGCTGGTAATCGAGGAAACGGCAAAAGCGCTGACGCTCCAGTTCTCAAGATGACCAATCAACGGGAAAACCGAAACAGCGCCTAGCAATGTGCAAACCAGGTAGACAGGATACAATCGCGCAATACGGTGACTAATGAAATTTCGGCGGCCGTCCTCCTGTAACAGGCTCTCGCCGTATCTTTCCGCCAAAACGAAGCCGCTTAACATGAAGAAAAGATCGACAGCAGCATAAGCGACGGGAAATATATTACTGGAATGATAGACGAGTACGAGTATTGCAGACGCCCCACGCAACAAATCGAGCATCCAGAAACGATGCTTTCCATCAGCGTCTACGTCAATTGTCATGCAAACATCTCACGCTCTATTCCAAGACAGCGAGCTACCATTATTCGATGCAGAGACCTTTGGCGAGGAAATAACTCTGCATCAACGTTCACTATACACCGCCGGACCACCTCCAGATCAGGGCTGTACTCAAATGGGGACACCCCGCAGACGCAGCAGATATTCGGCACCGTTAAACGGATCGGGGCCGGAGCGCCCACGCAAGCGCGGCTGGCCGGCAACCGGGGCGTAGTGATCGAAAGAGGTTTCCATGGTTCCGGCCCCGCTCGTCAGGCCCGGCAATTGCTGCTGAACGCTTTGGATCACCTGAGACGCCATGGTGCCCTCGAGCCGGGCGACGCCATCGGCGATCACCGAATCCATCGTCGCCGCTGCCGATTTCGCAAGCAAAGTGAGCACACCGCTCAAGCTCTCCATGGGCGTTTCGAGATGAAAGCGGTCGATCGGCTCGCAGAGGACGGTTTGCGCGGCCGACAGTGCATCTGCCAGCACCCAAGGCGTGAGCTGCCGGAAATCGGCGGTAGTGCTTGCAGGCGAGCTGTGCCGGGCTGCCGTCATCGCCACGTGGCAATCGATGACCTGCCAGCCGAAAACGCCCTGCTTCAACGTTTCGAACACGGTTTCTTCGACTGCCCTGTAAAAGCTGGCGGGCATCTGGCCGACATCCACTTCGAGCGCAAAGCTGTTGCCCGCCCCGGGAGGGCGCGGCTCGACGCGCAGGCCGACGGTTGCCAGGAAGGGATTGGGTTCCTTGAAAAGGATCTGCAGGCCGGCCCCGGTCCCGGCGGGCCTCTCGACCAGGATGACAGTGCTTTTCTCGAACCTTGCCTCAAGGTTGAAATCCATCAGCAGGGTCGATTGGATAACCTCCTTCTGCACCTCGCCGTAGAGCGACACGAAGACTTCGTCCGCCTCCTCGTTCCGGCGCAGATTGATCAAGGGATCCTGTTCGGCCATCTGGTTCAGCGCCAGCCAGAGCGCCGCCTTGCCGGAAGGCCGCCGGGCAAGAACCCGGGTTTCGAGCGTAGGTGGCGCGAAATGAGCCCACCCGCCCGCGGGATCTCCGCCCACCGCATCCCCGATGCGGGCACCGACAAGGCCGCTGATGCGCGCAATCTGCCCGGCGCGGAGGCTCTCGGCGCCATGAACCCGGCCGGCCTCGAACACATGGATGGCGGTCACCCGTTCCGGGCCTCTGGGCAGGTCCAGATATTGCCGGAGCCGCACCGTGCCTGAGGCCAGGTAGATGTAGGAGAGCTTTTCCCCGCCCCAGCCGCGTTCGATCTTGAAGATCTTGCCCGCGACCGGACCATCCGGATTGGGGCGCCGCTCGGGCAGGATCTTCGCAATGGCCGATGCCAGGGCGGGGATGCCGACGCCGGTCATCGCGGCTCCTGCGAAGACGGGATGCACGAGGCCGCTCGCCACCTGATCGGCTAGGCAGCGCCCGAGCCTTTCCTCCGTCAGCCAATCGGGAGCGAGTACATAGTCATCGAGCAGCGCCTCATCGTTTTCCCCGAGGGTCTCGCAGAGCGCCGAAAAGAGTGGCTCGTCTCCCAGAGCAAGCGTCTCCACCCGGACAAGCTTGGCTCCCGCATCGATGACCGAAGACATGGCGATGGGGCGGACCGCCAGCTGCGCGGCAAGGGCCTCGACAACCTCTTGATATCGCGCGCCGAGACGATCGACCTTGTTGACGAAGAAGATGAAGGGAACGCCAAGCCGCCGCAGCGCCCGCACCAGCACCCGCGACTGGGCCTGTACGCCTTCGACCGCCGAAACGACGACGACAGCGGCATCCAGCAATCCGAGCACCCGCTCGACCTCGGCAATGAAATCCGGGTGACCGGGCGTGTCGATGAGATTGACGATCCTGTCGCCGATCGTGAACGACACCACCGCGGCTCTGATCGTGATGCCACGTTGCCGTTCGAGTTCGAGAGTGTCCGTCTGTGTATTGCCGGTATCGACGCTGCCGAGCTTGTCGATGACGCCGGCGTCAAAAAGCAGTCTTTCGGTAAGGCTAGTCTTGCCTGCATCCACATGGGCGAGGATGCCCAGATTCAAAGTGCGCATGAACCACCAACTTCTCAGAATTTCGAATGTGATTTTCGTGAGAAGTGAATCGGCGCATTGGAACCTCTACTCGCTGTAGCTACGGCTGGATGCGTAACCCTGGTGGTTTTCGGAAGACGCGGGGCAAACCCTAAGGGCGGATCCGAAGATATGTCAAGTTTGGCTACATCGCTGCTTCGAGGCTTGGCCTCTGAAGGACGGGAGAAGAGTTACCCCTCCTCCCGCATCGTCTCTCGCTGGGTGATTAGCCGGGCGCTGTGCTGGCCGCTCAGATAGATCCACAGCCAGCTCCAGGCGACGGAGAAGCGCGAGCGGGTGCCGATCAGGAAGTAGATATGGGCAAGTCCCCAGATCCACCAGGCGAGCCAGCCCTTCAGCTTGATCCGGCCGAAATCGATGATCGCAGCACTCTTGCCGATCGTCGCCAAGCTGCCCTGATGCCAGTAGCGGAAGGGCGCCGGCGCCGGCTTGCCGGATATGCGGGCGCGGATCACCTTGGCGACGTATCCGCCCTGCTGCTTGGCGGCGGGCGCAATGCCCGGCACCGGCTTGCCGTCCTCGCGCATGACCGATGCGGTATCGCCGACGACGAAGACCTCGGGCAGCCCCGGCGCGCTGAGATCTTTCTCGACCACGACGCGCCCTGCCCGGTCGGCCGTAACACCCAGCCACTGCGCCGCCGGCGAGGCGGTGACGCCGGCTGCCCAGACGATCGTCCGGCTGGCAACGAAGGTCTCGCCGATCTTCACGCCGTCGGCGGTGCACTCGGTCACCGGCTTGCCGAGATGGATCTCGACCCCGAGCTTCTCCAGCGCCTTCTGCGCATAGGCCGAAAGCTCTTCGGCGAAGGTCGGCAGCACCCGCGGGCCGGCCTCGACCAGCACGACGCGGGTCTTGCGCGTGTCGATGTTGCGGAACTCCTTGGGCAGCGTGAAATGCGCGAGCTCGGCAATGATGCCGGCCAACTCGACGCCGGTCGGCCCGGCCCCGACGATGGTGAAGGTCAGCAGCGCGTCGCGCACGGCGGGATCGCTCTCCATCTCCGCTCGCTCGAAGGCGAGCAGCACGCGCCGGCGAATCGTCGTCGCGTCCTCCAGCGTCTTCAGGCCCGGCGCCACCGGCTCCCATTCGTCATGGCCGAAATAGGCATGCGTCGCCCCCGTCGCCAGCACCAGCGTGTCATAACTGAGAGTCATGCCGTTGCGTAGGGAAACCGTCTTGGCGCCGCTGTCGACGCCCGTGACCTCGCCGAGCAGCACGGTCACGTCAGGCCGGTCGGCATAGAGACGACGGATCGGCCAGGCGATCTCGGAGGTGGACAGAATGGTGGTCGCCACCTGATAGAGCAGCGGCTGGAAGAGATGGTGATTGCGCCGGTCGACCAGCGTGATCCTGACACCCGCGCCTTTCAAGCCGTTGACGAGCTGCAGTCCACCGAAACCGCCGCCGACAACGACGACATGATGATCGCTCATGACCTACCCCTTTGCGCCATTTCGCTCAAAGCCAATGTGGCCTTCGCCGCGATGGTTGCAACCGCCGTTTCGGCATACCTCCCCTGCATCCCGGTCGGTGGAACCGACTCAATCGGCATAGCCCACGGGTATCGCCATTCCATGTTTCAATTCTTCCATCGAAATCGACGCGGAGACATCAAAGAGTTCGAGCCGGCGAACGATCTGCTTGTAGATCACATCGTAGTGCTCGACGCGCGGCAGGACGATCTTCAGGATGTAATCGTGATTGCCGGTCAGCCGGTGCGCCTCGACGATCTCCGGAATGTCGCTGATGATCCTGCGGAAGGTCTCCGTCCAGTCGTCGGAATGGTGCGCCGTCTTGATGAGTGCGAAGACCGTCGTCGGTACGCCCATTTTTTCCCGGTCGAGCACGATGATCCGCCGGGCGATATGGCCGCTCTCCTCCAGCCGCTGGATGCGCCGGGAACAGGCCGACACCGAAAGCGCCACACGCTCGGCAAGATCGGTCACGGATATGCCTGCATCCTTCTGCAGCATGTCGAGAATGCGCCTATCGCGATCGTCAAGCATGTGTCTAAACTGAACCTCTCGCCGAATTTTTGCATAAACTCGTAAAACCACGCAAAATAATATCACGTATTTCACAGAGATGACAAACAACGCAAACACGTCGCGCCGGAATCGCGGCATCATTCCCGACAGTTGAGAAGCATGGGAGCTTGAAGAAATGGAAATGATCGGACTGATCGGCGGCATGAGTTTCGAAAGTTCGGCGGTCTATTATCGCCTCGTCAACGAGATGGTGCGCGACCGCAAGGGTGGCCTCGCCTCGGCTGAACTCATCCTGCATTCGGTCAATTTCGAAGAGATCGTCGCGCTCCAGAAGGCCGGCGACTGGGATATGGCCGCCTCGCGCCTCGGCGACGTGGCGCTGCGCCTGCAGATCGCCGGCGCCCGCTGCATCCTCATCTGCACCAACACCATGCACCTGATCGCCGACAAGGTCGCAGACAAGATCTCCGTGCCGCTGATCCACATCATCGACGAGACGGCAAAATCGCTGCATGCGAGCGGCCGCAAGCGCCCGCTGCTGCTTGCCACCCGCTACACGATGGAGCACGGCTTCTACGGCGACCGCATGAAGGGCCTAGGCCTCGACATCATGGTGCCCGATGCCGGCGACCGCACCACCGTGCACGACATCATCTTCAACGAGCTCTGCGCCGGCAAGGTGCTCGACAGTTCGCGCGACAAGCTGATGGCGGTGATATCACGCGCCATCAATAACGGCGCCGACAGCATCATCCTCGGCTGCACCGAAATCTGTCTGATCCTCGATCCCGACCACCTGCCGTTGCCGGGCTTCGACACCACCGCGATCCATGCGCGGGCGGCGGTCGATTTCGCGCTCGGTGCAGACGAAGAGGCAGAAGAGGAAGCGGCCTGAAGGCCTACGGACAATTTAGTTGACCCAGTCAACCAAATGCACGACAAAGTCTCTGTTCGGAGATTTTTGCCAGTTTGCTGACACCTCGTTCTCTCCTCGGCGTCATCCTCGGCCTTGTGCCGAGGATCTGCCACGCATCGACGGGACGCAGATGCTCGGGACAGCCCGAGCATGACGAAGGAGGAGTTGGCCGACTTCGTCTCGCAAGAATCTCCATCTGGAGATTCTTGCCATGCCCGATATCGCCCTCCTCGAAACCGCTCGCGATTTCAACCGGTTCTATACGAACTTCCTCGGCCTCTTGAACAAGGCCTATCTCGACACCCCCTTCACGCTGACCGATGCCCGCATCCTCTTCGAGGTCGGCTCGCATGATGGCGTCACCGCCGCCGCCCTTGTCCGCGACCTGCAGCTCGACCCGGCCTATCTCAGCCGCATCCTCAAGCGTTTCCGCGCCGAGGGGTTGATCGAGACCAGCCCCGATCCGGCCGATCTTCGCAGCCAGGTCATCATTGTCACTGACCAGGGACGCGGGACGTTCGAGGAACTCGGCCGGCGCTCCAATGCGCAGATCGCCGCCCGTTTCGACCGCCTGGCGAGCGGCGAGCCGGAGGCGGCCGTCTCCGCCATGTGCACGATCCGCGCCCTGCTCGACCCGGCGGCAAAACCTGCGCCGGCAATCATCCGCGCTCACCGGGCCGGCGATATAGGCTGGATTGTCCAGAGCCAGGGCCGCTTCTATGCCGAGGAATATGGCTGGGATCTGCGCTTCGAGGCGCTGGTCGCCGAGGTCGCCGGCAAATTCCTCGCCAATTTCGATCCGGTCAAAGAATATTGCTGGATCGCCGAGCGCGGCGGGGTCAATGTCGGTTCGGTCCTCGTCACCAATGGCGGCGACGGCGTCGCCAAGCTCCGCCTGCTCTATGTCGACAAATCAGCCCGCGGCCTCGGTCTCGGCAAGCTGCTGGTCGATGAATGCATCCGCTTCTCAAAACAGAAGGGCTACCGCGAGCTTTCGCTCTGGACCAACGATATGCTGGAGACCGCCCGCGCCATCTACGTCAAGGCGGGTCTCCGACTTGTCTCCGAGGAGAGACATCGCATGTTCGGCCCCGAAGCGAACGGCCAGAACTGGGTGCTCGATCTCTGAATTTGCTGCGTCGCAGAAATTTCACTTGATTTGGAAACGTTCATTCCCTAATTAGGCGCAATGACCGTTGCCAATCTCACACCAGAAGCAAAGACCCGCAGCCGTGGCCGTCCGCGCGAGTTCGATATGGACGCAGCACTGGATGCGGCGCTCCGCGTCTTTTCCGAACGCGGCTATCACGCCACCTCCATCAGCGAGTTGACCGAAGCAATGGGCCTTGCTTCGGGGAGCATCTACAAGGCATTCAAGGATAAGCGCGGCATCTTTCTTGCTGCTTTCGCCCATTATCGAAAACTCGGCCGACGGCGTCTGGAAGCGATGATCGCGTCTGCGAAGACCGGTCGCGAGAAGGTCTTCCAGATGGTGATGTATTATACCGAGCTCTCCTATGGCGAGGCCGGCCGCAAAGGCTGTCTCGTCGTCGGCGGCGCCAACGACTTCGCCCTGCTTGACGAGGAAGCCGCTGCCCACGTCGTGACTGCCTTTACCGCGGACGAAAAGCTGATGGCCGATCTCATCCGCATCGGCCAGGAAGACGGCAGCATTCCGAAGACGGCAGACCCGGATGCCGCCGCCCTCGCCTTCCTCTGCTTTACCAAAGGCCTGCGCGTCATCGGCAAAACAGGGCGCAGCAGGGAAGAGATGCAGTCCGCGGCCGAGGCCGCGATGAAGCTCGTGACCTGAACAGTCCACACCGTGGACGAGAGAAATACCGGCATTCGGTCAAGGATCGGGTGGCCGCAGCCAGCATTTTTGCATTCAATCCTTTCAATCTTTGAATACCGGAGTTTCTGATGAGCATTTCAGCCACCACGCCGGATAAGGCCATTCCCAGGGCGCTATCCCCCTGGCTAACCTTCCTTTTCGCCGCCGCCTGCGGGCTGGTGGCCGCCAATCTCTACTATGGCCAGCCGCTGGCCGGTCCGATCAGTGCCGATCTCGGCTTCACGCCTGCCGCCACCGGCCTGATCGTCACGTTGACGCAGATCGGCTACGGCCTCGGCCTGCTGCTGATCGTGCCGCTCGGCGATCTCACCGAAAACCGCCGTCTGGTGTTGATGCTGATCGCCGTCTCCGCCGTTGCGCTCATCGGCGCGGCGCTGTCGTCGACGCCCACGGCCTTCCTCGTCGCTTCGCTCTCTATTGGTCTTTCATCTGTCGCAGTTCAGGTCCTGGTTCCTTTCGCTGCCAACATGGCGCCGGATGCCACGCGCGGCCAGGTCGTCGGCAACGTCATGAGCGGCCTGCTCTGCGGCATCATGCTCGCCCGCCCCTTCGCAAGCTTCGTCGCCGAGGCCTCCTCCTGGCACGTGGTCTATTACGTCACCGCAGCGCTCATGCTCGTGCTCGCCGTCGTCTTGCGCATCAACCTGCCGGTTCGCGTGCCGAAGACGAAGCTGCGCTATGGCGAGTTGCTCGCTTCTATGGGCCATCTGGCGCTCACCTCCCGCGTGCTGCAGCGCCGGGCGCTCTATCAGGCCGGCATGTTCGGTGCCTTCAGCCTGTTCTGGACGACGACGCCGCTGCTGCTCGCAAGCCCGGCCTTCGGCCTGACGCAGAACGGCATTGCCCTCTTCGCCCTCGCAGGTGCTGCCGGCGCCGTCGCTTCGCCGATCGCCGGCCGGCTTGCCGATCGCGGCATGACAAAGATCGCCTCGACGCTTGCCATGCTGCTCGGCATGGCCGCCTTCCTGATCAGCCATTTCGCCGTAGACGGCTCGCTCACCGCGCTGCTGCTTTTGACGGCAGCGGCGATCCTCCTCGATTTCGGCGTGACCACCAATCTCGTCTGCGGCCAGCGCGCCATCTATGCGCTAAACCCGGAACACCGCAGCCGGCTCAACGGCCTGTTCATGGCGACCTTCTTTGCCGGCGGTGCGCTGGGCTCAGCACTCGGCGGCTGGGCCTATGCGACCGGCGGCTGGACGATGACGGCCTGGATCGGCTTCTGCTTCCCGGCGCTGGCCTTTCTGCTGTTCCTGACGGAAGGACGCGGTGAGTAAGGCGCCATCAATCCAGGATCGAACGTCTAAAACCTTGACAGAGCCAACTTATGGATGCCCACATCCAGGAAGCAGCGTATGCATCCGTTTGAGAGCTGCAGAATTTTCGCCTTTTTACATGGGATTCTGGCATGGAGATAGACGAAGAAAAAATCGACGATGCTGTACTCGCATTGTTATGGCTGACGCTACATGACGGAGACCGCGCCTGGAAGGGTTTTGACTGGGGCGTGATGGACCGTTTGCATCAGAAGGGTCTGATTGCAAATCCCGCAGGCAAGACCAAGTCTGTCGTTCTGAGCGACGAAGGTTTGCGAAGATCGGAGGAATTGTTCCGCGCTCTGTTCATGCGGCCAACCAAATAATTGCTGTTTCCGTTTCCAGAAAGGCGGAATTCGCTTTTATCAACGGCACTAGCCGCTGACGGAATCGAAATGCGAACGGGCGGCGCGAACGGCATCATGGTTCGCTTCCGCCCAATTCAGAAGCTGCGACAGCGGTTGGTAGAGCGAACGTCCAAGTTCGGTCATCGAATATTCGACGCTCGGCGGCTTGGTCGGGAATACCTCGCGGTCGATATAACCATCCCTCTGCAGGTCGCGCAGCGTCTGCGTCAGCATGCGCTGCGAAATATCGGGGATCATCCGCCGCAGCTCGCCGAAGCGATAAGGCCGATCCGCCAGCACCTCGAGCAGCAACGTCGACCATTTGCCGCCGATCTGCTGCATCATGTCCCTGACCGGGCAATTGCCGAAATCGAGGCCGGCGAGATCGATCTCGCGCCGCGCCCCCGGCACCCTGTTCTTCAGACTGACGACCGCACCACTCATCTGCTGGTTCCCTTTTGGTAACGTAGAGCTGAAAAACTGCCTCCTTTACACAGCCTAGTCAATTCCTATTCTAGTGTTACTCTCTTTTCGAGACTACCTGCACAACACGGAAGGAAACGACGTATGAGCGAAATCATCCTGGTCACCGGCGCTGCGGGGCAGCTCGGCCAGCGTGTCATCCATCACCTCATCGAGACCTACAAGGTTGCCCCCGGCAACATCGTCGCGGCGACACGCAGCCCGGAAAAGCTCTCCGAACTCGAAAAGAAGGGCGTCGTCACCCGCAAGGCCGATTTCGATGACGCGGCAGGCCTGGGGCAGGCTTTCGCCGGCGTCGCTCGCCTGCTGATCATCAGCACCGATGCGCTGGACACTCCCGGCAAGCGCCTCGCCCAGCACAAGGGCGCCGTTGCAGCGGCCGTCAAGGCTGGCGTCAAGCACATCGCCTACACCTCAATGCCGGCGCCGGACAATTCGCTTGTCACCTTCGCGCCCGATCATCTCGGCAGCGAAAACGCCATCAAGGCAAGCGGCATCGCCCATACGATCATTCGCGACGCCTGGTATCACGACAATTACCTGCACGGCATGCCGCACAACCTGCAGGGCGGCAAATGGTATAGCGCCACGGGTGACGGCAAGATCTCGACGATCTCGCGTGACGACTGCGCGCTGGCGATCGCCGCAGCCCTTGCCTCCGGCACCTCGGAGAGCGTCACTTATACGCTGACCGGCGCGCAATCGCTGAACAACCGGCAGATCGCCGCCATCGTTTCCGATGTCGCCGACAAGCCGCTCGAGGTGATCGACGTCAATGATGAGCAGCTCGGCCAGGGCATGCGCGGCGCCGGCCTTCCCGGTTTCGTCGCCGACATGCTGGTTTCGGCCGACGCCAACACCCGCGCCGGCAAGTTCGACATCGTCACCGAAGACTTCACCAAGCTGACCGGCAAACAGCCGCAGCCGCTGAAGGATTTCTTCGTCGAACACAAGGCGGCTCTGACCGCCTGAGGCGGGATAAGGCCGCCTGGAAAGCTCGCCTTGCACATCAGGGGCGGGCTTTCTTCAATGATCAGATCGTCTGACCGCAGGCCCGGCAGAAGCGCCGCACCGTTTCCGCCATGCCGTATTCCAGCGCATCGGCGGTCAGCCCATGGCCGATCGAAACCTCGGCAAGAGCGGGAATGCGCTTCACCAGCGCTGGCAGGTTTTCCACTGTCAGATCATGGCCGGCATTGACGGCAAGGCCGATTGCGACGGCTGCATCCGCCGTCCGTCCAAGCGCTTCAAGGATCGGGCCTGCCCGCTCCGGCGCATCGAAGCAACCGCCATAGGGGCCGGTATAGAGTTCGATCCGATCGGCGCCGACCGCCTTGGCGATCTCAACCGCCTGTGCGTCCCCGTCACCATCGGCAAACAGCGACACCCGGCATCCCATCGTCTTCAGCCGCGCGACGGCATCGGTCAGGAACGCCTGGTGCTTGCGGAAATCCCAGCCGTGATCGGAGGTCGCCTGGGCGGGATCGTCAGGCACCAGCGTCACCTGCTCGGGTGCCGCGCCGGCGCAGAGTTCGAAGAATTCCTCTGTGGGATAGCCCTCGATATTGAACTCGGCCTTGGGGAATTCGTCGTCGATCAGGTTGCGGATCACGGGCAGGTCGGAAAAGCGGATGTGCCGCTGGTCGGGGCGCGGATGCACCGTCAGCCCGCTCGCACCGGATTTCAGCGCGATACGCCCGAGCGCTTCGACGCTCGGCCAGGGCAGGTCGCGCCGGTTGCGCAGCATGGCGACGGCGTTGAGGTTCACGGAGAGCTTGGCGGGCATGGCGAGATCCATCGGTCACGGAAATGGGAGGCCTGCTTTTAAGCCAAGTGCTCCGCGATGGCCAACGAGATTCACAAATGGATGCGATGCCAATCGCTGATGGGCACCGAAATTACGCTGAGCATTTGCCGCACGCGTACCGCAGATAGTAAATCCCGTCATCTTTGAAGAGGACCGCGAGATCCCGCAGTGCAGCACATGTTTTTGTGCAACACACCCAAGAACCCGGCAAAATATGCAGGTAAAGTTGCTATCCCATTTAAAAGAGATTATTTTTAGCACTTATAAAAAAGATCGTTCACGCATAACGTGGACATCGTATCGCGTAGAGTACGCCGCGTACTGCTTCTTTCCCACTGAGAAGAACGCCTAGAGGAAACCCCACTCGCCGCGCATGGGAAGCAACTGGCAAAACCGCATGAGGTGCAACAACATGCCCCAGGAGGGTTCATGCCAGACGGTTCCAAACGCCTGTTTGCCACCGCCGGTATCGCTTCGGAGGCCCGATCGAAATATCGGTTCCTGCCTTCGGCCGCGCTACCGCCGGATCTACCGGACGGTCCGGTGCCCATTGCCGAGATGGCAAACGCATTCGGCGTCACACACAGGACACTGCATTTCTATGAAGAGAAAGGGTTGATTTCAGCCAACCGCATCGGTCTGATGCGGGTCTACGGACAGGACGACGTGATGCGCATGGCCGTGATCACGGTCTGCCGCGATACAGGCATGCCAATCGCCGTCATCCAGGAACTGATGGACGAACTCCGCAACGCTGATTCGCAGGAAGCGGCCGAGACGATCTTCCGCGAGGCCCTGCAGGTGCGCAAGCGCGAACTGACGGCCGAGATGTCGACGCTGCACCGCCAGCTCCAGCAGGTCGGCGACCTCCTGGATTACGACGGCAGCATCGAGGAGCCGCCGCTGAACGACAATCAGGACAGCGCAAGCCTGACCCCGCAGGAGCGGCGTTGCCTGGAACTGATGGCGGAGGGTTATTCCACCCAGCGCATCGCCCGGGCGCTCGACCTGAAACATGACGAAACCCGTGACCTGGAGGCCGGAATCATCCTGAAATTCCGCGCCAACAACCGCTTCCAGGCCATCGCCAAGGCAGTTCTGCTCGGCATCGTGCAGGCCTGAATCACGCCCCGACGGCCGCCACCGTCTCCTCTTTCTTCTGCCCGATCAGCAGATACGATCTGGTCGCGGGTGCGACCGGGATCACGAGTGTGATCGAGATCCCGGATGTGATCGGGTCAGCGGACGATCGTCAGCGTCTCCGCCGCGCGCGTGATCGCAGTGTAAAGCCAGCGTTCCCGGGTATCGCGAAACGCCCAGCTCTCGTCGAAGAGCACGACATCATTCCATTGCGAACCCTGCGCCTTGTGAACGGTAAGCGCATAGCCGTAGTCGAACTCGTCATAGCGCTTGCGGGTGTTCCAGGGGATCTCACCTTCGACATCCTCGAACGCCTGTTTCAGCAGCTTGATCTTGGCAGCTCCCCGGTCCATGTCATCGTCTTCGGGGCGGACGAGCAGATTGATGCCGGGCTTCGTCGTTTCCTTGGATGAGGTCATCACCTGCCAGAGCGAACCGTTGAGCAGGCCCTTGGCCGGATCGTTCCGCAGGCAGACGAGCTTGTCGCCGGTCTGGGGATAATCGGCATTGAAGCCTTTCAGCTCGCGCAGGCGCTGATTGTAGCGCCGACGCGTCCTATTGGTGCCGACGAGCACCTGATCGGCGTCGAGGACCAGTTGCTGCGTCACCTCGTTCTTCGAGATCACCTTGGCCGTGCCGTAGTCGCCGTACATCACCTCATTGCCTTCGCGCACCTGCATGGCGAGCTTGATGATCGGATTGTCGCGCGCCTGGCGGTGGATATCGGTGAGCAGGTAGTCCGGCTCCTGATTGGTGAAGTAGCCGCCACCTGTCACCGGCGGCAGCTGGCCTGGATCACCGAGCACCAGGATCGGCGTGCCGAAGCTCATCAGATCCTTGCCGAGTGCTTCGTCGACCATCGAGCATTCGTCGACGATGATCAGCGCCGCTTTCGCGACCGGGCTTTGCCGGTTGATCGAAAACATCGGCGCAATCGACGTCTTGCCTGTTTCCTCGTCTTCCACCGCCTCCTCACCGCGCGGCCGGTAGATCAGCGAATGGATCGTCCGGGCGTTGGAGGCGCCGCGCGAGCGCAGCACCTGCGCCGCCTTGCCGGTGAAGGCGGCAAACAACACGTCGCCATCGACATTTTCGGCGAAATGCTTGGCAAGCGTCGTCTTCCCTGTCCCGGCATAGCCGAACAGGCGAAAGAGTGGCGAGCGCCCTTCCTTCAGCCATTTCGAAACAGCCTTCAGGGCTTCGTCTTGTTGCGGCGCAAATTGCATGATCGCAGGACTTGGCAGGATTCGCGGGATTTAGGCAAGGCGGAAAACGGCAAATCGCCCGGCCAGTCGATCATCAGTTCCACTGCGGGTCCGCGCCGCTCGCGCACATCGACGGGTCCTGCCCAATAGCGTCGATGAGAAAATCCAGAACCGTCTTGACGCGCAGCGGCATGTTGCGCCGCGAGGGATAGACGACGGTAACCGGCAGCCGGCTCGGCTGGAAATCCTTCATCACCGGGACCAGCCGGCCGGCGGCGATATCGGGCATGGCGATGATGTGCGAAAGCACCGCAAGACCCGCTCCAGCAAGGGCTGCCCGGTGAATGGCGACGGCATTGCAGGCGGTCAGCCGCGGTGAGATCCGGACCGATATGTCTTCCGAACCGTTCGAGAAGGACCAGGTATTGGCCTCACCTGCCCTGTTGTAGCACAGGCATTCATGGTCCTTGATCTCCTTCGGTGCGCGGGGAGCCGCCCTGCGCGCGAGATAAGCGGGAGATGCAACGAGGAAGGCGGTCGTCCAGCCGATCCGCCGGCAGACGAGGCTGCTGTCGGCAACCTGGCCCAAGCGCACTTCGAGATCCAGGCGCTCCTCGATCATATCCGAGCCCTGCTCCCTGAAAATGAGTTCGACGGAGAGCTTTGGATGGGCGGCGAGAAGATCGCCGAGCCGCTCGCTGAGACAGAGGCCGAGTGGTGCTGGAACGCTGAGCCTGACCTTTCCCGAGGCCATGGCTCCGTCCGATCCGGCCGCATCGCCAAGCTCCTCAACCGCTTCGAGAATCCGCAGCGCCATCGGCAGCATCCGCTCCCCCTCTGCCGTCAGCGATAGGCCGCTCGTCGTGCGATGCAGCAGGCGGGTGTTGAAATGGCCTTCGAGGGCGGCGACCTGTCGCGAGACCGCCGGCTGCGTCACGTCGAGATCGTGCGCCGCCGCCGAGAACGAACCCGTCTCCACGACGCGCCGAAACGTCCGCAATGCCGATACGATATCCATCCCCGCCCCCTCATACTTTTGCGCATAGGCCTTATGCAGCCAGACTAAGCGAGAATGGCTTTACAGTCTAGCAATTAAGGATATCTTTTATCCATAAGGATATTTGATATCCTTAATTAGAGGAGAAGTTACATGACCCAGCGACTGAACTACGCCCAGCAGTCCCCCGAGCTTTTCAAGAAATTCATGGAATTCAGCATGGCGCTGAAGAGCAGCGTGATCGACGAGAAGCTGCAGGCCCTCGTCGAGATCCGCGCTTCGCAGATCAATGGATGCGGCTTTTGCCTCGACATGCATGTGAAGCAGGCCAAGATCCTCGGCGAAACCGAACTCCGGCTTTATCACGTCGCCATCTGGCGGGAATCGACCCTGTTCATCCCCCGCGAGCGCGCAGCGCTTGCCTGGACGGAAGCTCTGACGAAGTTGCCGGAAGGCGGCATTCCCGATGAGATTTACGAACGGGTTCGCGGCCAGCTTTCCGAGAAGGAAATCTCGGACCTGACTTTCGTCGTCATGGCGATCAATGCCTGGAACCGCGTCAATGTCGGCTTCAAGACCGTACCCGGCGCGGCCGACAAGGCTTATGGCCTCGACAAGGCCGGCCTGAACTAAACCGCGCAATTCATTGAGAAGATTCACCTTTGACGCTGCCGCACCGCGGCAGTAAACGGAGATCTGTTATGAAAATCGTTGTCATCGGCGGAACCGGCCTCATCGGTTCGAAGACTGTCGAACGCCTGCGCAAGTACGGCCACGAAGTGATCGCCGCCTCGCCGAACTCCGGCGTCAACACGATCACCGGAGAAGGATTGGCGGAGGCGCTCTCGGGCGCCGAAGTCGTGCTCGACCTCGCCAATTCTCCGTCCTTCGAGGACAAGGCCGTGCTCGAATTCTTCGAGACCTCGGGCCGCAATCTTCTCGCTGCCGAAAAAGTGGCCGGCGTGAAGCATCATATCGCCCTTTCGGTGGTCGGCACCGAGCGTCTGCAGGAAAGCGGCTATTTTCGCGGCAAGCTCGCCCAGGAAAAGCTGATCAAGCAATCCGGCGTTCCCTACACCATCGTTCACTCGACTCAATTCATGGAATTCCTCGGCGGCATCGCCCAATCGGGGACGGTCGGCCAGACGGTCCGCCTGTCGCCGGCCTATGTGCAGCCGATCGTTTCCGACGACGTCGCCGATGTCATGGCGGATGTGGCTCTCGCACCGCCCGCTAATGCGACGATCGAAATATCAGGTCCGGAACGGGCGCGCCTCAGCGAACTCGTCGCCCGGTATTTGAAGGCCATGAAAGATCCGCGCACCGTCGAGGCCGATGCCGAGGCGAAATATTTCGGCGCGAGACTCAACGACCAGTCGCTTGTTTCGGACAATAACCCGCGGCTCGGCTCGATCACCTTCGAGCAGTGGTTCGCCAAGTCCGCCCAGCCGAAGTGATGCGACTTGCCCTGAGGACGCGGCCACTCGGGCGCGTCCTGCCCAAACCCTGCAACCATGGAGATTCCGATGATCCGAACATCATTCCTCGCCGCTGCGCTCGCCCTTCTGGCTGCCACGGGCGCCAGCGCCGATGAGAGCAGCAAAGCTGCCAAGGTGACGCTCGTCTATGAACACGAACTTCCGAACGTACCGGGCAAGAGCATCAAGGGCGTGCTGGTCGAGTACGGCCCAGGCGGCTTCTCCGACGGCCACACCCATCCCGATACGGCCTTCATCTACGCCACCGTGCTCGAAGGAGCGATCCGCAGCCAGGTCAATGACGGCCCCGTCAAGGTCTATCATGCCGGAGAGAGCTTCTCCGAAATGCCGGGTGACCGCCATGGTGTCAGCGCCAACGGTAGCGAGACGAAGCCCGCCCGCCTGCTCGCCGTCTTCGTCGTCGATACCAAGCAGAAAGAGCTGACCTATCCGCTCAAGAAGTGATGATCCGCCTATACCGCCCGCGCAAGCCCCGAGCTTGCGCGGGCGGCCGAGATGCTGAATCATGTGCGGCCCGCCCTATCCCGGAGACAGAGTGATGATTGACGACGTGCTCTTCGGCAAGCCTCTGATATCCCTCATTACAGTTGGATTCGCCGGGATCATCGTTTGGCATCTTCTCTCCCGCCAACGGCCGACGACGCGACTGGTGGTGCAAATCCTCTTCTTTGCGGTGATGACGTTGATCCTCGTCATCAGCGGCATCGAACCCCACCGGTTTCAAGGATATGAGTCCGAGGACCCGCAGGCCCTGCTCGTCATCGTCGCGAAATCGCTCTGGTGGATCCATCTGGCATGGGCCGTCATCGGTTTCATCAGGCTGTATCTGGTACTGGAGGGTAGTCCGCGAGAAGCCCGACTGCTCCAGGATCTCGTCATCGGGGTCGTCTATATCGGCATGGCCCTATCGGTTATGGCCTTCGTCTTCGGTGTGCCGATCGGCACCCTCGTCGCGACCTCGGGCGTGGTCGCCATCATTCTCGGTTTGGCGCTCCAGAATACGCTGGCCGACGTCTTCTCCGGCATCGCGCTGACACTCGGCCGCCCATACATCATCGGCGACTGGATCCTTCTCAGCGACGGCACGGAGGGGCGCGTCGTCGAAAGCAACTGGCGCGCGACACACATTCTGACCAGCGCAAACAATGTCGTCGTTCTGCCGAACAGTTTTCTGGCAAAGCTCGGCCTGACGAATGTAAGCCGGCCTGACGAGACCCATCTCCTGGTCCTCACCATCCGCATCGCCCCGACGCGGATGCCGGCATCGGTCCGGAACGTCATGGCAACGGCGCTTGCGAGCTGCAATTCGATCGTGCGCGAGCCGCCGCCGGTCGTGGCACTGAAGGGGCTGGATGCCACGGCGCTGGAGCTCGAGTTGCAGTTCCGGGTGACGAGCCCGAGCCAACGGGTGACGGCACGAAACGAGGTACTCGATCTCGTCTATCGTCACTGCAAATCAGCCGGCCTGCTTTTGGCTGTTCCGGCGGCGGCCTCAATCCTGACGGGCGATCTGCCGACCGAAGAAAGCGCACGGCCGCCCCGTGTGACGCCGCTCGAACTGATCGAGGCCATTCCAATCTTTGCGACGCTGACATCAGATGAAAAGCAGAAACTCGCCGAGACCACGGCTGTGCGGGAATTCCGCAAGGGCGATGTCATCGTGCGGGAGGGCGAGATGCTCCCGTCGCTGATGATGGTGCGGGCAGGTATCGTCGCGGCGCGGCACGGAGATGAGGAACGCGGACGGCTCGCGCCGGGCGATTTTTTTGGAGAGACCGGACTACTCGCCGGCCTGCGGGAAGTCTGCACCCTGGAGGCTCTGACCCCCGTGACCGCGTATGAGATCGATCAAGAGGCCTTCGCGCCGCTGCTAAGCGAACGCCCCGCGCTGGCGGAAGAAATCGCCGACCACCTCGCCAGCCGCGCCGAGCGTTTCCGCAACGGCACCTCTTTGCCCCCGGAACATGCCCGCAGTGCACATGCCATCCTGAAGACCATCAGGACCATCTTCAAGGCGTAGAGATCGGCACCCCCCGCTCAGCCGGCGCGCTTGAGCACCCATTCGAACGTGCTCCGCCAAATGTCGGCCGGCACTTCCTCGGACAAGGTGCCGACCAGATCGGAAAGCCGGACGCGCCTTAGCGTATCCCGCCAGGCCTCGTCGGCCTCCCACATGATGCGCGCGACCGCGCATGGCTTGCTGTCGCAATATCCTTCCGGTCGGCAGGGATTGTTCGCCCGGATGTTCGTACAGGTGAAGCTGCGGGCCTTCCCTTCGACCGCCTCCACGATCTCGAGAAAATTGATGTCCGAGGGGGGCTTGGCAAGCCTGTAACCGCCACTCGGGCCGAGCGTGGTCTCGACAAGCGATGCCTGCGAAAGGCTCTGCAGTGCTTTGGAGAGATATTCCTTCGGCAGACCATGAAGCTCCGCGAGCGCCTTGGTGGAAAGATACCTGCCCTTTGGCAGGCCCGCGAGAATGGCGCAGCAGTGAAGCGCCCACTCGACCTGGCTTTTCAGGATCATTCAGCAACTCGTGTGATGGCTGGCTCTGCCGGTGGAATTAAGGATATATCATATCCGAAAACCGACTCGATGTAAACGAGCTGAACGGCGATGCGGACTCCGATCTCCCCTCAGCCCGCGTTCTCGTCCTCCCCCCGCGCCTGCTCACTTTCAATTCCGGCGATCAGCTTGCGCAGCAGCGCTGCGAGCGCCTCGCGCTCGTTTCCGTCAAGAGCCTGCAGAAACGAAGCTTCGCTCGCCATGTCGGTGCGGAAGGCCTTTTCGGCGAGTGCCGCACCCGCCTCGCTCAATGCCACCAGCACGCTGCGCCCATCGCGTGGTGATTTCTCCCGGCGGATCAGTCCCGCCTTCTCCAGCCGGTCAAGCCTGTGGGTCAGGCCTCCCGAGGAGATCATCAGCGCCGAATACATCTCCGTCGGGGTCAGCCGGTAAGGCGCTCCGGAACGGCGAAGCGTTGCGATCACGTCGAATTCGCCGCGGTCGAGGCCAAAATCGGCAAATGTCGCCTCGATGCTGGGGCGCACCAGGTTCGACAGCCGGAAGGCCCGCCCCAGGATCGCCATCGGCTCCGTATCGAGGTCGGGCAGTTCCACCGCCCATTGCCGGCGCAGCCGGTCGACATGGTCATCCCCGGAGCGGTCACTGTCCCTGGGGCGGTCCTCGTCCCCCCGGCGGTCGCGGTCCCCTTCAATCCCATTCATCATTCTCTGCCTCATATGCCACCACAGCCGAGACATACACCTTCCATTCGAGTCAAGGAAGATATCTTGACAGGAAGATACTTTTAAGAATATATCTTCTCACGAAGATACTTTGCATTCGCAAACGGCACGAGCGGGAGGCACGTGATGTTCAGGATAGTTCGCCACCAGGAGCCACAACCCGATCAGAGCCGGACGGTCCGCTTCGAGGGCCGCGACTACGGCGGCGAGATCTCGCTCTTCATTGTTGACAATGAACCGGGTCAGGGGCCGGGCCTGCATGTCCACCCCTATTCAGAGACCTGGGCGGTCAGGAAAGGCGAGGCCGAATTCACCGTGGGTGAGACCACGACTCGCGCCTTTCCGGGCGATATCGTCGTCGTGGCCGCCAACGTTCCGCATCGTTTCGAGAATGTCGGCATGGGACGGCTCGAAATCGTCTGCATTCATGCCAGTGACACGATCGTGCAAGAGTTCTTGTGAGGCGAGACTGTCCCCTGGAAAACAACCGAAGAGGAGGAAACTGCAATGCCCAAGATGATCTTTGTGAACCTGCCGGTGAAAGACATTGCTGCTGCGATCCGCTTCTACGAAGCGATCGGATGCACGAAGAACGAACAGTTCAGCGACCATCAGGCGTCGAACATGGTGTGGTCCGACGCCATCATCTTCCACTTGCTGACGCGCGATTTTTTCGCGACCTTCACGCCGAAGCCGGTTGCCGAAGCGCAGAAGACCAGCGAGGTCCTGTTAGCCCTGGCACAGGACAGCCGCGAAACGGTGGACGCCATCGTCGAAGCGGCAGCAACCGCCGGCGGCAAGGCCGATCCGCGCGCCCCAACCGACATGGGCTGGCTCTACAACCGCGCCTTCGAGGATCCCGATGGCCATATGTTCGAGGCGGTCTGGGTCGACATGGCGGCAGTGTCCACCACCGGAGAATAGCGGCAAGACCGGCCACATTGATCTGCGGCATGGCATCAGGTGCGACGGGCTTCCATCCGCCTCACTCGTCTTAAAAACTTTTCCCACCCATGGAATAAAGGCGCCTCGGCTCGTGTCTCATGTCAGGTACCGCAAGACTGCGTGCCCAATCTGAGGAGAGACACCATGAAATTCGTGAAATTCCTGTCCGTCGTGGCGGCTGCCGCCTTTGCCGCGACCGCTGCTTTCGCCGCCCCTCCTGTCAAAACAGTCGAATCCGAAAAGGGCAAGGTGCTTGCCGGCGAAAACGGCATGACGCTCTACACCTTCAAGAAGGACGTGAAGGGCGTTTCCAATTGCAACGGCGACTGCGCAAAGAACTGGCCTCCGCTGATGGCTGCTGGCGATGCGAAGGCCGATGGTGCATATTCGATCGTCGAGCGCAAGGATGGCATGAAGCAATGGGCCAAGGACGGCATGCCGCTCTATTTCTGGGTCAAGGACAAGAAGATGGGCGACATCACCGGCGATGGCGTCGGCGGCAACTGGGATCTCGCCAAGCCTTGATCGCCAAGATCCCGATCACAAGCGAGTTGCCGGCGTGAAAACACCCGCACCCGAAACTTTCGAGGGCCAGATCCTGGCCCTCCTGCCCTCGCTCAGACGCTATTCGCGCAGCCTGACGCGCTCGGATGCGGATGGCGAGGATCTGCTCCAGGATTGCGTCGAGAAGGTTCTCACGCGCCGCGGCCAGTGGCGCGGCCTCAACCTGCGCGGCTGGGTCCTGACCATCATGACCAATCTCTATCGCAACGGCCGGCGCGGCAAGACCCGCGACGGCCTCGTCGAACTCGACGCCGCAACGGACCTGGCCGCGCCTGAAGTGCCGGCCGATCCGCAGGAGCGCGCGCGGCTGGACGATGCGCTGAACAGCCTTTCGGAGGAATACCGCGCCGTGCTGATGCTTGTCGTTATTGAGGGATACACCTACAGCGAGGTCGCAGCCGCTCTCGATATCCCCATCGGCACCGTCATGTCCCGCCTGTCGCGCGCCCGCCAGCGTGTCGCCGAGCGGCTGAAAGCCGACAATATCATTACGCTCCGGAGACCGAAATGAACGACACCAACCCGAGCGTAACCGAAGCCGACCTCCACGCCTATGCCGACGGCCAGCTGCCGGAAACGGCACGCGCCCGCATCGATGCCTTCCTGGCAGACAATCCCGACGAGGCGGCGATGGTCGCCGAATGGCAGGCGCAGAATACAGGCATCCGATCGCTGTTTGCAGGCTATGAAAAAACAAAGGAAACCGACGCTCTCCTGGTTTCGCCGCCCCGCGGCATCTCTTCCGGGCGGAAACGCGCGGCGATCGCCGCAGCCGCCCTCCTCGTCTTCGCGCTCGGCGCCGTCAGCGGCCATTATGGTCCGGCCCTTCTGGAAAAACCGGAGCTGCAGCTTGCCGGCTCCGAAACCCTGCCCAAACAGGCTGAGACCGCCTTCATGGTCTATGCCGCCGAGGTTCGCCACCCCGTCGAAGTCTTCGCCAACGAGGAGGCCCATCTGGCCACCTGGCTCGGCAAACGCCTGGCGATAGAGAATCTCAAGATCCCGAACCTGCAGTCGCTCGGCTTCAAGCTGGTCGGCGGCCGCTTGCTGCCGGTCGATGGCAGGCCGGGCGCCATGTTCATGTATGAAAACCAGGCCGGCGAGCGACTGACCGTCCTGGTCGGCCGCAACACGGAAAATCGCACGACGAGTTTCCGCTTCGCCTCATCCGACAATCTCGAGACCTTCTACTGGATCGACGGCGAACTCGGCTACGCCGTCACCGGCGAAATCTCCCGCGAGACACTGCGGGAGGTAGCCGAGGAGTGCTACAAGCAATTCCCGTCATGAGGATCCGCGCGAGGGATCGTTGCCGAGCTCGATCGGCCGTCCGTGCGGTGTCGCTTCCGCCGCCCGCTGCCAACTCTGTTGCAGTGCCAGGATCGTTTCCACATCGGCGATGCCGTTGTCGACGATGAGGTCGGAGAGTGCCGCCACCCAGCAGTCAAAATAGTCGCTGCCATCTTCAGCCCGGCCAGGCTTGTGCAATTGCGCGGAAAGCGTTTCAGCCCATTCGCTCCAGCTGAACAGGCCCTTTGCATGCAGGTGCACGGTCATGGCAAAGGCTTCGGCGGCCCATGGCTCGGGAAAGACCGGCTCGCCCTCCAATGACCTCGGCAGGCTGGGCGATTGAGTCAGCGGCGACATTTCATGCAGGCTCAAGATAGCTCTCCCAGGCATCGATCGACACGGTCAGCGTCCGATCGGCATCCTCGCCCCAGATCTCCGCGCCGTCGAAAACGACCGTATAGAGCCATTGCGGGCTCTCGCCCTTGCCATGCGCGTTGTCGTCGGGAAAGACGAACGAACCCTGCACCGCCTCGACCACACCGGTCCTGGCCCTGGCATAACGCGGCAGGCGCGTATGCGTCGCCGGATTGAAATTCTTCGTCCTCACCGTCTCACCGACCACGAAGAGCGGCGCTGCCTCGACGGGACGATCGCAAGGCCCACCCTTGGCCAGCACGGCGGGCACCATGTCCGCCTTCAGCACCCGCTTCGGCACCGCGCCGTCTTGCAGCTTCCGCCCAGAAAGCAGCTCCTCATGCGTCGCAAAGCCGTGCCGTTCGAGCAGCTTGTCGATGCCGCGGATCCAGATCTCGTAGTAGCTGGCGGCGAGGTAATCGGCCGGCGGAATATTCTCGCGCGCATGCCGGCTTTCATCGATCGTCCATGCGCCGAAAGCGCCGCAGGAAAGGGTAATTCCGAGCGCCCGCTTTTCCCATTCGGCATGGAAATAGGGCTCGTCCTTTTCCGGCGCGACAGGACCGAAGCCCATCTGCCCGCCGAGATCGTGCGGTCCGTTCATGTGGCGCTCTCCGGCTTGCGGGCAACGGCCGTGCCGATCATCGCATCGCGGCTGACGAGGTCGGCGAGCGTCTGCTCGTCCATTCCCTCTGTCCCTTCGGGCCGCTCGGGAATGACGAGATAACGCAGCTCCGCCGTCGAATCCCAGACGCGGACCTTCTTGTCCTCTGGCAGCGTCAGCCCGAATTCGGCCAGCACGCCGCGTGGATCGATGACGGCGCGTGAGCGATAGGCCGGCGCCTTGTACCAGACCGGCGGCAGGCCGAGCACCGACCACGGATAACAGGAGCAGAGCGTGCAGACGACGAGGTTATGGGTCTCGGCCGTGTTGAAGACGGCGCGCATGTGCTCGCCCTGCCGGCCGGTGTAACCGAGGCTTGATATCGCCGCCGTCGCATCGCGCTTCAGCCAGTCGGCGAAATCGGCATCGCTCCAGGCTCTGGCGACGACATGGGCGCCGTTTCTCGGTCCCACCTTCGTCTCGTAGGTCTCGACGATCGCATCGATCGCCGCCGGATCGATCAGCCCCTTCTCCGTCAGCAGCGTTTCCAGCGCCTTCACGCGGGCTTGCATGTCGGAGTAGTGATTGTCGTGGTGATGGTCGTCGTGGTCATGACCCGCATGATCGTCGCTGTACCGCATAACTCCCTCCCGAATAGGCGGCTCGATCTTAGGTGCTGGCCGGATGGCCGCCAAGTGCGTTTCTCGTAAAGATGCGGCCAGACGAATAGGGATTGGTTAAGCAAGCCGTCCTTCGCGCCGCCGATATAACCAAACGTTAATGGCTTCATCTTCAGATTGCATGCCATGAAAACTCCGACATTCGGCCGAAGAACCACTCCGCCCGCCTCCGCCTCCTCGCCTCACGCAGAGGAAATGAAGACCCGTGCGCAAAGCGCTGTGCGGGACGATCCGCGCCGGAGCGAAGCCGGCAATCCCTTGCAAGGCCCGAGGCTCGTGGCCCGCGCCCTCCTCCACCGGATTCATCAGGAAATCGCCGAAGACGGCCGTTTTCGGATGATCGATCTGCTGGCGGCGCTCGGAGCGATCGGTGGATTTTCCTGTGTTATTGCCGCCCTCGATGTTGCTGAAGCAGGACAGTGCCGCGACGGCGCCGATCTAGTCATCGTGGAAACAAGGGATGGATCTCGCTACTACGCCGGCAATCTGCCGAATGCTTTTCTGCTGGAAGGCCATGATTCTCTGCTGGAAGGCCATGATTCTCTGCTGGCGCTGACCTATGGCGCCGCTAGAAACCAGGGCGCGGTCCTGCCGCAAGAGACGGTCCTCAGTACGTTTCGCCATGTCGCGGCCACCATCGGCGATCAGCAGTTCGGCAGGCCACGGCTGGCGGATGACGATCAGCCCGGCGCCCTGCCCATCAGCTATGTCAGGCGCCTCTGGCCGATCGTCCGGCAGATTCTGGACATGAACCATGTCCCGGTCCGGCGGCGGCCGCTGGCGATCGGCATGGCAATCGAGCTTGCTTTCGCGATCGACGAGCAAAGGATAGACCCGCTACTGGCAGCGCAGGTCGTGACCGAATGTGCAGTTCCCATGGCAAAAATCGATCCGCGTAAAATTCCTTGAGGCATCAGGGTCAAGACGGGTTATTGTCCTTGCCGCGCATGACGACAACTCCTGACCTCAAAGACACCGTCTCCGATTTTTCGATAACCTCCTCCTTATGAATATCCTCATTCTCGGTGCTACAGGCTTTATCGGTTCAGCGGTCGCCGCAAGATTGCTAGAGGACGGCCATGTCATCACCGGGCTTGGCCGCAATCCCGGCCGGGCGCGCTTCCGCCAGCCCGGCATCCGCTGGATCAGCGCAAATCTGGATAAGATGACCGACGCGGCCGACTGGGCGACGGTGCTTGAAGGCCAACAGATTGTCGTCAACAGCGCTGGCGCCTTGCAAGACGGCCTGTCTGACGACCTTGCCGCCACGCAGGAACGGGCGATGATCGCGCTGCAGGGAGCAGCGCGCATGGCCGGCTTGAAGTTGATCATACAGATATCGGCGCGCACCGACGGCGCCGGTCGTGACCGGCCCTTTCTGGCGACCAAGCGCGCCGCCGATCTGGCGCTTGCCGCAAGCGGCATTCCCTACGTGATCCTGCGCCCGGCGCTAGTGCTTGGCCGAAACGCCCATGGCGGTACGGCGCTGCTGCGTTCCCTCGCTGCCTTCCCCCTCGTCCTGCCGTTCGTCCACGCCGACAGCCCGGTCGAAACCGTCGCCGTCGAAGATGTCGCCGCCGGAGTCTCAGCCGCAATCTCCGGTACGCTGCCCTCCGGCAGCGATATCGAACTGGCGGCCGAGGAACGGCACTCGCTCGCGAGCCTCGTCAAACTCCACCGCGCCTGGCTCGGCCTGCCGGATGCACCAGTCATTTCCCTTCCGTCCATTCTTGCAAGGCCGGTCACATGGCTTGCGGATATGGCCGGTCATCTCGGCTGGCGCTCGCCGCTGCGCTCCACCGCCATAACCGTTATGTCCGAAGGTATCAGCATAGATCGCGCGACACCGTCAGGCCTGCCGACTCTCTCGGCCCGAGCAACGCTCGCGGCCAATCCGTCCGGCGTACAGGATCTCTGGTTTGCCAGGCTGTATCTTCTGAAGCCGCTCGTCATATCTGGCCTGTCCGTTTTCTGGCTGCTCTCAGGTTTGATCCCGCTGCTGGCGCTGGAGAAGACGTCCGCGCACTTCCTGCCGTTCATGCCTGAGGCCGCGGCAACAGCGCTGACGCTTGCAACCTGCCTGATCGACATCGCTCTCGGTGCTGCCGTCCTCCTTCGCCCGCTGGCGCAACGTGCCCTTCTCGGCATGCTGGCCGTGTCGTTCACCTATCTTGCCGGCGCCAGCCTGCTCGAACCTGCACTCTGGCTCGATCCGCTCGGTCCCCTCGTCAAGGTGCTGCCGTCGATCCTGCTGACACTCACCGCACTTGCCACCCTGGATGAACGCTGATGCTTGAGCAATGGCTGCTGCTTGCCCATGTCATCGGCGCGACGGTGCTCTTCGGCACCGGCGCCGGCATCGCCTTCTTCATGGTGATGGCACACCGGACGCGCGATCCCCGGTTGATCGCCCATGTCGCCAGCACGGTTGTCATCGCTGACACGATCTTCACCGCCACCGCAGCCCTTCTCCAGCCGGCAACCGGCTATCTGTTGGCCCGGTCGATCGGCTGGGACCTGTCGGAGGGATGGATTGCGCTGTCGCTGCTGCTTTATGTCGTGACCGGCCTGTTCTGGCTGCCGGTCGTCTGGATCCAGATCCGGCTGCGCGATCTCGCCCGGGCCGCAGCGGCGGCGGGAAAAGCCCTGCCGCCGGCCTATTTCAGCCTCTACCGCATCTGGTTCGCCTGCGGCTTTCCGGCCTTCTCAGCCGTCATCGGCATTCTCTGGCTGATGCTAACGAAGCCGTCGATCGCTCTATTTTAGCATCGGCCAGAGGCTTAGCACCAAGAGTGTCGCCATGCTGATATTGAACCATTTCAGCCGCACCGGATCGGAAAGCCACTCCCTCAGCGCCGAGCCGAAGCCTGCCCATGTCGAAACGCTGGGCACATTGACCGCCGCGAAGGCGAGACCGACGATCAGCACGCTCACGAGGTAGAGTTGCGGATTGGTATAGGTCGCCATCGCGGTGACCGCCATCACCCAGGCTTTCGGGTTGACCCACTGGAAGGCGGCCGCCGCGAAGAAGGACATCGGCTCGACGCCGCTCCTGCCTTCGCTGAGTGAGCGCGACGAGGCGATCTTCCAGGCGATCCAGACGAGATAGGCACCGCCCGCAAATTTCAGCGCCGTATAGACCATTGGCACCG
Source organism: Rhizobium ruizarguesonis (assembly GCF_012349115.1). GTDB lineage: Bacteria > Pseudomonadota > Alphaproteobacteria > Rhizobiales > Rhizobiaceae > Rhizobium > Rhizobium ruizarguesonis. Next base: position 51,767 of record NZ_PQIG01000133.1, read on the forward strand.
TGTGCAGCAGCGCGCCGAGCCCAAGGCCGACGCCGATGAGCAGTGAGAAGAAACCGACGCCGATGCCGAACATATGCGGGATCGTCCTGCGGAAGCCGAAATTCACGCCCGATGCGAAGAGCATCATATTATTCGGCCCCGGCGTGATCGAGGTCGTGAAGGCGAACAGAACGAGGGCGAGAAATGTATCCAGCGGCATGCGACCTCCCGAAGCCAGCTTTTCCGCGGCCCGTTTATTTAGGTCAGGATAACTGTCCTAAACCGCCGATACCATTGCATCATTGTCATGGTGACAGGATTACTTGAAAGATGGAGACCCGGCCCAATCTCTTGCCGACTGCATAATTCCCTAAATCGCCATCGATTTAAGGATAAAATCATGCAGCCATTCAAAGTGCTACAGCGTCCGTCTCAAGGACGCGCGGCGCTGTAGGAAGAAACCCATGCAGAACGACCCGATTCCATCGATCACATTTCCGAACGGCACTGAGGTGCCGGCGCTCGGCCAGGGCACCTGGGCCATGGGCGAGGATGCCGGCCATGCCAAGGCCGAAATCGAAAGCCTCAAGGCCGGCATCGATCTCGGCATGACGCTGATCGACACCGCCGAAATGTACGGCGACGGTGGCGCTGAAGAGATCGTCGGCCAGGCGATCAGGGGGCGGCGCGACGAAGTCTTCATCGTCAGCAAAGTCTATCCCTGGAATGCCAGCCTGAAAGGCACGATCGAAGCCTGCGAGCGCAGTCTCGAACGGCTCGGCACCGATCGTATCGATCTCTATCTGCTGCACTGGCGCGGCAACTATCCGCTCACTGAGACTGTCGCGGCCTTCGAAACGTTGAAGGCATCGGGCAAGATCGGCGCCTGGGGCGTCTCCAACTTCGACACCGACGATATGGAGGAATTGCTTAGAGTGCCCGATGGCGCCAATGTCGCCGCCAACCAGGTGCTCTACAATCTCTCCCGCCGCGGCATCGAATTCGATTTGCTGCCCTGGTGCCAGAGCCGCGGCATTCCCGTCATGGCCTATTCGCCGATCGAACAGGGAAATATCCTGCACCATCCCGAGCTGATCCACATCGCCAAGGCCTATCAGGCAACACCTGCCCAACTGGCGCTCGCCTTCCTGCTGGAACGCGACGGCGTCATCGTCATCCCGAAGACCTCGAATGCCGAACGCGCGGCGGAGAACCGCGACTGCGTCTCGCTTGATATCACCGACGACGACTGGGATGCCCTCGACGCCGCCTTTCCGCCGCCCACAAAGAAAAAACCGCTGGAGATGCTCTGACCTTCAGCGGCTTTCCCAATTATCAGCATCGGGCTTAGATGCCCGGGCTGTAATCCTACATGCCCGGGCTGTAATCTTACATGCCCGGGCTGTGATCTTACATGCCCGGGCTGTATCTTTACATGCCCTGCACGCCGCGGTTCATCGCCGCAATCCCGGTACGGCACACCTCGATGAGGCCAAGCGGCTTCATGATCGCCACGAATTGATCGATCTTCGACGATTTGCCGGTGATCTCCAGAATGAAGTGACCGACCGTCGCATCCACTACCTTGGCATGGAAGGCATCGGCAAGGCGCAGCGTCTCGGCACGCATCTCGCCCTCGCCGATCACCTTGACCAGCGCCACCTCGCGCTCGATCGGCCGGTCCTGGCCGAGCTCGCGGGCACGCACCGTCAGGTCGACGACGCGATGCACCGGCACGATGCGCTCGAGCTGCGCCTTGATCTGTTCCAGCACCTGCGGCGTGCCGCGTGTGACGACGGTGATGCGGGAAAGATGCGCCTGATGCTCGGTCTCGGAGACCGTCAGGCTCTCGATATTGTAGCCGCGGCCGGAAAATAGGCCGATGACCCGGGCAAGAACCCCCGGCTCGTTGTCGACGAGAACCGAAAGCGTGTGGCTTTCGACGGCCGCCGTTTCCGGCGAGATGAAGTAAGCGGAGCCCGTGGGCTGTAGGTGAGCGTTCATGGTCCTGAGTTTCCTCTTCCCTGCCGCATAACCCCGAAAATCGGAAACGATTTTCGGAAAGGATTATGCGCAAATTAAAAATGTCAGACGAGCGCGCGACCCTTGGCATCGATCGCATTGGCGACCGCTTCGTCGGTGGCTTCGTCCGGCAGCAGCATTTCGTTATGGGCCTTGCCCGAGGGGATCATCGGGAAGCAATTGGCGAGATTGGCGACGCGGCAATCGAAGATGACAGGCTTTCTGACCTCGATCATCTCCAGAATGGTGTCGTCGAGCGCATCCGGCTTTTCGCAGCGCAGGCCGACGGCGCCATAGGCTTCCGCCAGCTTGACGAAGTCGGGCATCGCCTCGGTATAGGAATTCGACAGGCGGTTGCCGTGAAGCAGCTGCTGCCACTGGCGCACCATGCCCATATACTGGTTGTTCATGATGAAGATCTTGATCGGCGCATCGTGCTGGATCGCCGCCGACATTTCCTGGATGCACATCTGGATCGAGGCGTCGCCGGCAATGTCGATGACGAGGCTGTCGGGGTGGGCGATCTGCACGCCGAGCGCTGCCGGCAGGCCGTAACCCATCGTGCCGAGACCGCCCGAGGTCATCCAGCGGTTCGGCTGCTCGAAACCGAAGAACTGCGCCGCCCACATCTGGTGCTGGCCGACTTCGGTGGTGATGTAGGTGTCGCGATCCTTGGTATGCGCAAAGAGCCGCTCCAGCGCATATTGCGGCATGATGACGTCGCTGCTCTTCGTATAGGCGAAGGAATTGCGCGCGCGCCAGCGGGCGATATCGGTCCACCAGTCTTCCAGGCGACCCTTCTCCGGCTTCTTCGGCAGCGCCCGCCACAGGCGGACCATGTCTTCGAGGACATGGCCGACATCGCCGCGGATGCCGATATCAACACGGACGTTCTTGTTGATCGAGGACGGATCGATATCGATATGGATCTTCTTCGAATTCGGCGAAAAGGCATTGAGACGGCCGGTGATGCGGTCGTCGAAGCGGGCGCCGATGCAGACCATGACATCGCAGTCGTGCATCGCCATGTTGGCCTCGTAGGAGCCGTGCATGCCGAGCATCTTCAGCCAGTTCTTGCCTGAAGCAGGATAGGCGCCGAGGCCCATCAGCGTCGAGGTGATCGGGAAATCGGTGAGCTCGACCAGCTCGCGCAGCAGCTTGGAAGCCTCGGGGCCGGAATTGATGACGCCTCCGCCGGAATAGATGATCGGACGGCGCGCATTCGCCATCAGTTCGATCGCGGCATGGATCTGGTTGAGGTCGCCCTGGATCTTCGGCTGGTAGCTCTTCTGGATCGCGTAATCGGCGGGCGGTGTGTAGGTGCCGGTCGCAAACTGCACGTCTTTCGGAATATCGACGACGACGGGGCCCGGACGGCCGGACTGGGCGATGCGGAAGGCCTCGTGAATGACGGCGGCAAGCTGGTTGACATCCTTGACCAGCCAGTTGTGCTTGGTGCAGGGCCGGGTGATGCCGACCGTATCGCATTCCTGGAAGGCGTCGGAGCCGATCAGTGGGGTCGGAACCTGTCCGGTCAGGCAGACGAGCGGGATCGAATCCATCAGCGCGTCCTGCAGCGGCGTGACCGCATTGGTAGCGCCCGGACCCGAGGTCACCAGCATGACGCCGACCTTGCCGGTGGAGCGGGCGTAACCTTCGGCCGCATGGCCTGCCCCCTGCTCGTGGCGGACGAGGATGTGCTTGACATCCTCCTGCTGGAAGATCTCGTCGTAGATCGGCAGGACCGCGCCGCCCGGATAGCCGAAAATATGTTCGACACCGTTGTCCTTCAGCGCCTTGAGAACGATCTCCGCTCCCGTCATCCGATTGCCTGCCGCCTGATTGTCCGTGCTCATCTGTCTGTTCCGTTTGATGCTGGGATTGCGTTTGTGGCCGGAAGCCCGAATTTCGGGCATAAAAAAAGGCCCCTGAGGAGCCTGTCATCTAGCGCATGGGTGGCTATCGCCGGATGGTTACACCATCCTGCCCATGCGCTTTCCCACCACGATAAGAGCCGTTGCGATTTTCATGGTCGGAAGTGATAGACAGAAAATTTCGCAGCGTCAACGCATGCCGCAATAAAAAACTGCCCCACGCCTGCATCCCCGAAAATCGATAGGATGAAGGATTTGTTAAAGGATCGACTTTATTCTTCTACGCTACCGCAGGGAGTAGCCCTTTGCTCAACAACGACTTGCGCACGCCTGGCAAGGCAGGCGAGCATGATCGCCGCGATGGCCATGCGCCGGGAAATCGCTTTCTCGGCCGCGTCGTCGCATGCAGCGGTTCGCGGGCGACGATTGCCGCCGTTGCCGAACAGGGCGGCACCGACCTGACCGAACTCTGGTCCGTGGGGCGGTTGATTTCGATCAGCGTCGGCCGCAACCGCGTCGTCGCGCTCGTCTATCAGATGAACACCGGCAGCCATGCCTGGGGCGAAGGCGAAGACAATATTTTCAAGATCGAGACCGAGCTGCTTGGCGAAGTCCGTGTCGACGAGGACGGGCGCGAGGAATTCTCGACCGGCATCTCGCGTTATCCCTATCTCGGCGCCATCGCCCACCGCATCCGATCCGCCGACCTGATGCGCATCTACGATGCCGGCGAAGGTACAACCGCCGTCATTGGCAAGCTGACGCAGGACGAAAGCATCGATGCGGCGATCCATATCCCCACGATGCTCTCCAAGCATTTCGCCGTCGTCGGCTCCACCGGCGTCGGCAAGTCGACGGCCGTGTCGCTGCTCCTGCACAAGGCAATCGCGGCGGATCCGAAGCTGCGCGTCCTGATCCTCGATCCGCATAATGAATTCGCCGCCGCCTTTCCCGAGCACGCCGTCACAATCGATACCGATACGCTCGACCTGCCCTTCTGGCTGATGCGGCTGGAGGAATTTGCCGAGGTCGTGTTTCGCGGCCGCCCGCCGGTGCCCGAAGAGCTTGACATGTTGCGCGATATCCTGCCGGAGGCCAAGCGCGCCTTCCGCGGCAGCGACAACTCGCTGGTGCGCCGCACGACGGAAAAGAGTTCGATCACCGCCGACACGCCGGTTCCCTACCGCATGGCCGATCTACTGGCGCTGATCGACGAGCGCATCGGCCGCCTGGAAGGCCGCTCGGAAAAGCCCTTCCTGCGGTCGCTGAAGATGCGCCTCATCGCTGCGATCAACGATCCGCGCTATCACTTCATGTTCTCCAACAACACGATCAGCGACACGATCACCGAAACCATCGCGCAGATCTTCCGCATCCCCGGCGAGAACCGGCCGATCTGCACTTTCCAGCTTGCCGGCATCCCCTCCGAGGTCGTCAATTCTGTCGCCTCCGTACTCTGCCGCATGGCCTTCGAGGTGGCGCTGTGGAGCGACGGCGCCATCCACATGCTCGTCGTCTGCGAGGAAGCTCACCGCTATATCCCCTCCGATCCAAGCCTCGGCTTCGTGCCGACGCGCCAGGCGATCGCCCGCATCGCCAAGGAGGGCCGCAAATACGGCGTCTCGCTCGGCATCATCACCCAGCGGCCGGGCGAGCTCGATCAGACGATCCTGTCGCAATGTTCGACGCTCTTTGCCATGCGCCTCGCCAACGACCGAGACCAGGAAATCATCCGCTCGGCCATTCCGAACTCGTCGATCTCGACGACCAGCTTCATCTCCTCGATCGGCAACGGCGAGGCGATCGCCTTCGGCGAGGCGATCAGCGTGCCGATGCGCATGCGCTTTTCTCGCGTCGACGAAAAGCTCCTGCCGAAGGCGAGCAGCGCCAACAGCAAGAACAGCGAGGAAGATCCGGATACGGTCGATCTGCGCAAGATCGTCACCCGCATGCGGGCGGTGACCGTCGGACCCGACATTTCGAATTTCCAGCAGAGCTATGCCGCGTCCGCGGCAGGTTTCGACGAGACTGACGCAGCCGACGAGGATCTTGACGCGAAGCCATACACGCCGCCCGCCTCTTCCGCCGCGCCGCCCGCCTCCGCGCCGCTCGAATCCTACCGCCGCGAACTGCTGCCGCAGACGCCGCGGCTGGACCCGGCCACGTCACCCGCGATCGATCCCCGGCTGGACGCGCTTCGCCGCGAGATGCGCCGCGATGAGCCAGTCTTTCCCCGGCCGGCACCACCGGCGGATCAGCCAGCGATCTCCCGCCGGGAGCCCGGCACGTCGCTGCGCGAAAGCATTCTGAAAAAACCGCTGAGCAGCCTTTACAACAAGGAATAAGCCTTCCACTCGCTCTCCAGTGCGATCAGAGGCTCGACGGCCTCGAGCACCCTTTGCCGGTCCATCGGTCCGAGCGGCAAGAGAGGGCGTGGGAGCTCTGCCCTGGCGAGTGAGAGAAGGTCGATCAGCGTATAGATCACACGAAGGCTTCCGAACGCCTTGAACGTTTGCCAGAGCGGCTCGAGAAGACCATCGAGCCGACGCACTTCCCCATCCTCGCCTGCAGTCGCGGCCTTGGTCAGGGCAACTGCGACGCGCGGAAGCAAGCCGCCGATGACGCTGTACCAGGCGTCGGCACCTGAAAGCAGCGCTTCGGCAGCGCCCCAGTCGCCGCTGTAGCCGATCGCAAGCTTGGTCTTCTCACGCAATGTCGCCAGTTCGCCTGCGAAATCGCCGTCAACTGGCAGAGGCATCTTCACTGCCCTGATCGTCTCGATGTCAGACAGGCGCTGCAGAAGGTCCCGGCTGAAGGTGAAGTGGGTCGTGCCGGGATTGTTGTAGATGCAAAGCGGCAGCTTCGCCGCATCCGTGACGGCAAGGAAATGCTGATAGGCCTCTTCCTGAGTAAGCGGCGTGTAGGACACCGGCGCAAGCAGAAGCGCATCCGCACCAGCCGCATCCGCATCCCTCGCCAGGGTCCGGGCGTGGTCTGTCCTCAGAGCACCGACACCGACGACGATCGGAACACGACCGCGAACGCACTCGACCGCGGCCTCAACGGCTCGCCGTCGCTCCTCGCGTGCGAGAAAGGCGTAGATCCCAGTGCTGCCAAGAAGGCCTATCGAAGCGACGCCTGCATCGCACAGGGGTTCCAGCAGGCGGCAGAGAGCTTCGGTGTCGACCCGGCCATCCCTATCGGCGGGAGTTGGCGGAAAGGCCGAAAGACCATGAAACGGAGAGGCGACAGACATCATGCGATCCTGAAAATCTGGTCAATGTGAGAACAGCAGGCGCGATCCGGCGCCCGCGAAAAAGACGGCGAGACTTCCCTCGATCCATCGCCGCGCACGGGTGTAGCCGCGCACCATCGGTGCCGTCGAGAAGAGCATGGCATAGCCGGTAAATATCAAGATCCCGAGAAGCACGCAGCCGCCGAAAGCTGTGACGGCCATCTCCAGCGAAGCGCCGGGCTTGAGGCCGAGCGACATGATCGCGACCCAGGCCAGAACCGCCTTCGGATTGCCGAGATGCATCAGGACGCCGCGACGATAGAGCATGCCGAGTTGCACGGCGGGTCGAACGACCTCGCTTGCCGGCATATCAGACATGGTTGCCGAGCGAGCCGCCCTCCAGGCGAGCCAGAGGAGGTACAGCCCACCTCCGATTTTGAGAAGCAGCAGGGCATGAGCATAGCGGACCAGGAGTGTCGAGATGCCGGTGACCGCGACCAACCCCCAGCATGTCGACATCGTGATAACCCCGGCGGCAAGAACCAGCGCCGGTCGACGCCCCTGCCGCATCGCCACGTTCATGATGGCCATGTTGCTTGGTCCAGGACTGCCTGCAGCGATTGCGTAGGCGATGTAGACGACGAGAAGATCCTGCATTTACCTGTTTCCAGAAGTTTGCGCACACGCACGGCACACCCGAAGACGAAGAGTGCGCCATCGCGAAGCCACCAATTCGCTTCCTTTTCCTCAATAATTGGTCCATCATGAAGCGCCATTTTGAAGAATTTCAATAGACCATTTTGCGATGTCCAAACGGCGCAGCATCATCGAGATACCATCGCTGAACGCGATCGATCGAACGGCTAATGTCGGTCGCCAGCTTGCGCAGGCCCTGCGGAACGGAATCGCCCGCGGTGAGCTGAGGTCGGGAGAACGCCTTCCTTCGACGCGTAGCCTTGCGACTTCGCTGAAAATCGCACGCGGCACTGTCGTCGAGGTGTTCGATCAGTTGACCGCCGAAGGTTATGTCGAAGCGCGGGTCGGTGCCGGAACCCATGTTGCCGCTGACCTGATCGACGCCACGCCAGCGCTCCCATCTGCACCGCCAGTGCCGCCAGGCGCGGAGACTGTCGATCTGCCTTCCCAGGCTGCCCGGCTGATCGCCATCGCCCGTGCGCTCACCCCGCACCCGGCCGTTCCCTTTGCCATCGCCGTCCCGGCTTGCGGTATTGCGCCCGACGACAACTGGCGCCGTCTCGGCAATCGCGTCCGCGCGTCGCGACAGGCCGCACCCTCGGGTTATCACGACCCCATGGGCTTGCTCGAACTCAGGCTTGCCATTGCCGACCACGTCCGGCGCGCGCGGGCCGTTCATTGCGAGCCGGAACAGGTCATCGTCACGTCAGGCACCCAGCAAGGCCTCTATATGGCGGGCCGGGTCCTTCTCTCGCGTGACGATCCGGTATGGGCTGAGGACCCGGCCTATCCCGGCTTGACGGCAGTGCTCGACGATCTCGGCGTACGAATGCACCGCCTGCCGGTCGACGCACAGGGAATGAACGTGGAACGCGGCCTCGAGCTATGTCCGCAGGCCCGCGCCGCATTCGTCACCCCTTCGCACCAATATCCGATCGGGATGCCGCTCAGCATGGCGCGGCGTAATGCCTTGATCGCCTGGGCTGACCAAAATCGCGCCTGGATCGTCGAGGACGACTACGACAGTGAGCTGCGTTATGCCGGACACCCATTTCCCTCGATGCAGGGATTGCGTCCGTCACGCGTCATCTATCTCGGCACGTTCAGCAAGGTGCTCTTTCCTTCCCTGCGCCTCGGCTACGTCATCGCCCCTTCTCCGCTCGCAGAAGCCTTTGCCGGCGCCCGTGCCATTCTCGACCGGCATTCGCCGATCGCCGAACAGCACGTTCTGGCGGCCTATATGCGGGAAGGTTATTTCGAAGCGCATATCCGGCGCATCCGCGGCCTCTATGCCGAACGCCGCGCTGTTCTGCTCTCGGCGCTCGATCGGCCCTTGCCTGAGGGCTGCCGCGTCCAGGAGAGCGACCAGGGCATGCATATACTTCTATGGCTGCCCGACGAAGTCGACGACGTGCAACTCGCAGCCCGCGCCCTCTCGGCCGGCCTCGCCGTGCGGGCGATCTCCCCGATGTATGCCACGCGGCCGGCGCGCCCCGGCCTGATGCTGGGCTTCGGCGGATTTCTGCCGGAACAGCTGCAGGCGGCGGTTAGCGAACTCGTCAAACTGCTGAGCCAGCAGATGTTTCAAGCAGGAGGCCCGCAACGAGCTGAAGCCTAAACCGTCAGCCGCTCCCAGCTATCGTCCATCTGGTTGCGAAACCATGTCATTTGCCGCTTGGCATATTGCCGCGTCGCCGCAGCCCCCTTCTCCAGCACCTCGTCGCGCGTCATCTCGCCCCGGACCATCGCCGTAATCTGCGACACGCCGATTGCCTTCATCACAGGCGCCTCGGCCGGCAGATCGAGCGCAAGCAGCGCCCTTACCTCATCTTCCGCACCTTGCTGCAGCATCTTTTCGAAACGCCCGTTGATGCGCTGATGCAGTACCGCCCTATCCGGCAGCACGACGATCTTGCGGGCCTCATCGGCGTCGATGATCACCGGTCCCGACTGGCCCTGGAAATCGGCGATCGACCGCCCCGTCGCCTTCACCACCTCCAGCGCCCGGACGATCCGCTGCCCGTCCTGGCGGTTGAGGCTTGCCGCCATGGCGGGATCGGCCGCGGCGAGTTCGCCATAGAGCCCGTCCAGGCCCTCCTCCAGCAGCCGCGTCCTGAGGGTCTCCCGCAGCGCCTCCGGTATCGCGGGCATATCGGAGAGACCACCGGTCAACGCCTTGAAATAAAGCCCTGTGCCGCCGACGAAGACCGGCAGCCGCCCGGCGGCCCTGAGCGCCGGCAGCAATGCCGAGACATCCCGCAGCCAGGCGCCGGTGGAATAGGCCGCACCGGCGGGCACGTGGCCGTAGAGATGATGCGGCACGCCCTGCATCTCCTCCTCCGACGGGCGCGCAGTGAGCACCCGCAGCGTGTCGTAGACCTGCATGCTGTCGGCGTTGACGACTGCGCCGTCATGGCGCCTGGCCAATTCGACGGCGAGCGCGGACTTGCCGCTGGCGGTCGGCCCGGTTATCAGGATCGCATTCACTGTGCTCAGAAGGTTTTCCATCATGGCCCTCGTTGCCACGCTTGTTGCCAATCCGTCAAATCCCGTGCTGACACCCGAAATCGCCGAGCAGGCGGCCAAGGCCGTGAACGCTTCCGGTCTCTACTGGCTGGCCGACGGCATCGCCTGCGATATCGCGCTGCGTGACGGCACGGACGTGCAAACGGCCGAGGCCAATATCCTTGCCGTCATATCAAGCGCGCCGATCGACCTCGTCATCCAGGAGCAGGAGACCCGCCGCAAGAAGCTGCTGATCGCCGACATGGATTCGACGATGATCGGCCAGGAATGCATCGACGAGCTCGCCGCCGAAGTCGGCCTGAAGGAGAAGGTCGCCACCATCACCGCCCGCGCCATGAACGGCGAGATCGCCTTCGAGCCTGCCCTGCGTGAGCGTGTCGCCCTGCTGAAGGGCTTGCCGATATCCGTCGTCGACGAGGTGATCGCCAAGCGCATCACGCTCACCCCGGGCGGCCCGGAACTGATCGCCACCATGAAGTCGAAAGGCCATTACACGGCGCTTGTCTCCGGCGGTTTCACGGTTTTCACCAGCCGCATCGCCGCCACCCTCGGTTTCGACGAGAACCGCGCCAACACGCTGCTCGAAGACGGCGGCATTCTCTCCGGCTTCGTCGCCGAACCGATCCTCGGCAAGCAGGCGAAGGTCGATGCGCTGAACGAGATTTCGGCCCGCCTCGGCATTTCGCCGGAAGAAGCGATCGCCGTCGGTGACGGCGCCAACGATCTCGGCATGCTGCACCTCGCCGGCGCCGGCGTCGCCCTCCACGCCAAGCCGGCCGTCGCCGCCGAGGCGCAGATGCGCATCAACCACGGCGATCTGACCGCGCTGCTCTACATCCAGGGCTACCGGAAGACGGACTTCGTTTCCAGGTAAACCGGTCGGACGACCTTTGATTGATAAGCAGTTGGACGAACTCCAGGCGCTGGAAAAGCGTCACGACGAGAATATCGACATCAGCGGATTTCTGAGGTGACCGACGAACCGTAGCGAATTGCGCGCAAAGGCAATCTGTACCGGCCTGGAAATCAAAAAAGAGCGGCTGACCGCTCCTTTTTCGCTTATTCCATCGGCACCGCAACGAACCGCAGATCGCCATTCGCCGATGCGATCATCAGCTGGGCGTTGCGGCGCCCTTCCTGTTTCAGCGCCTGCACCTTGGCGGCGACCGCATCCGGTGACTTCATGAACTCCTGCGCCACCTCGACGATCACGTCGCCGGGCTTCAACCCCTTTTCGGCCGAGGCCGAGCCGGGCGTCACCTCTGTCACGACGACGCCGTCGACGCTCTCGGCGATGCCGAAGGCCTTGCGCGTCTCGGCGCTCAACAGCGACAGCGACAGCCCGAGCACGTTCTTCGGCGTTGCCGCATCCGGCGACACCTGGCCCTTATGCTGGTCGGGCGTACCCGGCGCTGGTTGGACCTGATCGCCGGTGTCAGGCTGGTCCATGTCGTTGTTCTCGCTAGGATCCGGGGTGATCACGCCGTCATCCTGCGAACCATCGGGTCCTGAATCGTCGGATGCTGCCGCCTGATCGCTGTCCTCGAGCCGGCCGAGCTTCACCTTGACGGTCTGCTCCTTGCCGTCGCGCAGCACCACCACGTCGACTTCCTTGCCGACCGTGCTTTCCGCCACGACGCGCGGCAGGTCGCGCATTTCGCTGACGGTCTTGCCGTCAAATTTCAAAATGACGTCGCCCGCCTTGATCGAGCCGTCATCAACCGGTCCACCCTTGATGACGCCGGCGACCAGCGCTCCCTTTGCTGTGTCGAGCCCGAGGCTGTCGGCGATATCGTCGGTCACCGGCTGGATGCGCACGCCGAGCCAGCCGCGCCGCGTCTCGCCATATTCGCGCAGCTGGTCGACGACGCCGGAAGCAAGCTCCGACGGCACCGAGAAGCCGATACCGATCGAGCCGCCGCTCGGCGAAATGATCGCCGTATTGATACCAATCACTTCACCCTTCATGTTGAAAAGCGGACCGCCGGAATTGCCTTTGTTGATCGCCGCATCCGTCTGGATGAAGTTGTCGTAGGGGCCGGCATTGATGTTGCGCCCGCGCCCGGAAATGATGCCGACCGTCACCGACCCGCCGAAGCCGAACGGGTTGCCGATCGCCATCACCCAGTCGCCGATGCGCATGGTGCTGGAATCGCCGAATTTCACGGATTTCAGCGGCGTCTTCGGCTCGACCTTCAGCACCGAAAGATCGGTTTTCGTATCGGTGCCGATCAGCTTCGCCTTGAGCTTCGAACCATTGGCGAAATTGATCTCGATATCGTCGGCGCCCTCGATCACGTGGTTATTGGTGACGATATAGCCGGCGGGATCGATGACAAAGCCGGAGCCGAGCGAACTGACATTGTGATTGCCGCCCTTGTTACCCTGCTGCTTGTTGAAGAAATCGTTGAAGAATTCCTGGAAAGGTGAGCCGTCAGGCGCGCGCGGCGCCGGGCCTGCACCCTCGTCGTCCTTCACATTCTGCGAGGTCGAGATGTTGACCACGGCATCGAGCAGCCCCTCTGCGAGATCGGCGACCGAAGCCGGACCGCTGTTGGGCACGACGGCCTGGATCGGGGCGGCCTGCTGCGGTGCGGGAGCAGCCGTTTCCGGTGCAGCCGCGGCCGGCGGTGTGGGTGCGGGAGCAGTCGTTTCCGGAGTAGCCGGAGCGGGTGTCGTAACCCCGGGTGTGATCGTCTGAGGCGCGGCTTGCGCATAGGCGACCCCGTTCATGCCGGCATGCGCAAGAATTGCAGCGCTGGCCATAAGCGCGAGCGTTCGTCTGAAGGGCGAGCGAATCGTGGGGGCCATCAAGCTTCCTCATAAGGGGTACATGCGCACATTGAGCACCAGCATAAGGCGGAATGATGGAGGGCGAAATCACCTTTTCGCGAAATCCCCGTGCAATGTGACGTGGCCTCGCAAAAGCCAAATTATCTCGCCCATTCCACGAAAAAAGGGCCGGCACTCGGGCCGGCCCTTTCATGATTGTCGGGGAATCCCCTGCTTCAATTCGTCCGCTGGGCAGGTGCCCCAGGCGCTGCCGGAGCCGGTACTGCCGGGCTTGCTGGCGACGACTGCAGGGTGCCGGCGGCATTGTCGAAATAGCGGAAGAATTCCGAATTCGGCGACAGCACCAGCGTCGTGTCCTGCGACGAGAGAGCAGAGGAATAGGCCGCCATCGAGCGATAGAACTCGAAGAAGGCTGGATCCTTGCTGAAGACTTCGGCGAAGACGCGGTTGCGGTCCGCATCGCCCTGGCCTCGAAGGATTTCCGCATCGCGCTGGGCGCCTGCGGTGAGCTCGACGACCTGACGGTCGGCGATGGCCCGGCGCCGCTGGCCTTCCTCATTGCCCTCCGCACGGATACGCTCGGCCTCAGCGAGGCGTTCCGAACGCATGGCATTATAGGTGTTGGGAGCAACTTCCGGTGAAAGGTCGGTGCGGCGGATGCGAACGTCGTCTATATGCAGACCGAGATTTTCGGCATCTGTGCGCAGATCGTCGCGAATCTCCAGCATCATCGCGACACGCTCTTCCGAGAGCGCGGCATTGTAGTCACGCAGACCGTAGACGCGGCGAAGCGATGAATCGAGCTGCGCTCTCAACCGCGCTTCCGCGGCTTCGCGATCGCCCGATACCGTTTCGCGGAAGCGGCGGACATCCGAGATGTTATAGATCACGAAGGCATCGACATCGAAGGTTTGGCCGTCCTGGACCTGAACCCGGATATTGTCGAGATCGAGCCGCAGCGCCTGCTTTTCGACCAGCTGAACGCGGTCGGCATCCATGAAGCCGAAAGGCAGCTTGAAGTAAATGCCAGGCTCGGTCTTGACCGTCTGAATCTGTCCGAAACGGACGACGATGGCCTGCTCGCGCGCATTCACCACGAAGATGGACGAATAGAGCCCGACCAGCACGAAGGCGAGGATGAGGAGAATGATGGGAAGTCTGTTCGATGTCATGACTCAACCTCCCTGCTGCGCCGGCTTGCCGAGCTCATTGAGCGGCAGATAGGGCAGGACGCCCTGTTTCTCATCGATGATGACCTTCCGGGAATTCTTCAGCACCTGCTCCATCGTTTCGAGGTACAACCGCTTGCGGGTCACGTCAGGCGCCTTGGAATATTCGTCGTTGATCGCCGTGAAACGCTGCGCTTCACCTTCGGCCTCCTTCACGACACGGTCCTTGTAGGCGGCGGCATCTTCACGGATTCGCGCCGCATCGCCTCGCGCCTGGCCGAGTTTCTGGTTGGTATAGCGATTGGCCTCTTCGATCGTGCTGTCGCGGTCACGGCCGGCACGCTGCACTTCTTCGAAGGCATCGGCGACTTCGCGCGGCGGCGCCACGTTCTGGATCGTCACGCCGGTCACGGTCACGCCTGCACCGTAGCGGTTCATCGTGTCCTGCAGGATATTGAGCACATCCACTTCGATCGGCTGGCGATTGCTGCGGAAGGCGTCCTGCGCCGGACGCCGGCCGACGATTTCACGCATGGCACTGTCGGAAACCTGCTGCAGGGTCTCTGCCGGATTTTCGACATTGAAGAGATAGGCCTTCGGGTCACTCACCGTGTAAAAGACGGCGAACTGCACGTTAATGACGCTCTTGTCGCTGGACAGCATCAGGCCATTCGAAGACGATGCCGAAGTCGCCCCGATATTCAGCTGCTGCACGGTCACCTTGACCGTTTCCACGGTTTCCATCGGCCACAGGTGGAAATGCAGGCCCGGCATCGAAATCTCGTCCTTCGGCTTGCCGAACCGCAGCTCGACGCCGCGTTCGTCCGGTTGCACGACGTAGATGCACTGGATCAGCCAGAAGACGGCGACGATCGCCGCGACGATCACCGCCACGCCGCCGTTGAAGCCGCCGGGAATGATGTTGCGCAGCTGGTCCTGGCCGCGCCGGATGATATCTTCCAGATCGGGCGGTCCGCCCTTGCCGCCGCCACCGCGCGGCCGGTTCGGCCCCTGTCCCCATGGTCCCTGATTATTACCGCCGCCGCCGCCCCAAGGGCCGCCGCCGCCATTCTGATTGCTCCAGGGCATCAAAACCTCGTTGTTCGTTAAGTCTCCACGCATCCGAAACCGTGGGGGCTGACCGGCGGACGCGTTGGTGACCGTTATAGGTATCGCCGCATCGGCTTTCAACGCAGCGTGAGAAACTTGGTCAATTTAATTGGAAAATAGTTCATTTTCAGGCGTGTCGGCGTTCGTAGACGATGAAACGCGTGGGATAGCTGTCCTTCTCGCCGGCTGGAACCGCGATCGCCTCCCCTGCCTGCCAGATATCGGGATCGATCGCGGGAAACGACGCGTCTCCGTCAAGATCGGCCTCGACATGCGTGATGCACATCCGGTCGGCAAGACCGATCGCCTGGGCATAAACCTGCCCACCGCCGAGAATGCAGATCTCGTCGACGCCGGTTTCGAGCGCCAGCCTTTCGGCCGCCTTTATCGCCTCGGGCAGCGAATGTGTCATGCTCACATCAGCATGGTCTATCGCCGCCTGCCGCGAAATGACGACGTTCGGTCGTCCCGGCAGTGGCTTGCCGATCGAATCGTAAGTCTTGCGGCCCATCACCACAGGCTTGCCCAATGTCAGCGCCTTGAAGCGCTTGAGATCGCTCGAAAGCCGCCACGGCATGTCGCCGTCGCGGCCGATAATGCCGTTGCGAGCAACGGCGGCGATAATGGTCCTGCGGATGTCAGCCATGAAATGTCCCGGATCAGACGGCGATCGGCGCCTTGATGCTGGCATCGGCCTCGTAGCCGATCAGCTCGAAATCGTCGAAGGTGAAGCCGAAAATATCCTTCACATCAGGATTGATGCGCATGAACGGCAGCGGTTTCGGCCGGCGCGCCAGCTGCAGCTTCGCCTGGTCGAAGTGGTTGTGATAGAGATGGGCGTCGCCGAGCGTGTGGACGAAATCGCCAGGCTTCAGTCCGGTCACCTGAGCCACCATCATCGTCAGCAGCGCATAGGAGGCGATGTTGAACGGCACGCCGAGGAAGATATCGGCCGAGCGCTGGTAGAGCTGGCAGGAAAGCTTGCCGTCAGCCACATAGAACTGGAACAGGCAATGGCAGGGCGGCAGCGCCATTTCGTCCACCTCGGCCGGATTCCAGGCCGAAACGATGTGGCGGCGCGAATTCGGGTTGTTGACGATGCCTTTGACCAGATTGGCGATCTGGTCGATATGGCCGCCGTCGGGCGCTGGCCAGGAGCGCCACTGGGCGCCGTAGACCGGCCCGAGATCGCCGTTTTCGTCGGCCCATTCGTCCCAGATCGAAACGCCGTTCTCCTTGAGATAGCGGATGTTCGTCTCGCCCTTCAGGAACCAGAGAAGCTCGTGGATGATCGAGCGCAGATGCAGCTTCTTCGTGGTGAGGACGGGGAAGCCCTCTTCGAGGTCGAAGCGCATCTGATGGCCGAAGACCGAACGCGTGCCGGTGCCGGTACGGTCGCCCCGGTCGGAGCCCTTTTCCATCACATGATTCAAGAGATCGAGATATTGCTTCATGTCGCGCTGATTCCGTTTCGGCTAATTTAAGCCTTCGGAACCGGGAAACCAATCACCGGCGGGCATTTTCCCAATGTTTCTGATGGGACGCATAACGCTTTTATGACGTTTGCCCTTTCCTTGGGCTGAGGAAACCACTATATCACCCCTGTCGGCTTTCGGGCCGGCTATGGCGATAAATGAGCGGTGTAATAAACCTATTGGACCCGGGGGCGGTACCCGGCGCCTCCACCAAAAACCGGCGGTCTTAAAGGCCGGCTTTTGATGGGGGCGAAACAGGATCGACAAGGGTGTAAAGATCGTCTTTTTGCTCGGCATTGTACCGCCGTTATCGGGCTAAAATTGTAGTTGCAAACGACAACTATGCGGAAGCTCGTCTCGCTGCTTAATCGCGGTGTGACACTTCAATCAAAGTCCTAGTGGTTCGCACCTCTAGGCGGGGTCCGAAGGCACCTGGCAACAGAAGCCTTCACCTTCTCCCTGCCGCCGAAATCATGTATGCTGCTTAAAAACGTGACTCGGCTCCGGTCTTTCCCAAGGCGCCCGGACGTGGCATACAACCTTGTGAAAAGACTCCGAACCGACGAAAGACAGGAAAAGCATGGGGCAGGATCATATCCGCTACGACATTCTGGCACAGGATGCACTTCGCGGCGTCATCCGCAAGGTTTTGGCGGAAGTCGCAGCTACGGGCCGCCTGCCCGGTGATCATCACTTCTTCATCACCTTCCTCACCGGCGCGACCGGCGTGCGGATCTCCCAGCACCTGAAGTCGAAATACCCCGAGCAGATGACCATCGTCATCCAGCACCAGTTCTGGGATATGAAGATCACTGAAACGCATTTCGAGATCGGCCTTTCCTTCTCGGACGTTCCGGAAAAGCTGGTCATCCCATTCAATGCGATCCGTGGTTTCTACGATCCCTCCGTCAACTTCGAGCTCGAATTCGATGTGCCTCTCGCCGACGGCGAGGAATTGCCGTCCGGTGAAATCACCGCTTATCCGGTGGATGCTGTTGGAAAGCCCGACGACGCCGCGGGCGCAAAACCCACCGACGGCGAGGAGAAAAAACCGGGCTCCGTCGTCTCACTCGACTCCTTCCGCAAGAAGCAGTGATTTAAAGGGAGGCCAAGCCTCCCTTTTTCATGGGGAAATCAGGCAACCGCATGAGCGCCGAAATCATCAATCTGCGCCAGTTCCGCAAGAAGCAGGCCCGCTCCGAAAAGGAGCAGCAGGCCGAGCAGAACCGCATCTCCTTCGGCCGCACCAAGGCCGAAAAGCAACTGACCCGCAGCCTGAACGACAAGGCTGACAAAGCCCATCGCGACGGTCGAATCGAAACGGATGACGACGGCGCGTGATGGTTTCACGCAAAGCTTGAAAACCGGAATAGATTCTGCGATCAGCCACTTGCGTGCTTTCCTTGAATCGATCCGCCAACCCACGCATGATTTGATGGAACGCCCCTAGCGCGTCCTCTCGGACGCACGGCGCTCTAACCGGGATGTGAAACCGCTTCATGATCCGCAAGCATTCGGCGACATTGCACGGCCATCGCACCAGTTTCTCGCTGGAGGATGAGTTCTGGGCCGAGCTGAAGACGATCGCCGCAAGCCGTTCGATGCCGTTCGCCGCCCTGATCTCCGAGATCGACGACCACCGTCCTGCTGAAAGCAACCTGTCCTCGGCGCTGCGGCTGCATGTGCTTTCATGGCTGAAGGCCGGCGGCGACCGCCAGCCGTGACACGGGCCTCATGCATATTGCACAAAACCGTGGGGCGATTTGGGGCGCGAAATCAATGAAAACAAAGATCTGAGCGCCTTGCATGAATCAAATTCTAGCGCATAACCCCGAAAATCGGAATCGATTTTCGGAAAGGATTATGCGCAGATTCAAAGTGATAGAGCGTCCTTAGCGCGTCTGAAAAGACGCGCGGCGCTCTATGCAATCTCACTGCGCCTGAACGCCCGGTAACTGGTCGAAATTGAGCGGACCGGGCTGCGCTTGCCCACCGCGCCGTGCCGCTTCCGCCTCAGCGGCAGCCCTCGCTTGCGCATCTGCCTTCGCTTTGGCTTCCGCCGCGCGTGCAGCCTCTGCCTCGGCAGCGGCCTTCTCGGCGGCTGCTTGCTGCGCCAGTGCACGCAGCCGCTCTTCCTCCGCCTGCCGTTGTTGCTCGATCTCGACCGCCTTGATGCGCTCGGCGTCGTTGAACCGATAGAGCGCCACCTCGCGGCGCAGCCGCTGTTTTTCGAGCACGATCGCCTGCAGTCGCTCGACCCGCCGACGCTCGCGCTCAAAGGCGCGCAGCGACAGATAGCTGGTGATATCGGTCACATCCATCGTCTTGCCGGGTGACGGCAGCATGCCCGAAAAATTCAGCTTGAGCGCCGGCTCGGCGCCGGAAAGCGCTTCCGTGCCCGGATTGAACCCGACACCCAGCGTCGCGCTGACCCGCTCTTCCGGCAGCGCGATCTGCGCATCGGCGGTGATGCGGGCGAGATCGTTGGCGACGGTGACATTCTGCACCCTCAGCGTTCCGTCGGTGATGTTGAAGGGAACGCCGAGCGGCGGCAGCTTCGCCTCGCCGTTGCTGAGCAGCGTTTCGATGATCGGATGCACCTTGCCGGCGTTGATCTGCTCCTGCATCGTATCGGTCGCGGCAAGCAGCGGCGGAAGGATGGCAAGGTTCAGCCCGCGAATGCTGGTATCGCCGAGCCTCAGTTCGCCGGAACCATTGAGCGAGCTGGCGATCTCGCCGATCGTCTTGCCCGAGGCCTCCATCGACAGCGACAATCCGAACTTGCCGTTGGCGATCGGCGCGCCGTCGCGCAGCCAGACGACGCCGGAAAGATCGGAATCGGCAAGCGCAAGCTTCGTCTGCAGGAAGCCGGTGCCGTTGGCATTGGTGAAGAGCAGGTTGCCGGAAAGCTTTCCCCCGTCCCAGTTGCCGGCCATGTCGTTGAGCTGCAGCTCGTCGCCCTTGTAGGCGACGTTGCTGGTGAAGTCCGACACCGCCGTTTCGGGCAGGCCCGGCCAGAACTGCTTGGCCGTCAGCTTCACGTTGACGTCGAGATCCTTGAAGACGGGCAGCCCCAGCGGCGCCGTCGTCAGCTGACCGTTGGCGGGATCGACGATCTGGCCGAATAACGCCTCGCCGAGCCAGCCGGCATCGGCCTTAGAGAGCGTCAGGCCGCCGCTCGCGGTCGTCTTCGCAGCCTTCCGGTCGACGGTCAGCGCACCTGAAAATTCGTTGTCGGCCGCATGCCCCTTAAGATCCGAAAGGACGATCTTGTCGCTATCGACCGCTGCATTGACTTGCAGGCCGAGCGGCAACCCGGTTCCGGTCTGCGGCAGGGCGATGCCGTTCATGATGAGATAGGGGTCGATATCGGCGCTGTCGAGCGACAGTGCGATGTGGCCGTTCATGAAGCTCTCCGGCCGGACATCGACCTTGCCGTTGGCGGTGAGCGAGGTCCGGTCGGTCGCAAAGCTCAGCGCCGCATCGGCGGGATCGTTGCCCGATGCCTTCACCTTGAGCGTCAGACGGCCATTGGCCCCGACATCGACCGGCAGCGGGTCGAGCCCGGCCTGACCGAACAGGATGGACGGCACGGCGTTTTCGAGCGTCGCCTCGAGGCTCGTCGTGCCGTTGCCGGTCAACGCCAAGAGGTCGGACATGCGGTAGTCGAGATTGACGCGGCTGCCGTTCGCCACGCCGGCAAGCGTCACGGTCAGCGCGTTGCCCTCGTCGCCGCCGAGCGTCAGTGCGCCGCGTAGCGCCGTATTGCCGTACCAGCCGGCATTGCGCACCAGCCGGTCGAGCACCGGGTGATGCGGCAGGTGCTCGCGCAGCATGGTGAAGAACCCGCCGGGATCGGCCGATTTGAAGGTGATTTCGCCGGCGCCCTTGTAGTCGAGCAGCGAGCCCTCCGCCCTGCCCGTCGCCGTCAGCTCGGCGCCTGCGATGTTCTTGATCGACAGCCGGTCGACGGCAAGCGCCCCATCGGCGATCGTAAAGGTGGTCTCGACATTCTCGGCGTCGACGCCGAAGGCCGTGAACTTATCGGCCTTGAGCTGGGCGGCGATCTTGTGGTCGAGCACGTTATCGCCGGCATCCGGGCCGGTCATGAGCCCGCTCAGCGCCTGCAGCGCGTCCAGATCGAGCGTATCGCCGTTCAGCGCCACCGACAACGTCGGCGTCTGGCCGGAGATCGCCTGGCGCTCCAGCCGACCCTTCAGCGTCGCCGGTCCGATGGCAATCTCGAGATTTTCAAAACGCTGCAATTCGTGCGTCAGGCTGACATTGGCGGAAAAGCCAGCCTGCCGCAATTGCCGGATGGCCGGATCGACCGAGCCGGCAAGCCAGGAGGCAAGCCCCGTCGGCTGGCTGGAGGCCACCACGATCTGGCCATTGAACGAAGCTTCGCCCTCAAGCAGGAGCTTGCCCTTGCCTTCCACCTGCGTGCGCCCCGGCAGCGTGCCGGTGGCGCTGTCGATCATCCAGCCGGTGCCGGCCGGTTCGAGCTCCAGCTGTACGTCGCGCAGCGTCGTATCGCCGGCGACGATCGCCGGCAGTTTGACGCTCGCCTTGCCCGGCACCTGCGGGATCGGCACCTGCCGGACGATATCGATCAGCGAATTCAGCCGTTGGCGCGCCGAAACAGCGGGATCCCGTGTCGTCTTGCCCGACGCGCCCTGATTGCCGATGCGGTTGACGTCGATCTGCTGCCCATCAGCGGTCAACAGGAATTCCGGTGCATTGCCGGTATCGAGCGTCGCCTCGCCGGTTATGACATAGGGATCGTCCGTCGGGCCGATCTCCATCCGGTATTCAGGAATGCGGATGCGTTCATTGGTGAGCTCGAAGCGGCCCTTGACGCGCGGCGGCTGCTCTTTTTTGTTGGCAGGCTTGGCGCTGTTGCGGATTTCGATCGCGGCCGAAAGCTGGCCCTGATAGTTCGGCTTGCTGTCGACGAGCTTCAGTTCGCCGTCGAGATCGACGCTGACGGGATGCTTGTCCGGCGAGAGCCTCGTGCGCATGCGCAGCACGCCCTTCTCGTCCGGCTGACTGCTCGAGATCGAGAAGCCGCCATGCTCGCCGTCGAGCGCAGCGTCGCCCTCGATGCGCCAGGGACCGGCCAGCGACTTTGCCGACATTTCCGCATTGAGGCCGGTGATGCGACGCGAGCGGCCCGACTGGTCGTCGATGAATTCGACCTCGCCGCCGCTGACATGCACGTTTTCGAGTACGACGGTCCTTGCCGGTATTTCCGCGCGGCTGCCGCGCATCCAGTCGAGCGTGCCGTCCTTGAGCAATCTCAAGCGCACCTTCGGATTGACGATGCGCATGTCGAAGATCAGCGCTTCACCCGACAGGAAAGGTGCGAGCTCCGCATCCATGGAGAACTGCTCGACCTTGACGATCGGCGTGCCGTCCGCCTCCTGGCCGACGCGCACGTCATGCAGCGTCACCGATGGAAACGGCAGCAGGCGCGCATCCACCGTCCCGTAGACCGTGACTTTCTTGCCGATAATGCGGCTTGCCTGATCCTCGAAATTCTTGCGGAAATCCGTCCAGTCGATGAACAGCGGCGCAAGCAGCGCCACAAACAGCACTACGACGATCACTCCCCCCAGAAAGACGAGGAACCGGCCTACCAATGCAAAGCGTCTCCATTCGGGATTCTGTTGCCGACACTAGAGCATGATGCCGAAAAGTGTGAGCGGTTTTCGGACGACATCATGCTCTAACTCTTTATTTGAGAACAGGATTCAGATTTTAGGTTGAGCCGGCCCAACATCATCCTGTTCTAGCGCTATTCATGCCGGGGGCAAGGCCCAAGTTCATGAGAATATTCCGTTTTCAGCCATGGTGGAAAATCTTGCCGGGATTGAAGATGTCGTCCGGATCGAGCGCCTGTTTCACCTGTCGCATCAGATCCACAGCGCCGCCAAGCTCCTGTTCCAGAAACGCCATCTTGCCTTGCCCGATCCCGTGTTCGCCGGTGCATGTCCCGTCCAGGTCGAGCGCCCGCTGGTTGAGTCGCTGCACGAAGCTCTCAGCCATGGCGATGTCTTCGGCACTTCTGTCGTCGAACAACAGCAGCACATGGAAGTTCCCGTCTCCGGCATGGCCGACGATCGGCCCCAGCAGCCCGTGCTCCTCGATATCCGCCTGTGTAGCGGAAACGCAATCGGCGAGCCTCGATATCGGAACACAAACATCGGTCGAAAGTGCGGCAAGCCCGGGCGCCAGCGCCCTTGCGGCCCAATAGGCGTCGTGGCGCGCCTTCCAGAGTTTTGTCCGTTCCTCGGCATTGGCGGTCCACAGGAATTCGCCGCCCCCACATTCCGCCGCGATCTCGGCAAAGGCTGCCGATTGCAGCGGCACCGTCTCGTCGGTGCCGTGGAATTCGAGGAAGAGTGTCGGGCTTTCGGCATAGGAAAGCCCGGAATAAGCATTGCAGGCCCGCATCTGCACCGTGTCGAGGATCTCGATGCGCGCCACCGGAATGCCCATCTGGATCGTCAGGATGACGGCATCGCAAGCGGCCTTGATGCTCGGAAAGGCACAGGCCCCTCCGGCGATCTTCTGCGGGATCGCCTGCAGGCGCAACGTCACCGAGGTCAGGATGCCGAGCGTGCCCTCGGCGCCGACGAAGAGCCGCGTCAGGTCGTAGCCCGCCGAAGATTTGCGGGCGCGCCGGGCCGTGCGGATCTCTTCACCATTGGCGGTGACCGCGGTGACGGCAAGCACATTGTCCTTCATCGTTCCGTAGCGCACGGCATTGGTGCCGGACGCCCGCGTCGAGGCCATGCCGCCGATCGAGGCGTTGGCGCCGGGATCGATCGGGAAGAACAGGCCCGTATCGCGCAGGTGGATGTTCAGCGCTTCGCGTGTCACACCCGGCTCGACGGTACAGTCGAGATCTTCGGGATTGACCTCGAGCACCCGGTTCATGCGGCTGAAATCGATCGAAATACCGCCATGGGCGGCATTGATCTGCCCCTCCAGCGAGGTGCCGGTGCCGAATCCGATGACCGGCACCTTGTGGGTCGCACACGCCCTGACCGCCGCCTTCACATCCTCGGCACTCTCGGCAAAGAGCACGCCGTCCGGCAGCTGCGCTGGGATATAGGTGGTCGTATGGGCATGCTGTTCGCGGAAGGACTGGCCTGTCTGGAAGCGCTCGCCGAAGCTCTGCTTGAGAATACCAAGCACGGCGGCGATACCCACCTCGTTGCGTGTGCCGGCCTTTGCGTCCTTCAGCGCCATCCCTTTGATCTCCCTGCTATTCCGCGGAAACCATATCGTGTTCCGCAGGTTAGCTGGGTATGCGGCAAGTCAAAGCGGCTGTCCAGTTAAGATTGGCAGAAGATTTCATTCCCCTTTTGTTGTAGGCCGCTTGTTATAGCCAAACCCGCCGCCCCCGGCGCCTCAGACGATCGGCGGATTGAGCCGCGCAAAACCCTCCTGCCGCCGATAGGGGAAATAGGGGTAGGGCGCCGTCAGGGTGCTGACGGCGTCGAGCCTTTCGATCTGCTCCTTCGACAGGCTCCAGCCGACTGCGCCGAGGTTCTGCCTGAGCTGCTCCTCGTTGCGGGCGCCGATGATAACGCTCGACACCGTTGGCCGGTTAAGCAGCCAGTTGATGGCGATCTGCGGCACCGTCCGGCCGGTCTCGGCTGCGACGGTGGCCAGCACCTCAACGATGTCGAACAGCTTCTCGTCGTCGACGGGCGGGCCGTATTGCGCCGTCTCGTGCAGCCGGCTTGACTTGGGCAGCGGCTGGCCGCGGCGGATCTTGCCGGTCAGCCGTCCCCAGGCAAGCGGGCTCCAGACGAAGGCTCCGACCCCCTGGTCGGCGCCAAGCGGCATCAGCTCCCATTCGTAATCGCGCCCTGCCAGCGAATAATAGACCTGATGGGCGACATAACGCGGATAGCCGTGGCGCTCGGCGGCGGCGAGCGACTTCATCAGTTCCCAGCCGGCAAAATTGGAAACGCCGACATAGCGGATCTTGCCTGCTGCAACGAGCCCATCGAGCGTCGACAGCACCTCCTCGACCGGCGTCGAGGCATCGAAAGCATGAAGCTGCAGCAGGTCGATATAGTCGGTCCCGAGCCGGCGCAGCGCATCCTCGGTGGCGCGGATCAGCCGCGCCCGCGACGTTCCCCAGTCCTGCGGCCCCTCGCCCATCGGCAGTGCCGTCTTCGTCGAGATCAGCACAGCGTCTCGCCGGCCGCGGATCGCCTGGCCGAGCACCTCTTCGGAAGCGCCGGCCGAATAGACGTCGGCCGTGTCGAAGAGATTGACACCGGCTTCCAGGCAGATGTCGACGAGGCGCCGCGCTTCCTCGGCATCGGTATTGCCCCAGGCGCCGAACAGCGGGCCGCTGCCGCCGAATGTGCCCGCGCCGAAGCTTAAGACCGGTACTCTGAGGCCGGATGCGCCGAGATTTCTGTAGTCCATGGACCTGTCTCCTGTCTTTCCTATGAGATAGACCTTAGCGGTTCGATGATATAGATTGCCCACCGGCAAAACATTTGTGACTTGAATTCATCATGAGCCGTCAGGACATCAATCGCTCCGGCGAAATGGAAGTCTTCGTCAGTGTCGTCGAGCGCGGTGGCTTTTCCGCGGCCGCCACGGCCCGGCGCATGACGCCGTCGGCCGTCAGCAAGCTCGTCGCCCGGCTGGAGACACGCCTCGGCGCCCGCCTCGTCAACCGCTCCACGCGAAGGCTGCAGCTAACGCCGGAAGGCTGCGCCTTCTACGAGCGCAGCATCGCCATCCTTGCCGATATCACCGAGGCCGAACATCAAGCCTCGACGGGCGAACAAGCCTCAGGCCGCATCCGCATCAACACCAGCGGCTCCTTCGGCAACCATCTGCTGGCGCCGCTCGTGCCTGCCTTCATGGCGCTTCATCCGGCCGTGACGCTGGATATTTCCCATACCGACAGGATAGTTGACCTGATGGAAGAGCGCGCCGATGTCGCGATCCGCGCCGGCCCGTTGAAGAATTCCAGCCTGATCGCCCGCAAGCTTGGCGCCACCGGCAAGATCATCGTCGCGTCGCCTGATTATCTCTCGCGTCACGGCAAACCACGCACGACCGCCGATCTCCGCCGCCATTGCCGCATCGGCTTTTCCTATGCCCGCGCCATCGAGGGCTGGCCGCTGCGCGAGGACGGCCAGACGGTGACCATCCCGATCACACCGGGCGTGCAGGTGGGAGACGGCGAAGCCATGCGCCACCTCGCTTTGTCAGGCGCCGGCCTTGCCCGCCTTGCCGACTTCACCGTGCGCGCCGATATCGATGCCGGGCGCCTGGTGCCGGTGCTTGAAGAGGCCAATCCCGGCGATCTCGAAGAGTTCTACGCCCTCTATATGGGCCAGGGTGGCCCGCTGCCGGCGCGCGTACGCGCGCTGCTCGATTTTCTCGTCAGCCATGTGCATTTCTAGTGCATCTCGTTCAGAACCGTTCAATGGCTTTGGAGGACGATCTGCATGAAAACAACGACTTGAAGCGGCCGCATGAATCAGTTTCGCATTCCAAGACGCCAGGAAGCCAGATTTCGCAATTGACCGCCGCCGTGCCACCCACCTATACCGGACCCGCGCCGGCCGGCTCCTGCAGCCGGCCTCTCTTCGTCATGCCGGAGCTTCCCCTACCTTCAGCCTCAGGGCTTGGCACCGGCCAGGAAAGATACGGGAATCCATGCCATTCAGCGACGCAAGCCGCCTGCTGCGGGATGCCGGCCTGCCGAAATGGGCGCTGTTGCTCGCGCTTTCCACAGCTCTCGTCGTCTTCCTCGAACTCTTCGCCCTGCCGGCCTCGCTGCTGATCGGGCCGATGGTCGCGGCAATCGCGCTGGCGCTGACCGTCGGCAAGGGAAAGCTTCGTGTGCCCTTCTGGCCGCTGCAATTCGGCCAGGTCCTCGTCGGCCTGATGATGGCGCGCACCATCACTCCCAATATTCTCGGCACCATGGCGAAAGACGCGCCGCTCTTTCTGCTGTTCATCTTCTCGGTCATCGCCATTGCCACCGGCCTCGGCTGGCTGCTGACGCGCTGGCAGGTGCTGCCGGGAACAACCGCGGTCTGGGGCTCCTCGCCGGGCGGCGCCTCCGCCATGGTCATCATGTCGGAAGCTTATGGCGCCGATGCCCGTCTCGTCGCCTTCATGCAGTATCTGCGCGTCGTCTTCGTCGCCGTCGGCGCCTCGGTGATCTCGCGCCTGTGGGTGGCAGCCGACGGCGCCGAGCCGCCGCTTGTCCTCTTTCCCGAGATCGACTGGCCGGCCTTCGCGGCGACGATGGCTTTTGCCGCCTTTTGCGCCTATGGCGTCCGGCGCCTGCGCCTCCAGGGCGGCTCAATCATCGTGCCGCTCTTTCTCGGCGCCCTGCTGCAGGGCATGGGCCTGCTGAAAATTGAGTTGCCGATGTGGCTGCTCGCCATCGCCTATGCACTGGTCGGCTGGAGCATCGGCCTTCGTTTCACCCGCTCGATCATCGAGCACGTGGCGCGCGCCCTGCCGAGGGTATCGGCATGCATCGTGCTGCTGATGGCGCTCTGCGGCTGCATGGCCGTGGCGCTTCACGTCTTCGCCGGCATAGACCCGCTAACGGCCTATCTCGCCACCAGCCCCGGCGGCGCCGATTCCGTCGCCATCATCGCCGCCTCCAGCGATGTTGACGTGCCCTTCGTCATGGCGATGCAGACCGGCCGTTTCCTGGTGATCCTGATGATCGGCCCGATGCTCGCCCGTTTCATCGCGCGCCGTTCCGGCCTTGCGGAAAATCCCGCTTGATGCATATCGCCCAAAAATGTGCAGCGGTTTTGGGATAACGACATGCATAAATCAAAGACTTAAAGCGCGTCGCATGAATCCAGAGCGCGGCGCGGAGTTATGCGCGAGCGCTACCCACTGGCCAGGCGTCATGCCGTAGGCCTTCTTGAAATGACGGTTGAGATGGCTCTGGTCGGCAAAGCCCGTTGCCGCCGCCACATCGGAAATCCCCTCGCCCGCGCCGATCATCGCCCGCGCCCGCTGCAGCCGCCGCATCAGCAGGTAGCGATGCGGACTGGTGGCAAAGGCCGCCCGGAAATGCCGCGATAGCGCGAAACGGTCGAGCCCCGTCACCGCCTCCAGCTCGCCGGAGCGTACTGCCCGCGTCGCATGCGCCTCGAGATAGTCGCGCGCCGCCCGCGCCTGCCGCCAGGCGACGAGACCCAGCGGCCGGCGCGGCATGCGCGCATGCCGGGACAGCCCGCCGGTGACCCGCGATACGAAATCGTCGACGAAAAGCGCGTCCAGTTCGCGGTCGAGTTCGCCGAGTGCTGCCAGCAGCACGCCCGCCAGCGCGGGATCGCCGATAACAGGTTCATCGACAAAAGGCAGGCCGACGCCATCGGCTTCCAGGCATTCGAGCAGCAACGATGGCTCCAGATAGAGCATGCGGTACTGCAACCCGTCCTCCGTCCCCGCCCCGCCATCATGCTCCTCATCGGGATGCAGCACGATCACCTGCCCCGGCAGGCTGAAGCGCCGCTCGCCGCGATAGCGGAAGGTCTGTACGCCTTTCAGCGTCACGCCCAGAGCATAGGTGTCGTGCCGGTGCGGCTCGAAGGCATTGCCGGAGAACTGCGCCTCGATGCGCTCGATGCCGGGAAAGGCCGGTGCGGCAAGGATGCCATTGCCGGATGATCCCGCGCACAAACGTTCAAGACCTTCGGAGATCTGCGGATGTAAATCCTGGTTCAACGCGCCGATACTCCATAACCCGTAGATAGGTGAAAGACCGTCTGATGTTTGATACCAAAATTGCCGTCGTCCTGCGAAACAATCTTGCCGGCTGGCAGAAGCTGAACGTCACCGCCTTCCTGATGACAGGCATCGCCGGCGGGCATCCGGAGATCATCGGTGAAGCCTACAGGGACCGCGCCGGCAATCTCTACAATCCGCTATCGATCCAGCCGATCATCGTGCTTTCTGCAGACGAGGCGACCATATCAGCCATTCATCGCCGCGCGCTGGAGCGCGATATCACCAGCTCGCTCTTTATCGAGGAAATGTTTGCAACCGGCCACGACGCAGCCAACCGCGCCGTCTTCGCAGAATTTGCGCCCGAAGATGCTAAGGTGATCGGCATCGCGCTGCGCGCCGAAAAGAAGATCGTCGACAAAATCACCAAGGGTGCGACGATGCAGCACTGACGAAAAAGGCCGGGAGTGACCCGGCCTTTCCGCAAACGCATACGAGCCGGAATCAGCCCTGTGTGATCGGCGCGATCTGGATCTCGACGCGGCGGTTCTGCGCGCGGCCGGCCTCGTTCGCATTGGAGGCGACCGGCTGGGACGGGCCGAAACCGACGGCGGAGACGCGGCGCTGGTCGATGCCTTGGCCGCCGAGATAATCGGCAACCGACAACGCACGGCGCTGCGACAGGTCCTGATTATGCTGCAGGCTGCCGGTCGAATCCGTATGGCCGTTGACGTCGATCAGCGTGCGGTTGAACTTACGCAGCACGATCGCCACCGAATTCAGCGTCGGATAGAAGCCCGGCTTTACCGCGTCCTGATCGACGTCGAAGGTGATATTCGAGGGCATGTTGAGGATGATGTTGTCGCCGTTACGGGTCACCGAAATGCCGGTGCCTTCGAGCTGGGCGCGAAGCTCGGATTCCTGCTGGTCCATGTAATTGCCGATCGCACCGCCGGCGAGAGCGCCGACGCCTGCGCCGATCAACGCCGCATTGCGCTTGCCGTGGCCGCCGCCGCCGACAGCCACGCCGACGAGCGCGCCCCCAAGGGCGCCAAGCGCGGCGCCGCCGGCCGTATTGGAAACCTTCTGTTCACCGGTATAGGGATCGGTCGTCGTGCAGGCGCTGAGATAGCTTGCGGCAATAGCTAGAAGTAGGAATTTCTTGATCATGGACAGGACGGTCTCCGTTCGACTGATCCGAGCAAATGGCAAGGATTGCGGCAAGAAAATGAAGATGTTCTCCTGATACGGCAAATTCGGACGTCGAAACACAGCCATGTTGCCGGAATGCGCTGATTATCACCAGTTTTGGTGGACACCGTCCCTGAGCCTCCACGGGAATTTGTGAAAACTCCGCAGGCGGGAAGCACTTCCCGCCTGCGGAGTTCGATGTCACGCGTTTCGGATGAAGAGAGTCTGGCCTCAGAAATTCTGGAACAACTGCCGCACGGTATCGTAAGTTGCGTTGGCGATGTTAAGCGATTGCAGGCCGAGTTGCTGCTGCGTCTGCAGCGCCCGCAGCCTGCTCGACTCCTCCTCCATGTCGGCATCGACGAGCCGGCCGATGCCGGCTGTGATGTTGTCATGCAGTTTCGTGGCGAAGTCGTTCTGCAGATTGATGCGTTTTTCCAGCGCGCCAAAAGCCGAACCGACCGTCGTCAGCTGCGTCAGCGCTGCATCGACGACGCTGATCATTTCGCTGACCTGTCCTTTCGTCGTGCTGGCCGAGAGCGAAATCACCACCTGCCCGGTGGTGGTGCCGTTCTTGCTCTGCATCAGCACATAGTCCTGCGAGGCGCCGAGCTCGGTGGCGAAATAGGCCGATGTCAGCACGCCGTATTCACCCGAACCGGTGGCGCGATCGTCGATCAGGTAGCGCGCGTCCTTGGAGGTCGTGCTCCCGCTCGGCGTCGTGTCGATATGGTAGCTCAGCATGCCGACCGAGATCGTGCCGTCGGCGTTGCGGATGAAGGAGGCCGGGATCTGGCGCGGCTGCGTCGGCGTCGCATCGTTGGTGAGGACCACCCAGTTGTCGCTGTTGAAGGTAGCCGATTCCGAAACGCTGCGCAGTTGCTCCTGCAGCTGTTTGATCTCTTCGTTGACCTTGTTCTTGTCGATGCCGTCTTCGGTCGCGGCAACGAGCTTGGCCTTGATTTCGGAGACGACGTCGATGACATTCTGAACGCCGGTATAGGCCGTTCCCATCGTCGCCGCTGCCATACCGAGTGCATCCTGGATCGCCGAAACCGCCTTGTTGTCGGTTCGAGCAGTGGTGGCGATCGACCAGTAGACGGAATTGTCTCTGGCCTCCGCGACACGCATGCCGGTGGTGATGTGGTTTTGCGTGACCGCCATATTACGGTTGATATCGCGCAGCACATGAAGCGCCGCATCCACCGAGACGCGCTGATAAATACTCACGAAACTAAGCTCCAAAAACACAACAGGACGCAAACTGCACAAGAAATGAACCGTCCGCACGGACTCTCATGTCCGGGGTCGCTGGAGTTCCAGCGCGTTGCGGCCTCCAAGAAACGAAGAAGACCAGTCGGTTACTGGTAACAATCATTGCCGTTTATGCTTAATAAACGACTAAACTTCAGAAGTAATTTAGCTTATTTTACAAGGTTTCATACACCAAGAGAAACGCCGCCGGATTGCGGCGTCGCGCGTCTTGTCAGGCCCGCAAAGGACGCTGCAGCACTTCGAATTGCCGCATAATTTTGTCCTTAAATCGATTGCGATTTAAGGCACGATGCAGCAGGTCCGGCAGCGTTCGAAATCGGATGAAGGCCTTATTCGGCGGCCTGTAGCTGCTCGTCGTCGGGCGCAGCGCGCGGCCGCGTGGCGACCGACATCTCTTCGTGCAGGCGCGCCTCCTCATGGGCGTACGGCTTGGCGAAGCGGGCAAGCAGCAGATAGGCGACCGGCGTGATGAACAACGTGACCAGCGTCGCGAAACCGAGACCGCCGACGATCACCCAGCCGAGTGCAATACGCGCTTCGGCACCAGCGCCATGGGCAAAGACCAGTGGCACGCCGCCGAGGATGGTGGCGATCATCGTCATCATCACAGGGCGAAGGCGTAGCGCGCAGGCCTTCTCGATCGAGGACCGGACATCCTCGCCCCGGTCGCGCAGCTGATTGGCGAATTCGACGATCAGGATGCCGTTCTTCGCCATGACGCCGACCAGGAGCACCAGGCCGATCTGGCTGTAGATGTTGAGGCTGGAGCCGGTGATAACAAGCGCGAAGACGGCGCAGGCAAGACCAAGCGGCACCGTCGACATGATGATCAGCGAGGACAGCACGCTTTCGAACTGCGCGGCCAGCACCAGGAAGATGATGACGATGGCGAAGCCGAAGGTCAGCGCCATGCCGCTCGAATTCTCTTCGAGAGTCGCCGCTTCCGCCAGCGGCAGCAAGCGAGAGCCTGGCGGCAGCAGCGGCTCGGCAAGCGTCGTCACTTGGCTGACGGCATCGCCGAGCGACATGCCGTTCCTGAGGCCGGCGGTGATCGCGACGGAGGCGAGCTGTTGCTCGCGGTTGAGCTGCGGCGCGACCGACCCTTCCTTCATCGTGGCAATGACCGACATCGGCACGATCTTGCCGTCGCCTGTCTTCAGGAACACGTTCTCGAGGTCGGTCGGATCGTCGATCGGCCGCGTCGTCGAGGTCAGAAGCACGGGATAGGATTCGCCGTCGACGAAGACGTCGACCACCGAGCGCCCTTCGAGCAGTGACTGGATCGCCGTCGAGAGCCCGGTTATGTCGATGCCGAGATCGGATGCACGCTCGCGATCGATCGCCACCGATACCTGCGCCTGGCTGGGCTCGTTGGTCAGGCGCGGCGTATCATACTGGCCAGTGGCCTCTAGGGCCCGAACCAGCTTGGCGGCCGCCGCCGTCAGCGCCTCGTGATCGTTGCCGATCAGCGCCATCTGCAGACCACTGCCGGCACCGCGGATGCGCAGGCTGTTGGAGGAGATGGCATTGCCGCGCAGCGCCGGCACCCTGGAGGCTGCCTGGTTGATATCGCCGACGATCTCCGTCTGCGTCCTATCACGTTCTCCCCAAGGGGCGAGCGTCAGCACCATGAAGCCGCTGTTCAGCGAACCGCCCTGCCCGGAGATCGAGAAGACGTTGCGGATGTCACCGCTGTCGACCAGCGGCTGCAGATATTCCTCGACGAGCTGCATCTTGTCGCGGGTATATTCGAGGCTCGATCCCTGCGGCGTCGTCAGCCGCATCATCACCATCGAGCGGTCCTCTTCGGGCGTCAGCTCGCTCTTGACCGTCGAGAAGGCAACGAGTGCCGCACCGGCAAAGATCACCGAGAAGAGGATGACGACGAAGGGCGCGTTGAGACAGCCGTGCAGAGCCCATTTGTAGAGATTGGCAAGCGCCCCGCCGAAGCGGCCGAGCGCGCCGTGATCTTCGAGCATCGGCTTCGTCAGCATGCGCGAGGCAAGCATCGGACACAGCGTCAGCGCCACGATCGACGACAGACCGACCGAGAAGGCGAGCACGAAGCCGAATTCGCGGAAGAGACCACCGACCTGTCCCGGCAGGAAGGAGAGCGGAATGAACACCGCCGCCAACGTCGCCGTCGTGGCGATCACGGCGAAGAACACCTCACGCGTACCGAGCACCGCAGCCGCGCGCGGCCCCATGCCTTCGGCGCGCCGGCGCACGATATTTTCGAGCACCACGATCGCATCGTCGACGACGAGGCCGGTCGCCAGCACGATCGCGAGCAGCGTCAGGATGTTGATCGAGAAGCCGACCATATAGATTGCCGCCAGCGTGCCGATCAGCGCCACCGGCATGCTGACCGCCGGGATCAGCGTCGCCCGCCAATCGCGCAGGAAGAGATAGATGACGGCGGTGACGATGACGGCGGCGAGTATCAGCGCCAGCACCACCTCGTGGATCGCGCCCTGGATGAAGACGGCATCGTCGCTGGTGATGGCGATCGTCGTGCCCTCGGGCAACGTCTTCGACAGGTGGTCGACGGCCGCCTTGATGCCGGTCGAGATGTTCAGCGTATTCGACTGCGCCTGGCGGATGATGCCGAGGCCGATGCCCGGCTTGCCGTTGGAGCGTAGCGCCGTTTCGCCATCGCGTGGCCCAAGCATCACCGTCGCGACGTCGCCGAGCCGAACGCGATCCTGCAGGATGACATTGGAAAAATCCGCCGGCGTCTGCAGGTTGGCGGTGGCGCGCACTACGATATCCTGCGTATTGCTCTTCAGCGAGCCGGCCGGCACGTCGAGTGCGGCGTTGTCGAGCGCCTTCGTCAGGTCGCCGATGGTAAGTCCGCGGCTGGCAAGCGCGCCCTGGTCGACGTCGACGCGGAAGACCTTCTCCTGGTCGCCATATTCCTCGACGTCGGCAACGCCGTCGACGGAGGCAAGGCGATCGATCACCTCATTCTCGACGAGCTGGGTCAGGTCGTCCATGTTGAGATTGGTGGAGGTGACGGCAAGGCGCATGATCGCCGAGGAATCCGAATCCGCCTTGACGATCTGCGGCGCATCCGCTTCGTCGGGCAGGTTCTGGGTAATACGGCCGATCGCGTCGCGCACGTCGTTGGCGGCGACCGAGAGATCGATCGCATCCGAGAATTCCAGCGTCACCCGGCTCTGACCGAAGGAAGAAGTAGACGAAATCGATTTCAGGCCGCTGACGCGCGCGACCGCCCCCTCGATCACCTTGGTCAGTTCCTGGTCGATCGTCTGCGGCGATGCGCCATCGAAGGTGGTGCGCACGGTGACGACGGGACGGTCGACATCCGGCAGTTCGCGCACCTCGACGCCGACATAGGCGGCAAGGCCGGCGACAACCATCAGCGTGTTGAACACCAGCGCCAGGATCGGCCGGCGAACGAAAAGTGCGGTGAAGCTCTGCTTGCCCGAGGCTCTGTCCTGATGAATCTCGGTCACGCTCATCGGGTGACGACCTCCGCATTCGCGGCGACATCGGCGCTCACACGCACCGCCCCACCCTCACGCACGCGCTGCAGTCCCTGTGTGACGATCACGTCGCCGTCCTTGAGGTCGGCTTTGACGAGCACGAAATCCGGGTTGCGCTGCACGATGCTGACCCGCACCTTGCGTGACTTGTCGTCGTTGACCTGCCAGACGAAGGAGCCCTGCGAGTCCCACTGCACGGAGACCGGATCGACCGCCGGATATTTGTCGCCGGCAAATTTCATGCTGACGTTGAAGGACATGCCGGCGCGCAGTTCATCCGAACTATTGTCGATCTTGGCGCGCAGGCGAAGCGTGCGGCTTGCCGCGTCGATGCGGTTGTCGACGGCTTCGACCACGCCCGAAAAGACCTGTCCCGGCCGTGCCACCGACATCGCCTCGACCGGCTGACCGACCGACACCGTATTGGCGAAGCGCTCCGGCACCCAGTAATCGACGAGGATTTCCGAACGGTCGTCGAGCGTGACGATCGGGATACTCGTCGTGACGTTGTCGCCGATATTGACCGGTACGATGCCGACGATGCCGTCGATCGGCGCGGTGATATTGCGCCGTGCGAGATTGAGCTCGGCGGCCTGCAGTTGCAGCCGTGCGCCCTGCTCGGCGATCTCGGAATCGAAGACGTCCATGCGCGACACGCTGGACTTGATGTTGTGATAGAGATTGGATTTTTCGACGGCGGCCTTGACCGCCACATCAGCCTGGCCGCGAGCGATCACCTGCTCCTCGCTGTCGAGCTTGGCGAGCACCTGCCCGGCGTTCACCCTGTCGCCCGACTTGATGAGGATTTCGCGGATCGTGCCCGATGCCTGCGGCGTAACCGCCACCGAGCGGATCGCGTCGCCCGTGCCGATGGCGTTCAGCCGGTCGTTGACGACGCCCTGGACGACAGCCTGCGTCGCGACGAGAATGGCACTGTTGCGCCCGCCGCCATTGCGGCGGTTCTGTCCCTGCCCCTGACCTTGTCCCTCGCCACGCTGCTGCCCTTGCGCCCGGGCGGGAGCGTCGGCATCCGCCGTCTCCTCAGCCTTCGGCGCGATCTTGGAAACGATGCTGTCTGGAATACCTGCGTCGCGCATCGTATCGCCGGCGCCGGGCACAAAGAAAACCCACGCGGCAAAGCCGGCAACAATGACGATGAGCGACAGTATAAACTGCTTCCAAAAGGCCATTCACGTCTCCAGAGGGACTCGAGGTTGGACCAGGGTCGGTCGAAAGAGGCGCTGCGGGATGAAGATTCCCGTCTGATGCGACAATATCGCGCGTTTACAGCTTACCGGCAAGCATAAGCAGCCGGCATTACCGATTTGTAATATCAGCAAAGAATGGAAATAACCCGGCCGCTCACTTTTGCTTGAACGGACACTCGCCCATGTCTTTGACACCGCCGATTATCGGGCGAGATATCGTACAAATCTCCGACGATGCGGGTTGGATGTCTACCGGCGCATCGACCACCGCACGCCCATGACGGCCGCGATCCCCAGCATCGGCCACACCGCCCAGAACTGCCCCGTCCAGGTGAAGAGGTTGATGCCGGCAATGCCGAGCGCCACGATCGCCAGCGAGGTGATCTTGCGGTTGAACAGTGTCTGGTCGCGGTTCCAGGCGAGCGCCGCGACGACGGCCAGCGCAAGCACGGGAAAGCGCGCCCAGAAAACGCCCTGCCATGACAGCAGATTGATGCCGATCAGGACAGCGGCGATGACGGCGAGCACGCCGTACAGCCTGCGTCCACGCGGTGCCGGGCTTGCCTCGGCCATATCAGCCGCAATAACCGCCGCCGGCTGCGGCTGCGGACGCGCGGAGCCGGATCGTTGAGCAGGCGGCGTCTCGTCCTTGGCGTCGCCGATCTTCACCGCGTAGCTCGGCACGCCTTCATCGACGTTCTTCACCATCAACGGTCCGAGAAACTCGAAGCCGACCGCCACCTTGTTGCGGACCTGGTCGTAAACGGAACTTGATATGACGATGCCGCCGGCTGCAGCCGACGCCTGCAGCCGCGCCGCAATATTGACGCCGTCGCCGTAGATGTCGTCGCCTTCGACGATCACATCGCCGAGATTGATGCCGATACGGAAGAGCATGCGCCCGTCGGCCGGGCGGCGGGCGTTGAAGCCCGCGAGTTCATTCTGGGTGTCGACGGCCGCACGCACCGCTTCGACCACGCTCGGGAAATCGGCGATCAGCCCATCGCCCCAGGTATTGATGACGCGGCCGCCATGGCTTTCGATCAGCCGCCCCATCGCCTCCCGGCAGCGCTTCAGGCTCGCAAGCGTCCCCTCCTCGTCAGTCCCCATCAGCCGCGTATAGTCCTGCACGTCAGCACAGAAGATCGTCGTCAGCTTGCGCCGCGTTTCACTCATCGTCTCTCGTCTCCGCGCTATCGACCTCCGGAAAGATCGCTGCAAAGGCTGAAACTGGTCGAGATCAAGTGGGCGATTGCAACGGTGGTAAACTACTAAGGCTTTGTGTTTGTTGCCACCGATAATTGCTCATTATCGCCCGTCAGCATAACCGGTGATTATTGAACGATCTTGCGCGGGCTCGCCGCGTGTTCTCTCGCCACCGTGCTGGAACTATCGATTTCCTGAAGCAATACGTCATAGCCCCAGAGATCGGCGAGATGCTGCAGGACGAGCTTCGTGTCATTTTCCTGAAGATAGCAGCCATTCATAACGATGTGCTGCAGCAACAGCCGGCGGTCGCCGGCGAGATCGACGTCGACGATATCGATTGCCGGATCGGTCCAGCCGATATCATATTCGCGGGAGAGCTGGCGGCGGATGCGCAGGTATCCGCGCTCATTGTGGATCGCCGAAACCAGCACTCCCTCGGTCTGCTCCGGATCGTCGTAGAGATGGAACAGCCGCAACTGCCGGATCAGGTTGGGGCTCAGGAACTGGCTGATGAAGCTCTCGTCCCGGTAATTGGCCCAGATGTCGCGCAAGACGGCCATCGCATCGCCTCGTCCAGCGATATCGGGGAACCATGCGCGGTCCTCTTCCGTCGGCTTCGTGACGATCCTCTCAATATCCTGCATCATCGCAAAACCGAGCGCATAGGGGTTGAAGCCCGAGAACCGCCGGTCGTCATAGCTTGGCTGAAACACGACGTTGGCGTGCGACTTCAGGAATTCGAGGAAGTTTCCGTCGCTGATCTGCCCCCGCTCGTGAAGGCGGGTCATGATCTGGTAGTGGACAAAGGTGGCGGTTCCCTCGTTCATCACCTTGGTCTGCCGCTGGGGATGGAAATATTGTGCGACGTGGCGGACGATGCGAAGGATCTCGCGCTGCCACGGCTGCAGCCGCGGTGCCGACTTTTCAAGAAAATAAAGGATGTTGTCCTGCGGAAGACCGAGGGCGGCGCGGCGCTTTTCCAGGCCGATGTCACCCGCCTTTCGGGCCTTACCGACGGGAACCGTGCGCCACAGATCGTTGAACATCTGCTCCTCGTGGGCGCGGCGCTCCTGCTGCCGCTTTTCCTCCTGGCGAAGATCGATCGTGGTCTTGCCCGCGTATCGATGCACCCCGTGCGACATCAGCGCATGGGCTGCATCCAGCGTGCGCTCGACAGCCGTCTCGCCGTAACGTTCCTCACAGCGGGTGATATAGCCCTTGGCGAAATCGAGGTAATCGAGGATGCCCTCCGCATCGGTCCAGAGCTTGAAGAGATAGTTGTTCTTGAAGAAATGGTTGTGGCCGAAGGCCGCATGCGCGGTGACGAGCGTCTGCATCGTCGCTGTGTTCTCCTCCATCAGGT
Organism: Rhizobium ruizarguesonis; assembly: GCF_012349115.1. Lineage (GTDB taxonomy): Bacteria > Pseudomonadota > Alphaproteobacteria > Rhizobiales > Rhizobiaceae > Rhizobium > Rhizobium ruizarguesonis. The sequence continues at coordinate 90,152 of NZ_PQIG01000133.1, forward strand.
AGGAGATGCAGGGCGAGCTGTTGATGACGATCTCATAGGCAAGGTCGCGCATCCCGCGGCGGTAGAAGGTTTCATGATGCGCGAAGTGTTTACCGAAGGACCAATGGCGGTAGAAGAGCGGCATGCCGGTCGAGGAATAGGCATCCAGCATCTGCTCCGAGGTGATGACTTCGATCTGGTTCGGGTAGACGTCGAGGCCGAGTTCGCCGAGCGCGATCTCCTCGCAGGCATCGTGGATGCGCTGGAGGGTTGCGAAATCCCAGTCGGCCCCCTCGAACAACAGCCGCTCTCTTGGCCTCATCGTCATGGTCATGGCGTCACCTTCGACTGTGCGTCACGTTTCTGGAAGAGATCGTGGAAAACAGGGAATATTTCGTTTCGCCGGCAGACCTTGCGCATCGAAAGCGGCAGCAGCTCGGGACGGAGCCCGTCATAGAGCATCCAAAGCGGTGAGCGGGATACAGAGGAGTCACCGCCTTCTTCGCCGACCTCGATATAGGCGAAATACTGGCACAGCGGCAAAATCTCGCGCAGCAGCTGTCCGCTCAGGTTCCCGTCCGAATGGGCGTTGTCGCCATCCGAGGCCTGGGCGCCATAGATATTCCATTCCGCCGGATCGAAACGTGCCGCGATGATCGCCCGCATTGCCGCTAGCGCACTGGAGACCAGCGTGCCGCCGGTTGCCGGACCATAGAAGAAGGTTTCCTCGTCGACTTCCTCGGCCTTGTCGGTATGGCGGATGAAGACGATCTCCACTTTCTTGTAGCGCTTCGACAGGAAAAGGTAGAGCAGCAGGTAAAACCGCTTGGCCAGATCCTTCATGTGTTCCGACATCGAGCCGGAGACGTCCATCAGGCAGAACATCACGGCCTTCGCCACAGGCTTCGGCTCGTTTTCGAAGCGGCGATACCGCACGTCGAGCGGATCGATATAGGGAATGCGCCGGCTTTTTTCCGTCAGGGATTTGAGTTTTGCCTCAAGCGCCAGCCGGCTCTCGTCGTCTTCGCATTCCTCGATCTGCCGCTGCAGGGCTTCGATTTCTTCGCGGCGCGGACGGTGAAGCGCGACACGGCGCATCATCGCGAGCCTGGTCGTGCGACCGACGGCGATGTTGGACGGCGATCCCGACACGGAATAGCCGGCACGGAAGGGAGTTTCCTCCTCGGTTTCGGCCAGACGCCGCTTGGCAAGGTCGGGCAGCTCCAGATCGTCCAGGAACACATCGAGGAATTCCTCGCGCGTCAGCACAAAACGGAAGCCGTCCTCGCCGTCGCCTTCGCCCGCATCCTTGGGTTTACCGCCCCTACTCCCCGGCGGGCGCGGAAGAATGTCGCCTTCGACGAAGGCCCTGTTTCCAGGCAGGATATGGTCGCGAATGCCGCCGTCGCCCCTTCTCAAGTTCGGCTCGGCCATTCCATCGATCGGCAGGCTGATTTCCCCGCCGTCGAGCACATCGCGAATGTTCCGGTTTTGCAGAGAACGTTTTACCGCCTGCTGCACGGCGCCTTTCATGCGCCGAAGAAACCGTTGCCGATTTTCCAGACTTTTACCGCGCGGATTTAGCCGACGGTCGACAATGTGCATATTGGCTCCACATTAACTTGCCTGTTTGACGCGCATGTACCATTCGACGAGGCGCCGAACCTGCCTCTCCGTGTAGCCCCGCGCAGCCATGCGCGAGACAAACTCGCTGTGTTTCTTTTCTGTTTCCGAATCCTTCTTCGAACCGAAGGAAATGACCGGCAAAAGATCCTCGACCTGCGAGAACATTCGCTTCTCGATGACTTCCCGGATTTTCTCGTAGCTCGTCCATGACGGATTCTTTCCGCCGTTGGCTGCCCGCGATCTCAAGCAGAACTTGACGATTTCGTTGCGGAAATCCTTCGGATTGGCAATTCCCGCCGGCTTTTCGATTTTCGTCAGTTCCTGGTTGAGGAGCTCGCGATCGAGAAGCTGGCCGGTATCGGGATCCTTGAAGTCCACGTCTTCGATCCAGGCATCGGCATAATCCACGTAGCGGTCGAACAAATTCTGTCCGTAATCCGCATAGGACTCAAGATAGGCCTTCTGAATCTCATTGCCAATGAACTCTGCGTAACGTGGCGCAAGATCGGCCTTGATGAACTCCATGTAGCGCTTCTCGACATCGTCGGAAAACTGCTCGCGACGGATCGACTGCTCCAGCACATACATCAGATGAACCGGATCGGCGCCGATATCCGTGGTGTCGTGATTGAAGGTGGAGGCGAGCACCTTGAAGGCGAAGCGGGTCGATATGCCGTCCATGCCCTCGTCGATGCCAGCGGCATCCCGATATTCCTGGACACTGCGAGCGCGCGGATCCGTCTCCTTCAGGCTCTCGCCGTCATAGGTGCGCATCTTCGAGAAGTATGTCGAATTCTCATGTTTGCGCAGACGCGAAAGCACGGAGAAGCGGGCCAGCATTTCGAGCGTCGCGGGAGCGCATGGCGCATCGGCCAATTCCGATCCCTCGATCAGCTTTTCGTAGATCTTCTGCTCTTCCGTGACGCGCAGGCAATAGGGCACCTTGATCACGCAAATACGGTCGATGAAGGCCTCGTTGTTCTTGTTGGCCTTGAAGGTTTGCCATTCCGCTTCGTTCGAATGCGCTAGGACGATACCGGAGAAGGGTATGGCGCCGATATTCTCGGAGCCGATATAGTTCCCCTCCTGCGTCGCCGTCAGCAGCGGATGCAGCATCTTGATCGGCGCCTTGAACATCTCGACGAATTCGAGCACGCCCTGATTGGCGCGGTTGAGCCCGCCCGAATAGCTGTAGGCATCGGGATCGTTCTGGGAATAGGTCTCCAGCTTGCGGATATCGACCTTGCCGACCAAGGACGAGATATCTTGATTGTTCTCGTCTCCAGGCTCGGTCTTGGCGATGGCGATCTGGCGCAACCGCGAAGGCTGTACTCTGACGACGCGGAAGCGGGAAATATCGCCTCCAAAATCGTCGAGCCGTTTCAGGCACCACGGGCTCATCAGTCCGTTCAGGCGTCGCAAGGGAATACCGTATTGCTCCTGGAGGAGCGATCCCATCGTGTCCGGGTCGAACAGGTTGAGCGGACTTTCGAAAACGGGGCTTATCTCTTCACCCGCCTTCAGCACGTAGATCGGATGAACCTCCATCAGCAGCTTCAGCCGCTCCGCCAGCGATGACTTGCCGCCGCCGACCGGGCCAAGCAGATAGAGGATCTGCTTGCGCTCCTCGAGCCCCTGCGCCGCGTGCCGGAAGAAGGAAACGATGCGTTCGATTGTCTCTTCCATGCCGTGGAAGCCAGCAAAGGCCGGATAGATCCGGATGGTCCGGTTCATGAAGATCCGGCCGAGGCGGGTGTCCCTGGCGGTGTCGACCATCTGCGGCTCGCCTATCGCGGCGAGCAGGCGCTCGGTCGCATTGGCATAGGCAAGCGGTTCCTTTTTGCAAAGGTCGAGATATTCCGTGATCGACATATCGGTTTCGCGACGCGCATCATAGCTGCGGGTGAACGCATCAAATACGGATTCACTCAGCATGGGCCCTCCATTCAAGGTTAATGCCACAGGCTCTAGGTCGTCATACCAAAGGAGATGGCCACGACATTCCTAAGAATCAATAGTTTCACAGGTATATTCCACGCTCACCGGCTGTTTCTGGCAATGCACAAAAACGTGCATGCACCGGTTATTTTTTACTCTACGAAACTGTCTCTTATTGTAGTTGAGAAAAGGGCCGTTGCGGTATCAGCACATTTCGCGACGTGACAGAAAGATGAAAAGGGTGTGCAATGTCGCCCGTGATTCGAGCCTTGGAAAAATCGACAATCGGCGGCCAATAAGGGCAAAAGCCGATGCTGGGCAGCGCGTCGTGTCGGTCCGTTACCGACATGATGGCGACGAGCGCGACGCGGCCATGCGCCCGGCATCGTAATTATATGCCACCGGCGCGAATCAACCGTTGAACGCCTTCTCCAATGCAGCGACATCGATCTTGACCATGCCGAGCATCACCTCGGTCACGCGCCTGGCCCGCTCGCGGTTGCTGTCGGCGATCATCTCGGACAGCATGCGCGGCACGATCTGCCAGGAAAGGCCCCAGCGGTCCTTCAGCCAGCCGCAGGCCTCCGGCGTGCCGCCATTGGCGAGGAAGGCCTCCCATACCCGATTGATCTCGGCCTGGCTTTCCACGAGAATTGCGATCGAGAAGGAATGGTTGAAGCTATCGAGCGGGCCGGCCTTCATCGCCAGGAAGGCCTGGTCGGCGAGCGTGAACTCGATCAGCTCGACGCTGCCGGGAGGCCCGCTCGGCGTTTCCGCCGGCAATATAGTAGTGCGGCCGATCCTGGAGTCCGGGATAACAGACACGTAGAATTCGACGGCTTCGCGCGCTTCCTCGGCGAACCAGAGATTTGAAACGACCTTCGGCATGAAACGGCCTCCTTGTTGACGGGTGTTGATCCGGACTGCTGTCCGATGACCCAAAGACGCCCCACCGGCACCGGTTCCGACACACTCCGATCGGAAATTTTTAGCCCGCTCGCCCGCATGGCGACCGCAGCCGGGCTCGGCGGCGGCCTTGCCGCCCGCAACATACCGCCTGGAATAGCGCCGGCTCAGGAATGAAAGCAGAACATCTTTTCTGGTCTTTCCTTCCCGAATCACTACATTACGCGCCATGAGCAATAGTTTCGACGATATGCCCTTCTTCGACGAAGAGCCGGGCGAGATGGCGCGCAAGCCGCAGCCGCCTGCCGCCCCCGCCGAAAGCGCGCCCGCCGCCGGTGGCGGCATCGCCGCCCGCGCCATGGCGGCTCGCGACGGCGGCAAGCGGCCGGATTACCTCGCCGGGCTGAACCCCGAGCAGACCGAAGCCGTCGAAACGCTGGAAGGCCCCGTCCTCGTGCTGGCCGGCGCTGGCACCGGCAAGACGCGGGTGCTCACCACCCGCATTGCCCATATTCTCAACACCGGCCGCGCCTTCCCCTCGCAGATCCTCGCCGTCACCTTCACCAACAAGGCCGCCCGCGAGATGAAGGAGCGCATCGCGCTGCTCGTCGGCGGCGCCGTCGAAGGCATGCCCTGGCTCGGCACCTTCCATTCGATCGGCGTCAAACTTCTGCGCCGCCACGGCGAGCTCGTCGGCCTGCGCTCCGATTTTACCATTCTCGATACCGACGACGTCGTCCGCCTGATCAAGCAGATCATCCAGGCCGAGGGCCTCGACGACAAGCGCTGGCCGGCCAAGCAGTTCGCCGGCATGATCGATACCTGGAAGAACAAGGGTCTCGGCCCCGCCGATATCCCCGAGGGCGACGCCCGCGCCTTTGCCAATGGCCGCGGCCGCGATCTCTATTTTGCCTATCAGGCGCGCCTGACGACGCTGAACGCCTGCGATTTCGGCGACCTGCTGATGCATCCGATCGCGATCTTCCGCAAGAACCCCGATCTCTTGAAGGAATATCACGGCCGCTTCCGTTATATCCTCGTCGACGAATACCAGGACACCAACACCGCTCAATACATGTGGCTCAGGCTTCTCGCCCAGCGCCCCAAGGGCGAGCTGCAGAACGTCTGCTGCGTCGGCGACGACGACCAGTCGATCTATGGCTGGCGCGGCGCGGAGGTCGACAATATCCTGCGCTTTGAAAAGGATTTTCCCGGCGCCAAGGTCATCAAGCTTGAGCGCAACTACCGTTCGACCGAACATATCCTCGGCGCCGCCGCCCATCTGATCGCCCATAATGAAGGCCGCCTCGGCAAGACGCTGTTCACCGACCGCTCCGATCCCGACGACGTCAAGGTCCAAGTCCACGCCTCCTGGGATTCGGAGGAGGAAGCCCGCGCCATCGGCGAGGAGATCGAGCAGCTTCAGCGCGGCAAGCATCGGTTGAACGACATGGCGATCCTCGTACGTGCATCCTTCCAGATGCGCGAATTCGAAGACCGCTTCGTCACTCTCGGCCTCAATTACCGCGTCATCGGTGGCCCACGCTTCTACGAGCGCCTGGAAATCCGCGATGCCATGGCCTATTTCCGCCTTGTCGCGCAAGCCTCCGACGACCTCGCTTTTGAGCGCATCATCAACACGCCGAAGCGCGGCCTCGGCGATACGACGGTGCGCGCGCTGCACGACTATGCGCGTGCCCGCGATATTCCGATGCTTGCGGCAGCCGCCGACATCATCGAGACCGACGAGCTGAAGCCGAAGGCGCGAAAGGCGCTCTTCGACGTGATTCAATCTTTCCGCCGATGGCAGGAGCTGCTTGAAAACACGCCGCATACCGAACTTGCCGAGCAGATCCTCGAAGAGTCGGGCTATACCGACATGTGGAAGAACGACAAGAGCGCCGAAGCGCCGGGCCGCCTTGAGAACCTCAAGGAACTGATCCGCTCGATGGAAAGCTTCGAGTCGATGCGCGGCTTCCTCGAACACGTCTCCCTGGTGATGGATGCCGAGACCAACGAGAACCTCGACGCTGTCTCGATCATGACGCTGCACTCGGCCAAGGGCCTGGAATTCGACACCGTTTTCCTGCCCGGCTGGGAGGAAGGCCTCTTCCCGCACCAGCGCTCGCTGGATGAGAGCGGCCGCGCCGGCCTGGAGGAGGAACGCCGCCTCGCCTATGTCGGCATCACCCGCGCCAAGCACCGCTGCCACATCTGGTTCGTCTCCAACCGACGCATCCATGGCCTCTGGCAATCCACCCTGCCCTCACGCTTCCTCGACGAACTGCCGGAAACCCATGTCGAGGTCGCCGAAATGGAGCAGAGCTACGGCGGGTACGGCCGCGGCGGCTACGGCCAGTCCCGCTTCGACAAGGCCGAGCCCTTCGCCAACTCCTATTCCACTCCCGGCTGGAAACGCGCCCAGGCCAACAAAACCGACGCCACACGCGACAACTGGGGCACTCGCTCCGGCCACGCCGTCGAACGCATCGGCTACGGCGAGAGCGGCCCGAAGGGACGCACGATCGAGGGCGAACTGGTGGCGAAATCGACCTCGTCGGAACCGTCGAGATTCACCCTCGGCGACCGCGTGTTCCACCTGAAATTCGGCAACGGCAACATCACCGGCATCGAAGGCAACAAGCTGACGATCGAGTTCGACCGGGCCGGACAGAAGCGGGTCTTGGACGGGTTCGTCGAGCGCGTGTGATCTCACCTCGGCACGACGCGAGAACGTTTACCCGAGCATCCGCATCTTTCCGAGCCCAAGAATATCGTTGACGAGCGCGATGCCCATTCCCGCCGCGACGATCCCCAGTCCGATCAGAAAGAGCCGGCGAGAGCGGTCATATTTGGTGGCAATCAGGGAGTCTCGCGCCAGCAGATCGGCAAAGACCTTCACCTGGACGGCGATGCCCAAGGTCAGGAACAGCATCGGCAGAATATCGATGCGGCTCCAGTCATTGGGGTTGGAAACCCAGACGCTGATGAAATTGAGCGAGAAACCGAGGATGATCCCGGCCGCTGTCAGCGACCCGTTGCGAAACGTCGCATCGATCTTTTCGTCTGGATCGGGCTCGGACATGGCTTCGGTTCCGGCTTGCTGCTGAGGGTAAGAAAGGCAGAAATCATGATCCGGAGCAAGCTCGGCCTGACATCGCCCTCACAGGAAGCAGACGAAATGTCGCAGCCGCGCAAACCCGGGCACTCCGCCCATGGCTCCTCCGCACGCAGCGTTACGGCAATTTCAGACAAACATGGGCATGGATTTGATCGCGCCCAGACGAAGAAATCGCTAAAAAAGCCAATAATTCCAATGAAAAAACTTTGGTAACCCAAAGGTTAACGTGCGTCGCCCCGCGCCGTCAATCGCACTTCTGCCCTGTCAAAACGTCGCTTTGACGCCTTGCGCAAATCAGCTTAGCCCAGAGGCTGCCCACCCATGAAAGGCGGGCTTCACGACGAACTTTTCGAAGGAGGTTCAAGTGACCAGTGTTTCATCTCTCGGCAGCACATTAACTCAATATCAGTCTCCGCTTTCCAGTCTGGACAAGAATGGCGACGGCGTCGTTTCGGCGGACGAGTTGGCCGCCGCCTCGCAGTCCTCGACATCAGCCACGGCGTCGACCGACAGCGACGACAGCAGCACCGACATCGTCAAGAAGATCACCGCCGACATCCTGTCGCTGATGCTGTCCATGCAGAAGACCGACGGCAGTGACGATCAGGGCGACGGCAGCGATCAGAGCGACGACGCTTCCAAGGGTGTCTTCGCCGCGATGGATACGAATGGCGACGGCAAGTTAACCGAGTCCGAGTTTCTTGCCGCCGATCCGAACAGCATCAAGACTTCAGGCGACAGCGATCCGCTCCTCACCAAGGTGCTGAGCGACATGCAGACGGCCCTCCAGGCCTACCGTAATACCTACGGCACTTCCGCCGCAGCAGGTGACTCCGCAGCCGAAGACGTGGCGGCGGTCTAGCCGGCCGAGATCCGGGCTCTGCCGGGGGAGCCTCGATCCATCGATGCCGCACAAAAGCGTCCTACGCAGGCCGATCGATTTGCCGACAATTGCCGCCGTCGCGGGCCGTGTCTGCGATCCGGAAATCATGCACGCGCCTTCCCCCTCCGTTCCATTTCAACACGAGAACCGCCGCCAGCTATCGCAATGATTGCATTAGAGCATTCTGTTTCGACGACTTACTACCGCTAGCGCCAGAATTAGCACTTGCGCGTCCGCGCCTGGAAATCCACTAGTTGATCCATTCAGTGTGCATGGCGTCTTACACTGCAATAAAGCGAAGGGATTGGCCTTGATGAAAGCGCTGCTGCTCGTCGATATTCAGAACGGCTTCTGTCCAGGCGGCAATCTGCCGGTGCCTGACGGCGACAAGGTGGTTCCCGTCGCAAACAGACTGATCGACAGCGGCAAATACGACCTGATCGTCGCTTCGCAGGACTGGCACCCGTCGGGCCACGGCAGCTTTGCCTCCGCCCATCCGGGTGCCGCCCCCTTCGAGATGGGCGAACTGTCGGGCAAGCCGCAGATGATGTGGCCCGACCACTGCATTCAGGGTACGCTCGATGCCGAACTGCATCCCGAACTCAAATCCGAAGAGATCGACCTGATCCAGCAGAAGGGCGAGAATCCCTATATCGACAGCTATTCGGCCTTCCGCGACAATGACCGCGATGCCTCGACCGGACTTTCCGATTTCCTCGAGGATCAGGGCGTCACCGACCTCGACGTCTGCGGGCTGGCGACCGACTATTGCGTCAAGTTTTCCGCGCTCGACGCGCTGGAGATGATGCCTGGTATCCACGTGCGCTTCATCGAGGACGCAAGCCGCGGCATCACGCGCGAAGGCGTCGTCGCCGCCATCGAGGAGATGCGGGCGCATGGCATCACGATCATTGACAGCGCCAAGGCCTTGGCCGGCTAGTTCAGCTCGGATACCGCCCGAAAAAACCGCGTCGGATGTCGGATCAATGTAAGCTAATCCGTCCTTGGCTCTGAACACACCAACAATGGGAGTTGAGAGATGAGAAAGCTTGTTGCTGCAGCCTTCGTCAGTTTGGACGGTGTCATGCAGGCGCCGGGCGGGCCGCGGGAGGATCCGACCGGCGGTTTCACGCAGGGCGGCTGGACCGTCAATTATTGGGACGAGCCGATGGGCCAGTTCATGGGCGGGATCTTTACCGATCCCTTCGAACTGCTGCTTGGCCGCAAGACCTACGAAATCTTCGCCGCGCACTGGCCCTTCGTCGGGAAAGACGATCCAATCGGCAAGGTCTTCAACGCCGTGACCAAATATGTCGCGACCACTTCCACGGAGCCGCTCACCTGGGCAAATTCCGTCGCCCTGCGTGGCGACGCCGCCGCCGAAATCGCCCGGTTGAAGCAACAGGACGGTCCCGTCCTCCTGACACAGGGCAGCAGCGGCCTGTTGCAGACCCTATTGGCGCATGACCTGATCGACGAATTCCGGCTTCTGACTTTTCCGCTCGTCCTCGGCCCGGGCAAACGCCTGTTCGGTCAAGGCGCCAAGCCAGAGGCGCTGAAGCTCACCGCCAACACGATCTCGACGACGGGCGTCATCATGAGCGTCTACGAGCGTGCCGGCGCAATCAAGACAGGCACATTCGAGCTGGCGCAGCCCTCGGAGGCTGAGATCGAACGCCGGGAGCGGATGAAGCGCGAAGGCTGACCGTGCCTTTGCGATTGCGGGGCCGCAGGCGCCGTCGCGTCCCGTTTATAGGCTCGGGCCCTTGTTCGTCTGGTCGCGCTGCAACGGTGGCACCACTCCTGAAGGTGTTACCGCCGCAATCGACGGAATGCGGACGCATGTCACAATGATCAAATGCGTGGACGTGTGCAAATAACCTGCTGGCTGGCATCTTATTTCAGGACGTAGACGTCGAACGTCTCATCGCTTCCGGCAACCGTGCCGAAGCGCTTGACGAGGCTTGTCGCGCTCTGGAAAGCAGAAATGTCTTCCGGCGTCAGAGACAACCGCCAAACGTAGCTTTCACGCAGGGAAACGGGCGCAGTAATCTGATCAAGCCGCTGTGAAAGAAGGATGACAACAGGGACATGCTCACTCTGCTGCAATCGATGTGCCGTTTGCAGAATATCGGCAAGGCTGAGCGAAAGCCGCGCATTCCGGGTATATCGCACGATCGCGCCGAACCGCTCCTCCCGCAGAAGATAGGTGCGGTTGGGGACGTAATAGGGCAAGGCTTCCACCAGATAGTCGGGATCCGCCATAATGACCGCATCCTTGAGATCGGGGCGCGATTGAATGAACGCACCGAGATCCTTGCTTCGGCTCAGGGGTATTTCGGCTATGAAGGCCTGATGGACCTTTTCCATGCCGGACACGACCTGTAGCGCCAGCAATATCAGGAAGCACAGGCGCCCGAACGTTACGATGCCGCCAGCAGCCTCGATGCCGGCAACGCCCGCCCCGTCGCGCTGAGAGTCTATGGTCAAGGCGGTGATCGCGATCATGAAAACCAGCCAGAGCGCCTGATGTCTGTATCCGCCGGGATAGACAAGCGTAAAAAGCAGCGAAAGCCCCAAGAGAACCAGTCCCGTTGCGATCATCGCCGGCCACCGGTTCGCCAGCGCCAACAGGCTGCCGTAGATGAGCACGGACATCAACGCTGCGAAAATCTGGGCGGCCAACGGATACGCCACGACCAGTTCAAGGACGCTGTTGGGATAGAACGCCATAAAATGCGAACTGGTCAGGGCAAGAGCACGAAGGACAAGCAAAGCGAAATTCTCGCCGCTGAGATCGTTCTGCCCCGTATCATTGAAGGTCGGATAGACTGTTACGAAACATAGAATAATTCCAACTGCGGCAATGGCAGCGGCTGTCACAAACGCCCGATATGCCGCCAAAGGCGGCCTTGGCCGGGCCAGAATTAAATCGAAAAACCAATAGGCAAGGAAGCCGCCGACGAGGACGACCGAATGGACGTTCGTATTTGCCAGCAAGGCAAACAACAGGCCGAGCAATATCCCGTTGCGCGCTCCTTTCTCCCAACTCAGGACGATAAGGAAAATCACCAGCATGCTGATGCCGTAATTTCGCGACATCGCGGCATAATCGAAAATCGAAAAGCTACTGAACAGCGCCAACAGCATGATGGAAAGCGGCAGTTTCAGCCTGAAAACAAGAAGATAGGCCGCAGTCGCTGCAATCGTCAGTGCGACGATCTTCAGGACGACAGGTGAGCCGACCACGGCATAGGCGGCGCGCAGCAGAATATACCAGACAGCAGGATGGCCCTCACCATGCATCTGGCGAAGCATATCGATGAAATTGTCCCCTTGAAGGGCGAGTGACAATGCACGAACCTCGTCACGCCAGACCGTTTCGGACCAGCAAAGCGCAGACGCCAGCGCAAGCCAGACCATAAAGATCAACGCCTTGCCGAGCTTGGCGGATCGAGGTTCATCGATAACGGAGACAATCAAGGCCAAATAACACGCAATCCGGTGAACAAAAGCGTCACGACCATATCGGCGCAGAAATAATTTGCCGTTAAGTGAAGGCCGATTTGATTTTAAGGCGCTAAAACATGTCGCGCAAAAATGTGCAGCGGTTTTGCGACAACGGCATGCGTAAAAACAAAGACTTAAAGTGCAGGGAGCGAATCTGAAAGATCGCGACGCGCTTTAGAATTTTTGCTCCCTCTCAAGAAGATGAATATCTTCGGCCAGGTGTTCCATTCTCGTCGATAAGGCGGCCTGGGCATCTCTCAGCCCTCGATTGTAGAAATACGGCCCGATCTCCTCGGCGAAGAAGTCAAGCAGGAATTCGGCCGGCAATGCGCCGATGGGATCGAGTTCCCGGCCGAAATAAGCGCGGATGCGCGAAACGATCTCAGCCTTTTCTTCCTTGGAAAATTCGATCTTTTTCATGGTTGCCTCTTTGCCGAATGCGATCGGGACCTTGATGGTTCAGCAAAATCGATTGGTCAATCAAGGAAATTCAATTGCCGTCGCAAGCCGTAGACCATAAGGGAAAACTTGAATTCCAACTGGACAAGATCACATGAATCGCGCCGACTTTGTTGAAGGTTTGCGGGGCGGCTCCGCCGTTGCGCTGGCATCGGCGCCCTTTGGCGCTCTCTTCGGAGCGCTGGCGGTCGAAAATGGCATGTCGCTTTCCGAAGCCGCCTTCATGAGCGCCACCGTCTATGCCGGCGCCAGCCAGATGGTCGGCATCGAACTCTTCGGTCACAATGTCCACGCCTGGCTGATCGTGCTGTCGATCCTCGCCGTCAATTTCCGCCACGTGCTCTATTCGGCGGCACTGGCTCGCTACATCGGCCATTTCACGCCGGTGCAGAAATTCTTTACCTTTTTCCTGCTCGTCGATCCACAATTCGCCGAAGCGGTCAAGCGCGCCGAGGCCGGCCGGCGACTCACCTTCGCCTGGTATTTCGGCTTTGCCATCATCATCTACATTCCCTGGGTGCTGATCAGCATCGCCGGCGGCATGCTCGGCGGCTTCATCGGCGATCCCAAGGCCATCGGCCTCGACATCCTGCTGCCGGCTTATTTCCTCGGCATCGTCCTCGGCTTCCGCAAGCGAGACAATTTCCTGCCTGTGGCGCTCGTCAGTGCGGTGGCATCCGTGTTCGCCTACCGCTACGTCGGCTCGCCTTGGCATGTCAGCCTCGGTGCCGCCGTTGGCATCGTGCTCGCCGCCCTGTTGCCGCTGCCGCCGCAACCGCAGGATCTGGAAGCCGACGCCCTCCAATCCGAAGTGCACGAGGTCTGAGCCATGGAATTCGATCTTCACATGGCGCTCGTCATCCTCGCAGCAGCCGCCGCCACCTTCGCCACCCGCATCGGCGGCTATATCCTCATCACCCGAATGAAAAGCATCCCCCCGCGCATGGAGGCGGCGCTGAATGCCGTGCCGGCGGCCGTGCTGACGACACTCGTCGCACCCGCCTTCTTCATCGGCGGCTGGGAATCGAAGCTGGCGCTGATCGTCGCCCTCTTCATCGGCCTGCGCTTCACCCATACATGGATGCTGGTCGCCGCCTGGATCGTCGTGATGACTTGGCGCCACACGATCGGCGCCTGAGCGCCGGCCCGAAGCCGGCGCAGAAATTCAAGGTGCTACAGCGTCGCCGACGCTGTAATGCCGTTTTCTCAATATTCCAGCGGCAGCGTCGCGTTTTCGAGCCACGCCCTGACATCGTGATCGTGGATGAGCGGCATCAGCGCCTCGCATGTGCGGCGATGATAGTCGTTGAACCAGTGCAGCTCGTCATGGGTCAGAAGCTCGGGAATGACGAGGCTGCGGTCGATCGGGCAGAAAGTCAGCGTCTCGAATCCGAGCATCGGCGCATCGCCGCCCTCGATCTCCTCGGCCCCGCGCACATAGATCAGGTTCTCGATGCGGATGCCGAAACTGCCGGGCCGATAATAACCCGGCTCGTTCGAAAGGATCATGCCGGGCAGCAGTTCCTGCGTCGAAAGCCTGGAGATGCGCTGCGGCCCCTCATGCACCGAGAGATAGGAGCCGACGCCGTGGCCCGTGCCGTGAGCGAAATCGGCGCCGGCCCGCCACAGCGCGATGCGCGCCAGCGGATCGAGGTCGCAGCCGCGCGTGCCCTTCGGAAAACGTGCCGTGCTGATCTCTATCATCCCCTTCAGCACCAGCGTGAAGAAGCGCCGATGCTCCTCCGATACCGCGCCGATGCCGACAGTGCGGGTGATGTCGGTCGTGCCGTTGATATATTGCGCGCCGGAATCGATCAGAAAGAGTTCGCCGGCCTCGATCATCCGGTTGGTCTCGGTCGTCACGCGGTAATGCATGATCGCTGCATGTTCGCCGGCTCCCGAAATCGTGTCGAAGGAAATGTCCTTCAGCGGGTTCTGCATGCTCTGGCCGACGCGGGCACGCGCCGCTTCGAGATGATCGGCGGCGGCGATCTCGCTCACCGTGCCGGGCTTTGTCTGCGACAGCCAATAGAGGAATTCCACCATCGCCGCCCCGTCCTGCAGATGCGCGGCGGCCGAGCCGTTGATCTCGACGTCGTTCTTCACTGCGCGCGGCAACTTGGCGGGATCGGCGCCCTCCACCACTTCGCCGCCCGCCTTGCGGATGATCTCCGCCAGCGCATAGGCGGCGATATCAGGGTCGATCAGCACGCGGCCGCCATCTCTCGAAACGGCAGCCAACCTCTCCTCCAACGCCGAGGGCGGCAGCTGCGTGCAGATCTGCGCGAGATAGGCCTCCGGCTCGATGCCGGTCTTGCGCTTGTCGAGGAAGAGCTCGGCCCGGCCGTCGGCATGGATGATGGCGCGCGCCAGCGGATGCGGCGTGTGCGGCACGTCGGCGCCGCGGATATTGAAGGTCCAGGCGACAGAAGAGGGATCGGCGATCAACACCGCCGCAAGATTCTTCTTCGAAAGATCGGCGGCGATCGTCGCGATCTTCTCTCTCGCCAGCACGCCGGCCTGCGCGACGTTCTGGATGCTAACCGCGCCGAGCGGCTCGGCCGGCCGGTCGCTCCAAAGCCTGTCGAGCGGATTGTGCGGCAGGAAGACCAGCGTGCCGCCGATCTGGGAAAGGGCTCTTTCCAGCCGGCGCACCTCGGCACCCGCATGCAGCCAGGGGTCGATGCCGAGCCGCAGGCCCTTACCGCCGTTTGCGGCAAGCCAGAGATGCGGCGGTTCGTTGACGAGATCGCCGCCCGAAAAAACCGAACCGTCGACCTGTTCGGCAAGCTGCGTCACATAGCGCCCGTCGACAAAGACGATCGCCTGCGTGCGCAGGATGAGCGCAATACCCGCGGAACCGGTAAAGCCCGTCAGCCACGCGAGACGCTCGGAACCTGCAGGAACATATTCGCCGTTGAACTCGTCTGCGCGCGGCACGAGAAAGGCGTCAATGCCGAGCGAATCGAAACCGGCGCGCAGCGCCGATACGCGATCCCTGCCGAATTGCGGCGTGGAAGTGACCTCGAAAGACTGAAACATGCTGGAAACCCGAATGATTGAGACGAATCCGGTTAATGGGATGCCGGCCATGTTAGCGAAATTTCAACTGATGGGGAGAAAAAGCGACCAAACGAGTCGAAACCTCTGGTGCCGCTCAACATTTTGACAGAACTGTGACGCCAAAAGTTAATTTGGCACGCTTTATGCATTGGCCGCATGGCTCCCATGAGCGAAACCCTCTGCCTCCGCATTTCAGAATAGCTATATACGCGTCATCGAACGGTTCGCGATGAACCTATAACAAAGGAATTCTTGAAATGACCGCCTCTCTCTCGCGCTTCGCATATAGCAGCCCGGTGCAGGCTGGCGAACGCCAGACCGTGCGTCACGTGATCGGCGCCCGCCGCCCGCAGAACGAGGACAGCCTCAAGCTGCTCGGCGCCGGCCAGCGGGCCACACGCCACAAGGGCGCCCCCAGCTACGCGTTCTAAGCCTGAAAGCCAGTCCGTCTCCTCCCTCCCGGACTGGCCTATTGGAATGCAGTAGAGCCCGCTTGAGCGCTCCTCCCCTTGAGCTCGCGGGCATTGGCCGGATAGACCGGTCCAAGGCGGTGCCATCGGCACCGCCTTTTTCTTTTTGCCGTTTTGGGATCCGATGCATACCGCCCAAAACTGTGCAGCGGTTTGGGGATGACTTGTATAAAAACAAGGAGCTAACCGCGTCGCATGAATCAAATTCTATGCGACGCGCATTAGGGGCGGTCGAGATGGATGGTCACCCAGCCGTTGCGCCAGATGGTTCTGACATGGCGAAGCCTCGCGCCACTATAGGCTGCGATCACCTTCCAGCGTTGCCCGGCAAGGATGCCGGAGAGAATGACCGATCCACCAGGCGCAAGATGCGTCGCAAGCTTCGGCGCCATGCGGATCAGCGGCCGCGCGAGAATGTTGGCGATGATGAGATCGAAGGGACCGTGCTCGGAAAAAGCCGTCGAATGAAAGCCCGGCGCCGTCCTGGTGACGATGCCCGAGGCGATGCCGTTGCGGCGTACGTTTTCCGCCGCCACCTTCGTCGCGATCGGATCGATGTCGGTCGCCAGCACCGGTATGTTCTTGAGCTTGCGCACCGCAATCGCCAGCACGCCGCTGCCGGTGCCGAGATCGAGCGCGTTGCGAACCGGGCGCGAGCGCACCACGGCATCGATCACCTCGAGGCAGCCCGCCGTCGTGCCATGATGGCCGGTGCCGAAGGCCTGGCCGGCATCGATCTCGATGGCGATGTCGCCGGGGCGGATCTTGTCGCGGTCATGCGAGCCATGCACCAGGAAGCGCCCTGCCCGGACGGGCTTCAGCCCCTCCAGCGATTTCACCACCCAGTCGATCTCGGGGATGACTTCCCGCTCCAGCCGGGCATCAGGGAAAGAGGCCTTCAATGCGTCCTCGACGCGGGATTGCACCTCAGCCTCGTCCTCGGCCATCATGTAGATCGAGGCTTCCCAGATATCCTTCTTCTCATCGATCTCGGTGGTGCCGATGGCAAAGTCTTCTTCACCGAAGACCGCGCTCAGAAGGTCGAGGATCTCTTCGGCCTTGCTTTCGGTCGTCGTCACGTAAAGGCGGATTTCACTCACGATAGGCGGTCTTTCCCGTTTCCGTTGCCCGCCATCGGTCGAGCCAACGCCCCATCACGCTGAAACCATCACCCCTTGTTGACGAGATTCTCCAGCTTCTTTACCGCCGTGTCCGGGTTTTCGCCATAGGCGATTGTTCCGGAAAACCGCCCGGCCGAATCGAGCAGGAAGACCGAGGCGGTGTGATCCATCGTATAGTCGCCGTTCGGATCCTTCTCGTCGACCGGCACCTTCTTGGCGTAGACGCGGAACCCCTTGATAACCTCGGCGATCTTGTCAGGCGGGCCTGAAATGCCGATGATGCGCTTGGAAACGTTGGAGACGTATTCGTTCATGATCTCAGGCGTGTCGCGCTCCGGATCGACGGTCACGAAATAGGCCTGCAGCTTGTCGCCCTTCGGATCGACCTTCTCCATCCAGCCGTTCAGCTCGAAAAGCGTCGTCGGGCAGACTTCCGGGCAATGGGTGAAGCCGAAGAACAGCGCCGTCGGCTTGCCGCGCAGCGCCTGCTCGGTGATCGGCTGTCCGCTTTGGGAGACCAGGGTGAAAGGCACGCCGAAGGGAGCCTCCGCCACCACGTCCTTCGACTTCGTCAGGTTGAGCGTGTACGCGCCGAGAAACCCGGCCAGTATCAGGACACCGACCCAGACGGCGATGCGGAATGTCTTCATTGGCATGATCCTCGATCCAGGCGGATATCTGCTGCCCACCCCTTGCCCCGCGTGATTATAGCCTCGACCGGACGCGCGCAATTCAAGAATATGTTTTCTGACTGGTGATAAATTGTCTCACCGATAGAAACTGCAACGGCAACGAAATCCGACCTCAGGAATCTGCGCGGATCAAAAATGGCATGTTTGTGAATAGCTTGCCTTTAGAGCGACGGGTAATCTGAAAATACATATCGTTAGGAAAGACTTAAGCCGTCACATCTATATTTAACAGCAGTTCTGCATCGCCTCTCCCGCCGGGGACAACTGGGAAGAATTCTGACCATGAACAACAATAACGCCATCAAGCAGTCGGGCGCTTATCTCGAAATCGTTTCGTTCCACCTGGGCGATCAGGAATTCTGCATCGACATCATGGCCATCCGCGAAATCCGCGGCTGGGCACCAGTGACGCCGATGCCGCACACCCCGCCCTATGTGCTGGGTCTCATCAACCTGCGCGGTGCGGTGATCCCCGTCATCGACATGGCCTGCCGCCTCGGCATGAAAATGACCGAGCCCTCCGAGCGCTCGGCGATCATCGTCACCGACATCGCCGGCAAGCTGGTCGGCCTGCTGGTCGAGCAGGTTTCCGACATGATGACCATCAAGAGCGAAGACCTGCAGCCGCCGCCGGAAATCATCCCGGAAGCCCAGCGCGCCTTCTGCCGCGGCATCGTCGCGCTCGAAAAGACCATGGTGTGCTTCTTGAACCTCGACACGGTCATTGCCGACGAGCTGACGCAGGCCGCCTGAGGAATACTCATATCTAGAATTCGAAGGCCCGGCTCGTCCGGGCCTTTTTCGTTTGATGCAGGAGCAAAGCGGCATCGGATCAGCTTTTAGGAAGACCCTCCCCAACCCCTCCCCACAAGGGGGAGGGACTACCCGGAGCGCCCGCCTCGTTCATCTCGAAACGTCGAAGATCTGGAAAGCGGGTGCGGCAAGTTAAGCCCCTCCCCCTTGTGGGGAGGGGTTGGGGCGGGGTCTTTCATCGCAAGCGCGAGAGACCCCGGAACCTCCCCGCCTTATTGCGGCTTCCCATTCTTCCAGACAACGTTCTGGCCATAGAGCGGAATGGTCGAGATCGACATCTTCGCCGAACCGTCGGTCAGTTCGCGCGAATGGGCGAGATAGATCAGCGTGTCGTTCGTCTTGTCGTAAATGCGGTTGACGACCAGCGTCTTCCAGATCAGCGACATGCCCTGGCGGAACACCTCGCTGCCATCCTTGGACAGGTCGATATTACCGATCTCGATCGGCCCGGTCTGCCGGCAGGCGATGGAATTATTGGATGGGTCCTCGAACCAGTTGCCGTTCTTGAACCGGTCGATCAGGCTGCGATCGAAATAGGTGACGTGACAGGTGATGCCCTTGACCTCAGGGTCGGAGACCGCCTCGACAATGATGTCGTTGCCGATCCAGTCGACCCCGACCTTGCCGACGACTTCGGCTGAGGCAGCACCTGCGGAAAGGACGGAGAAGGAAAACGCGGCGAGGAGAAGATTGCGCAGTCTGGACATGGCGGCTCCCTGAATAATCCGCATTCTAGATAAGCATGCACCCATGCTTTGCAAGAAATGGGGCTCGCTGTAGGGCTCAGCCTTTCCGGCAGGTGCAGGGCTCGTAGGCCCGCGCCGTCAGCCGGCCGGGCCTCATGCCGATCAGCGCCGGTATCGCGTGAACGGCGTTGGCCTTGACGGCTTTCGCCATCTCGATCGCCGCGGCCGCGCAGACCACAGCATCCTCGGCAGCGTTGTGGTGCACGAAACGCAGGCCGAGATGCTCGGCGATCAGGTTCAGCCGGTGCGACAGGAAATGCGGCCAGATTCGCTGCGCCATCTTCAGGCTGCAGAGATAGGTAAGCTCCGGATAGGATTGCCGGTAGAGATCGAGGCTCGCCCGCCAGACGCTGAAATCGAAGGCAGCATTGTGCGCGATCATCGTCGCGCCGCGAAAATCTTCCTCGAACTCGTCCATCACCTCGGGAAACTCGGGCGCATCTTCGACATGCTCCGGCCGGATGCCATGGATTGCGATGTTCATCCCGGAAAAGCGCATCTCCCGCGGCCGGATCAGCCGCTCCTCGACGCGCGTCACCCTGCCCTCCTCGATCCAGGCAAGGCCGACGGAGCAGGCGCTGCCGCGCTGTTCGTTCGCCGTCTCGAAGTCAATCGCGATGGTCTTCAAATCAGCAACCCGAATCGTTTCTTCGGGAACAGGAATACCGCCCCGCTTCCGGCCGCGCAAATTCGACACGACGCATGGTTGACTTTTTAACCCGCATATCGAAACTTGCCGCCATGATCGGTTCCGTAACCATGGCAGCGCTTATCCATCACACCACGACCCTTGAAGGGTACGCGGGAGCGATGGCGCGTTAGCAGCGATCCGATCATCATCCCGAAACCCTGCCGAGGCGAGCAGGGTTTTCGGAAACCGGCTCTCCTCCCGACACAGATGGAGAGCATGAATGTCCGAAAACGAAGAGAATGAACCTCGCGGCCGAGCGCGCCTGCCGGATGGCGTCCTCGTGCGCGCCGTCCGCCTGTCCGATGCCGAGGAGATCACCGATCTCATAAATCTGCCGGGCTACCGGGCCGGCACCTTGCGGCCGCCCTACCAGAGGGTCGAGGAAGTTCGCAAGCACATGGAAAACCCGTCGCCGGGCGCACTCAACCTCGTCGTCACCCAGGACGGCAAAATCGTTGGCAATGGCGGCCTTAACCGCCTCGGCGGTCGCAGGCAGCACGTCGCCAGCATCGGCATGGGCGTTCATGACGATTTCACCGGCCGCGGCTTCGGACGGATCCTGCTCGGGGCGATGGTCGACGCCGCCGACGACTGGCTCGATATCAAACGGCTGGAACTGACCGTCTATACCGACAACGATGTCGCCATCGGCCTCTACCGGAAATTCGGTTTCGAACGGGAAGGCCTGCTAAGGGCTTTCGGCTTTCGATCGGGGGAATATGTCGACGCCTATACGATGGCGCGGCTCAGGCTGTGAGCAAACGGGGCTGGCGGCTTGCCGTCAGCCCCTCACCCGCTGATCAGTGCCAGCCATTCGTCCTCGTCCATCGTCTGCACACCGAGTTCGCGCGCCTTGTCGAGCTTGGAGCCGGCGCCGGGGCCGGCGACGACGATGTCGGTCTTCTTCGAGACCGATCCCGCCACCTTGGCGCCGAGGGTTTCCGCCCGCGCCTTCGCCTCGTCGCGGGTGAATTTTTCCAGTGAACCGGTAAAGACCACGGTCTTGCCGGCAACCGGGCTGCCTGCCGTCACCGGCTGTTCGGCCTCCTGCGGCTTTACCTGTCTGATCAACTCCGAAATCACCGCAACGTTGCGCGGCTCCTTGTAGAATTCGACCATGGCACGGGCGACGACCTCGCCAATACCGTCAATGGCGTTGAGATCGTTCCAGGCGTCGCCGGAAAGTGTCCCGGCCTCCCGCATCGCCGTCTCGAATGCCTCGTAGGTGCCATAGGAGCGCGCCAAGAGCTTCGCCGTGGTCTCGCCGACATGACGGATGCCGAGCGCGTAGATGAAGCGATGGAGCGCAATGCTGCGCCGCTCGTTGATCGCGCCATAGAGCTTGCCGACGCTGACCTTGCCGAAGCCGTCGATATTCTCGAGCTTGGTCAATGATTGCAGCTGCCGTTCCTCCAGCGTGAAGATATCGGGCGCGGTGCGGATCTGCAGCGACGGATCTTCGTTTTCGAAGAAGAAGTCGATCTGCTTCGAGCCGAGGCCCTCGATATCGAAGGCGTTGCGCGAGACAAAGTGCTTCAGATGCTCTGTCGCCTGCGCCCGGCAGATGAAGCCGCCGGTGCAGCGGGTGACCGAATCGAGCTTGCCGGTCTTCTCATGTCTTTCACGCACGGCATGCGAACCACAGACCGGGCAGGTCTTCGGAAATTCATAGGGCCTGGCCTCGGCCGAACGTTTCTCCATGACGACGTCAAGCACCTGCGGAATGACGTCGCCAGCGCGCTGCACGATGACGGTATCACCAATGCGGATATCGTGCTCGTCGTCGCGGATGCGCTCACCGCTATTGCCGATGCCCTGGATGTAATCCGCGTTGTGCAGCGTCGCATTGGTGACGACCACGCCGCCGACGGTGATCGGCGTCAAACGCGCCACGGGCGTTAGCGCGCCGGTGCGGCCAACCTGGATGTCGATATTCTCGACGATCGTGAAAGCCTGTTCGGCAGGAAACTTGTGCGCCGTCGCCCAGCGCGGGCTCCGCGAGCGGAAGCCGAGACGGGCCTGCAGTTCGAGACTGTCGACTTTATAGACGACGCCATCGATATCATAGTCGAGATCCGGGCGCTTGAGCCCGATCTCGTCATAATGCGCCAGGATGTCGGCGACCGAGTTCAACCGTTTCATCAGCGGATTGACGGGAAAGCCCCAGTCCTTGAAGGTCTGCACCATACCGAACTGCGTATCGGCGGGCATCTCCGACATCTCGCCCCAGGCATAAGCGAAGAATTTCAGCTTGCGGCTCGCCGTCACCTTGGCGTCGAGCTGGCGCAGCGATCCGGCCGCGGTGTTGCGCGGAT
Source organism: Rhizobium ruizarguesonis (assembly GCF_012349115.1). Taxonomy (GTDB): domain Bacteria; phylum Pseudomonadota; class Alphaproteobacteria; order Rhizobiales; family Rhizobiaceae; genus Rhizobium; species Rhizobium ruizarguesonis. Next base: position 112,485 of record NZ_PQIG01000133.1, read on the forward strand.
TGACATAGGTCTGCTTGCCCTCCGCCTCCATCTGCCGGTTCAGCGCCAGGAAATCGCTCTTGGCCATATAGACCTCACCGCGGATCTCCACGACGGCAGGCACGCCTTTCGGCAGCTCGTTGGGGATCTCGGCGATGGTCCGGATGTTGGCGGTGACGTTCTCCCCCGTCGTGCCGTCGCCACGCGTCGCGGCCGTCACCAGCCTGCCGTTCTCGTAACGGATCGACATCGACAGGCCGTCGATCTTCGGCTCGGCGGTAAAGGCGATCGACTGGTCGGGCAGCCGGCCGAGGAAACGATAGACGCCGGCGACGAAATCCTGCACGTCCTCCTGCGAGAAAGTGTTGTCGAGCGACAGCATCGGCCGCGCATGAACGACGGGCGAGAAAGTGACGGAGGGTGCTGCGCCGACATGCCGCGACGGGCTGTCCTCGCGAATCAGCTCGGGAAACCGAGCCTCGAGCGCATCGTTGCGGCGCTTCAGCGCGTCGTAATCGGCATCCGAAATCTCCGGCTGGTCCTTGCCGTGGTAGAGCGCATCGTGATGCGCAATCTCCTTTGCCAGCCGTTCGAGCTCTGCGGCAGCCTCTTCGATCGTCAACGTGTCGACAGTGGAACCTTCGGTGGACATGGAACATCACTCCAGAGAATCTGCATTGTTTTTTAGAGCAAAATTTCCGGATGAAAAGAGAGGCCGCGTATCCGCCGTGGGGAGGATCGGCCTGCTCACCTCTCCTCCCTCATTCCTGTGCCTGTCACAGGAATCCAGCCACGGCGCGTCCGCGCCGTGAATAGCTCTCTTTCAACGAAGAAGAATCTCCCGCGCCCAACGACTTGGGCGCGCTGGATCCCTGTGACGAGTACAGGGATGAGGGAGATTGAGGTGAGCTTTCGCGCCAACTTCCATGCCGTGGAATCCTTGTTACCGCCCTATCCGGCTATTCCCAATCGCCCGCATTACGCAGCCTGATGCCACTGACATGCAGGCTGGTGCCCCAGAGCCCTTTCAGCGGCGTCAGCGTGTCCACCACCCGAAGCTCCACCCCGCGCGGCGCAAACTCCTGGTCGAGCCGTGAGATGGCGGTCCTCTCCATGGGAATGACGCGTCTGCGGGCCACCCACATGCCGGCATCACCCAGATCCTCGAAGCCCTCGGCCGGCATCTCGTAACGGTGGATCGTCTCCGCTTCGAGCCTTTCCAGCCAATGGCGCTCGACGTAGGCGACAGCGCGCCAGTCGCCGAGCCAGCGCCGCTGTTCGGCCTCCGGCGTATCGGCTGTCGCCCAGAGCAGGATGCGGGGACAATCGCGCGGAAAGAGATACATGAAATCATGATCGGCATCGGTTGCCCAGACGAGCGGACCGTTCAGCCATTCCCGGCCGGGCGCGCGGGCAGACGGGACGCGAACCGAGCGTGGCTCGAACGCTACGATACCGGGATCGTCGCTGAAATGGAAAAGTCGCATGGCTTGAGCTCGCCGCCGATCGGGAAGCTTCAGCGCATATCGCGCCGCAGGATGATTGTCATCCCACCAGCTCAAGCGGAAAGAGCATCAGAAGAAAAATCAGCCGTTGCCGGCGAGCAGCCGCTTCGCCGCAGCCCGCGCCTCTTCGGTGACCGAAGCCCCGGCCAGCATACGGGCGATCTCCTCGGTACGGTCCTTCTGCGCCATCGTCGCGACGCGCGTGGCGATCTTCTCGGACCCATCGGCCGACGGTCCCTTGGAAATCAAAAGATGCGTCGCGGCCCGCGCCGCGACCTGGGGCGCATGCGTGACCGACAGCACCTGCACCCGCTCAGACAGCCGCTTCAGCCGCTGGCCGATCGCATCGGCCACCGCACCGCCGACGCCGGTATCGATTTCGTCGAAGACGAGCGTTGGGGCCGATCCACGATCGGCGAGCGCCACTTTCAGCGCCAGCAGGAAACGCGAGAGTTCGCCGCCCGAGGCGACCTTCATGATCGAGCCTGGTCGCGTGCCCGGATTGGTCTGGACATGGAACTCGACGACGTCGATGCCTTCGGCGAGCGCCTCCCCCGCGTCCGTGCTGATCTCAACCATGAAACAGGCGCGTTCAAGCTTCAGCGCCGGCAGCTCGGCCATGACAGCCCCGGCCAGCGCAGTGCCGGCATGATGGCGCTTGTTGGACAGCGCGCGCGCCGCCGCATCGTAACTTTCCCGCGCCAGGCCGACCTCGGCTTCGAGCCGAGCAAGCCGCTCCTCGCCCGCATCGAGATCGGCAAGATCGGCGATCATGCGCACAGCAAGCGCCGGCAGCTCGGTGACGGGAACGGAATATTTGCGCGAGGCGGCCCTGAGCGCGAAAAGCCGCTCCTCCACCCGCTCCAGTTCGCGCGGATCGTATTCGGTCTTGCGCAGTGCCGCCTCGACTTCCATCTGCGCGTTGGAGAGCTGGTCGAGTGCTGCGTCGAGCAGCGCCACAGTGTCTTCGAGCAGTCCGGGCGCCTCATGGCTCTTGCGCTCCAGCCTGCGCACCAGCGAGGCGATATGGGGCACCGGCGAGGCATTGCCGTTCAGGAATTCGGACGCCTCGGCGATATCGCCGGCGATTCGCTCGGCCTTCATCATCTTCTGCCGGCGATCAGCGAGCTCTTCCTCCTCGCCATCCTGCGGCGAGAGCTTCTCGAGCTCCTCGACCGAAGAGCGCAGGTAGTCGGCTTCGCGCGCAGCACTTTCAACCCTCTCCCTATGCTTCTTCAGCGTCCGCTCGCTGTCGCGCCACAGGCGATAGAGCCGGGAGACCTCCGAAACCTCGTCGGTGAGACCGGCGAAAGCATCGAGCAGAGTGCGGTGAGCATTGGTGTCGACAAGGGCGCGATCGTCGTGCTGTCCGTGGATTTCGACCAGCATCTGACCGGCCTGGCGCATCAGTTGCACGCTGACCGGCTGGTCGTTGACATAGGCCTTGGTGCGCCCGTCCGCCGATTGTTGGCGGCGGAAAATCAGGTCGCCCTCGTCATCGATGCCGTTTTCACGCAGGAGTGTGCGGGCGCCGTGTTGCATGCCGACGTCGAACACCGCCGTCACCTGGCCCTTATCCTCGCCATGGCGCACCAGGTCGCCGTCGCCGCGCCCACCGAGCGCCAGCGACAGGCTGTCGAGCAGGATGGATTTGCCCGCCCCGGTCTCGCCCGTCAGCACGGAGAGGCCGGTCTCGAAGGCAAGATCCAGCCGCTCGATCAGGACGATATCGCGGATCGAAAGCTGGATCAGCATTGGCCTCAGGAACCGAGAAGAAGTTTCTTGCCCGCTGCTGCGATCCACGAGCCCTTGTTTTCACGCGGCTCGGCACCGCCGCTCTGCAGCAGCTTGTAGGAATCAGCATACCACTGGCTGTCGGGATAATTGTGACCGAGAACGGCAGCGGCTGTCTGCGCCTCGTCGACAATGCCCATGGCGTAATAAGCTTCGACGAGACGCGCTAAGGCCTCTTCGATCTGGTTCGTATTCGGATATTTCTCGACGACGATGCGGAAGCGCGAGATCGCGGCGAGATATTCCTTCCGCTCCATGTAGTAGCGGCCGATCTGCATTTCCTTGCCGGCGATCTGGTCACGCGCGAAGCGGATCTTGGCCTGTGCGTCATCGACATATTCGGAGTTCGGATAATTGTCGATGACGGCCTGCATCGCCTCGATCGTCTTGGCCGAGGCGCGCTGGTCCTGCGTCACGTCGACGATCTGCTTGGAATAGGTGAGACCGATGAGATACTGCACATAGGCGGCATCCTGGGACTTCGGATATTGCGACATGTAGCGGTTGCCGGAAGCAAGCGCATCGTCCAGGCGGCCCTGGCGGTATTTGACGAAGGTGCTCATCACAAGCGCCTTGCGCGCCCATTCGGAGAATGGGTTTTCGCGGTCGATCGCGTCGAACTTGCGCCCTGCTTCCGCCATGTTGCCGGCCTTCATATTGGCAAGGCCCTGGGTGTAGAGCTCGTCAGGCGGATCGGTTTCGAGGCCGAGCTTGGTGATGTCGATATCGGGGTCCGACTGGCAACCAGAGATCGAGGCGCCTGCGCTGAGCACCAGAAGCGATGCGAACAAGGCGCGCGCTGTCTTCATCATACCTTCAGATCCTGCATAACCCATTCGAAAGAACCCCACTGCTGCCGCTCTCTCCACGGCAGCCACGCCTCGCTGGCGTTTCTAGCCACAAATGTGCATCAAGAGCAACGCAATGATAAGGCATTAACGCATTTTTGTGGCAGCAGCCGAAGAATGATCGGCTTTTCAACTTCTTCCCGACCTGGGGCGGCCAAGCATCGGTCTATTGCCGCAGACACGGCCGGACATAAAAAAACCGCCTCCGGGAAAGAGGCGGCCTGGTCTTGAGAATATGCTGGAGGTCATGCCGACCAGGGAGCGAATTCCGAAGCGCTGACTGCGATCAGTTCGCGGGCAGCGACACGCTGGCGTGGCGTCGACGTCTCCACAACCTCGTAGGCGGAGGGATCGGCGAGCAGCGCCTTCAGCGCATTGGCATTCATCTTGTGACCACCGCGATACGAGCGGTAGCAGCCTATGAACTGGGCGCCGGCAAGCGACAGATCGCCGACGGCATCGAGCGTCTTATGGCGGACGAATTCGTCCTTGGCGTAACGCAAACCTTCGACATTGATGACGGTGTTGTCGTCCGAGATGACGACTGAATTTTCAAGCGAGGAGCCAAGCGCATGGCCCGACGCCCAGAGACGCTCTACATCGCGCATGAAGCCGAAGGTGCGGGCGCGGGAAAGTTCGGTCTTGAAGACGGCGGCGGTCATGTCGCCGGCCCACTTCTGCCGGCCGATCAGCGGGCAGTCGAAATCGATCTCGACTTCGAAGCGCGTACCATCATAGGGACGGAATTCACTCCACGAGCCGCCATGCTCGATTCGCACCGGCTTGGTGATACGGATATAACGGCGCTTGACACCGAGCGAGACGAGACCGACCTGCTCGATCGCCTCGACGAAGGGCAGCGAGCTGCCGTCCATGATCGGCATTTCGGAGCCCTGCACCTCGATCACCACATTGTCGAGGCCGAGCGCATAGACGGCGGCCATGACATGTTCGATCGTCGCGACCGAATGGGCGGGTGAGAAGCCGAGCACGGTGCAGAGGTCGGTATTGCCGACCTGCGAGGAAACAGCCTTGAGTTCGGTAATGTCGCCATTATCATGCAGGCGCTGGAAAACGACGCCGGTGTCCGATTCAGCCGGGTTCAGGGTGATCGAGACGTCAGCGCCCGAATGCACCCCGATGCCCGAAAGCGTCACGGGACGCGATACCGTCGTTTGAAAACCCAGCAAGCCAATTGCCATAAAATCTGCCTTTTATTCTTCCGTACCGGCGGTCTGTCCGATCGGCGCGGTCATCGTTCATTCTGCAGAAGGAGTCTGTCGAAAGGTCTCCTAGGGCAGTTTCCTTGCACCATACTTACGTGCGCCGGCGCTCCAATCCAAATCACTGTTTCTTTCGCTTTGTTACGAAGTCACGCGATTGAAATTGCTCGCGAATCGCAGGCTGAAAAACAGCAATGCCCGGGACCTTGATCCCGGGCATGAACGGTGCCGAAGCACGCACTCAGTTCGACTGGCGACGCAGGAATGCCGGGATTTCCAGCTGGTCGTCTTCCTGCATCATCCGGGCCTGCGGAACTGCCCGGCCCTGGTCGTCGAGGTTGCCGCGACGCGGTGCGTAGAGGCTTGCCTCCGGCGACAGCGGACGGCGCTGCTGCGAAGCGGCCGGCGGTGCGGCGGTCATATCGGCGGCAACGGCGTCGTCGTCACGGCGGCCCAGCGAATTGGTGATTCGCTTGAGCAGGCCCATCGGACCGCGCTCCTCTGCCGCATGCGCGGAGGCCGGCTGCGTGCGGTGGTCGAGTTCGGCCTGGACGACAGGCGGGAAATCCTCGACCTTCGGCATGCGCATCGGTTCGGGCGCCTGGCGGATGATCGGCTCCTGCCGGACCGGTTGCTGCTGAACCGGCTGGCTTATGACCGGCTGGCTCATGACGGGCGCCGGAGCCTGCTGCTGCACCGGTGCCGGACGCATTGCCAGAGCTTCCGGTGCAGGCGCGAAGATCTTGCTCTGCGGACGGAAGGTTTCCTGCTGTACTACGGGCTGCTGCAGCGGTGCGGCAGCACGCGGGGCCGGAATTTCGAGCTCGCGTTCCATCTCGGCTTCGCGGATGGTCTGCGCGATCGGATCCATGGCCTTCGGTGCCTGCATCACGGGGGCAGGCTGAACTGCGGCCGCTGCCGGAGCAACAGCCGCGGAGGGACGGATAACCGGCCTTGCTGCCGGCTGGAGGTTCCGCTCGGCGGCTTCGTTCATCGCCCGGTCGATGCCGGTTGCGACGACCGAGACGCGGATGATGCCTTCGAGCGATTCGTCGAAGGTGGCGCCGAGGATGATGTTGGCGTCCGGATCGACTTCCTCGCGGATGCGGGTCGCGGCTTCGTCGACTTCGAAAAGGGTAAGGTCGCGACCGCCGGTGATGGAGATCAGCAGGCCCTGAGCGCCCTTCATCGAGGTTTCGTCAAGCAGCGGATTGGCGATCGCAGCCTCTGCGGCCTGCAGCGCGCGGCCGGAGCCCGAGGCTTCGCCGGTGCCCATCATCGCGCGGCCCATCTCGCGCATCACCGAGCGGACGTCGGCGAAGTCGAGGTTGATGAGGCCTTCCTTGACCATAAGGTCGGTGATGCAGGCAACACCCGAATAGAGAACCTGGTCAGCCATGGCGAAGGCATCGGCGAAGGTCGTCTTGTCGTTGGCAATGCGGAAGAGGTTCTGGTTCGGAATGACGATCAGCGTATCGACAGACTTCTGCAGTTCCTGGATGCCCATCTCGGCCAGACGCATGCGACGCCCGCCTTCGAAATGGAACGGCTTGGTGACGACGCCGACCGTCAGGATGCCCTTGTTGCGGGCGGCCTGCGCGACAACGGGAGCAGCACCTGTGCCGGTGCCGCCGCCCATGCCGGCGGTGACGAAGCACATATGCGTGCCGTTCAGGTGATCGACGATCTCGTCGATGCACTCCTCGGCGGCCGCGCGGCCGACTTCCGGCTGCGAGCCGGCACCGAGGCCTTCGGTGACGTTGACACCGAGCTGGATGATGCGCTCAGCCTTCGTCATCGTCAGCGCCTGCGCATCCGTGTTGGCGACGACGAAGTCGACGCCCTGGAGGCCGGCGGTAATCATGTTGTTGACGGCATTGCCGCCACCGCCGCCAACGCCGAACACGGTGATGCGCGGCTTCAGCTCTGTGATGTCAGGCTTTTGCAGCTTGATGGTCATGGTACCTGTTCCTTCTCTCTCTGGCCGCATCGCCACGCCGGCCAATTACTCAATTTCAGAAACTTTCCTTCAGCCACTGGCCCATGCGGGCTATGCGGCTGTTATTTCCCCCAAGCGACATGAGCAGACCGCTCTGTGACGCATGTGTCTCCATGTCCGCGACCTGCGGATAGATCATCAGGCCGACGGCCGTCGAAAAAGCCGGGCCCTTGGCCGCCGTCGGCAACCCCGAAACGCCCATCGGACGTCCGATGCGGACGTTGCGGGCAAGGATGCGCCGTGCCACGTCGGCAAGGCCGGTCAGCTGGCTCGCCCCGCCGGTCAGCACGACGCGCTTGCCGACGATCGGGCTGAAGCCGGAGCGCTGGATACGGTCGCGGATCAGTTCCATCGTTTCTTCGATTCGGGCCGACACGATACGCGAAACCAGTGCCCGCGGCACCTGCGACGGCTGGTCGCGATCATCCTCGCCGATCGGCGGAATCGAGATCAGCTCGCGCTCGTCGGAGGAATTCGAAAGGGCCGAGGCGTGCACGACCTTCAGCCGCTCCGCATCCTCGATGCGGGTCGAAAGGCCGCGCGCCAGGTCGGTGGTGACGTGATGGCCGCCGAGGCCGACAGCATCCGTATGGACGAGCTTGCCCTCGGCAAAGACCGAGATCGTCGTCGTGCCGCCGCCCATGTCGATCGCCGCGCAGCCGAGCTCGACCTCGTCGTCGACGAGAGCAGCAAGGCCCGATGCATAGGGCGTCGCGACGATGCCCTCGACCGACAGATGCGCGCGGTTGACGCTAAGCTCGAGGTTTTTCAGCGCCGAGCGCTCCGCCGTCACCACATGCATGTCGACGCCGAGCGCATCGCCATACATCGCCAGCGGATCGCGGATGCCGCGCTCGCCGTCGAGCGAGAAGCCGGTCGCCAGCGAATGCAGCACCGAACGGTCCTGGCGCAGCGACTGCTGGCAAGCGGCCGACAGCACCTTCTTCAGATCGTTGAGCTCGACTTCCTGGCCGCCGAGATCGATCGTCGCGGTGTAGATGTCGCTGCCGAGGCGGCCGGCCGTCAGGTTGACGATCAGACTTTCGACGGTCAGTCCCGCCATGCGCTCCGCCGCGTCGACGGCAAGGCGAATGACGCCTTCCAGCGCGTCTAGATCAGCGATGACGCCAGTCTTGATGCCGCGGGAACGCTGGTGGCCGATGCCGATGATCTCGATATTGTGCGTGCGGCCCGGCAGGATCTGGCTTTCCTCTCGCGGCGTCAGCCGGCCGATCATGCAGACGACCTTGGTCGAGCCGATGTCGAGCACCGAAACGACATGTGACCGCTTCGACGAAAGCGGCTTCAGGCGCGGCAATCCGAAATGGGATGAACCGAACAAGCTCATATATTCTGCCCCGCCTTCTTCAATTCTTTCGTACGCTCCGTCACTGCCGTCTGCCTGCGGACCGCCGCCTCCGGCGTCAGCTGGATCGCGGTTCTGTCGGACAGTCTGAGATCGACTGCGGCAATGTCCCGCTCCAGGAGCTGGTGCTCCTTGTCGAACTTCGAAAGCGTCGCCAGTGCCTGGTCGATACCATCTTCCGGCAGCTTGACGACGACGCCGTTGTCCATGTGCAGGTCCCAGCGACGGCCTGATATCCAGACATAGGCCTTCACGCGGGCCTTCACGTCGGGCCACTTCGAGAAGGCGTCGTCGAGCGAAGCCGCCGCCGTTTCGGCATCGCGGCCGACGACGAGCGGCAGCGCCGAAAACTTGTTGTCGCGCAGCGGCGCAATGACGCTGCCGTTCTTCTCGATCAGGGAAAGCTCCTGTCCGTGCTGCCAGATCGCATAGGCCTGGCGCTCCTTGAGCTTCACTTCGATCGTTTTCGGATAAATCTTGCGGACCTCGACACTTTCGACCCAGGGAAGATGGGCGATCTTCCTGCGGGCGGCATCGACGTCGAGCGCAACCAGCGAGGTCGTGCCGTCAAGGCCGATCAGCTGCAGGATCTCGATTTCGGAGGTCTCCGAATTGCCGGAGACCTTGACGTCCTCGATCGCAAAACCCGCGGCCGTTGTTGTCGCCTGCGCGACGGCTTCCGTGTGACCGCCGAGCGACATGCCGTAAAGCCCTGTCGCACCCAAGAAAACGAGCGCCGAGACCGTGCCCGTATGAACCGGAATGTGGATGCGGCCGCTGCAGAGGCTGATCAGGAAGCGCGTGACCCGGCGCAGCGGGCGCGGCAGCACGAACCGCTCTTCGGCTTCCACGATCGGAAGCACGGCATGATGGCTGGGGCGCCCTATCCTCTTGACCGTCAACGCAAACAAGACGCGTCCTCCACCATCCACCGGAGAAACTGACCAAATGAATAGCCGGCATGACCGGCCATTTCGGGCACGAGCGAGGTTGGAGTCATACCTGGCTGGGTATTGACCTCCAGCCAGATGATTTCGCCGTCTTCGGAGAAACGATCGTCGTAACGAAAGTCGGACCGACTGACGCCGCGACAACCGATTGCCTGATGCGCCCTTAGGGACAATGTTTGTATTTTTTGGTAAATATTCGGTGAAATTTTCGCGGGGATGACGTGTTTTGAACCGCCTGCCGCATACTTGGAGTCGTAATCATAAAAATTGTGTCCCTGCGGCACCACTTCCGTGACACCGAGCGCAGTTTCACCCATGACACCGCAGGTGAGTTCGCGACCGTAAACATAGCGCTCGACGATCACCTCCTCGCCGTAACGCCACTCGGGCGAGCTGACGATCTGTGGCGGATGCGCCTGATCTTCCGTGACGATGACGACGCCGAAGCTCGACCCCTCGCGGAGGGGTTTCACCACATAGGGCGGCTTCATCGGATGCGTCGAGGGAAAGGCGAAACGGTTGACCACCTGCGATTCGGCAACCGGAATGCCCGCGGCAGCGGCGACACGCTTCGCCTTGGCCTTGTCCATCGCAAGCGCCGAGGCAAGCACGCCCGAATGCGTATAGGGGATTTCGAGATATTCGAGGATGCCCTGAATGGTGCCGTCCTCGCCGAACGGACCGTGAAGAGCATTGAAGACCACATCCGGCTTCAGCGCGGCAAGCTTTTCCGAGACATCGCGCGCAACGTCGATGCGCGTCACGTCGAAGCCTTCCGCTTCGAGGGCTTCTGCGCAAGCCTTTCCCGAGGAAAGGCTGACGGGCCTTTCCGAGGAAAATCCGCCCATCAGGACAGCGACATGCTTGCGACTCATCAACACCCCCAAAAAATAACTTCCATTTTCGAAATCGACGCTTGCGCGAAGCTGTCTGCGCCGTTTCAGGCCTTTGTCCGACCTGGGTGCATTAGAGCATCATTATGGTTAATGAAGTGTTTACTTTCGTTAACTTCGTATTGCCGCGCCCTTGATTTTTTAACCTTCGCTTCTTCGGGAGTGTCGGAGCGAAGATGCCCGCCGATCCGCGAAAACAGAAAAGCCCGCGCGGAAAAACCGCGCGGGCTCAAGGGGATAGCTCGGTATCTTGCAGTCAGTCGGCGTCGTCGAGGAATTTCCACACGAGCCCGCCGAGCCCGCCGCCCGCAAGTGGCGCAATCCAGAACAGCCAGAGTTGCTGCAGCGCCCAGCCGCCAACGAAAAGCGCCTGGCCGGTGGAACGCGCCGGATTGACCGAGGTATTCGTCACGGGGATAGAAACGAGATGGATCAGCGTCAGCCCGAGGCCGATCGCAAGCGGCGCGAAGCCGGCAGGCACCCGGCTGCTGGTCGACCCCAAGATGATGATCAGGAAGAACATGGTCAGCAGCACTTCGATCAGCAGCGCCGAAAGCAGTGAATAACCGCCTGGAGAATGATCGCCATATCCGTTGGCAGCAAAGCCGCCGAGTTCGAAACCTGCCTTGCCGCTGGCGATGAGATAAAGCAGCGCCGCCGCGGCGATGGCGCCGACAACCTGCACGACGACATAGGGAACGAGACGCGCCGCGGGAAACCGTCCGGCAACCGTAAGGCCGAGGGAGACGGCGGGATTGAAATGACCGCCCGAAATGCCGCCCACGGCATAGGCCATGGTGAGCACCGTCAGACCGAACGCAAAGGCTACGCCGAGAAAACCGATCCCAAGCTCGGGATAGGCCGCGGCCAGCACGGCGCTGCCGCATCCGCCGAAGACCAGCCAGAACGTGCCGAGAAACTCAGCAACTAGACTCTTTTGCATGCTCGCCTCCATAACCTCAACCAAGAGTTTAAATGAATCCGTTACAATTTGATTCCGGTCAAGCGCGCGGACATTGCCGCGGCAAGCTCCAGGCAAGGATCAAGAAACGGGTGGAGATGCAGCAAGTGCGGCGCGAGGAGACGTTTTCTCAGACCTGAAATTGCGTTAAGACCCGCCAGCCTCCCCAGGCGCTCCATAAAAATACTGATTGGAATGAAAATGACAGACGCGATCTCCGCATCGCCGAGTCCCGCCTCGAACAGCGCGCAAGTCAATTCCCCGGCTCGCGTTCTCATCGCCAGCCTTGTCGGCACTACCATCGAATTCTTCGACTTCTACGTCTACGCGACGGCAGCCGTCCTCGTCTTCCCGCATCTCTTCTTCCCGGCAAGCGATTCGAACGCCGCAACGCTGCAGTCGCTCGTCACTTTCTCGATCGCCTTCTTCGCCCGCCCCATCGGCGCCGTCATTTTCGGTCATTTCGGCGATCGCATCGGCCGCAAGGCGACACTCGTCGCCGCGCTGATGACGATGGGGCTTTCGACGGTCCTGATCGGCATGCTGCCGGGCTATGATGCGATCGGCATCGCAGCACCCTTGTTGCTGGCGCTTTGCCGCTTCGGCCAGGGCCTCGGCCTCGGCGGCGAATGGGGCGGCGCCGTTCTGCTTGCCACCGAAAACGCTCCTCCCGGCAAGCGCAGCTGGTACGCCATGTTCCCGCAGCTGGGCGCGCCGATCGGCTTCATCCTCTCCTCCGGCTTCTTCCTCATCCTGGCGGAAACGATGAGCAACGAGGATTTCCTCGATTACGGGTGGCGCATTCCCTTCATCGCCAGCCTCGCCCTTGTCGCCGTCGGCCTCTATGTCCGCCTCAAGATCGCCGAGACGCCGGAATTTCGCAAAGCCGTCGAAAAGCACGAGCGCGTCGCCGTGCCGATCGAAGTGGTCTTCCGCAACCATCTGCGCAGCCTGATCCTCGGCACCTTCATTGCCGTCGCGACCTTCGTGCTGTTCTACCTGATGACGGTCTTCACGCTCTCCTGGGGCACGACACCTCTGGAAAAGGGCGGGCTCGGTTATACGAGAGAGCAGTTCCTGGTCGTCCAGCTTGTCGGCGTCGTCTTCTTCGGCCTGACAATCCCGCTCTCCGGCTGGCTCTCCGATCTCTATTCGCGCCGCATCATCCTGACGCTGACGACAATTGCCATCGTGATCTTCGGCTTCTTCTACGCGACGCTGTTGACCAGCGGCCTCACAGGCGCTTTCCTGTGCTCGATCATCGGCCTCGCCTTGATGGGCTTCACCTATGGTCCGATCGGCGCTGCCCTGGCCGCCCCCTTTCCGACCACGGTGCGCTATACCGGCGCCTCGATGACCTTCAACCTCGGCGGCATCTTCGGCGCCTCGCTCGCTCCCTATATCGCCACCTGGCTCGCCACCCATTACAGCCTGGACTATGTCGGCTACTATCTCGCCGCCTCGGCCGTAATCTCGCTGGTCTGCATCCAGCTGTCGGGCCGCGAGGAAGTCTGAACCTCGAGTAGCAAGTGAACAACAAGCCGCGACGGCTAACGTCGCGGCTTTTGTATTGATGCCATGAGCACTTCCGGTTAACCCGAGCACTCACGGCAAAACGGGGAACAGATCATGCGATGCCTCATTACCGGCGCAGCCGGCTTTGTCGGTGGACCACTCGTCGAGAGACTGCATGGAGAGCGGATATGCGAGCTTGCAGTGACGACGCGATCTGCAGCCGCCAGCTTCCCGACATCTGTGCGGCATTTCCCCATCGAGATAACAAGCGAAACCGATTGGACAGCGGTTCTCGAGGGTATCGATGTCATCGTCCATCTCGCCGCTCGTGTTCACATCATGAACGACCGCGCAGCCGATCCGCTTGCGGAATTTCGCCGGATCAACACCGCCGCCACGTTGAACCTCGCCGAACAGGCCGCCCGCGCAGGCGTAAAAAGGTTCGTCTTCATCAGCAGCATCAAGGTCAATGGCGAGGAAAACGATCGCCCCTTCCGGCACGACGATACGCCAATGCCGATCGATCCCTATGGCATCTCGAAACTGGAAACTGAAATCGGGCTGCAGGAAATCGCCGCCCGAACAGGCATGGAAGTCGTCGTCATTCGCCCGCCGCTCGTCTATGGACCCGGCGCGCGGGGCAACTTCGCCCTGCTCGTCGGACTGGTCAGGAAGAAGATACCGCTCCCTTTCGCGTCGCTGAAGAACCGCCGGACACTGGTTGCGCTTCCAAATCTCGTCGATCTGATCATCGCCGGGATGAAGCATCCCGGCGCAGCCGGCCAGACCTTTCTCGCAGGCGATGGAGAAGATCTTTCGACTCCCGGGCTTATCGAAGGGATTGCCGCAGGGCTGGGTGTCAAACCGATGTTGCTCCCGTTCCCCCCCGCCCTGTTGCAGATGGGCGCGAGGGTCACGGGAAAGGACGCAGTCTACCAGCGTCTTTGCGGTTCCCTGCAGGTCGATATATCCCACGCTCGCGGCGTGCTTGGCTGGTCGCCCCTCGTCACGGCGCGCGAAGGCCTGAAGCTTGCGGTGAAGTAACCGTTACTCGCTCGTCACACCGTGGAACGGACGCACTTCGCGGCCGGGCATGAAGACGCCGAGACGTTTGATTTCCCATTCGAGCTTGATGCCGTCTTTCTCGAAGACCTCGCGGCGCACCTGCTCGCCGAGATATTCGAGGTCGTAGCCGGTCGCCTGCCCCATGTTGATCATGAAATTGCAGTGAAGCGCCGACATCTGCGCGCCGCCGATGACGAGACCGCGGCAGCCCGCTTCGTCGATCAGTTTCCAGGCCGAATGGCCCTGCGGGTTCTTGAAGGTCGAGCCGCCTGTCTTTTCGCGCACTGGCTGCACCGTCTCGCGGTGATTGCGCACGGCGTCCATCTCGGCGCGGATCTGTGCGCGCTCTTCCGGATAACCCTCGAACAGCACCGAGGTGAAGATCAGATCTGTCGATGCTGTGGAATGCCGGTAGGAATAGCCCATCTCGGCATTGGAAAGCACGTGCTTGTCGCCCTTGCGGTCGACCGCATGGACCTCGATCAGCCGCTCGCGCGTCTCCACGCCGTTTGCGCCGGCATTCATGCGCGCCGCGCCGCCGATGCCGCCCGGAATGCCGTAGAAGAAATGAAAGCCGCCGATGCCGTTGTCCATCGCCATCGCCGCCACGTGTTTATCCGGGCAGATGGCGCCGGCCAGAATGCGGTTTTCGCCGGCGAGCTCGACGAAGCCGAACCCCTTGGCCGACAGGCGCAGCACGACGCCGGGAATACCGCCGTCGCGTACCAGGATGTTGGAGCCGACGCCGACCACCGTCAGCGGCACCTCTTCCGGCAATATCTTCAGGAAGGCGATGAGATCGTCGATGTCATGCGGCTGGAACATCAGCTCGGCCAGGCCACCGGCCCTGAACCAGGTGACACGGTCCATCGGGGCATCCGGCGTGATACGGCCGCGGATATCCTTTACACCGTCTCCGAGAGACGCGAGAAGCTTTTCCCCATTCACCTGTTTCATACGGACTTTCCCGATAGGCCTTCCAGTTGCTTGGGCAGCGCCGCCGCCCAGGATGTGATGCTCCCAGCCCCCAACAGAACCACGAAATCGCCAGGCTTTGCAACCTCCGCGACCATCTGCGGCAAAAGCTCCGCCGAGTTTATAAAGCGGGCGTCGCGATGGCCGCCGGATTTTATGCGTGAGACCAGCGACACGGAATCGATGCCTTCGATCGGATCCTCGCCGGCCGCATAGACGGGTGCCAGGAAGATGCTGTCGGCATCGTTGAAGCAGGCGGCGAATTCCTCGAACAGGCTCGCAAGACGGCTAAAGCGATGCGGCTGGTGGACGGCGATGACACGCCCCTTGCAGGATTCCCGGGCGGCGCGCAGCACCGCCTTGATCTCGACGGGATGATGGCCGTAATCGTCGAATATCTGCACGCCGTTCCACTCGCCGGTCAGCGTGAAACGGCGCTTAACGCCACCGAAGGAGGCAAGTCCCTTGGCGATATCGGCGCTCGATATGCCGAGCCGGTTGGCAACGACGATCGCCGCCGTTGCGTTGGAAATATTATGGCGCCCCGGCATCGGCATGACCAGCCCCTTGAGCTCGATCACCTGGCCGGTGCGGCGGCGGCGGATTTCGACGTCGAATATTGAGCGCGTGCCGTCGATGCGCACATTCTTGAAGCGCACGTCGGCCTGCGGGTTCTCGCCATAGGTGATGATCTTGCGGTCCTCGATGCGGCCGACCAGCGACTGTACCTCGGGATGGTCGAGACACATGACGCCGAAGCCGTAGAACGGCACGTTCTCGACGAACTGCCGGAAGGCTGCGCGCACGGCGTCGAAATTGCCGTAATGGTCGAGATGTTCCGGGTCGATATTGGTGATGACCGCGACATCGGCCGGAAGCTTCAGGAAGGTGCCGTCCGATTCGTCGGCCTCGACCACCATCCACTCGCCCTCACCCATGCGGGCATTAGTGCCGTAGGCATTGATGATGCCGCCATTGATGACGGTCGGGTCGAGCCCGCCGGCTTCGAGCAGTGTGGCGACCAGCGAGGTGGTCGTCGTCTTGCCATGCGTGCCGCCGATGGCGATCGCATTGCGGAAGCGCATCAGCTCGGCCAGCATTTCGGCGCGGCGCACCACCGGCAGCAGCTTTTCGCGCGCGGCGATGAGCTCCGGATTGCTCTTCTTGATCGCCGTCGACACGACGACGACTTCGGCCTCGCCCAGGTTTTCGGCCCGGTGACCGACAAACACCTCGATGCCCTTGTCGCGCAGGCGCTGGACATTGGCGCTGTCAGCCTGGTCCGATCCCTGCACCTTGTGGCCGAGATTGTGCAGCACCTCGGCAATGCCGCTCATGCCGATGCCACCGATGCCGATGAAATGGACGAGGCCGATCGTCTTCGGCAGTTTCATGCGCGTGTCCTCTTGAATTCCGCAATTGTCCGTCTGGCGGCAATAGCCTCAACCATGTCGGCAAGCAAGTTCGCGGCATCGGGTTTCCCGGCGCGTTTCGCCGCCGCCGCCATGTGCGAAAGCTTTTCCGGATCATTCATGACAGCCGTCAGGATCGCCGCGATCTTCTCCGGCGAAAGCTCCGACTGGGCGATCACCTTCGCTCCGCCGGTCGCAGCGAGTGCCGCCGCATTCGCCGCCTGGTCGTGATCGAGAGCATGCGGGTAAGGGACGAGCACGGCTGGCCGGCCGATGACGGAGATTTCCGAAACGGTGGAGGCGCCCGAACGGCAGATGACGAGATGCGCTTTCGCCAGCCTCTCGGCCATGTCGGTAAAGAAGGGGGCGATATCGGCCCCCATCTCCAGCTTGGCGACGCAGCCGCTGACCATGTCCATATCCTCGGGACGCACCTGCTGGGTGATGCGCAGGCGCACGCGAAGCGCCTCGTCGAGCAGGCTGATCGCCGTCGGCAGCGCCTTGGAGAAATATTGCGCGCCCTGGCTGCCGCCGAAGACGACGAGGTTGAAGGCCTCGCCCGGATGCGACGGCATGTAAGGCACCTCGGCCGCGGCGATGATCGCCGGGCGGACCGGATTGCCCGTCGTCACCGTCTTGTCTGGAAAGGCAGCGCCTCCCTCCGGCAGGAACCCGCCGGCGATGGCCTGCACGCGGGTTGCCAAGGCCTTGTTGGCGCGCCCCATCACGGCATTCTGCTCGTGAATCATCGAGGGCACGCCGAGCCGGGTGGCGGCAAGCAGCGGCGGCACGGTGGGATAACCACCGAAACCAACGACAATGATAGGCCGCAGCCGCTGAATCAGCTTCTTTGCCGCCCGCATGCCGCTCCAGAGCGTCCACAGCGAGCGGGCGACAGCAACCGGGTTCTTCGAGCCGATCGTTGCCGACGGCACGACATGGATTTCCTCGGCCGGAAACTTGCCGGCATAACGCTCGGCCCGGCTGTCCGTGACGAGATGCACCGAATAGCCGCGCTCCTTCAGCTTGAAGGCCAGCGCCTCCGCCGGGAACACATGGCCGCCGGTCCCCCCGGCGGCAAGCAGCACGATGCCTTTGCTCATGGTCTTCTACTCCGCCGGCATGCCGTGCGGGACGCGGAAGAGGCTCCGGTCCTGCGCGCGTTTTTCCGGTCGATGGCGGGTCAGCGCCAAGATGAAGCCGGCGGTGACGCAGATCGCCACCATGGACGAGCCACCATAGGAAATCAGCGGCAGCGTCATGCCCTTCGCCGGCAACAGTTCGAGATTGACGCCGATATTGATGATCGACTGGATGCCCATCTGCAGCACCAGGCCGGCGACGGCGAAGCGGTTGAAGTCATTCCGTTCGCGATAGGCATGCGAGAGGCCGCGCAGCACCAGAACGGTAAACAGCGCAACGAGCGCCATGCAGAAGACGATGCCGAATTCCTCGGCCGCGACCGAGAAGATGAAGTCGGTATGCGCATCCGGGATGATGCGCTTGACGATGCCTTCGCCCGGCCCTTGGCCGAACCAGCTGCCGCGGATGATCGCCTCGCGCGCCGTATCGATCTGGAACGTGTCGCCTTCGCCGGTCATGAATTTGTCTATACGCAACGCAACGTGCGGGAAGACGTAATAGGCGCTGAGCAGGCCGCCGGCGCCGCCGATGCCGAGCAGCATGATCCAGATCCACGGCATGCCGGCCATGAAGAACATCCCACCCCAGACGGCCGTGGTCAGGATGGTCTGGCCGAGGTCCGGCTGCGCGATGAGAAGGGCTGCGACGATCCCGAACAGAATGATGGCAAAGAGATTGCCGGGGATCTCCGGCTGGCGCGCATGTTCGGCAAACAGCCAGGCGCAGACCACGACGAAGGCGGGCTTCATGAATTCCGATGGCTGGATGGAAAGGCCGGCGATCCAGATCCAACGCCTGCCACCCTTGACCTCCTGCCCAACGAACAGCACCAGCACCATCATGGCGACCGAGATGATCAGGATCAGGATCGCGGTTCGTCGCACCTGGCGCGGCGTCAGGAACGACAGCCCGAGCATGACGCCGATCGAGGGGATCATGAAGGCGGCATGGCGCTTTACGAAGTGGAAAGGCTCGAGCCCGATGCGTTCGGCGACCGCAGGAGATGCCGCAAATGACAGCATGAATCCGATGCCCATCAGAAAGATGAACATCGCCAGGAAGAAGCGGTCGATGGTCCAGAACCAATCGGCCAGAGGCCCACGTTCCGCGCGGCTTACCATGTCATTTCTCTCCTGTTGCCGGACCGATCAGCATCGCAATCCCGTCAAGCGCTGCCACGTGGCCGACGAAGGCTTCGCCCCTGACTTCGAAATTCTTATACTGGTCGAAGCTTGCGCAAGCCGGGGATAACATCACGGCCGAAGCGGCGCTCTCGTCGCGTTCGGCATCGGCGGCCGCATGCGCGACGGCGCGCTCCAGCGTATCCGATATTTCGTAAGGAACAGCCTCGCCGAGCGTCGCGGCGAATTCCGCCGCCGCCTCGCCGATCAGATAGGCCTTGGCGATGCGCGGAAAATAGGGAGCGAGCGTCGTGATGCCGCCAGCCTTCGGCAGGCCGCCGGCGATCCAGTAGATGCGATCATAGCTCGAAAGGGCCGGCGCCGCGGCATCGGCATTGGTCGCCTTGGAATCGTTGACGAAAACGACACGGCCACGCTGCCCGACCGGCTGCATGCGGTGCTTGAGGCCGGGGAACGAGGCAAGGCCGGCGCGGATGTCATCGGCCGACACGCCGACGGCAAGGCAGGCAGCGACGGCTGCGGCGGCGTTCTGCGCATTGTGGCTGCCGCGCAGCGTCTGGATGCCGTCGAGATCGACGAAAGGCAGCATCGCTCCGCCGGCAGCTTTGATGAGCTTGGTGCCCTCGGCATAAATCCCGTCGGCCGCGACGTTGCGGCGCGAGATGCGGACCACCTTGACGCCCGCCCGCTCCACGCGGTCGGCAATCAGCGCCGAATGGCTGTCGTCGATGCCGACGATTGCGACATCGCTGCCGGCGACCAGCCTTTCCTTGACATCGGCATAATGCTGCATCGTGCCGTGACGGTCGAGATGATCGGGCGTCAGGTTGAGCAGGATGCCGGCCGACGGGTCCAGCGTCGGCGCCAGATCGATCTGGTAGGAGGAGCATTCGACGACGTAATAACGCTCGGCCTTCGGCGGATCGAGCGTCAGCACCGCCGTACCGATATTGCCGCCGAGCTGCGTGTCGTAGCCGGCGGATTTCAGGATATGGGCGATCAGCGCCGTCGTCGTCGACTTGCCGTTGGTGCCTGTTATGGCGATGAAAGGGCAATCCGGCGCATGGGCGCGGCGCTCGCGTACGAAGAGCTCGACATCGCCGACGATATCGACGCCGGCCGCGCGGGCAAGATCGACAGTCCAATGCGGCTTCGGATGGGTGAGCGGTACGCCAGGCGACAGCACGAACAGCGCCTGCTGGCTCCAGTCGATGCTGTGCAGGTCTTCCGTCCTGATGCCTTCGGCAGCGGCCTTGGCTACGCTGTCGGGATTATCGTCCCAGGCGGTCACCTCGGCACCGCCTGCGATCAGCGCCCGGGCGGTAGCAAAGCCGGAACCGCCGAGCCCGAAGAGGGCGACCTTGCTGTCCTTGAGCGTCGTGACCGGGATCATCGCCGCCTCACCGGAGCTTCAGCGTCGAAAGGCCGAGCATGGCAAGGCCGACGGCAACGATCCAGAAGCGGATCACCACCTGGCTCTCGGTCCAGCCCTTCTTCTCGAAGTGATGATGGATCGGCGCCATCAGGAAGACGCGCCGGCCGGTCATCTTGAAGAAGCCGACCTGGATGATTACGGACAACGTCTCGATGACGAAGAGGCCGCCGATGATCGCCATGACGATCTCATGCTTGGTGGCAACAGCGACGGTGCCGATCGTGCCGCCGAGTGCCAGCGACCCGGTGTCGCCCATGAAAATGGCGGCCGGCGGCGCGTTGAACCAGAGGAAGCCGAGGCCGGCTCCGATGACGGCGCCGAGCACGACGGCGAGCTCGCCGGTGCCGGGCACGAAATTGATCTGCAGGTAGTTCGCAAACACCACGTTGCCGGCGAGATAGGCGATGACGCCAAAGGAGGCGGCGGCGATCATCACAGGCACGATGGCAAGTCCGTCAAGGCCGTCCGTCAGGTTGACGGCATTGCCGGCGCCGACGATGACGAAGCCGCCGAAGACGACGAACATGATGCCGATATTGATCATGAAGTCCTTGAAGAAGGGAAAGGCGATCGAGGAGCCGAAGGTCGAGCCGGCAATCCCCGAGGCAAGGGCGGTGCGCATCATGAAATAGACGGCGATGCCGGCGATGACGAATTCGATGCCGAGACGCGCCTTGCCGGAAAAGCCCATATGGCTCTGCTTCGTGACCTTAAGATAATCGTCGTAGAAGCCGATCGCGCCGAAGCCCAGCGTCACCAGCAGCGTCGCGACGACATAGACGTTGGAAAGATCGGCCCAGAGCAGCGATGCGCCGACGATGCCGGCGAGGATCATCAACCCGCCCATGGTCGGCGTGCCGGCCTTCTTGAAATGTGTCTGCGGCCCGTCGGCGCGGATCGGCTGGCCCTTGCCCTGCCGGATGCGCAGCGAATTGATGATCGTCGGCCCGAATAGGAAGACGATCAGCGCTGAGGTGAAGAGAGCGGCTCCCGTGCGGAAGGTAATATATCTGAACAGATTCAGAAATTTAAAATATTCTGACAGTTCGACAAGCCAGATCAGCATTCAGGGCCCCTTGTTTACCCGATCAAAATTCGCGTTGCGTGTCGGCAAATGGCGGGAACTTGTCAAGGAGCGCGGCGACGATCTTGCCGAAACCGATGCCCAGAGACGATTTCACCATCAACACGTCGCCTGGCGCGACCGAGTTCAATACATAGTCCGTCAATTCGCCCGTGTTCTCGCGATATTCGACATGGACGCTTTCCGGCAACGATTCCTTGAGCGCAGCTATCTCGGCTCCGGCGAGCCAGACATGTTCGATACCGGCAGCAAGCAGCGGCACGGCAAGGTCGGTATGGACCTTCTGCGCATACTCGCCCATTTCCAACATGTCGCCGAGCACGGCGATACGGCGTCCGCGGCCGGTCGGCTCGGAGGCCGCCAGCAGCGCGATCGCCGCGCGCATCGAGGCCGGATTGGCATTGTAGCTCTCGTCGATCAGCGTGAAGCTGCCGACGCCGATCGAAAGCCGGTGGCGCTTGCCCCTGCCCTTTTCCGGCTTCAGCGTCGCAAGCGCTTCGATCGCCTTCTGCATATCGGCGCCGACGATCCTGACGACGCCGAGTGCTGCGAGCGCATTCTCGGCGATATGGCGGCCCGGCGCGCCGAGCGCAACTTCCAGCGTCTCGCCGCCGATCGTCAGCCACAGCGTCGAATTCTCGTCGGAGCCATTGAATTCTGCCAGCCGGAATTCAGCCTTGGCATGCTGGCCGAAGGAATGGATATGCTCGATGCCGAGCGATTGCGCCGTGCGGTCGAGGAAATTGAACTGGTCGTTGTCGCGGTTGAGCACGACATGCCCACCGGGTTCGAGCCCCTCGAAGATCTCGGCCTTGGCGGCGGCGATTTCCTTGATGTTCTTGAAATTGCCGAGATGCGCCGGCGCGATCGTCGTGATGATGGCGACATCGGGACGAATCATCGCCACTAGCGGCCGGATCTCGCCGGGATGGTTCATTCCAACTTCGAAGACGCCGTAATCCGTATCCTCAGCCATGCGTGCCAGCGTCAGCGGCACGCCCCAATGATTGTTGAAGGAGGCGACGGAGGCGTGCACCTTGCCGGAGGGCGACAGCACATGCCGCAGCATTTCCTTGGTGGTCGTCTTTCCCACAGATCCCGTCACCGCGATGATCTGAGCCTTAGAGCGCTCGCGCGAGGCAAGGCCGAGCCGGCCAAGTGCCGCCAGCACGTCTTCCACGACGATCATCGGCACCGTCAGGCGGCCCATGGCGGGAAGCCTCGCCTCGCTGACGACGAGAAGGGAGGCGCCGTTCGCCATCGCCATCGATGCGTAATCGTGACCATCGACACGGTCGCCCTTGATCGCGAAGAAGGCTTCGCCTGGGGCAATCGAGCGGCTGTCGATGGAGATCCCGGTGATGCCTTCGGGCAGAGTGCCGAAGGGGCGCCCCGCCATCGCCGCGATCATGTCTTCGGTCGTCCAGAGCCAGCTCAAGATTTCAGGTCCTCCAAGGCCTTGCGCACCTCCGCATGATCGGAAAACGGCAGGGTGACGTCGCCGATCGTCTGCCCTTCCTCATGCCCCTTGCCGGCGACGATCAGCGTATCGCCGGATCTCAGCATACTGACCGCCTCGCGGATCGCCGTGGCGCGATCGGCGATTTCCGAGGCGCAACTCGCTGCCGCCATGATCTCCGCCCGGATCGAGGCCGGCTCCTCAGAACGGGGATTATCGTCGGTGACGATGACGACGTCGGCAAGACGGCAGGCGATTTCGCCCATGATCGGCCGCTTGCCGCGGTCACGGTCGCCGCCGCAGCCGAAGACGACGATGACGCGGCCGGTGGTGAATGGTCTGACCGAGCCCAGCACGTTTTCCAGCGCGTCCGGCTTGTGGGCG
The DNA here is from genome assembly GCF_012349115.1 of Rhizobium ruizarguesonis. Taxonomy (GTDB): domain Bacteria; phylum Pseudomonadota; class Alphaproteobacteria; order Rhizobiales; family Rhizobiaceae; genus Rhizobium; species Rhizobium ruizarguesonis. The sequence goes on from NZ_PQIG01000133.1 coordinate 135,617, forward strand.
TAGTCGACATAAGCGAGCGCGCCGTCTTTCGTATGGCCGACGAGTTCGAGACGGCCGGACGCGCCGACAAGCTTCTCGAGCGCAGCCATCGCAACCTTCGCCTCAACGCCGGTCGACATGGCAAGCCCCGCCGCGACCAGCGCGTTGGCGACCTGGAAGTCGCCGGCCAGCGGAATGTCCACCTCGAAGATCTCGCCGCCGATATGGATCTCGGCCATCTGCTTGTGGCGGAAGTGCTCGACGCGCTTCAACGAGAGGTAGTTACCCTTTCGCCCGACGGTACGAACGTCGTGACCGGCATCGGTCGCGGCCTTGATCGCCTGCGCCGACCACGGATCGTCCGCGAAGATCACCGCCGGCGACCCCTTCGGCAACAGCGTATCGAAAAGCCGCATCTTGGCGGCCATATAGGCCTCGATCGTGGGATGATAATCCATGTGGTCCCGGCCGAGATTGGTGAAGGCGGCTGCCGCAAGCTTGACGCCGTCGAGCCGGCACTGGTCGAGGCCGTGGCTGGAGGCCTCCATCGCGGCATGCGTCACGCCTTCTCCGGCAAGTTCCGCCAGCAGCTCATGCAGCGACACAGGATCGGGCGTCGTCAGCGAGCCATATTCGTTGCGCGTCGGCGAGAGGACGCCCGTCGTGCCGATCATCGCGGCCGCGTGGCCGGCATGCGCCCAGATCTGCCGGGTGAAAGAAGCGACGGAGGTTTTGCCCGCGGTGCCGGTGACGGCGACCATAGTATCGGGCTGCCTGCCGTGGAAACGCGCGGCGGCGATGGAAAGGAAACGGCGCGGCTCCTTGACCGCAAGCACCGGGATCGAAGCAGCGACGGCTTGGGAGGCGATCGCGACGGCAGCGCCGCGGCCGGCAGCATCCGCGATGAAGCCCGCACCGTCCGCCTTGGTGCCGGCGACCGCGACGAAAGCATTGCCCGGCGCCACCTTGCGGCTGTCCGAAGACAGGCCTGAGATATCAAGCAAGCCTGCCGGGCCTTCGAGCTGTGCTTCAAGTTCCGGAAACTGATCTCCGGCCAGGTCTCGCAATTTCATCGAACGCACTTTTCTCTCTTGAATCCGGTTCACCCCTCGCGAATCGGCGTCGATATTCATTCACACTCAATAAGACACCAGCAAGGCCGATCCGCCCTCCCCGAATTTCGGCTCGATGCCGAGAATGGGGGCCGCGCGGCTGATGATCTCGCGGGCAATCGGACCGGCGGTACCGGCGGAGATCGTTCCGCCATAGGCCTTCTCACCGGTCTTCGGCTCGTCGCAGAAGGTGATCACGGCATATTTGGGATCGTTGATCGGGAATGCGGCGATGAAGGAATTGAAATTCAGGGTCGCCGAATAACGGCCGTTCACCACCTTGTCGGCCGTGCCGGTCTTGCTGCCGACGGAAAAGCCCGGCACGCGGGCGACGCGCCCGGATCCCTTGTAGCCGTTGAAGTCAAGGAGATAGCGAATCTCGTCGCTGGTCGACTTCTTGATCACCTGCGTGGCGATCTCATCGGCCTGTTCGCGCGTGCGCGGCAGGAATGTCGGCTCGATCAGCTTGCCGCCGTTGACGAGAGCGGCGGCCGCCACCCCTGTCTGCAGCGCCGTCGTCGAGACGCCATGGCCGAAGGAAATCGTGATCGAATTGATCTTCTTCCAGACGCGCGGCTGGCTCGGCATCTTCACTTCGGGCAGCTCGGTCTGCATCTTTGTCAACAGGCCGAACTTGGTCAGATAGTCCTTCTGCGCGTCGATGCCGACGATGTCGATGACGCGCGCCGTGCCGATATTCGAAGAATATTGGAAAATCTCGGGAACAGTCAGCCAGCGGCGCTGCCCGTGAAAATCGTGGATAGTGAAACCGCCGATATAGATCGATTTGCTGGCATCGAAACTATCGGTCATCTTCACCTTGCCGCTATCGAGCGCCATGGCCAGCGAAAAGGTCTTGAAGGTCGAGCCCATTTCGAAGGTGCCGTTGGTCATTCGGTTGAGCCAACCCTCCTTGGCGCCCTCCTGCGGATCGTTCGGATCGAAATCCGGCGCCGATGCCATCGCCAGCACTTCTCCCGTATGCACGTCGATGACCGCAGCACCCGCGCCCTTGGACTGGAAGTTGTTGACGGCGTTGACGACCGCGTCCCGCACGATGTTCTGCACGCGCAGGTCGATCGATAGCCGCACTGGCTCGAGCGGCTGGTCGCTGGTCATGCCGACGGAGGCGAGATCGGCCAGCCCCTGGTCGTCGATAAATTTCTCCATGCCGGCGACACCGCGGTTGTCGATGTTGACGTAACCGAGGATATGCGCGGCGGTCGAACCGCCCGGATAGAAGCGGCGCTTCTCCGGCCGGAAGCCGATGCCGGGAATGCCGAGCGCCAGGATCTGGCTCTGCTGCTTCGGCGTCAGCTGCCGGCGCAGCCAGGCGAAATGCGAGGTCTTGACCGAGAGTTTCTTATAGGTGTCCTTGACGTCGAGTTCGGGCAGCACCGTCGCAAGCTTCTCGACCGCCTCGTCGGCGTCGACGATCTTGTTCGGTTCGGCAAACAGCGAGACGGTGCGGATGTCGGTCGCCAGCACCTCGCCGTTGCGGTCGAGAATGTCGGGGCGCGAGGCCATCAGCCGGTCGGGCGGCAGGATGCTGGAGACGACCTCCTGGTCCTTCATCGCATATTCGACGAGACGGCCGCCGATGACGGCGTAGACACCCATGAAACCAAGGATCAGCAGGCCGACGCGGCTTTTCGCCTGCCCTGATTTCTTCTTGCGCGATCCCTCGATCGCCAGGCCGGCGGGGGAAGGACCACCGAAGCGGTTATAGACGCCGGCGGAGAAATGCGCCTGGCTCTTCAAAACCATGATGCGGGAAAGAAACGACATTATTCCTCCACCGATCCGGTTTCGATCTGATCTGCATCTTCTGCCTCACCGCGTGGCGCAGGCATTGGAATGGGCTGCGCCTTGGCGGTGGCTTGCGCGCCCTTGGCGGTGTCTGGCGCGCTCTTGGCGCTGGCCACGGTCGCGCTCTTGGCGCCGGCCTCGGTCGCGCCTTTGGCGCTGGCTTTGGCCTCCGTCACATCAGGCACGGGAACCTCGGATTTCAGCATCGGCAATTCCTTGGCATGCACCAGCGCCGTCGATTCCGTCGGCTGCAGCTTCAATTCGTCATTATAGGCTCTGACCAGTCGCTCCAGCCGGTTCGGCTGCGATTGCAGCGCCCAGTCGGCCTTGAGAAGGTCGATCGTGTCCTTCTCGAGCTTGATCTCGGCTTCGAGGCGGTGAACCTCCTCGAGCTTCAATTCGGCGCGGTGCTTGATCGTGTAGGTCACGGCGGCAGTGGCCGTCATGACGCCGATGAGCACGAGATCGAACGTTTTCAGCATATCAACCACCAAGCTTTCCGAGGCTGGCAAGACTGGGAAACCCGAAGAGCGACATATCCGCGGCCTCGGCGGCAGCGTCCGTCCTCAGGCCGGCGCGCAGCTTGGCGGAGCGGGCGCGCGGATTGATCTCCGCCTCCGCCTCGCTTGCCGAAACCATCGACTTGCCGATGACCGCAAAGGTTGCTGCCCGCTCATGCGCGACCGGCAGGTGCCGCGAACCCGACGCCTTGCCGGCGCGGTCGGAGAAGAATTTCTTGACGATGCGGTCTTCGAGCGAATGGAAGGTGACGACGACAAGCCGCCCGCCTGGCTTCAGCGACGTTTCCGCCGCAAACAGCGCCTGCGCCAGCTCGCCGAGCTCGTCATTGACGAAGATGCGCAATGCCTGGAAGACGCGCGTTGCCGGATGGATCTTGTCCTTCATCTTGCGCGGCGTGACGAGCTCGATGAGACCGGCGAGGTCGCGTGTCGTTTCGAACGGCTTTTCGGCGCGGCGCTTCTCGATCGCATGGGCGATGCGCGGCGCCTGGCTTTCCTCACCGAGAAAATGGAAGATGCGGATGAGATCAGCGACCTTGGCGCGGTTGACGACATCGGCGGCCGAAACGCCTTCGGCCGACATGCGCATATCGAGCGGACCGTTTTTCTGGAAGGAGAAGCCGCGCTCGGCCTCGTCGATCTGCATGGAAGAGACACCGATATCGAGCACGACGCCGTCGAGCCCGCCTTGCGGCGCATGATCGCCAAGATGCGAGAATTGCGAATGAACGAGCCTGAGCCGACCGCCATGGGCGGCGACCATTGCCTGCCCTGATGCAATCGCCGTCGGGTCGCGATCGAGCGCGATCACCTCGGCGCCGGCGGCAAGGATGGCCGAGCTGTAACCGCCCGCACCGAATGTACCATCGAGGATGAGCTTGCCGGGCGCGGGCGCCAGTGCCGCAAGGACTTCGTCGAGAAGAACAGGAATGTGACGAACCGGTCCGCCACCGGCATCAGTTGAACCTCCGCCAGGATTCGCCACCATTCCGTTCCCTCGTTCTTTCAGGAACGCTTGCCCGCCAGCTTGCGCTCCCCTCGTGCTTGCGCCTGTGCGGCCACAAAAGCCTGCGGCTGCCAGAGCTGAAAATGATCCGCCCGACCGACGAAGGTCACTTCGTCCGAGATGCCAGTGAAGCCCCGAATGAAATCCGTGACCATCAGCCGCCCCTCGGCGTCGAGCTTCATGAAGACCCCGCCTCCATGAATGAGAAGCGACATCTCGTTTGCATCCGGCGAAAACGGATCCTCCGCAGCAATCTGCCGTTCGAATCTTTCGAGAAGATCCGGACCGCCGACACTGATCGCCGGAAACACAAAGTCCTGAAAGCAGTAGAGCTCCTGGACGTTGCGCTGCGCCAGCACGGAACGGAAAGCCGAAGGCACGGAAACCCTGCCCTTGGCGTCGATCCTGTTGGTCGCGTTCGAAAGGAAGCGGCTCATCACACGAAACATCCGTTCCCGCAGGGATCCGGACCAAAAGACGCCCGAAACTCCCGATATCAGGCACAGCTTCGCAAGCCGGATGAGCGAAAACCCCTCCGACGCTTCCGGAGAGGAAGACGCCTTTGCTTTGCGATGAATGGGCAGATGATTGCCCTGGTGCAGTGCGCATTTGGGATAGCATGGGACCATATGGGCGTCAATGGGATACGTCCATTTTGCAATGGACGCATGATCAAAAATTTATAAGCCGTTAAGTTTAACAAAGGGTTAGCAGCGTCATCTTACAAATGACACGCATTGGTATGCCTGCAGGAAAAATCCATCCGATGGATGCATAAACAGCCGCTTGAAAACAGCCGGTTTCAGCGACTTACGCTGAAAATCCGGCTGCCGCGCCACAAGATGGTAATCGCCAGTTGGCCTGTAAGCCGGGTTCTGTATGGCTCCGGCGTGAACCGGAACGTGGCAGCCATTCCTCTGGGACAGCGTTCGCACGCTGCCTCGCGCAACCCACCCGGATGACTGGCCTGGAAACCGGCCGGAAGGCCTTTCGACCTGCCACGTCATCCCTATTCGGTCTTGCTCCCGGTGGGGTTTACCGTGCCATTTCCGTTGCCGGAGATGCGGTGGGCTCTTACCCCACCCTTTCACCCTTACCTGTCATGACAGGCGGTTTGCTTTCTGTGGCACTTTCCCTGAGGTCGCCCTCGCCGGACGTTATCCGGCACCGTGTTTCCGTGGAGCCCGGACTTTCCTCACCCTACCGCCTTTCGGCATTGGTAAAGCGCGGCTGCCCAGCCAACTGGCAGGGCTCCCATAAACGAGAGAGATCGCAATTGCTATCGAAATAAACGATATCGCTCGGAGCAATTCCAGCAAGAATGCGCAGCGGTTTTGCGTCCGGAATTGCGGAACAACAAAAAGAGAGAGCACCTCCGTGATTCGGAGAAAAACGGAAATGCTCTAGCGAAATTGCGGTGTGAAATCCGTGGAATAGCCCTGTTCGCCGATTCTACCTGACAAAAGCAGCTCGGCTCCAAGCCGGCCGATTTCGTCCGAGCTCTTGGCCGACGTTCCGGCACAGCCCGTCAGCACCGCGATTTCTGGCGATGAGGTGTAGCCAATCATCGGGTAGCCACTTTCCGTATGCGACACGACGCAGGCCGCCGTCGAAATCGAGAGCGGCACGATATCGGGCACTAGACCTTCAACGATGCGTTTGAGATGCGCGCGCACCATATCGCGGCCCTCGGTCTTGAACCAGGCGCGCATGTCGGCGTCGCCGCTGAGTGCCAGATCGTCGGGATCGCCGCCGATCTTCAGATAGAATTTGCCGTCGGGATACCGGATCGGCGGCAGCAGGTAGATATCGATGCCGGGCGCCCGGAGAATGAGCGACGGCATCGCGGCCAGGCGCACAGCATCGGCCTCGCCCACCTCGAAAAGCGTCACGGTCCGGGCATAAACGGTCATGGCAACGGGCCGCGGCAACAGATTCTCCGCAATGGAAAATCCGCCCGCTGCCAGCAGCACCTTTTCACCGCGGCAGGTCCGGCCGCCGGCCGTCTCGACGACAGCCACGCCGCCCTCGCTACGGATCGAAACGACATAGTCACGAATGACGGTGGCGCCTGCCTTTTCGGCGAGCAGCGACTGCGCCTTGACCAGGCTGCGCGGACTGATGTGGCCGGCCCCCCTCGCCTCGAAGACGCCGGCGCCACCATCAGGAAAGGCGAAAAAGGGAAAGACGGCCTTCAGGCCGGCCCCATCGAGAAGGCGGGTCTCGACACCGAGCGAGATGGCGGCCTGTCGGGTTCTCTCGAGATAATCGCTTTCCGTCGGCGCGACGACGACGCAGCCGACCTCGCGATAGAAGTCGATGTCGCTGTCGCGGGCGATCTCGCCATAACGGCCGATCGAACGGTTGGCGAGCAGCGCCCAATTGCGGTCGGGATCGATGGTACGGGTGATGCGCCCCTCGTCGTAATGGCTGGCGAAGACGCCCTGATGCGCCTTGCGGTCATCAGGCTCGTCCGGACCGATCACCGCGACACCGTCGACTTGGCGCGCCAGATGCCGCGCCGCCGCTGCCCCCATCAGCCCGCGGCCGACGACGATATATTTGAAATCGACTGCCATGCTTTTCCTCTCTACGACGCCGCGTGTCTTTTCAGACCCGCAAAGGACGCTGTATCATCTTGAATTGCTGCGAAGACCGGCGTCAGTTCGCCGCCGAAATCCTGATCGCCGAGCCGTCCTTCCGCCAGAAGCACCGCCCCCAGCCGCCCTAGTTCGTCGGAGGATTTGGCCGCGACGAAATTGCCCCCTGTCAGCACCGCGACGCGTGGCGACTGCGTAAATCCGGCATAGGGATAACCGGTGAGTGTGAAATTCGCCACGCAGGGCGCCGAGGTCACGCGGCAACCGGCAAGCTCCGGCATCAGCTGCAAGGCGACACGCGAGAGATGATCGCGCTCGGCAGCATTGCCGTCGGAACGGAACCATGCGCCGGCATCCTCCAACCTCTCGAAGGAAAGCGCCTCGGTATCGCCACCGAGTTTCAGATAGGTCTTGCCGTCGGGATAACGCACCGGCGGCAGGATATAGATGTGATCCTCTTCCCGGTCACCGAGCACGATCGTCGACGGCATATCGCCGAAAACCGCCATCTCGCGCTCGCCGATTTCGTAGAAGGCGACGGTGCGCGCCATGACCCTGGTATCGACGGGACGCGGCAGCAGGGCATGGAAATTGCTGAAACCGCCAGCGGCGACCAGCACGCGCTCGGCGCTGTAGCTTCTGCCGCCGGCCGTCACCTCGACATGGGAACCGGCGTCGTGCACGGATGTCGCGGTTGCCTCGATCAGCGAGACACCACCCTGTTCGGCAAGCTTGATCTGCGCCCGCACCAGCGCACGGGGATTGATGTGGCCGGCGCGCTTACGCTCGAAATATCCGCTGAAATCAGGGGCAACGGCAAGATAGGGAAAACGTTGGGGAAGCTCCGACGGTGCGATGGTCTCTATATTGCTGCCGAGCGACCGGCTGACGGCCAGTGCCCGGTTGATGTAGTCCTGTTCGTCCGTCGGGGTCGGACCGGCAAAGAGGCAGCCGACCTCCGAATAGAAGGAAATGCCGCTCCTTGCCTCGATCTCGCCGTAGCGGTCGAGCGCGCGGGCGGCGAAGGTTCCCCAGGCAAGATTGCCGTCGAAAGTGCGGGTGATGCGCGCTTCGTCGTAGTGGCTGGCGAAGACGCCGTGATGGGTCATGCGCTGATCCGGCTCGCGCGGGCCGATCAGCGCGATGCCGTCGGCCATCGAGGAGAGATGCCGTGCGGCGGCGGCACCCATCATGCCGCTTCCGATGATGATGAACCTGAAATCGACTGCCATATCCCACCTCGTTTCAAGGCGGGATATCACGGCAAGCGTGCTGATTCATATCCGCAAAAATGCCGCAAGGGAATTTCGTCCCGACGCGACTGGCCATGCTCAGTCGAGCATTGCCAGGACCTTGCCGCAATAGGTCTTCGACACCGGGTTCATGCGCGTGGCGGCATGGCCGGCATTGTATTTCAGGATGGTGTTGCAGGTCTGCCCGCCGCCAAGCTGATGGGCGGCCGCCAGATATTTCATGCCGTATTTGATGTTGGTCTCCGGATCGAACAGGCCCTTCCTCGAGCCGGAATAGCCCATCATCCGCGCCGTCGCCGGCTTGATCTGCATCAGGCCGACTTCGCCGGCGCTGCCGCGGGCATTCGGATTGAAATTGCTCTCGACGCGCACGACGGCCTGGGCGAGTGCCACGGGCACGTTGTATTCAGCGGCATATTTGTTGATCAGGGAGGCATAGGGAGTGCTCGTGGAGAAATCCGGCATGGCATAGCCGCTCTGGCGATCGACGGTTTTCAGCGAGATGGTTTCGGCCCTGGCACCCCAGTCATCATTCGCCAAGGCAAAACTATATCCCGCCAGCAGCATGCCAACACATGCCGCAGCACCAACAATCATATTCTTCATGTAGTCTCTTCACTCCGACCCAAAGAATTACAGGACTGCGCGCCTCGCTGTCATCCGGTCACACGCGATCAATGACTGATCGCGTTCCGCAGCAATTCTTATCGTTTCATTTGGCGCTCATGGTTACACTTGAAAACAGCCGTGAGCGCTGTTCAGCGGGCGTTCTTAGACCATCGCAATGAGGAGATAATAGGGAAATGATGTGGCGAGGTGGATTTCACGCCGGCCGCAAGAAATCAGCCCTGATATCCGGCTCTTCCGGTCAGGAATAACGCGGCAATGCTGAAAGCAGCCGGTGCAGCGTGTCGATCGTCGAGAAATCGGCGATGCCATCCACCCGTTCGGGCCGGAAATGGCGCTGGAAAGCTTTCACGTCGCCCGCCGTTTTTTCGGAGAATTCACCCGTGATTTCAGTGCCGTAACCATAGAGTGACAGCATCGATTGCAGCGCCTCGACAGGCTGGCCTGTATCGCCGCGCTGGAAGAAGCGCCCGCCGGTGATCGTTGCCGGTTCGACCCAGTGCCCGATGCCTGCCCGGTGGAGCTCGGCCCAGGGGAATTTCTCGCCCGGATCGACCTTGCGGATCGGGGCGACATCGGAATGCCCGAGCACCCGTTCCGGCGTGATCGACCAACGTTTGACACAGTCGCGACACAATTCGATCACCGCAGCGATCTGCTCTTTCGGATAATCAGGAAGCCCGCCCGGATGGCCGGCATTGGCGATCTCGATGCCGATCGACAGCGAATTGATATCAGTCTCGCCGTGCCAGCTGCTTTTTCCCGCGTGCCAGGCACGCCGTGTTTCCGGCACGAGCTGCACCACCTCGCCGTTCTCATGCACGAAATAGTGGCTGGAAACTTGGCTCTCGGCGCGACAGAGCCAGTCGAGCGCACCATCTGCCGTCGGCATGCCGGTATAGTGCAGCAGGATCATGTCGGGACGGCGCCCATCCGCCCGCTCGCCATGGTTCGGCGAAGGCTGCACGCGGGCGCTGCTGCAGTCGGCCTCGAAAGAGGTCATGCGGCGCGGCGTTCCTTCTCGATCGCCTCATAGGCCGCGTTCAGCGCCGCCATGCGCTCATTGGCAATCACGTGGAATTCCTTCGGCACGCCGCGCGAGATCAGCCGATCGGGATGATGTTCGCTGACGAGGCCGTGGTAACGGCGGCGGATGGTCGGGAAATCATCCGAAGGCGAGACGCCGAGCACCTTGTAGGGATCGCCGCCGGACGAGACGTGGCGGGCGGCAATCTGCTCGAAGCGAGTTTCGCTCATCTGGAAGATCTCGCCGATATGGCGCAGAAAATTCAGTTCCTTCTCGTGGATCAGCCCGTCGGCCTTGGCGATGTGAAAGAGGCCGTCGAGCACGTCTTCCAGCACCGGGCAATTGGCCGCACAGGTGACGCAGAGCGTGGAGAGCCGTTCGGCATAGGCTTCGTAGCCGGCGACGTCCTGCCGCGCGAGGTTGTAAAGCCTGGCGACATTCTTTGCCTGATCCTGCGGGAATTCGAAGATTTCGCGGAAGGCTTCGACCTCCTTCTCGCTGACGATGCCGTCGGCCTTGGCCATCTTGGCCGACAGAGCGATGATCGCCACGGAGAAAGCCACCTTACGCCGGGTCTCGGGATCGCCTTCGAAAACCGTGCGGATAGCCTCGACCACCGCAGACAGCGCATTGCCTGCGGTATTGCCAATGGCATTCAACAGTTTTTCCCAGAAGGACATCGAAAATCTCACACACTTGTCAATTTATACGCAAAACAGCTTGACCAAAGAATCGCAGCCTTTGCAAGGCGACTATTGGTCGTAGGGCCGAACACAGTTTTCACGATTTGGTAATTGTCGCACCGCAGCAAACGATTCATCGCGCCCGCTTCATCTCGTATAAGGCGACTGGCCGGCAGTCGCCGGCACCGCCCGGCACGGGGCTCCGGTGCGCGCGACGGAAATTTCCACAACAGTTCTCGGCAAGCAGATCGGGCTTGAAACGATTATATCGCACTTCCAGTCGCCTTTGCAGTCCAACGCGGCAGAAAGGCGCGTTTTTCGTAAATTCTTTACTTTACAGGCCCCTTTCCCTGCCGCATCCATGCGCTAGGTAACGCCGCCGCACCGAAACGCCATAGGAGGGATCATGGCCAAGCAGAAAGTCGCAATGCTGACCGCCGGAGGCCTGGCGCCCTGTCTCTCTTCCGCTGTCGGTGGCCTCATCGAACGCTACAGCGACGTCGCGCCCGATCTCGATATCGTCGCCTACAAGTCGGGCTACCAGGGTGTGCTCATCGGCGACAGCCTCGAGATCACCCGCGAGATGCGCGAAAAGGCGCCGCTGCTGCACCGCTATGGCGGCTCGCCGATCGGCAATAGCCGCGTCAAGCTCACCAATGCCGCCGACTGCGTCAAGCGCGGCCTGGTCAAGGAAGGCGAGAATCCGCTGCGGGTCGCCGCCGAACGCCTTGCCAATGACGGCATTACCACTCTCCACACGATCGGCGGCGACGACACCAACACCACGGCCGCCGACCTTGCAGCCTACCTCGCCGCCAACGGCTACGATCTGACCGTCGTCGGCCTGCCGAAGACTGTCGACAATGACGTCGTACCGATCCGCCAGTCGCTCGGCGCCTGGACGGCCGCCGAAGTTGGCGCGCATTTCTTCGACAATGTCGGCAACGAGCAGACGGCCGCGCCGCGCACTCTCGTCATCCACGAGGTGATGGGCCGCCATTCTGGCTGGCTGACGGCCGCCACCGCTCGCGCCTATCTCCAGCGCACCAGCCGCAACCAATATGTCGATGGCCTGATGATGAACGCACATCTGAAGAGCATCGACGCCGTCTACCTGCCTGAGATGGCCTTCGACCTCGACGCTGAGGCCGCCCGTCTGAAGGAGAGCATGGACCGCAACGGCCACGCTACCGTCTTCGTCTCGGAAGGCGCCTGCCTCGACGCCATCGTCGCCGAGCGCGAAGCCGCCGGCGAGACCGTCAAGCGCGATGCTTTCGGCCATGTGAAAATCGACACGATCAATGTCGGCGCCTGGTTCCAGAAGCAGTTCGCCAATCTGCTCGACGCCGAGCGTTCCCTGGTGCAGAAATCGGGCTATTTCGCCCGCTCCGCGCCTGCCAACGGCGATGACCTCAGGCTGATCCAGAGCATGGTCGATCTCGCCGTCGAAAGCGCTCTCAATAGAGTGTCCGGCGTCACCGGCCACGATGAAGGCCAGAACGGTAAATTGCGCACTATAGAATTCCCGCGCATCAAGGGCGGCAAGACTTTTGACCTTTCGACCGGATGGTTTGCCGAAGTCATGGACAATATAGGCCAGAAATACAAAGAAGCGTGATTGACGGATGGTTAATATGATGTCTTTGCTTATTCCTGAGGAATAGGAGGAGACACCATGTCACTTGAAGCTTGGCTCGCTTTTGCGGCCGCATCCGCCATCATGCTGGCCATACCGGGACCGACGATACTTCTCGTCGTTTCCTATGCGCTCGGTCATGGACGCAGGACGGCGTTTGCGACGGTGAGCGGCGTGGCGCTTGGTGACTTCACGGCGATGACGGCTTCCCTCTTCGGTCTTGGTGCCGTTCTGGCCGCCTCCGCGACCCTCTTCACCATCTTGAAGTGGATCGGCGGCGCCTACCTGATCTGGTTGGGAATCAAGCTCTGGCGGGCTCCCATCATCGGCGAACCGGTTGCCGACAACGACAATCTGCCGGAGGAGAAGTCGCTCAAGATCTTCCTCCACGCCTATGTCGTCACCGCCCTCAATCCGAAGAGCATCATCTTCTTCGTCGCCTTCGTGCCGCAGTTCCTCAATCCGGCCCTGCCGTTCGTCGGGCAGATGGCGATCATGGAAGCGACCTTCCTTGTGCTGGCGATCCTCAACGCCTCCACCTACGCTTTTCTCGCCCATACCGCGCGCGGATTGATTCGCAAGGCGAGCATCCAGCGCGCCGTAAACCGCACCGGAGGCACTCTGCTAATCGCTGCAGGTGCCGTAACAGCCGGGTATCGCCGTATTGCAGCCTAGTAATATTCCGTGGTTGCCGGAATGTCACGAATAGGTTAATGGGGTCACTAGGGCTTAAGGTTTTTGGTAACTTTTATACGCTGCCGGGGCGGCGCGATTTCACGAAAGTGGCGGAATGGTAGCGATCGGATTATCCGGCCTGAAACGCAGTCTTGTCGTTTCCACGATACTCTGCGGCATGATGACGGGATGTGCGAGCGTCGAATACACATCCCAGGCCGAACTGACAGCTGTCCAGACCGTCGTGCCGATGCCGAAACCTGGCGAAGATGCAACACTCGCCGCGATCCCGACAGCCGAAGGCGCAGCCGGTCAGGCGGTTGCAGGCGCCACCATTCCCCAGGCATCATCCCCCTCCCTGACCGCAACGGCGATGCCGGCCGTGACAGCTTCTCAGCCTGGCGATCTTACCATGCAGCCGGCAGCCTATGCGCAGATCCCGCTGACGCCCGAGATGACGGCGATCCAGTCCGTCGTGCCGACGCCGCGTCCGGGAACGCCGGCACAGCCGACAACGCAGCTTGCCTTTGCCGCCACACCGCAAAACAGCGCGCTTGCAGCACTTGCCGCAGTCGACACCACGCCGCGCGCCAGCATGGACTACGGTTTCGACGAATCCGGGCCGATCGATCCGCCGACGGCGCCCCCGATGTTCAGCGACGACGACAAAGACGACGCGCCGACGGTCGAGAAGGGCTTCGTCACCAAGCTCATCGCCAAATATTCGAAGGTCTACGAAATTCCCGAGACGTTGCTTCACCGCATCGTCCATCGCGAGAGCCGCTATAATCCGAAGGCCTACAATAAGCGCGGCTATTTCGGCCTCATGCAGATCAAGTACAACACCGCCAAGTCCATGGGTTATGACGGTGCCCCGGGCGGCCTCTTTGATGCCGAGACCAACATCAAATATGCCGCGAAATATCTGCGCGGCGCCTGGCTCGTCTCCGACAGTAAGGAAGACGATGCCGTCCGCCTGTATGCGCGCGGCTATTATTACGACGCCAAGCGCAAGGGCATGACCGACATCGCCCAAGGTAATTATTGAAATCTGGAGATAACGGCTGAAGCCGCTGCCTATGGCTGCGGCTGTGTCTGTCGTTGCGATCCGGCCTGCTGTTGCGGCCCACGTGGTTGCGGCAATGCCGCCAGGATCACCTTGAGCAGCACCTGCGGCTGATAGTCGAGCCGGCTCGGCGTCAGGCCAAGCCTGACGACGATCAGATTGGCGGAGGGGACGATCGCCATGCTCTGCCCGTCATGCCCCGTCAGCCAGAACGTATCCTCCGGCAGCCCGAACGCGGCGCTTGAGCCGCCAGGAGCGAGCCAAGCCTGACCCTGCGTATACCGCCCGTTCGATGCTGCCGTCGGGGTGCGCATGGCGCCGACGAAACCCTCCGGTAACAGCCGCTGGCCGTTCCACACGCCATCCTGCAGCAGGAACTGCCCGAAGCGCGCCCAGTCATGCGCCGTCGCATAGAGATAGGAGCTTCCGGCAAAGGTGCCGCGCGCATCGAGTTCGAACACCGCGCTCGTCATGCCGAGCGGCGAAAACAAGGCGTCGTGCGGATAAGAAAAGGCCGCCTGAGCATTGCCGACCCTGTCCATCCAGATGCGCGACAGCAGCACGGCAGTGCCGCTCGAATAGCGGAAGCGTTGGCCGGGTGCCGCCTCCATCGGTGCATTGGCCGGCAGCGATACCATGTCGGGATCGAGATAGAGCATGCGCGTCACATCGGCGACGTCGCCATAGTCCTCGTTGAAGGCGAGGCCGCTCTCCATGCCGAGCAGGTCGGAAACCTTGATTCTGGCGCGCGTATCGTTCTTCCACTGCGCCAACAGGTTATCATCGTCGAAAGAGATCTTGCCGCCGAGCATCAGCCGGCCGAGGACCGCCGCATTCACCGTCTTCGTCATCGACCAGCCGATCAGCGGCGTCTTTGCCGAGAAGCCGGGGCCATAGGCCTCAGTGACGATGCGGCCATCGCGCACCACCACGATCGCCCGCATTGCCGGGCCGGCAACTCCGGTATCGGCAAGCAGCGCGGCGATCTTTCCGTCCTGTTGATCGCCGGTGCCCTCACCCTCGGGCCATAATGCATCGTTCGCCTGCACCTTGGCCGGCGGATCGAAGGGCACCGCATTCGCCGCCGCCTCAAAATTGCCGTCCGGCACGCTCGTGCAGCCGAAAGCGCCGCGATAGAGCGCATAACTCGGCGCAAACAGCCCCATGAAGCGCGCCGTCACACGGTCGTTGTCGCGGTCGACGCTGACGCGCACCAGCCGCAGTAACGGATTTCCGGGCGCCTGGACATCGTCATGGAGCACATCCTCAGCCCCTCGGCCGGCAATGAAGACGTTGGAGCAGACGATCTTGGCGGCATAACCGTCGCCGACGCGCAGCAATTCCGGCGGCCGGATGAAGAGCCAGCCGGCAGCAGCGATGACGACGAGAACGAGAAGGAGAGCGAGCGCCTTCAGGATACGCAGGACAAATCGCATGGCATTCCTCCCTGCCGGGAGAGAAGCAGGAATCGCACGCGCCGGAAAGGGGCCGAAGCGAAGAACGGCCATCATCCCGATCACTTTCACAGGAGAGCCACCCGGTCGCTCTGCCGAGGAGGTCGAAGTCTCCCAGGAACGGCGCCTCCACAGCCCGCGTCATCAAACTGTAGCAGAGGCGCGTTACACGCCCTGAACGCTAAAAAGGTGACAGACTCATGTCAGAATTTGCACCGGATGCCGGCTTCCGCAAGAACCGGAAACTCAAGGACGCCCTTCTCCGCCACAAGGCTTTTTCGAAGGATGGCTTTTCCGAGCGTCTCTTCGGCCTTCTCTTTTCCGGCCTCGTCTATCCGCAGATCTGGGAGGATCCGGATCTCGACATGCAGGCGATGGAGCTGAAGCCCAACCATCGCATCGTCACCATCGGTTCTGGCGGCTGCAACATGCTCGCCTATCTCTCCAAGGCGCCGGCCTCAATCGACGTCGTCGATCTCAACCCGCATCACATCGCCCTGAACCGCCTGAAGCTTGCCGCCTTCAAACACCTTCCCGGCCATACCGATCTCGTCCGCTTCCTGGCGATGCCGAACGAGAAGTCGAACAGCCGCGCCTACGACCAGCATCTCGCCGCACGCCTCGATGAGGCGACCCGCAGCTACTGGAACGGCCGCAAGTTCGGCCGCCGCCGTGTCACCGTCTTCGACCGCAACATCTACGAAACCGGTCTGCTCGGCCGCTTCATCGGCGCGGCCCATCTTCTTGCCCGCCTGCATGGTGTCAAGCTGCGCGAGATGACCAAGACCCGCTCGATCCGCGAGCAGCGCCAGTTCTTCGACGAGCAGATCGCGCCGCTCTTCGAAAAGCCGGTCGTGCGCTGGATCACCGGTCGCAAGAGCTCGCTCTTCGGCCTCGGCATTCCGCCGCAGCAATATGACGAACTTGCAAGCCTTGCCGCCGATCATTCGATCGCGCCGGTGTTGAAGCACCGCCTGGAAAAGCTCGCCTGTCATTTCCCGATGAGCGACAACTATTTCGCCTGGCAGGCCTTTGGCCGCCGCTACGGCACCGAAGCGGAAGGCCCGCTGCCGACCTATCTGAAGTCGGAGCACTATGAGGTGATCCGCGCCAATGTCGACCGCGTCAACGTCCACCACGCAAGCTTCACCGAGCTTCTGGCGCGCGAGCCGGCCGCCTCGCGCGACCGCTACATCCTGCTCGACGCACAGGACTGGATGACCGACGAGCAACTGAACGACGTCTGGACGGAAATCACCCGCACGGCGCGCGAAGGCGCCCGCGTGATCTTCCGCACCGCCGCCGAAAAGAGCATCATCGAAGGCCGTCTGGCTTCTGTGATCCGCGACCAGTGGGATTACTTCGAGGAGAAGTCACGTGAGCTGACCGCGCTCGATCGCTCGGCAATCTATGGCGGCTTCCACATCTACGGGAAGAAGGCGTGAGCAAGGTCGGCACTGAAACGGCAGGAAAGAGCGATGAACATGCCAGCCTGATGGATGGCATGTATCGCTACCAGCGCCATATCTACGACCTGACCCGCAAATATTATCTTCTCGGCCGCGACAGCACGATCCGCAATCTCGACGTGCCCGAAGGCGGCACCCTGCTTGAAGTCGGCTGCGGCACGGGGCGCAACATGGCTTTCGCCCACAGGCATTTCCCGACCGCCAAACTGTTCGGCCTCGACATATCCCAGGAAATGCTGATTTCGGCGCGCAGAACCTTCGCCACCAAGGCGACGATCCCGGAATTCCGCGTCGCCGACGCCACGGCGTTCACACCGCGCGAATTCGGCGTCAGCGGCTTCGACCGCATCCTGATTTCCTACGCCCTGTCGATGATCACCGATTGGGAGCGCGCCGTCGATGCATCGATCGCCGCACTCAATCCCGGCGGCCAGCTGCACATCGTCGATTTCGGCCAGCAGGAAGGCTTGCCGGCCTGGTTCCGGCGCATGCTGCAGTCCTGGCTTGCGAAATTCCACGTCACCCCGCGCCCCGATCTGCGTGAGATTCTGGAAGCGCAAGCCCATGAAAACAACGCGATATTGTTGTTCGATACCGTCGGCGGCGGTTATGCTTGGCGGGCTGCTATTATCAGCAAGCGCTTATAATTCGCTTGAAACTAACCGATTTTTTACGTTGATATGGTGAAAAGAGGGTTATTCCTCTGCTGACTCGTCTTTTTCGAAGGTCAGGCTGTGGGGCAAAGAGATCATTCGAGTTACGACAGGACGCCCATGCGCCGGTTTTTGTTTTGCGTTTTGCCCCTGGCCATCCTGCTGGCCGGCTGCAGCTCCTCCGGTCATGACTATCTCGAAACGGCGTCGATCAAACCGAAGACACGCTTCAAGGATACCGATCCGCAGGATTTCGGGGCGAAGCACCCGCAGCAGAACGCGATCCACGGCATCGACATCTCCAAATGGCAGGGCGATATCGACTGGGGCACGGTGAAGAATTCCGGAGTGGCCTTCGCCTTCATCAAGGCGACGGAAGGCAAGGACAGGGTCGATCCGCGCTTCGACGAATACTGGCGCGAGGCCCGCGCCGCCGGCATCCCGCACGCTCCCTATCATTTCTATTATTTCTGCTCCTCCGCCGACGAGCAGGCCGACTGGTTCATCCGCAACGTGCCGAAGGAGGCCATGCGCCTGCCGCCGGTGCTTGACGTCGAATGGAACGCCGAATCGAAGACCTGCCGCTACCGCCCCGACGCTGAAACGGTGCGCGCCGCAATGCAGCGTTTCATGGACCGGCTGGAGGCCTATTACGGCAAACGCCCGATCATCTATACCTCGGTCGATTTCCATCGCGACAATCTCGCCGGCTACTTCCAGGATTATCATTTCTGGGTCCGTTCGGTGGCAAAACACCCCGAGGTGACCTACTCCGACCGCCGCTGGGCCTTCTGGCAATATACCTCGACCGGCGTTATTCCTGGCATCAGTGGGCCGACCGATATCAATGTCTTCGCCGGCAGCGCAAAGAACTGGAACAATTGGGTCGCGGCCGTTTCCAAGGATAGAAATTCTTAGTAACGTCTTGCGATGTTTCTTGCTTCCGTCACATTCGTCTGTGAAAGCGACGGCAATCTGTTTGATATAAGGACCGCATCCATGCACCGCTCGCTCGCAAGCCGCTCTGCACTCGCCCTTCTGTTTGCCCTCGCCCTCGCAGGCGGCGCGGCCGCCCAGCAGGCGCCAGACGCAGCCCCGGCAGCGCCCTGCGGCGGCGATCTGTCCGCCTTCCTCGACGGCGTCAAGAAAGATGCGGTCGCAGCCGGCGCCAGTGCTGCAGCCGCCGACGAGGCCTTCGCCGGCGCCGAGATCGACCCCAAGGTGCTGAGCCGGGATCGTGCCCAGGGCGTCTTCAAGCAGACCTTCCTCGAATTCTCCCAGCGCACCGTCAGCCAGGCCCGCCTCGACATCGGCCGCCAGAAGATGAAGCAATATGCCGACGTCTTTGCCCGCGCCGAGCAGGAGTTCGGCGTGCCGCCGGGCGTCATCACCGCCTTCTGGGCGATGGAAACCGATTTCGGCGCCGTCCAAGGCGATTTCAACACCCGCAACGCCCTGGTGACGCTGTCGCATGACTGCCGCCGCCCGGAACTCTTCCGCCCGCAACTGATCGCCCTTGTCGAGATGGTTCAGCACGGCGACCTCGACCCCGCCACCAATACCGGCGCCTGGGCCGGCGAGATCGGCCAGGTGCAGATGCTGCCGCGCGACATCATTGCCTATGGCATGGATGGCGACGGTGACGGTCATATCCGCCTGAAGCAAAGCAGCCCGGACGCCATCCTGACGGCGGCGAAATTCATCCAGCATCTCGGCTTCGAGCGCGGCCAGCCCTGGCTGCAGGAAGTGACCCTGCCCGATAATCTGCCCTGGGAAAAATCCGGCCTCGGCGGCACGATGAAAGCGGGAGAATGGTTCGCGCTTGGCGTCAAGCCGCGCGACGGCAATACCGCCTTCGGCAACCTCGAAGGCGACCTCGTTCTGCCGCAGGGCCGCATGGGACCGGCCTTCATCGCCTATCCCAATTTCAAGATCTATCTCGAATGGAACAAGTCGTTCATCTACACGACCTCGGCTGCCTATTTCGGGACGCGCCTTTCGGGCGCCGAACCCTATCTCAAGGGCGTGCCGGAACAGGGGCTCGCCAGCGACCAGATGAAGGCGCTGCAGACCAAGCTGCAGTCGCTCGGCCATGATGTCGGCGAGATCGACGGCATCCTCGGCTCCGGCACGCGTGTCGCGATCCAGAAAGAACAGCAGCGCCTCGGCATGCCGGCCGACGGCTGGGCGACGCCTGCCCTTCTCAATGCTCTCTGATCCCCGCTGACATTTTACCGCCGCCCGCTTCGCAAGAAACGGGTGGCGCGGTCCGCCACCTGCGCTAAAGCATCAAGTCGAAATCCGGTGCCGGCTTTCGGCAAAACGAGCGGCTCACGGTGGAGGAATCGGCATGGACAGCAGGATGAATGCCTGGACCTGGGGCCTGCTGGTCCTGCTCGGCCTGATCTGGGGTGGCTCCTTCTTCTTTGCCCGCATCGCCGTCCAGCATGTGCCGCCGCTGACCCTCGTCTTCTTCAGGCTGCTGCTCGCGGCGCTGGCGCTGCATATCTATATCGCCGGCCGTTTTGAATTCTATGCGATCCTCAAGGCCCGCTGGTGCGAATTCCTGATCCTCGGGCTCATCAACAATGCCCTACCGCATGCGCTGATCTTCTTCGGCCAGACCCGCATCGGCGCCGGTCTTGCGGCGATCCTGAATGCGACGACACCGATCTGGACCGTGCTGATCGCCAACTACTTCACATCAGACGAGAAGCTGTCACCGGCAAAGATCGCCGGCTGCCTCGTCGGTTTGGCCGGAACGATCGTGCTGATCGGCCCCGGCATGTCGGCTGGTGGCGAAGCGCCGCTCTGGGCGCTGTTTCTTCCCGTACTTGCCGCCATCTCCTATGGCTTCGCCGCCACTTACGGCAAACGCTTCAAGGATGTTCCTGCCCCTGTCACTGCAGCCGGCCAGTTGAGCGCCTCCTCGCTGATTGCGCTGCCGCTGTCGCTGCTGACCGATCGTCCCTGGGCGCTTGCCGCACCGCCGCTGGATGCGCTCCTGGCCATCCTGGCGCTGGCGCTGCTGTCGACGGCCTTCGGCTACATCCTCTATTTCCGGATCATGGCGACCGCCGGCGCCACCAACGCCTCGCTCGTCACCCTACTGGTGCCGCCGAGCGCCATCCTTCTCGGCGTGCTTTTCCTCGGCGAAAGGCTCGCATTTGGCGAATTGGCCGGCATGGCGCTGATCGGTTTCGGCCTCATCATTCTCGATGGCCGCGCCTATCGCCTGCTGGCGAAAGCTGTTTGAACCGGTTGCGAATTTCGTATGTTTTCAACCGGTTGCCGATCCGCCATGTTTTGGACGCATAGGTAAATCCACGATCGCCTGATTTAACGGCATGTTAAATTGTGTGAACAAAAATTTGTTGAAAATTACTGATCTATTTCAAAGGCTTGCAAGAGCGCTATTCGACTTATCCACCGAACCGTTCTGCAGCGCAGCATAAGATCTGCTTCCCAACCGACATATTTCAGACATATTATCGGCCGGTTAACGCGAGGAGACAGACATGGGACTCACGCAATCCTTGAATGTTCTGTTGGTCAGTGCAGCGTTTGCTTTCGTCTTGTCCATGCTCTTCATCTGAGCCGGCCGACGAAAGTATGACGACTGATAGTGCCTAAACTCCTGGATAGCTGATCAATCCGCCAACGAAAAAGCGCATGTCCCGCCCGACATGCGCTTTTCACTTTTACAGCGCCGCGCGTCTTTCAGACGCGCAAAGATCAGGCGGCTGCGCCCGCACTTTTTGCCGCCGAGCGGGAGAGGCCGAGATTGTCGAGCACAGCGGAAACCAGCGGCGCACGGTTCATCGTATAGAGATGAAAATCATGGATGCCACGCCGGACGAGATCCTCGATCTGTTCGGCAGCGACTTCGGCGGCGACCTTCGCCCGCTCCTCGGGCTTGTCGTCGAAGCCTGCAAAGCGCTCGTCGAGGAAGGCGGGGATGATTGTGCCGCAGGCCCCGGCAAAGCGTTTCAGCTGCGTCAGGTTCTGGATCGGCATGATGCCGGGCACAACGGGGATCGAGATGCCGGCGCCGCGCACCCGCTCCAGATAGCGCTCGAAATTGTCGTTGTCGAAGAAGAACTGCGTCAGCGCCCGGTCGGCGCCATTGTCGGCCTTGCGCTTCAGCATGTCGATATCCGCAGCCGTATCGCGGCTTTCCGGGTGCTTTTCCGGATAGGCGGAGACCGAAATCTCGAAATCGCCAATTTCCTTGAGGCCAGCCACCAGCTCCGCCGCATTGGCATAACCGCCGGGATGCGGCTGGTAGGGCGCGCCGGCGCCGCCTGGCGCATCGCCGCGCAGCGCCACGAAATGCGTTACGCCGGCCTTGCGGAACGTATCGACCACCTGATGCGTCTCCTCCTTGGTCGCGCCGACACAGGTGAGATGCGAGGCAGTGGCAAGCGGCGTCTGTGAGAGGAAACGCGTGACAGCGGTCAGCGTCGGCGCCTTTGTGGTGCCGCCGGCGCCATAGGTCACCGACACGAAATCCGGGTCCCAGTCCTGCAGCTGGCTGACGGTATGCCAGAGCTGCCCTTCCATCTCTTCCGATTTCGGCGGGAAGAATTCGAAGGAGACCCTGATGTTACGGCCGCGTGCTTCGTTTTTCAAAGCCATGTCATACCCTCCCGGCAAATGTAGGTTCAGCGCCCTCGCTCGTCTGCGAAGCCATGAGGCGCCTCGGATCGCGCGCGAGCCAGACGGTGACCGTCAACCCCTGCCCGCTTTGCTGACCCGGATGAAGATCGACGGCCTGCTCGACGTCGAGCCCGGCCTTGCGCAACCAGTCGGACATCGCCTGGTGCGAAAAGCCGAGACGGACATGCGCATGCTCGTCGCGGAGATATTCAAGCGTGTGCGGCGCCAGGTCGATGACCACGAGCCGACCGCCCGGCCGGAGCATGCGCGCCGCTTCCGCGATCGCAATTTCCGGCTGATCGAAGAAATGCAGCACTTGATGGATCGTCACCAGGTCGAAATCCTGTCCCTCGAACGGCAGGTTCAGGATATCGGCGTGGCGCACGGTGGCCTTGGTGATGCGGGACTTGTCGAGATTGGCGCGCGCCACGCTCAGCATGTCGCGGCTGGCATCGACTCCGATCGCCCGGCGGTAGAGGCCGGACAGAAGCTCGAGGATGCGGCCGGTGCCAGTGCCGAGATCAAGCAGCGAATCGATCGGCTGGTTGCCGAGCAGCCGGATGACAGCGGCGTCGACCTCCTCATCAGCCGCATGCAGGCGGCGAAGCTCGTCCCATTCGGCCGCGTTGCGGCTGAAATAGGCCTGCGCCCGCTCGGCACGCTGGCGCTTGACTTGCGAAAGCCGCTCGCCATCGCGAAGGATGGTCGGATCGTTCTCGGAGACATGCTTGAGTAGCGCCCGCACCAGCATGGCCGCCTTGCCGTCCTGCTTCAGGCGGAAATAGGCCCAGGCGCCCTCCTGGTAGCGTTCGATCAGTTCGGCTTCGCCGAGCAGCTTCAGATGGCGGGAGATGCGCGGCTGGGACTGGCCGAGAATTTCGGTAAGATCGGTCACCGTCAGGTCGCCGCCGTCAAGAAGCGCCAGAAGACGCAGGCGCGTGGGCTCGCCGGCCGCCTTCAAGACGTCCACCAGCGCATCCAGTCCAAGCTTCAACGGTTCGCTCATCTTTGATCCAATCAAGACATAAAGATATCTTTATGTGATTTGAAAAGCAGTGGCAAGCGGCAATTCGCTCTCTCCACGAAATTGCCTGCTCAGATTGCGACAGAGCCCGACATGAAAAAGCCCCGGCGAACCGGGGCTCTCACAAACGAAAAATGGGTGAAATCAGCGTGTCAGGCGCTTATGGGCCTGGCTGCCCGGGTTGAGGGCGTCGGGGCCGAGACGACGAACCTTGTCCTGTTCATAATCCTCGAAGTTGCCTTCGAACCATTCGACATGGCCGTCGCCTTCGAAAGCGAGGATATGCGTCGCCAGACGGTCGAGGAACATGCGATCATGGCTGATGATGATGGCGCAGCCGGCGAAATTCTCAAGCGCGTTTTCCAGGGCACCCAGCGTTTCCGTATCGAGGTCGTTGGTCGGTTCGTCGAGCAGCAGAACGTTGCCGCCGGCCTTCAGCATCTTGGCAAGGTGAACGCGGTTGCGCTGACCACCGGAGAGATTGCCGACCTTCTGCTGCTGATCGCCGCCCTTGAAGTTGAAGGCGCCGCAATAGGCACGGGAGTTCATGTCGAACTTGCCAAGCTTGATGATTTCGGCGCCGCCGGAAATTTCCTCCCAGACCGTCTTGTCGGCCGCAAGGGTGTCACGGCTCTGGTCGACATAACCGAGATGCACGGTTTCGCCGATGCGGATCGAACCGCCATCCGGCGTTTCCTGGCCGGTGATCATCCTGAATAGCGTCGTCTTGCCGGCGCCGTTCGGGCCGATGATGCCGACGATGCCGCCTGGCGGCAGCTTGATCGACAGGTCGTTGATCAGCGTGCGGCCCTCGAAGCCCTTGGTGATGCCGTCCATCTCGATGACCACCTGGCCGAGGCGCTCGCTGACCGGGATGATGATCTGCGCATCGCCGGGACGCTGCTTCTCGGCGGCATCCACCAGCTGCTCGTAGGACTTGATACGGGCCTTGGACTTGGCCTGACGGGCCTTCGGGCTGGAAGCGATCCATTCCTGTTCGCGGCTGATCGCCTTCTGGCGCGATGCATCTTCGCGGCTTTCCTGCAACATGCGCTTGGCTTTCGCCTGCAAGTAGGCCGAATAGTTGCCCTCGTAAGGAATGCCACGGCCGCGGTCGAGCTCGAGGATCCATCCGGTGACGTTGTCCAGGAAGTAGCGATCGTGGGTAATCATCATCACGGCGCCCGGATAGTCGCGCAGATGCTTTTCGAGCCAGGCAATGGTTTCGGCGTCCAGGTGGTTGGTCGGTTCGTCGAGTAGCAGCAGATCCGGCTGCGAAAGCAGCAGGCGGCAGAGCGCGACACGGCGACGCTCACCACCGGAAAGGCTGGTGACTTCGGCGTCGCGCGGCGGGCAGCGCAGCGCTTCCATCGCCATCTCGACCTGGCTTTCCAGATCCCAGAGGTTCTGGCTATCGATGACGTCCTGAAGCTTGGCGCCCTCTTCCGCCGTCTCATCGGAATAGTTCATCATCAATTCATTGTAGCGATCGAGGACAGCCGTCTTCGAGGCGACGCCTTCCATGACGTTCTCGAACACCGTCTTGTTGGGATCGAGATGCGGCTCCTGCTCCAGATAGCCGACGGTCGCACCTTCGGCGAGCCAGGCTTCGCCGGTATACTCCTTGTCCTGGCCTGCGATGATGCGCAATACGGTGGATTTACCCGCGCCGTTCGGACCGAGAATACCGATCTTGGCATCCGGGTAGAACGAAAGGTGGATATTCTCCAGGATCTTCTTGTTGCCATAGGCCTTATTGAGGCCGGACATATGATAGATGAACTGACGTGCCATGCTGCGCTGCTCCGGGCGGGAAACTTTGATTGTGCCGCTATGTAGGCGAAACAGCGCCTCCGGGCAACGCCGAAACCCGGTTTACTCAGGATTTCCGGTCAAAAGCCCGCAGCGTCGACAACGCCCTCGTCGCAGCCGAACGACGTTTTTCCAGCACCCTGGATCAAATCGGCAAGCCCGGCACTTTTCGCCGATACCGCTCCGGCGGCTTCCGAAAGCCCGATCGTCAGCTCACTGATCATCCTGACATTGCCGGCCCGCCGGCAGCTCATCTTGACGCGGTCGCCGGCACCCGGCCCGAAGCTCTTGTCGAAAGCCGCCTTGATCGCTTCGGCCTTGACCGGCTTGCCGATATTGGCAGCGAAGAGATCGCGCACGGCCGACGCATTGAGTGCGCCCACGAGATGCACGCCAACGCCGAAATAGTCGTCGGCGCTCATCTTCGTGCAGGTGCCATGCTTCACCCATTCATGCCGTTCCAGGCCGGATTGCGTGCCGGGCATCGCCTTTGCCAGCGCCGTCTTCGTCTCCGCTGCAAGCGTGATCTCCGGCAGCTTGTTCCAGTCGCCATCCTTGTCGGCGGCCTTCTGCTCGGCGCTCACGCCGCAATAATCCTCCCGCATCGGCCAGAGTCCATGCAACGAGAAGTTCGTCGCGTCAGGGCGCTCGCCGGTCTGGCTTGCACATTCGGCCTTCTTCTGGTTCGTCTGGCAAAAGGCCGGCTGCCAGCTCGCCGCCAGAATGAAGCGGGTGCGCCCGCCAGCCTCCTGCGCCACGGCGGCGCCGGCAACAACCATCGACACGGCGAACGACAAGGTACGCAACTGCATGCTGCTCATTTCAACCCCCTAAAAAGAACAATACAGGAACAAATAAGCATCAAAATCAAAAGGCCGCAACCCTGAATCGCAACAAGGCTGCAAATTGTTATCAGATAATCAAATGCCCATGTTGCAATTACCCGGCGATCTGGTCTGTTGCCGCCGGGAGGATCCACATGTTTTCTGAAACGCAAAGGCTCGCCGTGCCAGGGGCGTCGCTGGCCTATCATCATGCCGAGGCCGAAGCTGCGGCCCGCGGCATCCTATTGATATCGCATGGCTTGGCCGAACATTCGAAACGATACCGCTCCTTTGCCGAGGCGATGGCAGAGCGCGGCTATCACGTCTATGCCCACGATCATCGCGGCCACGGCGAGACGACGGCACCCGATGCGCCGATCGGCCGCTTTGCCCGGCGCGGCGGGGTCAAAAGGGTGATCGGCGACGTCATCGCCATGCGCGGCCACGCGGTCTCCCGCCATCCCGGTCTGCCGGTGACCCTCTTCGGCCATTCGATGGGCGGCCTCATCGCCCTCAATGCAGCCGTCACGGCTCCGGCCGACTTCGATGCTGTCGCCGTCTGGAATTCGAATTTCGCCGTCGGCCTTGCCGGCCGCGCCGCCCAGGCGATCCTGCTTGCCGAGCGCATGCTGAAGGGCTCCGACGTGCCAAGCGGCCTGCTGCCGAAGCTCACCTTCGGCGCCTGGGGCAAATCCATTGCCGGCCGCCGCACCGAGTTCGACTGGCTGTCGCGTCGTCCTGATGAAGTCGACAAATATGTCGCCGATCCGCTCTGCGGCTTCGACGCCTCAGTCTCTCTCTGGCTCGATCTCTTCGAGCTGACCTTCCGCGCGCCGCAAAAGATCCATCTCGATCGGCTGCCGCGGGACTTGCCGATCCATCTCGTCGGCGGCGGAGAGGACCCGGCGACGGAGCGGGGAAAAGCGGTGCTCTGGCTGTCAAACCATTTGAAAGGCCGGGGCTTCTCTCGTATCAGCACTCAGATATATCAGGACGTGCGACACGAAACGCTGAACGAGATCGGCGCGGATGCGGCGATCGCAGCCTTCGCCGACTGGTGCGACGGCGGTCGCAAGATCCTGAGCGACCAATATCCTGAGTGACAAGGATTTTATCGTGAACAGCACCCCGACCCGACCCGTATCATCCACCTCCGACGTGATGACGGGGCTTGTGCTGATGTTCCTCTCGGTGATGGTGTCGCCGCTCATCGATATTTTCGCCAAGCTTGCAATCACGACCGTGCCATCCGGCGAGATCACCGCCGGTCGCTTCGTCGTCCAAGCGCTCTGCATGCTGCCGATCGTGATATGGCGGCGCAGCTTCGCCGAATTCTCCTGGCGCCAGAGCCTGTTCCATGCCATCCGCGGCGGGATCATTACCGTCTCGATGATCTCCTTCGTCACCACGCTGAAATATATGGCGGTCGCCGACGCGATCGCGATCTTCTTCGTAGAGCCGATCATGGTGACGATCCTCGGCGGCATCTTCCTCAAGGAGACGATCGGCTGGCGGCGCTATACCGCCTGCGGCGTCGGCTTCTTCGGGGCGATGCTGATCATCCAGCCGAGTTTCGAAGAGGTCGGCTACATCGCGCTTCTACCTGTCGTCAGTGCTCTTTGCATCGCGATCTTCGTGCTGATGACTCGCGCCCTCTCGCACAGGGAAGACCCCTGGTCGATGCAGTTCCAGATGAGCATCTGGGGCTTGCTCTTCTGTGCCGTCCTGCTTTTCCTGGGTCAGGCAACCGGCTCCGACCTCTTCGATCCGGTCATGCCGGAAGGCCGCGCCTGGTTCTATGTCGCCGGCGTCGGCGCGATGGCCGCAATCACCGGCATCCTCGGCGTCTACGCCTATCGCGCAGCACCGGCCTCGACGCTGGCGCCGCTGCAATATTTGGAGATCGTTTCGGCAACGATCTTCGCCTGGCTGGTCTTCGGTGACTTTCCGGATGCCGTCAAATGGCTCGGCATTGCCATCATCGTGGCAGCGGGCTTCTACATCCTCTGGCGCGAGCGCCGCTTTGCTTCAAAGCCTGTATCCGATACATCTGAGGTGACGCTGGCGCCGTAGATATTGCCGGGAGGAACATGACAGAGACCGTGACCAAAAAGCCGCCGCTTGCCGGCATCCGGGTGATCGAGCTTGCCCGCGTGCTCGCCGGCCCCTGGGCGGGACAGATGCTCGCCGATCTCGGCGCCGACGTGATCAAGGTCGAAAACCCCGACGGCGGCGACGATACGCGCCAATGGGGGCCGCCCTTCGTCGAGGGCGCCGATGGCGAAAATCTCTCGGCCGCCTATTATCACGCGGCCAATCGCGGCAAGCGTTCCGTCACCGCCGATCTGAAGAGCGCCGAAGGCCAGGATTTCGTCCGCCGCCTCGTCTCCACCGCCGATGTGGTGATCGAGAATTTCAAAGTCGGCGGCCTCGCCAAATTCGGCCTCGATTACGACAGCCTGCGCAAGGTGAATCCGAAGCTCGTCTATTGCTCGATCACCGGTTTCGGCCAGGACGGCCCCTATGCCCATCTCGCCGGCTACGACTACATCGTCCAGGGCATGTCCGGCTTCATGTCGATTACCGGTGAACCGGACGGCCAGCCGATGAAGGCAGGTGTTGCCATCGCCGATATCTTCACCGGCATCTATGCCGTCTCGGCGATCGAAGCCGCCCTGATCCACGCCTTGAAGTCAGGTCAAGGCCAGTTGGTCGACATGGCCCTGCTCGACGTGCAATCGGCGGTGCTCGCCAATCAGAACATGAATTACCTGGTTTCCGGCGAGGCACCGACCCGCCTCGGCAATGCCCACCCCAATATCTCGCCCTATGAGGTCGTGCCGACGGCGGACGGGTACCTCATCCTCGCAGTTGGAAACGACGGCCAGTTCCGTCGCCTCTGCAGCATCCTCGGCCTGGAGGCCATCGCCGGCGACGAGCGTTTCGCCACCAACAAAGCCCGCGTCGGCAATCGCGCCGAGGTGCGCCGCCTCATCTCCACCGAGACGCTGAAGTGGCAGAAGGCGGATCTGCTGAAGGCCTGCGAGGAGAATTCAGTTCCATCAGGCGCAATCAACACGATCGAGGAAATGTTCGCCCATCCGCAGGTGCAGGCCCGCGGCCTGCGCATCGACCTTGCGGATGCCGCCGGCACCGTGATCCCCGGTGTCAGGACGCCCGTGGTGCTGTCGGAGACGCCGCTGCGTTATATCAGGCCGAGCCCGCGTCTCGGCGAACACCAGGCAGAAATTCTGGCGGAACTCGCCGAGCGCGAGAGGAAGGCATCGTCATGAAGAAGGCATTGTCATGAAGAAGACGGGCGGAGAACTGATCGTCGAGGCGCTGAAGGCGAACGGCGTCAGGCGTCTCTCCTGCGTGCCCGGCGAGAGCTTCCTCGCCGTGCTCGACGCGTTGCGCGACAGCGATATCGACGTCCTTGTCTGCCGCCAGGAGGGCGGAGCGGCGATGATGGCGGATTGTTGGGGCAGGCTGACCGGCGAACCCGGCATCTGCATGGTGACCCGCGGCCCCGGCGCCACCAACGCCTCCGCCGGCCTGCATATCGCTAAGCAGGACTCGATCCCGATGATCCTGTTTATCGGCCAGGTGCAGCGCGAAGCACGTGAGCGCGAGGCCTTCCAGGAGGTCGAGTTCCGCCGCGCCTTCACCGAATTCGCCAAATGGGTGGGCGAGATCGACGATGCCGCCCGTATTCCCGAATTCGTCACCCGCGCCTTTGCGGTCGCAACTTCCGGCCGTCCCGGCCCTGTGGTGCTGACGCTGCCGGAGGACATGCTGCGCGATGAGGTCGAAGCACCCCGCGCCAGGCACTATGCCACCGTCGAGGCCCATCCCGGCCGCCGCCAGGTCGACGATCTCTATGTAAGACTGCTGAAGGCCGAGCGGCCAATGGTAATCCTTGGCGGTACGCGCTGGGATGCCGATGCGGTCGCCGATTTTCAGAGCTTCGCCGAACGTTTTCACCTGCCTGTCGGCTGCTCCTTTCGCCGGCAGATGCTGTTCGATCATCTCCATCCCTGCTACGCCGGCGATGTCGGTATCGGCATCAATCCGGCGCTGGCAAAGGAGATCAGGGAGAGCGACCTGCTGATCCTGCTTGGCAGCCGCATGTCGGAAATGCCGTCCTCGTCCTATACGCTGATCGATATCCCCTACCCCCAGCAATCGCTGGTGCATATCTATCCCGACCCTTCCGAGCTCGGCCGCGTCTACCGTCCGGATCTTGCCATCTGCGCGGCACCTGCCGATTTCGTCGCCGCACTCGCCGATCTGGAAGCGCCGGCCGAACCGCTCTGGGCGGAGCGCACCACCCGCCTGCACCAGGCCTATCTCGCCTGGTCGAAGCCGCCCTTGAGCGGACCGGGCGCCGTCCAGATGGGGCCGATCATGGAATGGCTGGAGGCCAATACCGGGCCGCAGACGATCTTCACCAATGGTGCGGGCAACTACGCCACCTGGGTGCACCGCTTCCATCGTTTTCGCCGCTTCAACACCCAAGCCGCCCCCACCTCCGGGTCAATGGGTTACGGCCTGCCGGCCGCCGTCGCCGCCAAGCGTCTCTTTCCCGAGCGCGAGGTCATCTGTTTTGCCGGCGACGGCTGCTTCCTGATGCACGGCCAGGAATTCGCCACCGCCATCCGCTACGGCCTGCCGATCATCGCAGTTGTCGTCAACAACGGCATCTACGGGACGATCCGCATGCATCAGGAGCGCGAGTATCCCGGCCGCGTCAGCAGCACCGATCTGACCAATCCCGACTTCGCGGCCCTTGCCCGCGCCTATGGCGGCCACGGCGAGACGGTGGAGACGACGGCGGATTTCGCCCCGGCCTTCGAGCGGGCACGCGCCAGCAGCAAGCCGGCAATCATCGAGGTCAAGCTCGATCCTGAAGCGATCACACCGACACGCACGCTCTCCGAAATCGCGCAAACAAAAAGCCGGTGAGCACGCGCAGTGCTCACCGGCTTCAGGCAATCGGAATGGTACGACTTAGAGCGGTTCAGCTTTTCATAGAAGCGCAGAGCCGCTCTAATCTTTTGTTTTTTTGCGCAATCCCGGACGGAAAACCGCTTCGCACTTTTCCTGGAGTTGCTCTAGTCGAGTGCGGCCGTGATGATAAACTCGACCTTGTATTTCGGCGCAGCGAGCTTGGCTTCGCTGGTGGCGCGGGCTGGCGGGTTGGCTGGATCGATCCAGCCTTCCCAGACGGCGTTCATCTCGGCGAAATCGGCGATATCGGAGAGGTAGATGATCGTCTGCAGGATCTTCGACTTGCTGCTGCCTGATGCAGCCAGCAGGCGGTCGACTTCGGCAAGCGAGGACTTGCACTGATCGGTAACGCTTTCGCCCTCGCCGACCTGGCCTGCGAGATAGACCGTGTTGCCGTGAATGACGGCGCCGCTCATGCGCGAGCCGACGTCGATACGCTTGATGCTCATTATAGTCTCCTGAGTGAATGGAAGGTGGCGGCGCTGAGGTTCAACGCCGGAAAATCGGTCCCCCGGAACGGGCTCAATTACGGATATGGTGGGTCTTCTGGTAAATCGCCGTCGAGCGTGCGCCGGAGCGGCAATAGCCAAGCATCGGCCGCGGGAATTCATCGAGCGCGTCGACCATGCCCTGCACGGCTTCCTCGGTCACGCCCATCGGTCCAACCGGCACATGGGCGATCTCGAGGCCAAGCTCCTTGGCGCGCGCCTCGATGACGGAGAACGACGTCTGGTCGGGACTTTCGTGGTCTGGACGGTGACAGACGATCGATTTGAACCCCAGCGCCTTGATCTCGTCGAGCTCCTCCAGCGTGATCTGGCCCGAAACCGAATATTCATCGTCGATCTGGCGAATATCCATCGTCTTGTCTCCTCAAAAATCGTGGGCTGAAGGTCTACGACGGAGGTCTGCCAGCGTCAACAACACTTCGCTCACAGGAAGGCAAAGGTCAGCGCATAGCTGCGGCTCTCGCCGGGCGCCAGCATGTTGAACTCACCGGCTGCCTGAAGCTCGTCGCGCGATATCCAGCGATGCGACACCGGCTCGATACCGATGATATGGGCCGGCGCCTTCTGGTTTCGCCAGACCTGCAGATGGGGCAGCGTGTCGGCGCGGAAGCGCACGCGCAGCGTCCTGCCGCCGATCGCGGCGATCGGTCCGAGGCGAACCTCTGCGAAACCCTCCTTCGCAGCCGGCGCCGCAACGCAGAAGATGCCGCCGGGCTCCTCGCCGAACGCCCAGGGGAAACCGCCATTCTCCAGCATCCGACCTTCAAGCCGCGTGCCCTCGTCCAGCCATTTGCCGCCGGTGTTCATGTGGTACATCAGGAAGGTCGGCACCGTCCGATCGCTCGTATTGACGACCCGGTCCTCAAGCCGCACTTCGCCGGTCGCCCCATCGATCCGCCACAGCCGCTCGATGCGCTGTGGCAGTCCTTCGACGGTGGTGATGTCGATATCGGCGCGGCATTCGGCATGGCCATTCTCGAACTTCGTCCATAGCACTTTTGCCGCATGGCCGGAGGCCGATCCGTGCAGCGGATAGACCTTGCCGTCATCCCGACCGGGAATTGGCTGGCGGTGGCGGATATGATCCGGGCCGCAGGTGAAGAGAAAGCCTTCGAGCGAGTGATCGATTCGCGCATCACCGTCGTCGGGAATGGCGCGTTTCGGCGCGATGTCGACACCGTCGACGATGCATCCGCCGATATCCAGCACCGATGTTTCGTCCAGCATCAGGCGCGGCCCGCTTGCGGCGGCAAATTCGATCATCACGGTCTCCTCGGGGAATAATCGGCCCTTAGAGCGCCGTGCGTCCTTTCGGACGCACAAAGGACGCTCTAACACTTTGAATTGACGCATCCTGCTTTCCGAAAATCCAATCCGATTTTCGGAAAGCAGGATGCGCTAGCGTTAGGTTTCGCGTCGCCATTCGTCAATCGGCGTCGCCTCCATCTTGTGCTTTTGCAGCAACCATGGATTTTGCGGAACTGACACAAGGACGCAAACGTTTATGAGTAAAAGGAAATCTTAGTGATTTTCATATTTTGTTCAGCACGGTTTCATAAATTCCACACTAGCGTCAAAATTGGCATGTGTGTGTCTGCCCAGTCACTGTTCGAGGTATGAGACGTGAATCGCTTTTTGAAGTCGGCATTTTGCTTCGCGGCCGTCCTGGCTGCCCTTGCGGCTGCAGCGCCGGAGGCAGGCGCGCAGCAGTTCCGCGATCGCCGCCAGAGCGATATCGTGCTTGTGACGCCGAGCGGCGAAATCCTCGACTATGTTCCAGCTGGCTATATCTACGCCCGGGACCGTAGCGGCAATCGCGTGTTGATCGACGGCTACGGCAATGTCGTCGCCACCGAGATGCGCGCGCGGGGCTACTATCCGCCGCGGCCGGGACCGCGGGAGGTCTATAACGACCAGTATGGCAACGACCCCTATTATTCCGACAACAATCCCGATGGCGATACACGTTATTCAGAGCGCGGCGCCGTCACCGGCGGCATTCCGCGCGATGCCGAGATCGAACGCCGGCCGCTCGGTGAGCAGCCCTATCCCGATGATAACAGCATCGGCAATCCGCAGCCTAGCGACGATTATGCCTCGATCGACCCGGACCAGCAGATCCCGCCCGCCGACCAGCCGAACGCCGCACCCGATGAGCCCGTCATCACGCTGAAGAACAAGTCGAAGCCCGAGATCGTCGCATTGCAGGTCTTCCTCGATCGCGCCGGCATCTCTCCCGGCGTCATCGACGGCCATATGGGCTCGAACGTCACCAAGGGGATCTATGCCTATGACCAGATGACCGGCTCGAAGCTCGATCCCAACGACACCGATGCCATTCTGGAAGAGCTGCGCATGAACGGCGGCCTGCCCGTCATCAGCTACACGATCACGCCGGCCGATGCTGCTGGCCCCTTCGTCGCTGAGATCCCGGAAGATTATTCGCACAAGGCGCTGCTACCGTCGCTCGCCTACACCTCGACCACCGAAATGCTGGCCGAACGCTTCCACATGGATGAGGCCTTTCTCAAGGAGATGAACCCCGGTGCCGATTTCACAGTTGCAGGCACCGTCATCAAGGTCGTCAATCCGGGCGAGCCGAAGAGCGGTGAAGTTGCCCGCATCATCGCCGACAAGGGCCGCAAGCAGGTCTTCGCCTATGACGGCGCCGGCAATCTCCTCGCCGCCTATCCGGCATCGATCGGCTCCACCGACACCCCCTCTCC
This sequence comes from Rhizobium ruizarguesonis, assembly GCF_012349115.1. GTDB lineage: Bacteria > Pseudomonadota > Alphaproteobacteria > Rhizobiales > Rhizobiaceae > Rhizobium > Rhizobium ruizarguesonis. The sequence continues at coordinate 169,751 of NZ_PQIG01000133.1, forward strand.
GTCGGGCTTGGTAAATGTCGAGCGTGTCGCCCTCAATCCCGGTTATACCTATAATCCGAAGATCAATTTCCAGCAGGGTGCCAACGACAAGATCCTCAACATCCCGCCCGGCCCGAACGGCCCCGTCGGCACAGTCTGGATGGCGCTTTCCAAGCCGACATACGGCATTCACGGCACGCCCGAACCCTCGAAGATCGGCCGCACCCAGAGCCACGGCTGCATCCGTCTGACCAACTGGGATGCGACAGAGCTTGCCAAGATGGTCAAGCCGGGAGTGACGGTCGAATTCGTCGACTGAAATCATTCTCGCGATAGAAACGACAAGGCCGCCGCATCGCTCCGGCGGCCTTGTCGTTTCATGTGAGAGATGTTCAGGCGGCCGAGCGGACCATCGGGTTCGTCACACGGGCGGATGCCACCAGCCTCACCGGCAGTTTGCGCATCATTTCCTCGGCAAAACAGGTGGCGTTTTCCCGGGCCTTGTCGAGATTGCTGACGCGCGTGGGATCAATCGTGTGCAGGGTGCCGCCACAGTCGAAGATGTCGCGGAAGGCGGAGCGTTCGATGATAGCCGTATCGAGTACCGGCACATGCCGCTCGCTGAGCAGCGACTTGACGACTTGCAGCGCCCGCGTCGTTACCATCGAGTTGACGCGGGTGAGCACCACCGAATGGCCGATCTTGATGCCGGCCTTTTCATCCAGATACTGCAGCAGTTCGAGCACCTGCGCGCCACCGCGCGCATCCATGGCACAGCCCTGGATCGGGATCAGCACGTGGTCGGAAAGGCCGACAGCTGTGGCAAGCAGCGGATTGCGCGCACCCGGCAGGTCGACGATGAAATAGTCGGTATTGTGCTTGTTCTCGCTGATATGCAGCGGCAGCGAGGCGGTTGTCACGAAATCGATGACCGAAAGATTGGCCACATGACCAGAGATCTCGTGCCAGCGCGAAATCCAGTGCTGCGGGTCGGCGTCGAGGATGGTGACGCGATAGCCTTTGCGGGCAAGCTCGGTCGCGAGCAGGAGAACAGCGGTCGTCTTGCCGGCGCCGCCCTTGGTATTTGCGAATGTGATGACAGGCATGTTCGGTCCTCGGAAGGAAATGGTGCGAGCCGATATCGCTCTTTTACGCACCCTCGGAGCATCGTGCGGTTAATCCATCCTTTCTAATCATGGTTAACAAATTGGAAACACGCGCGGCGAAATTGCAGCCGGTATTTTTCACATCCCTAAAACTAGGGATATCGCGGCAACGAAAAAAGCCCGGAAAACCGAGGTTCTCCAGGCCAGTTAGTAGGTCCGCTCTTATGTTGTCAGAAGCAATCCCTGAAAAGGACCTTGGTATTTTCGAGCGTCATTGCAACCGGGTTGCCGCCCGCACTCGGATCTTCGATCGCCATGGCCGACAATTCATCGATGCGGTCGGCAGCGATTCCCATCGCCGACAGCGTCTCCGGCACCCCGAGTTCGGAGCGGAGCTTCAGCACATAGTCGTAGAACCCGTCGAAACCGCCCGAGATGCCGAGATAGGCGGCGGCGCGGCCGATCTTCTCCTCGATCGCCTTGCGGTTGAAGCGCAGCACCGCCGGCATCACCACCGCATTGGTCATGCCGTGATGGGTGTTGTAGACGGCGCCGATCGGGTGCGATAGCGCGTGGATGGCGCCGAGCCCCTTCTGGAAGGCGACCGCACCCATGGCAGCCGCCGCCATCATGTTGGCGCGGGCTTCCAGATCGGTGCCTTCCCGATAGGCGCGCGGCAGGAATTCCTTGACGAGACGCATGCCTTCGAGCGCGATGCCGGCCGACATCGGGTGATAGAAGGGCGAGGAATAGGCCTCCAGGCAATGAGCGAAGGCATCCATGCCGGTGCCGGCCGTGATGATCTTCGGCATGCCGACCGTCAGTTCCGGATCGGAGATGACAACGCCAGGCAGGAATTTCGGATGGAAGATGATCTTCTTCACATGGGTTTCGGAATTGGTAATGACGCTGGCGCGCCCGACTTCCGAACCGGTGCCTGCCGTTGTCGGCACCGCGACGATCGGGGCGATGCCCTCAAGGCTCGCACGCGTCCACCAGTCGCCGATATCTTCGAAGTCCCAAACCGGCCGCGTCTGGCCGGCCATGAAGGCGACGCACTTGCCCAGATCGAGGCCGGAGCCACCACCGAACGCGACGACGCCGTCATGGCCGCCGTCCTTGAAGGCCCTGACGCCAGCTTCGAGGTTCTTCTCGTTCGGGTTCGGATCGACATCGGCGAAGATCGCCCGGCCGAGACCGGCATCTTCGAGGATATCGAGCGCAGTCTTGGTGATCGCCATCGAGGCGAGGCCGCGGTCGGTGACGAGCAGCGGCTTCTTGATGCCGAGGCTCTTGCAGGCGTCGGCCAGTTCCGCGATGCGGCCCCGGCCGAGCTTGACCGATGTCGGATAGCTCCAGTTTGCGGTGATGTTGCTGCTCATGCTGTGACTTTCTTCAGATGGAAGGATTTCGGGCGCGTCAGATTTTGGAAGCCGATGATCGACAGCGAGCCGCCGCGGCCGGTCTCCTTGACGCCGGTCCAGCAAAGTGCCGGGTCGAGATAGTCCGCGCGGTTCATGAAAACGGTGCCGGTTTCGATCTGGCGGCCGAGCCGCCCTGCCCGCTCGACATCTTTGGTCCAGAGCGAGGCCGTCAGCCCGTACTGGCTGTCGTTCATCAAAGCGAGTGCCTCCTCATCGCTCTTCACCTTCATGATGCCGACCGCCGGACCGAAAGTCTCTTCGCGCATGAAGGCCATGGAGTGGTCGACGTCGACGAGAATCTGCGGTGCAAGATAGGCGCCGCCGTCATCCTGGGGGAAAAGCTTTGGATCGACAAGCGCTTTGGCGCCCTTGGAAACGGCATCGGCGATCTGCTCGCGCACCACCTTGGCGAAGCGCTTATGTGCCATCGGCCCGAGCGACGTATCGGGATCGAGCGGATTGCCGAGCTTGTAATTCGACACCCAGGCAACCGACTTCTCGACGAAGGCGTCATAGAGCGATTCATGCACGTAGATGCGCTCGATGCCGCAGCAGCACTGGCCGGAATTGTAGGTCGCGCCGTCCATCAGCGTGTCGACGGCCGCCTCGAGATCGGCGTCCTCCATGACATAACCCGGATCCTTGCCGCCGAGCTCGAGGCCGAGACCGGTGAAGGTGCCGGCGGCGGCCCGCTCCATTGACCGCCCGCCTTCGACCGATCCGGTGAAGTTGACGAAATTGAAGCTGCCGGCGGCAATCAGCGCCGACGTCGTTTCATGGTCGAGAAAGACGTTCTGGAACACATCCTCGGGAACGCCGGCCTCGATGAAGGCCTGCACCAGCCGCTCACCGACCAGCAGCGTCTGCGAAGCATGTTTCAGCACCACGGTATTGCCGGCCATCAACGCCGGCGCGATCGTGTTGATCGCCGTCATATAGGGATAATTCCACGGCGCGACGACGAAGACGACACCATGCGCCTCGCGCTCGATGCGGCGCTCGAAACGCTCGCTCTCCTCGACGACGACAGGCGCCAAAGCATCCGCGGCGATCGAGGCGACATAGTTGGAACGCTCGTTGAAGCCCTTGTATTCGCCGCCATATTTGACCGGCCGGCCCATTTGCCAGGCAAGCTCGGGCACGACGACGTCGGACATCTCGTTCAGCCGCGCAGCACCCTTCAGCACCAGTTGCACGCGCTCTTCGAGCGGCCGTTTCGCCCAGGCCTTCTGCGCCTTGCGGGCGCGCGCCACCACGTCCTTGGCGGCGTCGAGAGAAAGGGCTGCGCGCTCGGCATAGACCGAACCGTCAACCGGTGAAATGCATTGGATCATTGCCATGATCTGTTCCTGTCCTCGTATGCGTCAAAATTAGTGAGGGCCATAGCCACTCATCCGCGTGCCGGCACTCGGGTCGAGCCACTGGTTTCGATCCGTCCTTCGAACCCCCGCTCGCGGAGCGAAGGAGCTATGCCGCACCGTTTCCCGAATTCTCAAGCGATCCGTGTGGCAAGTCCCTCTCCCCGCAGCCGGGGAAAGAGTTAGGGTGAGGCAAGCAACCCGCAAATGCCTATTAAGCTCTTTCGAAACCGCGCGCCACTTCCCAGTCGGTGATGCGGCGATCGTATTCTTCCTGCTCCCATTCGGCAGCGCGGGTGTAATGGTCGATCACGTCGTCGCCGAAGGCTTTGCGCAGCATTGCCGATTCCGTCATTTCAGTCGTGGCCGCACGCAGCGTACGCGGGATTTCGCGGACACCCTTGCCGCCATAGGCGTCGCCGACGAAGGGGGCTTCGAGTTCGAGCTTGTTCTCGATCCCGTCGATGCCGGCGGCAAGCAGCGCGGCGAAGGCGAGATAAGGATTTAGATCGGAGCCGCCGACGCGGCACTCGATACGGATTCCCTTGGTCTCCTCACCGCAGAGCCGGTACCCAGCGGTACGGTTGTCCTTGCTCCAGATCGCCTTGGTCGGCGCAAATGTGCCGGCCATGAAGCGTTTGTAGGAGTTGATGTAGGGCGCCAGGAAATAGGTGATCTCGCTCGCATGGGCGAGAAGCCCGGCGACGTAATTGTGCATCAGCGGCGACATGCCGTATTTGCCGGTATGGTCGAAGAATAGCGGCTTTTCCTCCAGGCTCCAGAGCGACTGGTGGATATGCGAGGAACTGCCGGCAGCATTGTAGTTCCACTTGGCCAGGAAAGTGATGGCTTTGCCCTTCGACCAGGCAATCTCCTTGCAGCCGTTCTTGATGATCGCGTGCCGGTCGGCCATGGCGAGCGCATCGGCGTAGCGCACGTTGATCTCCTCCTGGCCGGCCGAAGCCTCGCCCTTGGAGTTTTCGACCGGGATGCCGGCGCCCTGCAGCCCGGTGCGGATCGCCCGCATCACCTCTTCCTCCTTGGTGGTCTGGAAGATGTGGTAGTCCTCGTTATAGGCGCTGGCGAGCTTGAGGTTGCGGTAGCCGGAAGTCTGCGCCGCCTCATAGCTCTGGTCGAACAGGAAGAATTCGAGCTCGGAGGCCATGTAGGCCTTCATGCCCATATCCTCGAGCCGCTTCACCTGCTTTTTCAGGATCGCGCGCGGCGAGTGGGCGACCTCCTCATGCGTATGATGGTCGAGCACGTCGCAGAGCACCAACGCGGTGCCTTCGAGCCAGGGAATACGACGCAGCGTCGCCAGATCCGGCCTCATCGTGTAGTCGCCGTAGCCCTTCTCCCAGCTCGTCGCCTTGTAGCCGGAGACGGTCTCCATCTCCATGTCGGTGGCGATCAGGTAGTTGCAGCTGTGCGTTTCCTTCCAGGCACTCTCGACGAAATATTCCGCCTGGAAACGCTTGCCCATCAGCCGGCCCTGCATGTCCACCTGGCAGGCCAGAACCGTGTCGATGCGCCCTTCGGCAACATCCTTCCTGAGATCGTCGATTGTGTAGCTGCTGCTCATGATTGATCCGCCTGAATTGGATTGACAAAATCGGGGCAACGAAATCGCATGCGCTCGGCCGGACTTTGCGGCCCGATGCCTTTTCGTTGAACCGTGATGGGGCCGCAGGATGCGGCCCCACCATTTGAGAGGGAAGCCTCGATGCTTAGTTTTCGCCGCTTTCGCCGACGGCTGCTTCGGCGGCCGCGATGTCGGCCTGGCGCTTCGCCACTTCGGCGCCGATCGGCGGCCCCTTGAAGCGCCGGCTTTCGAAACCGAACCAGACGATCGCGGTGAGCACCAGGAAGCCGACGGTAACGTAAAGCGCAATACCGTTCGGCGGCTGGATGCCGAGAATGAAGATCAGGATCATAGCGATGATCGTGAGCACGGCAAAGAGCTTGAAGACGCCTTCGCCGAGGTTCCATGGACCCATCTTGTCCCACTTCGATGTGCCCCAGGCGAAGAGGCCGAGCGTGATCGGAATCGCGAAGGAGAAGAACAGGAAGATGACAGTGCACGAGACAACGATTGTATAAACCGGCGTCTCACCGATTTTCATGAAGTCGAGTGAGGTAAACCAAACGAAAAGTACCGACAGGATGGAGCCAGTCCAGATCGCCGCCACCGGCGTGCGGTATTTCGGGCTGACCTTCGACAGCGCCTTTGATGCCGGCAGACCGCCGTCACGCGAGAAGGCAAAGATCATGCGCGAGACCGAGGTGACGGTCGCAAGACCGCACAGCCACTGGCTGACCAGGATCGCAAGATAGAGAATGTCCTTGACGATCGGGTTCACCTGGCTGTCCATTGCCCAGAAGAACACGTTCCAGCCCTGCTTTGCCGCATCGTCCATGTTCGGCAGCATCAGAACGAAGGCGCACAGCATGATGTAGCCGAAAAGAGCCGACCACAGGACGGAGGAGACCATGCCGCGCGGAACCGATTCGGCAGCCTTGACGGTCTCTTCCGATGTATGCGCCGAGGCGTCATAGCCGGTGATGGTGTAGATCGGCAGCAGCAGGCCGAGAAGGAAGACCCAGGCGCCCGAGGTGGAAGGCCAGACGTTGCCGCCGACTTCGCCGGAATAGTTGGCAAAAGTGAAAAGACGGCCGATCTCGTAGGAGGGCGCTGCGATGAGGCAGACGGCCGACAGCGCGATAGCGGTCGCGAAGATGAGATAACCCGAGAAATCGGTCAGCTTCGCGGTCAGTCCGATGCCCATGTGGTTCACGAGCGCCTGCGCGCCGGTGATGACCACGAGGAAGATGATGCGCACCGCTATCGTGTCAGTCAGTCCGAAATAGCTGGTGCCGAACGACCCCATGAAGAAATAATAGGTGCCGACATTGATGGCGCCCAGCACTGTGACGAGACCGAGCAGGTTGAACCAGGCGGTCACCCAGCCGGTGAAACGGTTTCCGAGGATCGAGCTCCAGTGATAGAGGCCGCCGGCCGTCGGATAGGCCGAGCTGATCTGCGCCATGCCGATGGCGAAGACGAGCGAGATGAAGCAGCCGACCGGCCAGCCGATGCCGATGGCGGCGCCGCCGGCACCCGAGGTCGCCTGCGCCAGCGAATTGATGCCGCCGGAGAGGATGCAGATAATGGAAAATGAGACGGCGAAGTTCGAGAACGAACTCATGCGTCGTTCGAGTTCCTGGGCATAACCCATGGAATGCAGGATGTGCACATCCTGCTTCTTGTCCAGTTCGGTATAATCCGACATGACTTCCCCCTGTTCACGATCGGCCGCGGGATTGCGGGCCGATTCAGTGCCAATTGCCCGCGACATTTGCGCCGTGCGGACGTCCGCAGTTAAACTGCTCCCTCGGGTCTTCTTTTTATGTCAGGCGTCCAGGCTTTGCTGGAGCAGCCCTTTCAGATAGTCGGCCATGACCCCTTGGCCGGTATCGTCTGCGATGAGGTCGTTGCGGACCTCGATCATCACATTGCGCAAGCCGTTCGAAAGCCCATGCAGGATCAGCGTGTGGGTCACGCCGTCCTCGGGCCCGTAAGGCTTGTTGCGTTCCGTCCTGTAAAGCGGCGCCTCGGCCGCAGCCTCCAGCATAAGGTCGGCAAGCCGGCTGTCCTCATCATGCAATATGCCGAGTTCGACGGCGCGTTCGCGGCCATGATAGACCGGCGTGAAGCTGTGCATCGTCACGATGATGCTGTCCTGTGCCCTCGCTCGGCGATCGCGGATCAGCCCGCGAATAGCATCGTGGAAAGGCACATAGAGCGCGTCGGTGCGCGCAAGCCGTTCTTCGGGGCTCAAATCCTTATTGCCGGGAATGGCGTAGATCTCGCTGGTCTCCGGCATGGCGCCGGGTGAACTGGGCGGCCGGTTGCAGTCGTAGATAAGCCGGGAGAACCGCTGGTAAACGAGCGTCGCGTCGAGCGCTTCCGATATGTTGCGGGCGACCGCAAGCGCGCCCGGGTCCCAGGCAATGTGACTGGAGAGCGCTTCGCTGGGCAGGCCGAGATTGCCGAAAACGGCCGGAAGTGCATTCGAAGCGTGCTCGCAGATGAGAAGCACCGGGCTCCGGCCGTGGATACGCTCGATCCCGACGCAGTCACCGTCCGCTTCGCTGAGGATTTTCGGCCGGGCCAGCACCAAAGGCGCCACTCCTTATCCCTTAACAAATTCCTTATGAAGAAAAGAATTCTTCAGGTTCCGGCCACTGTCAAGCGTCGACTGAAAATTTCTTTTCATGACAGTGGTTGACATGGATTATGACAGCGTTGTTAACTTTCAGTGGGAAAGTGGCGCCAGACCATCCCGGGGAGCATAGTTACGTGACAGTTGCGTCGAAGACGGTTTCGGACGTCATACACTCGCATTTGGGGGTGTTGACGCGCGCCGAGAAGCAGTTGGCCGAAAGCCTTCTCGACAATTATCCGGTTTCCGGCCTCGGCAGCATCACCACCATTGCCGAGAATGCCGGCGTCTCGACGCCGACCGTCGTGCGCATGGTGCAGAAGCTCGGCTTCAAAGGCTATCCGGACTTTCAGGCGCATTTGCACCTGGAGGTCGAGGCGACGATTTCCAACCCCATCGCCAAACACGACCGCTGGGCGCAGAACGCCCCGGGCACCCATATTCTCAACCGTTTCGCCGATGCGATCATGGGTAATCTGCGCCAGACGCTGACCGATCTCGACACCGCGACTTTCGATAGCGTTGCCGCGCTGCTCTCCGACCGCAAGCGCGGCCTTTATTTCGTCGGCGGCCGCATCACCGGCGCGCTTGCCGAGTATTTCTTCACCCATATGCAGGTCATCCGGCCGGCAACGACGCTGCTATCGTCGAATTCCAGCAGTTGGCCGCAATATGTCCTCAACATGAATGCCGGCGACATCCTGATCATCTTCGACATCCGCCGCTACGAGCAGGAGATGGTGAGCCTCGCCACCGCCGCCCGCAAGCGCGGCGCCGAAATCGTCGTCTTCACCGACCAGTGGGGATCGCCCGCTGCCAAGCTCGCCAGGTATGCTTTTCGCGTCCGGATCGAGGCGCCGTCGGCCTGGGATTCTTCCGTCGTCACCCTTTTCATCGTCGAAGCGCTGATCGAGGCCGTTCAGAATTCGACCTGGGACGAGACGAAGGAGCGCATGAAGACACTGGAAGGCCTGTTCGAGCAGACCAGGCTTTTCCGCAAACCGGGTTAGGAGGACAAGACTAAAACAGAAGAAAAACAATGACGGATTTTGGGGAAGGCAGACGCCGTTGTCGCAAACAAAACATTTGCCACAACCTCTGCTATTCACAGCAGAATTAACGTCATCCTACTGTCACACAAGCTTCATGTAATCTCATTAACAGCATCGCCAGACACTGAAAACCCGAAGGAGAACAACAGTGATCTCTAACATTTCTCGACTTCTGTCGCTTTCTACTGCGATGATCGTGGCTTCGACCGCGATTGCCGCCGCCGAGCCGAGCGCTGAACTTATTGCCGCCGCCAAGAAGGAAGGCACCCTGACGACGATCGCTCTTCCGCACGACTGGTGCGGCTACGGCGAAGTCATCGCCGGCTTCAAGGCCAAGTATGGCCTCGAGGTCAACGAGCTCAACCCGGATGCGGGTTCGGGCGACGAAGTCGAAGCCATCAAGGCCAACAAGGGCAACACCGGCCCGCAGGCTCCTGACGTCATCGACGTCGGCCTCTCTTTCGGCCCGTCCGCAAAGAAAGACGGCCTGATCCAGCCTTACAAGGTCTCCACCTGGGACTCCATCCCGGATACCGCCAAGGATGCCGAAGGCTACTGGTACGGCGACTATTACGGCGTTCTCTCGTTCCTCGTGAACAAGGATCTCGTCAAGGAATCGCCGGCCGACTGGGCCGACCTGAAGAAGAGCGACTACGCAAACACCGTCGCCCTCGCAGGCGATCCGCGTACCGCCAACCAGGCCGTCCAGGGCGTCTATGCGGCCGGTCTTTCCGCATCCGGCGGTGACGCTGCCAAGGCCGGCGAAGAAGGTTTGAAATTCTTCGCCGAATTGAACAAGAACGGCAATTTCGTGCCGGTCGTCGGCAAGGCGGCTCCGTTCGCCCAGGGCTCCACGCCGATCATCGTTGCCTGGGATTACAACGCCCTCTCCTGGGGCGAAAGCCTGAAAGGCAATCCTCCGTTTGAGGTCGTCGTTCCGAAGACCGGCGTCGTTGCCGGCGTCTACGTCCAGGCTATCTCCGCCTTCGCTCCGCACCCGAACGCTGCGAAGCTCTGGATGGAATACCTCTATTCCGACGAAGGTCAGCTCGGCTGGCTGAAGGGCTATTGCCACCCGATCCGCTTCAACGATCTTGCCAAGAACAACAAGATCCCGAAGGAACTGCTCGACAAGCTGCCGCCGGCTGCAGCCTATGAAAAGGCTGTTTTCCCGACACTCGAAGAGCAGTCCGCTGGCAAGGAAGCCATCACCAAGAACTGGGATTCCGTTGTCGGCGCCGCCGTCAAGTAACCTCTGATCCTGCCTCCCCGCCGCAAGGCGGGGAGGTTTTCTCACTCCGACGCCCCAGGATGAGCTTTTCCATGAGCACCGTTTCAACGCCTATGGTGCGCAGTGCCCCCTTGATCAACAGAGATCGCGTGATCGACTGGCTGGGCATTGCACCCTTCATCATTTTCTCCCTGCTGTTCCTGATCATCCCCACGCTTTATCTTGTGGCGGGCGCATTCCTGACGCCCGAGGGCGATTTGACGCTGAAGAATATCGGTGATCTCTTTACCCCATCCATCATGAGCGCCTACTCGATCAGTATCCGTGTGTCGGTGGCGTCAGCTCTGGGCGGTGCGCTGATCGGCTTCTTCCTCGCCTGGGCCGTCGTGCTCGGCGGCCTGCCCGCCTCCATCCGTTCGACGCTGCTGACCTTCTCCGGCGTCGCCTCGAATTTCGCCGGCGTGCCGCTTGCCTTTGCCTTTCTCGCAACGCTCGGCCGCACCGGGCTTGTGACGATTTTCCTGCGCGAATGGTTCGGCTTCAATCTCTACGGCACCGGCTTTAATCTGTTGTCCTTCTTCGGCCTCACCATCACCTACATGTATTTCCAGATCCCGCTGATGGTGCTGATCCTGACGCCGGCCCTCGACGGCATGAAGAAGGAATGGCGCGAAGCCTCGCAGATCCTCGGCGCCACCAACCGCCAATACTGGACGATGGTCGCGCTGCCGATCCTTTGGCCGAGCCTGCTAGGCACGACGCTGTTGCTCTTCGCCAACGCTTTCGGCGCCATCGCCACCGCTTTCGCGCTGACCGGCAGCTCGCTGAACATCGTGCCGATCCTGCTCTATGCACAGATCCGCGGCGACGTTCTGCACAATGCCAATCTCGGTTACGCCATTGCGCTTGGCATGATCGTCATCACCGGCGTCTCCAACGTCCTTTACCTCATGCTGCGCATGCGCGCCGAACGGTGGCAGAAATGAAAGCTCAACGTCTCGGAGCCTGGATCGCCGTCATTCTGGGTGCATCCTATTTCGTCATTCCGTTGATCGGAACAATCGAGTTTTCGTTGCGCATGCGCCGCGGCGAATACAGCCTCGATGCCTACGAGTCGGTCTTCTCCGACATTCAGTTCCGTGAGACCTTCGGCTATTCCATGCTGATGGCGTTGTTCACCATCGTCTTCGGCATGCTGCTCGTCGTGCCGACGGCCTATTGGGTGCGCCTGCGCCTGCCGCAGATGCGTCCAGTCGTGGAATTCATCACGCTGCTGCCGCTCGTCATTCCGGCGATCGTCATCGTCTTCGGTTACCTCAGGATGTATAATTCATCCTCTTACCTACCGCTGACGGGTTCGACGACCGGCACCAACATCCTGCTGGTCTTCTCCTATATCACCCTGTCCCTGCCCTATATGTACCGCGCCGTCGATACCGCCATGCGCGCCATCGACGTCCGCACGCTGACGGAAGCGGCCGAAAGCCTCGGCGCCCGATGGACGACCATCATGTTCAAGTGCATTTTCCCGAATGTCATGAGCGGCGTGCTCTCAGGCGCTTTCATCACGCTCGCGATCGTCATGGGCGAATTCACCTTTGCCGCACTTTTGAACCGTCCGGCCTTCGGTCCCTACCTGCAGCTGGTCGGCGCCAACAAGGCCTATGAGCCTTCGGCGCTCGCCGTCATCGCCTTCTCGATCACCTGGCTCAGCATGGGCCTGCTCAATCTCGTTTCCCGCTTCGGCAAAGCCGCCCCGGCAAAGGCTTAAGGTATCTGGCTCATGTCTTTTCTCACGCTGACCAACATTCAGAAATCCTTCGGCCCGGTTCAGGTCGTCAAGAACTTCAACATGACGATCGAAAAGGGTGAGTTCGTCTCCTTCCTCGGACCGTCGGGCTGCGGCAAGACGACCGTTCTGCGGATGATCGCCGGCTTCGAGACGCCGAGCGGCGGCACGCTGACCATCAACGGCAAGGACCAAAGCTCGCTGAAGCCGAACCAGCGCAATATCGGCATGGTGTTCCAGGCCTACGCGCTGTTCCCCAACATGACGGTGCACGACAATGTCGCCTTCGGTCTCAAGGTCGCCGGCGCCCCGAAGCCCGAAATCGACGCCCGCGTCAAGGAAATGCTTGGCCTGATCAAGCTCGATCACCTGGCCGACCGCTTCCCCTATCAGATGTCGGGCGGCCAGCAGCAGCGTGTTGCCCTTGCCCGCGCGCTCGCCGTCAAGCCGCAAGTGCTGCTGCTCGACGAGCCGCTCTCCGCACTCGACGCCAAGATCCGCGTGTCGTTGCGCGAGGAAATCCGCCAGATCCAGCAGCAACTCGGCATCACCACGGTCTTCGTCACCCATGATCAGGAAGAGGCCCTGTCGATCTCCGACCGCATCGTCGTCATGAACGCCGGCAAGGCCGACCAGATCGGTTCGCCCTTCGAGATCTACAATACACCGGCGACGCGCTTCGTCGCCTCCTTCGTCGGCACGCTGAACCTCATCGAGGCCAAGGTCGTCGATCCCGATACCAACCGCATCCAGATCGGCGATCAGGGCATAACGCTGAAGCAGTCGGTCGCCGCCCACAAGGCCGGCGAAACCATTTCGCTGGCGCTGCGTCCGGAAGCCGGCTCGCTCTCCGACAGTGTCAAGAGCGACACGGCACTGACCGGTCAGGTCGTTTCGGCCCACTTCCTGGGGTCGGTCATCCGCACCCGCATGAATGTCGGAGGCAACGTCATCTCCTTCGACATGTTCAACAGCCCGGGCACCACCCCGCCGCAGGCCGGCGAAACGGTAACCCTGCGCTTCATGGCAGCCGACCTGCTCATCATCCGCGACTGATTTCGCCAATACTGCTGAGACATAAGGCGCCGCGAAACGGTGCCTTTTTCATTTCAGCTCGTCCGAGCCGTCAGCAATCGTGATGCAGTCATCACCAAAAAGCACTTGAACTCCCCCAGCTCGATGCCAGAAGTTGAGCAAACCAAATCAGCCGGGCAGCCTTCCGCCCAACATCTTACCTGATGGGATATTTCAATGATTACCTGCCACCTGCGTTATGTGATCGATCCGTACAAGCTTGCCGAATTTGAGGAATATGCTCGGCTCTGGATTCCGATCGTCAACAGGATGGGTGGCACCCATCACGGTTATTTCCTGCCGTCCGAAGGCGCCAACAATATTGCCGTTGCCTTGTTTTCCTTCCCGAGCCTTGCCGCCTACGAGGACTATCGCACACGCATGGCAAACGATCCGGAATGTCAGGCCGCTTTCGAACTCGACAAACGTAACCGCAGCATCGTCAGCTATGAACGCAGCTTCATGCGGCCCGTGCTCGGCTGATCGAACCGCGAGCGGCGGGAAACGAAAAAGCCCCGCCAGGCTGGCTGGCGGGGCTTTTTCGTTCTGTCATGCGCTTAGCGGATCGCTTGGTCGTCTACATCGAAGCGGTGGACATGCGTCTGGTCCGGGGTCGCATAGACGATCTCGTCCGGCTCATACTGGTGCTCGCCGAAAAGACGCGCGGTCAGCAGGCCGCACTGGTCGGATTCCAGATAGATGATCGTGTCGGCGCCGAGATGCTCGACATGCACGACCTTCGCAGCCCAAGTCCCCTGCTCGCGCGACAGCGTCATATGTTCGGGACGCACGCCGATGGTCTTGGCGCTATGATCGCCGACCTTCTCGGCCGCGATGAAATTCATCTGCGGCGAGCCGATGAAGCCGGCAACGAAAACATTGGCCGGTCGTTTGTAGAGTTCCATCGGCGAACCGATCTGCTCGATTGCCCCTGCATTCAAGACAACGATCTTGTCGGCAAGTGTCATTGCCTCGACCTGGTCGTGGGTGACATAGATCATCGTCGCCTTCAGACTGCGGTGCAGCCGGGCAATTTCAAGGCGGGTCTGGACGCGCAGCGCCGCATCGAGGTTCGACAGCGGTTCGTCGAACAGGAAGAGTTCCGGTTCGCGCACGATGGCACGGCCGATGGCGACACGCTGGCGCTGGCCGCCGGAGAGCTCGGCCGGCCGCCGCGCCAGGTAGGGTTCCAGCGAAAGCATGCCGGATGCCTTGCTGACACGATTGTCGATCTCGTCCTTGGCGGTGCCGGCCTGCTTGAGACCGAGCCCCATATTATCCTTGACCGTCAGATGCGGGTAGAGCGCGTAGGACTGGAACACCATGGCGATGCCGCGCTTGGCCGGCGGCGTCAGCGTCTCGTCGCGGCCATTGATGACGACGGCGCCCGACGTGACGTCTTCGAGGCCTGCAATGCTGCGCAGCAGCGTCGATTTCCCACAGCCCGACGGCCCGACGAAGATGACGAATTCGCCGTCCTTGACCTCGAGGTCGATGCCTTTCAGCACCTCATGCGTGCCATAGGTCTTGCGGATGGATTTGAGTTGAAGCGATCCCACGGGTCTTTCCTTATATTCTGACCGGCTGGCCGGTACGCACGCTCTCGTCGGCGGCAAGGCAGATGCGCAGCGACGCCACCGCATCCGCCATATGGCGGTCGAGGTCCAGATCCTCGCGGATCGCCCTCAGCATGAAGGCCTGTTCCAGGTCGCAGAGCGCCTGATGGCCGGGTTCGCCTTCCATCGTCATGTCCTGGTCGGGCCGGATGAACTTGCCGTCCGGGCCGGTCTCGGCCGTGTGCAGACGGATCACCGAGGTCTTGGTGTGCGTGTCGATATCGTCGGACTTGGCGTTCGGATCCATGACGATCGACACCGCGCCTTTTGGCGACATCACATCTTTCACGAAGAAGGCCGTTTCCGAGATCATCGGACCCCAGCCGGCCTCGTACCAGCCGACGGAACCATCCTCGAACAGCACCTGCAAGTGACCGTAATTATACATGTCGGCGGCGATCTCTTCCGACATGCGCAGCCCCATGCCGCGCACCTCGACAGCCCTCGCGTCGGTGATCTGGCACATGACGTCGACATAATGCACACCGCAATCGACGATCGGCGAGGTGGTACGCATCAGCGACTTGTGCGTCGCCCAGGTCGGGCCGCTGGACTGCTGGTTGAGGTTCATGCGGAAGACGTAAGGCGGGCCGAGCTTGCGTGCCTCCTCGATCAGTTTCATCCAGGAAGGATGATGGCGAAGGATGTAGCCGATCACCAGCTTGCGCCCGGCCTTCCCAGCCGCCGCGACGACGCGCTCGGCATCGGCGACGGTGGTTGCCAGCGGCTTTTCAACGAAGACATCACAGCCCGCCTCGAAGGCGGCGACCGCATAATCGGCATGGCTGTCGGAATAGGTGTTGATCGAGCAGAGGTCCGGCTTCAGCTCGGCGAGCGCCGTCGTGAAGTCGGGATGGATCGTATAGCCCTGCAGCTCGGGCTCCAATTGTGGCCTCGAGCGGTTGACGAGACCGACGATCTCAAAACCCGGATTGTTGTGATAGGCGAGCGCGTGGCTGCGGCCCATATTGCCGAGGCCGGCAACGAGGACACGGATCGGCTTTTCGGATTGGCTCACTTGACAGCTCCTGACGTGATGCCGCGGATCAGCTGCCGCGAGAAGATGACGTAGAGGACGAGGATCGGCAGGATCGCCAGCGACAGCGCCGCCAGCACCGCGTTCCAATTGGTGACGAACTGACCGATGAAGATCTGCGAGCCGAGCGTCACCGTCTTGGTGGCCTCGGAGGGCGCCAGGATGAGCGGGAACCAGAGATCGTTCCAGATCGGGATCATCGTGAAGACCGCGACCGTCGCCATGGCCGGGCGCACCAGCGGCAGCACCAGGCGGAAGAAGATCGCATATTCGGAAAGCCCGTCGATGCGCCCGGCATTCTTCAGATCGTCCGAAACCGTGCGCATGAATTCCGACAGGATGAAGATCGCCAGCGGTATGCCCTGCGCGGTATAGACAAGAACCAGCGCCGTCAGCGTATTGACGAGGCCGGCCGCCACCATGCCCTGCAGGATCGCCACCGTGCCGAGACGGATCGGGATCATGATGCCGATCGCCATGTAGAGACCAAGCAGCATATTGCCGCGGAAGCGGTACTCCGAGAGCGCGAAGGCCGCCATTGCGCCGAAGAGCAGCACCAGCAGGATCGAGACGATCGTGACGATGAAGCTGTTCTGGAAATAGGTGGCGAAATCGCCCTGCCCGAGCACCGTCTGATAGCCGACCAGACTGAAGGTCGATGGCGTCGGGATCATCAGCGGCTCGCGGAAGATCGAGGCACGATCCTTGAACGAGTTGACGATGGTCAGAAACACCGGAAACAGCGCGACCAGCGTATAGGCGCTCAGCGCCAGATGCACTAGGCCGGTGCGGATGGGAGATGTGCGTGCCTTGGACATGCGCGCTCCTCAGAATTGGTAGCGACGCATGCGCCGCTGGATGACGAACAGATAAAGCGAGACGCCGGCGAGGATGATGAGGAACATCACTGTGGCAATCGTCGCGCCCATCGAGCGGTCGCCGAGCTGAAGCTGGAAACCGAAGAAGGTGCGGTAGAGCAGCGTGCCGAGAATGTCGGTCGACATGTCAGGTCCGGCAAGCGCCCCCTGCACGGTATAGATCAGGTCGAAGGCATTGAAATTGCCGACGAAGGTCAGGATCGAGATGATGCCGATCGCCGGCAGGATGAGCGGCAGCTTGATTTTCCAGAATTGGGCCCAGCCGGTGATGCCGTCGCATTCGGCCGCCTCGATCACCTCTTCGGGGATGCTGAGCAGTGCGGCATAGATCAGCATCATCGGAATGCCGATATATTGCCAGTTCGAGATCAGCGACACCGCAATCAGCGCCGAACCGGACTTGCCGAGCCAGGGCGCGAACAAGAATTTCAACCCGATGAGATCCAGCATCCAGGGCGCCACGCCCCAGATCGGCGAAAGGATGAGCTTCCAGATGAAGCCGACAATGACGAAGGAGAGCAGAGTCGGCAGGAACATCGCCGTGCGATAGAAGGCGACGCCGCGCAGCTTCGGCACCGAAAGCAGGGCGGCAAGCGCCACCCCGATCGGGTTCTGCACGCACATGTGGATGGCAAAGAAGATCAGGTTATTGACAAGGGCATTCCAGAAATCGCGCGCCCAGCGCGCATCGCCGAACAGCACCTTGAAATTCGCCAGTCCGACGAAGGCCGGCTGCCCGTCGACCGTATTGTAGAGCGACAGCCGAAGAGTTTCGATGAGCGGCAGCACCATGACCGCCGAATAGACGATCAGGGCCGGCAGCATGAAGACGAAAATGTGCCAGCGCACCGCGCGCTTGATCGGGACAATATCAGCCGCGTTGTCTGTTTCGCTCATGGCTTTTGCCTGTTCTTGTCGACTGGCTGCAAGGGCAGCACAGGTGGAAAACGTTGCGCCTCACCCTAACTCTCTGCCACCTGGGAGGAGAGGGAACACGCCCTGTTGAGATGCTATCGGGCTGGGAGGTCGCTGCGAGTCTCCTTCTCCCCGCGAGCGGGGAGAAGGTGGCCGGCAGGCCGGATGAGGGGCTGCAAACGCCGCCCCGGATCACATCACTTGGCCGGCTTGTACCAGCTGTCGAGGCCCTTCTGGAGCTTTTCGGCAGCAACCGCAGGCGTATCCGTGCCGTTGATCACATTGGCCGATTCGACCCAGGTCTCGTTTTCGAGGTTCGGCGTGCCGCGCGACAGGATCTGGTAGGTCGAGCGCACCGTCGACTTGTACGGGCCGCGCCAGGAAACGAATTCCTGAGCGAGCGGATCGGACATCTTGACCGGGTTGGAGTTCAGGCTGAAGAAGCCCGGCAGCGCGTTGGCGTAGATATCGGCGAACTCAGGCGAAGCGACCCAGCTGAGGAACTTCTTGGCTTCCTCGGCATGCGTGCTCTTGGTGTTCAGAGCGACACCGATATCCGGATGGTCGGAGATGTAGCCCGTGTCGCCGGCCTTCGGAACCGGCGGCGGGAAGGCGCCCATCTTGAACTGTGCCTGGCTGTTGAATAGCGAGATTTCCCACGAGCCGGCCGGATAGATCGCGGCACGACCGAGCGTGAACAGGTTCTGGCTGTCCGAATAGGTCTGGGCTTCGAAGCCGTCGCCGAGATAGGGCTTCCACTTGGCAAGCTCTTCATAGGGCTTGACCCAGTCGGCATCCGTCAGCTTTTCCTTGCCGGCGATCAGGGCGGCGCGGCCGTCCTCACCCTTCCAGTAGTTCGGGCCGATATTCTGGTAGCCCATGGTAGCGGCTTCCCAGAGGTCCTTCGTGCCCATGGCGAGCGGAATGTAGGTGCCGTCGGCCTTGATCTTGTCGAGCGCTGCGTAGAACTCGTCCTGGGTCTTCGGCACAGAGATGCCGAGCTTGTCGAAGGCATCCTTGTTGTAGATGAAGCCGTGGATGACAGAAGCCATCGGCACGCAGAAGGTCGACTTGCCGTCGTCGGTGCTCCAGGCGGCCTTGGCGACCGGCGAGAAGTTCTCCATGCCAGGCAGGCTGGTGATGTCAGTGAGCTGCTTCTTGTTGAAGAGTTCGAGCGAGGCATCGAACGGACGGCAGGTGATGATATCGCCTGCGGAGCCTGCATCGAGCTTGGCATTCAGCGAGGCGTTGTATTCGGTCGGCGCGGTCGGCGAGAAAACGATCTTGATGCCCGGGTTCTTGGCTTCGAAAGCCGGGATGATCTTTTCCTGCCAGATCTGCAGGTCGTCGTTACGCCAGCTTTCGACCGTCAGCGTGACGTCGGCGGCGTGGACGAGACCCGCTGAACTCAGCAGACTGGAGGCAAGCAGCAGGCTTTTCAGAGCAGTGTTTTTCATTTCCCTCTCCTGTTTTAAGCGCCGCGAGGCGCTGTTTTCGATCTGAAACAAGCAATTGGTGTGTCTGAGGCAACACCCAACGCCCCTTGGAGGACCGCCAGCAATGCCGGTCCCGAAAGCTCGACGGACACGAAGGCGGATCGCCTGCGGCCGAACTGCGCGCCTTCCCGGCGGCTGCACCGGGAGCGGCGAAATGATGGGGAAAGCCGATGGATGCCCGAATTCGCCCCCAGCTTGATGGGCCGGGGGTCGTTCTCTCGATCATCCTCGAAGCGGTTCCGGCTTGACTTAACTGCCGGTTTTCGTGGGCTTCGAAGTGCTGTTCCCTTTTGCCGAATTAATGCCAAAAAAATACCAATTGTCCAGCCGAAATTAACTTTTCGGCCTGATAAAACTCATTAAAAAATTTAATCAAGCAAAATCAATATGATAAAAAGATTGATTTTCCACGTCATTCCCACTTGGTAAATGGTATTTTTTTGGTATTGTATTAAAAAACATAGGGAACGGCATATTCGGAGGCCCGATGACGGAGCTTGCAATCGGCATAGACGGCGGCGGAACGAGCTGCCGGGCCGCAGTCGCGGACAGGAACGGCAATGTCATCGGCCGTGGCAAAGCCGGCCCTGCCAACATCCTGTCGGATCTGGAAAACTCCCTTCTCAATATCGTCGAATCCGCCCGGCAGGCGCTAGGCGATGCCGGGCTTGCCGCTGAAACCATTTCCTCCGTCGCAGCCGTCGTCGGCGTCGCCGGCGCCAATGTCGGCGATTATGGTAGACGAATCGAAAAGGCCCTGCCCTTCACCGAAGGCCGCGTCGTCACCGATGCGCTGATCGCCCTGCAGGGCGCGCTCGGCGATGCCGACGGCATCGTCGGCGCCTTCGGCACCGGCTCGGTTTATAATGCCCGTAGGGATGGCCGGCTGAACGGCATCGGCGGCTGGGGTTTCGTTGTCGGCGACCAGGCAAGCGGCGCCCGCCTCGGTCGCGACCTGCTGGAACGATCGCTGCTCGCCCATGACGGGGTGCGCCCGGCATCGCCGATCACCGACGCGGTCATGACCGAATACGGCAACGATCCCGAGCGCATCGTCGAATTCGCCCATTCGGCAAGACCGAAGGACTTTGCCGGCTACGCACCGATCGTCTTTCAGCATGCGGCCAAGGGCGATGCCATCGCGGTCGGCATCGTCACGGATGCGGCAACGGCGATCGGCGAAAGCCTCGACGCGCTGCTCTGGCCCGAATGCCCCTCGATCTGCCTGCTCGGCGGTCTTGCCGAAGCTTATGAACCCTGGCTTTCCGAACGCTACAGGCCGCTGCTCGCCAGACCGAAGAACGATGCCTTGCACGGCGCAGTGGAACTTGCGGTGAAGCTCTTGAACAACAAGCAGAGAGGTGCGGCATGAGCGACGACCTCGCTACCATCCTGTCCCTGGAGCGCTTGCAGGCTGCCGGCACCGGCCCGCTCTACGTCAAGCTGCGTCGCATGCTCGAAGAGGCCGTGCGCACCGGCACGCTCGGCCACGGCGATGCGCTGCCGCCGGAGCGCGACATCGCCGAATTCGCCGCCGTTAGCCGCGTCACCGTGCGCAAGGCGATCGACGAACTTGTCGCCGACGGCCTGCTGGTGCGCCGCCACGGCTCGGGCACCTTCGTCGCCAAGCCGGTCTCCAAGGTCGAGCAACGCCTGTCGCAGCTCACCTCCTTTACTGAGGATATGGCGCGCCGCGGCATGTCCTCCCGCTCCGAATGGCTGCACAAGGGCATCCATACCCCCTCGCCCGATGAGATGATGATCCTTGGCCTCGGTACCGACGTCAAGGTTTCGCGCCTCTCCCGCCTGCGCATCGCCGACGACCAGCCGCTGGCAATCGAGAACGCCAGCGTCTCCGGCGAATTCCTGCCCGATCCCTCAGCCGTCACCAATTCGCTCTATGCCGAGCTCGAACGCCTCCAGGTTCGCCCCGTGCGCGCCGTGCAGCGCATCTCGGCGACCAACATGAAGGAAGCCGACGCCCAGCTTCTCGGCGTCTCCGTCGGTGCGGCCGGCCTGTCGATCGAGCGTATCTCCTATCTCGGCTCCGGCCGCGCCGTCGAATTCACCCGCTCGCTCTATCGCGGCGACGCCTATGATTTCGTCGCGGAGCTGACGATCGCGGTGACTTGAAACGCAAAGCCGACATCATCGGCTCCAAAGAATAATCTTCTTGATTTTCAAAAGCATGAAGCCGGAAAGTGAATCACTTTCCGGCTTCCTCGTTTCTTGAATCACTTTATCAGCGGACGACGCCAAACGGCTGGTTACGCCGCATCCTCGATCTCGGTTTCGGTCTTGCGCGGCACATAGTTCAGCACTGGCCCGAGCCAGCGCTCGATCTCGGAAACCTCCATGCCCTTGCGGGCCGCATAGTCTTCCACCTGATCGCGCTCCACCTTGGCGACGCCGAAATAATAGGAGTCGGGATGGCCGATATAGAGGCCGGAGACCGAGGAGCCCGGCCACATCGCATAACTCTCTGTCAGCTTCACGCCGGCCGCTTTTTCAGCGTCGAGCAACTTGAAGAGTGTTGCCTTTTCGGTGTGGTCGGGCTGGGCGGGATAACCAGGCGCCGGGCGAATGCCGGCATAGGCTTCGGTGATGAGATCCTCCTTGCTGAGCGTCTCGTCCTTGGCATAGCCCCAGTATTCGCGCCGCACCCGCTCGTGCATGCGCTCGGCAAAGGCTTCGGCGAAGCGGTCGGCCAGCGCTTTGACGAGGATCGAGGAATAATCGTCGTTCGCCCGTTCGAAACGCTCGGCGATGGCGATTTCCTCGATACCCGCTGTCACCACGAAGCCGCCGACATAATCCTGAGCACCGCTTGTGACAGGCGCCACGAAGTCGGAGAGCGCCACGTTCGGCCGCCCGTCCCGCTTGGAAAGCTGCTGGCGCAGCGTATAGAAGGTCTCAAGCTCGTGCTTCCGGCTCTCGTCCGTGAACAGCCGGATATCATCGCCGACCGCGCCGGCCGGCCAGAAGCCGATGACGGCGCGCGGGCGGAACCACTTCTCGTCGATGATCTTCTTCAGCATGGCCTGCGCATCGGCCCAGAGCGCACGCGCCGCCTCGCCCTGCTTCTCGTCGTCGAGAATGGCGGGGTACCGGCCGCGCAGCTCCCAGGTCTGGAAGAACGGCGTCCAGTCGATATATTTGGCAAGCTCGGCCAGATCGTAATCCTCGAACACCCGTGTGCCGAAGAATTGCGGCTTCACCGGCCGGTAGGCAGACCAATCGACCTTATGCGCATTCTCGCGAGCCCGGGGCAACGGCAAGCGCACCTTCTCGGCCTCGCTGCGCGCATGGGCGGCCGCCACCTTGGCATATTCGGCGCGAATGTCGTCGACATAGGCCTGGCGGTTCTCCGGTGACAGCAGGGCCGAGACGACGCCGACGGCGCGGCTCGCATCGGTCACGTAGATCGTCTGCCCCTTATTGTAGCCGGGATGGATCTTCACGGCCGTATGCACGCGGCTGGTCGTTGCCCCGCCGATCAGCAGCGGGATCTCGAAGCCCTGCCGCTCCATTTCGGCCGCGACATGCACCATCTCGTCGAGCGACGGCGTGATCAGGCCGGAAAGGCCGATGACATCGACCTTTTCGGCAATCGCCGTTTCGAGGATCTTCGTCGCCGGCACCATGACGCCGAGGTCGACGATCTCGTAATTGTTGCAGGCAAGCACGACGCCGACGATGTTCTTGCCGATATCGTGCACATCGCCCTTGACCGTCGCCATCAGGATCTTGCCGGCCGACCGGCGTTCCTCGCCGCCATTGAGGCGCTTTTCCTCTTCCATGTAGGGCAGCAGCACGGCCACCGCCTGCTTCATCACGCGCGCCGACTTGACCACCTGCGGCAGGAACATCTTGCCCGAGCCGAAGAGGTCGCCGACGACGTTCATGCCGGCCATCAGCGGCCCTTCGATGACGTGCAGCGGCCTTGCAGCCTGCTGGCGCGCCTCCTCGGTATCGGCCCCGATATATTCGGTGATGCCGTTGACCAGCGCATGTTCGAGACGCTTCTCGACGCTCCATTCGCGCCAGGAAAGATCCTGGACTCGGCCTTCGCGTGCCGCGCCGCCACGGAATTTCTCCGCCACTTCGAGCAGCCGCTCGGTGCCGTCGGGACGGCGGTTCAGCACTACATCCTCGCAGGCCTCGCGCAGCTCGGGATCGATGTTGTCGTAAACAGCAAGCTGGCCGGCATTGACGATGCCCATGTCCATGCCCGCCTGGATGGCGTGGTAGAGGAACACGGCGTGCATCGCCTCGCGCACCGGCTCGTTGCCGCGGAACGAGAAGGACAGGTTCGAAACACCGCCCGAAATATGCACCAGCGGCATGCGCTCGCGGATCGTCCGCGTCGCCTCGATGAAGTCGACGCCGTAATTATTGTGCTCCTCGATGCCGGTCGCGACCGCGAAGATGTTCGGATCGAAGATGATATCCTCGGGCGGGTAGCCGATCTTTTCGGTCAGCAGCTTGTAGGCGCGCGTGCAGATTTCCACCTTGCGCTCATAGCTGTCAGCCTGCCCCGTTTCATCGAAGGCCATGACGACGACGGCGGCACCATAATTGTGCAACAGCCGCGCCTGGGCGAGGAAATTCTCCTCGCCTTCCTTCAGCGAGATCGAGTTGACGATCGGCTTGCCCTGGACGCGCTTCAGGCCGGATTCGATGATTGAGAATTTCGACGAGTCGATCATGACAGGCACGCGGGCGATGTCAGGCTCGGCGGCGATCAGGTTGAGGAATTCGACCATCGCCTTTTCGGAGTCGATCAGCCCCTCGTCCATGTTGATGTCGATCACCTGCGCGCCGTTCTCGACCTGGTCGCGCGCCACATCGAGCGCTGCCGTGAAATCGGCGTTGGTGATCAGTTTGCGGAAGCGGGCCGAGCCGGTGACGTTGGTGCGTTCTCCGACATTCACGAAGGGGATGTCCTTCGTCAGTTCGAAAGGTTCGAGACCCGACAGCGACATGAAGGGGCGATGCTCGGGGATCGGCCGTGGCTTGTATTTCGCAACAGTCTCGGCGATCGCCTTGATATGCTCCGGCGTCGAGCCGCAGCAGCCGCCGACGATGTTGACAAGGCCTTCGCGGGCGAAGCTGTCGATCTGCGCCGCCATCAGCTCCGGCGTTTCGTCATACTGGCCGAACTCGTTCGGCAGGCCGGCATTCGGATAGGCGCAGATGAAGGTGTCGGCAACACCCGAAAGCTCCTGCAGATGCGGGCGCATCGCATTGGCGCCGAGCGCGCAGTTGAGGCCGATCGTGAAGGGATTGGCGTGACGCACCGAGTTCCAGAAGGCCGACGGCGTCTGGCCGGACAGCGTGCGGCCGGAAAGATCGGTGATCGTGCCCGAGATCATCACCGGCAGGCGCACGCCCTTGGCCTCGAAGCGCTCCTCGCAGGCGAAGATCGCCGCCTTGGCGTTCAGCGTGTCGAAGATCGTCTCGATGAGGATGATGTCGGCACCGCCGTCGATCAGCCCGTCGATCTGCTCGCCATAGGCGGAACGCAGATCGTCGAAGGTCACGGCGCGGAACCCCGGATTGTTGACGTCGGGCGAGATCGAGGCGGTGCGGTTAGTCGGGCCGATGGCGCCGGCGACGAAACGACGGCGGCCGTCCTCGCGCTCGGCGCGCTGCGCTGCCCGGCGCACGATCTCCGCACCTTCCTTGTTGAGGTCGTAGACCGCACCTTCCATCTCGTAATCGGCCTGGGCGATGCGGGTCGAGGAGAAGGTGTTGGTCTCGAGAATATCGGCGCCAGCCTTGGCGTATCTGTAATGGATCTCTTCGATCGCGTCCGGCTGGGTCAGGATCAGAAGGTCGTTATTGCCCTTCTGGTGACAGGCGCAGCCGATGAAGCGCGTTCCGCGAAACTGGTCTTCGTCATAGCCGAGCCCCTGGATCTGCGTGCCCATGGCGCCGTCGAGAACAAGGATGCGCTCGCTCGCGGCTTGTTTCAAAGCTGCGAAAACTTCACTGCCGTCACGCTTGCCCGTTTCCGGACCAAAGAGATTGTCAAACACGGGAGGGCTCCTTGACGTCGTAAGACCAGACTTCCAAATCACATAAAGATATCTTTATGTCAATATATGCCTGTCGATTTCGTGCTTTGCAAATCTCGCCGGATGACAGACTCGCACGACGCCTATATAGGCGTTTACAACGCTTTGTGCACGAAATCGGAGGAGCATCATGGCACCCGCAACCGGCAACGCCGTGCTTGGAAACTGGACGACCCGCGCCTATCACCGCGGCTGGCTGCTGACCCAAGCGAACGGTCTCTTCGATTTCTTCCAGCACAATTCAGTCAACCCCAAGGGCGGTTTCTACGATCTCGACGACGAAGGTAGGCCTCTCGACGCCGAGGGCCAGGTTCGCGGCATCCATATCGCCGCGCGCGCCGTACATTGCTTCTCGATCGGCGCCTTGCTCGGACGTCCCGGCGCCTCCGACGTCGTCGACCACGGCATGGATTATATCTGGAACCATCATCGCGACCGGAAAAACGGCGGCTATTTCTGGTCGCTTGATGATAACGGTCCGGTCGATTCCAACAAGCAGGGCTATGGCCATGCTTTCGTGCTGCTGGCCGCCTCAGCCGCAAAGACGATCGGCCATCCCCTTGCCGACGGCATGCTTGACGATATCACCGAGATCCTCAACACGAAATTCTGGGAAGAAAAGCACGGCGCCATCGCCGAGGAATTCACCGCCGACTGGCAGCCGCTCGATGGCGGCGCCTATCGCGGCCAGAACTCCAACATGCACCTGACCGAAGCGCTGATGGCGGCCTTCGAAGCCACCGGCGACCGGGAATATCTGACCAAGGCCGAAAGCATCGCCGATCTCGTCATCCGCCGCGCCGCCGGTTCGGTGGACTGGCGCGTCGCCGAGCATTTCGATGCCGAATGGAATCTCGACAAGACCTACTATCATCCGAACGAAATGTTCCGCCCGGCCGGCACGACGCCCGGCCACTGGCTGGAATGGGCCCGCCTCATCCTGCAGCTCTGGGCGCTCGGCGGCAAACGCATCGAATGGATGCCGGATGCGGCCAAGGCGCTCTTTGCGCAATCCATGGCGCTCGGCTGGGACAACGACAAGGGCGGGTTCTTCTATACGCTCGATTGGGACGACAAGCCTGCCAAGCGCAACAAGCTCTGGTGGCCAGCCTGCGAAGGTGCAGCCGCTGCACATTTCCTCAACGAGCACCTGCCAAGCGATTTCCATGAAGAGAGCTACCGCAAGATCTGGAACGTGATCGAGCGCGCCTTCATCGACCACAAGAACGGCGGCTGGCACGAGGAATTGACGGAAGATCTCGTTCCCTCGCACTCACTGTTCCCCGGCAAGGGCGATATTTATCACGCCCTGCAGGCCTGCCTCATCCCGCTCTTCCCGGCAACGGGCAGCCTGACAAAGGGCATCGCCGAGGCCGGCGGGAAGCTCTGAGGTCGGGGATCAGTAACCCGGCGCCGGCAATTCGGCAGTCGGGTTCCGCTGGAACCATTCGACATCCTCGTTGACACGGTCGAGATCGTCCTGCACGTCGCGCTGGTCGCGGCGGATGTCGTGCATGTCGTCTTCGAGATCCTCGATCCGCCGGCGCAGTTCCGACCGGTCACCGTCCTTGGCATCCCTCAGCTTGTCGGAAAGCTCGTCAATGCTCATCTCCTTATTGGTATAGTCGCTCTGCATCGAGCTGAGCCTCGCCTGCAATTCGTGCTGCTTGCTGCCGACGCCGAAGCCGCGCAGGAAACCGGGCGCGGTCTCCGGCGGGCAGACATTGGCGTAGCCGCTGCCCGCCTGGCCGCGCGCAAGCCCGCTGAGCGGCGTGCAGTAGCGCACCAGACCGGCCTGATATCCCTGAAACCAGATCGTCTGATCGGGCACGATCTTCACCCGCTCGCAGGATTTCGCATGTGCGGCGAAGCGCTGTTGCGGCTCGTAGCCCGCCGCGCCGTCGCTCTCGCCGATCACTCTCCAGTCGGCGGCAACGCATTCCTCCTTGGAAAGAGTGTTGCAGGAGGCAAGGAAAAGGCCGAAGCCGATGGTGGCGGCAAGCGCAAGGAACAAGCGGATCATGGCGTCCCGGGTAAGATGAGGAGTGCGATGCCGCAGCTTAGCCGCAGGACAAGCCCGCGTCACCGGCACGGCGACGCGAATTTGCAGTTTTCATGGCTTTTTTCTGTCAAAATTACGGCGGGAGAAACCGCATCAAAGCGACGGGGCGAGCCGGAGCGTATCCAGATCCTTCGCGAGCATCAGCGCCAGCGCCTCGACCGCAAGATTGTGGTCGTCGCGCTGCGGCAATCCTGAGACGGTGACGGCGCCGATGCAGCCGCTGCCCTTGACGTTGATCGGGAAACTGCCGCCGTGCGGCGCATAGTCGGCGCCGGAAAGTCCATTATCCTCGACCGTCTTGCCGTCTTTCTGCAGCTTCAGGCCGGAGGCATAGCTGCTGCGGAAATAGCGCAGCACCATATTGCGCTTGCGGCGGACCCAGTTGACGTTATCAGGCGTCACGCCCGGGAGTGCCGCATAGAAGACCGGCATCGAATGCAGGGTCACGTCGATCGCGATGCCGAGGCCGCGCTCGGTGGCGAGTTCCTGCAGGAGCTTGCCGAGCTGCCACGCCGTCGTCAGGTCGAAGGCGTCGAAGCTTAGGACTTTCTCCTGCTCCGCGATCCGGCTGAGATCGTCCTCGATTGTCATGGGTAAAGCGCTCCTCTGCCGCAATGATCCGTAGCCGACCATTCTTGCGGGAGCCGAAAAAGTAAAGCAAAAACTTGGGGCTATCCCTGGAGCAATTCCGGCAGAACTGCGCAGCGGTTTTGCGTCCGGAATTGCGCGAAGACAAAGAGCGCCGCAGACATGCATCGCCTCGGCGATCGCGAAGGAGACGATATTGACCGTGAACACCTCGGTCATGCGGATATTATGGCCGGTATCCTTGAACGACATGTCGGCATTGTTCTCGACCCCGATCGCGAGGATCGGCGGATCGGCCGAAAGGCAGTTGAAGAAGCTGAAGGGTGCGGCGTTGACCCGGCCATTCTCGTCGACCGTCGTCACCAGCGCGATCGGCCGCGGGATGATCGTGCCGATCATCAGCTTGTAGCGTTCGCGCTCGGTGAGCTGCTTGAAATCGAAAGAGACGGACATCAGTTCAGCCGACCTTGAGGACCGGCGAGAAACTGCTCATCGCCCCGGTGAAGGGTTTCGGCAACGGCGATGCGTAGGAGCCGCGCTTACTGGTGGAAAGTCCGAGCGACACCAGCGCTTCGGCCTGCTTGACGGCGGCGGCAACGCCATCGACGACAGGCACGCCGTAGATCTCCTGCAGCTCACGCGCCAGATCGGTCATGCCGGCGCAGCCGAGCACGATCGCCTCGGCGCCGTCTTCCGAAAGCGCCCGCTCGATCTCGGCCCTGAGCTTGCCTATCGCGCCCGAGGCCGCATCTTCCAGCTCCAGCACCGGGATGTCGGAGGCGCGCACCCTGGCGCGGTCGCCCATGCCGTAGCGGCGCACCAGATTGTCGATCAGCACCCGCGACCGCTCCAGCGTCGTCACCACGGTGAAGCGCTGCGCCAGGAAGCCCGCCGTCACCACGGCGGATTCGCAAAGGCCGAGGATCGGCACATCGGCAAAGGTTCGTGCCGCTTCGAGCCCGGTATCGTCGAAGCAGGCGATAACGGCCGCGTCATAACCTGCCGCCTGCCGCTCCTTGAGTTCGGCGAGCAGGCCGGGGATCGCCAGTGCGCCGTCGTAATGTCCCTCGATGGAGACCGGCCCCATGCGCGAGGTGGCCGCGATGATCTCCGTGCCTGATGCCGCCACTGCACGCGCGGCGGTCGCGGCCTTGTCGGTCATGGAGGCCGTGGTGTTCGGATTGACGATGAGGATGCGCATGTCAGCTTATCTTTGCCTGCCGCCGGCTGAGCATCGTCATGATGCCGAGTGCGAGGAGAATGATGGTGAAGGAAAACAGCGTCGTCACCGTGCCGAGCGCATAGAGCACCGGCGTCGTGACGTTAGTCGTCATGCCGTAGATTTCGAGCGGCAGCGTATTGTAGGTGCCTGATGTCATCAGAGTGCGGGCGAATTCGTCATAGGAGAGCGTGAAGCCGAACAGGCCGACACCGATCAGGCTCGGCGCGATCATCGGCAGCACGACATGGCGGAACGTCTGCCAGGAGTTGGCGCCAAGGTCACGCGCTGCCTCTTCATAGGCCGGCGAGAAGCGGTTGAAGACGGCAAACATGATCAGCACGCCGAACGGCAGCGTCCAGGTGAGATGGGCGCCAAAGGCCGACGAATACCAGGCAGGCTTCAGCCCTCCCTCCTGGAAGACGACGCCGATGCCGAGCGAGATGATGATCGACGGCACGACGAGGCTTGCGACCGTGGCATAGAACAGCGCCGTCGAACCGCGAAACCGTCGCCGGAAGGCAAGGCCGGCAAGCAGCGAGACGATGACGGTCACCGCCATCACCATCAGCCCGAGAGTGAAGGAGCGACGGAAGGAAGCGCCGAAATCGCCGACCGCCTGCTTCTCGAACAGGTTGAAGAACCAGTGCGTGGAAACGCCGTTCATCGGGAAGGTCAGGCCGCCATCCGGCCCCTGGAAGGAGAGGATCAGGATTGCCGAAAGCGGGCCGTAGAGGAACAGCACGAAGATGATGAAGAAGATCGCCAGCAGATAGAATTCAAGGCCGCGTTTTTCGTGGTTCATCTCAAAGCTCCTTGCGGATGTCGACGACGCGCAGGATGGCTGCAACCATCAACAGCACGACGGCGAGCAGCACCACAGCGTTGGCGGCAGCGGCCGGATATTGCAGCAGCGACATCTGATTCTTCATCATCAGCGCCACCGAGGCGCTCTGGCCGCCGGACATCACCTGCACCGTCGAAAAATCAGCCATGACGAGCGTGACGACGAAGATCGTGCCGATCGCCATGCCGGGCTTGGCGAGCGGGATGACGACATTCCATAAAACCTGCCAGCCGGAGGCGCCGGCATCGCGCGCCGCCTCGAACAGCGACCGGTCGATGCGCATCAGCGTGTTGAAGATCGGCGTCACCATGAACAGCGTATAGAGATGCACCATGGCGAGCACGACGGCGAAGTCGGAATAGAGCAGCCATTCGATCGGCTGCGGAATGATGCCCATTTCGATCAGCGTCGAATTGACGAGGCCGTTGCGCCCGAGCACCGGGATCCACGAGATCATGCGGATGATGTTCGACGTCATGAATGGCACGGTGCAGACGAGGAAGAGGATCATCTGCGTCGAGGTCTTGCGGATGTGGAAGGCCAGGAAATAGGCGACCCAGAATCCGATGACGAGCGTCAGCGACCAGACGATCGCTGTGAATTTCAGCGTGTTGAGATAGGTCTTCCACGTCACCCACGAACCGAGCGTATCGGTGTAGTTCATCGTCAGGAAATCGGGATAGAGACCGGCAAAGTCGTAGTCCCAGAAGCTGACGACCGCGATCATGGCGATCGGCAGCAGGAAGAAGAAGCCGAGAATGACGAACAGCGGCGTCGCCTGGAGATAGGATATCGCCGATGGGGAAAGCCTCAGTCCGCGCCCGCCGCGCGCGCCCTGGCCATCCTCCTCCGTTTCCGCTGCGATGGTCGCCATGATCCGGTTCTCCGTTGTCTCATTGTCAGGGGTGATGACAGAGGCTCGTGCCCCGCCCCCTCATCCGCCTGCAGGCACCTTCTCCCCGCCGAGGAGAAGAGATTCGCGGCAGCGCCTGGGCCACCGCGAACCCTGCTTTCGGGCAGGGAGGACTGAGAAGACCCCTCCCCAACCCTCCCCACAAGGGGGAGGGAGTTTCTGTACCGCACCACCTCCGGACTCCCTCCCCCTTGTGGGGAGGGTTGGGGAGGGGAAAAGCGGCAACCGCCAACCGGGCCTTAGGCAGCGATGAACTCGTTCCAGCGACGGACCATGTAGCGGTCCTCGTCCATGACGGAGTTCCAGCAGGCGACAGCACCCATGCGGGCTTCGAAGGAGCCACCGTCGCGAACAGCGCCGGCCTTCTCCATGACCTTGCCCTCGGGAGACAGGATATCGCCCTGCGCCGGCTTGCCTTCGATCCAGTAGCCCCATTCGTCGGCCGACATGAATTCCTTGGCGGTGTCCATGCAGGCGGAATAATAGCCCTGGCGATTGAGGTAGCCGCCGACCCAGCCCGATGTGTACCAGTTGATATATTCATAGGCTGCATCGAGCTGCGCGCCCTTGAGGTGCGAGGCAAGGCCGAGACCGCCACCCCAGGCACGGTAGCCTTCCTTGAGCGGCTGGAAGGTGCAGGCAATGCCCTTCGAACGGACGGCGGCGACGGCCGGCGACCACATCGACTGGATGACCACTTCGCCCGAGGCCATCAGGTTGACGCTTTCGTCGAACGACTTCCAGAAGGCACGGAACTGACCGTCGCCCTTGGTCTTGATCAGGAAGTCGATCGTCTTGTCGATTTCTTCCTTCGTCATGTTGCCCTTGTCGGCATATTTGATCTTGCCGGAGGCTTCCATGATCATCGCCGCATCCATGATGCCGATCGACGGGATGTTGAGGATCGCGGTCTTGCCCTTGAAGGCCGGATCGAGAATATCGGCCCAGCTGGTGATCGGACGGCCGGTGAGATCAGGACGGATGCCGAGCGTGTCGGCATTGTAGATGGTCGGAACCATCGTCATCCACTGTGTCGGCTCCTTGGCGAACTTCTTGGAACCCTGCGCCTCGACGAAGCCGACCGTATGCGGCGCCGTACCCTGGGCAATGACGCTCTCCGGCTTTAGCTTGCCGTTGATGAACAGCGGCACGATCTTGTCGTAATATTTCAGCTTCTTGACGTCCATCGGCTGCATCACGCCGGTCGGGAACACCTTCTTGGCGATCCAGTATTCGATGTCGGCAATATCGTAGCTGTCAGGCTGGGTGACGGCGCGCTGGGCGGCGGCGTCGGAATCGGTTGCCGTCATCTCCAGCGTGATGCCGAGATCGGCCTTGCACTTCTCGGCGATGGCATTGATGTTCGAAACGCCGGTGCCGAACTGGCGAAGCGTGATGTTCGTCTGCGCCCAGATGGTGGGAAAGCCGGTAATGGCGCCGGAGCCGGCGATGGCGCCGACGGCGGCAGCACCCGTCTTCAGCAGCGTGCGGCGGGAAAGCCCCTTTTCCGCTTTGGTCGATGTCGTTTCAGTCGTCATGTCAGTTCCCCTTTTCTTGATACGGAAGGTTCAGTGTTCTTGATGGTAATGGTTCATGCGGAAGCGCGGCCGAGAAGCACGGCATCTTCGAGCGCCCAGCTGAGCGAGACGGTGTCGCCGACGGCGACCGGCCGGGCGAAATAATCGCCGTCGTCGGCAATGACGGTGAAGTCGTCGCTGCCGGCGCCGATTACGGTGATCTTCACGGAAGAGCCGCGATATTCGATGTTGGAGACGATACCGTCGAAGCCGAGCGTCCATTCGCTCGCCACCTGCAGGCGCACGCGGTCGGTGCGGATACCGATATCGACAGGCTCGCCGACCTCCCTGCCCGTCCCGCGCACGGAAAAGCTCTGACCTTCCGGCACGGTCATGACGAGCACGCCGTTCTCGCTCGACGTCACCCGGCCGGACAGCACATTGTGGTCGCCCATGAACCGCGCGACGAAGGCAGTCGCCGGCCGCTCGAAGACCTCGCGAGGGGCCGCCGCTTGCTCGATCCGGCCGTCATTCATGATGACGATAACGTCGGCGAGCGCCATCGCCTCTTCCTGGCTATGGGTGACGTGTACGAAGGTGATGCCGAGCGACTTTTGGAGTTTCTTGAGTTCGGCGCGCATGCGGATCTTCAGGAACGGATCGAGCGCCGACAGCGGCTCGTCGAGCAGCAGCGCTTCCGGATCGGTGATCAGCGCGCGCGCCAGTGCCACGCGCTGCTGCTGGCCGCCGGAAAGCTGGGCCGGACGCCGGTTGGCATAGCCCTCCATCTGCATCAGCTTCAGCATCTCGAGCGCCTTGGCCTGCCGCTCTTGCTTGTCGACGCCCTTCATCTTCAGGCTGAAGGCGACGTTGTCGATCAAATCGAGATGCGGGAAGAGCGCGTAGGACTGGAACATCATCGCCGTGCCGCGGCTGGCCGGCGGAAAATCGGTGACGACGACATTGCCGAGCCGGATATCGCCCGACGAAATGCTCTCGTGGCCGGCAATCATGCGCAGCGTCGAGGTCTTGCCGCAGCCCGACGGGCCGAGGAAACAGCAATAGGAGCCGGCCGGAATCTTCAGGCTGATCGCATGGACCGCCGTCGTCGCGCCATAGACCTTCGAAACGGATACTATATCGATCTCTGCCGCTTTCGACATCATGCCTTCCCCTGTTCGGAAAAGACGATGCATCTGCCGTGCCAAACTCCGTGGCTCACATCAAGCCATTGCGAATTAAAGATTTTATCGCTACCGAACTTGCGAGAGCAAATTATAGGCACAGCGGTATCTGCACATGATTTAGGCTATCGTGCGCAATTTGTGCAGAAAATCGTATACAATTTTGCCGCCATTTCGAGCACAAATTCTGTTTAACTTTTGCCGCGAACACGGATATGGTTTGTCGTCATCAGGAAATCGATTTTCATGAAATCCGCCGCCAAGGCTCAGCAAGCCGAAGACTCCGCCGATACCGGCGCGCAACAGATCCGCGATGCCATCCGCGAAGCGATCGTCGAACGCAGGCTCTCGCCCGGCACCAAGCTTTCGGAAAGCGATGTCGGCAATCTCTTCAACGTCAGCCGCACGCTTGCGCGCGCCGCCCTGCAGGCGCTCTCCTATGAGGGCCTCGTCAGCGTCGAGAAGAACCGCGGCGCCTTCGTCGCCTACCCCTCGCCCGAAGAGGCTCGCCAGATCTTCTCCGCCCGCCGCCTGGTCGAACCCGGCATATTACGCGAGGCCGCGGCGCAGATCACGCCCGATGACATCGCGCATCTGAGACAGCTTCTGCTGGAAGAAGGTCGCCTGATGAGCGAACGCGGCCAGACGGCGCGGCGCGCTGAAATCAAGGCATCGGGCGATTTCCATCTGACGCTGGCGCTCATATCAGGCAATTCGATCATGCAACGCTTCATGGAAGAGCTCGTCGCCCGCTCGTCCCTGGTGATTGCGCTCTACGGGCAGTCGACCGCATCGAGCTGCGGTCATTCCGAACACGGTGACATCATCTCGGCGATCGAAGCCAACGAACTCGACCGCGCCTGCCAGCTGATGCTGCACCACATCGCCCATATCGAGGCCGATCTCGACCTGCGCGAACGCAAGAGCCTGGGCCTCAAGGAAGCTTTCGAGCTCTGAACATGCAAAAGATGCGGGCGCGGATGATGCTTCACCGCGCCCCGCTTCAAACGGAATCTCGAAACACTACCAAGGCGTCTTCTTCGGCAACATCTCGAAAGCCGCGAAGATATCCTCAGCGGTCATTGGCTCGCTCGAGCGCAGCTTCACGGTTCCGTCGCGTCCGATCAGGATCAGCCCGAACTCGCCGGACGGCGGCCCCTGCAGCCGCTCGCGAATATCGTCGGCATCGAGTTCCCAGTCATCGTCGAACAGCGCAAACGCGCCGCCGCCGGCAATGCTGAACACTTCGACGTCTTCTTCGATGAGGCGCATATGCGCTTTGCGCAGCCATTCGTCCTGAATGAGAGCGCGGTCGTCTTGCGCATCTGCGAAGATGATCAGCACCCGCTTCCTGTCGCGAAACTGCTCGAGCGATTGCGGAAGGTCAGGCTCACGCCGAGGTGTGCCGATGATTTCATGAACGATGGATTTTAGCATGGTACTTATTCCTCGCCCGTCACCACTGCATAATTCCTTAGATCGGGATCGATTTAAGGATAAAATTATGCGGCAATTCAAAGTGCCACAGCGGCGCTGTAGCGGCGGGCCGTGTCTGCCGAATTAAACGGTTGGGAATGGGTGAGGTTCCGCCAAGAAGCGGAAAAGGATCGCAGCCATGGCCGCGATCCTTATCCTGTCAGTCGCGGCTTTGGTCTTCGGACGCGTGGGCCGAAACGGCAACGAGATCCACGGCACCCGTGGCGAGAAGGCGCTTGCGCACCAGCACGCGCATGACGCGCGCCGCCGTCGAGAAAGTCATCTGGTCGAGCGGGCCTTCGCCCTCCCACGGCTTGCTCAGCCGTTCGGTGACGGCGCCGACGATGTTCATCGGCACGATGTCGGTGCATTCACGCATGGCTTCGAAAACGAAGCTGATAGGGATGACCCGTCCTTCGTAGGTCACGATCGGTTCGGTCAATTCACTGTCCCATTCCTCGAAGGCATAGAGCGCTTCGCGAAACAGCTGCTGGAGGTTGAACGGCGCATGGCCGTCATGAAGTGGCGGCAGTGCATTCATCATGTCTGTCTCCTCTTGATGGGTTGAAGCCAAAGTCCTCCGGTATCGGTCGCGCCAACGCGGGGAACGGAGCGTTTTGCTGCCCCTGCGAACCGAATAACACTATTGATTCTATAGAGTAACGCGCCGGGGTAAAGCCCATTTATCCGCCGCCGCGGAAGCGAATTCCATAACGCCCTGATATTCTTGCGTCTTTTGGTCGAAATTTTCTCGGCGACCACCAGTCTTAAAAATCTATGCCACCCGCCTGAGATCGCTCCGGAATGGCACGACGAGACGAAAAAACCCTGAAAATTCACGGAACTTTTGTCTCTGTAATTTGTTTTGTTCTCACATTCGCAAAACAGTCTGGGGTTATCACCAATGACGCAAATCCGTGAACCGGAGCGCCGAAGCAGAATCCTGCGCGGCCGCCCCTATAGCCTTGATGAATTCGCCTCCAAATATGGTCTCCTGAGCGACCAGGCCGAAAGTCTTTTCACCCGTTTCGGCCCCTCCTCGATCGAACTCGACCTGCTGATGGCAGCCAAACGCCGGCCGCCGGTTCTACAGGACAGAATTGCCGAATAACACTTTTGACGAATGGAATAGACAGATGAGCGATAAACGCCACGAATGGATCAGCAAAAGAGCTTACGCGATCTGGGAGGAACAGGGCCGCCCTTACGGCCGCGACGACGAACACTGGCGCCAGGCGGTTGCCGAACGCGATGCGCTGGAGCGCACGAAGGCCTCTTCCGACGGCCGCGAGGTACTGGTGAAGTTTCGCCCGAGGCCGCAACAGCCCGAAGCGCCCCGCATCAGCTGGATCGGCCGATCGGTAAGCGTCGGCTGAACCCCGTCCTGTTCGGCCCGGACGGCCCATCCGCACCGGGCCGAGCAGATTGATCCCTGAGAGCAACTCAGTCGAACCTTAACCGGAAGCGCGCCTGAAAATCTCCCTGCCACCACATCGGGAAATTGGTTCCCCATTTATTGTTGTGCAGATTGAAGCGAATGCCAGAGCCGAAGTCCGGCCGCGTCTTATAGAACGTCATGAAATCTGAGCTTTGCGGCGCAACGAGCGGCGCATCGAAGGTTTCGATCGTCAGCGCACCCAGAGCGAGATCGTTGCGTGCTGATGTCACCGCCTGCAATTGTCCGCCGCCGCTCGTCGCAATATTCCCGGATCGATGCCAGAGGCCCATCTTGCGGAAATTCCAGTCCCCGGCACCATCAGGCGTGAAGGATAGGAAGCTTGCCTCCGGCATACGGTTGGCCGGCTTGTCGTGCAATGTCAGGCTAAGATCGAGGCGATCGCCCTCGGCGGTGAAATGCTGCATCACATGCGGCGGCGCGCCATATTTCTGCACGGCCTCGGCCGGCATTGAGAGAAGGATGCTCGCCTCGTCAGTCGCTTCCAGCGCCGGCAGAAAAACCTTCGAAAGCGCCGCACCAGAACGAGCTAGCCCTGGCTTGTCATGGTCGAGGACCGCCCATTCCTGGCGATGGGTCAGGTAGGTCTCCATGTGCCTGATAACGTCGCCGGCATCGTAGCTCTCGTATCGATAGGCGATCAGCGAGCCGTCACGTCCGGAGATCGTCCTGCCGGAGGGCGAGGTGATTTCGGCGACATCGCCGCTCACGCCGTTAAGCGCGATCGACCAGCCGCCGACCTGCAGGCGGAGCTCCCGCCCACCGCCCTCGATCACGGCAGGCGTGGCGAGTTCGGCAAGCACGGCGTGGGCCGCCTTCCGGTCCGTCTCGTCGAGCTCCGAGACCGCCTGATCGAGATAGGCCCGCTGCTCGTCCCATGAGGCTTCGGTGTAGGCGAAGCGATAATCGGATCGGCGCGCGGCCTCGAAATCGGCCCGTGACCACGCTTTGTCGTCGCGCAGATAGGATTTGATATCGACGCCGCAGGTATGCTCGGCCACCATCGCCAGTCCGCGCCCGAAGGCGAGACGCCGCGCGTCGAGACCATCCGCCGCGAAACGGTCGTAGAGCCGCTGCAGCGCGAGGAACCGCGCCGTCTTCACCGGATCGCTGCCGCTACCATGGATCCAGCTGTCGCCGAGTTCCAGCTCGACGACAGGGAAACGCTCGCGCTCGCTCCAGAGGATGGCGCCGTACTCGTCAAGCGTCGCCGCGCGGATGATCGCATCCGGCTCACGAGCGCGTAATTCGCGATAGGCCTCGGCCGTTTGCGGCACGCTCTGCGGCCCGATATTGTCGTTGGTATGGGCAAAGCTCAGGCCATCCTCCAAACCATCGGGGAAACAGGTTTCGCCATAGGAGCGCTGGTACATGACGACCACTTCCTCGCCGCCAGGCGCCCGCCAGCGGAAGATATCGGGCACATCAGGCGGCGGTGAGGCTGTATTGACGCCGAGATGAAGGAAGCGGATGCCCGCCTCGCAAAGCAGCGGCACCATGCCGAGCGTATGGCCGGGCACATCGGTCATCTTTGCCGCGATCGTCGTCTTGCCGAAACGCCGGTCGAGCTCATGCGAATAAGAGAGCCCGGCCCGAAAGAGATCCGGCGACATCAGCTCCGTATGCGTGGTGAACGGCAGCCCGTGCCAGCGGATCAGCCCGCGCTCGATCGCCTCTTCCAGCGCCGCGACCTCAGGACCGGAGCGCGAATTCAGATGGTCCCAGATCAGCCAGGCGCCGGTCGTCCAGATGAATTTCGGCTCGTCGGGATTTTCGGCATGAAAATGCCTGCCCGTCTCGATCGCCTGCGGAATGAAGCGCTCATGATATTGCCGGCGGACTTTCTCGGCATGATCGGTAAAGCCGATATCGAGATGGGTCTTGAAGACCAGATGCACGCGCTTTTCAGTCATTCCATTCCACACATCAGTAAGGACATCCGAAACATTCTGCAGCCGGCGCTGTACAGGCAAGACGGAATGTAACCGTTTCCACAACACCATAGCTCCTGCCGCAAACGCTCCGTCAACCAGTTTTGGCACAAATCGATGAAATAATGCGGGTTTCTTAACCATAAATCCAGAACGCAGTGTCCAACGCTTTCGCCGTCAGATCGAATCGCGACAAGAATGAAGACGTGTTCATCGGCAGTTTTGGAGAAAAGCGGATGGGATGTCCCTGCCGACCGGCGTGGGTGCCCTGCCTGAATTGTGGAGAAAAAGGCTGAGCCGTTCTGGAAGGCCGATCGTCAGAAGGCGTTGGTTTCCTGGCAGAGCGCCCGGTGAACCTCGGTCCAGAATAGCGCCAGCGACGTGTCACCGTTGCGCTCGGCAACGAGGGCGCGGATCAGCGCTTCGGAGCCTGCCATGTCCTGCCAGCTGGATTTCAGGCCCTTGGCGGCCTGTTGGCATTCGGCAATCTCGAATGGTCTCTTGCTGTCCATATGAGGTCTCCTCATGACAGGCGCTAGCAGATGGGACCCGGATTGTCATTCCCCGCATATGTGGGGATGCCTTGTATTTATGACAGCGCTCGCGGTAGGATTGAGGGAATTGGGGCAGTGGAAATGATTGAAAATACCTACAGCGAAAAGTTCGAGTCCGCTTTCGAACAGATCAAGGCCGCGGCCAATGTGGATGCCGCCATCCGCATTCTCCAGGCGGAATATGGCCTCGATTTCGTCACCTACCATCTCGCCCAGACGATCGCGAGCAAGATCGATTCGCCCTTCGTGCGCACCACCTACCCGGATTCCTGGGTCTCCCGCTACCTTCTGAACAGCTATGTAAAGGTCGACCCGATCGTCAAGCAGGGCTTCGAACGCCAGCTGCCCTTCGACTGGAGCGAGGTCGAACCGACGCCGGAGGCCTATGCCATGCTGGTCGACGCCCAGAAGCACGGCATCGGCGGCAACGGCTATTCCATTCCCGTCGCCGACAAGGCGCAGCGTCGCGCCCTCTTGTCGTTGAATGCCCGCATACCGGCTGACGAATGGGCCGAACTCGTCCGCCGCTGCCGCAACGAATGGATCGAGATCGCCCATCTGATCCACCGCAAAGCCGTCTACGAACTGCATGGCGAGAACGATCCTGTGCCGTCATTGTCGCCGCGCGAGATCGAGTGCCTGCACTGGACGGCGCTGGGCAAGGATTACAAGGATATTTCGGTCATCCTCGGCATATCGGAGCACACGACGCGCGATTATCTGAAGACCGCCCGCTTCAAGCTCGGCTGCGCCACGATCTCGGCCGCCGCCTCCCGGGCCGTTCAATTGCGCATCATCAATCCCTAGCGCATCGGCCCGAAAATCGGAATCGATTTTCGCAAAGCACGATGCGTAGGTTCAAAGTGTTAGAGCGTCCTTTGTGCGTCCGAAAGGACGCACGGCGCTCTAGGTCTTTTGTTGGCGCATGTCGTTCTCGCAAAACCGCTGCGCACTTTTGCGTGACATGCTCTACCCCCTCATCTGAGGGGGCCCATCTGAGGGAATTTCCGATCCGGCTCGCCTGAACCATTCTGCTTTCCACGAACTTGAAAACGCTGGAGGGCAAAATGTTCGTTATCATTCAGGCACATGAGTATCAGAAATACGCTGCCGTACTCGACCAGATGTTTCGCCTGCGCAAGAAGGTCTTCGCCGATACGCTCGGCTGGGACGTTCCCGTCATCGGCCCCTACGAACGCGACAGCTACGATTCGCTCGCCCCCGCCTATCTCGTCTGGTG
Source organism: Rhizobium ruizarguesonis (assembly GCF_012349115.1). GTDB lineage: Bacteria > Pseudomonadota > Alphaproteobacteria > Rhizobiales > Rhizobiaceae > Rhizobium > Rhizobium ruizarguesonis. The sequence continues at coordinate 209,995 of NZ_PQIG01000133.1, forward strand.
CAACGACAGCCGCACCCGCCTTTATGGCGGCATGCGCCTGATGCCGACGACAGGCCCGACCCTTCTCTACGACGTCTTCCGCGAGACGTTTCCCGATGCCGCCAATCTCATCGCCCCTGGCATCTGGGAAGGCACGCGCATGTGCATCGACGAGGAGGCGATCGCCAAGGATTTCTCCAATGTCGATGCCGGTCGCGCCTTCTCCATGATGCTGCTTGCGCTTTGCGAATGCGCGCTCGATCACGGCATCCATACGATGATTTCCAACTACGAGCCCTACCTCAAGCGCGTCTACAAGCGCGCCGGCGCCGAAGTGGAAGAACTCGGCCGTGCAGACGGTTACGGCAAATACCCCGTCTGCTGCGGCGCCTTCGAAGTATCGGACCGGGTGCTGCGCAAGATGCGCGCCGCCCTCGGCCTCACCCTACCCCTTTATGTCAGGCACGTGCCGGCCCGCTCGGTCGTGACCCAATTCCTGGAGATGGCAGCATGAACCGCCTCGCTGAAACCGCCACGCAGACCGCAATGCAGAAGGATATCGGCGCGCTGGAGCGCCATGTTCTCGCATCCCGCGACATCGCCACGCAGATAGGGGATCCCTTCCTCTCCTATCTCCTTTCGATGGCGCTGTTCACGATCTACGAGAAGAAGGCCCATCACGAGAACGAGGCGCTGAGGAGCAGCTTCAGCTGAGGGTGTGGTTCCCCTCCGCCCCGCCTGAAGACGAGCATGTCTCCCGGCGCCTCGCGCGCAGCCGCAAAAACANCGTTTTGCGGCTGCGCGCCCCTGTCCAGTCATCAGGGTATTGCCGTTACGTCATCAGGGTATCGATCGTTGAAATCAGCGTGTCGTGCATGTAGGGCTTCGGCAGGAAGGCGGTATTGGCGGGCAACGCCATCGGATCGAGCCGCACCATGCCCGAGGTGATGATGATGCCGATATTCGGACGCATCGCCCTCACCCGATTGGCAAGCTGCAGACCGTCCATCGAACCGGCCATATTGACGTCGGTGAACAGGATATCGACATCCTGCCTGCCCTTCAGCACCACCAGAGCCTCATCGGCATTCGCCGCCTCCAGCGCCACGTGACCGACATCCTCCAGCACATCGAGGATATTGAACCGGATCAGCGGCTCGTCCTCCACGATGAGCACCACGGCACTGTTCGAAGCCACCATCTGCGATCGCCCTCTTCATGCGGAATGTCACTTGAATAAGTGTAGCCCGCCCGAGAAGGTTCCAGTGGCTGCCCACGAAATATACATCGTCCACAGATGCTTGCGCTCACCGCTTGTGGCTCCCCCGGATTTGCGTTAGAGCGAAACCCGTGCTGCGGGAACCATTGCCCCAGCATCACAGCGCCGGACACCCGACGCCAGGGCCTGTAGCTCAATGGTTAGAGCCGGCGGCTCATAACCGCTTGGTTGGGGGTTCGAGTCCCTCCGGGCCCACCATTCCGTTTAGTTTCGAGGTTCCGGAATTTTTGAAAATCTTTCAAAGCTTCCTCGAAGCCGGCTTTGAAGGAGACAGTGCTCTTCAAAGTGGATCTGCATACGGTGGCGCCAATCGGCCACCTCGTAAGAATTTAGCAAGAATCGGATAAAGCCTCGTCCACCGTCTACCGCAGTCCTCAAGATGGGCCGCTGCTGAATGAAAGCCCAGCGAGGTGTATTCCCCGACTGGCTCGCCCTCTCCTTCGTGGACCAGCGTGTTTGCCGCGATTGGATGATGTAGGTTCGAAACGTCTCCACTAAGGTGGACGAACGTGTCGACCACCAGTTTTCGGGCTTCTTCGACGAAATCAGTATCGATGCCCTGGCTCTCACCGACCTTCAGAAGCACTATCTGAAAGGCAACAAACCTGACGTAGGTCATCGGGTGATATCTCGGCACCGTGTCCTTGCCGGCCAGGGAATCAAGGAAGATATGGGCCAACGTGATACCGACTAAGTATTGTAGACGATATTGCGCAGTAAACTCCTCAACACGTTCGGCTGGAATGCGAGGCTTGATACCTGCAAGAAAAATTTGCTCCAAGAGCGTAAAGGTTAAAGTCACCGCGGATGCGTCAGCATCCATCTCGAGTGTCCGAGCCGTAAGCTCCGAATCCTGTTGGGTGGCAGTAAATTCGCGAAAGTCATTGGACAACCGGAAATCGAGATGTCCGTGGGCAATGTGAGCATATTCGTGGCATATGACATAGCAAAGCAAAGAGAAGAACACGTTGGTGGTGACACCATTGGCCTCGATCGATTCTCGAACCAACTCCTCGTGAAATATTAGGTCCTTTGCGATGTCCAGCAGGTACATGCCGGAGTAATCTTTGGTGGGCTCGACGCTTTCGGTCCGAAAACGTTTGGCCATTGGGCCTAACACCTGGAGACGCGATGTCAGAACCAGCGCATAATCGATCGCTCGCGGGTCAGCTAAAATAACAAACGCATCGGGCTCTACAGGCGCGGCTCTAAAGGGAACACCACCTCCTACAAATGCGAAAAAGACGCTTCCTCGTTCGATTGGCAAAGCCCATTTTAGACCGGAAAATACCTGCTCGAACCGTCTGACGAAATAATCAAACTTCGAGGTGGCTTCATCTAGTGTGTACACATGAACTGCACCGCTTCGCCCTCCATTCATTGTTTTTGTAACTAAGTGATCGGGCGCGTAATTTAATATTGGCGACTCGATGGGCTTCTCGTCAGGCATCGTTCTACCCTTGTATAATCAACCCGGCAGCGGCGACACCTTTTCCGCCGGCAACTTAATATGTCAATTTGATAGCTCCAGCGCAGAAGCCGAATTTCCCTGTCGCAGGTTGTTCTCCCTATAAACTTAAGTTCTCTCCTGGTTGGAAGGACTTGCGACAGGACTTCTGCCTTGTTTTCCAAAGCCCTGTTCGTTGCCGCTTGCTGTTTTTTGCCGTGGAACCCAAGGGTTTCAATGCGACCTGACCCGGTGGGCGCCGGATACGGCATCCGCGCCTCAAGGCGCCTTCTGCCAATGCAAGCTGCTGGCGCAGATGGCGGATGTTCGAGCAGAGTGCCTATTCGGCCGCCTTATCTCCTTTGCGAAAGGCTACCACCTCGGTGAATTCGTCGCCGACCGGGCTTGACCTTCGCTCTGGATTCATGGCCGCACGCATGAGCCTCCTACTACTCCAGATCGGCAATCGACCGGGGTGAATGGGACCCCTTCGACAGGCTGCGGCTCCCCATATCGTCGTTGTCCAAACAAACGACATCTTAAGCGTGTCCGAGGCAGCCTTGATCCGCATCTTTCGGCACGGCGATGGTTGTCAGAAGGGAGAGCGGAGCCGCCGGCTGTAGGCAGTTGGCCGCAATCGCCCAACTGCAATCTCCGCTCGCTCGGTCCATGGAAAGCCAGTCATGGATTGGGCCATAGGGGCGATATGGGGCGAAACATCGGCTGCCGCCATGACAGCATCTGATGAAGGGGTGGTGGGCACGGGGCACACGAAAGGCGCTTTATAGATCCTTGCGAATAGAAAAGACGTAGTTATAGGGCGTTCCGGAAGAGTCCTTCTGGACCTCGTCGATCGACAGGGAACGAAATTTTCGATCTTTCAGGCAATATACAGAATAGCCAAACGGCTTAAGATAGTCGATCACGCTGGCGACAGCGTTGGGTCGATGTCGGTCTTCCGCTTCGATGAGCAGGTTTGGGTGATCCCGGTTCAGTATAGCCTGCGCGCCTTTGAGTACTTTTAGTTCGTGCCCTTCAACGTCGATCTTAATGAAGCCTACAGGGCCGAACTGATAGCTATCCAGGCGCCGGGTTGGAACGGAAATTTCTTCAACATTTTGCGTCGAAAGCGTATTCTGCTCCTCAATCGTGGCGCAGCCATCCATGAGCTGATCACTGGGGATCCGCATCGTTGCAACGCCAGCGCTGTCGGAAAGTGCGACCTGCTCGACCCGAACCGACGAACCAAGCGCAGCCTTCAGAAAAGCGACCATGTGAGGCTGAGGTTCGAAGGCGACGACATCGCCCGCATACTTGGTCAAGTACCAGGAATAGACACCGTAGTTCGCACCTATATCGATTGCAGTCTGGCCCCGACGGCATAATCTATCGAGGATCCGAAGCTCGGGCTCACCATGGCGCCATTCTCGTGAAGCGCGCGTCCATAGCCTGAGCCGAGGTGGCGCAATATTAGCGATATGAAGCATGTAGGCTCCCGGTAACTCGAACGCATGCGCTATCCGCTCGTCGAGCGGCGTGACCCTGTTTTTCCATCTTCGGTGAATTGGCAACCCGTGGCTAGATCATCGATAGTTGATGCCTTGCGCGGCCATTTCACCAAGCCTAGTTCTTTAGGTGAAGCCGACGTAGCCGTGGATCCCTTCTGTAGGCGTTGCCATGCAACCTTGATCGTGGCAGCGAGCGCTGGCGAAGGGGTTTTCAGCCAATAACAAAATCTTGATCGACAATGACAGTTATCAGGACGCCCCATGGCCCTACTTGCCAGGATTATACGGACACTTTGGACAGTGAGGAGTGGGGAGATGCTTCAAACTCGCAAACTATTGGAGGCCATGACAGCCGTCTTCGTCATTGCCATGTCGGCATCGGCCTGCAGCACGAGCCCAAACGACTCGATACAAACGGGCTCGATCGGCTATACCGCTCATAGCGCTGACTTTGCCCTTCGGCCCGCCTGCCGCGATGGATTCGGCAATGATCGCCCATGCAGCTATTAGCGCTGGGAAATTAGAAGTCTAATTGCCGCGATAGTTCGCTTCCGGCGATGGCCAGTAGCACACGACTTCGTCCGACGGCATCATGCCCGATCGGTGCACATTTCTAATAGCTACAAGAACGCCCATCGCTCGGCCTGAACCCACCCCCACACGCCGGATTAAGCGGCTGACTCTCATAATAACCGCCGCCGATCGACGAAGTCTGGTCGAGGCTTCCGGACGAAGTGCAAGCCGAAATGATCGTGGCAAGGCTGATCAGCGTTCCGGTCGCGACAAATGCGAAAAATCGGTTCATCTGAGCTTCTCCTTCGGAAGGGCATGGTTTTACCCCAAGCGGGCAATCTACCACCCACGGCGAATACCGACGAGGATTTATAGCGCCCGACCGCTCTCGGCGGCCCCTTCTAACGCCAATGTGATCACCTTTTAGGCCAGCCGCTCTCCAGCCATGCACTGTCGCATAACTGTCATGCTAAATTGCCCATTGTTACGGCAGCCTGGGCAAAATATATGCTGCCGGCTAACAAAAAAAAGAATGAGTGAACTGCCATGAGTGCCATACATAAACTTTTCAACCGCAATCTCCTGACCCGCTTCGTCGCTGGTCTCGGTGCGGTTCCCCAGCGCATTCGCGACGCACGCGAAGAGCGCAAGCCCGCCATCCATCCATCCTTCATGGACGATTTCGGCGCCTGAAGCGCGTAGCGATCTTTTAGATTCCCTGCCCCGCTTTAGCTTTGGTTTTGCGCATCTCTTTATCGCAAAACCGCTCCACACATTTGCACGACATGCTTTGGCCATCCAAGGCATCCGCTCGCCGCCGGGTAAGGTAGTGACCTCATCCCGGCTGGCGCGCATCCTCAGTTGACTGCGGGTGCGGCTGGTTCGCCCCAGCTGGAAATGGGTTGGCCGGCCTTGGTCGCCACCCTCATGTCGTAGAGCGCGAGCGAAGCCTGGAGCTGCCGCATATCGTTGCAGCGGTTGATGATGCCGCCGATATACTGCACGCAGTCGCTGGCGCTGCCCTGCACGGAGCCCGTGGCCCAATCCTTGACGATCCCATCGGCGCCCACCAGGAAATAGGAAAGCCGGTTGTTCTGCGAAACGGTGGAGCTGCCGACCAGACCCGCGAAATTCGTGCCGGTCTCGGTCTGAGCGCCGGGCGCCATATGCCGGTAGATCGTCATGCCGTTCTTCAAGGGCGTTGCGCCGATCATCGGCCCGAAGGTCGCTTCGGAGCCGGAAAGCCGCGCCATTGGCGACTGGCCAAGATTGGCGACCTCTGTATAGGGCTTGCCCAGCGCATAGCTGGTGTAAGAGCGGTTGGCGGCGTTCTCCGCCTTTTCCGCCACTTGAGAGCACCCCGCCAGACCGATGGCGAGGCTGATCGAAAGAATTGCCATGAAGCGCATGCTGCCCCCCTTGTCGGCCACATAGCGCGGCCGCCGCTTGTTCCTTAACCCGCCGTATTTGCTATCAGGTTTGCGGGATTTGGGAAGCGGTCGAGTCGCTAGGTCGGTGTGCGGAGAGGAGCATTATTTGCCGGTGTCCGGCGTTTCTGATCCGGGCATTGTGATGATGATCAGTGCCGCCGTGTGAGCCCCTCTCCTCGTTACCCCACATTTTTCTCCCGCTACGCATCCGCCTGTCTTTTCCGCCGCAATAGCTTCACAATCAACCGACAGAAAGCTGTTCAGGGAATCGACAACCAAGGAATGAAAACATGGCGCCGAACTATACCAGAACTGTCCTGATGACCGCCCTTCTGGCGCTGCCGCTCGCCGCCGCAGCGCCCGCCTTCGCGCAGGAGATGAAGCCGCGTGAGCCGGTGATTTCGGTGACCGGCGATGGCGAATCGTCCATCGCTCCCGATATGGCCGTCGTCAATTTCGCCGTCGTCAAACAGGCGAAAACCGCCCGCGAAGCGCTCGATGAGAACAACAAGGCGATGAACGACGTGCTTGCCGCACTGAAGAGCGGCGGCATCGCCGAGCGCGATCTGCAGACCTCGGGCTTTTCCATCCAGCCGCAATACAACTATCCGCAGCCGGTCGACGGCCAGCAGCAGCAGCCGCAGCTGATCGGCTACCAGACCATCAATTCGATCACCGTCAGGCTGCGCGATCTCGCCAAGCTCGGCGAGGTGATCGACCAGTCCGTCAGCCTCGGGATCAACCAGGGTGGCGATATCCAGTTCACCAACGACAAGCCGGACGCCGTGATCGACGAGGCACGCAAGAATGCTGTCGCCAGTGCCGTCAAGAAGGCGAAGACGCTGAGTGAAGCCGCCGGCGTCAAGCTCGGCCGCATTCTCGAGATCAACGAGAATGTGCCGCGCGCGATGCCGCAGCCGGTCTATCGCGCCACGATGATGAAGGAGGCCTCCGACGCTGCCGTTCCCGTCCAGAGCGGCGAGAACAATTACAATGTCAGCGTCACCGTGACCTTCGCCATCGAACAGTAAAATGAAAGCGCCGCGCATCTTTTCAGGCGCACGGCGCTCGGTTCAATGTCATCTTCTGCGCCTCGGCCCGAGAGAACGCCGATGCCGGCCCCTCATCCGGCTGCCGCCACCTTCTCCCCGTAAACGGGGCGAAGGGACCATGCCGCACCCTCCCCGTTCACCACCAGCCCCTCGCAGGGCACGTCCCCTCGCCCCGTTTTTACGGGGAGAGGGTTAGGGTGAGGGGCAGCCATTGGCGCCAACCGGACAGCCGTGGCACAAGACCCACGATGAATGCCGGAGGAAAGAGCGCAGTCAGACTGAGCGCAAAAAGAAAACCGCCCTTGCCGATCCGGGGAGACTGGCAAAGGCGGTTTTTACAGCGCCGCGCGTCTTTTCAGACGCGCAAAGGACACTGTAACACTTTGAATTGCTGCATAATTTTATCCCTAAATCGATTCCGATTTAGGAAATTATGCAGTGCCGCCGCATCGGGGAGACGGGGCGGCGTTTTCTTCTAACGATTAACGGCGCAGGGCGGGGCAACCGCGGACATTGGCGAAGCTCATCTCATCGGGGCCGCGACGCGTCCAGCCCTGGACGATCACGCGGCGTGGCGTGATGTCGACGACCCGCGCACGGCGGAAGCCGTAATCCCGAGCGAGATTTTCGGCGAGCTGCGGATTGCAGCCGCGCGACGGGCGGCCGTAGCCCGGAGGCGGACGGTCATAACCCGGAGGCGGACGGCGGTAATCCTGCGGCGGACCACGGTCCGGCTCACCAATAATGATATTCAACTGGGCGGCAGCGGGGGCCACCGTGCCGGCCAGGGTACCGGCTGTCAGCATGGCGGCAAGACCCGCCTTTGCCAGAAACTGCATCATCGAAAAACCTTTCGTTTGAAAGTCGGGCCGGTCAAGCCGCCCTCCCCATTAGTCCGCATTACGCCGAGGCGTCATTTGGGAATCACTCATACAGGTCAGAGAAGAGACGGCGGAAAGTGTCAGCGTCAAGGCAAAAACGGACCGGAAGCGCCGCATCGGCGCCTCCGGCCGCAGTCCTCAGCGGCGGATCAGCGGGCAACCGCGGACATTCGCAAAGGTCATCCTGTCCCAGCCGCGACGGTCGCGTCCTGCCACGACAATGACCCGCGGCGACATGCGGGTGATATGGGCATTCCGCAGGCCGAAATAACGCGCCTTGCGCACCGCGTGCACCGGCGAGCTGCCACGCACCGGTGGGCGGTGGTAATATTGCGCCTCGACGACGAGGCCCGTCTGCGGCCCTGCGGCTGCCGCCGTGGAAACGGTGGCCGGAATGGAGCAGAGGGCGAGCAATGCGGCAAGCGAAGCCTTGGTCAGGAAATGCGTCATGGAGTGTCTCCGTCGATTGGTATTCCAAGCTCTCCCTTTAGGGATTGTCTCGACAGTAACCGCCGCAAACTGAACGGCGCTCGAACCAGACATTCAGTTTGCATTCACAAGAGCATGATGCCGAAAAGTGTAAGCGGTTTTCGGACGACATCATGCCCTCCTTCTTCGATTTAGATCCGGATGATCATCCGGATCTGGGATTAACTCTTTCATGAGCTGAGATGCAGCACGATTTCGCGCCGGTGCGGCCGGTCGCGATGCTCATAGAGATAGAGCCCCTGCCAGGTGCCGAGCGTTAAGCGCCCGTCGGCAACGGGAATGCCGATCGAGACCTGCGTCAGCGCCGCCTTGATATGGGCCGGCATATCATCAGGCCCCTCGGCCCTGTGAACGACCCAGCTCATGTCGGGATCGGAGGCCGGCGGCACGAGGCGGCGGAAGAAGGTGAGAAGATCGGTGCGCACGTCAGGATCGGCATTTTCCTGGATCAGCAGCGAGCAGGATGTGTGGCGCACGAAGACCGTGAGAAGCCCCTCCTCCCGCCCCGACGCGCTGACGAAGGCCTCCGCCTCACCGGTGAATTCGTAAAGGCCCTGTCCGCGTGTGGACAAAGTGAGGATCGTCTGGGGCAAGGCGCTCTCCCGCTTCGAGATGACATGTCTCGCGAGTTGGCGCGCTGCTTGCCGCAAGTCAAGCTTGCGCGTGCAAGTCAAGCTTGCGTGCGCAAGTCAAGCTTGCGTGTGCAAGTCAAGCTTGCGTGCGCAAGTCAAGCTTGCGTGTGCAAGTCAAGCTTGCGTGGGAAGTCGATGATCGCTTCAGAAAGAAGAGAGGATGAAGCGCCGGTTAGCGGCAAGCACGGGCCGGGCATTCATCGGATAGAGCGTCGTGAAGGCTCCTATATCCCTTTCGTCGACCTCCATCGGCTGCCTGAGCACCATCCAATCGACAATCTCGCTGCAAGGCGGTGTCGTCAGCGACCCCTCATAGGACCAATAGGTGAGCTCTTTCGGCAGCAGGCCGTTTGGGTCGACATCGACCGCGGCTTCGCCGCCTGCCGTTTTCGGAAAGGCGGCCGCCAGCCGCGAGAAGCCGGGATTGGCGGCACCCGGCGTCACGAATACACCAAGCACCCCAAGCGTGCCGGTCTCCTTGTGCCTGTGGACGAAATGCGCCTCCATTGGGAAGCTCCTGCCGTCGACATGATGTTCGCTCGGCGCATGGAAATGATACTGCAGCAGCTCGTAGCTGTTGCCGGCGCGCGAAAGCCGGCTGCCACCAGGCATGTTGACCTGCATCGTGTGGCCGTTGTTGACGATCTTGCCACCGGCCTTCCAGTCGATCGCAATCGGCGGAAGCTCCGCCTTGACAGCACCGGTCAGATCGAGCGGCGATTGCTGCGAGCCGGCTGAACAGGCGGTATTCTCCGGCGCCATCGCGCCCCAGTGGTCCGGGCCTGACTGGCCCTCGTAGCTCCAATGCGCACCTTCGGCGGCAAAGCCAGCGCCGGCACAAGCCGGGCAGGCGCCAAGCACGATCACTCCCTTGATGAAATCACGTCGCTGCATGTCCGTCCCCCACGGTGGCAGCCGGCGGCCTGCCGAGCCCCGCGGAGCGATTATGCGCTCGCGCAAGGCAGAAGGGAACATGGGAGGCCAAGCATCCTGCCATTCGCACGGCTCGCCTGAAGTCTTGCATGCGCATCGTCATTCCTGAGCGGCGGCAGAGTTTGGAAGTCAAGCTTCAAAGCTTGAGCAGCATCTCGAAGCCGCCATAGATCATCCGCTTGCCGTCGAATGGCATCTGCCATTGGTCGCCCTTGAGCCTCGGATCGTCCATCACCTTGGCATTGATATCGTCACGCTCCTGGCGCGAGCCGTAGACGATCCAGGAAAACACCACCACCTCGTCCTCCTTCGCCTGCACGGCGCGGGGAAAGGAGGTCAACTCGCCGTAGGGCACGTCATCGCCGATGCATTCGACATATTCGAGCGCGCCATATTCCTTCCAGATCGAGCCGGCGAAGGTCGAGAATTCCTTGTAGGCCTCGATATTCCCCTTCGGCACCGCGACGATGAAACCATCGACATAGGACATCTCGCTCCTCCTCTGCGTGTCGTTATCGTGGAGGAGATAGGAGACTTGCCAAACGGGTCCAGTCCGCTGCCGAGCGGCTACCGCGCGCCCTTATCAGCCTCCTGGCGATCAGGGACCATTCACCAGCTTGAGGATGAGCTGCTGGATATTGCCGCCATCACCCATTTCGATCTTGTCGAAGTCGCGGCCGCGCTGGCGCTGTCTTTGGGAGATCTCGCCGAGCCGGCGGGTCAGCTCGATCCTGATCTTCTTGCAATCAGGATCGTCGGCAACGGTGAGGCCGATGCTCGTCGCCTCGATTTCCTTGACCATCTCCTTGATGGTCTCGCCGTGCACCCGCTCATGGGCTTGCACGCCTGATATGAAGGCCTCCCAACTGCTCTTGGCGGCCGCCGGCAGCTCACCAGATGGTTTCGGCAGCGTATAGGTGATGATGAGCTTCGGCCGGTTGGTCACGATGACGCAAGCATTTCCCTGCGGTTCGTATTTCCTGGTCCAGGTCAGCTTGAAAGTCGTATGCGCGATCGCCCTGCCCGCACCGGCTTCGGGCCCTCGCGCGCCGATCGATTCATAGAGCTCAGCGCCCGTTTTGCCTGATATCGAATAAGGCCGCACCTCTTCGACCGCCTGCCACTCAGCCAGCGCCATGGCCGGCACCGACGTGAAAACCGCCGCCAGCACAACAGATAGAAAATGCCTCGTCACGCCAACCCCTGCCCTATGATGTTCGCGCCGAACCTAATGGGGCCGAGCGCGGCATTCAACAAGGCTGAATGAGCCGCACGTCGAAGAACGACCTGGCTAACCCTGCAGCGTCTTGACCTTGGTGAGATCGGGGAAGAGCCGCATCCACAGGAGCACGACGACGATCGTACCAAGCCCGCCGACAACGCCTGTAGCGACCGGTCCGAGGGCTGCCGCCATCATGCCGGATTCGAATTCCCCGAGCTGGTTAGAGGTACCGATGAACAGCGAGTTGACAGCACTGACGCGGCCGCGCATTTCGTCCGGTGTCAGCAGTTGCACCAGCGAGCTGCGCACGACGACGCTCACCGTATCGGATGCGCCGACGACAAACAGTGCCACGACGGAAAGCGCGATATTGGTCGAAAGCGAGAACACGATGGTGGCGACGCCGAACACGGCGACGGCGGCAAGCATCTTGCGCCCGACATTGCTCTCGAGCGGCCGGCGGGCAAGCACGATCGACATGGCGAGCGCGCCGATCGCCGGCGCCGCGCGCAGCAGGCCGAGCCCCCACGGACCGGCATGCAGGATATCGCGGGCAAACATCGGCAGCAGCGCGGTGGCGCCGCCGAGCAGCACCGCGAAGAGATCGAGCGAGATCGTGCCGAGCATCACCGGCCGGCTGCGGATGAAGGAGACGCCGGCAAAGACCGAGGCTAATGTCACCGGCTCACGCTTGGCAGGGCTCCATTGCATCCGGATCGAGATGACGTTGAAACTCGCAACGGCAAAAAGCAGCGCTGCTATAGCAAAGGGCGCGACGGGGTGGAGGCCATAAAGCAGGCCGCCGAGCGAGGGGCCGATGATCAGCGCCGTCTGCATCATCGAGGTCGAGGTTGCGACCGCCTTCTGCAGCATCGAGACCGGCACGATGTTCGGCAGCAGCGCCGCCATGGTCGGGCGCTCGAAGGCGACGACGGCGCCGAGCACCGTGACGGCGGCGAGGATGCCGGCCGGCGTCAGCCATTGTTGCCAGGTGGCGATCGCCAGCACCAGCGCCGTCACCGCCTCGACCAACTGGCAGACAAGCCCGATGCGCCGCCGGTCGAACCGGTCGGCGACATGGCCGACGACGAAGGTCAGCACCGCCATCGGCAGGAACTGGCAGAAGCCGACGAGGCCGAGCGCAAAGGCGCTGTGCGTCTGGTCGTAGATCATCCATCCCATGGCGATGCCAATGGACTGGAAGGAGAGCGAGGAAAAAACGCGGGAGGCAGCGAAGTTCAGATAGCCGGGGTGGCGAAGAACGCTCCCCGGTCCTTGGGATATGTCCATTGCGATGTCACCGGCCGGCTGCGGTCGCGCCAGCCTTTATAAGGAGTTTAGGAAGGTCGGAGCGTTGTTCTGCCCGAATGGACGATTTGTCAATCGCAATGCCCAGCAGCCGCCGGTTTGTATTGGTCTCAGCCCGTCGGCATATCAATTATCAATGATCGTTCATATATTATATCGATTTCCGATATGACGGCCGCATGCCCTAACCTCCTCTTGTCATAAACAAAGAGGCTCTCGATGACCTTCGATACAACAGCAAGCGCACTGACTGCAGGTCAGCATGCAACGCTTGAAACCTTCTACGGCGCCTTCACGCGCAAAAATCCCGATCTTCTCGACGAAGCCGTCACATCAGACTGGCAGGATATTCCGCTGGCACCGGGCCAGGGTCCGGGGCCAGCCGGACTGAAACCGATCATCCTCGGCTTTATCGAATCCCTGCCGGATGTGGAGATCGTGGTCGACGAAGTGATCGGCTTCAACGACCGCGCCGGCGTCCGTGCCCGTATCATCGGCACCCAGCGCGGCGCGCTTTTCGGCATTCCGGCGACGAACCGCCGAATCGAGATCGCGCTCCATGAATTCCACCGCTTCGAAGGCGACAGGATCTCCCACACCTGGCATCTCGAGGACTGGTTCGGCATGCTGCACCAGCTCGGCGCCTGGCCGCCGAAGACGACGTCCCTTCATCCGGAGAGCGCGTGATGAAGGCCGCCCGCATCCATGCCTATGGCGCGATCGACGATATCCGGATCGAAGATGTGCCCGAGCCGGTACCCGGCCTTGACGAGGTGCTCATCCGCGTCGAGGCAGCCGCCCTCAATCCAATGGATAACAAACTGCTTGCCGGATATCTCAGGGACTTCTTCCCTCTCGCCTTCCCCTATACGCTGGGGACCGATCTCGCCGGAACGGTGGTTGCAACCGGCCCGCTTGTCGCCACCGTCAGGCCGGGTGACAGGGTGATCGCGCGCACCGATCCGGCGGGCGGCGGCGCCTTTGCCGAACTGGCGGCGGTGCCTGCTCGATTGGTCGTTCCGGTTTCGGCCGATCTGCCGCTCGCAAGCCTCGCCGGCCTGCCGACCGCTGCAGCCAGCGCCTGGCAGGCGCTGTTCGAGGCCGCAGCGGTCCAGCCCGGTCAATCGGTGCTCATCCATGCCGGCGCCGGTGGCGTCGGCAGCTTCGCCATTCAGCTCGCAAAGCGTGCCGGCGCGTCTGTGACGGCGACAGCCTCTGCGGCCAATCTCGACCTCGTCCGCTCGCTTGGCGCTGACGAGGTGATCGACTATCGCAACCAGGATTTTACTGCCTTCGCTGGGGCCGTCGACCTGGTGATCGACACGGTCGGCGGCGAAACGCTGGAGCGCTCGCTCGGCATCATCCGCCCCGGCGGAAAACTCATCGGCCTTTCGGCACCGTTCGACACCGAAGGGCCGAAGGCGCGCGGCATCGATGCGCAGTTTCTCTTTCATGAGAGCGATGCCGGCCGCCTGGCCGCAGTGGCAGCACTTGCCGCCGATGGTCGTCTCCACAGCGTCATCGGCCAGGAGTTCGCCCTTGCAAGCACGGTCGAGGCTTTGCGGTCGCTGTCGAAGGGCGGCGCTCGCGGCAAGACGCTGGTCAGACCCTAGAACAGGATGATTTTAGGTCCGTTCGGCCTAAAATCTGAATCCTGTTCTAAATTAAAGAGTTAGAGCATGATGTCGTCCGAAAACCGCTCACACTTTTCGGCATCATGCTCTAAACGAGCCGGCTGATCCCAAAGGCGGGATCAGCGCAATTCCTCGGACTGATCCTGTTTCGCGGCCGCGACGGAGCGGATCAGTTCGCGGAACCACTGCTGGCCGACATGGGAATCGTTGCGGCGATGCCATGACAGCGCAAAGGAGACCGGCAACAGTTCGATCGGCGGCTTGTGGATCGACAGCCGGGCACGGCTGTCCGAGACCTCGACGATGCCGCGCATCAGCGTGGCGACGAGATCGGTCTCGGCGACGATCGCCGGCGCCGCATACATTTGCGGCAGTGTCAGGCCGAGCCTGCGGCGCAGACCGAATTCCGAAAGCTTCCGGTCGACATGGCCATAACGATCGCCTTCCGGTGATACGAGCAGGTGGTCGAGACCAACGAAGGTTTCGAGATCAAGGCCCCTTGCCGCCGCCGGATGATCGGCGCGGACGATCGAAACGAAGCTCTCCTCGAAAAGCAGCCGGGAAAGGATGCGTGGCGAGGATGAAACCGGCACGCCGACCGCCGCATCCACCTCGCCGGCATCGAGCATTTCCACCGCTCTTTCGCGGGCAACGAAACCCTTGACGTCGATACTGATATTCGGCGCGGCCTGCCTGATCGCCGCCAGCAGCTTCGGCAGAAGCACGAAGGCTGGATGCTCAGAAAGACCGAGCCGGAACGAAGCCGATGACGACCGCGGGTCGAAGACGCCACTGAAAGCCAGCGCCTCTTGCGCATGCCGCAGAGATTTTCCGATCGGCTCGGCCAGATCGAGCGCACGCGGTGTCGGCTCCAATCCGCTCGGACTGCGCACGAAGAGCTCATCCTGAAAAAGCTGCCGTAACCTGGCAAGTGCTGCACTCATCGCCGGCTGGGTGCGGCCGATGCGGGCGCCGGCCCGGGTGACGCTGCGCTCCGCCATGATCGCGTCGAAGGCGACGAGGAGGTTGAGATCGACCGCTTGAAGATTATTCATGGTGTGGATGATCCCAGTAAATGACTATCGACCGGGATCATGTTGAAAGCCCTCTTCATATGCAAGAACCGTCGACGTTTAGCGCGGTTCCCTGGAAATACTGAGATAGCCGGGATCGAATTCGGCGATTTCCTGCAGGCGTTCCCAATCGACGATGGTGATCGTCCGGTTCTCCCAGGTGAACACGCCCTCGCGCCTCAGCGCCTGCAGCGTCTTGTTCAGGTGGACGACGGAAACGCCGAGCACGTCGGCCATCTCGATCTGCGTCAACGGAAACTGGAAGCTTGCGCCGCGCGTCCGCTTCACCACCTGCAGCCGCACGAAGAGTTCGCAGACGAGATGGGCAATATGAGCGCGCTTGGAGCGCCGGCCCATGGCGACGATCCACTCGCGGTGGATGGCGCCATCGACCAGCGTGTCGAGCCAGAGCAGCCGCGTGAGGTGCGGCATGCGTTCGGTGATCGCCCTGAGGTCGGCGTGATCGGCGAAGGCAACATGGCAGGATGACAGCGCAACGATGCCGTGATCCATCTTCTTGATCGGGAAAGCATGCAGATCGACGAAATCGCCGGCGACATGCAGTGCGGTGATCTGGCGACTGCCATCGGCCATCACCTTGTAGCGCGCCGCAAAACCATCGAGCAGCAGCGTGCTGTAACCCGGCCTGCTCCCTTCGGAGACGAGATCCTCCCCGGCAGCAAAATACCTGTCTTTGACGATGATCGCTCTGAGACGGTTTTCCTCTTCGGCCGACAAAACATCGCGGCTGCCAAGATTCAGCAGCAGGGATTCAATCACGGGTTTGCCCGCCGATATCGCAAGAGTTCCTGACCATTTCGATGCGACCTGTATTTTCTATAAGAATCAATGCTTAGCCTCTGGAACAATTGTCTTCATCTGTGATTTCTCCTGTGACGCGCAGGAAAGAACATGGCTCGCTACTATTTCGATCTACACAACGGGGAAGGTCCCACGCGCGACGAGCACGGCACCGAGCTCAAATCTCGTGAAGACATTCCGAAAGAGCTGACCCGCATCCTGCTGGATGTGGCCCGCGACGAATTGCCGGCGGGCGATCGCATGACGATCGCCATCACCGTTCGCGACGAAAGCGGCGATCCGGTCACGGTTGCCAGCCTCATCTTCCACAATGAATGGCTCGACGTCTTACGATAGCGGCTGCGGTTTAAGGGCTGCCGCCGGTCACTCCTACGCATCAATCCGACTCGGTCGATTGGCGCGACGCTAAGACCCGCCTTCATAGCCGGCAATTAAATTTGACATAGTTTTTTGATTGCTTTGGCTTGATCGACAGGCATTCACAGGTCGGCGTGCCTATCGTGGCTGTTTTGCAATTTCTTCGAGAATCAGCCGGATTTCTGCGAGCGGTCGCCGGCTTTCATCGAAGAGTTCCACCGACATCATATTCAGAGGTGCCGCCGGCAAGCCTTCGGTGGCCATCTCCGCCAACACGCGCCGTGCCTCCGCTTTCGCAGCTTCGATGGATTCAAAATCATAGGCCGTCTCGGTCGTCCCGGCGCCATCACGATCGAAGAGCTGAAAATAGAATTTTGGCACGACACATCCCCTGCAGCAATTCCGGCAAAGTGCGCAGCGGTTTTGCATCCGGAATTGCACAAAAAAAAGCCAGAGCATTTCCGTGATTCGGAGAAACAGAAATGCTCCAGGTGATCCTAACGGTCCGGCGGACAACATGTTCCGCCGGAACGGGTTTCCGTGTCATGCGTACCGTCAGAAGGCGCCGGCTTCCGGAGAGGCCATCTCCTCGATACCGTCGACGCGGTCGGGATAGAAGGCGAGATGATCCTTGATGCTGCTGACCGCGGCATTCGGCGCCTCGTAGGTCCAGACGGCATTCTTCGAGCGCTCGCCGCCCGGAATGATGCTGTAATAGGAAGCGTCGCCCTTATAGGGGCAATGGCTGCTGTGGTCGGTGCGTTGAAGCAGCGACATGTCCACATCCCTGCGCGGAATATATTGCACCGGCGGATAGGAGGCCTCGCACAGCGTCAGCGCATCGCGGGTATCGGCAATCGTCTTGCCGCCGAGCGTGACGACGACGCGGGAGGGATTGTGCTCGACGGTGATCGGATGATCCGGCCCCGGAATCTTGAACGACTTATCTGACATCGGGTTCGTCTCCAGAAGCTATCGATCGCATAGAGATAGGGCGGGCATGCGGCCGGCCCAAGGCCCCGAACGCAGCTTTCCCTGAAACGCTGCGCCCTTAGAATTCGAAACGCGGCGATACCGGACTTAGCATCGCCGTTTTCGGCGTCGCCGGCCAGTGACGTGCAAGCGCATCCGCAACCGTTTCGACCAGCCTGGCGATGTCGTCGCCGGCGGAAGCGTGCAGGGCCTCGGCAACGATCAGCACCGAGCGCGTGGTCCCCCGCACCGCCGAAAGCCCGCTCTGCCGGTTCGTCCAGCGCCGCGCATGCGCGTTCTCCCCGGCATCTGCGAAGATCACTTCGTTCGGCTCGGGATGTTCGATTTCGCCGCCAAAGGTCAGATAGGTCTCGTCACCCCCAGCCCGCCGGACCTCGAGGTCGCCAACGATCTTTTCAGTGTCGAAGACGGCGACCGGAATGGCGAAGGCGAGTGAAATCGCATTGCAGAGATCGATGAGTGGATGCAGGCGCGGCAGCGCATGTTCCTGGCGGAAGCGGCGCAGCAGCGCCTCGGAAGCGCAGCGATATTGCGTCGGCTTCAGCCCCATGCGGGAAAAGCCGCGTCGCCAGGCCTGGATTTCGGGGAATTCGCCTTCCTGCGCTTGCGTCAGCCGGGCCTCGGCGATCGCGTTGAAGTCTGCGATGGCCGCCTCGACATCGGCATCCGCATGGATCCCTCCCGCATGCAGCGCGCCGGCGCGAAGCTCCGGAAAGGCCTGCCATATGGCATCGGAATGGCTGAACTGCATGATCTATCTCCCGCTGGCAGGTTTCACTGTACGGCTTCCGGCACAGGCGAGACCGAGCACGGCCGCAAGCACGCAGGCGATGCCGGCGAGCTGGTGGAGTCCGACCGGCTCGCCAAGGATGATGAAGGCAAGCATGACGGCGGAAACTGGCGCAACCGCGGTGAAGAGCGCCGCTTCGGTGCCGCTCACCCTTTCTGCCCCCGCATACCACAACAGAAATCCGCCGACGGTCGGCACCAGCGCATAATAGACGACCGCGCCTACAGCGCTTGCGGAAATACCATGTGCGAAAGGCGCTTCGAAAATAGCCGGGATAGCGGCGACGATGAAACCGATGCCGGCCATCAGCGTCGACTGCGCAAGCGGCGCAATCACGGTGTTCAGTCTTTTGTTGAGCAGGATGAACAACCCCTCGCAGACGACGGCGCAGAAGATCAACGCATTGCCGGCCAATGATCCGCCTGCCGCATCCGGCGTGAACGCGATCGAAAGCACGCCCGCCGTCGCAAGCGCCACGGCCAGAAGCAGGGCACGCTGCGGCCGTTCGCGAAGCAGCAGGATGGAGATTGCGGCCGAAACCACCGGCAGCGTGCCGATGATGACGCCGGCATCGGCGGCCGAGGTCAGGTTGAGGCCGGAGATCAGCAGCGTCGTATAACCAACGCTGCCGGCCCCGGCCTGGATGATGAGGATGAGCCGGTCATGCCGGGAAAACCTCGGCAGCCGCGCGCCAGTCGCCCGCATCAACAGGAGTAAGACCGGAAAGGCGATGGCGAAGCGCAATGCGGTGGCGCTGAACGGCGGCAGACCCGACGCGATCAGCTTGCTTGCGATCACAGTGCTTCCCACAGTCAGCATCGCCACCGCCAGATAGACATACCCTTGAACCTGCCTCGACATTCAGCGTCTCCTGTTGGATGCGCCGAGAAAACAGCAGGGATGGATCAGGGTCTTGAACGAAATTGCAGGCGCAAAACCGGCGCTCAGAGAAAGGCGCCGGCATAAAGGCGAGGCGACAGACCGTATTTGCGCACGAAGACCCGCGTCATGTGGCTCTGGTCGGCAAAGCCGCTGGCAAAGGCCGCTTCCGCAAGCGGCATGCCCTGAGCAATCAGCCGTCGGGCGATATGGATGCGGGCCTGGACGAGATAGGCATGCGGCGTCAAGCCCGTCGCCTTGGCAAAACCGCGCAGCACCTGGAAGCGGCTGAGCCCGCTTTCCCTGGAGAGATCGGCGAGCGAGACGGCCGCAAGCGGGTCGTCGTCAATCAGGTTTCGGGCCACGCGGATCGACGCCGGCACCAGCGGCCGCTCTTCGGTACCGCAGCGCTCGCGCATGACATCGGCGATGAGCTGCAGAAGCAGTTCCTCGCAAAGCAGCCCATCCGCCGCGCCGCCGCCGGTCACCGTACGAAACAGCGTCTCGAAACGGGCGGCGATCGCCGCATTACGGATGACCGGATGCGGGATTTCCGATCGCCCAGCCTCATCTTCGCTGATCTCTTGCGACAGACCACTGACGATGCTCGGATCGAAATAGAGGATGCGCCACGATCGGCCCTCGCCGATCGGCGCACCGTCATGCACCTCGTTCGGATTGACGGTGATGATGTCGCCGGCCTCAGCCTCCACCATGCCGCGGCCGCTGAGCGACGACTGCGCACCGGCGGAAATCAGGCCGATGCCGAATTGCTCATGCGTATGGCGCGCAAAGCTGTGATGCGTTTCCGCTTCCACCGCTTCGACGCCAGCCAGCGCCGAGCGCAACATCCTGAACTGGTTTTTCGCCATTATCTGCCCGCAGGTCCGATCGCCGGCCACTCTGCCAGCCGCCGTGAGATGACGCAATCGTGGCGGCTAGGATGCATGCCTAAAGCAGGTCGCGCAAAAGTGTGCAGCGGTTTTGCGACAACGACATGCGTAAAAATAAAGACCTAAAGCGCGAGGGCGAATCTGAAAGATCGCGACGCGCTTTAGAAGAACTCGTCGAGCAGCTGATAATAATCGAGTCTCGCCGGATCCGTGGCCGGCATGCCGTAGCGATCAAGGAAGGGCTGCGCCAGCGCCTCGCCGAAATTATAGGCGATGCTGCGGCAGGCGAGCGCGATATCCTGATAGCGGTCGGCGACGCCGAGACGGCTGCAGTCGATATAGCCGGAGAACCCGTCTTCCAAAGCGATGAAATTCGGCAGGCAGGCATCACCATGGGTAACGACGAGATCCTCGCGGTCCGGCCTCCCGCTTTCGAGATCGGCAAAAAGCGCCTCGGCACTCTTTCCAAGCCGCGTCTCATCGAAATCGGTTTCGTCAATGATGCCGGCCTGCATCCGTGCTTTCGCCGCCGCAATACGCATCTCCAGCCGGTGATCGAAGGGGCAGGATGCGATCGGCAGGCGATGCAAATCGAGGAGTGCCACAGCCAGTAGTTCGACCCGCGCAAGCGGCGTCAGCGCCGATGCGCTGGCGAGGTCACTCCCGGACAACGCGCTGATCAGCAACCGGTTGTGCACACCGTCGCTGTCCTCTGCGATGATATCGGGACATGGCAGACCGGAAGCCTTGAGCCAATGAAGCCTGGCTGCTTCGTCAGCGAGTTCGCCGAAGGGACCAGCCTCTTCGACCTTCAGATAAAGCGTCGGCAATCCGAGAGCTTCCAGCCGGAAGACGCTCGCGGCGGAACGGCCGAGCGCATCGCGTTCGAACCGGTAACCGGCCAGACGGGCATCAAGCGCGCCCGCTGACGGTGGTTGATCCTCTTGGAAAATCGACATGATAACTGGGCCATTGATGCTGGCGCATTATCCCGACAAGGCGGGGCACCGCAAGCGGCACGATCGGTCAGCACACATTGGCAGACTGAGCGAGCCCTGTGCGACCTCAATGAACGGTTTCGGCGGGCGCGGCTTCGAGAAGGATTTCGAAAGCCTCTTCCAGAGCAGCCACCAGAATATCGGTCAGCTCATCGCCTTTGTTTTCCAGGAACACCGCGCTCACGGCTTCGTCCTGTCGCTCAAAGAAACGCTCGATCTCATTCGACATATCATTGTCCTCTTCTTCACCGGATCATCACGGCCATGGGAAGAAGCTAGGTAGGGTTGCTTGCGCGTGGCTGTTGCCGGTGAGACGCAATCCAGGATCGCTAGGACTAGTCACGAATTTCATATTTCGCATACTGACTGCGGGGGATCAATCCACCAACTTCGTGGGCAAACGACACGACTTTCGTGGCGTCCTCATCCACCTCGCAACGGAAACGAACCTGGTACCAGCCCTTGACTGTGGCAAAGGCGGCATCTCTCACATCAAGCACGGTACCGGTTCGCAATCCAAAACTAGGCAATGCGGACGGGAGATAACGCGGCGAACCGTGAACGAGTTGGCCCTGAAGCTCGGTGGCGCAAAGCGTGGCCACTCGTTCTTTGCGCGGAAGACCACTGACCGCAGTTTGCGCAAACAAACTGCCATCTTCCGTCCGTGAAAACAGAGTTTTTGCCTTGGGCAGATCGTCCTTAGCTATCACTTTCGGTTTCTCAGCCGTCTGCTGCTCCGGCGGCTTGGCCTCCTCGATGCTTGTATTAGCTTCGCCAGAGACGTCTGTCGGTGGCCCATTTCGCTCTGGGGAAACGTCAGTCGTCGCGACCTCAGGAAGCTTCACGTCGTCCGGCACCGGTTTTGACGGAGGCTCCTCAGTTTTTGGTTTTTCTGCAGCAGTCTTTGTCGGCTTCTGCGCCGGTTCGGCATCGTGCTGCGGCGGAGTTGTTGCGGGTTTGGTTTCGCCCTGAGGAGAATTTCCCGCCAACGACTTTTCGGGGCCGCTATTCCTGTCGCCAAACTCGATGACAGGGCTCAGAGTCGGCATAGGCCTCGGCTTGGCTTGCTCGGGAGTCTTGATGGCCGGCGGAGGTGGCGGTGGTGGCGGAGGCGGCGGTGGTGGCGGCGGAGGCGGCTCCTTCTTGGCCTCTTCCGGCGGCTTCGGCTCAGGTGGCTTTTCCTTGGGCTCCGGTTTCTTCTCCTCCGGCGGCGGAACGAGCTCCACCTTTACGCTCTCGTCTTCAACAGGCTTCGGCTCGATCTTCGGCAGCCCGAAAATGAGAAGAGCAATGATAGGAATATGCACAACAACGGACGCAACGACGCCCCAGCGGATTTCAGGCCGCTGCTTTCCCGTTTCGTGCTGCGTTTCCGCCGGTTCCACGTCTTCTTCTGTCACAGCAGCGATGTGGCCTCTAAAGCCGGCAGCATCAAGCCACAAAAGAAAAAAACCGCGTGATCGCAGCAGCGACGAGAGTTATTGGTCGGCGGCTCCATCCTCAGCCACCAGATTGTGCTCCTGCCATTCACCTTGCGGAATGGCATCGCCGACGATAAAGGCGAAAGACAGGACCTTGCCGGAGCCGGCATCGAGCTCACACTTGAACTGAATGTTGTACCATTTCCGTTTGCTGCGGAAGGCGCCGCCCTTCACCTCGACATTGTTACCGCTGACCTTCTCCGCCGCCATCGCATAGGGCGCAAGCGCATCCGGCGCCATGGCCGGCTGCGCCCGGCGGACCTGTTCCAGCGCCTCAAGGTCACAAAGCTGCAGATTGCGCTCGCTGCCGGCAAGGCCACGCAGTGCCTCGCGGGCGCGGCGGCTGCGCGGATCGGCAAGGACCTTGTCGGAAAACAGCTGTCTTGCCTCGACGAATCCCGTCGGCTTTGGCGCCGGCGGAGTGATCGGTGCCACAGAAGGCATTGTCGCAGCAGGCGGATTATTTGCAACCGGCGGAGCCGGCTCGGCTTCAGGCTCTGCGGCCTCAGGCTTGGCCTGTTCCGGCGAAGGCGCCTTGGTCGGCTCGGGCATTTTCAGCGATTCCGCGGCCTGAGGAACGATCTCCACCGAGAGGCCGTCATCCGCCAATGGCAGCGGCGGCTCGGCCTTCGGCAATAGCAGCAGCAGGAGCAGGATCGCGATGGCATGCAGCGCGAAGGACGCCGTAGCGCCCCGCCGGATCCCGTCATCCCATTTGTCCGCCGCCAGTTCCATCGGTCAGGAAGCGGCTGTCGGACGATCGATGACGATCATGAAACTGAGGAGCGCTTTCATCATGAGCTTGCCGAAAAGTCGGGCCGGAGCCTGCCGCAGAAATTGAAGCACGCCGCAACACTGCCAGCGCAGCGAGTGCTCCGCAACGTCTAAGATCGACGATCGCCGGCCCTAGAGCCTTTCCGGGTTAGATTGAAGCATTCTGCCGGAGCAGGTTTTCGTCAGGGCAGAGGCGATTGGCGAAGGGCATACCCCTTGGTACGTCCGAGCCGATCGCCTCTGATCCTGGCGGAAAGATGCCCGGCCCTTCGGGTTGGCTGAAACGGGCCGGCTGATCGACCGGCCGGCTTGGCCGTAGAGCTGGGCTACGACGCGCGCCGGCCGGCCGACCATCCGACTCCGTTTGAGCCAACAGAATGCTTCAATCTAACCCGGAAAGGC
>NZ_PQIG01000134.1 GCF_012349115.1 Rhizobium ruizarguesonis
TCGTCGCCACCGTCGCAACCATGCGCAAGCTGCTCACCATCCTCAACGCCATCATAAGGGACGGACGACCATGGCAAAACGCTTGACAAACAAGACAGTCGCTCTCCCCGAGGGGAGAAGAGGGAGCAAGCGGGCGAACCGGACAGCAGCTTGTCGCCGTCACCTGCCAGTGACAGCGTGCGGGCCGTCAGGTCTTGTAGATCAGCCAGCTCTTGGTGAAATCCTTCTGCATGCCGTCCTGATAGAGGATGGTGCAGTTGCGGCCGGCATTCTTGGCGCCGTAAAGCGCGATGTCGGTCTTGCTGTAAAGTTCGCCGGCATCATCGGCGTTGGAGGCCATGCAGATGCCGATCGAGACTGTGACCGGACCGTAATTCACCCGCGTACGGGAATTCTTGAAGGGCGTCGTCTCCAGCGTGCGGCGGATGCGCTCGGCGATGCCAGTGACTTCCTCAGGCGTATTGCCCTCGATGATGAGGGCGAACTCCTCGCCGCCGGTGCGGGCGACGAAGACGTCGCGGCGGACATTGCTGCGGATCACCGAGGCGACGGTGGCGAGCACCTTGTCGCCGACCGGATGCCCGTAGGTGTCGTTGATCTTCTTGAAATTGTCGATGTCGCAGAGCAGCAGTGCCGTCACCGGCCGCATGCTCGAATTGTCGAAGATGGCGGCGAGGCGGTCATCGAAGGCGCGGCGGTTGGAAAGGCGCGTCAGCGAGTCGGTGTTGGCGATGCGCTTGTATTCGTCGAGCTCCTTGCGGACCTGATCCATCTCCTGCGAGCGCTGGACGACGTCTTCGACGGTGCGTTCGCCATGCGCCATGGTGTCTCCGGTTGCCTGGCTCAGCAACTCGATGGCGTTTTCGATCAGTTCGACGCTGGCATTGCTCTTGGAGGTGATGCGCTTGTGGGTCTCGCCGAGCAGCCTGGTGTAGCTTTCGAGCGAGCTCTGCTCCTGCCTCAGGATACGCAGCAGGCCGTCGAGTTCGCCTGATATGCGCGTATGGGCATCGTCGAAGACGCGGGCCGGACTGTGGGTGAAGTGCTGCGCGCCGAGCGCATCGAGTTCGGCTTGGGTCACGTGGCCGCCGAGGGCCGCGAGCTCGCGGGTAAGGGCTGGATTGGAGCCGATATAGGCCTCATAGAAGAGTTGGTAATTGCGCGGTATCGGCGCGACGCCCATGGAGCGCATGGCATAGGTGATCTGACCCGCAACGTCGGGAACTTGCACCTTGGGCGCGACAGCCGTATTCATCCGGCGAACTCCTCATATATTCAAAGGCAATATTCTATTTGTTAGCTTAAATTTCTTGGGAAAAGATTAAAGCGATATATACCAAAGATTACATACGACAAATGCCGCATGGGGCAATACTTCGATCAGGCCTATGATTCTCCACGGAAAAACGTATCTTTAGCGAGACAGTGCATACTCGCTGAGCGGGAACGGTGTCTGAAAAACTTACAGTTCTTCTGTGCCGAAGAGCGTATTCATCTTGTCGACAGTTGGTTTTGGTCGTTTCGTATTGCAGCGCCGATATTTTGCAATGATATTTCCTGGGCAGCAGACGCGATCGCAGCTCGCAAACCAGGGTGTGAGATGATGGAAACGTCCCGCTCTAATTCTTTCGCCATCCTCGCCCTTACCGTCCTCGCCGCCGGCGCCTTGCTGCTGGAGCACACCGGCTTCTTCGCGGGGGCTTTCCGCACGGAGATCCTGGCAATGGTCGATGGCGGGGATGTGGTAAGCGTAGGCGAGGCGGTAACGGCGCATAACACAAGCGCGTCGGATAAGGCGTCGGCTCGGTACAGCAGGCGGTAACGCAGCCCGCCACTCACCCCAAATTCAGCTCCTGGAAAAAATCATTGCCCTTGTCGTCGATCACGATGAAGGCAGGGAAGTCTTCGACGTCGATCTTCCAGACGGCTTCCATGCCGAGCTCGGGATATTCGAAGACTTCGACCTTGCGGATACAGTCCTGGGCAAGACGGGCGGCGGGGCCGCCGATCGAGCCTAAGTAAAAGCCGCCATGTTTCTTGCATGCCTCGCGCACGGCGCGCGAACGGTTGCCCTTGGCGAGCATTACCATCGAGCCGCCGAAGGATTGGAACTGGTCGACGTAGCTGTCCATGCGCCCGGCGGTCGTCGGACCGAAGGAGCCGGAGGCGTAACCTGTAGGCGTCTTGGCGGGGCCGGCATAATAGACCGGGTGGTTCTTCAGGTAATCCGGCATGCCTTCGCCCTTTTCCAGCCGCTCGCGGATCTTGGCATGCGCCAGGTCGCGAGCGACGATGATGGTGCCTGATAGCGACAGGCGCGTCTTGACCGGATGCCTGGAGAGTTCGGCAAGCACGTCGGCCATCGGCCGGTTGAGATCGATGCGCACTGTCGATTCCGACAGTTTCGCCTCGTCGATCTCAGGCATGTATTTAGACGGATCGGTTTCGAGCTGCTCGATGAAGATGCCGTCGCGGGTGATGCGGCCCTTGGCCTGGCGATCGGCGGAACAGGAGACGCCGAGGCCGATCGGCAGCGAAGCGCCGTGGCGGGGCAGGCGGATGACGCGCACATCATGGCAGAAATACTTGCCGCCGAACTGGGCACCGACGCCCATTTGCTGCGTCAGCTTGTGGATTTCCTTCTCCATCTCGATGTCGCGAAAAGCGTGGCCGCTCTCGGACCCTTCGGTCGGCAGCTCGTCGAGATAGCGGGTGGAGGCGAGCTTGACCGTTTTCAGGTTCATCTCGGCAGAGGTGCCGCCGATGACGATCGCCAGATGGTAGGGAGGACAGGCTGCCGTCCCTAACGTCAGGATCTTCTCCTTGAGGAAGTCGATCATGCGATCGTGGTTCAAGAGCGAGGGCGTGCCCTGGTAGAGAAAGGTCTTGTTGGCCGAGCCGCCGCCCTTGGCGACGAAGAGGAATTCATAGGCGTCGGTGCCTTCCTCGTAGATGTCGATCTGGGCCGGCAGATTGTTCTTCGTGTTCTTCTCCTCGAACATTTTGACCGGCGCGAGCTGCGAGTAACGCAGGTTCTTCTTCTCGTAGGCATCCATGACGCCGCGAGCGAGCGCCGCCGTATCCTCGCCTTCGGTCCAGACCCTGCGGCCCTTCTTGCCCATGATGATCGCCGTGCCGGTATCCTGGCACATGGGCAGCACGCCGCCGGCAGCAATATTGGCGTTCTTCAGCAGGTCATAGGCGACGAAGCGGTCGTTGTCGGTCGCCTCGGGGTCGTCGAGGATCGAGGCGAGCTGCTTGAGGTGGCCGGGGCGCAAGAGATGGTTGATGTCGGCAAAGGCGGTTTCGGCAAGCAGGCGGATGCCCTCCGGCTCGACGGTCAGGATCTCCTGGCCCTTGAACGTATCAACCGAGACATGGTCGCCGCTGATCTTGCGATAGGGGGTGGCATCCTTGCCGAGGGGGAAGAGATCGTCAGCCATCGAAGTGACCTTTCTGGTAGGGCGTCGCTAGATTGGAACCGGTCTAAATCCACCGCGGGGCAAATGCAATCAGGCTGCGCCGGAGTCCGGCCGGTTAAGCCAGAGTCGCGCGTGCTGCACCACGCGAAACGGGTGAAACTAGCGTAATCGCCTCGACAAAGACGACTCCAGGTTGCCTTCGGTTCGAGGCCAGTCCATATTCCCGGCAGCGTTAACCTGCCGGGGCTTCAAATGACAAATGCAAAGCCAACTGCTGTCGACGACCTTCTCGTTTTTTTCGAAGACAATTGGATCCGCGGGAATCTGCTGCGCCTCTCCAGCGATCCCGAGGGAGCGGACATGTATGTTCGCTTCGTCAATGGCGTGCGTATCGACGCCAAACATGGGCCTGACCACGAAACGATCATAAGGGGCGAGTACGGAACCTTCAAACTGAAACCTGACGGTCACTTCGAGTACGAGCTGGACTACACGCTCGACGTCGTGAAAAATTTAACGAAATACGATCAGCTCATCGAGAAGCTGAGCTTCAAGATGTCCGATGGCTCAGGGGGCACGGACCTCGGCGTGCTGACGCTGGCGATCGACGGCGTCAACGAAGGCGAAAAATACCATGAAAACCTGGATTTCGACGATTTGGGCGTCACCTCGAGGGCGGATAATTTCTCTCTGCCTGACTACCGCAACTTTGCGCTCTCGGTGAACGGCGGTCACGAATTCACGCTTCTGAACGGGTATGTCTATGATACCATCCCGGGCGTCGACGCCATCACCGAGGACGGTTTCAGCGATACGGTCCTATCGCCGGGTTCTGCGCCCGTAAGCTTGAAAATGCTCGATGGCGGGGAGTTCACCTTTCAGAGCGTTTCGATTGCCGAATTGTCGGCATCGCCGTTTCACCTGACGCTGACTGCCCTGAACGACGGCCTGATCGTCTATCAGCAGGAACTCGAGATCACCGACCCCAATCTCGAGGTCAATCTCGAAGACATCGACGAAATCCGTTTCGACTTCATGGGCAATTCCGTCGTGATGGACAACTTTTCGCTGTTGGTTTGAGGCTGGACAAGGACGCTTACTGGATTTGCCCAGAGTCAGCCCCTCACCCTAATCTTACCGGGGTCGAGCCACCCGTATCGACCCGTCCTCCGGACCCCCGTAAAAACGGGGCGAGAGGACTTGCCATACGAGACGTGGCGGGGAGCGGAGAGGTTGCGACCTGTCCCCTTCGCCCCGTTTACAGGGAGAAGGTGCCGGCAGGCGGATGAGGGGCGGCCCCGTCCTACTTAGGCCCGATCATCGTTTCCGGGCGCACGATCGCGTCATATTCTTCCGATGTCACCAGGCCGCTGGCGAGGGCCTCTTCCTTCAGCGTCGTGCCGTTCTTGTGCGCTGTCTTGGCGATTTTCGCGGCTGCGTCGTAGCCGATCTTCGGGGCAAGTGCCGTCACCAGCATCAGCGAGCGTTCGAGGCCGGCCCTGATATTGTCCTCGCGCGCCTCGATGCCGACGACGCAATTGTCGGTGAAGGAGACGGCGGCGTCGGCGAGCAGTTGCACCGACTGCAGGAAATTATAGGCCATCATCGGATTGTAGACGTTGAGTTCGAAATGGCCCTGGCTGTCGGCGAAGGTGAGAGCAGCATTGTTGCCGAAGATATGGATGCAGACCTGCGTCATCGCTTCACACTGGGTCGGATTGACCTTGCCG
The DNA here is from genome assembly GCF_012349115.1 of Rhizobium ruizarguesonis. GTDB lineage: Bacteria > Pseudomonadota > Alphaproteobacteria > Rhizobiales > Rhizobiaceae > Rhizobium > Rhizobium ruizarguesonis. Next base: position 5,153 of record NZ_PQIG01000134.1, read on the forward strand.
GGCATGATCGAGGAGCCGGGCTCGTTTTCCGGCAGCGCCAGCTCGCCGAGGCCGGCGCGCGGACCGGAGCCGAGCAGGCGGATATCGTTGGCGATCTTGAAGAGGGCGGCAGCCGCCGCATTGATGGCGCCATGGGAAAAGACCATGCTGTCATGCGAAGCGAGCGCCTCGAACTTGTTCGGCGCCGTGACGAAGGGCATGCCTGTTATATTGGCGATCTCCTGGGCGACCTTTTCGGCAAAGCCCACCGGCGCATTGAGGCCGGTGCCGACGGCAGTACCGCCCTGGGCGAGTTCGCAGAGGCCTGGCAGGGTCATCTCGATGCGCTTGATGGCGGAGCCGACCTGGGCGGCATAACCGGAAAATTCCTGGCCGAGCGTCAGCGGCGTCGCATCCTGGGTGTGGGTGCGGCCGATCTTGATGATGTGGCTGAATTCGGTGACCTTCATGTCGAGGGCGGCATGTAGGTGCTTCATGGCCGGCAGCAGGTGATGGGCGATCCGTTCGGCGCAGGCGATGTGCATGGCCGTTGGATAGGTGTCGTTCGACGACTGGCTCATATTGACGTGATCGTTCGGATGCACCGGCTTCTTGGAACCCATGACGCCGCCAAGCATTTCTATGGCACGATTGGAGATCACCTCGTTGGCATTCATATTGGACTGCGTGCCCGAACCGGTCTGCCAGACGACCAGCGGAAAGTGGTCGTTCAGCTTGCCGTCGATCACCTCCTGGGCGGCGTCGACGATCGCTTTGCCGAGGGCAGGATCGAGCTGGCCGAGCGACATGTTGGCGCGGGCGGCGGCCTGCTTGACGATGCCGAGCGCACGCACGATCGACAGCGGCTGCTTTTCCCAGCCGATCTTGAAATTGCCGAGCGAACGCTCGGCCTGGGCGCCCCAATATCGGTCAGCGGCGACGTCGATCGGGCCAAAAGTATCGGTTTCGGTGCGGGTTGCGGTCATCAGCCTTGCCTTCCCTTACATGCTGTTTTCGGGCATCTTCGAAAGATGAGGTCTTATAGGTTGGAAAGCCGGACAAGAAAACTGGACGCCGTGCGAAAATATTGAAATCGGAAGTCATGTTTGCGCAGGCTTTTCGGCGTGCTTTTTAAGCCACTTTGGAAATTTTATGCGTCCGGGCGTTTTCGCCACACTGGTCTGGGAGCGAAAATTCGGTAAAAAATTAACTAATAATTTCATAATTTTGTGTGAACTGCTGCGCGGCGCCGTGCAGGATCTCCGTCACACAAAATTGAGTCCGCCGGCGCTGGCGGCGCAGGCCGGTTTCTGATCAATGAGGCCCTACGCTGCTTAAGTTTCGCGGGATTTGAGCTTGAGCCTTGCGCTCGTGACAAGAACAGCATGACACCGGGACTGGAAGATATATGACGTTCGTTTTGAAAAGCGCGGTATCCGCATTGGCACTCTCCTGCGGCCTGGCAGTGATGAGTGCTGCTCCCGCGCATGCCTATACGCTGATGGATATGCTGCGCGGCGACAGGCAGCGGACCCAGAGCACCATCTTCATGGACCAGATGCCGCCCGGCCGTGTAGGCCAGCGCGGCGGCATCGGCGGATCGCTCGGTGGGCTCGACCCTGAGGCGCCGCTGCCGAAGGTGAGCGGTCCGCGTTATTATACCTACAAAACCGAGACGCTGCAGTTCGTCGATGCCGGCAAGTTCGCCGATCCCGTCGTCACCGGCGCAGTCGCCGATGTTTCGGGCAGCGGCGATGCCAGCGCCGAACCCGCCGTACAGCGCCGTTTCCTGGCGCAGGCCAAGGTGCGCGCCAATGCCGACGTCGCAAAGGCGCTCGAAGCCTATTACGGCGACAGCCGCAATCCGCTCGTCTGGGTCGAGGGCAACCAGATCAACGACCGCGCCAAGTCGGCGATGTCAGTTCTTGCCGATGCGGCCGTCGTCGGCCTCGACCCGGCAGATTACACCGTCCAGACTCCTGATATCGATCCGGCTAATCCCGATCCCGCCTTCCGCGACCGGGCGCTGACACAGTTCGAGCTCGAACTCTCCGCCAAAGTGCTCGCCTTTGTACAGGATACGGTGCGCGGCCGCATCGATCCGAACAAGATCTCCGGCTATCACGATTTCCAGCGCAAGGTGGTCAATCTGGCCCCGGTGCTGAAGCTTGCCCGCATGAGCCCCGATGTCGGCGCCTACATCGCTAGTCGCTCGCCTGATAGCCCGCAGTTCCTGGCGCTCAAGTCGGAGCTTGCAAAGCTTCGCGCCGCCGATGGCGGCAATGAGGAGCGAATCGTCGTTTCGCTCGACAATTTGCTGAGGCCTGGCGACAGCTCGCCCGAGATTGCCAATATCGTCAAGGCGATCGGCAAGCACGGCTCCGAAACGTTGAGGACCGATCATGCGGCAACGCTTGCTGCTTACGCAGGCAGCAGCGACTATTCGCCTGACATCGTTTCGCTGGTCGAGGACTTCCAGAAGGAGCGCGGGCTGAAGTCCGACGGCGTTATCGGTCAGGCGACCGTGCGCGCCATGACCGGCGGCGACACCAATGCCTCGAAGATCGACAAGCTCGTCGTCGCCATGGAGCAGGCGCGCTGGCTGCCGGAAGATCTCGGTTCCCGCTACGTCATGATCAACCAGCCCGCCTACATGGTCTACTACCACAATGACGGCAAGGAACAGCTGTCGATGCGCGTGGTGGTCGGCGGCAAGAACAACCAGACCTATTTCTTCGACGACGAAATCGAGACGGTGGAGTTCAACCCTTTCTGGGGCGTGCCGCAGTCGATCATCATCAATGAGATGCTGCCGAAGCTGCGCTCGGATCCGAACTATCTCGACCAGCTCGGTTATGAAGTCGAGGTGAACGGCCATGCCGTCGCCTCTTCAAGCGTCGACTGGTACGGCTCGACCGATAACGTCTCGGTACGCCAGCCGCCGAGCAGCGACAATGCGCTCGGCGAACTGAAGATCCTGTTCCCGAACAGCCACGCGATCTACATGCACGACACGCCGTCGAAGAGCTTCTTCAAGCGCGACATGCGGGCGCTGAGCCACGGTTGCGTGCGCCTTGCCGATCCGCGTGCGATGGCGGCTGCCGTGCTCAGCACGACGGTCGACGATGTCGCCAAACAGATCGCCAGCGGGCAGAACCATGCGGTGCGCGTGCCGCAGAAGATCCCGGTCTACGTCTCCTACTTCACGGCTTGGCCGAACAAGGACGGCGTGGTGGAATATTTCGACGACGTCTACGGCCGCGACGCCTATGTCGACAAGGCCTTCGACGCGACGACCAAGGCACGTGGGGCGCAGATCTGATAATCGGATCGGATTAGCGATGCTGGCGGGCGGTCTTTGGGCCGCCCGTTTTTGTTTTGGCGGTGATTACGGAATGGGAACAAAGTGGAGAGGGCGCGCACTGTGTGGCACCCCAGCAGAAAGCGGGGGCGCGGCTCCGGTCTCAGACGGCAACCTTCTCCGCGTATTCCCGTAACAGCCTTTCCACCAGCTCCGATGTCAGCTCATCGAAATGGGTGATGATAACATCCGGATCGAGGCTCGAAACCGGCACGTCGGAATAACCGAACGGCACGGCAATCGAGGGCACGCCGGCATTCTTGGCAACCGCGATGTCGTTGATGCTGTCGCCAATCATCACTGTGCGCGCGATGTCGCCACCGGCGCGTTCGATGGTGCCGGTGAGGTGGCGGGCGTCGGGCTTGCGCACGGGGAAGGTGTCGCCGCCTGATATCGCGTCGAAATATCGGGTGAGGTCGAGCTTGTCGAGCAAGCCGAGTGCCAGGCTTTCCATCTTGTTGGTGCAGACGGCGAGGCGGTGACCTTCGGATCTAAGCCGGTCCATGGCGGCGACCAGGCCGGGATAGGGTTCGGTACGGCCTGGCATGTTGCCGGCATAGTGGGCAACGAAACGCTCGACCAGCGGCGGCAGGGCGTCGCCTTCAAGCGGATGGCCGCGCAGCCGGCAGGCGCGCTCGATCATCACGCGCGCGCCCTGGCCGACGAGATGGGTGAGGTCGTCGTAGCTGACCGGTTCGAGGTCAAGGGCCGAGATCGTATGGTTCAGGCTCTCGACCAGGTCCACATGGGTATCGAGGAGGGTGCCGTCGAGATCGAAGACGACAAGCGCTGGGCGAGCGGGGGCAGGGGTCAAGGGCATGTCTCTTTGAGCGATGGTCGTCTTGAGGAGCGATGGATCGTCCTGAGGTAGGCGATCGCGCGGCGGAAAGCAACGTCCGGCGATGGCCGGGAAGGCCGCAGGCCTCTGTTTCGGCTTTTCATTTTCCGTGATGATTTTGACTTTCGTTTGCCAGGCGAGCCGTGTAAACAGCACATCCAACGCAATATCAGGAGCTGGCGGCGCATGGATGCCCGCGAAATGAAGATCAAGGCCGCCGAAGCCGCACTCGCCCATGTCGAAGGCGGGATGCGTCTCGGGATCGGCACCGGCAGCACGGCGGAAGAATTCGTTCGCCTGCTGGCAGAGAAGGTCGCGGGCGGCTTCAGGGTCGAAGGCGTTCCGACGTCCGAAAGAACCGCGCGGCTCTGCGTCGAACTCGGCGTGCCGCTGAAGTCGCTCGACGAACTGCCGGCGCTCGACCTGACGATCGATGGCGCCGACGAGGTCGATACGGGGCTCAGGCTGATCAAGGGCGGCGGCGGTGCACTGCTGCGCGAAAAGATCGTCGCAGCCGCCTCCGAGCGGATGATCGTCATTGCCGACGAGAGCAAGTTGGTCGAAATGCTCGGCGCCTTCGCGCTGCCGATCGAGGTCAATCCTTTCGGGCTCGTCTCGACGCGCATCGCGATCGAAAAGGTCGCGGCCCGGCTCGGCCTCTCGGGTGAACTCGCTCTGCGCCAGTCGGGTGACGGAGAGTTTACCACGGATGGCGGCCATCACATCATCGATGCATCTTTTGGCCGCATTCCTGATGCAGAGGCGCTTTCGAGCGAGCTGAATTCCATACCCGGCGTCGTCGAACACGGGCTCTTTATCAATATGGCGGCACTTGCGATTATTGCCGGTCCTGCGGGTGTGCGCACACTGCAGGCAAACAGATAACAGGAGCGTATACTCATGATGAACATTGCAGGTCTTGGCCGTCTCGCCGCTGCGACCGTCGTTCTTTCCGGGCTTGCTTTCGGCTCCGCCGTTAAGGCGCAGGAAGTCTCCGAGGAGCAGCTGAAGGCATCTCGCGCGGCGATCGACGCCATTGGCGCCACTGCCCAGTTCGACAATATCCTGCCGGGTCTCGCCGAGCGCCTGAAGGCCGGCCTGATCCAGGATTCGCCGAACTACCAGGACATCATTTCGTCGACGGTCGACGCGCAGGCGCTGGCGCTGGCGCCGCGCCGCGGCGATCTGGAGAAGGAGGCGGCACTCACCTATGCCAAAACCTTCACCGTCGATGAGCTGAAGGCGATCGCTGACTTCTATAATTCCGACATTGGCAAGAAGCTGCTGCGCGACGGTCCAGTCGCCTCGCGCGAGACGGCGAAGGCTGCCGACATCTGGGCACAGGGCATTTCCCGCGACCTGGAAAAGCAGAGCAACGCCGAGCTTTCCAAGGTGATCAAGGCGCCGCCGCCGGCAACCGACAGCCCCGCCGCTCCGGCTCCCGCACCGGCTGCCCAGCAGTAAGGCTTGCCCCGTCAATTTGCGAAAGCCCGGCATCGTCCGGGCTTTTTTGCTATGATGCGGCAAATGCCGCCGGCGAGGTTTCAGGTGACTGCAGATGTCCGATCATGACAAGGCTGTCCGAGTGCGGATATCCGGCAAGGTCCAGGGTGTCGGTTTTCGCTTTTGGACGCGCGACGAGGCCGTACGGCTCGGTTTGACGGGCTGGGTTCGCAATGAAGAGGACGGGGCCGTCGTCGCTGTGATCGCAGGACCCGACAGCGCCATCTCGACGATGATCGAGCGTTTCAGGCGCGGGCCTTCGGGGGCGTCGGTTTCGGGCGTCGAGACGGAAGCAGCCCAGCTTGAGAAGAACCCGACGGATTTCCACATTACCCGCTGAGAGCATCAATCGCTAGGCAGATGCAATTGGCGTCGCATATGCGCCGGAATTCAGTCCCTATGCGTTCGGGTTCTTTGCAAGTTGCCACACGCCGTCCTCATCCGGTTCCACGCGCTTGTTGCCGCGGTAGAAGATCGGCAGTCTCGTCTTCTTGTCGATCGAGAAACGGCTCGGCGTGTATTTTTCGTCCTCATGGCCCTGAATGGCGAGGCCGAGCGCTTCCTTGAATTTGCCAGCCCTGCACAGGTTGGTGAAGAGAGTTTGATCCATTTTTTGCTCCGGCATTCTTTTCCATCCCATGGATTGCCTGCCAGCCTCGGCTGACCGGGTCAATCGCAGCCGTTTACAACGAAGATTCGGCGATGGGAACGGGATGACGCAGGAGCGGGCTTTTGTTTTCGTGATGATCGCCCCTATATCAGGAACATTCTTCCTGCGATTCCCTTCCGGAGCTCCTCATGTCTTCCTACGACTACGACCTCTTCGTCATCGGTGGCGGTTCCGGAGGCGTGCGCGGCGCGCGTGTCGCCGCCTCGCTCGGCAAGAAGGTGGCGATCGCCGAGGAATACCGCTACGGCGGCACATGCGTGATCCGCGGCTGCGTGCCGAAGAAGCTCTTCGTCTACGCCTCGCAGTTCCATGAGCATTTCGAGGATGCCGCGGGCTTCGGCTGGACGGTCGGCGAAAGCAGCTTCGACTGGAAGAAGCTGGTGGCGGCCAAGGATGTTGAAATCGCCCGTCTGGAGGGCCTCTACAAGAAAGGTCTCGCCGGCGCCAATGCCGAAATCCTGGAAACGCGCGCAGAGCTCGTCGATGCCCATACGGTCCGGCTGCTGAAGACTGGACAGACGGTGACGGCCAAGACGATCGTGATCGCCACCGGCGGACGGCCGAACCCGCATGCAGCCCTTCCCGGTCACGAACTCTGCATCTCCTCCAACGAGGCCTTTCATCTCGAAGAGCTGCCGACATCGATCGTCATCGCCGGCGGCGGCTATATTGCCGTCGAGTTCGCCAATATCTTCCATGGCCTCGGCGTCGAGACGACGCTGATCTATCGCGGCGCCGAGATCCTGTCGCGCTTCGACGAGGATCTGAGACGCGGGCTGCACGAGGCTATGGTCGCCAAGGGTATCCGCATCCTTTGTCACGACACGCTGCAGAAGGTTTCGAAGGGTGAGGACGGGCTCATTCTGGAGACGCTGAATAACGGCACGTTGCAGGCCGGCGTCGTCATGCTGGCGCTCGGGCGCGATCCGAACACCGAAGGCCTTGGCCTTGAGGCGGCCGGCGTCGCCGTCGACGAACGCGGCGCCGTTATCGTCGATGAATATTCCCGCACCAATGTTGAAAACATCTATGCGCTCGGTGATGTCACCAACCGGGTACAGCTGACGCCGGTGGCGATCCACGAGGCGATGTGCTTCATCGAGACCGAATACAAGAACAATCCGACCCGGCCGGACTATGAGCTGATCCCGACCGCCGTCTTCTCGCAGCCGGAGATCGGCACTGTCGGCCTCTCGGAAGAGGATGCGGGCAAACGTTACGGCGAGCTCGAGGTTTACCGTGCCCAGTTCCGGCCGCTGAAGGCCACGCTTTCCGGCCGAGCCGAGCGGATGATCATGAAGCTGATCGTCGATGCGGCGAGCCGCAAGGTGGTGGGCGCCCATATCCTCGGCCACGACGCCGGCGAGATGGCGCAGTTGCTCGGCATCACACTGAAGGCCGGCTGCACCAAGGACGATTTCGATCGCACGATGGCGCTGCATCCGACCGCCGCCGAAGAGCTCGTGACCATGTATGCGCCGAGCTATCGGATCCGCGACGGCAAGCGGTTTTGAGCCGCGACGGGCTTTAGCTCTTTATTTTATGCATGTCGTTGACCCGGAACCGCTGCACACTTCCGGGCGACATGCATTAGGCTCCAAACCCAATCAAGCCATTGATCAAAATGGATCGCTGTGATTCATTATGATGACAATGGGAGTTTTGATGATGGCAGGAGAGTTCTGGCTTGATGATCAGCAG
>NZ_PQIG01000135.1 GCF_012349115.1 Rhizobium ruizarguesonis
GACATCCGGCTGTAGCGTATCATGGTTGCCGATGACCTCGAGCTTGATCCAGTCGGTGGCGAATAGCTCGCGTGCCATCCTTGCGGTCAGCACCGCTTCCCCGACGCTGTGGCAACCTGCAGTGTTGGGAAGGATACGAACGCCGAGTGCGCGGATCATCTCGAAGAAGGCGCCGCCAGTGCGGCCGCCAGACATCTCACGACGGAGCGAGACGGTGACTATTTCCGTCGCCGATTGCCTGACAGCCTCGGAGAGGACGGCAGGAGAGGGGTATCGCGCTGTGCCGAGCAGCAGACGGGAGTTTATTTCGGATCCATAAAGCATCAGCATCCGTCAGCCTCCTTGCATCGGCGACAGGATTTCGATCCTGTCATTGTCGTTGAGCGAACGATTGAACCGGTCTTCGCGATGGACCAGCTCACCGTTGACGGCTGTCGCCAGCCAGTCACCCTCGTATTCCATCAGGACTAAAAGCTCCGACAGCGTCTCAGCCGCGACATCCTGGGCCTCGCCATTAACGATCACTTTCATGAGGCATTCCTTCCCGTGGTATGTTGGTTGAAGACAAGTTCAGCCGCCTCGGCCGCCATGGCTGGCGCGAGCAGAAAGCCGTGACGGTAGAGGCCGTTGAGCGAGATCACCTTTCCCTGATGGCTTGCACGTGGAAGATTGTCCGGAAAGGCTGGGCGGATTCCGACACCCGTTTCGATTATGGTTGCATCGGCAAAGGCCGGAAATAGCGTGTATGCAGCGTTGAGCAGTTCCATCAGTGAACGGGCGACAATAGGCCCGTCGAATTCCGTCTCGATCATCGTCGCGCCGACCATGAACAGACCGTCTCCACGCGGGACGATGTAGACGGGGAAACGCGGATGGAGCAGGCGGACCGGCCGGGAGAGATCCACGTCAAAGCTTTTAAGGTAAAGCATTTCGCCGCGGACGCCGCGTAACTCCTTGGCCTCGCCGATCTGCGCAGCGCCCGTGCAATCGACGACACTGTCGAAGCTCTCCTCATGCGAGCTCTCGCCCACGAAGGTGACCCCCTGAACCGTCAGCTTGGTGCGCAGCAGAGTCAAAACTCGCCGGGGATCGAGATGGGCTTCGCGGCGAAAGAACAGCCCGTGCCGGAACCGCCCGGCAAGGGAGGGTTCCAGCGCCGCGATCGCCGGCTCTTCCAGCCATTCATAACCCGTCGTGCGGCAGGCAAAGCGTCGCAGTTCACCAAGATCGCGAGCAGAGGCGACCACGAGCGTTCCGTTTCGTCGCACCTCTCCCGGCACAATTGCCTCCCATTTGTCGGCGGCGGTGAGACCGCGCATGAGTACCGCAACATCAGCACTCTCCCGCTCGCACCAGGGCGCCAACATTCCGCCCGCGAGCCACGAAGCAGCACGCAGGAAACCGTCATATGGATCGAGCACAGTGACCTCGGCATCTCGAGCGCGCAGTTCATGCGCCACCGTCAGGCCGGCAACGCCGGCCCCTTTGACAAGAACACGCATCTCATTCGCTCGTTTGCTGCAGGGTTTCTACCGGCATATAGAGGCCGCCGCCCTCGCGATAACGTGCCGCCATCGCCTCCAGTCCCTCCTTCTGCGCTTCGGCGCGGATATCGTGCGAGATGCGCATCGAGCAGAATTTCGGTCCGCACATGGAGCAGAAATGCGCGACCTTGTGCGCCTCCTTCGGCAGCGTCTCGTCGTGGAAGCTGCGGGCGGTTTCGGGGTCCAGCGAGAGGTTGAACTGATCCTCCCAGCGGAATTCGAAACGGGCACGCGAGAGCGCGTCATCGCGCAGCTGTGCCGCCGGATGCCCCTTGGCGAGATCGGCGGCGTGAGCCGCTATCTTGTAGGTGATGACGCCTACCTTCACGTCGTTGCGGTCGGGAAGCCCCAGATGCTCCTTGGGCGTGACGTAGCAGAGCATCGCCGTGCCGAACCAGCCGATCATCGCTGCGCCTATCCCAGAGGTGATGTGATCGTAACCCGGCGCGATATCGGTCGTCAGCGGCCCGAGCGTGTAGAAAGGCGCCTCGCCGCAGACTTCGAGCTGCTTGTCCATGTTCTCCTTGATCTTGTGCATCGGCACATGGCCGGGGCCTTCGATCATCACCTGGCAGTCTTTCGCCCAGGCGACCTTGGTCAGCTCTCCCAGTGTTTCCAGTTCGGCGAACTGCGCCGCATCATTCGCGTCAGCGATCGAGCCGGGGCGCAGGCCATCGCCGAGCGAGAAGGAGACGTCATAGGCGCGGCAGATGTCGCAGATCTCCTCGAAATGCTCGTAGAGGAAGCTTTCGCGGTGATGACGGAGACACCACTTCGCCATGATCGAACCGCCGCGCGAAACAATGCCGGTCACCCGGTTGACGGTGAGCGGGATGTAGTGAAGCCGCACGCCGGCATGGATGGTGAAATAATCGACGCCCTGTTCGGCCTGTTCGATCAGCGTGTCGCGATACACCTCCCAGGTCAGGTTCTCGGCAATGCCATCGACCTTCTCCAGCGCCTGATAGAGCGGCACGGTACCGATCGGCACGGGCGAATTGCGGATGATCCATTCGCGGATGTTGTGGATGTTGCGGCCGGTGGAGAGATCCATGACGGTATCGGCGCCCCAGCGGGCCGCCCAGACCATCTTCTCAACCTCCTCCGCCATCGATGAGGTGACGGCGGAGTTGCCGATATTGGCGTTGATCTTCACCAGAAAATTGCGGCCGATGATCATCGGTTCGGCTTCCGGATGGTTGATGTTGGCGGGGATGATCGCCCGACCCGCCGCCACTTCCTGCCGGACGAATTCCGCCGTCACATGGTCGGGAATGTGGGCGCCGAAACTTTCGCCGTCGCGGACTATGGCGTCCGCCTGCGCCTTGCGGCCGAGGTTTTCGCGGATGGCTATGAATTCCATCTCGGGCGTGATGATGCCGGCGCGCGCATAAGAGAGCTGGGTGACTGCACTGCCATCCTTTGCGCGCAGCGGCTGGCGCAGCGCGGGGAATTCGGGCGTCAGCCTTTCGCCGCTGGCAAAGTTGTCTTCGGGACGGACATGGCGGCCCTTATAGGCCTCGACGTCGCCGCGGGCGAGAACCCAGTCACGTCGCAGTGAGGGCAGCCCCTGTTCGATACGGATCTCGGTGCCCTCGATCGTATAGGGGCCGGACGAGTCGTAGACGACAACGGGCGGCTCGCCCGATGTCGGATGCAGGCTGATTTCGCGCATCGGCACGCAAATGTCGGGATGGATGTCCCCCCGACTGTAGATCTTCCTGGATGCCGGCAAGGGGCCGGTGGTGACGGTTGGGGTGATATTCTTTGCGGCGATGTTCATGGTTTGAGGCTCCAAGTTTGAGTTTGGAGACCCAGTCCTCAGCCGGAATGATGGAAAGACGCCGGCACGGATTCCACGCGTGAATCCGAAACCTCTCGAGCGCTTGCACCGTCCCTACGCCAGTATGAACTGGATCAGGTTCAACGGGTCACTGCGCGCGATAGCAGTATCTCAGCCCCTTGCCGGGACCCCCCTGGTGAATGCCAAAAAGGGTAGAGGCTTGCCGAGGGGACTGTCAAGCGACAATCTGCGACGGCTTGGGGTCAGGTTACACTCAGGCTATCGTGCTTGGTCGCCGCGATCAAACGAATCGACAAGTCAGTCGCCCGACCGGCACGCTTCCGCAAGGCAGGCGCTTTTGTCGCATGCAGTGGCTGTCGATTTTTATCCCGCGCAGTTCAGCAAGTATGCTGAGTACCGAAGCGCTATTGAGAAAGCAGGCGCGGAACTGGAAAGTCTAGTACTTTGTCCGTGTAGCTTTCGACCAAGGCGCTAAACGGCGTGCCGTCTCGAAGTTTCAGTATGGCACGATGTTCGAGCAGGAACGGCGGCAGGCTGAGGGAACTTGTTTCATGCGCTGTTAAGCCCTCCATGTCCCAGCCTTCGGATAGAGGGGACCAGAGCAACTTGGCAGACAGGTTTGTGCGAGTGAAATTAAGAGCCTGAACGGCTCTGCCAAACGCGATATCGCTGGTCTTCAAAGCCTGATTCATCTCTGCAGTTAATTTTGCGGGTACATACCAATTGTCGGCTTCCGACAAGACGCGGTCGCCGCAGACCAGGCGGACGCGGCGATAAGCGATCAGCTCACCGGGTCCGACGGTCAGAAGTTCACGGATGTGCTCATCGGCCGGCTTGTCTTGCCCGCCCACACGCTGAGCTACAATCTTAGAACCTTCCGGTGCGAGCTTGTGCGCGGCGCACCAGCGATCAAGGGTCAACGTAGCACTAGCGTTACTCAGGAGATTGGCATTCAAGGTCTGAAGGACCGCAAGCGCTTCCACTCGAGATGTCGGCGAGTTCAGCCACTGAGACCCTATAGACGGTTCTTGCGCAATTGCGATCTGGGTGCCCAGGACGATGGCAGTCGCTGCAAGTGCGGCGATGCGAATGCGTTTCGAAGAACAAAATGACACGGAGAACGAATCCTTTCTGCAGTAAATTTGATGGGCGAACCCTGCGCGTCAAATTTCCTTGATTTTGGCAGGCGAGCGCGCGTTGTCAGCGTATTTGATGCCAGCAGCAAGATTTGAACTGCGCCTTGCGGGTACCGTTTAACGGTCGGGTTCCCGATAGACTTTCATACCATCTTCCGATGTTCCTGCCGTGCTGGTTCACACCTGTTGAAGCCTGTGTGCCCGAGCCGTCCTTTGCTTGCGTCGCATCAAGGTCGTCCATGATATCCTCCATCCGCTCGCCGACCTGTTGTTGGAGTTTGCAAGCGTCGGCGACTGAGCCGATGCTTCCATCCTGGAATATGGAAACTCGATAGACGTGGATTTCAAAGGAGGAACGTGGCGGCCGGTCCAAATTCTCCCAATTCACTTAACGGTTTAGCGCCTTTGTCGTCCTCTCGCTCGTTGCGGGATGTTCATACAGCTGGATCGGATAGAATAGGTAGCAACCGAAAGCAAAATCCAGGAGCAATTGTTCGAAAAAGGTCTTCTTCGTCGACGCAGAGCCCTCCTGCCGGTCGAGTGATAATTGTAGACTAGGCAGCGACACGCCGTCGATGGTTGCCAACCGCAGATGCGAGTAGCCAAGGCGCTTGTCTGATTTCTTTTGGTGATCCATGTCGTCGTGCTCCTTGTGCAAGCCTCCCGACGATGACGTCGCCGGCAAGATTTCAGCATTCATGGGAAAGAATCTTCCTGTTGCACTGTCGTAACTCATCATAACAGGACACTTGATGAAAACGGCAAGCAACGCAATAGATGTGTCGGATATATTTCAAAGTATATCGTTTCCAATTTGGCAGATCTTACTCTCTATTGCGAGAAACCCGTGAGTATGGAATATATTATTGTATATATTTCTATATATATCGCATTTCGTGTCTTTGGCGGCCGCGTGAAATGGCAACTCTCTAACGGCTACGCAAACGCTCGCTGGTCGAAACGGCAATCGGGCGATAAAAGTCCATCATCGGGCGGCGTCTGCGGGCGAGGTCGCGGCCTGGTCAGCAGACCGAAGGCGTCATCGGCTGCGCCGTTCTCAATCGCATGCTTGACTGCGCACGCCCGAAATTCGTCCGCCGCAAGGCACCCTCGGCATGATCAGCCGTTTCAAAGATCCCCATCCGTTCAATTCCAGATCTGTGCACTAACGCCCGCGGTCGTCGCCGATCGCATTTGTAGAGTTTGCTGTCTCAATGCATCACTTCTTCTCGGAGCTTAACGCGGCCGCAGAGAGGAACGCGCGGAAGTCGACCGTCGATTCAAGGAGTCGGACGCTGACGCTGACAGGGTCCCCATGGCAGGGGTACGGCCGTCAGCATTCGGTTGAGAATTCGGGCCATGATCGTTTTTACCCCTCGTGTATTTGCACAAACTATGGCCAGCGATTGGACATGGTCATGAAATAAAATTGCATCGACAAGTGCAGATGACATGTCGTCGCCAACGACCTCTCCGGAGAGGTCTGCGCCGGAGCCAGGAGGTCTGCGAGGGCGAGTGTAGAGTTGCCGCCTCGACCGGTCCAGTTCAGCGACTGCCCGGTCCATTGCGGCGGCGCCGCTCTTGTTAATCTCTCCTGCCATCGGGTTCGATATTCCTGAAAAAATCCGGGGACTGATGGGGGTTCTCTCATTCACGACGACGATTCTTTCAAGAATGAGAGACTTCACAAACAACGATGAATGGACCTCAAAGTGAAATAGATAGAAGCTTACCAAAACTGCGTCACGTTGCCTCGCGATCACGCGAGAGCTGACGAAGAGATTGGACAATATGGCATGTGTCGGCTTTGCATCATTGTGGTGCCATCTGTGAAAGACGCTCGACATTGGCGCTGTTGAAGACTGCGCACTTAAGTCATCAAATCAGGCACCAAAAAATTTGGGGTTCGCGCGAGTCAACGTAGCGGCGAAGGAGAGGCTAGTCGTCAGCATCGAGATGGTCTTGATATCTTATGGAGATGTTCGGCCTTTTTCTGGCGGCCCTGGTAAATGTTTTCGGCCAGCGTGCTGAAAACCCGGCGTGAGGAGGGTGCAGCCGGGCACCGCTTTGTGGAGGAAGTAAAATGAAAAAGTTTATCCTGGGCACTGCGATGGCGCTCGTCATGTCGACGGCGGCTCACGCGGAAACTGTCGGCGTCTCGATGGCGAAATTCGACGACAATTTCTTGACGGTTCTGCGCAACGGCATGACCGATTATGCAAAGACACTGAGCGGTGTGACGCTGCAGGTCGAAGACGCACAGAACGACGTTTCCAAGCAGCAGAGCCAGATCCAGAATTTCATCGCCTCCAAGGTCGATGCGATCATCGTCAACCCTGTCGATACCGATGCGACTACGGCAATGTCGAAGCTCGCGGCCGATGCCGGCATCCCGCTGGTTTACGTCAACCGCCAGCCGGTCAACGTCGACACGCTGCCGGACAAGCAGGCCTTCGTCGCATCCAACGAACAGGAATCCGGCACGCTGGAAACCAAGGAAATCTGCCGCATTCTCGGCGGCAAGGGCAAGGCCGTCGTCATCATGGGCGAGCTTTCCAACCAGGCTGCGCGCATGCGGACGCAGGACATCCATGACGTCATCAAGACGGATGAATGCAAGGGCCTGGAGATCGTCGAAGAGCAGACGGCCAACTGGGACCGCACCCAGGGCGCCGACCTGATGACCAACTGGCTCTCCAGCGGCATCGAATTCGACGCCGTGATCGCCAACAACGACGAAATGGCGATCGGCGCCATCCAGGCGCTGAAGGCGGCGGGCAAGGATATGACCAAGGTCGTGGTCGGCGGTGTCGACGCCACGCAGGACGCGCTTGCCGCCATGCAGGCGGGTGATCTCGACGTCACGGTGTTCCAGGATGCCGCCGGCCAGGGCAAGGGCTCGCTCGATGCAGCGCTCAAGCTCGCCAAGGGCGAAAAGATCGAGAAGAAGGTCTACATTCCCTTCCAGCTCGTGACGCCCGCCAACGTCAAGGACTTCGTCACCAAGAACTGAGGGCGAACGCCAAACAGGATGCGGGCTTTGTCCGCATCCTCTTTTCGGGCGCTCGAAGTTCCTCAAATCCTTAAAGATGAACGACCCTTGAGCTCAGGGTGCGCTTGATCCCCAAGCGCCGTTCTCAGGCGATCTCTTCAAGACGACGGCCGATCAACAGCGCCCGGCAGGTTTCTCACAGGCTCTGGCCGAATCTGCGGGCCATGAGCGTATCGCGCCGAGGCAACTCTCGAGTTGTTTGTCCATCGTTCTCCGCTTGGGAATGATCAGCGCATCACTCCCTACGAGCTTCCCTACCGGGGCGAACGCTCCTGCCAGATCGGAAGCTACTTGTCGCCGTCGTGAGTGTGCGCCGCAGTTGGGGGCTTGGGTTACCTCTCGTCGGCTGCTACGCAAGGGTTGTCCGCCCTTCATCGCGTCAGACCTGTACTCCGCTGCACAAACTGATAGAAAGTGCGCCCGCGGAATTCGAAGAAACTGTCCGTTGCCGGACGCGGTCGGCAGCGGTGGAACTAGAAAACGGATGCACGTTTTCCGGCTGCCAAAAGGAGCCTTAATCGACATGAACATGGTCTCGAAGATTGCGAAATCCCCAGTTGCCCCGTCCGTTGGCGCTCTGCTTGCAGAAGCTCGCCTGGCTCGCGGCTATTCGCTGGACGACGTCGCAGAAACCACTGGTCTGACTGTGGCAGAGGTGACGGCTCTGGAGAATGACGCGGATTTCGACGCATCGAGGATCCGAAGGACTGCATCCGCTCTAGGGATTCTAGAAAAGATATGCGATGCGCCGCGCTGACATCGTTGAACAGCTTTTTCCACGGCTCTACCTCCTCAAGGAAGGTGGGTGCAGCAACTCACGGGTCGCGCCTCAATGGGATGCTGTTCAACTCGGGCACAGTTTTCAAGGGTAGGGCAGGGAACCTCGGCTGTGATGTTCGACAACCAGCTGACTCTTCAAGGGGAATGGCGTGGCTGGCGCCGTTCTTCCGCTCGCAAATTCGGCATCATCGCGTGCAGCTCGATTCCAAGGTTCAGCAGTCTCTTGGGAAACTTCGTGGGAATCCGCTGTATGATCTCCTTGGGTGTTTTGCATCGGTTTGACGCCCATCGAAAACTCAACACGCGGTTCACCCGGGTGGCTTGCCCAATAGACGCTAGACGATCAACCGGAAGGACAAATAAAACATGCAACTGAGCCCCCCGCCCCCCGTCGAGTCAGCGCTCAACGCTATTGGCAATACACCGGTCATACGCCTGCGTCGCGTCGTACCGGACGGGAGCGCTCAAGTCTTTGTGAAGCTCGAGTATTTCAACCCGACAGGCTCGTATAAAGACCGCATGGCAAAATCCATCATAGAAGAGGCTGAGCGCCGCGGAGATTTGAAGCCAGGAATGACAGTAGTCGAGGCGAGTGGGGGAAGCACGGGGTCCTCGCTCGCCTTCGTTTGCGCAGTGAAAGGCTATCATTTCATTGTGGCTTCTTCCAACGCCTTTGCCATGGAGAAGTTGCGTACCATGCGCAGCTTTGGCGCAACCGTTGATCTGATCCACAGCCCGTCCGGCGAAATCTCGGCCGATCTGATTCCGTCTATGATCCGTCACGCCCAGGAGGTCTCCAGCCGATCAGACTGCTATTATTCGGACCAGTTTAACAACCGTGACGCCTTGATTGGCTATGAGGAAATCGGCCATGAGTTGGTCAAACAATTTCCAGACGGTATCGACGCCTTCTGTGGCGCAGTTGGTGTGGCCGGAATGACAATGGGCGTGGCAAGGATTCTGAAGTCGCGCTCAGCGACGGTTCGGATCGTGGTTCTGGAGCCGGCCTCTTCACCCGTCATATCGAAAGGTTGGGCCGGAACCCACCACGTCGAGGGCATAGGGGTAGGCTTCGTTCCGCCTTTGCTCAATCAAGATCTCTATGACGAAGCGCGCAGCATTCCGGAAGAGGAAGCACGCGCTATGTGTCACCGATTGGCACGGGAGGAAGGATTGTTGGTCGGCACGTCCACGGGGCTCAATGTTACTGCGGCGATTCGTTTGGCCAAGGAGTTGGGGCAGGGTAAGACGGTCGTCACGGTCGCGAGCGACACCGGTCTAAAGTACATGAACGGGAAGCTTTTTGCAGATGCCTGACAACGGTCGAGCGACGGCCGGGACGACGCTGGACCTTCGGTTGAATTGGAACCCACGCGACACAACGGTTGGCCCCGGCCTCTAGGCAAACGCGCCCTCGTTGTATCGGTAGCGCAGTTTTTGGGAGCATCCTGTCAACGGGGCAGGCAAGGTTCATGATCGTGCCCAGACTCTGCCACGACGATCGCCAATCTAAACGGCGTCGAAGCCCAAGCCTGGCTTGCCAACCTTCTTGCCTGCGTTGCCGATGTGTCCGTCAGAAAGCTGATCAGCTGCTTCGGTCGAACTGGTAATCGACTCATTGAACTCTTAGACGGCATAGTCTGCGGCCCTGACGACGGCTTACGGCCTAACATTGTCGCATGAGTGATTTTTACTCCGACCCCGACGCAGGAGCCACCCTGTTGCCTGCCGCGACACTAAGGGATGCCGGCGCTGTCGAGAGGTAACGGACCGTTGGATTCATGGGGCGCATCGCGAAAGATGTCCGGATTACGCCAATTGCGGGAAGAGCGAGTAACGCGATCAGAACCGTTGCTTCATACGTAGCCACGTCGGGAATCACTACCTCGAGCAAGAAATCATGGTCTCCCGAGACGAGGTGACATGCTATTACTTCGGGCATGGAGAGGACGGCCTCTCAGAAGAGTCAGCATTGTCGCGCGAGTGTCGTGCGGCCCAATTGGGGTAGGCCGGCGCGGATGACCGCGGACGATCAAGACCGCCTGCCTTTTCCTCAGGCGCTCTAATATGTTGCGGGACCGCCGAAGGCGTAATCCGAAGTACTTTGCCGCCCGCTCAAAGCTTGCGTTGCGAAGGACTGCGACGAATGCCTCAAGTTGAAATCGATCCAACGTCGTCAATCTGCCTTATGCCAGTTAAGGAAATCTCGTTTGTTCGCGCCCAATTCCCGTCTTAGACAATGAACACCCAAGACATCATGATGATAGGCAGAGGAGACCGCTAAAATGACTATAGTGTCGCGAGACAAGTTCGAAATGCTGTCGAACATGACGCCCTCGCTCAAAGACGGCGAGTATGTGTTCTGCTCGATACCCAATGGAGGGAGCAAAGTCCACAATCTGAATCCGATTGGGACATTTCACGAAAGAGAAGGTTTGACAGTCATCCTTGAGAAAGGAGAGGCGCACGAAGCGGGGTTCGAAACTTCACTTGCGATGCGCCAGATCACCCTCAATGTGAATTCTGCGCTCGATGGCGTCGGCCTTACGGCGGGCGTTGCTGCCTCTCTCGCAGAAGCTGGCATACCGTGCAACATGGTGGCAGCATATCACCACGACCACATCTTTGTTCCGGCGGGCCTAGCTGATCGAGCATTGCATCTGCTGGAAACGCTGCAACGCGAGTCCGCGCGGGCGATGCGCAAATGTTGACGAACAGGAATCCCCGCACATAGCCGGCGAAGCGTTACTAACTTCGCGGGCAATCGGCAGCACGAGCAGACCTGGGCGTTCCTCGCCGAGGCTCCATCGCGATCAACCGAGAAGATCGTCGATACGGGCGATTATTGTTTTGGCGAAAGCCGTTCGCAATCGCCTGACGCGGGCAACACATCGAGTTTTTAAAGGGAGCATGACGAGGGACAATGTCGGCCGAGTTAGGGCACTCCACGATCTTTGGAATACGGGTAACGTAGAGATGTGCGATCAAATTTGAGGATGCCAACTGATCGAGGTCACGCGGATCAACGATATCTACTCAGGTTCTCTACAAACGGATTTGGGCATCCCAACACCAACTCGCTTAATCGCCCTTCCGCACGTCAATCTTCCCATCCACCATGATCTTTAGCGCTCGGATCATGCCGGCGAGGTTGAGCAGAACGCCCTCGACTTCGTCGTTATTCGCAGCAGCCTCTGTCATCAACGCAGCGATCTCAAGGTCCCCCATCGCAACATAATTTCCGCGGCTGGGGCGAGTGCCGGTTTCCAGGCGCATCTCCCCCACCATTCTTACCGCGCGTTCGACTAGGCGGCGGTATTCGTCAGTGCTCAGTTTGTCGACCTCGTTGGCCGCCCGGGTGAGTTCAGAGATAAAGTCGGCAGTGTAGGACATTTGCAGATGGTTTGCCGATGGGTAGGACCTGTCAATGTTCGCCAGAAAGGCCGGGGTGTTTGCCGGGTTCCTCGCGGCCTGCATCGGTCTTACCGAGGTTACCGAATAGCTTTAAATATTGCGCGGTATTAAGTGAACATTGTGGCCGAATGCCGCGATAATGCGACGCACCGACAATCCGCGGGCGGGGCCATCCGCAAAGGCATAGCCGGCGCTGCCGGTCGCCCAGACGATCCTAGACCCCTCCATCCCGCCGTGACCGGCGCGCTGGTCTTTCACAAACGCCAAGGAGACGACGATGACCCTTCATCAGTGGTTATCGCCCTGCTGAAATTCGACGTGCGACGACGTTGTCGATCGCGGTGCCGTTGAACAATCATCTCTTGTCACTCTAGTCCGGAAAGTCATCTCGCAGGTTGAACGACAGGTCGTAGGTCTCAATGGCCGGGGCGGCGGTCATGATCTCGAATCCGAATAGTTTTGATTGCTCTTTCAACCACTCCATTTCCGAGAACCGGGAGCCAGCAAAGACGCTGGTCACCGATCTCGGCAATTCTCGTCCTGTTCTCGTACGTGTCTCTATTTGGCCGCTTCATATAAATAACCGAGCCGAATTGAACGGGTATGAGCAGACCGCGAGAGGTAAGCCTCGCCACGTCCGCATCGATCTCGATAACAGCCCCGCGATGGCTATCAGCATAATGAGACCACATCAGGCCGTTGTCATAAGTGCGAGTGAAGCTTGCGACCGCGCATTGTCCCCACGTGGTGTCGGCATTTCTTGCCATCTCCTCTCCAGTCACATAGGTGTCGAAGAGAGTGTTCATGCCTTTGGGATAGGCAGACTGAAGCACGCGCGGCTGATCGAAAGGATCGTTAAAATCAATCGGCCGTGTAAACCCGATCCGGTGGCTTTCGATAATGCCGCGAAGCGCGGTGAGGGAGACATATTTATATACAATCAAATCAGAACTCCTAAATAATCGTTTGGCTCATATGGCACTGCCACGGGGCGAGTGAGTGATCACTGTATGTTTGCTGGCGCTCTCGTCACGCGCGAATGTGGCCAATGGTTCCATTTCGTCAAGGCGCGCACTCGCGGGACTTCTGCTACTGATCGCGACCTCACTGCAGGCAAGCATTCGGCAAGCGTTTCCGGGCACCTCTACTGCGCGACGGATCTCCGCGCATAGTTCAGTCTCCGGACGATCCTTGATGCGCAACTGCACCAGCTTGACGCCAAGC
>NZ_PQIG01000136.1 GCF_012349115.1 Rhizobium ruizarguesonis
GCAACGACGGTCCCGGCAAGGGCGGCAACGACGGCCCCGGCAAGGGCGGCAACGACGGCCCCGGCAAGGGCGGCAACGATGGCCCCGGCAAGGGCGGCAACGATGGCCCCGGCAAGGGCGGCAACGATGGTCCCGGCAAGGGCGGCAACGATGGTCCCGGCAAGGGCGGCAACGATGGTCCCGGCAAGGGCGGCAACGATGGTTCGCACGAAGGCTAAGCCGATCAGCGAAAAAACGTGAAGGGTGAGGCCGGTCTCCGGCCTCACCTTTTTTGGAAGTGCCGTCGGGAAGGCCAGACGCGGGAACGAGTCCAGCGGAATGACCCGGCGGGCTCGGCCATCACAATAGCCCGTCAGGCAATAGTGTCCTTGGCCATCGAGCCTTCCGCGGCAGATCATGCCCACGATTGGATCGACACCCGCAAATTCGATGACGACACGCCTTTCGGTGAGCGCGAGGCGATTGTCTAGCGAATGCGAGCGAAGCTTACGCCGCGCAGGCCTCACACAACCCACGGATCTCGATCGTCGTCTTCTCGGGCTTGAACTTCTGGCCCCGCACCCATTCCATCAGCCGGTGGTCGACCTCGTGGTCGTGGAATTCCATCACCTGGCCGCAGCTTTCGCAGATGGCGAAGGCGACGATACCGTGGCTGTGGCAGTCGTCGCCCGGATGGGCGCAGGCGACGAAGGAGTTGATGCTTTCCAGCCGGTGCACGACGCCGTATTCGAGCAGCTTCTCCAGCGCCCTATAGACCTGCAGCGGCGCGCGAAAACCATGGTCGCGCAGCTTGTCGAGGATGGTGTAGGCGCTGAGCGGCCCCTCGGCCTTTTCGAGCACGTCGAAAACCAGCGTCTGGTTCTTGGTGAGTTGCGGCGTTGTCATGAGCCTTGTCCTTGCGCAATCGCGCGGTGGCGCCTGACGGGAAGCAGGCTGAGCATGAAGAGGATCAGCGCTGCAACCACGATCGAGGGGCCGGAGGGCGTGTCATAGGTGAGCGAGCCGAACAGCCCGCCGATGACGGCGATAGCCCCGATCAGCGAGGCGAGCACCGCCATGATCTCGGGCGTCGACGAGAAGCGCCGCGCCGCGGCCGCCGGAATGATCAGCAGCGAGGTGATCAGCATGATGCCGACAATCTTCATGGCGATGGCGATGACGACGGCCATCAGCAGCATGAAGAACAGCCGCGCCCGCTCCGGCTTCAGCCCCTCGGCTTCGGCCAGTTCGGCATTGACGGTGGCCGCGAGCAGCGGCCGCCAGAGCCAGGCGATTGCCGCGAGCACGAACAGCCCGCCGCCCCAGATCAGCGCGATGTCAGTGGTGGAGACGGCGAGGATATCGCCGAACAGGAAAGCGATGAGATCGATCCGCACCCAGCTCATGAAGGCGACCATGACGAGGCCGATCGCCAGTGTGGCATGCGAGAGGATGCCGAGCAGCGCATCGGCCGACAGCGCCTGGCGCTTCTGCAGGAAGAGCAGCAGGATCGACACGAGGGCGGCGACGGCAAAGACGGCAAGCGTCAGGTTAAGTTCGAAGAGCAGCGACAGCGCCACACCGAGCAGCGCCGAATGGGCGATCGTATCGCCGAAATAGGCCATGCGCCGCCAGATGATGAAGCAGCCGAGCGGCCCCGTCGTCAGCGCCAGGCCGACGCCGGCAAGAATGGCGCGCACGAAGAAATCGTCAAGCATGGCGCTCTCCCTCCGCATGCACATGCGGATGGTCATGCTCGGCATGATCGTGATCATGACTATGGTCATGCGCATGATGGCCGTCGTCCGGATGGCAATGATCGGTCACCGTGCCGTCAGCATGCTGCACGCGACCGTCCGGCAGATGCGTATGGTCGTGGTGATGGCTGTACACCGCGAGCGTCTGCGCCGCCCGGCTGCCGAACAGGCGCACATATTCCGGGCTGCGGCTGACGGACTCAGGCGTGCCGCGGCAGCAGACATGGCCGTTCAGGCAGATGACCGTGTCTGTCTCGGCCATGACGACGTGGAGATCGTGCGAGATCAGCAGGATGCCGCAGCCGGTGGCGTTGCGGATCGACTTGATGAGGTCGTAGAGCGCGATCTCGCCAGCGAAATCCACCCCCTGCACCGGCTCGTCCAGCACCAGCAGATCCGGCTTGCGGGCAATGGCGCGCGCCATCAGCGCCCGCTGGAATTCGCCGCCGGAAAGGTGCTGCACCTCCGCATCGAGCATATGCGCCATGCCGGCCGCATCGAGTGCCGCAAGCATGTCGCGCTCCGGCAGTGGCCCGGTCAGCGTCATCAGCCGGCGCACCGAAAGCGGCAGCGTCCAATCGATCGAAAGCTTCTGCGGGACATAGCCGACCTTGAGGCCGGGCTTGCGCTCCACCCTGCCCTCGTCCGGCTTCAGCACGCCGATCGCCGCCTTGGCACTGGTCGACTTGCCCGAGCCGTTCGGCCCGATCAGCGTGACGATCTCGCCGCGCGAAACGGAAAAATCGATGCCGCGCACCAGCCAGCGGCCATTGCGCAGGATGCCGACATCTTCAAGCGAAACCAGCGGTTCGGCCCTGATACCAGCGGGAGTCTTTGCGGGAGAGAGCATCAAATTTTCCGAAAGTGCTGTTGCGTCCTGCTATTGCACACGTTATAGCATAACGCAATTGATGTAATAACATAACAATTGCAATTCAAGCGGAGCATATTGATGAAACGTGCGAAGGGGCCTGCCCTTAAAATCCTGGCCCTCAGAATGCCGGCCCTCGCAATCCCGGTCTTGGCGATCCCCGCCCTTCTCTTCGCCGGCACTATGCGAGCAGCCGACGCGCCTGTCGTCGTCACCTCGATCAAACCGATCCATTCGCTGGTGTCGGCGATCATGCAGGGTGTCGGCGAACCCGAGTTGATCGTCGATGGCGCCGCCTCCCCGCATACCTACAATCTGAAGCCATCGAATGCCCGCGCTTTGCAGAACGCCAAGGTGATTTTCTGGGTCGGCCCGGGCCTCGAGGCCTTTCTCGAAAAGCCGCTGCAGGCGCTCGGTCGGGATGCCAGCATCGCCGAACTCGACAATGCTCCCGGCCTCGTCAAGCTGCCCTTCCGCGAAGGCGGCGCCTTCGAACCGCATGATGACGGCGACGAGCACGACAGTGCTTCCGCCACCCCAGAGCACGAACACGATCACGCCGAAGCCACGCATGGCGCCGAAGCTGACCACGACCACGGCACATTCGACACGCATCTCTGGCTCGACCCGATGAACGCCAAGGCCATGGCGGCCATGATCACCACGACACTGGTCGCCGCCGATCCTGCCAATGCACTGACCTATCAGGGCAACGCCAGGGCGCTGGATGACCGGCTGGATGCGCTCGACACCGAGCTCAAGGGTATCGTCGCTCCCGTCAAGGGCAAGCCCTTCATCGTCTTCCACGACGCCTATCAGTATTTCGAGCACCGCTACGGCATCCGCGTCGCCGGCTCGATCACCGTCAGCCCGGAAACTATTCCCGGCGCCGAGCGTGTTTCGGAAATCCACCGCAAGGTCGGCGAACTCGGCGCCACCTGCGTCTTTGCCGAACCGCAGTTCGAGCCGCGCCTCGTCAACGTCGTCATCGAAGGCACAAGCGCCAAGTCAGGCGTACTCGATCCCGAAGCGGCAACACTGAAGGCCGGCCCCGATCTCTACTTCACCCTCATGCGCGGCATCGCCAACAGCATGAAGGACTGCCTCTCCAGCGCATGACACTCATCCGCGGCTCTGCGTGTCCTGCCGGACACGCGACGCTCCTGAGAGAGCTGAGGCGGAAAGAGGCGGACAACCCCATTCCGCCTTTTTTCGACACACTGCACGTAATGATATTACATTAAATAAGATCTTATGAGGTTCCTATGGACAACAGACTTCCCGTCACGGTCCTTTCAGGCTTCCTCGGTGCCGGCAAGACGACGCTGCTCAACCATGTGCTGACCAATCGCGAAGGCTTACGCGTCGCGGTCATCGTCAACGACATGAGCGAGGTGAATATCGATGCCGCCCTGGTGCGCGACGGCGGCGCCAACCTCTCCCGCACCGAGGAGCAGCTTGTCGAGATGACCAATGGCTGCATCTGCTGCACGCTGCGCGACGATCTGCTGAAGGAGGTGCGCCAGCTCGCCGATCAGGGCCGCTTCGATTACCTCCTGATCGAATCCACAGGCATCGCCGAGCCCCTGCCCGTCGCCACCACCTTCGAATTCCGCGATGAGAACGGGCAAAGCCTCTCGGATGTGGCAAGGCTGGATACGATGGTGACCGTCGTCGACGCCGCCAATCTGCTTGCCGATTATGCCTCGGCCGATTTCCTCGCCGACCGCGGTGAAACGGCAGGCGACGGCGACAACAGAACCATCGTCCACCTGCTGGTCGAGCAGATCGAATTCGCCGATGTCGTGGTGCTGAACAAGATCGGCACGGCAGCCAAGGAGGAGCGCGACGCCGCGCGCAAGATCATTACCGGCCTCAACCCGGATGCACGGCTGATCGAGGTGGATTTCGGCAAGGTCGCCCTGAAAGACGTGCTCGGCACCGGCCGCTTCGATATAGACAGGGCCGAGACCCATCCGCTCTGGTACAAGGAACTGCACGGCTTCCGCGACCACGTGCCGGAGACCGAGGAATACGGCATCCGCTCCTTCGTCTATCGCGAGAAGCGGCCCTTCCATCCGGCAAAGCTGCAGGCCTTCCTCGACAGCGCATGGCCGGGCGTCGTGCGCGCCAAGGGCTTCTTCTGGCTGGCGACGCGCCCGCACCATGTCGGCGAGATCAGCCAGGCGGGCGCGATCGTGCGCACCGGCAAGATGGGCCTCTGGTGGGCGGCCGTGCCGCGCGAACAATGGCCGGAGGAACCGGCCTTCATGCGCGCCATCGGCCCCTATCTCGACCCCGTCTGGGGCGACCGCCGCCAGGAAATCGTCTTCATCGGTGCCGATCCGATGGACGAAGCCTGGATCAGGAAGGAACTCGACGCCTGTCTTATCAGGACAGATGCCTTCGTGCCCGAGCGCTGGCGCGACCTGCCCGATCCTTTCGCCAACTGGAACAGGCAAGCGGCATGAAGGCGAAGACAATCAAACGTTATCTCTGCGTCTGCACCGAATGCGAGCCGCTACCGCCGATCGAAGGGCTTCGTCCCGAAACCGTCGAGGCAACAGGCGAACGGCCCGATCGGCAGCGACGATCCGGCGGCCTGTTCCGAAGCCTCGCCGAGCGCATCGTTCCCTTCAGGAAGCCCTCCTGACGAGAGATTCACCTGCGGCAAACGAAAAGGGCGGTCGAAGCCGCCCTCTTCTCGTTCATCTGCCGGTCAGCGACCGGCAATAACGCTGGAGACGATGCCGCTGGTAACGCCGATCAGCAGGTAGTCGTTATCGGCCCGCACCCAGCGATAACCGCGGGGCGGAGGCGCCAGCCGGTAGCGGCGGTAGTCGTTGACATCGGAGAACCGGCGACGTTCGCTGGCATTGACGCGGTATCCCTTTTTCCAGTGCGACCGGACGACCACCTTCTTCTGCACGACGACGTGGGGACGGCGATGATCGTCGGCGCTGGCCTGGGAAACAACCATCGGGGACAGAAGGAAGGAGGCGGAAAGAAGAGCTGCAAAAATCTTTTTCATGTGGGGTTCCTCGTGTTGGGCACGAGAGCAAACTAGGGTCGAAAAGATGAACTGAAACTGAAATAAAAATTAAACTTTTGTAATGAAATCCAATAGCTACGGGTCGAAGCTTATATTTTAGATTAAGCTTACACACGGTGATCGAGGTTTTGGCGCGGCCGGCTGGCTTCGTCCTCTGAAGCCCTTCGGCCTTTGCTGCTCATCGCCTAGAAGGCGCGGCCGTGGAGGGTTGTCCTGCTGCTGGCGGTAGGCGGCATGCTCTCGATTCGATCAAGTCTCGCCCAAAGGTGCTCAGCGATTTGGCATAACGAGATGCATAAAAAACTTGAAACGGGCGCATAATCGAGTTTCGAAGCGACGCATCCAGATCAAGACAACGAAGACCACAATGGAGGAAAACATGCCTGGTATCAGCATGCGCTACATCGTCGACGACGTCGACGCCGCAGTGGAATTCTACACGAGACATCTCGGCTTCTCCGTCGCACTTCGTCCCGCGCCGAGTTTCGCCATCCTGACCAAGGACGGATTTCGTCTGTTCGTCAGCGGCATGACGGGACCCGGCGGAGCATCTCAAGCAATGCCAGATGGGAGAAAGCCGGAGCCCGGCGGTTGGAATCGCATCCAGATCGAGGTCAAGGACTTGGAAGCAGACGTCGCCGCGCTGCGTCAGGCCGGTGCGCGTTTCCGCAACGAGATCGTGCAGGGCATAGGCGGCAAGCAAATCCTGCTCGACGATCCGGCCGGAAACCCGATCGAGCTCTTCGAAGCACCCAAGCGGTGAATGGCGCGACGCCGGTCATGCGGTTGCCATGCATTTGCGGTCATCCGCAAACCAACGCAGTATTTCGATCACGGCAGCTGGCGTCGGCATCTCTCGCCGCGAGACTGGCCGGAACGCCTTGCCACCAGTGTGCGAGCGTGTAGTTTCGGATTCCTATCAATTCGAAGGCAGGGAAAACATGTCCGATTCCGCCGGCGGGCTCTCCGACTATATCGGGATACTAGCCGTGTTTCTTCTCGTCGCCGCCAATGGCTTCTTCGTTGCCGCCGAATTCGCCCTGGTGTCGGTCAGGCGTAGCCGCGTCGCCGAACTCGCTGCGGCAGGCCGCATGAACGCCTCAGCACTTCAGCGCGCCGTTGACAATCTCGACTCCAACCTTGCAGCCACCCAGCTCGGCATCACCATCTCGTCGCTCGCCCTCGGCTGGGTTGGCGAACCGGCGCTTGCCCACCTGATCGAGCCGCTGTTATCATGGCTGCCTGGGCAATGGGCGACGGCGGGCGCGCATACTGTTGCCGTCGTCATCGCCTTCGTCATCATCACAGCACTTCATATCGTGCTCGGCGAGCTCGCACCCAAGAGCCTAGCGCTTCAACGCAGCGAAGCCACTTCACTTGCCGTTGTGCGTCCGCTCGGTCTGTTCCTGGTGCTGTTTAAGCCGGCGATCTTTGTTCTGAACGGCATGGGCAACCTCGTGCTGCGGGGTGTGGGTCTTCGCGCCGGAACCGGCGAATCGTCGTTCCATTCGCCGCAGGAGCTCAAGCTGCTAGTTGCCGAGAGCCAGGAGGCCGGCCTTCTCAACCAGGTGCAGCAGCAGCTCGTCGAACGGGTGTTCAACATCGGCGACAGACCGATCTCCGACATCATGACCCCGCGTCTCGATATCGAGTGGTTCGACGCCGACGACAGCGAGGCCGAGATCCTGAAGACCATCCGCGAATGCAGCCACGAACAATTGCTGGTCGCCCGCGGCTCGATCGACGAGCCGATCGGCATGGTCTTGAAGAAGGACCTTCTCGATCAGGTTCTCGACGGCGGCAAGGTCCGGCCGATGGAGGTGATCAAGCAGCCGCTGGTGCTGCATGAGGGCACCTCGGTCGTCCGCGTGCTCGACAGCTTCAAGGCCTCACCCGTTCGCCTTGCCATCGTCATCGACGAATATGGCAGCCTCGAAGGCATCGTCACCCAGACCGACCTGCTCGAAGCCATCGCCGGCGACCTGCCAGGATCCAACGAAGAGCCCGACATCGTCGTCAGGGAAGACGGGTCGCTCTTGATCGATGCGATGATGCCGGCCTTCGACGCCTTCGAACGGCTGGGCCTGCGCGATCGTCCGGATGCTGATTTCCATACGCTGGCGGGGTTTGCGCTGCATCAACTCCAGCACATCCCCGAAGCCGGTGAAACCTTCGTCTTCGACAACTGGCGCTTCGAAGTGCTCGACATGGATGGCATGCGTATCGACAAGATGCTCGCGACGCGCATTTCAGCGGACGGGGCGGAAGCCTAGCCGACCACCAGCGTCCAGAGCATCCCTGCGGCCGCGCAGGCTAGCAGCGTCGCGATCACGGAAGCCTTGAAGCGGAAGATCGCTATCGCCGCGGCGGCAGACAGCGCCATTGCCGCCGGCACGGCCGATTGCAGCACGGGGATATCGAGCCGCAAGCCGCCAAGGTGGACGGTCGCAACCTCGGCAAACAGCGTGTGCAAGGCAAACCAGATAGCGAGGTTGAGGATGACCCCGACCACCGCCGCTGTTATGGCCGACATCGCGCCGGCAAGCGCGATGTTGCCGCGCAGTTTTTCGATGAACGGCGCACCGAGGAAGATCCAGAGGAAACAGGGCACGAAGGTGACCCAACTCGTCAGGATCGCCGCAAGGGTTGCAGCAAGCATCGGGTTCAGCGCTCCCGGATCGCGGTAGGCGCCCATGAAGCCGACGAACTGGACGACCATGATCAATGGCCCCGGCGTCGTCTCGGCCATGCCGAGACCATCCAGCATCTCGCCGGGTTTCAGCCAGCCGAAATGCTGCACGGCCTCCTGCGCGACATAGGCAAGCACGGCATAGGCCCCGCCGAAGGTGACGACCGCCATCTTGCTGAAGAACAGGCCGATCTCGGTAAAGACGTTGTCAGCACCGAAGGTTGTGTAAAGTGCCGCGAGCGGAGCGAGCCAGAGAGCAAGCAGCACGGCCGAGATTCGCAGCGACCACGCAAGATTCGGGCGCGCATGCGTCGGTATGCCCTCGCCGAGCGCCGACTCGGCGTCCGACAGTGTCGCGCCGTTTCCGGCCTTGTGGCCGCCGCCCGTCCGGAAGGCGGCAAGCCCGAACCTGCCGCCGAGGAAGCCCGCAATGCCGGCGGTAAGCACGATCAGCGGGAACGGGACATGGAGAAAGAAGATGGCGACGAAGGCCGCGGCCGCGATACCGACCATGAGGCGATTCTTGAGCGCGCGGCCGCCAATGCGGATGACGGCCTGCACGACGACGGCGAGCACCGCTGCCTTCAGCCCGAAGAACAGACCCGCGACGATGCCGACGTTGCCATAGGCGGCGTAGATATAGCTGAGACAGAGGATCGATAGGAAGCCCGGCAACACGAACAGCAGGCCGGCGACGAGACCGCCCACTGTACGGTGCATCAGCCAGCCGATATAGATGGCGAGTTGCTGCGCCTCGGGTCCGGGGAGCAGCATGCAATAGTTCAGCGCATGCAGAAAACGGTGCTCACCGATCCATCGCTTCTCGTCGACGATGATCCGGTGCATCACGGCAATCTGGCCGGCGGGGCCGCCGAAACTCAGGGCGGCGACGCGCAGCCACACCTTGAAGGCCTCGCCAAACGAGACGCCGTGATGATGCTCCTCTCCCGCGTCCTCCTCCGCCGTTTTGCCGCCGGGCGCATTATCCGTCATCTCGACCATCTCATGCCCTCTTCTTCGGCGCCGGCCAATTGTGGGTTTCCTCGGTCGCATCGCGGCACCAGCGGAAGAAGGCGTCGTAGAGAAGCATCCCGGCCTCGAGTTGCTCCAGATCGTCGGAATACATCCTGGAGAGGCCGAGCGATGCCGCAAGCAGGCCCGCCGCCTCAGGCGCGAGGTCGAGCCTTGCGGTATCCGCCGCCCTGACGATCCGCGCCAGGCGCAGAAGCGGTTCCGAAGCCAGCCCGAACTCCTCGATCATCACGTCGAAGGTACAGAGCTCGTCGCGATGGCTCCAGAACACATCCTCGATATCGAAGGGCGTCGCCCCGAAACGCTCGCCGACGGCCAAAACCTCGGGCGTTGGCACGAACAGGAACACGGCGTTCGGATCGACGAAGCGCCGGATCAGCCAGGGACAGGCGATACGATCGATCTTCGGCCGCGCGCGCGTCACCCAGACGGTGCGCTCTTCAGCGTCGCGTTGCGGCAGCTTTGCATCGGGCACGGCCGGTCCGCCCGCGATCCACGCCTCGAAGCCACCTTCGAGGCTTTCCGCGTCGATCCCGGCATGGCGGAGATAGGCGGCAACACCATGACTGAGCTTGCCGCCTCTCTGGCATACCACGACGACGGCTTCGGCATCGACGCCGCCAACCCAGGACGCGACATCGGCATGGGCGCGCCGGATCGAGCCCGGCACCAGGCGTGGATCGAGCGCGAAGTCCTCCTCCGTGCGCACGTCGATAATGACGGGAGCCCCAGGTGTCCCGATGAGGCGGCTGAGCTTTTCAGGTGAGATTTCTAGAAATGACGGCATGACGCGTCCCTCCGTTGATCGGTTTTACTGGACGCGATTCTTCAGCATGACGCCTCGTGGGGTGATCGCGACCCCATGGCCAAACCATGCGCAAACAGACCCCGTCGTGTCAAGCGCATTACGCCATGGCGGCTTGCCGTCCGCGGCAGCGGCCTGCCATCCACCACGGCACCCGATCAGCCGGCAGCTCTTCCACCGGGTCTCTGCCGGTCGCCTCCAGGCGAGCCGGCAGGCAGATAAGAGGTGAGCGGCAAAGCCACGAATGCACGGAGCGCCAGTAACGAGCTGGAATGAAGAGTAGGAAAACCCAATCAGCACAAGCGCTTCGGCCCAGAACGGAACAAAATGCCCACTTCGGCATTCTTCTCTCACCGAAAGAGGAGAAAGTACCATGACGTACGACCCCAATAATGCCAACGACCCGAACCGCCCGCTGAACCCAAATCTGGATCTGCGCACCACGCCGAGCGCGCGCAGCAATAATACGTGGGTTGTCTGGGCCGCTGCATTGGCCGTGATCGCTGTCGCTGCATTCGCCTATTCGCAGTGGAGCACCCCCGGCACATCCCCGGACACGACAGCTTCCACGACCCAATCCGAGCCGGCGCCGGCCAAGCCGATCGCTCCGACCGACAACAGCGCTACGCCGGCACCGGCACCAGCACCGGCCACTCCGCCGGCTGCCCCGGCACAGCAATAATCGCTGCTCGGCCAGAAGAAGCCGGCCCAGTGCCGGCTTCCTTCCAGCCGCGAGCTCTTGAAGTTTTTTAAGAAAACCCTACTTAAGGGATACTAAATCTGTCTCTGACGGCTGACCACGGAGGTACTGGCAGCCGTTATCGAGACTGATCGAGGAAGGTCGGTGCGAGTTTCGCCCGGCCTTTTTTCTTGACCTCGTCATCTATCCCGAACAGGCATTCAAGCTGGCGGCATGATCGAAGAAATTCAAGGTCATCGCTTCGTCCTGGCAACGCCTGGATCCGATATTATTTGGGAATCCTGTTATAGAAGGACTGCGGATCGTACACGCACTCGTAGTCGAGCAGGCAAAGCTTGCCATTGCCATCCCTCACCCTTGCGGTGTCGTACTTGTCGCCGAGATTACACCTGGCCGGCGGATAACGGAAGCTGCGGCCGCCAAAGCCCATCCGCACAAAAACCGCCTTGTCCTTGCGGATGATCTGCGCAAGCTCTTCGCAACTGTGATCCCTGGCATTGACCTCCACCGCCTCGACGGCCAGAGCGACGGACGGAAACAATAGTGCGACGGCCAGAACAACGCTTTTCATGGAAACTCCTGAATGTGAGAGAGCGAAGTTAGGGCATCGCACTCCATGCTGCCAGTCCAGAAACCCTCCGAACTGTACGCCTGAGCACAGCCGCACTCTCCGGGCACCCTTCAGAAATCAGCTTCGCACGGGCTCTTCGAAGGCAGCGAAGTCCAGATGGGCGAGGCACTCCTTCGCTACTGCTTCGGCGAGGGCATCGCAACGTCCCGATCCATTAAGATATTTGGTCTACGCTGCCGGCCATGAAACCGACGTTTGGGCGCAGACACCTTGCATTGCCGGAGCCGGAGCGGACAAGAACCGTTCCGACACAGAAGGTCGATGCGTCACCCGTCAGAAGCTTCGATTGGCCGAAAATCAGGCGTTACGCCAAAAACGCGACCTTGGCCCTCCTGATCTCGATCAAACTTGCGGTTGTGATTATTTACGTCCTCAGACTAAACGCCTCGCATTCCTTCCAGGAATACGCACCGCCTATAGCAATGATGGCGGCACTGTCGTTTTTCATCGTCGCAGCTCTCTGGCTCGCAGGGATGAAACTGAGCGGCAGCGATTGAGGCAACCTCGGTTGGCGCCGCCTGAAGTTGACCGCTGCCCGCACTTCCCGCTCGCTCCCTCTCTCAACGGAAGCGTCCAGAGCATGATGCCGAAAAGTGTGAGCGGTTTTCGGACGACATCCTGTTCTAGGGAAAGTTATAGGGCGACGCGGGGTCGAAGACGCAGGAATAATCAAGGATGCACTGCTTTCCCCCCGCATCGCGCAAACTAGTCGTGGTGTGCTTATCACCCATACTGCACTGGGCAGGTGGATAACGGAAACTGCGGCCGCCGAAACCGACGCGAACAAAGACCTTTTTGTTCTGGCGAATGATCTGCGTAAGCTCGCTGCAGCTATGCTCGCTCGCTTTGACGTTCACGACGCCTGCGCCAAAGGCCGGTAGCGGCAGAGACAAGGCAACGACTAGAATGACGCTTCTCATGGGACCCTCCCAGTGTGTGTGAGGGAAACTAGCGCGCGCAGATCACTGCGACCAGTCCTTTGGGCAAGGCTAGCAATGCCGCCTGCTTCCAGCAGGCCGGAAAATCCGGCCTGAGTTCAAATACATCAATCTTTTCAAGAGATTTGGTGGGTGATGTAGGGCTCGAACCTACGACCCGCTGATTAAGAGTCAGCTGCTCTACCAACTGAGCTAATCACCCGTTCGCGCTTGGCTGCGCGGTGTGACGGGGCGTATAAACAGGATCGGCAGGCTTGTCCAGCGCATAGGCGAAATTTCTTTGGTTAATCGCGAAGATTTTTCGGCATGGCTGAAATGCAGCGCAGAACCCCGAAAATTGGAATCGATTTTTGGAAAGGATTATGCGCCGATTCAAAGTGATAGAGCGTCCTAGCGCGTCCTATCGGACGCGCGGCGC
>NZ_PQIG01000137.1 GCF_012349115.1 Rhizobium ruizarguesonis
AAGCTTGAATCACAACCAGATTCCTTATGTCCAGGGCTAAACCTAGCGCATATGACCCTAACCCTCTCCCCGCTCGCGGGGCGAGGGGACGTGCCCTACGAGAGCGAGTGGGGACGGAGAGGTCGCGGCATGGTCCCTTCGCCCCGCGAGCGGGGGTCTGAAGGACGGGTCGAGACCCGTGGCTCGACCCAGGCAAAGGTGGCGGCAGCCGGATGAGGGGCAGGTCTCGGCAATCTCCTGGCCGACAACCCGCTCCTCTCCCAATCCGACCTTACTGAACGCCCTGCAATGCCTACAGCCAGGCGATCGTCCGCTCAGTAGTTTCGATCCGGATGATCCGGTCCTGCGGGATCGCGCCTTCGGCAGCCGTGCTTTTCGGCAGGTCGGCGATCGTCTGGAACAGCGTGCGGATGACGCCGCCATGCGTCACGCAGACCGTCGGCCGATCGACGGAGTTCAGCCATGAGCCGGTGCGCCAGGAGAGGATTTCATAGCTTTCCGCGTCATCGCCGGGCGGGATGAAATCCCATTTCGAGGCGTTGCGTTCCGCCACCCGCTCGCGCTGCGTCGCCTTCAGCTCCTTGAGCGTCGAGCCCTCCCAGTCGCCGAAGGAAATTTCCACCAGCCTCGGATCGGTGCGATAGGCCAGCGGCGGTAGGCCCATGGCGGTGCGCATGATTTCCATCGTCGCGCGCGTGCGCTGGAGCGGGCTTGCGACGAAATCGAACTGGTCGATCGTGTCGCCGAGAATGCCGGCAAGCGCGATGCCGTTCTGCCGGGCCTGTTCCAGGCCCGTGGCATTCATCGGGATATCCTTCTGACCCTGCAGGCGGCGCTCGGCATTCCAGGCGGTCTGGCCGTGTCTGATCACGTAGATAAGCACGGTCTCGCATCCATATGGAGAAATCAGTCCTTGATGACGGAAATGTCGGGCGCGTCGACCGCCTTCATGCCGATGACATGATAGCCGCTGTCGGCATGGTGCACTTCGCCGGTGACGGAGCGCGAGAGATCCGACAGGAGATAGAGGCCGACATCGCCGACTTCCTCGATGGTGACGGTGCGGCGCAACGGCGCGTTATATTCGTTCCACTTCAGAATATAGCGGAAATCGCCGATGCCGGAGGCGGCAAGCGTCTTGATCGGTCCGGCCGAGACGGCGTTGACGCGGATGTTCTGCGGGCCGAGGTCGACGGCGAGATACTTGACGCTGGCTTCGAGCGCGGCCTTGGCGACGCCCATGACGTTATAGTTCGGCATCACCTTTTCGGCGCCGTAATAGGTCAGCGTCAGCATGGCGCCGCCATCCGTCATCAGCTTCTCGGCGCGGCGTGCGACCGAAGTGAAGGAATAGACGGAGATCTGCATCGTCTTGGCGAAATTGTCGGCCGAGGTGTCGACGTAGCGGCCTGTCAGCTCGTCCTTGTCGGAAAAGCCGATCGCATGCACGAGGAAATCGATCTTGCCCCACAGCTTTTCGACGTTCTCGAAAACCTCATCGATGGTGGCTTCATCGGCGACGTCACAGTGGCCGACGAGCGTCGCGCCGATTTCGGCGGCGAGCGGCTCGACACGCTTCTTCAGCGCATCGCCCTGATAGGTGAACGCGACTTCTCCACCCTGCGCATGAATGGCCTTGGCAATACCCCACGCAATCGAACGATTGTTGGCGACACCCATGATGACGCCGCGTTTGCCTGCCATGAGGCCGGATGCTTGAGCCATATTTCGCTCCCTAGGATTCTGATCGATCCTGCCTATGGCATAGGCCGTTAATCGGTTCAAGCTTGGCCGGGATCATCAACTGTTAGGGATCGTAATAAAGGGTGCGAATGTCATAAAAATTTCATAGGAACAGGCCTTCGCGCATGCTCCGCATGAGATCGGTGATTTTGTCGTCGGGTTTTTCCCACAAGATAATGCGCAATTCGACAACCAGATCGCCTCTGCCACCCTCATCGCGCGGCAATCCCTGGCCGGGAACCCGGATCGTCTTGTCCGAGCCGGACCATGCCGGGATCGTCACGTTCAGCGGGCCGCTCGGCCCTTCGATGCGCGCCTCGGTGCCGAGCACGGCATTTTCGATGCTGAGCGGCAGCACGGCGTGCAGATCGAAACCATCGACCGTGAAGCGCGGATCGGGTGCGATGCGAATGTTGATGACGGCGTCGCCGCGCTGCATGCCCGGCAGTTTGAAGCCCTGTCCCTTGAGCCTGATCTCGTGACCGTCGGTCGTGCCTGCCGGCAATGCGAAGCCGATTTCGCGGCCCTCCGGCAATGACGCGGTGATCCAGCTGCTCTTCAACACGTCGTCGATCGTGACCGTCGCCGTCGTCACCTCATCCGGTGCCTTTTCGAGGCCGGTATCCTTGGCGCCGGTGAAACGGCGCACCAGGTTTGTCAGGATGCTGAGCGGCAGCGACAGGTTGGCGGCGGCATTGGCTGCGGCTTCGCCTGGTTCCTCGTCGCCCTTGGTGTCTGCCTCCGCGGGATCGCCATCCATGCGCTTGCCGGCGTCGCCCTGGGCGTTTTGTGTCTGCTGATTTTGGGCCTGCTGATATTGCGTCTGCTGGGCGCGACCCTGCGCCTGGCCGCCGGCAGCCGCGCGGGCCTGGGCGCCGAAAATGCGATCCACCATCTCGTCGGCCGCCTCAGCGGAACCTGCCTGTTGCCTGGAGCCGTCAGCGGCAGCCTTCTGGGCGGCGCGCGCCAGCTCTTCCATCACGCGCTCGGCATTGGCCTGCGCCGCCTTGGCGCGCACGGCTGCCTCGCGGGCGGCCTGGCGCTGCTGCATGATCGTCTGTTCGTGCTTCTTGGCTTCGGCCATCCGCAGGGCATTGTCGAACAGGCTACGTTTGCGCGGGTCCTTCAGCGTTTCATAGGCGCGGCCGATCTCGGCGAACCGGGCCGTCGCTGTCGGATCGTCCTGATTGTGGTCGGGATGGGCTGATTTGGCCATGTTGCGCCAAGCCGCCTTGATCTCGTCTACTGCCGCGTCGCGCTTGACGCCCAGAATTTTGTAAGGATCGCGCATGTTAAAACCGCCGGTGTTGCGATGCGGCAAGCCTCGTCCTTGCCCGGCATCCCCGTCCAATAAAACCTGTGTGGCGCCACCCGCTACAAAGGCAGGAACAGCCACTCTCAACGCCGATCCTGCGGCGGAGTTGCTAATCACTTGTTATTTCTGGGCAGACATGTGGGGTGTTTCGCGGCGAATGGTTAGCTCTTTGCTAAGCACTCGGCAGAAAGCGGTCGCGCGTTAACCTGTTGGCGACGGCGCTATGCGTCATTTCGAACGCGCAAAGGGACGCGGTAATGGTTTGAATTTAGCCTTAGGTGGCGTGGACACTTGTCTGATCGATAAGGCGATGGCGGCGACGCGCGACTACCGACAGACCACGGGAACCGGCGTTTGCTCCCCGGTTTGCCGCAATGAAAGCGATCTGCACCTCCGTGAACTTCGACTTTCATGCCGAAAACTCCGTCTAGACTGGAATTTCCAGTCTCAACCGGTCCGGAAAATCGGAGGTGTCAAAGCGGCAACAATGCGTCAGGCTTCACATCACCGATTGATGCGTAACTGTGGGTTTCCCTGACGCCAGGAAGTGGCAGAATGACCCGCTGCAGGAATTCCTGAAACGTCGCCATATCAGCTATTCGTGCTTTGACCAGGTAGTCGAAGCCACCAATCACCATATGACATTCGATGATTTCGGGTGCCTTCGCAACAGCCTCTGCAAAGCGGTCGAAGACGTGCGGCGCGGTGTGATCGAGCCTTACCTCGATAAAGACGAGCGTGCCACGTCCGATCTTTGAAGGCTCGAGCACAGCCCGCACAGCGCGGATAAAGCCTTCACTGAAAAGCCGCTTGATGCGCTGGGATGCGCCCGTGGGTGACAATCCAACGCGTTCGGCGAGGTCAAGAACAGTCCGGCGACCATCTTCTTGCAATAGCCCGAGCAGCATCCGATCGACACGGTCCAAGTCACTCATTTCTGATTCACACTTTCCTGGGTTGGAATGCGCGATAATCACGCAAAGAAGTCGAAATTACTATATTTCGTCGCGCCGTTTGCCGGAATACGGTTGGAAAAGAACTAAACCCCAACCAGACGAAGGCAAGCAACATCATGCACAGAACCCAACCTGCCTTAAGCACTCACACCAAAGGTGAGATCAAGATTCTCTCGCTGAGCGAAGCGGAGGTCAAAACATGCATCGACCTGCGCAAGCTGCTCGACGCGCTAGCGGACGGGTTCAAAGCGCTCTCCGACGGTCGTGTCGTCAATCCAGCGCGGCCACAACTCGATATTCCGAATGCAGGCTATTCGTTGGCGATGCCGGCCTGGATGAAGGGAATGCATTTGACCGTAAAACTGGTCAACGTGTTCGAAGGCAATATCGCCCGGGGCATGCCCAGTCACCTCGCAACAATACATCTCTTCGATCCAGAAACAGGAATGCCTGTTTGCATTATGGATGGCACCTACATCACGGCCGTACGCACGTCCGGTTGCCGTCCTCTCAGTGCGAGAACTCGCCAGGTGCAATGCCAAGGTCGCGACCGTCGTGGGCGCGGGCGTTCAAGCCAGCCAGCACCTTCACCTGTTGCCGCTCGTTCGCGATTTCCAGGAAATTCGAGTGTTCTCTAAAGATTTTGCTGATGCGCAGGCGCTGGCTTCACGTCATTCAGGCATCACTGCCGTCGAGGACCTCGAGGCGGCGATACGGTCTTCAGATGTTGTGTGCCTCGCGACGCACTCCTATGTCCCCGCAATATCGGCAGAATGGGTTCAACCAGGAACGCACGTGTCCTCGGTTGGTGTCGCGCCCCCCGGCGGCGAACTTCCGATCGATTTGATGGCTCGCGGCACCCTCTTTGTTGAGACGCGGGATTCGTTCGCGCCAACACCGGTGGGCTGCTGCGAACTTGCAAATATTGATCCCGAGGCAGGCACCGATCTTGGCGCGATGTTGCTGGGGCAGCGACCAGGTCGGACGTCAGATCAGCAGATCACAATCTACAAGGCCATGGGCGTCGCCATGGAAGATATGGTGGCAGCCGACCTCGCTTACCGCGAGGCCAAGCGCCTGGGTGTGGGCCAAGCTATTTCTCTCTAGCGCATAACCCCGAAAATCGGAATCGATTTTCGGAAAGGATTATGCGCGGATTCAAAGTGATAGAGCGTCCTTGGCGCGTCTTAGAAGACGCGCGGCGCTCTAGGTGGCCTGGGCTGTTATCTGATCCATAGGACGGTTGCTACGATGGTGACGACGGTGAGGTCGTTTCTCGCCGTTTTCTCGAAGCGCGTTGCGACTCTTTTGAACTGCTTGAGTTTGGAGAAGCAGCATTCGACCACACGACCTAGGAGGCTCAGTTCTCCCGCCGGATCAACTTTCCGGCTGGAAGCTCAGAAGCTGCCAGTTGCCGCCGCCGACGAGGCAGGTTTTGCCGTAGAATTTGGCGATGCCGACATAGGAATGGCGGGTCGTGCGGAACTGGCGGCAGACCTGGCCGGACTCGTTATTCTCGACGATCGTATCGATGACACCGGCGCTGCCCGTCGATGCATTTGCCCAGGGAAGCGGCTGGCCCTCGAGCCTTTGCACGTCGGCCGACGTCACGGCATTGCGCACGGTCATCTCGTCGGAAAGCGTGTCGGTGCTCGGCGGCGTTTGCGGCACGGTGCCGGTTGCCACCGACCGGTCGACCTTGGCGTCACTCAAAAAATCCATGCCGCCGCCGACGCAGCCGGAAAGCGACAACATCGCGGTGCCGATGACGAAGAACGCGCGGCTGCGTCGCCGCAGGCCCCTTGAATGGCGAGATGACTTTGTTATGACTTCCACCCTGCATCCTGTCCAGTTATCAAAAGCTGGGCGAGTTTTGAATAATCCGGGGCATTTGAACCAATATGTCGGCAAACGAGTTAACAAGCGGTGACTTTACCGAAAGTGGCGAGCCCTTCAAGCTCTTTGCCGAATGGCTGAAAGAAGCGGAGGCCTCCGAGCCCAACGACCCCAATGCGGTGGCGCTGGCGACGGTCGATGAGGATGGTCTTCCGAATGTCCGCATGGTTCTCCTGAAGGGATTCGACGACGACGGTTTCGTCTTCTACACCAATTTCGAGAGCCAGAAAGGCCGCGAAATTCTTGGCCAGAAAAAGGCTGCCATGTGCTTTCACTGGAAAAGCCTGCGCCGCCAAGTGCGGCTGCGCGGCCCCGTCGAGATCGTCACCGATGCCGAAGCGGACGACTATTTCAAGACGCGGGCGCGCGGCAGCCGCATCGGCGCTTGGGCCTCTAAACAATCCCGTCCGCTCGAAAGCCGTTTCGCGCTGGAAAAGGCCGTGGCTGAATATACCGCGCGTTATGCCATCGGCGAGATTCCGCGCCCCGCCCATTGGTCGGGCTTCCGCATCCGGCCGACCTCGATCGAATTCTGGAAAGATCAGAAATTCCGCCTGCACGACCGGGTCGAATTCCGCCGGCCATCACCGGAAGGTGAATGGGACAAGGTGCGGATGTATCCGTAACGGGCTTTACCGGCCCATCAGCTTCAGCGGTATGCCTGAGGCCAGTGCCGAGACGTAGCGTCGCTTCTGGTAGAAGCCGTTGAGCGAAATGCGCGGGAGATAGCCGGTGAGCTTCGCTGCCGGCAGCCCGGGTTGCGTGGTGACCGCGAGGGTAAAGCCGAGATTGCGTGCGATGCGCGCCTCGCGGGCGGTCGCAGCCTCCGGCGTGCCGTAGGGATAGGCGATCGTCTCAGGACGGATGCCGGTCACCGCCTCGAGGTAATCCGCCGAGGCCTGCATCTCGATTCGCGCTTCGGCTTCCGGCAGGCGGGCGAGCGCGCGATGGCTGATCGTATGGGCGCCAAGCGCTGCGAGCGGATGGCTGGCGAGCCATTGCAATTCACCAGGCCCCATCACCAGTTCGCGGACGATATCCGTCGGCTCGATGCCATTTTCCCGCGCCAGCAGATCGATGGCGGCGACGGCGCGCGCCTCGTCGAAGCGGTGGATATAGGCGGCAAAGCGGTCGAAGGCATGCCATTGCCGCTGCGGGCTGTCGAGCACCAGGCGCTCCATGCCGCGGCCGAAATCGAAGCGGATTTCTGGCGCCTGGCGCAAGAGGATCGCCAGCGTCTCCCACCAGATGCTGTGAGAGCCCTCGGCAAAACCCTTGGCTGCGAATACCGTGAACGGCGCCTGATGCCGCTCGAACACCGGCAGCGCATGTTCCAGATTGTTGCTGTATCCGTCGTCGAGCGTGAAGGCCGCAAACGGCTGTGCGCCCTCGGGCTCTGCCAGCAGCGCCGGCACCTCGCCGAGCGGCACGAAACGATAGCCTTGCCGCCTCAGCCGCTGCAGCGCCGCATCGAGAAAACGCGGGGTGATTTCGAGATGCGCATTCGGTTCGAAGGCCTCTGGCACGTCCGGGCGGACATGATGCAGCGTGAAGACGACACCGCGCCCGCGCGCTTCGCGCATCAGCCCGGCCGAGCCAAGCAGCCAGGAAAGCTCGAGCCCGGCGCCGATCGCTGCGCGTTTTGCCAGTCGCTTGAATTGTCCCGTCATGCGGCGCCCGTTCCTTGCCTTTGCCGGAAACTAGCAAGTGCGACTTAAGCCTTGCTGAATCCCTGTTCGGAACAGGTCTTTGATTTCCTGTTAACCAAGGTGATGAAAAGACTAGAAAAATGATAGGCGTTGCCTCAAAGTCGCGCCAAACTTACGGCTTCTGTCACATTACGGCACAAATGCCGGTCTGACCGAAAGCCTGCATCGAGGGCTGCGCATCAGGGGCCAGCGTATGAGGGGCCAGCGTATGAGGGGCCAGGGTATGAGGGGAAAGTGCATGAGAAAGCTTTTGGCGGCTGTGTTGACCGTGACGCTTGCCGTTTCGGCGCCTCTTGCGGCCCTTGCCGGAAATGCTTCGCTGATCCTCGATGCCCGGACCGGCAAAGTTCTCGCCGCCGAAAACGCCGATACGCTGAACCATCCGGCCTCGCTGACGAAGATGATGACGCTCTATCTCACCTTCGAGGCATTGAAGCGCGGCAAGATCGCCTGGGACACCCCGATCAGGATTTCGAAATACGCCGCCGCACGGCCGCCGACCAAGCTTGGCGTCAAGGCGGGTGGCACGATCACCGTGCGCGAGGCGGTCTATGGTATGATCGTCAAATCCGCCAATGATGCCGCCTCCGCCATGGGCGAGAAGCTCGCCGGCTCGGAAAGCGGTTTTGCCCGGATGATGACGGCCAGGGCCCGCCAGCTTGGCATGAGCCGCACCGTCTTCGTCAATGCTTCCGGCCTGCCGGACGGCCGCCAGGTCACCACGGCGCGTGACATGTCGACGCTCGCCGTCGCCTTGATGAAGAATTATCCGAACGAATATCGGCTGTTTTCGACGGCAAGTTTCAATTTCCGCGGCCGGACCGTGCGCGGTCACAACAATCTCATGTACCGCTACCAGGGCATGGACGGCATCAAGACCGGTTATACCAACGCCTCCGGCTTCAACCTCGTTAGCGCCGTACGGGACGGCAACCGCCGCGTGGTCGGCGTCGTGCTCGGCGGCCGCACCGCCCGCAGCCGCGACGACAAGATGGCTGGTTTGCTCGACCGTTATCTCGGCCGTGCTTCGTCTTCCGGCGGCGCAAAGCTGGTGGCGAGCGTCGGCGCCAAGGAAGCTGTCGAAGTCGCGTCCGCCGCTGACGCGTCCGATGTTCCGGTGCCGCTCAACGCACCGCGCCCGGCCGACGATCTCGCAGCCAAGAGCCTGGCCTATGCCGACGACGCCGTCGTGCCGCTGGATCGTCCGGTCGCGATGGATGAGATCCTGAACGCCGGCAAGACACCGAAGACATCAGCAGAGAGGACCAATGGCGACTGGCAGATCCAGATCTCGGCCGCTCCCAGCGCCGACGCGGCGCGCGCGCTTCTGGCCCAGGCGAAGTCGGAAGCCGGGGCGCCACTCGTTTCCGCTTCGCCCTATACCGAGGCGGTCGGGCAGGGGGCCAACAAGATCTATCGCGCTCGCTTCGTCGGATTCGCCAGCAAGGATGCCGCCGTCTCGGCTTGCGATGCGTTGAAGCAGCGCTCCTATGACTGCGTGCTGCTGCCGGATCGCGGCTGATCGCCGCCCGGCACTCTGGACAATCCCGTTCTGGACAATTGTTGGGAATCAGCGTCTCCTCCAAAAACAAAAGGAGAACGTCCATGCTGCGCCGTCTCGCCGATCAGTTCGAAATTTCTTCCTCCACCCATGTCGCCGCCAACGGCATTGAGCGTGATGCCGATTGGTTCCTTCTGAAACTGCAGGAGGAAATGGGCGAGCTGACACAGGCCTGGAACCGGCTGACCGGGCGCGGCCGTGCAAAGGGGCGTTCACCGGAAGATATGCAGCAAGACCTTGCCGACGAGACCGCCGACGTTCTCGGCCACCTCCTGCTCTTCGCCCGACGCAACGATATCGACCTTGCCGCCGCGATCGAACGGAAGTGGCTGTTTCAGCCGGCGCAAACGTCGAAGAACTGATGCAGGGCGGCCAAAACGTGCGGCGGTTTTCGGACGATGGCATAGTCGCTTTAGGCGAGGCTGTTCGTGTTCAGCCGCATCACGATCTTCCCAAAGGTTAAGTCAGCCGACCTTATGGCGGTAGAATTTGCTGTCCACCGCCATCAGCGGGAAGGAGCGGGGCAGGGCGCTCTTGGCAATCTCGGTAAAGCCGTTCTTCTCGTAGAAGCGATGCGCGGCGACGAATTTGTCGGTCGTGCCGAGGAAGATATCGGTGATGCCGGCATCCCTGGCGTGGGCAAAGAGGCGATCGAGGAGCCGCGCAGCGACGCCATGCTCGTGGCCGCGAACCGCAGCTGTGACGAACATCTTGCGCAGCGCCGCCTGGTTGTTGCCGATATCCTTGAGCCCGACCGTGCCGACGATGGCGCCATCCTTGACGGCAACCCAGAACTGCCCCTTGCCGGACTGATAGAAATCCGGGATGACCCGGAGATCCGGCTGCGCATCCGCGGTGATGTCGATGCCGAATTCCTCGCGCTGGATCGGCAGGATCACCGAAAGCACGGCATCGGCGTCATCGGCTGTGAAGGTCCTGATTTCGATGTCCGCCATCACAGAATCCTTTTGCCTCAGGTCTGGGTGCCGCCGACCGTCACCTGATCCATGCGCAGATGCGGCTGGCCGACGCCGACGGGAACCCATTGGCCGGCCTTGCC
Source organism: Rhizobium ruizarguesonis (assembly GCF_012349115.1). Taxonomy (GTDB): domain Bacteria; phylum Pseudomonadota; class Alphaproteobacteria; order Rhizobiales; family Rhizobiaceae; genus Rhizobium; species Rhizobium ruizarguesonis. The sequence continues at coordinate 10,241 of NZ_PQIG01000137.1, forward strand.
GCAGTTGCCGATGCCGGTATCGAGCTTCATGTCGTTGCCGATCATCGACACCCGCTTCATCGCATCCGGACCGTTGCCGATCAGCATCGCGCCCTTGATCGGCGCGCCGACCTTGCCGTTCTCGATCAGATAGGCCTCGGTGCAGCCGAAGACGAACTTGCCGGAGGTGATATCCACCTGGCCGCCGCCGAAGGAGACGGCGTAGATGCCCTTCTTCACCGAGGCGATGATCTCCTCGGGCGTCTTGTCGCCGCCGAGCATATAAGTGTTGGTCATGCGCGGCATCGGCACATGGGCATAACCCTGGCGGCGGCCGTTGCCGGTCGGCGCCATGCCCATCAGCCGGGCATTCTGCCGATCCTGCATATAACCGACGAGCTTGCCGTTTTCGATCAGCACGTTGTAGGCAGACGGCGTACCCTCGTCATCGATGGTGATCGAGCCGCGGCGATTGTCGATCGTGCCGTCGTCGACGACGGTGACACCGGGAGCGGCGACCATCTGGCCGAGAAGGCCGGCGAATGCCGAGGTTTTCTTGCGGTTGAAATCACCTTCCAGCCCGTGACCGACCGCCTCGTGCAGCATCACGCCCGGCCAGCCCGAACCGAGCACCACGTCCATCGTGCCCGCCGGTGCATCGATCGCCTCGAGATTGACGAGCGCCTGGCGCAGCGCCTCGTCGGCGCCGTATTGCCAGCTGCCCTCGGCGATGAAGTCGCCGAAGCCGATGCGCCCGCCGTGGCCATAGGAGCCGCTCTCCTGCCGATCGCCTTCGCCGACCATCACCGAAATGTTGATGCGCGTCATCGGCCTGATGTCGCGCACACGATGCCCGTCGGCACGCAGGATGTCGACGACCTGCCAGCTTGCGGCGACCGAGGCCGTCACCTGCCGCACCTTGTCGTTCTTGCCCCTGAGATAGGCGTCGATGTCCTGCAGGACCTTGACCTTCTCCTCGAAGCTCGGCTGGCCGATCGGGTTCTCGTCGCTGTAGAATTTCTTGTTGGTGCCCTGGGGGGCTGCCGCATAGGAACCGGAATAGCCGCGTGTCACCGCGCCGACGGCATCGGCCGCCCGCTTCAGCGCCGCCACCGAGAGATCGCCGGCATGGGCATAGCCGACCGCTTCGCCGGCAACGGCGCGCAGGCCGAAACCCTGTTCGGTGTTGAAGCTGCCGCCCTTGAGCCGGCCATTGTCGAAGGTCAGCGCTTCCGCCTGCGCATGCTCGATGAACAGTTCGCCGTCATCGGCGCCGGACAGGGCCTCGGCGACGTGTTTGCGCATCGTCGCTTCATCGGCATCGAAAAGCGTCAGGAGATCGGTGGTCATGGTATGGCTCCAATGGGCATGCGTTCAGGAGTACACTTACTCCCCTAGATAGGGCTCCACATAATAGGGAGTGAAGCCCTGCCGTCGAATTATTCTTTTTTTAAAGGGATGTGAGCGTTCCCATCGCTTTGCGCTGTGTGGCGACGCGGCTTTTTTACATAATCACTTTGAGAGCTGATTTGTTCGAAATGCCGAGAAAATATCCGCCCCTCACCCTAACCCTCTCCCCGTAAAACGGGGCGAGGGGACGTGCCCTGCGAGAGGTGGGCGGGGAACGGAGAGGTCGCGGCATATCCCCTTCGCCCCGTTTACG
>NZ_PQIG01000138.1 GCF_012349115.1 Rhizobium ruizarguesonis
AACCCGCCGCTACCGAACCAACAACAGCAACCAAAAACCGCTGGAGCGAACTCAAAACTGGATAAAACTTGGGGGCAAGGTCAGCCGCGCCCGCATTCGCGCCCATCCGCTGCCGCCATCCTATCGCCTACCCTCGGAATGACGCGCTTTTGAGCTGGGCCACAGGCATTCCGTGTAGCGGAGGAACCATATCTTATTAGTAGCGTTTACCGGGACACTGAAAATCCTGGGAGGATAATAACATGAAAACACTGGTCATCTTTGCGGCAGCGCTGTTTCTGTCACTCGGAGGCGCGGCGGTCGCGCAGACGACGACGGTCGTCGTTCCTGGCGAGGTCAGGACCTATGTCGAAAAACAGGAAACGCCATCCGTCACCTTCGAAGGTGACGTCGCAGTCGGTACGGCATTTCCTGACACGGTCGAGATCCACAAGATTCCCGATCAACCTGATTACGGTTATGTAGTCGTCAACAAAAAACGTGTGCTCGTCAATCCGAAGACCCGCACGGTGATTGAGGTCATCAAATAACTTCAAAGCATCGCGGGCCTGCTTCCCAGGCCCGCGATTCCTCTATCATTCCTCCTCCGTCCGCATCAGGTGCTGTTCGCTCGGCGAGGGAGGGCTGAATTCAGCTTGGCATCCACCGCAGCCAGCCGCATCAGATGACGTCGTAATCGCGCGGTCTCCTTTGGGCATTCGAGACGCGAAGGAGCAATACGATCGTCGAATTTCAACCTCCTCATTCGCGGCTGACCTTCACGGTTTGCTGTGGTCGTCCCGAGACGAAGACAGTGTTGTATTCCGCGCAGACCCTTCTCGAGCACAAGCCTAACCACGAAACACGGGTCGCTTTGGAAAATCACCCCAATGGTAACGAATGACAGAAAGGTTCTCCGAGCTTGTCGGAATTCCCAAAACGCATATTTCTGCGTGGCGTCGATTGCACTTCCGATCGCGTATCGGGGGAGCTGCGGATTTGCGGCCAGGGAACGCCTGACGACTTCCAGAGCACCTTTGCCCATTCGCAGGTGATCGGAAGACATGCTGCCGGGATGCTTTCGATATCCCACCAGCCGTTCGGGAACGACTTCGATGAAGTAGCGTGCGGCTAGCTTGAGCTCGAAATCGAGGTCTTCGCAGCCTCCAATGCCGGCTGCTGCATATGAGCTATCAAAACCACCTATCGCAAGCGCGGCGTTCCGCCGGACGAGAAGCGCGCTTCCATTCCCTATATACTTAACATTCAGATGCCGGGCATAGATATATCCTCTTGCAACATCGGAACTGCCAGGGCGAATGATCTCGTCGTCCTCGTTGATGATGTAATGCAGCGTGTAAACCGCAGCCCAGTGCGAGGACAACCGCCTGAGAGCGTTCACCTGCTTTTCGATTTTCGTTGGGTGCCAGAGATCGTCCGCATCAAGGAATGCCACGAATCGACCTGATGATGCCTCGATCCCAGTATTCCTTGCGGCGGCGACACCGCGGTTGGGGGTGGACAGGAGGTGGATCCGTGAGTCTGACGTCGCTATCTGCTCGACGAGTTTTGCCGTGTCGTCCGTGGAACCGTCGTTGACAACAAAAATCTCAAGGGCGGCGTAGGTCTGGCGCATAGCGGACCGAAGCGTGCGCTCAATGTAAGTGGAAGCATTGAAGGCCGGGATGACTACCGAGACCAGAGGCTGGTCAGAATGAAATGTGTCTGGTCGATCTTCATCTTTATATGAAAGCATTGCAGATCTCTCGCCACGTCAATCACAAAGATACTTTCGTACAGGTGAAGGGACTGCTTTTTGATTTCTGCCGTTTTCGTACATTCAATTCGGAGCGGGCAAATCCCAGCCGCCGACATTATTGGAACGCGGTCAAAGCCTACACTCTAACTTTATTCTGCGGGCGCAAACGGACTTTGGTCCGACGTAGACCCTCTACTTTCGTAGAAGGGGTAGATATGTCAGCCGCACGTTGTCGAACCCTGGAGTTCAGGCCAGGCGTCAAGATCTGCTCCTCGGACACCTCGTTCATGCGGATCGCGGACAGGGAGCGGGCGCGCGATCTCAGTGAGGCAACCGGATCTCGGACCTTAGTTGGGGATGCTTCAGACTGAAGTCCTACACGTGGAACCGCTTGTGGTGGGCAGTGTTTTCGATTGGCGACGCCAGAGAGCGCCGCGCCGATTTTGTAGCCGCCCTGGAGACGAACCATGCGCCTGCTCATCGTCGAAAACGAACCGGGAATCGCTCTGGTGATTGAGGACGTCGCGATCGACGCCGGATTTCAAATCACTGGCATCGCGGGGAACATGTCGGAAGCTCTGGAGCTCGGCTCCGCGGCAGACATCGCCATCATCGACGTCCGGCTTGGGGATGGAATCACCGGGCCGTCCATTGCCCGCGCCCTCTTTTCCAAATTCCGACTTGGGGTGGTGTATTTCACTGTGAACCCCGGCCTCACCAAGGACCCGGAGGGCCGAGCTGACGCCACCAAGCCGGCGAGGCCCGAAAGAATAGTGGACGCGTTGTCCATGGCTTCCAAGAACGCTCGCGCAAGAACGCATCGCGTCGCGAGCGGGCACACCTTCCGCTGAACGTTTGAGGCGCCGTTGATCGGTTTCCTCCACCCGAACTCAATGCTGCCGACACTATTCTTGTTGTCGGTCAGAGGAGATGCAATATGTCCGCTTCGCTATCGTATGAAGTGGCTGTGCTCGAAGTTTTCAACGAAGGCTACTGTACGCTCGGCAACTCGCACTGTGCTGATCGGAACATATGCCGTTGCTCGACACGAGTGGACGCGCCAACATCAAGCCCCATCCACTAGCAGCAAGCTACCAATCCAGAGACCGGATGTGGTTTGCGCCGCGCAGTGCAGCTAATCGGCCGGCCAAGTTACGACGCCGATCTTGGATTGCGACCCTCGAAAGTCTCGTGCCGGATGCACCACCTTCGTCACAATCGGGGGCCGAGGCCGAAGCGTGCCAGCTACGCAACCCGGTCAGCAAAGGCTATCGCGAAGATTTGAGGCGGGGATCGCCGCGCAGAAGGTTCAACCAGGCCTCCGACATTTTCTCCGCGCCTGTGCCCCCGATATGGCAATCGTCGTAGCGGTCTTCTGCATCGAGTAACGCGTCAGAATTTACGCCCTCTCGGATACCATGGCCGCTTTTTGACAGGGCCAGTTGCGCCCGTACTACCGCATTGTCTGGAATATGCTCCTTGAAGCCGCCGTTGCTCGGTTCGAGGCATTTCGATGCGATCGAAATGTAAACGGGTGCTTCGACGCCGTTCGGTCAGTCTGAATCGGGCAGGTCACAGGCGTTTTTGATTCATCCCCGATGAGTCTTTCCTTGTCGTCGAAAGTATAACGACTTGGAGCCGATCGGACCGATCAAGGCTGTGCGCCAGCCATGAAGGTTCCTTTAAACCGTGAAAGCCGCGGGCGGCAAAATCACGATATAACACCGACCTAACTGAAAGTGTTCAGTCACTCCTACAGTGTCTCTCTGGACGTTTCCCAAACGCTTGCCATGTCTGTCGAATAGCCAATCGCCAGGCGACAGATGGTTTTTCAGTCCGAGGAAATGGAGGGTGCAGCTTGACAGCCATTACGATAGCGATCGTGGACGATCACCCTCTCTTTCGAGAAGGGGTGAGCCGCACTCTGTCCGAAATTGATGATTTCGTCGTTGTCGGCGAAGGCGCAAGCGCCGATGACGCCGCGACGCTGGCGGCGTCCCATGGGCCTGACGTCCTTCTGCTCGATGTGTCCATGCCCGGAGGAGGGATCGACGCGATTTCCGAGATCGTGGTGCGAAGCCCACAGACAAAGGTCCTGATGCTGACCGCCTCGGAGGAAGCCGAATCCCTGGTCGCGGCGCTACGACGAGGGGCAGCGGGATACGTTGTCAAGGGTGTCGGATCACGGGGACTTGCAGAGGCCATTCGAACGGTCGTTGGAGGCTCGTGGTTCGTCTCGCCGTGCATGCGGGCCAGGATGGTCGAGAAAAGTCTCTTCATCGAACGCACTTCACTCACTCCCCGCGAACTCGAGGTGATAGAACTGGTAGCCGAAGGACTTTCCAACAAGCATATCGCGCGCCGCCTGGATCTGCAGGAGAAAACGATCAAGCATCACATGACCGAAATACTGTCCAAGCTTGGCGCCACCAATCGAACGGAAGCAGCAATCAGATGGCGCCAGGGCGCCTAGGCGGAGATAGCGCAGCGACGGCACCGAAGGCGCACGGGCTGATCGCCAAGGATTCGAGGTCGCCGACCGTTCGGATTTCTATTCGTGTCCTACGCACGCAAAGGATTCCGCATTTATAGCGGAGTAGTCAGGGAGGTTCTGACTGGAGTTGGGCAACATGCTTAACCTCCCTGACGTCCTTGCAAGGATTACGAGCCTGACGTCCTTGCAAGGAGGATCTAAGCCAGATCGTGCCGAGGGAAAGCCGGACTTAGGTCCGGCTGGTGATGTGAGGGCACGATGCTCATATCTCATGCGAGGTATAGTGTACGTCCGTGGAGGGGCGGAACAGGAGGAGAATATGAAGTTCGGCCCCGATAACCACAATCACGAAGAGCGCTGCTCGCAAGGCCATAGTTCGGCATCCACGATCGCCACAATCGAAGCAGCCCTTTCCGCCGATCCGGACATCGACAGCAGCGCCATCGAGATCAGGATGCTCGGTCCCGTCGTCCTTCTCGAAGGCTTTATAACCAACACGGCAGACCGCGATAAAGCCATCTCGCTTGCTGCGATGATCGTCGGCTGGGAGAACGTCCAGGACCGGATGCTGAGCCGCTTTTCAACCCAGTAGGCAGCCGAATCCGACGGGCCAGGACCAAGGTCTGATTGAGGCCCGGCATGAAGTCCTACTTCTGGAACACTTCCTCCATCTTTCGGTTTGGCTCCGCAGCGGAACCAACCGCACACAAGGAGGAAAACAGATGAATATCAAAGTAGTAGGAATTGCCGCGAGCATCCTGTTGGCATCGACGTCAGCCTTTGCGCAGTCGTCGACGGTGACGGGCGCAGCAGGCGGCGCCGCAACGGGTGCAGTCGTCGGCGGCCCGGTCGGTGCGGCTGTCGGTGGCATCGTCGGCGGCGTGGCGGGCAGTGTCATTGATCCGCCGCCGCAGAAGGTGGTGACTTATGTTCAACAGGCTCCGGCCCCGACCGAACGCGTCGTGGTGAAAGAGAAAGTCGTCGTCGGACAGCCTCTGCCGGAGACCGTGGTCGTCACGCCCATTCCCGATGACCCGAAGTACGCATACGCGATCGTCAACGATCAGCGTGTGATCGTCGAACCTTCCTCTCGGAAGGTCATCCAGGTCATCCAGTGACCTTCGGGCGGCTTTAGCCGCCCCCCTCACCACAATCAGGGCACGCATGCCGCATGAGAATGCGTGGCGGCATCGTGTGCCCAAACCTCGGAGAGTAATCATGAAAAGCAAACATCTCACCATGCTTATGGCAGCGTTGTCCCTCAGCGTCTCGCCACTTGCCACATTGCCAGCAGCAGCCCAGCAGGACACCAAGAGCGGCGGCCAGGCTCAGTCCGGTTCTCAGACGGGCACGGACGCCGCTTCGCAGTCCGGCTCCAAGGTCACCGGAACTGGCACCGACTGCACCCCCGACACGTCGGGAGCATGCCCGCAAGGCAAGGGCCAGTCATCGCAGCAGAAAGCCGGCCAGGGTTCAGACATGAAAAAGAGCGCCGAGCAGCCCTCGAACGATAAGTCTTCGACGAGCGGAAGCGCCTCGGGCAAGTCTTCGACAGAAACCAAACCTGGATCGCAAGGCGCGAGCGGTGGCACCACGACCGAACAGAAGCCCGCAGCCAAGTCCGGCAGCACCGATACAAGCGGCTCCGCCACCTCAGGCACGAAGAGCAGCACGCAAAATGCCAAACCTACAGAAGGCACGAGCGGCGGCACCACCACGCAGAGCGGCGACGCATCCAAACAGTCGACCGATCAGAACTCGTCGACGACCAACAAAAGCTCTTCCGAAACCAACGTCAACAACAACGCTACAACGAAAAATCAGACATCAAACACCAAAACCAACGTCAACATTTCCGTCGAGCAGCAGACCGAAATTCGCACAGTGGTGAAGGAGGTCCATGTCGAGCCAGTGAAGGAAGTGAATTTCACGGTCTCTATCGGAACGACGATCCCGAAGAAGGTTCGCCTTGAACCACTGCCGCCACGCATCGTGAAGATCGTTCCGCAGTATGAAGGCTACCGCTTCTTCATCCTTGCAGATGGCCGGATCGTCATTGTCGATCCTTCTGCATTCACCATCGTCTACATCATTGCGGCATAGCAGCAGCGCCCCGGCGGCGACCTCCGCCGCCGGAGCGCCAACGAGGAGAGGACCCATGATCTATTCCGAAGAGAAATCCCGTGGTCTGGCCTTGCCGCTGATCGCCATCCTGCTGGCAATCGCCGGCATTCTCGCCGTGCTTGTCGCCACCGGCGGCCGACATAGCAGTGCCGCCGGCCGCGTCTGGGTTCCACAGGCTCAACAGCAGGGGTCGGGACGATGAAAGCCATCGCATCCGTTGCCTTCGGCATCTTAAGCTCGGTCGGGGCCTGCGTCGCTGCCGCATCTGTCGCTCGACGCGATGGCGCTGGATACCTGCCTTGCGATCCGCCCTCTCCTGTCGTTTGGACTCAATCGTCCGGAACCGTACAGGAACTTTTCCGACTACTGTTGGGCCCTAAGGATCGCACAGGCGCCCCAGACTGGGTTGTCCGCTTCCCTTCCTTCCTGTGCGATCCGTCCTTTCCCCAAGTTGCCCCGTTTCGGCGGGGCTCCTTTTTGGTCCACAGCGAGCTCCTTCAGCGCCTTGATCTCTCGCGGATGAAAAAAATCCGTCGGAACGGGAACAAAAAAGCTCCGTTGATAGTAAAGCATTCGGGCCGTGCGGAGATTTGTTAAAGGCTGCCGTCCTACATTCGATGCACGATCCACTCAACCCAGGACTTAGCCCCGCTTCAAAAAGCGGGGCCTTTCTTGGTACCACGATATTTCAATTAATGACCCAAGCCGCAGCCCCGTCGATGGTGAAGCCGGCCAAGCGATAACTGGTGCTTTGTCATGTGATGCGCGCGAGTAACCGCTTAAAAGCGAGGTACGCCGCTCAGCCGGCCTTCGTCGATGGATTGCCCCAATCCTGGCGCGGCATTCCCGGCCGTTGCGGTTTCGGGCGAAACTTCACCAGCACCTCGCGGCCATCAACGGAAGCCTGTGTGCGCTCCAGCGCGTCGCGTTCGGCAACTGCCTGGCGCCAGTGTTCGTCGTCGCGGCCGTGAGGGCGGCCCTGTTCCTCCCAGATCGCGTAAGCTCTTTTGCTGATCCATTCGTGGCGTCTACTGCTCATCTATCCATTCCATTCGATGGTTCGGTAATGCTTTCCTGCGGGACCGGTCTCTCCTGCCGAACCGGCAGGCGGCGCTTGGCGGCCATCAGCAAGTCGAGTTCGATCGACGAGGGCCCGAAGCGGGCGAACAGGCTTTCTGCCTGCTCGCCCTTCAAGCCATATTTGGAAGCGAATTCATCAAGGCTATAGGGGCGGCCGCGCAAGATTCTGCTCCGGCGCTCCGGTTCACGGATTTGCGTCATTGTGGTAACCCCAGTTTGTTTTGCGAATGTGAGAACAAATAATAGCGTCGGAAGTTCCGCCAATTTTCAGCGTTTTTTTCATCCGGTAGTGCCGTCAAGAGCTGCGGCGCGAAAGCCGGCCGCCTGCGCTTTGGCGGCTACGCCACAAACGAGAAAGCGCCCTCCCCGATTAAGGAGAAGGCGCTCAAACTGCCGAGAAGTCCCGCACCGCGAAGCGCCATATCCACAATAGATACCAGAGTAGTGCCTTTCTATTCCGTGTTCTACAAGCCGGACGGTCCGGGTCTCACCGAACAAAAGCTAGTGGAGCGTAACCGCTCACTGCAGCCGGTGTCGGCTGTATATTTGCATCCCTTGCTCGTCGAAAAGAGAGTTAGTGCCAGCGGGACGCATGAGCTGAAATACGCGAATGCGATTGCGTTAGACGATCTACCACAGAAGAAGAACTGGCAATCCGAGACGACACTTTTCATCAATGGCAAAAAATCCGTTTCGGGCGCTACTATTATCAGGTTCGACGGCTGGGAAAAGGAAACGATTGCATCTTGTTCCTACAAGGTTTGGGCCATCAACAGCCGTCTCGAACTGACGGGATTGCCTCCGATTATTTTTGAACAATACTATTCCCCCGAGCTTCGTCTCGTTCTTCGTTCGGTAAGGCTAGGCGTCTCCAACCAGCCGTTGAGCGAGGTTCGATTTGATCGGTTCCAAATTGGCTGGGGCAACTGATTGTTTGTGGCCGAGCCTGCTAACACTGACTTAAAAAGCGGGAATGTCACACCGGAACGCGATTAACATTGGAGGCCGTGTGAGCGAAACGAGAACGGCAATTGAAGCGACCGCGGCGGCGGCCCCTCGTCCTACTTGGAAGGCCGCGCCAGTGACCGGGCGATATCGACGATGTCGTCACGCGAGGCGGTTGGGTCGTCCTTGCTCCAGGCAACGCCAAGCCCGATCCTGAAGTCGATGCCTCTCACCGCCTTCAGCTCGAAGGCCCGGTTCGGCAGGCCCTCGGTCCATTCCGGCGCAAAGCCGATGCCAAGGCCGGCCGAGACCAGCGACACCAGCGAATAGGTGTCGTCGCAGCTATAAGCGATGTTGCGGGTCAGGTCGTATTCTTCGAACTTCTCGTTGAAGTACCGCTCTGTGTAGGAGAGGTTCTTGCGATTAAAGGCGATGATCCTTTCCGAGCGCAGGTCGTCGATGCCAATCTCCGCCTGCTCCGCCAGCCGGTTGGTGCGGGCCACTGCCAAGAGATACCGTTCATGGGCGATCGAGGAGAAGCGCAACGAGCCGATGTTTTCCACCGGTCTGATGAAGCCGAGATTGATCTGGCCGTTCTCCAGGCCGCGGATGATGTCGCCGGTATTGCCGCTTGAGATATGGATGCGAATATCCGGGTACTTGCGGGCGATCTTTGCAAGAAACGCCGGCAGCACGCCGGTGGTCGCCGGATAGACGGTGCCGATTCTGATCTGCCGGATCGTCTTGCCGGCCACCGCCCGGGTGATCTCGGCACTTAGATCGACCTCGCTCAGTATCCCGACGCAGCGCTCGTGGAAGATCTCCCCTGCCCTGGTCAGTTCCACCCGTCTGGTCGAACGGATGAACAGCGGACAACCGAGTTCCCGCTCCAGCGCCTGGACATGGTTGCTGAGCGCCGGCTGGGCGATGCGCACCTTGGCGGCCGCCCGGCCGAAATGCAGTTCCTCGGCCACCGCGACGAAGTAGGAGAGCTGGCGTAGTTCCATTTTCGCGCCTCCGCTTCAGGCCCAGCGCCCTCGCCGTATCGTTCAATGACCTAGCTAGGGCACAATGATAATATGTCGGATATACCCGATGGATTAATGCAATGCAAGATGGTGGCCATGAGGTATGGACACTCGCGCACGCATAGCCTGGAACCTGCGAAACATCAGGGTCTCTCAGAAAGTCACACAGGAGAATCTCGCGGTAGACGCGCAGGTGGACCGAACCGTGATTAGCGATTTGGAAAGAGGCAAGCACAACGCTTCGATTGATCTTATGGATCGCCTCGCAGCCGCGCTCTCGATTGACATTTCTGCGTTTTTCTCTGAACCGTCACAGTCCGAGGGAAAGCCAGAGCCAATGAGAGCCGGAAGAAAGCCGAAGGCTTGATCTCCCCGCAGGAAGGTTCGCCGTGCCATCGTGTTTCAGTTCGGCCAAACCCGATCTTCGAACTTTCGGGATGCTTGTGCCAAGTCTGAGTTATCCGCGTGACAAAGATTTCTGGGAAGCCCAAGAAAGTCTCCCACGCGACGCCTCCGGGCTGGAAACAAAGCAATGCCTGGTTAAGGACATCGGATTCGACGCGAATGGTGGAGCGTGGAGGGTATCATCTCAACCCGAAGGTCCATGCGGTGTCGCCCAACTTTCTCGTATCGAGAAGGATCAGTCCGATACATCGCGCATGTTCTGGCGGCACATCGCTCGCAAAGCGGCGACCAATCCGGTGCCGTTGCCTGGAATGAGCTGCTCGGCAATCGACCAAGGGGAATATGTCTACGACTGGAAGAAGACGAGGTCGGATCACATGCAGTGTGAATTCGTCGAGTTCAGCCCGATCTGATTTGGCCGGTCAATGCACTGAGCTCGAAGATGGCGCGTTTACACGCGTGGCGGCCAGCCCGACGTAAGTGCCGATCAGAACGGTCGCCATCTCCTCTACCGAGCGACAGCCCTCGTTGTAGAGTTCGATGGCGGCATCACACAAAAACGAGGACGCTTGATCGTCCCACTCCACCT
>NZ_PQIG01000139.1 GCF_012349115.1 Rhizobium ruizarguesonis
AAGCTTGAATCACAACCAGATTCCTTATGTCCAGGGCTAAACCTAGCGCATATGACCCTAGCCCTCTCCCCGTAAAAACGGGGAGAGGGGACGTGCCCTGCGAGAGGCTGGCGGGGAACGGAGAGGTCGCGGCATATCCCCTTCGCCCCGCCTGCGGGGGTCCGGAGGACGGGTCGAGACGCGTGGCTCGACCCCGGTTGGTGCCGTCAGGCGGATGACGGGCGGGCGGCGGCGAGCGCCAGAGGATGTCAAATGCCTGTTATCCCTCGCCGCCTATGTTGCGGCAAAACCGGCGCGCAGTATAGTCGGCCGGAAAATCCAAGGAGATGACACATGGACGCTGCCCCTACCCCACCGGTCACCCTCGTCATCTTCGGCGCCACGGGAGACCTGACGCGCCGCCTGCTGGTGCCGGCGATCATCAATCTGACACGCAGCCGCCTCGTCGGCGAGGATCTCCACATTCTCGGCGTCGGCATCGAGCCGGGTGACGACGAGTTCCTGCGCGGGCGGCTCGACCAATTCCTCAGCCATCTGAGCGGCGAAGAGCCGACGGTGAACGACGAGGCCTGGGAAAGCCTGCGCCAGCGCATTTCCTACACCTCCGGGGATTTCACCAAGGACGATATTTTCGTCGAGATCGGCAAGCGGCTGGGGCCGAATGCCAATGCCGCCTTTTATCTCGCCGTCCCGCCATCCTTTTTCGGCACGATCGTCGAGAAGCTCGCCGCCCACGGGCTGACCGATGAAAGCGACCGCGTCTTCCGCCGCGTCGCCATCGAGAAGCCGTTCGGCACCGATCTCGCCTCGGCGCAGGCGCTCAATGCGCAGATTCTCGCCCAGGTCGAAGAAAGCCAAGTCTACCGGCTCGACCATTTCCTCGGCAAGGAGACGGTGCAGAACCTGATGACGGCGCGCTTTGCCAATATGATGATCGAGTCCTTGTGGAATAACCGCTATATCGACCATGTGCAGATCACCGCCGCCGAGATCGTCGATGTCGGCAGCCGCGGCAAATTCTATGATGCAACCGGCGCGCTACGGGACATGGTGCCGAACCATCTCTTCCAACTGCTGGCGATGATCGCCATGGAGCCGCCAAACAGCTTCGATGCCGAAGCAATCCGCAACGAGAAGAGCAAGGTGCTGAAGGCGCTGCGCATCTATACGCCTGAGGAGGCCAAGACGCATGGCGTGCGCGGCGCCTATAGCGCAGGCCCGCTCAATGGCGCCGAGCTTCCGGCCTATCGCGATACGAAGGACGTCTCGCCCGACAGCAGGACCGAGACCTTCGTGGCGCTGAAACTCTATGCCGATACCTGGCGCTGGGCCGGTGTGCCCTTCTATCTCAGGACTGGCAAGGCGCTGACGGCGCGCGACACCGAGATCGTCATCACCTTCCAGCCGGTGCCGTTTGCGCAGTTTCGCGAGACCGAGGTCAATAGTCGCCTGCCGCCAAACCGGCTGGTGATCCAGGTGCAGCCCGACGAGGGCATGAGCATGGAAATTTCGATCAAATCGCCGGGACTTTCCGTCGATACCGTGCCGGTCTCGCTCGATTTCCGCTATGCCGACAAATTCGATATCGCCAAGACGACCGGCTATGAATCGCTGCTCTACGATCTCTTTATCGGCGACCAGACCCTATTCCAGCGCGCCGACGGCATCGAGGCCGGATGGGCGGCGGTGCAACCCTTCCTCGACATCTGGGCTGGGGATCAGAGCGTGCCCGACGCTTACGCGCCGGGCAGCATGGGACCGGCCTGCGCCTACGAACTGATCCAGCGCGACAGGCGGCAGTGGCATGAACTCGGCGTTTTGTTGCACAGAAACGGCAAATAAAGACGGTTCTGCTTTCCAATCCGGACTATCCCGTCAGCGGCAGGCGTCGCTTAGTGTACCGTTGCGCTCGGCCGCGCGGTACTGACGCGTTCCGGGCCGTGGGCAAGTGGGCCGATCCGGCGGAATGACGACGTTGATATCACCGGTTTCGACTGGATCGAGGGGTATCATGAGTCCGCCATTGGATTCCGCCCCCGGCACCGTGCCGGGCGGCATACCGCCGAAGCGGCCGCTATAGTCCATATCAGCAAGCGCCTGGGAGAAGGCCGGCGCGGCGAAGCCGAGGAGAATGATCGAGGCTGCTGCAAGAAACCTACGCATGATGCTATTCCCTATGGTTTCAGCGATGCGACAGAAACAGCAGAACGACCTCATTGTTCCCCTGGAAGCGGGGGCGGACGATCAAAGTTTGGCGATCGGAATATGGCGCCTCAGAGCGGGCGATCTCCGGCTCAATCGCGCCAGCGCGACAGCAGTTTGTCGAGGCCTGTCGGATAGAGATCGATGCCGGCGTTACGCAGCCTGTCGCGGCCGAACCAGCGCGCTGTCGCCGCCGTCTCGTCGAGTTCGCAGTAGCGGATTTCATCGCGCTCATAGAGCGATGCATCGGCCAGTTCGATGTCGGCGGCGAAGATGAATTCGTGACCGGTCGCGCCATGATGCTCGTAGATGTTTTCAAGCAGATGCCAGGGGCCGACGATGCGGATATCGGTCTCGAGCTCCTCGCCGAATTCGCGGTGCAGGGCCTCTTCGCGGCTCTCGCCGAATTCGATCGCGCCGCCGAGCGGGCGGACGCCCTTGATGCGGCCGCTGTCATCCTCCACTTCGGCAGCGAGGAGCTGATCTTTCCGCCAGGCGAGGCCGATCACCTTCACCCTGATCTGCTGCGATGGGCGCCAGACGGTCATCTGCTCTCCTTCCATAGGGATAGCGCTTGCTTTTCACCCAGGTGTGACGAGAACAGTGAGCCCCGCAATTAAGCGAGGCTCCTGCCGATCCCTCGTCTCAGACGAACTGGCTGAGGCCCGGGACGGAAGCGACGACCTCGTCGACGACCTCCTCGCCGGCATATTGCTTGGCGATCGCGATGGTTTCCTTGGCAAGCGAGGTGATCTCGCCCATGCCGAGGCCTTCGCCCATCAGTTGCTGGCCGAGCCCCATGATGCCGCCGCCGCCGAGCGAGCTCATCAGCCCGCCGAGCAGACCGCCGCCGCCGGCACCTGCGCCGTTGAACTGGGCGACGAGGTCGGCGCCGCCGGGGATCGCTTCGATCATCTTGGCAACCGGGCCATCGGCGGCCTCGCGCTGCAGGAAGCCGAGCATCATGCCGAGCGCCTTTTCGGCCAAATCAGGCGCAATACCCACGCGATCGGCGATCTGGGTCACAATTTCATTCATCGTCAGCCTCCTGTTTTTTGACGTTAACGTCAACGTTAATCGAGATTTGACCGCAACTCAAGCCGGCCCCTCCCCGGGCGGCACTTTGTCCAGTTTTGCTTTCAATGCAAACAGTTGTCCGCATCCATCTCCCTGCTTATAACAGGGAAACGATGGTTCGATGAAGGCGGCAGAAGCAAGCCTTCTCATACAAATGGCGGCAGAGCCCCAAGGGAGCATTCCGAATGATCGAGGATGGCAAGATTTTCATCGGCGCGAGCCGCAATCCCGATGACAGCATCAACAAGCCGGAATATCTCGACCTGAAATTCGGCAACCGTCACGGCCTCGTCACCGGCGCTACCGGCACCGGCAAGACGGTGACGCTGCAGGTGCTCGCCGAAGGTTTCTCCCGAGCCGGCGTTCCGGTATTTGCGGCCGATATCAAGGGCGATCTGTCCGGCATCGCCGCCAAGGGCGAGCCCAAGGATTTCCTGACGAAGCGCGCCGAGCAGATCGGCTTCACCGACTACGAATTCGACCAGTTTCCGGTGATCTTCTGGGATCTGTTCGGCGAGAAGGGCCACCGGGTGCGCACCACCATCGCCGAGATGGGACCGCTGCTGCTCGCCCGCCTGATGGATGCCTCCGAACCGCAGGAAGGCGTCATCAACATCGCCTTCAAGATCGCCGACCAAGGCGGGCTGCCGCTGCTCGACCTCAAGGATTTCAGCTCGCTCTTGAACTATATGGGCGAAAACGCCAGCCAACTTTCCAACCAGTACGGGCTGATCTCCAAGGCGTCAGTCGGCTCGATCCAGCGGGCGCTGCTCGTTCTCGAACAGCAGGGCGCCGAGCACTTCTTCGGCGAACCGGCGCTGAAGATTTCCGACATCATGCGCACCAGCAACAACGGCTACGGCCAGATCTCGGTGCTGGCTGCCGACAAGCTGATGATGAACCCGCGGCTTTACGCCACTTTCCTGCTCTGGCTGCTCTCCGAGCTCTTCGAGGAATTGCCCGAGGTGGGCGACCCCGACAAGCCGAAGCTCGTCTTCTTCTTCGACGAGGCGCACCTGCTCTTCAACGACGCGCCGAAGGTGCTGACCGAACGTGTCGAGCAGGTCGTACGGCTGATTCGTTCCAAGGGCGTCGGCGTCTATTTCGTCACACAGAATCCGCTCGACGTACCGGAAACGGTGCTCGCCCAACTCGGCAACCGGGCACAGCACGCATTGCGCGCCTATTCGCCGCGCGAGCAGAAGGCGGTGCGGACGGCGGCCGATACCTTCCGTGCCAATCCGGCCTTCGATTGCGCCACCGTCATCACCAATCTCGGCACCGGCGAGGCGCTGGTCTCGACGCTGGAGGCCAAGGGCGCGCCTTCGATCGTCGAGCGCACGCTGATCCGCCCACCCTCCGGCCGCGTCGGCCCGGTGACCGATGACGAACGCCGGCAGATCATGGACAGGAGCCCGGTTCTCGGCGTCTATGATGAGGACGTCGACCGCGAATCCGCCTTCGAACTGCTGGCCGCGCGGGCGAAGAAGGCGGCCGATGCCGACGCCGCCAAACGGGCGCAGGAAGAAGCACCACAGCAACAGGGCAACACGACCTCCGGCTGGAACCTGCCGGGCTTCGGCGGCGGCAATGACGACGACAACCAGGGCCGCGGCCAATCGCGCGGCCGGACGTCCGGCTATCAGCGCGAAACGGTGGTGGAAGCGGCAATGAAGAGCGTGGCGCGCACGGTGGCAACACAAGTCGGCCGGGCGCTGGTGCGCGGGATCTTGGGGAGCTTGAAGCGGTAAGCGTTTCGCAGCAGAGTGCCGCCTGCCCCTCATCCGCCTGCCGGCACCTTCTCCCGCTCGCGGGGCGAAGGGATTCGCCGCGCCCTCTCCGCTCCCCGCTCACCTCTCGTAGGGCACGTCCCCTCGCCCCGTTTACGGGGAGAGGGTTAGGGTGAGGGGCAACTTTTCACGCCTTCTCTGAACGAATGCAAGATCGTTCCCCTTCTTGAACCGGCAGCCTTTATTCCCTAAATTACCTGCCATCGACCATTTCAACAGGATGTGTGCCGCAATGGATTTCAACCCGATCGCAACGCCAGTTTGCCTTGCCAACCGGGAAATCCATATCCATGCCTGCATCCATCACCCTCTCCCAAATTTCATGGTCCGCGCCTGACGGCCGGCCGCTTTTTTCCAATCTCGACCTGAGTTTCGGGGCGGAGCGTACCGGTCTGGTCGGGCGCAACGGCGTCGGCAAGACGACGCTGCTGAAGCTCGTCTCCGGTGAGATCCAGCCGCATTCGGGGACGGTATCCGTCAGCGGCAGTCTCGGCGTGCTGCGGCAGAGCGTTCAGGTGACGTCTGACGAAACGGTTGCCGATCTCTTCGGTGTGACCGATGCGCTCGCTGTTCTGCATCGTGCCGAAGCCGGAGAGGCAACGGCCGACGAGCTGGCATCCGCGGACTGGATGCTGGAGGCACGCATCGCCGCAGCACTCAATCGGACCGGGCTCGATGCGCCGCCGGAGACACCACTTGCGGCACTCTCCGGCGGGCAGCGTACCCGTGCCGGGCTGGCGGCGCTTGTTTTCACCGAGCCGGACTTTCTGCTACTCGACGAACCGACCAACAATCTCGACCGCGAGGGCCGCGAGGCGGTGATCGCGCTGATGTCAGGTTGGCGGGCCGGCGCCATCATCGTCAGCCATGACCGGGAACTGCTCGAAAGTGTCGACGCGATCGTCGAACTGACGTCGCTCGGTGCCACGCGCTACGGCGGCAACTGGAGCCATTATCGCGAGCGCAAGGCGCTTGAGCTCGCGGCGGCACGGCATGATCTCACTGAAGCTGAAAAACGGATGGCCGAGGTTGCAAGGAAGGCGCAGGCGACGGTGGAGCGCCAGGCGCAACGGGACAGCACTGGACGGAAGATGGCCGCCAAGGGCGGCATTCCGCGCATCGTGCTCGGCGGCATGAAGGAGCGGAGCGAAACGACCGGCGGCGACAATGCCCGCCTCGCCGAACGCCGGCGCGCCCAGGCAATGGACGAGGCAAGGGCGGCGCGCGAGAAGATCGAGATCCTCCAGCCCTTGTCGGTCACCCTGCCGCCGACCGGGCTGCCGGCCAGCAAGATCGTTCTGAAGATGGATGGCGTGACATCGGGCTATCAGCCGGGCGATCCCGTCATCTGCAATCTCTCCTTCGACGTGACGGGACCGGAACGTATCGCCGTCACCGGCCGCAACGGCTCGGGCAAGACCACCTTGCTGGCGCTCGTCACCGGCGAGCTGAAACCCTGGGCCGGCACGGTCAACGTCATGACCGACCTCTCGATGCTTGATCAGAAGGTCAGCCTGCTCGATCCGTCGATCTCGATCCGCGACAATTTCCGCCGGATCAATCCGCTTTCCGATGAAAATACCTGCCGGGCTGCGCTTGCCCGCTTCATGTTCCGGGCGGATGCGGCGCTGCAGACCGTATCGACGCTCAGCGGCGGGCAATTGCTGCGGGCGGGCCTTGCCTGCGTGCTCGGCTCGGCACCGCCGCCGCTGTTGATCCTCGACGAGCCGACCAACCATCTCGACATCGACTCGATATCAGCGGTCGAGGCCGGACTGCGCGCCTATGACGGCGCGCTGCTCGTCGTCAGCCACGACGAAACGTTTCTTCAGAGCATTGGGATCACGCGGCGGTTGGAACTGGCTGGCGGCCGACCCGGCCGGATAAATCAGGACGAGTTGTAACGGGATATCCGTGGCTTCCAGCTCCCTTGCCTCTTTTTGCGGGCAATGTTATTGGAATTCCGCAAGCTTTTGAGAAAGGAGGATCACGCAATGCAATATTATTTTCGGTTTAATCGCCAGCGTGGTCCCGTCAACGCCCTGCAAATGCGTTTGCAGGGCTGACCAGAGACCGTTTCTCGACATCTCTTCCTGGTCTGCCCTTCGTGGCCAATGCGACGCCGTAGCTGACAGCGCGCATTCCTCTCATTTCCCGGGTCCGAACCGCGCAATCCCGTGATGGCTGAACGCCCCGGACCGCGCTTGATACCCGGTCAAGACCAGAGAACGATCATGACACTCATCAATATCCGCAATCTCGGCGTCACGCTGGGCAATCCGTTGTTTTCCAAGCTCAATCTTGTCGTCAATGCCGGCGACCGCATCGGCCTCGTCGCCGCCAACGGCCGGGGGAAATCGACGCTGCTTGCCTGCATCACCGGCGCGCTGGAGCCGAGCGAGGGCGAGATCACCAAGGCGCGGGGACTGACCGTCGGTCATGTCGCGCAGAATGTGCCGGCCGCCCTTTTCGATACGCCGTTCTACGATGCGGTGCTGCAGGCGCTGCCGGCCGATCAGGCCGAAAGCGAAAGCTGGCGGGTCGACGTGGTGCTGGAATCGCTCGACGTGCCGGAGCTCATGCGCGGCCGGCCGCTGAAGCAGTTGAGCGGCGGCTGGCAGCGGCTTGCCATGCTTGCCCGCACCTGGGTCAGCGAACCCGACGTGCTTCTGCTCGACGAGCCGACCAACCATCTCGACCTTGAAAAGATCGCGCAGCTGGAGGGCTGGCTGAATGCGCTGCCGCGCGACGTGCCGGTTATCCTGTCCAGCCACGACCGCGCCTTTCTCAATGCGACGACCAACCGGACGTTGTTCCTGCGGCCGGAGCAATCGCCGGCCTTCGCCCTGCCCTACACACGAGCGCGCGCCGCCCTCGACGAGGCCGACGCTTCCGAAGCCCGGCGCTACGAGCGCGATATGAAGGTGGCGGAGCAGTTGCGCAAGCAGGCGGCCAAGCTCAACAATATCGGCATCAATTCCGGCAGCGATCTGCTCGTCGTCAAGACGAAGCAGCTCAAGCAGCGGGCGGAGAAGCTGGAGGACGCGGCAAAACCGGCGCATCTGGAGCGCTCGGCCGGCGCCATCCGGCTTGCCAACCGCGGCACGCATGCCAAGGTGCTGGTGACGCTGGAGGATGCGGCGGTGACGACGCCGGATGGAACGCTGCTGTTCAAGACCGGCCGGCAGTTCATCTGCCAGGGTGACCGCATCGTGCTGCTCGGCCTCAACGGCGCCGGCAAGTCACGGCTGGTGTCGATGCTGAAACAGGCGATCGAAAGACCGGAGACGGTGCGGGACAGCATCAAGGCGACGCCATCGCTCGTGCTCGGCTATGGCGACCAGGCGCTTGCCGATCTTGCCGACACCGACACGCCGATCGGCACGATCATCCGCCGCTTCGACGTCGGCGACCAGCGGGCGCGGGGCTTGCTGGCCGGCGCCGGCATGATGATCGACATGCAGGCAAAACCGATCGGCCAACTGTCCGGCGGCCAGAAAGCGCGGCTCGGCATGCTGGTGCTGCGGCTGACGGAGCCGAACTTCTATCTCCTCGACGAGCCAACCAACCATCTCGACATCGAGGGCCAGGAGGCGCTGGAGAGCGAGCTGATGGCGCACGAGGCGAGCTGCCTGCTGGTCTCGCATGACCGCAGTTTCGTGCGGGCGGTGGGAAACCGGTTTTGGCTGATCGAGAGGAAGCGGCTGGTGGAGGTGGAGAGCCCGGAAGGGTTTTTTGCTTCGGTAAGGGGTGATGGATGGTGAGGGTGTGGCGTGGGGCATTGCCCCTCACCCTAACCCTCTCCCCGTAAACGGGGAGAGGGTATGTGCCCTGCGAGGGGTGGGCGGGGAACGCAGAGGTCGCGGCATATCCCCTTCGCCCCGTTTACGGGGAGAAGGTGGCGGCAGCC
>NZ_PQIG01000140.1 GCF_012349115.1 Rhizobium ruizarguesonis
CATCCGGCCGCCGCACGATGGCGCGGCCGATCGCCACGCGCTGGCGCTGTCCGCCGGAGAGCTGGCCCGGACGGCGCTGCAGGAAAGGCTCGATCTCCAGCATGCGCGCAGCGTCCATGATGCGCGCTTCGATCTCGGCTTTGGCCACCTTGGTGTTCTCGAGCCCGAAGGCGAGGTTTTCCCTGACACTCATATGCGGATAGAGCGCATAGGACTGGAAGACCATGGCCAGGCCGCGATCGGCGGCGCTGATAGCGGTAACATCCTTGCCGTCGATGGCAATGTTGCCGCCAGTCGGCTTATCGAGGCCGGCGATGAGGCGCAGCAGCGTCGATTTCCCGCAGCCGGAAGGGCCGACAAAAGCGACGAACTCGCCGTCGTTGACATGAAGCGAGACATCGCGAATGACCTCGACGGCGCCGAAATTCTTGACGATGTTCCTGAGTTCGAGCCCGCTCATGCACTCTCCTGTTTTTATATGTAAGCCGGTCTATTTCAGCCCCGAGCCGGCGATGCCTGTGGTGATGAAACGCTGCAGGAAGACGAAGATCAGCACGACCGGGATCATCGAGACGACGGTCATGGCGAGGATGTAGTGCCATTGCACATTGAGCTCGCCGGCATAGACGTTAAGGCCGACCTGCAGCGTATAGAGTTCCTTGCGCGAGAGCACGATCAGCGGCCAGAGGAAGTCGTTCCAGCGCCAGACGACCGAGAAGATCGCCAGCACTGCGAGAGCCGGCGCAGACAGCGGCAGGATGATGCGCCAGTAAATCTGCCATTCGCTGGCCTTGTCCATGCGCGCGGCGTCGAGCAATTCGTCGGGGATCGTCAGCATGTATTGCCTGAGCAGGAAGACCCCCGTCGGGGTGGCGACCGTCGGCAGAATGACGCCCCAGAGGCTGTCGAAGAGGTTCAGCGTGCCGATGACGGAATAGAGCGGCACGACGATGACCGAGAGCGGCACCATCAGCGTCGCCAGGATCATCAGCATGACGGCGGTGCGGCCGGGGAACTGGTATTTCGACAGCGCGAAGGCGGCCATGGAATTGACGAGCAGTGTAGTCGCCGTCGCCACGACGGTGACGAAGACGGAGTTGCGCAGGAACAGGAAGAAATCGAAGCGCTGGAAAGGTTCGGTGTAGTTGCCGCCGGCGAATTCGACCTGACGCACCGGCGTGCGGTCCTTGATATTCGCCTTGACGATTTCACCCGGCTGTTTCGGATCGACCATCTGGCCGATGATGCCGATGCGGCGCACTTCGGCGAGCACGCGCGTGCTGCCATCCGGCATCGCGACATTGTAGAGCGGCAATGGCTTGTCGTAACCCGGCACCACGGCCTGTTCGGTGACGTAAGGCAGGACGGACGGCGGGAACTCGGCAAGGGCTGCCGGCGTCTTGAAGGAAGAGAAGACAAGCCACACGGCTGGGCCGAACATCAGGAAAACGCCTGAGATCAGCCAGATCCAGGTGACGACATCCGTCCAGTGCCAGCCGCGGCCGCGGCGGCGGAGCAGAAAGGTAGAGACAGCGCTCATTGGCGTGCTCCCTTCTTCTCGTTGCGGCTGCTGACGCCGAGCTGGACCAGCGTCAGGATGACAAGCACGATGCCCATCAGGATCGAGGCGGCAGACGCCAGCCCCGGATTGCGCAGCGAACTCGCAAAGCCGGTCTCGTAGATATATTGGGTGATGTACATGGTGCTGGTGCCCGGCCCGCCACCGGTCAAAACGAAGACCTCATCGAATATCTGCACGGCGCGGATCAGCGCCAAGACCAGCACGACGATGAGGTTCGGCATCAGCAGCGGCAGGGTGATGCGCCGGAAGATGCGGATCGGACGGGCGCTGTCCATTGCCGCCGCCTCGTAGAGATCCCGCGGGATCGCCTGCAGGCCGGCGAGCAGGATCAGCGCATAAAAGCCCATATGTGCCCAGACCGAGACGAAGACGGCGAAGAAGAACGCCCAGAAGCGATCGCTGAGCCAGGAGAAAGGTTCGAAGCCGAAGGGGCTCAGCGCATAGTTCAACAGGCCTTCGCGCTGCAGGATCCATTTCCAGATGAGGCCGACGACGACGGGCGACAGCAGCACCGGGAAGAAAAAGACGGCGCGCCAGAAGCCGCGATTGGAAAGCTCGCGGTTGAGGATCAGCGCCGTTGCGAGCGCTGCGATCAGCATCACTGTGACCTGGAAGACGACGAAGACGGCGGTGTTGCGCACCGCCGCCCAGAAGGTGTCGGCCGCACAGGTCGAGGGATCGAGATAGCTGCGGCAATCGAAGAGGATGCGGTACTGGTCGGCGCCGACATAGGTCCTGTTCTGCAGGAAGATGGCGCTCCCGCTTGTCGTCGAATAGATGAAGTTGATGACCAGCGGCAGCAGCACGAAGACGGTGAAGATCAGCATGTTGGGCGCCAGGAAGACGCCCGCCATGCCGTTCAGCCCGGTCAGTTTCTGCCAGCCACGCATGGGAATGTCGACGATCCCCATGGCAAGCCGGACAGGCGCAAGGAGCGCCTGCCGCAGATCAGTTTTGACTGGTGGTTCAGAAGAAACCGTCTTCGCCGTCATCTGTTCTTCCGTCAGTTGCCGGCGACCTTGGCCTTGATGTCCTCGTCGATGCGGGCATAGGCGTCATCGAGCTTCATTTCGCCGGCGATCACCTGGCTGATGCGGGCGACGATGGCGCTGTAATAGGCGTCCGACCACTTCCAGCCCGGCAGCTTCATGGCGGGTGCCGCCGTCTGGCCGGCCGCTTCGACGAAGGCCTTCAGCGCCGCCTGCACATGCGGATTGTCGGTCTTGAAATCCATCTGGCCGGCGGCAACACCCTTATGCGCCGGAATGAACAGGCTGCGTTCGGCAAATTCCTTCTGCACGTCGGCACCTGCCAGGTAATCCATCACCTTGGCGACGTCCTTCGGGTTCTTGGTGTATTTGACGGCAACCAGACCGGCGCCGCCCTGCATGCCGGAGCATGCGGCCGAACCGCAGGGGCTGCCCGCCATCACCCAGTCGAAATTGTCACCGATCTTCTGGGCGAAGCCCGAAACCTGCCAGCTGCCCGAATAAAGATAGGCAAGGCCGCCATTGATGAAGTCCTCGGCGGCGGAGCGGTAGGTGGTGCCGGCAGCACTGACCCAGACATCCTTGTTGATGGTGCCGTCCTCGTTCCACTTGACGAAGCGGCTGAGGAAGTCCTTGGCGCCCTGATCGATCGGCGCCGGCTTGCCGTCAGCGGCGATATAGTTGGCGCCGTAGGAGATATTCGGGCCGGAGACACGGTGGCCGGAGCGGTCGATCGCCATGGCGAAGACCTTCTGGCTGTCGGCAACCTTCTTGGCGGCCGCCGCCCAGTCGTCCCAGGTGGCTTTCGGACCGGGGATCTCGACGCCGGCCTGCTCGAACAGCGTCTTGTTGACGAAGCCGCCGGTCAGCGTCAGCTGCGTCATGAAGCCGGTGATGGCGTTCGAGCCGTCCGGACGCATCCAGTCGGCCTGGGCGCCGAAATTATCCTCCCAATATTTCGCGTCGGTGAGGTAGGGGCGAAGATCGAGCCAGTGCTGCGCCGGCGCCTTCAGATTGGTGAGGCGGGCGATATCCGGCCCCTGCCCGGCTTCGAGCTGCACCGGCAGCTGTTCCTTGACGACGTCATAGGAGACCTCGTCGAGGATGACATTGACGTCGGGATTGGCCTTCGAGAAGCGCGACAGCAGATCCTTGATCACCTCGCCTTCGCCGCCATCGGAATACCACATGATGCGCACGTCGCCGGCATGGGCGGCAACGGAGCTCAACAGAATTGCAGCAAAAGCCGCGCCGATCGATTTCATTCTGGTCATTTTCTCCTCCTCTTGACCGATCAATTCCTGCGTCCGGCCGGTCCTCCACCTGCCGGACATGTCGTCTACGAGGCCGCGCGCCGAGGCTGCCTGCCCGGTATCTTCAGATGTACCGCTTCTCCCCGCACCGACCAGTCCGTCGGGCGAAGAATACGGCCTTCGGCGCGCACGGTGCCGTCCTCTTCGAAGACGACCCGGCCATAATCCGGATCGACGACGATCAATGCACCCTCTTCGTCGCGCCGGGCCGAAAGCGTGGCGAAACGCGCCTGCATGCCGTCAAGGCCAACCTCGCTCCCGAGATCGGAGAGACGGACGATCCAGCGGCCGTTGCGGCCGGCCAGACGCAGCTCGATATCCGTCGTCGGGCCTTGTTTTACCGGCTCCAGTGCGCCGTTGCCGATCAGCATGGCAATGCCGTTGCCGGAGCGGGCGAGCGCCAGATTGCCGTCGACCACCGTGTCGTCGAAAGCCTCGAGCGGGAACCAGGCATGGGTGAAATCCGGCTGGCCCTCATGGATCTCGAAATCGAGGATCGCCAGATCGCGATATTGATGCACACGCGGCAGCGTTCCGCAGCCGCCCCAGAAGCTCGGCCGGCCATAACCGAACTGGATGGTTTCGCCGGGATGGTTGATCCAGATCTGCGCTTCCGGCCGGTCGCCCAAGCGCAGATGCAGCACCGTCTCCTGGTAGCCCCAGGCGCCGGGACGATAATGGGCGATGGTGCCGAGCGCAGTGTCGCGGGTCTTATAGTGGTAGAGGGCGGCAAAGCGGTTCTCGCCCTGGGAAAAGGTCCATTCCTGCGCGTCGTCGGCCTGGTGCGCCGCAATCGCCGCAAGCGCTTCTGGAAAACGCAGGCCGTGATCGCGGATGCAGACGGCAAGCTGCGGCAAAGCGTGAACGCGCCGGCCGTACCAACCGCGGCCCCAGAGCAGCCGGGCGATGGCTGAGAGTTCGACCGATCGGCCGGGGCGCAGCGTATGTTCGTAGGAGCGGCCCTGGCTGCCGGTCAGCATGCCGTGATGGGCCGAACGGGCAACGATCTCCATCAGGCGGACGATGCTGGCACTCGCCCGGTCGCGGATCGTCTCATCCGGCGCGCAGGCGGCGAGCGCCGTCAGGCCCTTGAGATCGATCGGGAAATAGGGAACGGAATTCCACTCGGCCATTTCCCAGCGCTCGAAATGATCGAGCCAGGCGCGGACACGCTCTTCGCCGACCTGCATCTGCTCGGCGCCGGTGCGGCCGGAACGGACGAAGACGGCATCGGGGAAAAGCCTGCCACCGAGATAGGCGGCGGTATGGAAGAGAAGCGCGTGGTTTTCCGAAAAATACCACTGAACGTCGTTGCCAGGCTCATCCATCCAGTAGCGGTAATTGAGGACGGCGTGCTTGATCCTGTCGCGCAGCGCGGGTGACAGCAAATCGCTCCAGCGCGTATAGGCAAAAAGCAGCGGCACCAGCACGAAATCCGCACAGTCGTGACAATCCTCGATAACAGGCAGCATGGCCGAGATCATCGCCTCGGTTTCCTCACCGCCCTGCCCCAGCGCAAGACGCGCGAAAGCGCAGACCGTGTCGGGCTCGGAATGGGCGGCGACCTCGGCCAGCGCCTCGGCGACGCGGTCCTTCAAGGCGGCGGGCGCTTCCCCCTGCCGCTCGGGATGACAGATCTCGACGCCGAGCGTGCGACTGAGCGAAAGCGCGCCTGTTTTGAAGGTGATGCGGAAATGGCGGAAATCGGCGGGCATATCAGCCGAGGTGCCGAGCGCCAGTTTCGTTGCTCCCGCTTCCAGCTCGAAATCATAATCGAAGCGCTCGATCGACATGAAGTCGCCTTCGATCTCGACATGACAGCTCAGCGCCGCCGGCAGCGGCGCGGGAAAAAGGATCGTCACGTCTTCGCCGAGATAGGCGGTGCGGTCGAAGCGCATGCCTTCGAGGATCAACTCCAGCGCATCTGCATCACCGTCGGCGATGGGAACAGGCAGGGCAGTTTCAACTTCCGGCCCTTCGACATAGTCCAGCTGGAAATAGAAACGCGCGTCGCGCTCGGCGAGATCGTCGAAATAGACGCGGATCTCGTTGAGGCCGGCCGCCAGTTCGACCTCGAACAACTGCTCGGCTTCGAGATTGCGCTTATAAGGCGCCATGAAGCCCTGCTCGCAGCCATTGACGAAGAGGATCGCGCCGCCGCAGGTCGACAGGCGAAGCGTCGCACGCCCCACTGAGCGGGCATCGAGGAAGGTACGCGCCCAGCAGCCGATGCGCGTCGGGCGAAACCAGAAGCCGGAGAGATCGACACGCGGGGAAGCAAAGGGAAGCCACCAGCGGACGGCCTCGAATTCGGCAGCCGGTTGCGGCCGCCGGCCGGAGAAGGATTTTTTGAATTCGGTGCGGCAGGGATATTCATGCGGGATGAAATTCTTCGTCTTGGTGACGAAGAAAAACGGATCCATGCTGCCTTCCATCGGACGGTCGGCGATGTCGTAGCGCTCCTGCCACAGATGGGCGAGCTGCCAGTAGACGATCGGGCTATCCTTCGCCGTTGCGCGGCGGAGATGGGATTGCTGCTCAGTGGTCATATTTCAGCCCGCTCAAGCCTTGGGACGCCGGGTAAAACGCCGACGCATGGATTGGCCTTCACGCCGCATCTTCAAAGCCTCCCTGCTCTGCCGCTTGTCGCGGACTCCTCAAGCAACAATTGTGCATAGGCATTCCATTTGCGCAATCTGAAAGATTTTTGCATGATGGAGAGGGCGTGAGGAGATGACATGGTGGTGGATGAGAAAAAAGGCAGGCGTACGCGCCTCGACGACATTGCCGCCAGATGCGGCGTCTCGATCAGCACGGTGTCTCGTGCCCTGGCCGGCGAAAAGGGCGTCAGGCCGGAGATCCGCAAGCTGGTGCTGGAAACGGCAAGTGCGGCCAGCTACGCGCTGCCGGCAAGCGTTGCCGGCAAGAAGGTCATGCTCGTGGCCTCCGGCGCTGCGATGATCGACTATGTCCGCAACCAGTTCACGCTCTATGTGCTCGAAGGATTGAATGGGCGTGCCGCCGCCCTCGGCATCGAACTGGCGATGCGGCCGGTCGCCGACAAGGGGGATGAAGCCCGCGTCGTCGCCGAGATGCGTGATGATCCGAGCTTTGGCGGCATGCTGATCCTGACCGTCGACGAAGAGGAGATGCTGGCGGCGGCGGCTAATCTCGGAAAGCCCGTCGTGCTCGTCAACAGCGACGATCCCTATATGCGGCTTTCGAGTGTGACGCCCTGCAACCGCTCGGCCGCCTTCATCGCCGCCGAGCGGCTGATCAAGGCCGGGCATGAACGCATCCTGTTCATGCTGAGGCCGGGTCGGCGGACGATCGAACGGCGCCTGGAGGGCTGGCGCGATGCCCTGCAGCATCATGGGCTGACCGCCGATGCCGATCTGGTGCTCGAGGTCGACGACTGGTTGCCGGAACTCGGCGCCGAGGCGGTCACCCGTCTTGTCCGCGAGAAAGGCCTCTCCTTCACCGCCATCCTGACGGCGGGCGACAGTCTTGCCAATGGCGCGGTGCGCGGATTGCAGGCGATGGGTTATGCCGTGCCGCAGGACATCTCGGTCATGGGCATAGACGACCTGCCGCAATCGGCCTTTCTCAATCCGCCGCTGTCGACGGTGCATATTCCGATGCGCGAACTCGGCGCCACCGCACTCGATCTGCTGCGCGACATGATGCTCGGCCTTGCGGCCCCACGGCGGCGGGTCGAGCTTGCCTGCCATCTCGTCGAAAGGGGCAGCGTTGCGGCGGTCAGGCATATGTCTGCCGTTACGGAAGGTCGCTGAGGACACGCGACATCTCGGCCAAGAGATTGCAGAGACCGCCCCTCATCCGGCTGCCGCCACCTTCTCCCCGTAAACGGGGCGAAGGGGATATGCCGCGACCTCTCCGTTCCCACCTGGCTCTCGCAGGGCACGTCCCCTCGCCCCGTTTTTACGGGGAGAGGGTTAGGGTCATATGCGCTAGGTTTAGCCCTGGACATAAGGAATCTGGTTGTGATTCAAGCTT
>NZ_PQIG01000141.1 GCF_012349115.1 Rhizobium ruizarguesonis
TATCGCCCGCGAACTGGCCAAGGAAAAGGCCGGGGCCCTTGATCGTCTTCATGTCGTTGATCCTGTTTTGGATGGTATTTGAGCCACAACCTACGCAGCGGCTTTGTAAGCTCGCTCACAGGGTCAGAACGCTATGTCTGGGAAGCGAGGGTCTTGAAACTTTGCGACCAGCGACGCAGGAAACGATCCAAATCGACGGGATTATCATGCTCAGCCACATGAGCCTTGAGGTACGGAAGTTTTTCGAACTCCTCGAAGATCGGACGCCAGTCACTCACGCCATGTCCAAGATCGGCCCAGCCGTCTTCGAGGGCAGTGGCGTGGTTGGGCTGGACGTCCTTGAGATGGACCGCGACGACGCGTTCTGCCCGAGCCCTGAGCCAATCCAACGGATCGCCGCCAGCTCTCAAGATCCAGCCGAGGTCTGCTTCCCAATTCATCTCAGGCGCTGCGTCGAGCAGAATGTCCATTGGAATAAGTCCATTTTCGACCGCAACAAACTCAAAATCGTGATTGTGCCAAGCGAAGTCGAATCCTTCGCCTCGAACTTTGTGGTCGAGTAAGTCCAGCCTTGCCGCTAATATCTTCCATCCTGCAAGGTCGGCAGGCCGGTCTTCAGGGGCAAGCCATGGCGCGATCACAGTGTCGATGCCAAGAGTGCGAGCAATCGAAATCGCCTTTTCGAAGTTGCTTTCGAGAAGGTCGAGGCCGAAGTGTCCCTGAGGCATAATGAGACCGCGCTCATCGAGCAGCCTCCGAAACGCAGCCGGGTCTTCGTAGTTAGCGAAAAAGCCTTCTACTCCGTCGTATGCGGATGACTTGACCTGATCGAGGATTCTATCCCACGGCGTGAAGTTGCGCGCGGAATAAAGTTGAACAAGTGTCTTCATCGCTTATCTCCTGATGAGATTCGAAGGCCGGAGGCCTTGTCAAAAAGGTAGAGTCTGTCGAGGGGAAGATGAACCGGCAGAGTGTCTCCTGCCCTGACCGCCAACCTATCGCGGAACGTCGCGAGGATTTCTTCGCCTTGAAGTCGCAAGGCTATCTGGGTCTCAGCCCCAGTCGGCTCGTCGACTATGACTGTGGCATCCATCGCGGGCTTTCCTTCACTGGCAAGTTCGATGTGCTCCGGTCTGATACCTGCAACAAGCGGCCGACCGTCGGCCGCGCTTGCCAAGCCCGGCGGCAAAGCAAACGTCAATCCACGTTCGGTGTGAAATAGGCCGCCTTCGACACGACCGTTGATAAAATTCATGGACGGCGAGCCCAGGAACCCGGCGACAAAAAGACTGTTTGGATTGTCGTAGAGGTCGAGAGGTTTCCCAACCTGCTCGATTTTTCCACCGTTCATAATTACGATCCGATCGGCCATGGTCATCGCTTCGACCTGATCGTGCGTGACGTAGATTGTCGTCGTCTTGAGGCGCTGGTGAAGCGCCTTGATTTCCGTACGCATCTGCACACGCAACTTTGCGTCGAGATTGGACAGCGGCTCGTCGAACAGAAATACTTCGGGATCGCGCACGATCGCCCGTCCCATGGCTACTCGCTGACGCTGGCCGCCGGACAGCTGCTTCGGCAGGCGTTCCAGAAGCGGGACGAGATCGAGTATCTCCGCTGCTGCCCCGACCCGGTCGTCAATCTCTTTTTGCGGCCTGCCGGCCAGCATGAGAGCAAAACCCATATTCTGGGCGACGGTTTTATGGGGATAAAGAGCGTAGGACTGGAATACCATCGCTATGTTTCGGTCTTTTGGTCGCGCGTCGTTGAGGACCTTATCGCCGATCGAGACGGTGCCAGTAGTGATTTCCTCCAAGCCAGCGACCATGCGCAGCAGTGTTGACTTGCCACAGCCGGAGGGACCAACGAGAATGATGAATTCGCCATCTTCAATGTCGAGCGAGACGCCATGCATCACGTGAAGCGCGCCGTAAGATTTTGTGACGTGGTCTATTGAAACGTTTGCCATAGCGCCCTCACACCTCCTGCATTATCTGTTGAAAGATTTCGAGATCTTGCCGCGCATCGGCAATCGTCGTCTTCGCGGGAAGCCCCAGAGTGATGGCGTCGTGAAAACGTTTCCATTCCACGACAAAGGCATCGCCTCGTGTCTGGTGGCCACTGCACGATGTGACGCCGAATGCCGTGTTTGGCGTGGTGACGGTCAGACGCGCAGGCTGGTGTCGGATGTAGGGTGTGTCATAGTCGATGCGGACGATCTTATCCTGCGCGTACACTTCAAGATGCGCATTAAAACGAGCGATTGCGTCAATGCCTGTTTCGAAATGGCAGATAAAATCTCCGTAATCGAACGCTGCGGTGATAAACATGCCTTCCCGACGGAAGCCAGCATGGAGGACGCGCTTGGGCATACCGATAAGCTCTCGCATCGTGGAAACGTCGTGTGAGGAAAGACCCAGCAGGAGATTGTAGACCAGTGCGCGTGGACGTTCGCTGGTTCCGATCGCCTCTACAAGTTTGGCGTCGGTGTCTTCACGGGTTTTGTCGAGTACCCACTGGGGAATATCATCGCCTCGCACCACGTTTGATGTCGGCTCTACGAACGATGAATTGGGTCCGATGATTGCGTGGACGCGCGCGAAGTTGATCTGGTCTCTTATACCCGCGACGATTTTGACCGCATCCTCAAAGGCGGGTGCGTGACGGCGCATGTAGCCGATCTGAACTGTCATTCCGGTTTCGGCCTCGGCGGCCGCAAGAGCGTCGGCCTCTGTCAAGGTCATACACATCGGCTTTTCGATTAGGACATGCTTACCCTTCTGCATTGCTTCGATGGCCGTCGGAGCGTGGAAGGTGTTCGGGTTGGCAACAAGTACCGCGTCAACCGAAGGATCGTCGAGCAGGGACGAACCGTCATCGTAGAGAGACGCTCCCGGAACGACCGCGCCGACGCCCTTGAGAACAGTTGGGGAGGGATCGCATAGAGCGGTGATTGCAAAGCGGTCGGACAGTTCGCGCAGCGTCGGGATGTGAAGGATCTGCGAGGCCTCGCCGCACCCGATGATGCCGACGTTGATGATTTTTGACATAATGACTCCGATCAACCCTTCACGCCGCCGGCAATCGCGCCGTGGGTGATGAATTTCTGCACGAAAAGAAAGAGGATGAGGGTTGGAAGCATGGTCACGGATGCTGCGGCCGTGAGGCTTCCCCAATCGGTCGAGAATTGCTGCAGGAACATCTGTATGCCGACAGGAAGTGTCATTGCGGCCTTAGTGCGAAGGAACACGTTCGCGACAAAAAACTCATTGTACGCGAGCAGGAAAGCAAAGATCGAAACTGCAGCAAGCCCCGGCCCGGAAAGTGGCAACACGACCCGAAAAAACGCGCCGAAGTGACCACAGCCGTCGATCAGTGCTGCTTCCTCCAGTTCCCGCGGGATGGTGTCAAAGTAGCTTCGCGCCATCCACGTGACGAACGGCAGATTGATCACTCCGTATACGATGATCACAGACAGAGGGGTGTCGATAAGCCCAAGGGGACGGAAAAGCAGGAACAGTGGAATCAGAGCCAGGATGATCGGAAACATCTGAACTGCAAACAACCCGGTAGAATAGACATCCAGCAGGCGGTTTTTGAATCGGGAGAGTGCATAGCCCGCGAAGACGGCGCAAAACAGGGAAAATACCGTAGCACCAAGCGCCGTCACGACAGAGTTCCTGAGATAGCTGAGAAATGGTGTCTCCTCCATGAGGAGCAGATAGTTTTGCAGCGATGGATCGCGAGGTATGATTGTCAGTCTTGCGACAATTGCTTCGGTAGGTTGAAGCGAATTGAACACCATGAGAATAATGGGCAGATTGATGACCATGGCGATCAAAGTCATCGTCGCTGTCAGAGCCCAGTTTCTTTTGGTTCGTGTCATCAGCGCTTCTCCCTTTGCAGACGCAGGACGACTGCAAAAATGACCATCAAAATGGCGAGGGTCACGAAAGAAACAGCCGCTCCCATGCCGACGTCGTTGCGGGCAAACGTGTAACGGTACGCAAGGACAACCAGGTTCTCGGTGGCGTTTGCGGGTCCTCCTTGAGCAAGGAGCCAAGGTGTATCGAAGTCGTTGACTGTCCAGACCGTCATGAGAAGGCAAAGGACGACAGAGATGCCGCTTATCGCCGGCACGGTCACATGCCGGAAGCT
This sequence comes from Rhizobium ruizarguesonis, assembly GCF_012349115.1. Classification (GTDB taxonomy): domain Bacteria; phylum Pseudomonadota; class Alphaproteobacteria; order Rhizobiales; family Rhizobiaceae; genus Rhizobium; species Rhizobium ruizarguesonis. Next base: position 4,159 of record NZ_PQIG01000141.1, read on the forward strand.
TTGCCACTTCGTTGCACCGTCAATATCTGCGGCTTCGTACAATGTGCGGTCGATTGTCTGGAGCGCTGCCAGAAGCGATAGCAGCATGAATGGAAACGAGCGCCAGATCTTGATGATAATGACCATTGCGATGGTCCAGTTGGAGCTGGACAGGAAGTACACGGGGTCTCCCCCGAAAAATACGATGATCTGGTTGAAGAGAGCCTTGTCGTCGTTGATCATCCACCGCCACGAAACGATTGCCACGAGCGACGGGACGATCCACGGCAAAAGCAGCAGAACGCGAAACAGTCCTCGCCCTGGAAAATCCTTCTGCAACAGGAGCGCCAGGCCAAGTCCCAAGCTGTAGCAACCGATGATATTGGCAATGGCGAAGTAGAGTGAAAAGCGAAGCGCATGCCAGAACGACGGGTCGGACAGAAGTTTGCCGTAGTTTCTCAGGCCGACAAACTTGCCGGCCTTGAGCAATGAGCCATTGGTAAAGCTATACCAAAATCCCTGGATCATCGGATAGCCAATAACCACGATCATCAGGATCAGGGACGGGAGAAGCAAGAGCAACGTCATCCGCAGGTCAGGGGTCAGAAACTGTCTGGCGCTGGAGCGCCAGACAGTTCGCTTCAGGAGCGAGGCCGTCATCGGTTACTGTTCCATAATTTCTTGAAGATGTTCCTGAGCAGGCGTAACGATCTCGCCCGCCGGTTGACCCTGCCAGAGCTTCTGAACAAGGCTCATCATGAAACCATCACCGTCGATCTCGTTTAGCTGCGGAAAGGTACCACCGGCGGTAGCCGACATCGGCTTGACGATCGGCAGATAGTTTTTGATCACGAAGCTGACTTGATCGTTTTCAGTGAAATACGGATCTTGCTGGAACGAGACGCGTGCCGGAATGCCTCCAGCCTTACCCTCTGTCCAAAGAACCTTCTGGTTTTCGGACCACCAACGCAGGAATTTTAAGGTTTCTTTCGGGTGCTCGGTCTGCTTGTAGACCATGATGTTGTTGATCCAGCCAATCGTACCCTTCTCTCCCGAAGTGGATGTGAGCGGCGGCACGACCCCGACCTTGTCCTTCTCTTTTCCTGCTTGGTCTGCGGTACTCGGACTCGAGAGGTAAAACGCGGCCTTTCCGCCGTTGAAACTTCCCAGCGCGTCGTCGTTCGTATAGCCGGCCGACGCCGGGTTAAGCACTTTCTCGGTCGCGAAGCTGGATAGAAAATTGAGCGCCGCAAGAGATTTTTCGCCCGTGAGGTTTGGCTTCCTGTCTGCGTCGAACAGGCCCCCGCCGTTGTTGATCATCGCCGACAATATCCAGTGCATTCCTGTCGCATCGCCTGAGGAAACGACGCCGTAGATACCGTCTTTCGTCACCGCCTTGCTGACCGCAAGAAATTCGTCCCAATTGGTTGGAACCTTCTGCCCGGCCGCTTCGAGAACGTCTTTCCGGTAGAAGAGCGCGCGAAGATCGATGGCCCACGGCAAGGCCACATAATGGCCGTCGTATTTCATTGCCTCCAGCGTACCTGGCGCAAAATCCTTTGCGCTGCCGTTCGCTTCCATTTCCTTGACGAGATCGTCAACCGGATAGATGGCGTCCATGCTGTAAAACTGGACTGCTTGAAATCCAGCGCCGGTCGAAATGTCAGGAGCGGAGCCCGACGCGATCGCTGTCACGTAAGTTTCATACCAGTTCGCCCATGGCACCGACCGGTAGGTCACGTGGATGTCATCCTGGCTTTTGTTAAAGTCGTCGACGAGCTGCTGGGCGCGCTGTGAGTAGGATCCCGGTCCCCAAACCTGGTCCCAGAAGTTTAGCTCGACTTGAGCGTGGGCGCTCGAAGCGGCTCCAGCAAGCAATGCGGCCAGCGGTAGAATGCGTAAAAAGTTTCGCACGGAATCTCCTCCCATTGATCTTCCCGCGCCGCCCTCCGAGGCGGCGAAATCGGGGTTACTCAGCCAAAAATCAATTAAAACGTCGTGTGGTGACGTCACCACATTGCATATCGATATAAGTAATGCAAGTGAGACTACAAAGATTTCGAAGGAGATGAGATGCGTTCCCAAACGGCGACAATGGCGGACGTGGCGAGAGAAGCCCAGGTTTCGCCAACAACGGCGGCCCGTGTCATCCACAACAGAGGTTATGTCTCGGACGAGAACCGTAAGCGCGTTTTAGAAGCAGTTGAGAGCACAGGGTACCGCCCTAATCTGCAGGCTCGCTCATTAAGAATGCAAAGGAGCTATTCTCTTGGGCTGGTGCTGTCTTCGGCGCGTGAAAACCCTTTCTACACGCACATTTCTCACGCTATCCGCACAGCTGCCAGCGACCGCGGCTTCTCGATGCTGACGGTCAATCACAGCTACTCCCCTGAAGCGGAGGTCAATGGGATAAAGCAGTTCCTTGAGCATGGAGTTGATGCGACGATTCTTTGCCATGCACTAGAAAACAAGAACATCCAGCCGTTGATCCAGGCGGGTATCCCGGTCATTCAGGTCGAGCGCCACGATATCGAACAGGCATATTTCGTCGCAATTGATCCAGACCCAGGGATGCGTGCAGCGGTTAAGACCCTGGCCGATGAAGGCCACAGAAGAGTTGCCTTCATCGGTGCGCGCGCGACCGGCTTAAAGGACGGCGGTCCTGGCCACGCCGAACAACGACGAGCCGAAGCGTTTCAACAAGCGGTCTCGTTGTACGGACTTGACGAACAAGACTGCCCGGTCGTGCTCGGCGAATATTTTCCCCGATCTCCGAATGATATCCTCCCGGGCCGCCGGCTCGCAACCATGTTACTGGACGATCACCGTTGCGCCGTCACCGCAATCATCGCCGGATCAGATATCCTGGCTGCTGGTATTCTTCAGGTTTTGTACGAGCGTGGCTTGAAGGTGCCGTCGGACATCTCCGTCATTGGCTACGATGACAGCATGGCCCAGTTTCTATCGCCTGCTCTGAGTTCGATCGCCCAGCCCTATCTGGCAATCGGCGATTCCGTCATGGCATTTGTTGAAGAGGCCGTGGGTCAAGATACGAGTAGTGCGAAGACTCGAGAGCGATCGGTGTCGACTTCATTGGTATTGCGGGATTCCATTGGACCTGCCCCTGGAAGCTTTTAGGTTCTTCACGCCGGCTGTAATAGCGACCGAACCCGGTCTGCAGCAGGATCACATCTTCGTTCCCAGATAGATTTTCGGCAAGTGTCTGTGCCAGAAGATGTTCAACTGCATCCAGGCGCGAGCCTGGCAGGACCAAAAGCCGGGGCAGGACGCGATGGCCGCAATCGCAGGGGGGTTCTGATGGAGGCAGACGTGGCTGATCCGCGAAGCGGCATCACGCCGCTCGCGTCGCCGAGGAGCTGCGGCGAAGATGGCTTACCTGCCCGGCCGCGCCAACGACCTTGCGATATCGACGATGTCGTCGCGCGAGGCGGTTGGATCCTCTTTATTCCAGGCAACCCCAAGCCCGATCCTAAAGTCGATGCCCCTGACCGCCTTCAGCTCGAAGGCCCGGTTCGGCAGCCCCTCGGTCCATTCCGGCGCAAAGCCGATGCCAAGGCCTGCCGAGACCAGCGACACCAGCGAATAGGTATCATCGCAGCTGTAGGCGATATTGCGGGTCAGATCGTATTCCTCGAACTTCTCGTTGAAGTACCGCTCTGTATAGG
>NZ_PQIG01000142.1 GCF_012349115.1 Rhizobium ruizarguesonis
CTGGCGCGTCTTTGAACAGCTGCGGCGCAAGCTGCTTTGCCGCCTCCCAATCTCGGTCGAATGCCACCGTTGCTTTTGACCGTCCGACCGCTTCGACGCTCATCGCATAGGTCTTCACGGCCGCAATGAGCACGCGGCGATCATCGTCGCGTTCATCGTCACTGCGATCTTGGTGTGCAGAGCCGCCATCGGCGATGCTGCGCGCTGTGAGCGGTGTCGGCGACCGTGGTTCTTGCATTGGCTTGGGAACCGCCGTGTCCGGAATGGGCTGTACCCCTTTGCTGATTCCGTGAGATGCGACATCACTCTCGCCCTGGCCTTGGCGATCCTCCATGCCGCGCCGATTGGCAAAGTCATGCGTATAGTCGAGCGTCGTCTCCTTCACGCCTGAGCGGCTCAGTGCCTCCGTCAGGGCGCGCACCGTCTTGAACGCATCGAGCCCGGCATAGAGCTGCACCCCTTCACGATGACGGGTCATCGCCACATAGGTCAGATGCCGGTCCATCGTCGTCGACGCGAGGACAAAACTCCGGTCGACGGTAGCGCCTTGCGTCTTGTGGATCGTCGTGGCGTAGCCGTGATCAAAGGATTGGTAACGATTGACCGGTACGGTCACCTGGCGCTGCCCATCTTGCGTCTGCGCCTTGCCGTCAAGCCGAACCTGTATTGCGTCCGGCGCGACGGCGATGACCTCGCCCAACATGCCATTCTTGACGCCGAGGTCGCGATCGTTCTCCAGAAAAACGATGCGGTCGCCACGTGCGAAGGATCGCTTCCCATTGTTGGTCTGGTAGGTGAGTTCCTCACCTCGATCATCCGAGGTGCTGGTGCTTCTTGAGAGCTCACCGCGTTCCTGCAACCGAGCGCGAATGCCGGCATTGATGGCAGCCACATCTATCCGTCGATGGGCCATCGCAATGCGCGTGTCGTCGGGATGTGCCGATCGGTCAGCGACGTAATCGGCAATGATCGCCTTCAGCACGTCGTCGCGGTTCGCTTTCAGCTGGATGTTGCCATGTGCCTCGTAGGCAGCAAGCCCGTCGGCAGTCCGATGCGAGGCGAAGTCGATCGAAGCCTGCTTTTGCCAATCGGTTCTTTGCCGTCGGACGTCCGACAGTTGCGCATGGCCGACGGCTTCGGCGATCGCCCGAAACGGCGCGCCCGCTCCGATCGCCTGAAGCTGTTCATGGTCGCCGACCAGGACCAGCTTGGCGCCGGCCCGTTTGACCTCGTCGACGAAGCGGGCAAGCTGACGGCTTGCGACCATGCCGCCCTCGTCGATGACGAAGACATCGCGAGCATTCAGCCGACTACGATCGGCCTGCCAGGAATATTCCCACGACGCCAAGGTACGGCTCGATATGCCGGACGATTCCTCCAGGCCCTCTGCCGCCTTGCCGGCCAATGCCGCGCCATGAACGCGATAGCCTTGCGCTTCCCAGGCCTGGCGGGCAGCCGCCAGCATCGTGCTCTTGCCGGCGCCGGCAAAGCCGATCACCACGGCGATCTGAGCTGGCCCTGTGACATGCTCGATCGCCTGGCGCTGTTCCGCCGATAGCCCCTGCGCCGGTGACGCGCCTGCGGCCTGGATCGATCTGTCCTGATCGGCGATTGCCGCATCGACATGCCGCTTGAAGACACCGTGGTTTTGGCGCGTCTTCATCGCAACAGCGGATGTTGCCATCGCGCCCTCGATCGCCACCATCTCGACCGTCGAATAGCGTGCCTCGCCATCGCGGCCCCGAACGCTTGAACTGTCGGGTTTCAGCTCGACGAGGGCCTTTGACGCCATGACCGCGGCAAAAGCATTCTGGAAGGTCTGCGGATCGTCGTTGATATAGCGATGCAGAGCCCTGGCAATGTCATAGCGGTTGAAGACGCTCTTCTCGTTGGTAATCAGCTTCAGGATTTCATCCGGGCGCCTCCGGATGGTCTCGGCATTTCGCTCGGCCGATTGCGGCGAGATGCGCGCGCGGGAGACTGCCCCACCCTGGCGATCGATCTGTGTCGCATGCACACCGACATGTTCGGTCGGCTCGATCGTGATCCCGGCTTCCAGATGCGAACGGCTGTCGATACGGATATCGTGACCCGACATCGCCAGATGCCGATTGGCAAGATGCTCCCAGGCCTGTCTGAGATCCTTCAGCTGCAGTTGCGATGGCGGCAGGTGATTGGCAAGGAGCCATCTGTTTTCCCGCTCGAGCAGCGTCTTGTCGCCAAGACCGGTTTCCCTCACCTCACGCGTCGTCATCATCAGATGCGCATGGCTGTTGCGGATATCGCTTGCCCCACCCGGCCGATGGATGGCGAAGTCGACGGCAGCGCCATAGCGGTTGGCGAGATCTTCGGCAAAGGCACGCGTCAGCGCCAGTCGTTGATCCGGCGTCAATTCGTGCGGCAGCGCAATTTCGAATTCCCGGGCAATCCGGGCATCGCTGCGCTTCTCGGCACGCTCGGCGGCATTCCACAAGGCCGATCGCTTCATCGCCCAATAGGCGGAAGACCCAGTCGGCAAGACGATCTCGGCATGCTCGACACCTGTTCTGTTGCTAAAATCATGGGTCAGCCCATCGCGCTCGTTGGTCAGCCGCTCGGCCGCACGATAGGCGGCCGACGCCACGGCGCTGCGGCCACCGCTGCGGGCGATCGGCTTCATGCTGAGATGATAGATCGCCATCGCCCTCCCCTTTGTTAGCGGGCCGCCGGCCCGCGCTTTGAGTTGCCCCGCAACTCGTAAGTGCGCCCTTGTGCCTTCGTCGCTTCGCGCCTTCGGGCACTGGTGGGAGCACGCGGCAATCTCCCGATGACCTCGTAAGCCGTTCACCCGGTTGCTTCCACGCGCAGATTTGCGAGTAGCCGACATGCACCCATCGCGGCAGCATCTGCGCATGCGATCGTGTGCGGTCATTGTCCTGATGCCGCTGGGCCGATCGCTCATCGACGAGAAGGGAGACAATGACAGTGGCACGTAAATCCATCGGCGAACGGCTGGCGCAGCTCGAGGCCCAGCGCAAGACATTGCAGATCCGGCTCAGCAAGCAGGAGCGCGCCATCGATACGCGCCGCAAGGTGCTGATCGGCGCACTGGTGCTGCATCGGCTCGAGAATGATCGCGATGTGCAGATCGGCGGCGGACTGGCAGCCTGGCTCAGATCCGAACTGCCAAAGTTCCTCACCCGCGAGGGAGATCGAGATCTGTTCGACGATCTGCTGAAGCCGCAGGCAAATGAGCCGACTATCGGCAATATCGGCAACGGGAGCGCGGCATGATGATCCATGCCAACCAGATCAAAACTGCCTTCGCAAACATGATGCGCATGGCGGCCCGCGATCCGCTCTGGGCGATCGTCGCGTTCATCACCTTTCCGCTGCGATATGCCAGGTCGTTCGTCATGGGTGCGGCCGGCTATTTGTTTGTCGTGTTCACCGTCTACTTCGGGATCGACTACCTCAGACGCGTGATCCTCGGCGGCCACAGGGGTGACGTCATCTGGCATATCGGCGATTGGGTGGTGATGGCCTTTGCCATCCTGCTGCTCATTCGGCTGTTGTCGACGCCGCTGATCACGCATTTTGGATCGGCGGTGGACGACACGCATGGGTCGGCGCGCTTTGCCGGCCGCAGAGAAATCGCGCCTCTGACAAAGGCAGAAGGCGGATTGCTGATCGGCCGTGCGAACAACTCCGGCCGGCTTCTTTGCTACAGCGGGCCAGCTCATCTTCTGACCATGGCGCCGACGCGTAGCGGCAAGGGTGTCGGCACCATCATCCCGAACCTTCTGACCGCCGATCGCTCGATCATCTGCATCGATCCGAAAGGCGAGAATGCGAAGATCGCCGGTGATGCACGCGAGAAGTTCGGGCCGGTTCATATCCTCGATCCGTTCGGCATCACCGGCAGACCTTCGGCTGCCTTCAATCCGATGGACGGTTTTAATCCAGACGGCATCGATGTCGCCGAAGACGTTTCCACCTTGGCCGACGCGCTGGTGTTCGACGAACCTGGTCTTTCAGGTGACGCCCATTGGAACGAGGAAGCCAAAGCGCTGATATCAGGACTGCTGCTGCATGTGCTTGCCAGCCAGCCAGACGACAGGCGCACGCTCACGATGCTGCGACAATTCCTGACGCTGGCGCCGGCGGCGTTTCGTGCCGTGCTGGACGAGATGCAGGACAGTGACGCGGTCAATGGTCTGGTTGCCCGTGCCGCCAATCGTCATCTCGGCAAGTCGGACCGTGAGGCCAGCGGCGTGTTATCCGCAGCCCAACGGCACACGCATTTCCTCGACAGTCCGCGCATGACCGAGGTGCTGTCACGATCGGATTTTCGGTTCGGTGACCTCAAGGCAGACCAGGCGACCGTGTTCCTGGTCTTGCCGCCAGACCGGCTTGCGGCCTATTCGCGTTGGCTGCGTTTGCTGGTGGCCCAGAGCCTGACCGAGATGGCGCGAACGGCACCCTCGCCGCATCCATCGACGCCACCGGTTCTCTATCTGCTCGACGAGTTCGCTGCCCTTGGTCATCTGGCGCCGATCGAACGCGCCATGGGATTGATGGCAGGTTACGGTGTGCAACTCTGGCCGATCGTCCAGGACATTCATCAGCTGCGCGCCACCTATCGCCAGCGTGCCGGTACGTTTCTGTCCAACGCCGGCGTGCTGCAAGTGTTCGGCGTCAACGATCACGACAGCGCCCGTCTGGTATCCGATCTGCTTGGCCAGGAGACGGTCGTCTTCAACACCGCAGCGCGTGCACTCGATTCGGAAAAGACCGGCCTCTCCTTTGCCGAGCAGCATGTCGCCCGCCCGCTGCTGACGCCCGACGAAGTCCGCAACATGCATGCCGAGACCGAGCTGTTGTTCATCGCCGGTCAGCGGCCCATCGTTGCGACAAAGTTGCGCTATTATGCCGATCCGGAATTTGCCGGATTGTTCACTGCGTCACAGATCTGACGAGGCGACATCACCAACGTGAATCGATCGGGCCCAACCGATTCACAAATGTCGTTGGACGCAGTGAACCGTTCTTTGCGATTCTGCCGACATGAGTACGCAACCCTATCGTCTCTACATCGAACGCATCGATCCATCGAAGAACATGGCCCGCTTTTATGCGCTGTCGATCGAGCCGAACCTCTTCGGCGAGACCTCGCTGGTGCGCAGCTGGGGACGCATCGGCAGTCGCGGGCAGCAGAAGATCCATGTCTTCGATAGCGAGGCAAAAGCCGTCGATCTCCTGCTCAGCCTTTTGCGCAAGAAGCGCTCGCGAGGCTACCTTCCGCTGCAGTGATCGGCATTCGCATCTCTCATGGTTGAGTGAAGGAAGAGACGGTTGAGTGAAGGAAAAGACGGCTTACGCCGCCTCCTCATCGTTGAGCTCCGACTGCAAGGAATGCAGGTAATCGACGGCCCGCTGCGCATGTGCTGCCGCCGAGAAGATGGCGCGCTTGTCGTTGCCCAGAACCTTGAGCCAGCTATCGAGATAGCTTGCGTGGTCGGGGCGCGGTTCGAGCTCGGGGACGATGCCGAGATCGGCGCAGAGAAACGCGCTGCCGAGTTCGGCAATCAGCTCTTCGCGGGCGCGGTCGCTGCGGTCTTTTGCGTAGCGGCTGAGATCGCGATCCAGCCGTCGCGGTGCAGAAGTCCAATGCGTCATCTCGTGGCTGAGGATCGCGACGTAAGCGGCATCGTCCCGGAAGGCATCCAGGCATGGCATCTGGATGTAATCACGCTGAGCGGCATAATAGGCAGCCGTACCTCCGTGCCGGATCAGTGCGCCGGTATTGGCAAAGAAGCGGCCGGCATCGCCGATCCGCCTCATCGGATCCTCGCCAGGTGCGACGTCGTCAAAGCGGCCGTTAAGACCGGCGATCTGATCGGTGTTGAACACCGTGTAGGTCTTGAGGAATGGAATATCCTGTTCGATCTCCGTGCCTGTCTCGGTCGTCTCGGTGCGGATGAACGAACTGGCAAAGACCACGGTCGTGCCGGTTTCGCCCTTGCGGACGGCGCCGCCGAGTTCGATTGCCTGGCGGAACGTCATCCACCTCGATGAGGCAAAGCCGCGGGCGATGGCTTCGGACCAGAGGAGCAGAACGTTGATCCCGGAATAGGGTTGGCCGTTGTGGCGCAGCGGCCGGCTGACCTCGGCTGTCGCATGTCCTGTCGTCCAGGGTTTGGTCCATGGCCGCACACCCTGCTTAAGATCGGCGATGATCGTGTTGGTGATGCGGCTGTAGATATCGGGTCGTTGATTGCTTTGTTGCCTGCTCATGTTGGAACCTCCGTTTCGAGGTCGCGGCCATCGCGACCTGCTACGGCGGTCCGAAAGCCGGGCGGCAAGCGGCGCCTGCACCCGCAGGGCCGAAACGCAGTGGAGGACGGCAAAGCCGTTGCCGGCGGCGCGAGCCTGGCAGGACCCAAAGCCGGGGCAGGACGCGATGGCCGCAATCTAAGGGGGAGGTTCTGATGGAGGCAGAAGCAGCAAGTCCGCGAGGTGGCGTCACGCCGCTCGCGTCACCGATGAACCGCAGCGCAGATCGTTTACCTCACCGGCCGCGCCAGTGAGCGGGCGATATCGACGATGTCGTCGCGCGAGGCGGTTGGATCGTCCTTGCTCCAGGCAACACCGAGCCCGATCCTGAAGTCGATGCCCCTGACCGCCTTCAGCTCGAAGGCCCGGTTCGGCAGGCCCTCGGTCCATTCCGGCGCAA
>NZ_PQIG01000144.1 GCF_012349115.1 Rhizobium ruizarguesonis
TCGTCGCCACCGTCGCAACCATGCGCAAGCTGCTCACCATCCTCAACGCCATCATCAGGGACGGACGACCATGGCAAAACGCTTGACAGCAAAGACAGTCGCTCTCCCCACTGGGAGAAGAGGGAATCGAGAGGCCGTGGCATACCCCTTCGCCTTTGCTTACGACGGTCCGAAGGACGGCACGAGACACCTGGCTCGACCCAGGCGAAAGTGGCAATGCCGGATCAACGGCACCACGGTCCTCGGCACGAGAAGCAAAGACCAAGCCTTGCCAACAAAAGAAAAGGCCGGGACATGCCCGGCCTTCCCTCTCAATCTTTTCGAAACGCTCAGTTGAGCCGCGTCTTGACCTGGCCGACGGCATTGCCGAAGAGCTCGGACTGGACCTTGGCGTCGGCCCGCTTGGCAAGCACGGTTTCTGCGGCCGCGATAGCAAGATCGACGGCGGCGGAACGCACCGCCTTCATCGCCTCGACCTCGGCCTGCTTGATCTTCTGCTCGGACAGCGCCGTGCGATTGGTGACGAATTCTTCCGTCTTCTTCTTCGCTTCGGCGGTCAGCATTTCGGCTTCGCGTTCGGCGGCGGCAACGATGTGGGCCGCTTCGGCTTCCGCTTCCTTGCGCTTGCGCTGGTATTCGGCGAGCAGGTGCTGGGCTTCCTCGCGCAGACGCTTGGCTTCGGCCAGATCGTTGCGGATCTGGTCGGCGCGGTCGTCGAGCGACTTCGCCATCATGCCCGGAACCTTCAGGTAAACGACCAGCGCAAGAAAGAGGACGAGGCCGACAAAGGCGAAGAAAGTCGCATCAAGAAATTCCATCGATCAAGCCTCCTTCTTGGCGGCCGCAACGGCGGTGGCGACATCGGCCTTGGCGACGGTGCCGCCGATCAGCTGATCGATAACGGCAGCTGCCGTTTCCTCGGCAATGGTGCCGACATCGGCGAAGGCCTTGGCCTTGATCTCGCCGATGCGGACCTCGGCAGCCTTGATCTTTTCCGACAGGCTTGCCTCGACGGCGCGGCGATCCTCTTCGGCCTTGGCCTTGGCAGCGTCGCGTGCGGCAGTGCCGATCGCATTGGACTTGGCACGGGCAGCGGCCAGTTCACCTTCATAGGTCCGGACGGCGGCGTCGGCCTCCGCCTTCAGGCGGCCTGCTTCTTCCACATCCTGGGAGAGGCGCGTGTGACGCTGATCGAGGATCGCCCCGATGCGCGGCGCGATGACCTTTTGCATGAGCAAATAGAAGACGCCGAACGTGATCACCAGCCAGAGCAGCTGGGACGCGTAGGTCGTCGAATCGAAAGGCGGGAAGGGGCCGCGGGCGTGTCCGCCTTCGGCAACACCAGTCTCGGTATGGACCTCGCCTGCGGCCGGAGCGGCATGCGCATCCGTACCCGTCGCTGCCGCCGGTGCTTCCTCAGCGTAAGCCGGGGTCACAAAAAACATGCTCACCTCCAGGTGGACTGCAAATGCAAAGGATCACGGCTTGCGATCGCAGGCCGTGATCCATCTATTCGCCGATATCAGACGGCGAAGAGGAGGAGGAGAGCGACGAGCAGCGAGAAGATGCCCAGAGCTTCCGTAACGGCGAAGCCGAATACCAGACGGCCGAACTGGCTGTCAGCGGCAGACGGATTGCGCAGAGCGCCGGAGAGGTAGCTGCCGAAAATATTGCCGAGGCCGAGAGCCGTACCGGCCATACCAAAGCAAGCCAGGCCTGCACCGATGTACTTTGCTGCTTCCGCTTCCATGTTGAACTCCTTTGAAATGGTTGTTGCGGCGAATGACTGACGCCCTTTGACGTCGATGTCGTTATCCTTAGTGCCCGCCCGGATGGATTGCGTCGTTGAGGTACATGCAAGTCAGCACCGCAAAGACATAAGCCTGAAGGAAGGCGACGAGGAACTCGAGACCGGTCAGGGCGACGGTCATGATGAGGGGAAGAACGGCGCCGCCGACACCGAGGGCACCCAAGGTTCCGAGCGAGGCGACGAAGCCTGCGAACACTTTGAGCGTGATGTGACCGGCGAGCATGTTGGCGAAAAGACGAACCGAGAGCGAAATCGGACGGGAGAGGAAGGAGATGATTTCGATCGTGACGACCAGCGGCAACAGAATGCCCGGTACGCCCGAGGGCACAAAGACATTCAGAAACTTGAAGCCGTGCTTGTAGAAACCGTAGACGACAACCGTGCCGATGACGAGGATCGCCAGCGCGGCGGTAACGATGATCTGGCTCGTCACCGTGAAGAAATACGGGAACATGCCGAGCAAGTTCGCCGTCAGCACGAACATGAAGAGCGAGAAGACCAGCGGGAAGAATTTCATTCCCTGCTTGCCGGCGCCTTCCTTCAGCATATTGGCGATGAATTCGTAGGACATTTCCGCGATGGACTGCGAACGGCCCGGCACGATGGCGCGGTTCGAGGTCGCGAAATAAAGGAAGCCGGCGGCAGCGGCGGCCGAAACGGCCATGAAGAGCGATGCATTGGTAAACGAAAAATCAATTCCGCCGATTTCGATCGGCACAATCTTCTGGATCAGGAACTGATGAGTCGGATCGTTAGACACCGCTTGTTCTCTCTCTTTGGCCCGCAGAACGCGGGGTCATTGCACTGGACCGGACCCGGTCCTTATTTCTTGTCGTCGTCCAGGGGATGGGCCACCACCCCCGCAGAACGCATCACGTTCAGAACGCCGGCACAAAATCCGAGAAGCAGAAGAACAATCAAACCCCAAGGCGCCGTGCCAACAAAACGGTCGAGGACATAGCCAAGGACGGCACCGACGACGATTGCGGAAATGAACTCGCTGGAAAGCTTCATCGCCTGGGCATAACCTTTGCGGCTTACCTCGGCACGGGCTTCCCTGGCCTCGTCCTCTCCCGTCTCGACGCGCTTGGTCGCGAGTTTCGCTTCCAATTGCGCACGGCGCTTCTCAAGACTTTCCTCGCGGTCGTCCGCCATGGATCTCTCCTCGTCTGCCCGTCGCCCGCACTCCCGCTACCCCGGTCATTCGGACCCCGGACGCGAAGGTTGAGACCCTTCCGGCCCGTTCTGAAGTCGCGCGCAACATAGTTTTAGGGATTAGCATAGTCAAGGCGTAGACAGCTTCTGTCCAGCGAGAAAATAATTCCATCAAATCAAAGAGATAAATCGACTCTGGGTCGATCGCGCAAATTCGACGGAAAGAATCCGCTTTTCCGGGCCGGAAATCGGCTTACCCAAGCGATTTATCTCAGCTCCAGCCGCCGCCATAGGTGCGATAGAAGACATGAAGTCCGATGCGGCCGACCTTTTCCATGGTCTTTGCCCATTTCGGTCTGACATAGACGGCATGATAGTGCGTCGCCGAGCCTACCTGCGGCAGCCAGATCTTGCCTGCCGTCACAGCCATCGCCACATCACGGGCGACTCGCCAGTGATATTCCGAGTTCACCCTGTCCTTGATGCTGTCGCATGCAAAGGAAAACTGGCAGCGGTTGCGCCAATCCTCGTTCTGATAGACAACACCGCAGATCGTATGGGGATAGGCCGGATTGCGGACGCGGTTGAGGATGACCTGGGCAACGGCCGCCTGCCCCTTCACCGATTCCCCCCGCGCTTCGAAATAGATACCAGAGGCGAGGCATTGCTGCTCGCCGGCGGAAAAGACGCTCGGCGGCAGCACGCTTGCGGCCCAGGCGTGGTCGCGCGGGCCGATTTCCGGGACGAAGCGGCCACTGTCCTGATCGGCCAGGATGGAATCGAACGGCGACTGGCGAGAATAGTCGGGTGCTGCCGGCGCATAGGCGGTGGCCAGCACATCGGCCTTGTTGCTGGTAATGAGGCTTGCGAGCATTGCCGGCACGCCATTGTCGGTCACAACAGGCTGCTTCTTATAGAAAGATGTGGCGATCTCGATTTCCTTGCCCTGGATCTTCGGCTTGACGAAGGCCGAGCGGTCCTTGAGATCGAAGCTCGGGGTGAAGAGCATCTTGGTACGTTCGAGGATCGAGCCGGCGGAAAAATCTTTCGGCGGCTGCATCTGCTCGACGGCGACGACGCGCCCCTTCTTGGTGCGGCGATTGACGCGATCCTCGTCCGGCGTGTCCTCGTGGCCCCTATCCTTGGCAGTGCCCTTGTCCTTGGCGGTGAAGGCGACCTTGCGGCCATCGGGCAGCACCATGCCGGCACCGGCAGAGATCGAACCCGTCACCATCGGCTCGGCGAAGGCGAGTTCGGCCTGGTGGATGGAGCCGGCCGGCGAATTGGTCAGCACCATGCGCCAGTTCTCACCCTCATGATCGAGGCCGGCAAGCATGGCGGCGAGATCGGCATGGGATGCGACGCTCGGGAAAATCAGCCAGCCGGCGAGACCGAAGATGACGGGCGACACCCAATTCTCGGGAATAAGACGCAGCTTGCTACGGGAAGGGCTCTTTCGACGCAACACGGACTCCGGCATGGAACGCGGGAACATTCCATTAAAAATCTCGCATTAACCTTGATGTCCGGTTAACGGGCTGTGCCGAAATGTGACCGTGAGAACTTTTGGATGTTCTAATGTGGCTGATAATTTCGTACGTGCGTCCGGGCTTGCTTCCTCTTCTCCCCAGCGGGGAGAAGAGGAACAGAGGAGTCTCCACCCATCAAATAATAACGTGCGAGCCCAGTTCCACCACGCGGTTGGCCGGCAGGCGGAAGTAGTCCGAAGGGTTGGCGGCGGCGTTGGCGAGAGCGATGTAGAGCCGGTCCTGCCAGTAGGGCATGCCCGACTTGGCGTCCGGCACCAGCTTGCGGCGGCCGAGATAGAAGGAGGTCGACATGATGTCGAATTTCAGTCCCGTCTTGCGCAGCGTCGCCAGGGCCTGCGAGACGTTTTGCGATTCCATGAAGCCGAAGAGCAGTTCGACACGGGAGAAACGCTCGGAAATCTGCTCGACCCTGTAGCGGTCTTGGCTCGGGACGCGCGGTTTGTTGACCGTGCGGATCGTCAGGATGACGTTGCGGTCGTGAAGCACGTGGTTGTGCTTGAGATTGTGCAGCAAGGCGGCGGGGGCGGATTCCGGATCGCTGGTCAGGAAGATCGCGGTACCCGGAACCTGGGCCGGCGAATGTTCGCTCTTGCGCTCGATCGAGCTGACGAAGGAGGCAAGCGGAATATCGGTGTGGCGGGTCTTTTCCATCAGGATCGCCGTGCCGCGACGCCAGGTCCACATGACGACGGTAAAGGCCGTGGCGATCATGATCGGGATATAGCCGCCATCGTGGATCTTCAGAAGATTGGCGCCGAGGAAGATCATTTCGAGCACGACCAGCGGCGCAAGCGCGATCACCGCAACCGGAAGCGACCAGTTCCAGCGGGCGCGGACGAATTCGAAGGCCATGATCGAGGTGACGACCATGGCGCCGGTGACGGAGATGCCATAGGCGGTCGCCAGCGCGTCCGAAGTCTTGAAACTCAGGACCAGGAAGATGACGCCGATGAACAGCACGGCATTGACCGAAGGCACGAAGATCTGCCCGGTATTGGTTTCCGAGGTGAAGAGGATTTCCATCCGCGGCAGGAAGCCGAGGTTGATGCCCTGGCGCACCATCGAGAAGGCGCCGGTGATGACCGCCTGGCTGGCGATGATCGTCGCGGCGGTCGCCAGGATGACGACCGGCAGCAGCGCCCATTTCGGATACATCAGATAGAAGGGATCGGACATCGTCATCGGATTGCCGAGAACGAGCGCCCCCTGCCCGAGATAGTTCAGCGTCAGCGCCGGGAAAACCAGCAGGAACCAGGCCCACTGGATCGGGCGGCGGCCGAAATGGCCGAGATCGGCATAGAGCGCCTCGGCGCCGGTCACCGTCAGGAAGACGGCGCCGAGCACGACGACGCCGTAGAAGCCCTCATGCAACAGGAAGCTGACGGCATAATAGGGATTAAAGGCGGCCAGGATGCCGTAGTCGTCCGAGATATGAGAAATGCCGGCGGCGGCCATGACGAGGAACCAGACGGCGGTGATCGGGCCGAAGAACTTCGCGACGGCGCCGGTGCCGCGCGATTGCACGAAGAAGAGCAGCGCCAGGATCACCACCGAGATCGGCACGATATAGTCCGCGAGGCTGGGTGTGACGAGCTTCAGGCCCTCGACGGCCGACAGCACCGAAAGCGCCGGCGTGATCATCGCATCGCCGAGGAAGAGGGCCGCACCCATCAGGCCGAGCAGCATCAGGATGGCGGTATGGCCGTTGGCGGTCTTCATCAGCAGGGCAAGCAGCGACAGCGTGCCGCCCTCGCCGTCGTTGTCGGCGCGCAGCAGGAAGAGCACATATTTGATGGTGACGATGATCGTCAGCGCCCAGATCATCAGCGAGATCAGGCTGATGACTTCAAAACGGGTGACGCCGTCATGCGCCACCGGCTTCAGCGCCTCGCGAAAAGCATAGAGCGGGCTGGTACCGATATCGCCGTAGACGACACCGACGGAACCCAGCGCGAGATAGAACAGCTTTCGCGGCGTCATATGGCTTTCGTTCGGATGGCTCTCTTCGGACATGAAGTTGCAACAGGCTCCTCAGAGCCAGCCTTTCCAGCGGAAAAAGAAAAAGGGGATGACGGCTGAAATCACCATCAGGGCCAGCGAATAGGGATAACCCGCGACCCAGGTCAGCTCCGGCATGACCTGAAAGTTCATACCATAGATGGAGGCGACCAATGTCGGCGGCAAGAACACCACCGAGGCAATCGAGAAAATCTTGATGATCGAGTTCTGCTCGATGTTGATCAGCCCGAGCGAAGCATCGAGCAGGAAGGTGATGTTGGCGGCGACGAAAGAAGCATGCTCCGACAGTGACTGGACATCGCGCGAGACGGTGCGGCAGAGCTCCTTCGCCTCGCGGTCCTGCTGGATCGCCGGGATCGTGTGAAAGAACGTCAGCAGGCGGGCAAGCGACCCGAGACTGTCGCGCACCTTGCTGATCATCCGGTGATGGCCGGCAATATCGCGCAACTTCTCCTCGAGGTAGTTCGAAGGCTTGCGCACCTTCCTTGCCCGATCGCCGAAGACATGCGTCGACAAGATGTCGAGGCGCGAGATGGAGATCTCGAGGATCTCGGCGGTGCGGTCGACGATCGTCTCCAAGAGCTTGGCGAGAAGGGCGGCACCACTGCGCCAGTTTTCCGGCAGCCGGTGGAGGGCAGCGATGAACAGCGCAAAGGATTTGGGATGGGCGTAGCGAATGGTGACCAAGCGGTTTCCGGCCAGGATGAAGGCGACGTCGGTCAGTGTCGGTACGTCGGTGTCAGCTTTCCAGAGCAGCGAAGCGGTCATGAAGACGGCGTCTTTTTCGACATAGAGACGGGCGGAAGGCTCGATATCCTTGAGATCGTCGCGGGTCGGGACCTCGATGCCGAGAACCTTCTCGACATAGAGTTCCTCGTCGCGGGTCGGCTCGATCATGTCGATCCAGACGACATCCTCGGGAAAGGAGGCGGCATGCGACAGATCGCGGATCTCGACCGACTTGCAATTGGAACAGTAAGCGGTAATCACCGGTCGTCTCTCCGGCTGCATCCAACCTCAAAGGCCGGCATGCGCATTGTGCTCAACCGCATCGCAGTTCCCAATCCTTCGATCGACAAGACAACTCCGAACTTGCAGGCGGGCCGGACCCTTCGAAACGAAGACGGCCTCATTGAGCATCTGCAGCAAAACGCCATCATGGCGCCGCGGCATATGAAGCAAAGCCGTGAAATAATCAAGACATCTTCCGTGAAGCGCGGCTTTTCACCACGTTTCCCCCACAATTTGGGGTATCCGCCGCGGTGATTCGGCTCGCTAAAGCACCTCGCATCGAACCCGATTCATGCGACGCGCGTCAACTCTTTGGTTTATGCATGTCGTTATCCCGGAACCGCTGCACACTTCCGGGCGGCATGCATTTGTTGTGATGCATGCCGTTATCCCGGAACCGCTGCACACTTCCGGGCGGCATGCATTATGTTTTATGCATGCCGTTATCCCGGAACCGCTACACACTTCCGGGCGGCATGCATTATTCGAAGACGATCGCCGGTGCCGGGCGCTGGGACTGGCCGGCGATCTGTTCCCAGACCTTGGCGGCGATGCCGCGATAGATGCCGGCGACGACGCCGTTCGGCTCGGAGGCGACGAGCGGCGTGCCGGCGTCGGAGGTTTCGCGGATGTTCATCGTCAGCGGGACTTCGCCGAGGAAGGGCACGCCAATGCGCTCGGCCTCCTTGCGGGCGCCGCCATGGCCGAAGATGTCGTAGCGGGTGCCGGTATCAGGGGCGATGAAATAGCTCATGTTCTCGACGATGCCGAGCACAGGCACCTCGACCTTGCGGAACATGTTGAGGCCCTTGCGGGCATCGATCAGAGCGAGATCCTGCGGCGTCGAGACGATGACGGCGCCGGCAAGCGGCACCTGCTGGGCCATGGTCAGCTGCGCGTCGCCGGTGCCGGGCGGCATGTCGACGACGAGGACGTCGAGCTCGCCCCAGGCGACTTCGCGCAGCATCTGCAGCAGCGCCGACTGGACCATCGGCCCGCGCCAGATCATCGCCGTCTCCTCGTCGACAAGGAAGCCCATCGACATGACCTTGAGGCCATAATTCTCCATCGGATTGATGATGCGGCCGTCGATCTGCGTCGGGCGGCCCGATATCTTCAGCAGTCGCGGCATCGAGGGACCGTAGATGTCGGCATCGAGAATGCCGACGCGAAGACCGTTGGCGAGCAGGCCGAGTGCAAGATTGACGGCGGTGGTCGACTTGCCGACCCCACCCTTGCCCGAGGCGACCGCGATGATGGCGCCGATGCCGGGCACACCGATCTTGCCGGCGCGCGGCGGCTGTTGAGGAGCGTGGGCGTGGCCCGCGTGATCATGTTGGTGATCGTGGCCGGCATGGCCGTGCGGCGGGTTCGGCGCGGGGCGAGCAGCCGGAGCGGCGGCGGCCGCCTTCTTGTCCGCCGTCAGTGTGACGAGGGCACCCTTGACGCCCGGCATTTCCTTGATGACGCGCTCGGCGGCGAGCCGCATCGGCTCCAGCTCCTTGGCGCGATCGGCCGGGACGGTGATGGAGAAATAAACCTTGCCGTCAGAGATGAAGACGTCGGAGACCATGCCGAGCTCGACTATATCGTGCTCGAGATCGGGTCCACGCACGGTCTTCAGCGTTTCGAGAACTTGTTCCTTGGTGACGTCGGCCATTCCACCCTCACTGCTTCTTGCAGATCACAAATAGTGGAGACGGAAGCCTTCGCCAAACAAAATCATCGGGAGGAAAATCCGGCGCGCCAAAAGAGCGCCGGGGAGAATTGGCAATCCGTTGCGGCCATCAAGTCCGCCGGGCTTTCGCCCTGATGGCCGCAACGGTCTCCCCGAGAACCGGCGCAATCCGGGGCGAACTAGCGCAAGCCGAAAAAAAGACCAGCAAAAAGTGAACAAGGAAGATGAAATCGCCAACAGCTGCGAAAGAAGCGGTGCCAAAACGCAACAACCGCCGCCGACACCGAAGAGCCGGGAGAAAAGCGGCATCGGCGTCGGGCAGCGGTGTGTCGGCCGCGCCATTTCCTGGCGCTGGTCTCAAAGTCCCCTCTGGACCTCTCGCAGAAGAGATGCAGAAAGCGTGCCAGATGGAAAATCAGGAAAAAGAGCGCAAAAGCGCTTGCGGCAGCCCCTCAGCGGGAAAGATATGCCTACGCGCTGGGCGGCTTCGAAAGCAGTCGGTTGTTTTTGCAACTTATTTGATCAGGCCGATGCGTAGCGCCTTGGCGACGGCCTGGGTGCGGTTGACCGTGTCGAGCTTCTTGGTGGCGCGGTTGAGGTAGTGATTGACCGTGTGCTCGGAGAGGGTGAGGATTTCGGCGATTTCAGCACTGGTCTTGCCGGCCGCCGTCCAGTTGAGGCAATCAATCTCGCGGTCGGTCAGCGTGTCCGTCATGCGCGTATCGAGGTTGCGGATCTCGGCCAGCCTGTCGAAGACGTGGATGGCGATGTAGCACAGCTCGCGCATCTCGGCCGGACTAAAGGGCTCGCGGTCGCCGGCGAAAGAGATGGCGCCGCGCAGGCCGGAGGGCTCATGCGTCGGGAAATAGGCGCAGCGCATCATCTTGAAACGTTCGAACAGCGAGGCAACGAGAATGGACTTGCCGTCGTCCCTCGACCAGTTCTGGCGCGACATGTCGTAGAAGAAGGGCCGCGCGGATGTTCTGAGGCGTCTGAGGACCGGGCTGTTCACCATCAGGCCTTCCTGGTCGTAGAGAGCCAGAAGCTCGGCCGGCCAGCTGGTGATGACGGTGCTGCCCTGAAGATCGAAGGAGGTGATCGGCGGCAGGTTGAGGACCATGAAGGCGCGGCTGCGATAGGCTTCCGTCACCCGTTTCATGAAACGGAAAATATCGAACTGGGTCTTCAGGCCCGCTATTTCCTGAACATAATCGTCTTCTTCCGTGGATGTTTGCGACAAGGGTGCCATCACATTTCTTCATCTTCGGCACAGCGGCCGGCAAACCGTTTGCGAAACCTGCCCGCTATGGGTGTTTCGATTGCATGGGGGAACGACGATCGCTGGTGGAATCGGCTTCAGCGTTGAGCGTTCGGCCGGTGACTGGTTGTAGATTTCGCGGACCGTTCTAGTTGTGGTGATTCGTCGGCAAATCTCAATATCGCGCTCATCATAAGCATGCTCTGCGATCGCGTCCAGCAGCGGGCCGATTGCAA
The DNA here is from genome assembly GCF_012349115.1 of Rhizobium ruizarguesonis. Lineage (GTDB taxonomy): Bacteria > Pseudomonadota > Alphaproteobacteria > Rhizobiales > Rhizobiaceae > Rhizobium > Rhizobium ruizarguesonis. Next base: position 10,718 of record NZ_PQIG01000144.1, read on the forward strand.
TTTTTCCCTCAGCGGCGCGGACCGAGACGGACGCGCATGCCCTCCATGATCCTCCCAGCCGCCAACTGAACCGGAACGGCCCATTGGTGCAGAAGTTCCATCGACAATCGATAGGCCGGGCCCGTAATCGAAATGCCCCCCATAAAGGTCCGATCCTCCGACCAGACGGGTGCGGCGACGCAGCAGATGCCGGCCTCATGCTCCTCGCGGTCGAAAGCATAACCCTGATCGGCAATCTCGCGGATTTCGGCAAGCAGCGTTTCGGCCGAGCCATGGGTCGAGGCGGTAAAGCTGGTGAAGCTCAGGCTGGCGACGAGATCGACGAGACTTTCGGCCGGCAGCAGCGAAAGGGCCGCTTTGCCGACGCCGGTGCAGTAGCAAGGCGAGGCATTGCCGATCTGCGAATACATGCGCACCGGCTGGCGGCCTTCGACCTTGTCGAGATAGATGATCGACTGGCCTCTCAGAACGCCGAGATGCACCGTCTCGCCGGTCGCCCGCTGCAGATCGGCGAGGTGCGGCTCGGCGATCAAGCGGAATTCGTTGCGCGCCCAGCTGCGCGCGGCGAAATCAAGCAGGCGCAGGCCTGGCGCATAGCGGCCGTCGCCATCGAGCTCGATCAGCCCTTCCTCCACCATGTGGCTCAGCTGGCGATGCAGCGTGCCGCGCGGCTGGCCGGCGAGAGCCAGGATATCGGTGAAACGCAGCGGCGCATCCGCATGGGTGACAAGATCGAGCAGAACCATCAGTTTGCCGAGCGTGCCGGTCTCGCGTGCGCGTGCTGTGCCGTCGCCGTTTGAATTCATCGCTTCATCCACCCTTGACAGAAAGGGCACTGTAATTCGATAATTCCATATAGTCAAATTAAGTTCCAAATAATGGAACAATGATAAAGGTCGGGAGGCGACGGTGACCATGATGGCAGCACAATTTCCCGAGTTCAAAGACCGCGCCGTGCTGGTGACCGGCGGCGGATCGGGCATCGGTGCTGCGATCGTCGAAGGTTTCGCGCGCCAGGGCGCCAAGGTCTCGTTCATCGATATCGCCGAGGCCGCGGGCCGCGAACTTGCCGAAAGGCTGTCGCGGGAGACGGCGCATCCGGTCTCCTTTCACCATACCGACCTGCGCGACATCGAGGCGATCCGGCGCACGGTCGATAGCGTCATTGCGAGCTCGGGGCCGATCCGCGTGCTGGTCAACAATGCCGCCTGGGACGACCGCCATGAATTCGACGCGGTGACCGAGGCCTATTGGGACAACAACCAGGCGGTCAACCTCAAGCATGTGTTCTTCGCCTCGCAGGCAGTCGTGCCGTCGATGCGGGTGGCCGGCGGCGGGACGATCATCAATATGTCGTCGATCGCCTTCAAGCTGAACATGGGCGGCTTTCCCGCCTATGCGGCAGCCAAGGCGGCGGTCGTCGGGCTGACGAAGAGCCTGGCGGGCAGGCTCGGGCCGGAGAACATCCGGGTCAACTGCATCCTGCCCGGCATGGTGGTCACCGAACGGCAGATGCAGCACTGGCTCACCGAGGAGAGCATTGCGCGCTCGGTCGAGGACCAGTGCCTGAAGGTTGCGCTCAAACCCGATGCGATCGTCGGTCCCTGCCTGTTTCTTGCATCCGACTGCGCGGCGGCGATGACCGCCCAGTCCCTGATTGTCGATGGAGGCGTTCTGTAATGGCAAATCCCGCTTATGTCGCGGTGGACTGGGGCACCAGCAGCTTTCGGCTGTGGCTGATCGGCAGGGACGGCACCGTCCTTGCCGAACGCCGCAGCGGCGAAGGCATGACGAGCGCGGCAAAGACCGGCTTTTCCGCCGTGCTTGCCAGCCATCTCACCGCCATCGAGGCGCCGGAAAACCTGCCGGTGATCGTCTGCGGCATGGCCGGCGCAAGGCAGGGCTGGGTCGAGGCCGGTTATATCGACGTGCCCGCCCCGCTTGCCTCGATCCTGACCGGGGCGGTCTCCGTGCCAGGCGAAAGCCGCGACATCCGCATCCTGCCGGGCCTTGCCCAGCGGGACATCGCGATACCTGACGTCATGCGCGGCGAGGAAACCCAGCTTCTTGGCGCGCTCGGCCGTGCAAGCTCCGGAGCGCAGGCGGTCTGCATGCCCGGCACGCATTCGAAATGGGTGCATGTGACGGACAGCAAGGTGACCGGCTTTTCGACCTTCATGACCGGCGAGCTTTTCGACGTCATCAGCAAACACACGATCCTTTCGCATGCCGTTGCCGGTGCGGCAGAGCAGCCGGCAGATGCGGCAGCCTTCGAGGCCGCCGTCTCGGCCGCTTTTGCGCGCCCGGCCCTTGCCTCCAACCTGCTGTTCACCGCCCGCTCGGGCCAGCTCCTGCACGGCATTTCAGCCGCCGCCGCGCAAGCCCGGCTTTCTGGCACGCTGATCGGCCTCGAAATTGCCGGGGCGCTGCAGGATGCGGCAAACGGCACCGACATCACCCTCGTCGCCTCAGGGCGGCTGCAGGCGCTCTACGAACAGGCCTTCAAAACCCTCTCCCTTGCCTTCACCGCCATCGACGCCGACGCCGCCGTGCGCCGCGGGCTTTCGGCTGCCGCCGAAGCCATCTGGCCGAATTGAGAAAGCTGACACGATGAACCGTATCCCCTTCCCCGACATGAAGCGCCCGCTGATCGCCATCCTTCGCGGCATCCGGCCTGACGAGACCGAAAGCGTCGTCGGTGCTCTGATTGAAAATGGCCTGACGGCGATCGAAATTCCGCTTAACTCGCCGGAACCATTCAAATCCATCGAGATCGCCGCAAAGATGGCGCCGGCCGAGGTGCTGATCGGCGCCGGCACGGTGCTGACGGTCGAGGCGGTCGACAGCCTGCATGCGGCCGGCGGCAAGCTGCTCGTCACCCCGAATGTCGAGCCCGAGGTGATCATCCGGGCGCGCGAATACGGCATGGTGACGATGCCGGGCGTCTTTACGCCGACCGAGGCGCTGGCGGCTGCGCGCTCCGGCGCCACCGGTCTCAAATTCTTTCCGGCCAGCGTGCTTGGTCCGTCCGGCATCACGGCGATCCGGGCAATCCTGCCGCCGGAGCTCACGATTGCCGCCGTCGGCGGTGTGTCGGACAAGAATTTCGGCGATTATACCAAGGCCGGCATCTTCTCCTTCGGCCTCGGCACCAGCATCTATAAGCCAGGAATGACCGCGTCAGAGGTTGCCGAGCGCGCCAAGGCGACCATTTACGCCTATGATGCAGCCATTGGGAGCGTGAACGTATGACCGATATTTATGAGTTCGAGGGCAAAACACTTTGCAATACCAATTCCGTTCTCGGCGAAGGCCCGACCTATGATCCGGACAGCAATACCGTCTGGTGGTTCAACATCCTCGGCAAGGAACTGCACGAGCTCAATCTTTCGACAGGCGCGAAAAAGGTGCATCCGCTGCCTGTGATGGCGAGCGTGCTTGCCCGCATCGACGACGGCCGGCAGCTGATCGCGACGGAAGAAGGGCTTTTCGTGCGCGACGTGGCAAGCGGCAACCTCACCTTCTACGCCGCGCTCGAAAACGACAGGCCGGAAAACCGTTCGAACGACGGCCGCACGCATCCTTCCGGCGCGCTCTGGATCGGCACGATGAGCAAGCGGGCAGAAAACCAAGCCGGCGCCATCTATCATGTCGCCTCCGGCAAGGTGACGAAGATCTTCAACGGCATCAGCATCCCGAATTCGATCTGCTTCTCGCCCGACGGCACGATCGGCTATTATACGGATTCCCGCATCAACCGGCTGATGCGCGTCATGGTCGATCCGCTGACCGGCCTGCCCTCGGGCGAGCCGATCGTGCTCGTCGACAGCATGAACGACCCCGGCGACATCGACGGCTCGGTGGTCGATGCCGACGGCTATTTGTGGAATGCGCGCTGGGGCGCCGGCGTCGTCGACCGCTACAGTCCGGACGGCCTGCGCATCTCGCGCTACAAGGTTCCGGCTGTCCAGCCCTCCTGCCCTGCCTTCATCGGCGTCAATGCCGACCGCCTGGCGGTAACGACCGCCTGGGAAGGACTGGACGAGGATGCCCGTTCGGCGCAGCCCAGTGCCGGCGCTCTGCTGGAACTCGGCATCGACGTCAAAGGCGTGTTCGATCCCGTCTATGTGATCTGATCTCGGGGTGATCTGCGGCCATCAGAGGCGCTCCCGACCGGAACGCCTTTTCTCGTTTTGGCGGCGGTTCTTCGATAAATGTTCCGTGAAAATCGAGAAATTTTCCGTGTTTTCAACCGGAACCAATCGGCCCACCAGTCATTTTCCTTTCGAACCGGCGCGGCAATCATACCTGGGAAACAGGTGCTGCCGGGCCAGCGATCACTCTAGGGAAAAACGAAGGTAGGTTCGAAATGACACGCAAACTTTTGACGACCGTTGCCGCTGGCGCCCTGTTTGCCACGGCTTTCGCACCGGCGGCATTCTCGCAGACGGCCCCGCAGCCTGCGGACCCCGCCGCTCCGACCCAGGCGGCTCCCGCCGATCCGGCAGCCCCGAAGCCGATGACGCCTGATGTCACCAAGCCTGCAGGCGATGCCGCACAGGCTCCGGCCGCAGCACCGACGGCAGACACGGCTCAGGCCGGCTATCTGACGGAGCAGTCTCCGGATCAAATCAGTGCCAACACCTATATCGGCCAGTCTGTCTATAACGGCAACAATGAAAGCATCGGCAGCGTCAACGACCTGATCCTCAAGAAGGACGGCGGCTTCGTTGCTGCAATCGTTGGTGTCGGCGGCTTCCTGGGCATCGGCGAAAAGAATGTCGCCGTGCCGATGGAAAAGATCACCGTCGCGCAGAACACCCAGGACGGCAGCGTCAAGCTGACGACAAGCGAAACGGCTGAATCGCTGAAGGCCGCACCTGAGTTCAAGACGCTGGCAATGCAGTCGGCCGAAAAGGCTCCGGCTGCAACCGGTACCGATACCACGGCGACCGGCTCGACCACGCCTAAGTAATCCGTGCGCGGTAGTATAGCGTAGGCGATGGCGCTCCTAGGGGCGCCATCGCTTTATGCGCTGACACGCTCCATCACGGTCGGATCGTAGTAGTTCTCGTGCAGGAAGCGTAGCGTGGCGATACCATCGGCCGGACGGCCGAAGTGATAGCCCTGGCCCATGCCGCAGCCGAGCATGCGCAACTTCACTGCCTCCGCATAATCCTCGATGCCTTCCGCCACGACCTCCAGCTCCAAACCCTCGCACATGGTAAGGATCGCCTTGATGATGTGTTCGGAGGCGCGATCGGAATTGATGCGCGAGACGAAGGCACGGTCAATCTTGATCTTGTCGAAGATGAAGTCGCGCAAGCGCCCGAGACTCGACTGGCCGGTGCCGAAATCGTCGAGCGAGATGCGCACACCGGCGGCGCGCAGATCGGCGATGATGCGATGAGCGGTGTCGGCCGAACTCATCACCGCGGTCTCGGTGATCTCCAGCTCCAGGCGATGCGGATCAAAGCCAACGCGCCCGAGGATCGACAGGACGCTGCTGCTCGTGCCCGGATCCATCAGCTGGGCCGAGGATAGATTGAACGACAGAAAGAGTTCGCGCGGCCAGGAAAGTGCTGCTTCGGCGGCTTTGCGCAGCAACGCCTCCGACAGCGCATCGATGAAGCCGCGCTCTTCGGCGAGCGGCACGAAGACGCCGGGCGACACAAAGCCGAGATCGGGGTCGTTCCAGCGGGCGAGCGCCTCGAAGCCGACGACCTGATTGTTGGACAGCGAGACGATCGGCTGGAAATGCACGTCGATCGCATCCGAGATGATGGCGTTTCTGAGCGCCTGCTCCAGCTGCGTCGCGCGTTTCATTTCCTGCGCGATCTCGCGCGAATAGACAGTGATCTGGCCGCGACCGCGGCGCTTGGAACGGTAGAGGGCAGTTTCAGCGCTCTTCAGCAGTTCCTCGCAATCCTCTCCGGCGAACGGATATATGGAGAAGCCGAGGGAAGCGGAGAGACGGACATTGCGGTCACCGAGGTCATAGGGGGCCGATAGCACCTCGCGGATCATCTGGCCGAATTTCTCGGCACTCGCCCGCTCGAAGATCAACGGCAGCACGAAGGCGAATTCGTCACCATCGTGGCGGGTAACAAGCGCGCCATCAGGAATACAGGCCCTGAGACGATGGGCGACCTGGCAGAGGATTTCATCGCCGGCTGTCGAGCCGAACAGGTCGTTGATTGGCTTGAAGCTGTCGAGGTTGACGATGCCGATGGTGAAGGGGGCCGGATCGCTGGCGCGCTCGGAAGAGATCTGCAAGACCTTGTCCCGCATACGATTGCGGTTTCCCAATCCGGTCAGCGGATCGGTGTAGGCCATCGCCTGAAGCTCATTCTGACCCACGGTCAAGAAAGCTATTTCCGCCGATTTTATCATGCAAACCCGAGCTTTCCCCCGCAGCTATGCAAAAGAATGACCGGCATGTCTTAACAATTCGATAGGAAATCAGCGGCCTGTGCCGCCTAAAACGCCCAAAATCTAGGGAGTTGACGGGTATTTCGGTTAGAGCGGTTCAGCTTCTCATGGAAGCGCCGAACCGCTCTAACATTTTGTTTTACGCAATTCCGGACGGAAAACCGCTTCACACTTTTCCTGAAATTACTCTAAAGCGCGTCGCGATCTTTCAGATTCGCTCCTCGCGCTTTAGGTCTTTGTTTTTACGCATGTCGTTAGCGCAAAACCGCTGCACACTTTTGCGCGACATGCTTCAGTTTCGCGCCCGCAAGGCCTCGCCCATTAGGTACTTCTGAAATACCATTTCGAGCATGTCCGGGCTGACGGGTTTCATGATGACGTCGTCCATGCCTGATTTGACGCATTCGGCGCGGTCGCGCTCGAAGGCCTGGGTGAGCACGCCGATGATCGGGGTGTGGGTTCCGTCGCCGGTTTCCTCCATCTGCCGGATGAGCCGGGCGGCCTCGAAGCCGTTGAAACCCGGCAGGGAAATATCCATCAGCACGATCTGCGGCCGGTGCTCGGCCCAGAGGCGCACGGCCTCGTCGCCGGTCGCTGCAAGCATATGGCGGTAGCCGAGGCCTTCGAGGATCTGCGAGAAGACGATCTGGTTGATATCGTTGTCTTCGGCGACAAGAATCTGCAGGCCGACCACATCGTCGGAAGTGCTGATTTCCCAATCCGCATCCGAACCGGCGGCGCTGCGGCTGTTGCGATTGAAATGGCGGGCGATCTGGAATGTGAGCTCGTTGGCGATCTGGAAGCCGTCCATGACGAGCGCCGGGATGCCGTATTGCTCGGCAAGCTCGAGGCAGCGCATGCCCATCTGGTTGTCGATGATCAAAAGATCGAGCGAGATGCCGGAGGAGGTGGCGATTTCCAGGAACCGCTCCTCTTCGTCCTCGCCGCGGACCGAGGAGGATTCGAAGCCGTATTTCGTCAGTGTCCGTAGCGCGGCTGTCTCGGCCGCGAGGTCGGCGGTGACGACGAGGACCTTGCGGCCGGAGAAATTCTCCGGAACAATCGCTTCCATCGCCGCTGGTTCGCGCCGCTCGACGCCGGTTGGTACCGGCACATAGGCCCGGCGATAGCTTTGATTGCTGGAGGCGGTGATCGCGGACGCTTGGCCGAACTCGTCGAGATCGGCGCCGTCGCGCGGCAGGTCCTGCATGGTCGACACCAGGAAATAGCGGCCGGGCTTGCCGATGCGGTGCTTGCGGCTGACGATGTCGCGCTCGCTGCCGTCGCGGGAGATCTGACGCTGGCGGGAGACCGACATCTCGCCGGTCTCCAGCACGTGGCGATCGCTCTCCTCGAAGCGCTTGGCGATCTCCTCTGAAAAAAGATCTCCGCTCTTACGGCCGAGCACCTCGTCAGCGCTCGTCTGATATTTCTCGCAGAAGGCGAGATTCACCGCGACATAGGTGAGGTTGCGATCCTTGACGAAAAGCGGAAACGGCAGATTGTCGAGAATGTCCTCGGTGAGCTGCACGCGCTCCAGATCGGAGCGCCATTGCTCTTCGCGCTTCTTGTTCTCGGAAATGTCGGAGATGATGGTGACGCCGTAGCCGCCCGGCAGCCTGCGCTTGACGAAGCGGACCCAGCTGTCGGTGCCATGGCGCTCGACGGCGTCGAAGCGTTCGCGCCAATGAGAGGCGATTTTCTCCGACAGCCAGTCTTCGCGGCTCAGAGAGCCGCCCTGCCTGACATCATACTGCTGGCGAATGCCGGTGTCGTACATTGCGCCGAGGAAATCGCGAAGCCGTGTGCCCGGCTTCAGCATTTCGGCGGGCAGCGGAAAGAATTCGAGGGTCTGGCGGCTTGCGAAGATCAGATGATCGTTCTTGTCGTAGATGATGAAAGCTGCGGAAAGGCTGTCGCACACCACATCGAAAAGCGCCGTCTGCAGATCGGCCTCGGCGGGAGACCCATCGATTTCTGATGATGTGTCCGCCTTTTCGAAGCCGGCACTCATTCTGTTGCGTCCCACATCTGTTCGATTTCACAGCTTCCGGAAGTATGTGATTAGAAATGCCATTTTTATGTTAAAACCGGCTTAACACTAGCCACCCCCAAATTCGGGGATGGCCGTGATCACGCTTTGGGAAAGCGCATCGAAACCCCTTCCCTCCGGCCCGCGAATCCCCGAAAATGGCCCATGGCCATCATACAGCTCTCCGAAACGCTCATCAACCAGATCGCCGCCGGCGAAGTCATCGAACGGCCGGCGAGCGCTGCCAAGGAACTGATCGAAAACGCGCTCGACGCGGGCGCGACGCGCATCGAAATCGCCACGGCTGGCGGCGGCAAGGCGCTGCTGCGCGTCAGCGACAATGGCTCCGGCATGGATGCTGCCGACCTGGAGCTGGCGGTCAGGCGTCACTGCACCTCGAAGATCTCCGAGACGCTCGAGGATATCCGCACGCTCGGCTTCCGCGGCGAGGCGCTGCCCTCGATCGGCTCGGTTGCAAGGCTCAGCATTGCAAGCCGCAGACGCGACAGCGCCGGCGGCCACGAGATCGCCGTTGCCGGCGGCAAGATCGCGCATATGCGGCCGGCTGCCGCTAACCCCGGGACGATCGTCGAAGTGCGCGACCTGTTCTTTGCCACACCGGCCCGCCTCAAATTCCTGAAGACGGAGAAAGCCGAGGCTGGCGCCATCACCGAGATCGTCAAGCGCATGGCGATCGCCTTTCCGGCCGTGCGCTTCGTGCTGTCGGGCTCGGACCGCACGACGCTGGAATTCCCGGCGACCGGCGATGATCATCTGGCGCGCATGGCGCAGGTGCTCGGCAAGGAATTCCGCGACAACGCCATTGCGCTCGACGCCGTGCGCGAAGAGATCTCGCTCACCGGCTTTGCCGGCGTGCCGACCTTCAATCGCGGCAACTCCGCCCATCAATACGCCTTCGTCAACGGCCGGCCGGTGCAGGACAAGCTGATCCTCTCGGCGATCCGCGGCGCCTATGCCGAGACGATCCCTTCAGGACGCCATCCGGTGGCGGTACTGTCGATCACGCTCGATCCCGCTCTCGTCGACGTCAACGTGCATCCGGCAAAATCCGACGTGCGGTTCCGCGACCCGGGCCTGGTGCGCGGCCTGATTGTCGGCGCCATCCGCGAGGCCTTGGCGCGTGACGGCAGCCGGGCGGCGACGACCGGAGCGAGCGACATGCTGCGTTCCTTCCGCCCCGGCTTCCAGCCGAATAGCCAGCGGCCGCAAACGGCATGGTCGGCCGAAACGTCGCCCTCCCGGCCCTATCAGCCGACAACGGGTTTCGGCGAGCGGCCCCAGGCGTCCTTCGACGGACTTTCAATGCCGACGGCGCGAGCCGAGCCGCAGTTTTCGCCGCAGCCGGCAGAGCCCGAACCAAATGCACGGTATCCGCTCGGCGCGGCACGGGCGCAGATCCACGCAAACTACATCGTCGCCCAGACCGAGGACGGGCTCGTCATCGTCGATCAACATGCCGCGCATGAGCGGCTGGTCTTCGAAGCGATGCGCAAGGCGCTGCATTCGAAGCGGCTGGCCTCGCAGGTGCTGCTCATCCCCGAGATCATCGATATTCCGGAAGAGGATTGCGACCGGCTGATGCAGCATGCCGCCGAGCTTTCCGAACTCGGCCTGGCGATCGAGCGTTTCGGCCCCGGTGCGATCGCCGTGCGCGAGACGCCGGCGATGCTCGGCGAGGTCGATGCGCACGGGCTGATCCGCCAGCTCGCCGACGAGATTGCCGAATGGGACACGGCGTCAGGCCTATCGGCCAAGCTCGAATATGTGGCGGCGACCATGGCCTGCCACGGGTCGGTGCGCTCCGGACGGCGATTGCGGCCGGAGGAAATGAACGCGCTGCTGCGGGAGATGGAAGTGACGCCCGGCTCCGGCCAGTGTAATCACGGCCGGCCGACCTATATCGAATTGAAGCTCAGCGATATCGAACGGCTTTTCGGCAGAAGCTAAAAAAGCTGGAAAAGCAGCCCTTGCGGGAGTATGGCAGACTAAAGTGTGTCGCGATCTTTCAGATTCGCGTGCCACGCTTTAGGGCTTTGGTGTTCCGCATGTCGTGATCGCAAAACCGCGGCACACTTTTGCGCGACATGCTCTAATGACAGACGGCAGGGAACGGAGCGCATGAATTTGTTCGAAGGGCACGGAAACCGCGAAGCGAAGATCCGGTATCTCGATGGCGATTTCCAGATTCTCTCGCCCGGCTCCTATGTCGTCTGCGCGATGACGGGAAAACAGATCCCGCTCGACGAGTTACGCTACTGGAGCGTCGCCCGGCAGGAACCTTATGCTGACGTGATCTCGGCAATCGAAGCCGACAAACGCGCCGGCGTGCTGCCGAACCAGCGGCGCTAGAGCCTTTCCGGGTTAGATTGAAGCATTCTGCCGGAGCAGGTTTTCGTCAGGGCAGAGGCGATTGGCGAAGGGCATACCCCTTGGTACGTCCGAGCCGATCGCCTCTGATCCTGGCGGAAAGATGCCCGGCCCTTCGGGTTGGCTGAAACGGGCCGGCTGATCGACCGGCCGGCTTGGCCGTAGAGATGGGCTACGACGCGCGCCAGCCGGTCGACCATCCGACTCCGTTTGAGCCAACAGAATGCTTCAATCTAACCCGGAAAGGCTCTAGATGTTGCGATCCCCGTCGGAGGTTCTGGCTGAGATGGTTCTCCGGTCTGCAGCCCGGAGCTGCTGCAGGGAGAATATCCGCCCCGGTCACCCGGCGACTTGAAATATCACAGGCTCATCCACGACAACGTCCGTATCGACTGGCCAACGTGGCTCCGGGCCGCAGGGCTCGACGATATCATTCCCGACAGCGGGGAGGTTGACTCCCCGCCTACGCGATCGACATAGGGCAACGGTTCACTTGAATTTTGCCATATTCTCAGGCGTCACGAGCGCAGCGCCGGAATCGATCAAAGACTCAACCTTCTCTCCGCGAATCGATTTTACCAGCGCATCCACACCGAGTTCGGCCATCTTGGTGGGGAACTGCGCCACCGACGCATCCTCGACTCCACTCTTCAGCGCGTCCTCTTCGCCGCAGCAGAAGTCGAAACCGACTAGCACAATCTTGTCATTGGCAGTGCCAGCGTTCTTGATTGCGCGCGCCGCGCCAGCAGCGGGCGGGCCGCAAGCGGCATAAATGGCCTTGAGATCCGGGTTCTTCGTGAGCAGATCCTCGGCGACACTGATCCCGAGCTCCTCGGTGCAGTTGGTTGCGCCTTTCCCGACGATCTTGACATCAAGGCCGTTCAGCCCTTCAAGCATACCGTTCACGCGGTCATCAAGCGCCGGCACACCGGGCACGCCCTCGAGAATCCCGAGCGTATCGCCGGCTTTAAGAACAGTTTTGAGATATTCGCCGGCGATTTTGCCCGCAGCGAAATTATTGGTCGTGGCAAGCGCCGTCCTGCCTTTCCAATCCGGAATGTTGTTATCCATCAGCACGACCTTGATACCGGCCGCCACCGCCTTGTCCAGCGCAGTGGACACGGTAGGATCGACGGGCGTGAGGGCAATGCCCTGCACGCCTCGTGTCACCATGGATTCGATCTGTGCAATCTGGCCCTCGATGTCGGTTGCTGACGTACCCTGCCCGTAGATGATCTCGACGCCGGGATTTCTCTTCGCATAATCTTTGGCGGCGTTCTCCATTGTTGCGAAGAACGGTACAGGGAATTTGGTTATAAAGCCGAGCTTGACCGGCTCCTGCGCCAAGGCCGGCACTGCAGCGACGGCCAGGAGCGCAAGAGCTCCCAGCAGGGATTGCGGTTTCATGATAGATCTCCCATGTTTCGACCGCCCTCCTCTAGAGCGATCTCGTTGTCCGCTGCCCCAACGAAGCAGCGATCTCCCTTAAGCCTCGGCGCCGACAATCATGGCGACAACGTCCTGCTTGTTCGCTTCAGTCGGCTTCAGTTCACCCACCTTGCGACCTTGCCGCAGCACAACCGCCCGATCGGCGATTTCGACGACATGCTCCATATTGTGCGTGATGATGATCACGGCATTGCCGTCGGCTTTGAGCTGATGGATAAGGTCAAGAACCTGGCGAGACTCGCGAAGACCGAGGGCGGCCGTTGGCTCGTCAAGGACCACCAGCTTGCGCGCAAAAACAATGGCGCGCGCGACCGCGATAGCCTGTCGCTGCCCCCCAGACATCAGCGCGACCGGCGCGTCGAATCTCGGCAGTTTAACCTTCAGGCGATCGATGACACTTGCTGCCTCCCGCTTCATCGCGCCGGTGTTGAGGAAGCGGAGCGGGCGCGGCAGCCAAGAGGGGAAAGAGATTTCTCGTCCGCAATAGAAATTCTGTACCGGGGTCAGGTTGTCGAAAAGCGCCAGATCCTGATAGACGGTTTCAATACCGGCGCGGCGGGCCGCCGCCGTTGAATGGAGCGATACGGGCGCACCATCCACGAGGATCTCTCCTTCGTCGAGACTATGAAGCCCACTGATGCATTTGACGAGCGTCGACTTGCCGGCGCCGTTGTCACCCAAGAGCGCGGTTACCTCACCTGCATAGGCATCAAAGCTTACATTTTTCAGGGCATGGATGGCGCCAAAGCGCTTCTGGGCGTTTCGAACCGAAAGGGCCGGTGTGGTAGATGCAGGGTTCATTGCACTCTCGCCGATTGAAGCACACGCGCGCGCGCCTCGAGATGGTTACGAAGCACGTCGGCCTCTACGGCGATGACAATGACGAGCCCAATCGCGATCATTTGAAAGAACACGTCGACCCCTAGAAGGTTAAGGGCGTTGCGGATGACGCCGATCAGCACGGCGCCGATCAGGGCGTGGCCGAGATGGCCTCGTCCGCCAAGGAAGCTGGCGCCACCGATAATCACCGCAGCAATCGTGTCGAGCTCCAAAAGATTGCCGTAGATTGGCGAGGCGGCAGCGGTCCGTCCTGCGAGCAGCACCGCGCCGACACCTGCACAAAAGCCGCAAATAATGTAGGTTGCGAGCAGGACGCCCTTTACCGGTATACCCATGCTTCTGGCGGCACTCGGCGCGCCGCCGACCGCATAGATCCATCGGCCAAAGACCATCGACTTCGTCAGGATCAGAAAAAGAAGCCCGAACATCGCGACGGCAAAGAAGGAATTGGGCACACCAAGCGTCGTACCGCCGCCGATTGCAGTCACCGCATCGGGCATCCCGCGCATGGTGGTGTGGCCGGGCGCCAATGCAAGTGCCAGGCCACGGCAGATACTCAAGGTCGCAAGTGTAATGATAAAGGGGTGTGGCAGCCGGCCATAGACAAAGACCAGGCCGTTGACCGCACCGATAGCAGCGCCGGCAAGCAGCATGGCGATAATGACGACGATCGAGGAATCAACCTGCTGGTAGACAAGTCCGCCGATGACGGTTGCTAGCGCCAGATTCGAGCCTACAGACAGGTCGATGCCGCGCGTCAGGATAACGAGTTGCTGCCCCATTGCCACAACAGCAATCACTGCTGTCTGCGCCAGGATGTTCCCCAGGTTAACGGGCTTGAGAAAAGCCGGCGTGATCAAACTGACGACGGCGATGAGCATAATCAGGATCAATAGAGGCCCAAGGCTCAATAGCTTCAGTCCGAATGTGATGCCGGATTGTCTCGGATGGAAGGTTGCATCTTGCGAACCACCAGGCCGGGACGAATTCTGAGGCATAATCCCGGAGTCTTCCAAATTCCCCTAGCCTCCCCCGTTTTTTATACATAAGAAACATATGATACACGTGCGTCAACTTGTTTTTTATGGATAAGTAATCATGCCAGGAGTTGTGCCATGAGAACGGATACGACCTTCAAGCGGGCATTCAATGATATGATCGATATCATTCGGACGCTCGATCTTGGGGAGGAATTGCCGTCCGAAAATGCACTGCGCGCCCAGCTTGGCGTGAGCAGAACAACGGTGCGGAAGGTGCTGGCCGGGATGTCCGCACGTGGGATCATCATATCTGAAGCGCACAGGCGGATCATAGGTGAACAGCCGCAGCAGATAGAGCGCTATCCGAAGGAAGAGACCTTAGCCATTTCGGAACAGGTCGAGACGAGTTTCATGGAATGGATGCTGCGCGGCGATGCCTGTCCGGGTACAGAAATCAATGAGGCGGAATTAGCTCGGAAATTCGGCGTCGCGACAACGATCGTGCGTGAGTTTCTCAATCGATTTCAGAAATATGGGCTGATCGAGAAACGTCAGAATGCAGGCTGGGTTTTTAAAGGGTTCACCGCCAGTTTCGCACTCGAACTGTTCGAGATCAGAGAAATGTTCGAAATGCGCTCCGCACGGCTGTTCGCTACGCTGCCCGACGGGTCGCCGGTCTGGAAGCAGATCCAATCTATGCGGGCGGCACATTTGGAACTGCTCGCGGATATCGACGCTCGGTTTCAGGATTTCTCCGAGCTGGACAGCCGCTTCCACCGGCTGATTACGGCAGTCGCGCCAAACCGCTTTATCGAAAGCTTCCAAGACGTGATAGCCATGGTCTTCCACTATCACTATCAGTGGAACAAGCGTGATGAACGCGCGCGGAATGAGGTCGCCATTGGGGAACATCTCGCGCTGATCGAAGCCCTCGAAAGCCGGAATATCGCGTTGATCGATCGCGCATGCCGGTTGCATCTGACTTCCGCCCGCGAAACTTTGCTTCACTCGATCGCGTGATAGCGTTGCATGCAGAGATGTGCGCAGGACGATGCGTTTTGCAGCAGCCTGTCAGAGCGGTTCAGCCTTTCCTGGAATCGCTTTAACCCCGGCCTTCATCTCCCGCAGGCGCCGCTCGCGGCAAGCGGCGATCGCCCGGTCGATGATGAGGCTTGGGGCGAGGTGATCCTCGAATACCATGTCGACCTCAATCACCCGGCTCTTTTCGGCAAGCTGCGCCGCCTTGCCGTGATGGCCGGAGAGGCGGACGAAATCCTTGGACGTGGTGACGATCAGAAGGCCCTGCCGCTCGGCGGTCGTCAGGATGTCGTCGATCTCCTCCTCGGTCAGGTGCTCGTGATCGCCGAAGGACTTGGCGACGGTGATTTCGACGCCGCGGGATTCGACCGTGCGGAAGAATTTGGCGGGATCGGCGATGCCGGCGAAGGCGAGCACCCTCGTGCCGGCCAGCGTATTGTCGCCGCGCACTTTCAGCGATGCGGTGAAATACGGCTTTGCCGCGCGCGCCGCCATGCGGACGATCCTGTCGGCGGCATTGCCGCCGCCGACCTTCAGCAGCGCCGTCGCAGAACGCAGCTGCTGGCGGATCGGCGCGCGGACCGGGCCGCCGGGCACGATATGGCCGTTGCCGAGGCCGCGGGTCGCGTCGATGACGAGCAGGGCATAATCGATCGCCAGCCGGGCGCTCTGGAAACCGTCATCCATGATGATGAGATCGGCGCCCTCCGCCACCAGGCGTGCGGCACCCTCGACGCGTCGGCGGGAAATCACCGTCAGCGCTTCCTGGGCAAGCAGCAACGGCTCGTCGCCGACGGCGCCCGCCCGGTGATGATCGGGATCGACGACGGTCGTCACATCGAGCGAGCCGCCGTATCCTCTGCTGAGAAAGCCGGGCTTCAGCCCCTTCGCCTTGGCGGCACGGGCGATCGTCAGCGCCGTCGGCGTCTTGCCGGCGCCGCCGACGGTGAAATTGCCGACGCAGATGACCGGAATGGGAACGGAGGCGCGGCGCGCATGGGCCATGCGGTGGCCGGCGATACGGCCATAGAGAAAAGAAAGCGGCAGCAGCAGCCAGGCCCGCCAATCGGCTTTCCTCCACCAGAACGGCGGCGCTTCGGATATCATCTTGCCGTCCCGCTCCCCTGCCCGCCTCTGTTACGGCCAGTCCCCTGCTTCTCGACGGCGGGATTGAGAAGCCAAAACCTGAAAAAATGCAAGCCCTTACCCGTCAGGCCGGCTGCAGATCCGGCAGCAGCGTCTCGATGGCGGTGATATCATCGAGCACATGATCGGCCGCGGCGGCAAGCGTCTCTCGCGAACCGGTGCCGGTCAGCACCGCGATCCTCAGGCCCGTGCCGGCATTCAGACCCATGTGCAGATCGTGATTGTTGTCGCCGACCATGGCGACCTCGGCCGGCGAAAGACCGGTCGCGGCACAGAAGCCGAGCACCATGCCTGGCTCCGGCTTGACGCCGAAACCGCTGTCGTAGCCGGCGATATAATCGACATAGCAGGCGAAACCGAAGCGTTCCGCCGTCTGGCGGATCGAGCGTTCATTGTCGCTGGAGGCGACACCGAGCTTGAAGCCGCGCCGATGCAGCCGGGCGAAAAAGCCGGCAAGGTCGGTCACCGGCACGGAAAATTCGGCGGCGCTGGAAAAGAGATCGTCGAGGCGGACCGTCAGCTCGCCAACATCGACCATCGAACCCGCGGCAACGAGACCCTCGGCAATCTGGCGGGTATTGCCGGCGGCAAGCAGGCTGTCGGGAACGATATGGCCGGTCACCGGATTCATGCCGCAGGCGGAAAGCAGCCGGTTGGCGAGAAGCTCGTCCCCTTGGGCGGCGATGCGGGCAAGCTCGCGGTTGACCGGCAGCCAGCTCTCATCATAGTCGAGCAGTGTGCCGTCCTTATCGAAGAGGATGCCTTTGATACCAGTCGCAGCCGACATCTTAGCTCCTCAGACCTGGGCCGCGGTCTTGGGCAGCAGCCGCGCCTTCACCGTCAGCGGATTGATATAGGGTTCCAGCCCCTTGACTGTCGCAGTCAGCGCGCCGCGCATCTCGTGCACGGCGGTGATGCCGGCTTCGATCATAGTGCGGCGGGCTTCGTCATTGGTCAGCAGATAATGCACGCCCTTGGCCAGCATTTCGGTATCGCGCACCATGCGGGCGCTGCCGCTGCGGGCAAGCTTCTGATAGGCCTCGCGGAAATTCTGCACATGGCCGCCGGAGAGAATGGCGCAGCCGAGCATGGCCGGCTCCAGCGGGTTCTGGCCGCCTTCGGCAAAGAGCGAGCGGCCGACGAAGGCGATTTCCGTCAGCCGGAGATAGAGACCCATTTCGCCGATCGTATCGCCGAGGAAGATATCGACATCGGCGGACAAGATATCGTCGCGGGTGCGGCGGGCGACCTTTAGCCCCTGCTTGACCAGGGCCGCCTCGATCTCGTCGCTGCGCTCGGGATGGCGCGGCACGATGATCGTCAATTGCCGGTCGCGCTCCCTCAGCGCCCGATGAACGATGGCGGCGGCATTCTCCTCGCCGTCGAAGGTCGAGATCGCCGCCCAGGTCTTTCTCTCGCCGATCTGCTTCTTATAGCGGGCGAAGACAGCGCTGTCATAAGGTGGTGCGTCGGTGTCGACCTTCAGATTGCCCGAGGTGATGACGGGGACAGCACCGAGATCGCGGAAACGTTCGGCATCGACATCCGACTGGGCGATGACCAGGGCGAGATTCTCGAACAAGGCTTCGGCGATCGACGGACGGCGGCGCCAGCGGGCGAAGGAGCGGTCCGACATGCGGGCATTGATCAAGATCTGCGGAATGCGGCGGCGGCCAAGCTCCAGCACTGTTGCCGGCCAGATCTCGGATTCGGCGATGATGGCGCAATCGGGCTGCCAATAGTCGAGGAAACGGCTGACGGAGGGCTTCAGGTCGAGCGGCACATATTGATGGATCGCTTCCTGGCCGAGGCGCTCGGCAGCGAGCTTGGCGGATGTGATGGTGCCGGTCGTCAGGACGACATGAATGTCGCGGCGGCGGATTTCGCGGATCAGCGGGATGACGGCATTGGTTTCACCGACGCTTGCAGCGTGGAACCAGAGGAGCGGGCCCTGCGGCCGGTTGGCACTCGGATAGCCGAAGCGTTCCAGGCGACGCGCCCGGTCTTCCTTGCCCTTGGCCGTGCGGTAGTGGAGATAAAGGCCGACAGCAGGAGAGGCAACGGTTCCCGCCAGACGATATGCGCTCAGACCGAACCGCGCCATTCGGGAACTCATTGCGCCAGCCTCCGATCCAAACCGATCGACATCAAACCCATTCCCTCATTATCGTTGCGGCCGCAATGACCGATCAATTTGTTCAGATTGCGTCAAGCAATCCGGATCGACGGGCGTCCGATGCACGAAAACCCCGCTCGCCGAGCGGTCGGCCTGTAGCACTTGTCGAGGTCAGTTGCCCTTGGCCTTTTCCTGCGGATCAAGGAGACGATGCATGTGGACGATGAAGTAGCGCATATGCGCATTGTCGACCGTCTGCTGCGCCTTCGCCTTCCAGGCTGTCAGCGCCGTGGCATAATCCGGGAAAATGCCGACGATATCGAGACCCTGCAGATCACGGAACTGGACGTCATCGAGGCTTTCCAGTTCGCCGCCAAAAACGAGATGCAAAAGCTGCTTCTTGTCACCGGATTCAGTCATTTTTTGTTCTCTTTCTGCCTATTCTCCTCCGCCACCCCATCTGCGGGATTTTGACGGAAACGTCAACTGTCTCGTCGCCCCGCAAAGGCCGCGAGGAATTCGCCAAGGCGGGGCGTCGGGGCCGCGCAGAGGACCTTGTGGGTCACTTCGGGGCGATTATAGACGATCGGCTGGCCTTCGAGGTCGACGAGACCGCCGCCGGCGCAAACGAGGATCAGATCGGCGGCGGCCAGATCCCAATCATGTGAATTGCCCTTGACGAAGGTGCCTTCGAGACGACCGTCTGCCACCATGGCGATGCGATAGGCGAGCGAAGGAATGTATTTCTCGCGCGTGACCCGGTCGCGAAACTCCGGCGGAAAGGCCTTCAGCAGGTCTTCGCCGATTGCAAGGCGGCTCATCTCTTCCGGTCCGGCGGCCGAGACGGTGAACGGCACGCCGTTCTTCAGCGCCACGCCACCTTCAACCGCCTCATAAAACTCCTCGAGCGCCGGGGCATAGAGCACACCGGCGACCGGCCGACCGCGATGAACCACCGCGACGCTGACGCACCAAACCTTCTGGCCGCCGAGGAAGGCGCGCGTGCCGTCGATCGGATCGATGATGAACAGCGTCTCGCGTGACAGACGGTCGGCATCGTCGTCGGTTTCTTCCGACAGCCAGCCATAATCCGGCCGGGCTTTGCGCAGGATGGTCTCGAGCGTCTTGTTTGCGGCGAAATCGGCGGCGCTGACGGGAGAGCGATCCTTATTCTTCCACCAGACTTCAGGAGACTGGTTGAAGAAGCTGAAAGCGACGGCGCCCGCCTCTTTCGCAGCATCGGCGATCAGCGAGAGATCGCTCTGCCAGCGGGCCTTTTCCCTATCGCTCATCCCGTCAATCCGTTTCTCAATTCAATAGCAGGAGCAGGATATCGTCCAAAAACCGCTCACACTTTTCGGCATCATGCTCTAAAGCGCGTCGCGATCTTTCAGATTCGCTTGCCACGCTTTAGGTCTTTGCTTTTCCGCATGTCGTTATCGCAAAACCGCTGCACACTTTTGCGAGACATGCTCTAGCGCCCCGCGAGCGTCATGCCTTCGATGGCGAAGGTGGGGGCCGCGACGCCGAACTTGCGATCGATATCGTTTGCCGGCGTCAGACGCATGAACATCTCCTTGAGGTTCGAGGCGATCGTCACTTCGGAGACCGGGAAGGTGAGTTCGCCGTTCTCGATCCAGAAGCCGGTGGCGCCGCGGCTGTATTCGCCGGTGATCATGTTGACGCCGTGGCCGATCAATTCGGTGACATAGAAACCGTTGCCGACGCTGCGGATCAAATCCTCCGGCGCGATGTCGCCGGGTTCCAGGGCGAGGTTGGTGGAGGAGGGCGAGACGGAAGTGCCGCCGCGCACGCCGCGGCCGTTGGTCTCCAGACCCAACTCGCGCGCGGTCGAGGTCGAGAGGAACCAGTGCTTCAAGACGCCATCCTCGATCATCACCAGCCGCTCGCCGGACACGCCCTCGCCGTCGAAGGGTCGCGAGGAAGGGCCGCGCACGATCAGCGGATCGTCGGTGATCGACAGGCCTGACTTCAGCACCTGCTGACCCATCTTGTCGCGCAGGAAGCTGGACTTGCGGGCGACGGCAGCGCCATTGATCGCACCGGCGATATGGCCGACGAAGCCGCGGGCGACGCGCGGGTCGAAGATCACCGTGACGTCCTTGCCGGTCGGCACCTGGCGCGGATTGATACGCTTGATCACCCGTTCGCCGGCGCGACGGCCGATTTCAGCGGGGTCGTCGAGCTCGGCATAATAGAGGCGGCTGTCGAAATCATAATCGCGCTCCATGCCGGTGCCTTCGCCAGCGATGACGCTGACGGAATGGCCGAAACGCGAGGCCATGTAACTGCCCTCGAAACCGTGCGAGGTGACAAGAACGAGGCCGCCCATGCCGGCCGACGCACCGGCGCCGGAGGAATTGGTGACGCCCTTGACCGCAAGGGCGGCTGCTTCTGCGGCAAGGCTCGCCTCGCGCAGCATCTCGGAGGAGACCTCGGTGGTGTCGAGCAATTGCAGGTCGGGATAGGATTTCGAAAGGCTCGCCTCATCGGCGAGGCAGGCGAACGGGTCTTCCGGGGAAACCTTGGCCATGGCGACGGCGCGTTCGGCCAGCGCCTGGAGATTGAAGCCCGGATTGGCCGAAACGCTGGCGACACGCTTGCCGATGAAGACGCGCAGGGAAAAATCGTCGCTTTCGGAGGATTCCGTGCCCTCGACCTTGCCGAGGCGGACGCTGACCGATTGCGAGCGCGACCGGACGACGACAGCGTCGGCGGCATCGGCCCCTGCCTTCCTTGCCAGATCGATCAATTGACTTGCGCGGGAAAGAAGTGTCGAGGAATCAATTTCAGAGGACATGATTTGGCCTTTCCTTCGGCTTCCATTTATTGTGCACTCTCCAAAGCATCAAGGCCGCCGCCACCGATTCTTTGTCGGGGCTGCTTGCTTGCTCCCCGCCGTTGAAAGAAATTGCCAGCATGTCAGCGCCCAATGCCCTTTTTTCCGAAACGATCCTGCTGCTTGGCGGCGCGGTGGTCGCCGCGCCGATCTTCAAGAAACTCGGGCTCGGCACGGTGCTCGGCTACCTCGCCGCCGGCATCGTCATCGGCCCGGTCTTCCACGGCATCACCGATGGCGAACAGATCCTCAATGTCGCCGAACTCGGCGTCGTCTTCCTGCTCTTCATCATCGGACTGGAGTTGAAACCCACCCGCCTCTGGCAGATGCGGCGCGACATCTTCGGCCTCGGCACGGCGCAGGTGGTGGTGACGGGGCTGGCGCTGACCGCACTTGCCTGGTTTTCCCAGGTTCTCGACTGGCGCGGCAGCATCGTTGCCGGCTTCGGCCTGGCGCTGTCTTCGACGGCCTTTGCCATGCAGATCCTCGAGGGCGACGGCGACGTCAATACGAGATACGGGCAGCGCTCCTTTTCGATGCTGCTGTTCCAGGACCTGGCGATCGTGCCGCTGCTGGCGCTGATCACCATCCTCGACGGCGGCGACAAGGGCAACAACGCGCCGCTCTTCGATTTCGCCGTCGCTGTCGGCGCGGTTGCGGCGATGATCGTCATGGGGCGCTACCTGCTGACGCCGCTTTTCCAGATCATCGCCCGGACCGGCGCGCGGGAAGCGATGATCGCCGCCGCCCTCTTCGTCGTCATGGGATCGGCGAGCCTGATGCAGCTTGCCGGGCTTTCGATGGCGATGGGCGCCTTCCTGTCCGGCGTGATGCTTGCCGAATCCTCCTACCGGCATGAGCTGGAGGCGGATATCGAGCCGTTCCGCGGCGTGCTGCTCGCCATCTTCTTCATCGCCGTCGGCCTGTCGCTGGAACTCGACGTCCTCGCTGACAACGCGCTCTTCGTCATCGTCGCCGTACCGATCATCATGGCCGTCAAGGCGATCGTCATTTATGGGCTCTGCCGGATCTCGGGCTCCCCGCACAACGATGCGATCCGCATCGCCTTCCTGTTGCCGCAGGGCGGCGAATTCGGCTTCGTGCTGTTCACCGCGGCAGGTGCGGTCGGGCTGATGTCGACGAGCACGGCCTCGCTGCTGATCGCAATCGTCACGCTGTCCATGGCACTGACGCCGATCGGGGCGGCCCTTTCGAAGCGGCTGCTGCGCGGCGACGAACAGGAGGAACTGGACGAGGATTTCGAGGGTGCGGGCGCCGACGTGCTGATGGTCGGCTTCTCCCGTTTCGGCCAGATCGCCGCCCAGATCCTGCTTGCCGGCGGGCGCAGCGTCACCGTCATCGATTTTTCGGCCGACCGCATCCGCCAGGCCTCCTCCTTCGGCTTCCGCATCTATTTCGGCGATGGCGCCCGCAAGGACGTGTTGCGCTCGGCCGGCATCGACCGGGCGAAGATCGTGCTCGTCTGCACGCAGAAGAAAGAAGTCACCGACAAGGTGGTAGAGCTGGTGCAAGCAGATTATCCGCACACGCGGCTCTACGTGCGCTCCTACGACCGCATCCACTCCATCGAACTGCGCAACAAGGGTGTCGACTACGAGCTGCGTGAAACGCTGGAATCGGGCCTGCTCTTCGGACGGCGAACACTGGAGGCGCTCGGCGTTTCCGAGGTCGCCGCCTACGAAATCGGCGAGGATATCCGCAAGCGCGACGAGGCACGCTTGGTGCTGCAGGTGTCCGAAGGGCTACAGGCCGGGCGCGACATGCTGTTTTCCCACCCCGTCCGCCCCGAACCGCTGGTCAAGCCGAAGCGCGCTGCCGATCCCTTCGAGGACGATCCGCTGGCCGGCACCGCGGATGCAGCGGCGGACGCGTAGATCGATTCCAGGAGGTGTGAAGCTTGAGCGGATCGAAAGGCCAGATCCGACACGAACCACGACTTGGAGACGATTTAAAAGGCACCGCCGGGACAAACGCTACTGCCAGAATCTGTCAGCATGTCTCGGTAGAGGTGCTCCTGACTGACAACAGGAGCTTGCCGTGATCGAAAGCAATAGCATTCTACTCTTCGTAACCGACGCGCCAAAGAGCGCTAGCTTCTATGGCCAACTGCTCGGGCAGGAGCCCGTTGAGGCCAGCCCGACCTTCGCCATGTTCATCCTGCCTTCGGGTCTGGCACTTGGACTCTGGAGCAAGACGGGAGTCGAGCCGGCGTCGGCTGCGACGGGCGGCGGCTGCGACCTCGGTTTCAAGGTGGCGACAGCAGACACGGTCGATACGCTTCACGCCGAATGGCAGGGCAAGGGCGCGACCATCCTCTTGCCGCCGACCAACCTCGATTTCGGCCGCACCTTCGTCGCAGCGGATCCCGACGGGCATCGCCTGCGCGTCTATAACGTGGCGGAAGGTTGAAACATGTCCCGCAACTGGATCGCAGTGGCATCGGCAAACCATGTACGCATCGGGCGCGAAGCTGGCTTCATGCAGGTCTGTCACGGAAAGGCCGCTCCGCTTAGGCGGAGCGCGCCTGGTGACCGCGTGATCTACTATTCGCCGACCGAAACATTTGGCGGCAGGGATCGGCTGCAAGCGTTCACGGCAATTGGCATGGTCGAGGAAACTGATGCATATCAGATGGAAATTCACCCCGACTTCCGCCCCTGGAGGCGGGATGTCGCCTGGTGGCCGGCCATGGAAACT
This sequence comes from Rhizobium ruizarguesonis, assembly GCF_012349115.1. Lineage (GTDB taxonomy): Bacteria > Pseudomonadota > Alphaproteobacteria > Rhizobiales > Rhizobiaceae > Rhizobium > Rhizobium ruizarguesonis. The sequence continues at coordinate 34,717 of NZ_PQIG01000144.1, forward strand.
CCTATCCGGCCACTACTCGGCCGACTTTCTTTCACACGCGGTCGGGCAAGCTGGGGTTATCAACTCCGCTTTGGTTTCTTCGAGATCGACAAAAACGATGCCGAGCTGATAGCCGAAGCGATGCTCAGTACGCCCGAGCAATTTGAGCTGCCCGACCGGCTCCGAAGCTCCCGAAAAATCGCACGGGCTCCAGCCTCCGCTTCCTTGACCCGTCCATCTTCGCGCGGGTCTGCACGGGCTATCGAACCGAACTTCGGCTGACCAAGCCTTTATCCGTGGACCAACGGCCAATCCGAGCGACAGAGCCTTTTGTTTTTACCCAATTCCGGGCAGAAAACCGCTTCGCACTTTTCCTGGAATTACTCTAAGGCATGTCGCGCAAAAGTGTGCAGCGGTTTTGCGACAACGGCATGCATAAAAACAAAGACCTAAAGCGCGAGGAGCGAATCTGAAAGATCGCGACGCGCTTTAGCGCTTCAGCCGCGCTTCGATCTCGCGGTCGAGGGCGAATTTCAGGTCGTCCTTGACGCCGACGGACATGGCGAGGACTTCGCGAGCCTTGAGGAAATCCATGACGCCGGTGCGCCCGACCGTCGGGCGCAGGAAGATGTGCGGCGGGCGAAGCCTCAGCTTCAGCGAGATCGCCGTCTGCATCATCAGCTGGCCGGAACCGAAGATGCTCTCCATGCGGTTCGGAATATGGGTGCCGTCGCCTTCCGGCGCGCCGACGACATCGATGCCGACAACGATGTCGGCAAGATCCATCAGGCATTCATAGGGCACCGGATTGCTGATGCCGCCATCGATCATCACGCGGTCGCGCAGGCGCACCGGCATGAAGACGGCGGGGATGGCGGAAGAGGCGGCGAGCGCCGGAAACAGTTCGCCCTGCTCGATGATGACTTCGCATTGCCCGTAATAATCGGTCGTGATGACCTTCATCGGAACCAGCAGGTCCTCGAAGCGCGCGGGCAGCTCCGAGGGCAGGAAGGCCTTGAGGATCCGCTCCAGATTGAACTGGCCGATGCGGATACCCTTGGCCACCGCATCGCGCACCGTCGCAGGTCTCAGGCCCCAGATGCGGGCAACGACCGCCGTCTTGTTGCCGACGGTCGCCAGTGCATGTTCGCGGATCTCGGCGCCCGACATGCCGGCGGCCATGCCTGCCCCCATGATCGCGCCGATCGACGAGCCTGATACCGCCACCGGCCGGATGCCGAGTTCGTCGAGCGTCTCGATGACATGGATATGGGAAAGCCCGCGCGCACCGCCGCCGCCAAAAGCGACCGCGACCGTTGGCAAATCGCTGATCGCGGGCAATTTCGGGCTGATGATCTCTGCCTGCTGCACGCCCGCCCCCGCTTATTGCGGCTGATATCGGAAGAAATGCACCCTCGTATCGCCAAAGATGCGGCTTTCGAGGAAAACATAGGAAGGATGCACGGAAACGACAACATCGGCGCGTTCTTCGAGCACCGCAATCGCGCCTGGCTGCAGCCAGCCGCCCTCGGCCGCCGCCGCCATCGCCTTTTCGCCGAGACCCTTGCCATAGGGCGGGTCGGCAAAGAGCACGTCGAAGGCTTCGAGATTGCCGACGCTGCCGAGATCGGTTGCATCGCGGCGCAGGATGCGCGTGCGGCCGTGCAGGCCGAGCGCATCGATGTTCTCCCAAAGCAGCGCCCTGCCCTCGACGCTGTTTTCGACGAAGAGCGCATGGCGACAGCCGCGTGAAACCGCTTCGAGGCCGACGGCGCCGGTTCCGGCAAAAAGGTCGAGAATCCGGGTGCCATCGACACACCCCGGATAGGCATGGCTCAATATATTGAACAGGCTCTCGCGCGTCCGGTCGGCAGTCGGCCGGATCTCGTTGGATTTTGGCACGGCGAGAGGCCGTCCGCGAAACTCACCGCCGACGATCCGCACCGCGCGTCATTCCTTTTCCTCTACCACCACCTTTGGACGGCCCGCCCGCAGGCCTGTCGCCGCCCGACCGGTCGCCTTTCGGCCGGTCACCTTTCGGATTGCCGGAAAAACTCTTGGCCCCACCAGGCTTGGGCCCACCGGGCTTGGGCGCAAAGCCCTTGCCGCGCGGCCTATCACCAGAAGGTTTGTCACCCGAGGGCTTGTCGCCGAACGATCTTTCACCGCGGGGACGCTCGGAGCGGCCCTCGCCGGCAGAGCCTCTGGCTGCCCGCGGACGCTCATCACCGTCCTCGCGCGGCCTGCGATCGCCACGCGGCTTATCGCCGAAGGGCCGGTCTCCACGCGAAGGACGATCACCGAAGGGCCGGTCGCCGCGCGGACGCTCCGAACGGCCTTCACCGGTGGAGGCTCTGGCGGCACGAGGACGCTCATCACCGTCCGCACGCGGCTTGCGATCACCCCGCGGCTTGTCGCCAAAGGGACGATCCCCACGCGAGGGACGATCACCGAACGGCCGGTCGCCGCGCGGACGCTCCGAACGGCCTTCACCGGCGGAGGCTCTGGCGGCACGAGGACGCTCATCACCGTCCGCACGCGGCTTGCGATCACCCCGCGGCTTGTCGCCAAAGGGACGATCACCGCGCGAAGGACGGTCACCGAACGGCCGATCGCCGCGCGCCGGGCGGTCGCCAAAACCGCGGTCTTCACGAGCGGGGCGATCACCAAAGGCGCGCTTGCGGCCGGAGCCCTCGCCCTCATCCTTGCGACGAGGCTGCTCGCTGGAGCGTATCCATTCGCCATCCTCTTCGCGCACGCGGTTTACCTGCGTACGCGGGCGATCTTCGATGCGATCGAAACCAGTGCCTTTTGCCGGCGACTGCTCGCCGCGCTTGCGCGCGGTCTGCGCATTCTTGGCAGCTTTCGCCGCTGCCTTTTCGCCAAGAGGCCGGGCGCCGGGCGCCATCCAGACATTGGCGCTGCGGCGCTGACCGAGCGGCTGGGGACGCTTCGGCTTGTCGTCGTCCCTGCGGCCGCCGTCGCGGCGATCATCATCTTTGCGCCCCCCGCCGTGGCGGTCGTCGCGCTTGGTGTCGAGGCGGCTCAGCGCCCGTTCGCGCTTGTCCTCGTCGCGGCGCGGCCGTTCGCGCTTTTCCGGCGCTGCGGGCTCTGCCTCTTCCTCGGCAGCGACGGCCGCCGCATTGTAGATCGGCGCGTCGAAATTCGCCTTGGCTTCCTCGATGAGGCGCGGGCCGAGCTGGTCGCGGAGTGTGCGGCCGCGCACTTCGATGACATGGCCTTCCGGCAAGTCGCCGAGCTGGAACGGGCCATAGGAAATACGGATCAGGCGATTGACGTCGAGGCCGAGCGCACCGAGCACGTTCTTGATTTCGCGGTTCTTGCCTTCGCGAAGACCCATGGTGATCCAGACGTTCGAGCCTTGCGTGCGGTCGAGCGTCGCCTCGATCGAGCCGTAAAGCACACCGTCGACGGCGATGCCGTCCTTCAGCTTGTCGAGTGCGTCCTGATCGATCTCGCCATGGGCGCGGACCCGGTAACGTCTCAGCCAGCCGGTCGCCGGCAGCTCGAGCGCACGGGCGAGACCGCCGTCATTGGTTAAGAGCAGCAGGCCTTCGGTGTTGATGTCGAGGCGTCCGATCGACATGACGCGCGGCAGTTCTTCCGGCAGGTTGTCGAAGACAGTCGGCCGGCCTTCCGGATCGGCATTGGTGGTCACCAGCCCGGTGGGCTTATGATAAAGCCACAGCCTGGTGCGTTCGATGCCGCGGATCGGCACGCCGTCGACTTCGATGCGGTCGGCGAGCGTGACGTTGACGACGGGGGTTTCGAGAACCCTGCCGTTCAGCGTCACACGGCCTTCCATGATCATCCGTTCGATGTCGCGGCGGGAGGCGACGCCGGCGCGCGCCATCACCTTGGAAATGCGTTCGGCTTTGGCCTCGCCATCGGTCTCGGCGGCGATCGCGCGTGCGGCCGCAGGCTTTGCCGGCTTCTCGCCGCCCACCTTCGGGTCGGCTTTCGACCTGATATCCCGTGAAAGGGGCTTTGCGCCCGGGCGTTTTGGCTTGTCTTTGGGTGTCATTTGTTGTTTGCCTGCCTTTTGGGCCTGTCTATCAGGTCACGCATCTGCGGTTAAGTGGAAATTCGTGCGATCGTGAAGACAAATCGTTTCATGGAGATGGCGCTTGAAGAAGCGCGCGCCGCCGGAGAACGCGGCGAGGTGCCGATCGGCGCCGTCGTCGTTATCGACGATATTGCCGTTTCACGCTCAGGAAACCGCACGCGCGAACTCAAAGACGTCACCGCGCACGCCGAAATCGCCGCAATCCGGTTCGCCTGCGAAGCGCTCGGGCAGGAACGTCTTGCCGGCGCCGATCTCTACGTGACACTCGAGCCTTGCACCATGTGCGCGGCAGCCATCTCGTTTGCGCGTATCCGCAGGCTCTATTACGGCGCCGAGGACCCGAAGGGCGGCGCCGTCGACAATGGCGTGCGATTCTATGCGCAACCGACCTGTCACCACGCCCCGGAGGTCTATTCCGGTTTCAACGAGGTCCAATCGGCCGATATGCTGCGAAGGTTCTTTTCGCAAAGGAGAGAGGCGCCGTAGTCCCAGCGCCTCTGCGCGGCGCCGTCATCCTTGCCGGCGCGCCGAACATGCTATTGCAGGAGGTTCCACCACTGCTTGCCGGTGTTGGCGACCGCTGCATCCTTCTTGCGTTTCTTCTGCTTCTTCAACTCGGGCTCGCCGACATCGTCGAGCTTTGCCGGATCGTCAACGGTGCGGTAGCCGGGCGGCGGATCTGATATATAGCGGCGCTGATCGATATAGGAGCCCTTCTGCAGGGCGCGGGCTTCGCGATAGGCCTTGGTCTGGGCTTCCGTCGTACGCCGGCCGCCTTCGATCGCAGAGCTTGCGAGCGGCGAGCGGTAATTCGGATTGTCCGAATTCGCGTCAGCTTCCGAAACGAGACGGGCGCGGGTCTCCTCCGGCGATTCAAGCCATTGCGGGTTGTCCTTGTTGGCGACCGTCTGCTGCGGCGCAACGAGGGTCTCTTTCTGCGCCTGGGCCGGCAGCACCAGCGTCGGTCGCGGCGTGTACTTGACGCCCTTGTTCTTCGGGTCCGGTCCGGTCAACGACACGGACTGGCCGAGATCGTCGGTCAACTGTTCCATGGCGGTCTTGTCGGTGCCGTAGGTCGGGCTGCTGGCGCAACCGGACACCAGGGAACATCCCGCCATGACGACAGACAGGCAGGCGCCCATACGGAACCAATGCGTTGCTAACATGAAAACCCTTCCAGCCCTGCCGGTGCAATCATCGCCCAACCGGACAACCGTCCCCCTGACGCAAAAATCCGGCCATTTTCAGGCAGCTTTTACCGGATGAACCGCGAAAGCGCAATTCACCCGGCAATATTCTTCACGTGAGCGCGGCGAGTTCGCGAAGGGCGGCGGCGTCGCGGGCCGAAACATCGGGATATTCCGGATCGGAACCGACATCCCTGGTGATGCGCCAGGAGCGGGCGCATTTTTCACCCTCTGCCAGCTTCGGCACGACGCTGACCTCAGGCACCTCAGCCAGGCGGAAGGCTTCCGCCGGGCCTTCACCGGCCTTGATCTCGATTGCCGAGGTGATGCAGACTTCGGTGAAGTCCTGGCCTTCCAGCGCCTTCAGCAATTCCGGATCGGCGATGTGGACAAGCGGAGCCGCTTCCAGCGAAGAGCCGATGCGCTTGTCCTTGCGCTCGATTTCCAGGGCGCCGGTCACGACCGAACGCACGGCGCGGATCTTCTTCCACTTCTCGGCCAGGGCATCGTTGCGCCATTCCTTTGCGACCGGAGCAAACTGCTCCAGATGCACGGAAACGGCGGCCGGATTGCGCGACAGCCAGGCTTCCTCGGTGGTGAAGGGCAGCATCGGGGCAAGCCATGTCACCATGCAATCGAAGATCTGACGGATGACGTGCAGGCTGGCGCGCCGGCGCAGGCTCGACGGCGCATCGCAATAGAGCGCATCCTTGCGGACATCGAAATAGAAGGCCGACAGCTCGACATTGGCGAAATCGATCAGCGCGCGGGCGATCTTCTTGAAATCGAAGGCATCGTAGTTCTCGCGCACCATCTCATCGAGTTCGGCAAGCCGGTGCAGCATCAGCTGCTCCAGCTCCGGCAGGTCGACAAGCGCGATCTCCTCGCCCTTGTCGTGGGCGAGCGTGCCGAGCATCCAGCGGATGGTGTTGCGCAGCTTGCGATAGGCGTCGACATTGGTCTGGATGATCGTCTTGCCGACGCGCAGGTCGTCGGCATAATCCGAGGTCATCACCCAGAGCCGCAGGATATCGGCGCCGGCGTCCTTCATCACCTCCTGCGGGGCGGTGACGTTGCCCTTCGACTTCGACATCTTCTCGCCCTTCTCGTCCATGGTGAAGCCATGGGTGAGGACGGCATTGTAAGGCGCACGGCCGCGGGTGGCCGCCGATTCCAGCAGCGACGAATGGAACCAGCCGCGATGCTGGTCGGAACCTTCGAGATAAAGATCGGCCGGCCATTTCAGATCCGGGCGGTCTTCGAGCGTGAAGGTGTGCGTCGAGCCAGAGTCGAACCAGACGTCGAGGATATCCATGACCTGGGTCCAGCGGGAATGGTCGTGGTCATTGCCGAGGAACCGCTCCTTGGCGCCTTCGGCAAACCAGGCGTCGGCGCCCTCATGTTCAAAGGCTTCGAGGATGCGGGCATTGACGGCTTCATCGACCAGAACCTTGCCCTGCTCGTCGGCAAAGACGGCGATCGGCACGCCCCAGGCGCGCTGACGCGAGAGCACCCAGTCCGGGCGGCCCTCGATCATGGCGCGCAGGCGGTTCTGGCCGGCGGCGGGCACGAAGCGCGTGTCGTCGATCGCACCGAGCGCGCGCGAACGCAGCGTCGTGCCGTCGGCAAGGGTCTTGTCCATATAGACGAACCATTGCGGCGTGTTACGGAAGATGACCGGCTTCTTCGAGCGCCAGGAATGCGGATACTGATGCTTCAGACGGCCGCGGGCGAAGAGCGCGCCGCGGGCGATCAGTTCCCTGATGACACGGTCGTTGGCATCGCCCTTCTTGCCGTTGTCATCGATGACGCGGGCGCCCTCGAAGCCGGGGGCGTCTGATGTGTAGAAGCCGCCGTCGTCGACCGGGAACGGGATCTTGGTCTCGATGCCGCGGGCCTCAAGCGTGCGGACAGCCGACATCCAGGCATCGAAGTCTTCGCGGCCGTGGCTGGGTGCGGTGTGCACGAAGCCAGTGCCGGCGTCATCGGTGACGTGATCGCCATCGAGCAGCGGCACGTGGAATTCATAGCCGCCGTCGAGACCCTTGAAGGGATGCGCGCAGGTCATCGCTGCGAAGTCGGCCGCAGAGACATCGCTCAAGCGCTTGTACTGCAGCTTGGCCTTGGCGAAGGATTCCTCGGCCAGCTTATCGGCAAAGATCAGCCTTTCGCCCGGACGCGGTCCGAAATCGTTCTCGGCGGCCGTCACCTCGTAGAGACCGTAGGAGACACGCGCGGAAAAGGAGACCGCGCGGTTGCCGGGGATCGTCCAGGGCGTGGTCGTCCAGATGACCACGAACGCATCCTTGAGCGCGACCGGACCTTCCACGACCGGGAATTTCACCCAGATCGTGTCGCTCTCATAATCCTGGTATTCGACCTCGGCCTCGGCCAGCGCCGTGCGCTCGACGACCGACCACATGATCGGCTTGGAGCCGCGATAAAGCTGACCGCTTGCGGCGATCTTCAAGAGTTCGCCGGCGATGCGCGATTCCGCGTGGAAGTTCATCGTCGTATAGGGATTGTCGAAGTCGCCCTCGATACCGAGACGCTTGAACTCTTCCGCCTGGACCTTGATCCAGCCGGCGGCGAATTCACGGCATTCCCGGCGGAATTCGTTGACCGGAACCTCGTCCTTGTTCTTGCCCTTCTCGCGGTACTTTTCTTCGATCTTCCATTCGATCGGCAGGCCGTGGCAATCCCAGCCGGGCACGTAATTGGCGTCGTAGCCGCGCATCTGGAACGAACGGTTGATGACGTCCTTGAGGATCTTGTTCAGCGCGTGGCCGATATGGATGTTGCCGTTGGCATAGGGCGGACCGTCGTGAAGGACGAATTTCTCGCGGCCGGCGGCGGAAGCGCGCAGTTTCTTGTAGAGACCCATCTCCTGCCAGCGCTTGACGAGTTCAGGCTCCTTCTGCGGCAGGCCGGCGCGCATGGGGAAATCGGTCTCGGGCAAATAGAGGGTCTTCGAATAGTCGATCTTTTCGGCTGTGTCGGTCATGTCGGACAATCATTTCTGGCGGCCCAGGAAGGGGCGCAACGGGCGTGAAAAAGCTGGTGACGGAAGCGCTCGTATCCAAGCGCCAAAAACCCGGACCTTCCGGCCGCTTAGCGCGCGCGGAAGGCCGGGCCGATAATTCGCATCATCATTGCCAGCCGATATTTCGTCATCGCGCCGGTTCATAGGCGTTTTTGCCGGGAAAAGGAAGAGAAGAATTCGCGGTTGGCAATCGACATCAACGGCTGGAATCGCCGGTGTCCCAGCGACAGCCGCACTCAAGGCGACCTCAGGAAAAGCAGAGTTTCCGATCAAGCGCGCCGAGCGGCTTGACACCCGCAAGCAGCGCCCTCGCCTCTTCCTCATCGCGCTTGATCTGGGCAACGAGCGGATCGAGGCCGTCGAATTTCAGCTCGGCGCGGAGATAACCAAAGAAGGAGACGGAGCAGAGCTGGCCGTAGAGATCGCCGCTGAAATCGAAAAGATAGGTTTCGAGCAGCGGCGCGCCGTTTTCCGTCACCGTCGGGCGGCGGCCATAGCTTGCAACAGCATCGTGGAGCGTGCCGTCCTGGCGGCGGAAGCGGACGGCGTAGATGCCGGCGGCAAGATCGACCTCCGGCGGCAGGCGCATGTTGGCCGTCGGGAACCCCAGTTGCCGGCCGAGCTTTTCGCCGTCGATCACCTCGGCTTCCACCGTATAGCGGTAACCGAGCATGCCGGCGACTTCACTGACATTGCCCTCCTGCAGGAGCGCGCGGATATGGCTCGAAGAGACGACATCGGCGTTTTCGTCACGGAAGGCATCGATCAGGGTGACGCCGAAGCCGTAGGTATTGCCGGCATTCATCAGGAAGGCGGGACCGCCCTCGCGGCCACGGCCGAAATGGAAATCGAATCCGGTGACGACTTCGGAAGCGCCGAGCCAATCCTTCAGGATCGAATGGATGAAATCATCGGCCGAGCGCTGCGAGAATTCGTAGTCGAAGGGATACTCGATGACGGCGCCGAAACCCAGCGCTTCCAGGATGCGGGCCTTCAGGGGCGCCGGCGTCAGGCGGAAGACCGGCGCCTGCGGCCGAAAAACCGTACGCGGATGCGGCTCGAAGGTTAGCACCAAAGCGGGGATACCGCGCGCCTTGGAGATTTCGAGCGCTCGGTTCAGCACCGACTGATGGCCACGGTGCACGCCGTCGAAATTGCCGATGGCAATGACGCCGCCCTTCAGATGGGCGGGCAAGGGTTCCCGGGTTTCATTGCGGTGGAAGACGGTCATCGGCTGGCTTCTCTTCATGCAAGGCGTGTCTTCATGCAAGGCGGGGCATCCACCACTTCGGCGCGGCGTTTTCCCGTTCGAGATAGGCGTTGAGGATCGCCTCGTCGGTTTCGCCGTTGAGGGTGTATTCCTTGGCGTGGATACCGCCGCTGATGTAGAGAAGGTCGAGCCCATAATTCAAGGCGCCGCGCACATCGGTCGGCATACCGTCGCCGATCGCCAGCACCCGCTCGACGGGGAAATCACCGCGAACCTCGCGGGCAGCCGAAAGCGTCGCCTCGTAGATCGGCCGGTGCGGCTTGCCGGCGATGCGGGTTTGCCCACCAAGCTGCTCGTAATAGGCGGCCATGGCGCCGGCGCAGGGGATGATGCGATGGCCGCGTTCGACGACCAGATCGGGATTGGCGCAGATCATCGGCACGTCGCGGGCTTTGAAATCGAGAAGCATGTCGGTGTAATCCTCCGGCTTCTCCGTCTCGTCGTCGAAAAAGCCGGTGCAGACGAGCGATAGCGCTTCGCCCGCGGGCCTGCGCTCGATGTCGAGGCCATCAAGGAGCGGGCTGTCGCGCTCGGGTCCGAGCAGAAAGACCGTCTTCGGCCCTTCGGAGATCAGCCCGCGCGTGACGTCGCCAGAAGTGACGATCCTGTCATAGGCGCTGTCGGGAACGCCGATCTGGAGCAACTGCTCGACCACCTGCCAGGAAACGCGCGGCGAATTGGTGATGAGGACGACGGCGACGCCGTTCTCGCGGGCCGCTTCAAGGGCGGCTGCCGCCTTCGGGAACGGATCGACGCCGTTGTGAACGACACCCCAGACATCGCAGAGCACCACATCATATTGACCTGATATCTCCGAGAAGTTTTCTATCCGCCTGGCCATTCCGATTTCCCGATTTGTTTCAGTCACCGGTGACATTGCAAAGGCGCAAGACGAAGGCAAGGAATTTTCTTCGCTGCCCGGCCCATGCGAAGAACTCGAAGGCGATCCGAGGGCACGGATAGCAAGGGGTTTGACGATTATCCCGAAGCGGCAGATCGCCGACGGCGGACGAGTTCGGCAAAGTTCGCCTGCGCCAGGGTTTCGGCCGCAATCTCCGACTATTCTCCGGTCTCTTCACAATTCCGGCACAAAAATTCGTGATTGCTCTCATTGACTCCTCTCGGAGCCATCCCTAAATGCTCGTCGCTAGCACTCACCGCAAGGGAGTGCTAACATCTATCCATGTGGGCCACTCCGGTCCGCGAATGTCATTCGATCGAGGGATTAGACAATGGCAAGCACCAACTTCCGCCCCCTTCACGACCGCGTCGTTGTTCGCCGCGTTGAGTCCGAAGCCAAGACCAAGGGCGGCATCATCATTCCCGATACCGCCAAGGAAAAGCCGCAGGAAGGCGAAATCGTCGCCGTCGGCTCCGGCGCACGCGATGAGTCCGGCAAGGTCGTCGCACTCGACGTCAAGGCTGGCGACCGCATCCTGTTCGGCAAGTGGTCCGGCACCGAAGTCAAGATCGACGGCGAAGACCTTCTGATCATGAAGGAAGCCGACATCATGGGCATCATCGGCTGATCGGCCGACCTGCTTTCCCGAAATGGCTGACGGGCCTTTTGCCCGAACAACTCGAATTCAGGAGTTAAGAATATGGCATCTAAAGAAATCAAGTTTGGCCGCACCGCGCGCGAAAAGATGCTGCGCGGCGTCGACATTCTCGCCGATGCAGTGAAGGTCACGCTCGGCCCGAAGGGTCGTAACGTCATCATCGACAAGTCCTTCGGCGCTCCGCGCATCACCAAGGACGGCGTTTCGGTCGCCAAGGAAATCGAACTCGAAGACAAGTTCGAAAACATGGGCGCCCAGATGGTCCGCGAAGTTGCTTCGAAGACCAACGACATCGCCGGCGACGGCACCACGACTGCAACCGTTCTTGCCCAGGCGATCGTTCGCGAAGGCAACAAGGCCGTTGCAGCCGGCATGAACCCGATGGACCTGAAGCGCGGCATCGATCTTGCTGTTGCCGACGTCGTCAAGGATCTCCAGGCCAAGGCCAAGAAGATCTCCACCTCGGAAGAAGTTGCACAGGTCGGCACGATTTCGGCAAACGGCGACAAGCAGGTCGGTCTCGACATTGCTGAAGCCATGCAGAAGGTCGGCAACGAAGGCGTCATCACCGTTGAAGAAGCCAAGACCGCCGAAACCGAACTCGAAGTCGTCGAAGGCATGCAGTTCGACCGCGGCTACCTCAGCCCCTACTTCGTCACCAACCCGGAAAAGATGATCGCCGACCTCGAAGACGTCTTCATTCTCCTCCACGAGAAGAAGCTGTCGAACCTGCAGTCGATGCTGCCGGTTCTCGAAGCCGTCGTCCAGACCGGCAAGCCGCTCCTCATCGTCGCTGAAGACGTCGAAGGCGAAGCCCTCGCAACGCTCGTCGTCAACAAGCTGCGCGGCGGCCTCAAGATCGCTGCCGTCAAGGCACCTGGCTTCGGCGACCGCCGCAAGGCCATGCTCGAAGACATCGCCATCCTGACCGGCGGTACGGTCATCTCCGAAGATCTCGGCATCAAGCTCGAATCCGTCACGCTCGACATGCTCGGCCGTGCCAAGAAGGTTTCGATCTCCAAGGAAAACACCACGATCGTCGACGGTTCGGGCGCCAAGACCGACATCGAAGGCCGTGTTGCTCAGATCAAGGCCCAGATCGAAGAAACCACCTCCGACTACGACCGCGAGAAGCTGCAGGAACGCCTTGCCAAGCTCGCCGGCGGCGTTGCCGTCATCCGCGTCGGCGGCTCGACGGAAGTCGAAGTGAAGGAAAAGAAGGACCGCATCGACGACGCGCTCAACGCGACCCGCGCTGCCGTTCAGGAAGGCATCGTCCCCGGCGGCGGTATCGCTCTGCTCCGCTCCTCCACGAAGATCACCGTCAAGGGTGCAAACGACGACCAGGAAGCCGGCATCAACATCGTTCGCCGCGCCCTGCAGTCGCTCGTTCGTCAGATCGCTGAAAACGCAGGCGACGAAGCCTCGATCGTTGTCGGCAAGGTCCTCGACAAGAACGAAGACAACTTCGGTTACAACGCCCAGACATCCGAATATGGCGACATGATCGCCATGGGTATCGTCGACCCGCTCAAGGTCGTTCGCACGGCGCTGCAGAACGCTGCTTCTGTCGCATCGCTGCTGATCACCACCGAAGCCATGATCGCCGAACTGCCGAAGAAAGAATCGGCTGGCGGCGGCATGCCGGGCGGCATGGGCGGAATGGGCGGAATGGACATGATGTGATCGGCGAAAGCCATCACTGACTACCATTCCGGCATCCGGAATAGGAAGGGCGGCTCTCGGGTCGCCCTTTTCTTTTGCCCAAAGCGATTCGACGTGCGGCCCACTGGTTTGCATAGCCGATGAACGTCTGACCAGCTCTCTATTGCTGGCCCCGGGCGCGAAGCTTGCGCCAAGCTTGCGCTGCCCGCGCCTTTCTCAACCTAGCGACATGCGAGAGACTACAGCGTTCTGGCAAGATTTTCGGCCTGACGCGGAGTGAAAAACGCTTCCAAAGCCCTCAAGGATGATCTTCGGATGCTGTTTCTCGCGAAGGCTCGCGCAAATGCGGACATCTCGGGAAAGGATGCCGATCCGAATACCCCTTAAAAAGCCGTTGCCGTTTGTCCAAAAGCCCCTATAAATCCGCGCTGCAATTAAAGCGCGCCGGCGATAATTTTTCGCCAATAGACGAGGCCGGAGCGCGGAAGGCGATGCATGAACGTTCGGCTTCGAAGGGCTCCGCTTACGGAGGCCAGATGGCCGTGGCAATAATCGCCGGAGGTAAGCGCGGGCATCATGCCCGCTGCTGCGTGATCCTGTTTCTTTGTGTTTGCCGAGCGTGCGGCGGGAGCCGCATCCGAACGGGGGAACGCCTTGTTTAAGATCGCCAGAGCCAATGCAGCCATGCCTTTGACACCCGGCTCGCTTGATGACGCCAATCAAAATCACGAGATGTTGGCGCAGTTTTCCGTCTCCGAAGCCTGGACTGGAGATTTTTCGAGCGGCATGCTCCGTCTCGGCGAGTGGAGCGCGATGCTGCACGGCCTCGCCGCACAGGAATGCGGACTTTTAAGCTTGATCCGCTGCTATGATACCAAGGACCGCGGCCACATATTGGAGCTGTTCGAGCAGGCGGCGACGCTCTGCTCCTCCTTCTGTTTTTCGACGACGATCATCATGCCGAACGGCTTTCGCCAGCCGCTCTTTTGCATGGGCGAGTCCAACGGTCTGGAAGAAAAATTCAGCGGCAGCATGGTCGGCGTCTTCGTCTTTCCGCGCTTCAAGCTGGAAGGCGCAAAACAGATATCAAGCCGGCGATAGGCCGGAAATTAAGATAAAAGGCCGCCTCGAGGGCGGCCTTCGTGCTTTCCGGCGATCCGTCCGTTACTCCGGCTTGACCGGTATGTTGAGGCCCCTGGCACTTGCCGGACGAGCGATGCAGCGCTCCAGCCAATCCGAGACGGCGGGGAATTTCGCGTATTCGAGAACCTCGCGGCCGCCATAGAAGATATCGGCACCGCGAACCCAGGTGAAGGTGGTGATGTCGGCGATCGTGTACTGATCGCCCATGATCCACTGACGGCCCTTCAACCGGTCTTCAAGCACCCCGAGCAGCCGTTTGGATTCATCGCGATAACGCTCCACCGGGTAGGCGTTGTTGGCGACCTTGTCGGCGGCGAATTTGTAGAAATGTCCGAACTGGCCGAACATCGGGCCGATGCCCGCCATCTGGAAAAACACCCACTGGATGGTTTCATATCGGCCGGCGGCATCGGCAGGGATGAGCTTGCCGGTTTTTTCCGCGAGATAAAGCAGAATGGCGCCGGATTCGAAAAGGCCGATCGGCTTCCCGTCCGGACCGTTTGGATCGATGATCGCCGGGATGCGACCGTTCGGGTTGAGAGATTCGAATTCCGGCGACTTCTGCTCGTTGGCGGCGAAGGAAATATAATGCGGCTCATAGGCGAGGCCGAGCTCCTCGAGGGCGACTGAGACCTTCACCCCATTCGGTGTCTGCAGGGAATAGAGCTGGATGATGTCGGGATTTTTCGCCGGCCAGCGCGTCGTGATCGGAAATGCGGAAAGATCTGCCATCGGATTCTCCATGTTGGGCGCCGACCATAAAAACCGGGCTCGGCAAAGGCAAGCGTGGGCAGCCAGTGCATGTCGCCCAAAAGTGCGCAGCGGTTTTGGGACAACGACCTACATGAAAACAAAAGATCCAAGCGCGTCGCTTGAATGCGGTCGAACGCGACGCGCTTTGGAGATCGTTCCATATTAGTGAACGAAGTGTCCCCTTCCGTTTATCTTTCCACAACGCAAGAAAAGAGCGACATAGAGGCATCCGAGGTCGAACCGGTGCCGGGGCACCAAGATCTCCAGAGTCCTTCAAACGGAGACAACGTCCATGTCGAACAACGTCATCATCTTGATTGCCCGTATTCTTCTTTCCTTCATGTTCATCTTTGCCGGCTTCGGCAAGGTGACCGATCCGGCAGCGACCGCCGGCATGATCGCCGGTGCCGGCCTTCCGGCTTCCACCGCGCTGACCTATCTCGCCGGCCTCTTCGAACTCGCAACCGGCATTGCCGTGCTCGTCGGCTTCCAGGTCCGCATCGTCGGCTGGCTGCTGGCCGTCTTCTGTGTCTTCACCGGCGTCGTCTTCCACCTTGCGCCGGTCAACGTTCCGGATTTCCCGGCTGCCGCCAACGGCTGGATCAACGGCCTGAACTTCGTCAACTTCCTGAAGAACATCACGCTCGCCGGCGCCTATATCATGCTCGCAACCAACGGCGCAGGCGCCTACTCGCTCGACGCCCGCCGCGGCGCCTACGCGGCTGCATAACGCCAGCAGAACATCCTCCCGGACATACAGAACCCGCCGTCATCCGACGGCGGGTTTTTCTTGTGTCTAGACGGCTGATATCAGAGGGCGGCGCGCACCGCGTCGATGATCGCCTGCACAGCGGGTTCGCCGGCGTGGTTTTCCTTGCGGGCGCGCACCAGGCAGGCCTGCGAATGCAGGATGACGCCGTCCTGGAGCACCTTCAGGTGGTTGGCGCGCAGCGTCGAGCCGGTGGAGGTGATATCGACGATGATATCGGCCGAGCCGGAGGCGGGAGCGCCCTCGGTGGCGCCCAGGCTTTCGACGATGCGATAAAGCTGGATGCCGTGCTGGCTCGAAAAGAACTGCTGGGTCAGCCGCCAGTATTTGGTGGCGATGGCAAGGCGTCGGCCGTGGCGGGCGCGGAAATCGGCGGCGACATCGACGAGATCGGCCATGGTGTCGACATCGAGCCAGATCTCCGGCACGGCAACGACGACATCGGCGTGGCCGAAGCCGAGCCGGGCGCAGAATTCGACGCGCTTGTCGACCTCGGCAAAACCTTCCCGCATCAGATCCTCGCCAGTGACGCCGAAATCGACGGTGCCGTTGCCGATTTCACGGGAGATTTCGGAAGCCGAGAGGAAGGCGATCTCCACATCATCCCAGCCTTCGACGCGGCCGCGATAGGAGCGGTCGTTGCCGACCGCGGAAATCGTCATGCCGGCACGTTCGAAGATCGCCGAAGCGTCCTCCTTCATCCGGCCCTTGGAGGGAAGCGCGATGGTGATGGTCATGCGGCTGCCCTTTCGGTTTCGATGCGGTCGAGCCAGAAGGAGAAGCCGACGGCCGGAATACGGTCCGTCGCACCGAGAAAGGTCAGGAGCCGGTCGAAACGGCCGCCACCGGCGAGCACCGCGGTCGAGCCCTCCACCGTCACCTCGAAGACGAGGCCGGTGTAATAGTCGAGCGGCCGTCCGAAGGCGGCGCGGTAGTCGAGGCAGGAAAGATCGACGCCGGCATTATAAAGTGCTGCAACGCGGCCATTAAAACGGGAAAGCGCATTGCCGAGTTTCAGGCCGGCAGCATCGGCGAAACCGGAAAGGGCTGCGGAAGCATTGACCAGCGGCACGTCGAGCGACAGGAACTCTTCCAGCACGTGGAAGGCTGCATCATCGAGGCGCGTTTCGGACAGGATGAGCTTTTCCTTGAGCCTTCGGGCGATCTCCAAGGCTGAGCGGCCGGCATTCGTCGAATAGCCGGTCTTCTGCATCTCCCGCTCAAGATGGGCGACCAGCGCCTGCTCGTCGCCCGATGCGACCAGCCTGGCGATATCGTCGTCGAGCCCGGTGACGAATTGCGGGCTGACGAGGCTGGCAAGCAGCGCCTCCAGCTGCGTCATATTGCCGAAGGCGTGGATCAGACGCTTCTGCCAGCCAAGCGGCAGGCCGAGCGCCTGGACGACCGCCTCGAACACCGCCTGATCGCCAAGCGTCACCGACAGGCGGCGGCCCGGCAGCAGGCGGGCGAGAATGCCGGTGGCATCGCCGATGGCGCGGGCGTCGGCGTTTGATAGGTCGATATCGCCAAGATCCTCGATGCCGGCCTGATAGAATTCGTTGGCGCCGTCGCGACGCTGGCGGAAAACTTCGCCGAGATAGGCATAACGCTTCGGCGTGCCGGTCGCCGTCTCGATGTGGCGCAGACAGACGGGGATCGTGAACTCGGGACGCAGGCAGAGGCTGGCGCCGGTTTCGCTCTCCGTCATGAAGATGCGGCGACGCAGATCTTCGCCGGCGATATCAAGGAAAGGTTCGGCCGGCTGAATGACAGGCGTATCGATGCGCTCGGCGTTGCGCGCGACGAATTCGGCAAGCAGGTCGTTGGTAAATTCGGGGAGGTTGATCAGGGGCATGCGGGCCTCCGAACGATAGGCAAAGAGCGTGTCGGAAATGCCTCAGACATTGCCGCCTGCCCTCTTCCGATCCTCGGCCTGCGCAGCAAGGATCTCCCTGACCTTGGCGACGAGATCGGCTTCCGGCGCCGTCTCTTGCGCCACGCGCGCTTCGCGCCAGCTGGCATTGTCATCGATCTCGCCGGAGAGCCGCTTGCCTTCGATCAGATCCTTGATCTGCACGACGCCTTCGGCGCGCTCGTCGCCGCCCTGGATGATGGCGACGGGGCAGCCGCGGCGATCGGCATATTTCAGCTGGTTGCCGAACTTCTTCCAGTTGCCCTGGAACATCTCGGCGCGGATGCCGGCGGCACGCAGTTCCTGCGTCATCTTTTGATAGCGCCCCATCGCCTCGACATCGCCGTCCATGACGGTCACCAGCACCGGCTCGATGACTTCGCTCGCGCCGAGCTTGCCGAGGTTCTTCAGTGCCGTCATCAGCCTGGAGACGCCGATCGAAAAGCCCGTCGCCGGAACCGGCTGGCCCATGAAGCGGGAGACGAGGCCGTCATAACGACCGCCGCCGCCGACCGAACCGAAGACGACCTTTTCGCCCTTTTCATTGGTGACGTCGAAGGTCAGTTCGGCCTCATAGACCGGGCCTGTATAATATTCGAGGCCGCGCACGACGGAGGGGTCGATCTTGATGCGGTCAGGGCCATAGCCGGCGCTGGTCACCAACGCACCAATGAAATTCAGCTCCTCGACGCCTTCGCCACCCCTGGCGGTTCCCGCAACCAGCTCGGCGAGACGGACAGCGCTTTCGGCATAGTCCGTGATGCCGACAAAGAACAGCACCTTGTCGATCTGCTCCTTGTCGAGACCGGCGCCCTTGGTGAAGTCGCCGGATTCATCCTTGCGGCCGGGACCGAGCAGCAGGGCCACTCCTTCCGGGCCGAACTTGTCGAGCTTGTCGATGGCGCGCAGCACGTTGAGCCGCTGGCCGGCCTTGTCGTCGCCGCCGAGACCGATCGCCTCGAGCACGCCGTCCAGAACCTTGCGGTTGTTGACGCGGATGACATAGTCGCCGCGCTTGATGCCGAGGGCTTCCAGCGTATCGGCCATCATCATGCACATTTCGGCATCGGCCTGAACACCCGGCGCACCGACGGTATCGGCATCGAACTGCATGAACTGGCGGAAGCGGCCGGGGCCCGGCTTCTCGTTGCGGAAAACATAACCGGCGCGATAGGTGCGATAGGGCAGCTGAATCTCGTTGAAATTCTCGGCGACATGACGGGCGAGCGGCGCCGTCAGGTCGTAACGCAGCGACATCCACTGTTCGTCATCGTCCTGCAGCGAGAAGACGCCTTCGTTCGGCCGGTCGCTATCGGGCAGAAACTTGCCAAGCGCATCGGTATATTCGAACAGCGGCGTTTCGAGCGGATCGAAACCATAATGCTCATAGACTTCCCGGATCTTTGCCGTCATCTCGTTGACGGCGCGGATATCGCCGGCCGTTCGGTCGACGAAGCCGCGCGGCAGGCGGGCCTTGAGCTTTTGCGGTTTCTTCTGCTTGTCGTTCATTTCCGGGAATTCCACTGACTGTGACAGTGGCGGTTTCCTAGCGGATTGGGCGGGGAGCGGCAAGGGCGAAGGCCCTTGATCTCAAGAGCATTCCCGTTTTTCTCGGAGTCACGGAAATGCTCTATCTCTCTGTTTTCACGCAATTCCGAACGCAAAACCGCTGCGCACTTTTGCTGGAATTGCTCTAGACCGGAATCGATTGAACGAAAAGGCATCCATCAGAAATGCGGATATGCTCATGATCACTGAGGCGCTTCTCTATGCCGCGACCTTGCCGCTGACCGGCAAGCCGCATCGAAAGTTCATCCGCTATTCCGTCAATCTCTGGTCGCGGGCCGGGCGCTGCGCGGCGGATTGGGCCGAACATGAGGAGATGAGCCGGAAGGCGATCTTGGCGGCAACGGCGGACCTCAGGCAGAAGCGGACCGCCGTCGTCCTCGGCTCCGGCCTGTTGCGCGACGTGTCGATCGAGGTGTTGGCGCGAGATTTCGACACCGTCGTCCTGGTCGATCTCGTTCATCTCGCCTCGGTGCGCCTGTGGCTGTCGGCCAAGTTCTATCGGAATGTCCGGCTGATCGAGCGCGATCTCTCCGGCTATGATGAACTTGCCGCCGGCCGCGAACCCGAACCGCTCGGCTTCCTGCGCGGCGTGCCCTATCTCGATTTCGTGGTTTCCGCCAACCTCTTGTCGCAGATCGGTCGCGGCGTGAAACGGCGCCATGAGGCCGAGGCCGGGCGAATGCCTGAAGACACGGTTGAAAGGTTGATCGCGGCACATCTTGCCGGGCTTTCGGGTCTTCCCTGCCGCAGTTGCCTGGTGACCGACATCGCCTATGCCGTCATCGACCGCAACGGCAGGACGCATGAAGAGGCCGACTTGCTGCATGGCGTTTTGCCGCCGCCGGCAAAAGCCGCCTGGACATGGCCGGTCGCGCCACTCGGTGAAGAGAGCAAGGATTATAGGATCGAGCACAAGGTCATTGCCGCCTGGTGACCGGGATGTGACCGCCGGCTTGGCTTCTATCCGGCCTTCGCCTATAAAACAGCATGCGCACGCTCGCTCTCATCACGATGTTTCTCGGCTGGCTGGTCTACAGCGCCATGTCCGCATGGGCAGGCTGTCCGACATGTGCGTCGATGAATGCACCGGTTGCCGTCGAAACCGGCATGCACCACGAAATGCACGGCATGGCTATGTCCGAGGCGGTGGGCAAGACTGAGCCCTCGAAAGGCCCCTGCGCCAGCGGCAATTCCGCACATATGCCGCTTTGCGCCGCCTGCCTGTTGCTGCCACCGGCGGTGACGGTCATGGCCAGCGGAAAATCCATTTTCGGCTACCCCACCCCGGCGCCTGCCCGCGCCCTGGACGGCGATAAGCCGGCACCGCAGCCGCCCCCTCCCCGACTGTCCTGAGACAACGCCTATCCATGCAGAATGGGCGGCCCGGCCGCCTGGAAGACCTATTGTCAGACAGAGGAAGGAACTCTCATGTCTTTGAAAATCATCACCCTCACCGCAGTGCTCGCCGTCGCCGCTCCGGTCCTTGCCGAAGACAAGCCGATGGACATGAGCAAGCCGATGGGCAACCACGATGCGGCAAGCCACGCCTTCAGCGAGGCGAACGCCAAGATGCACAAGGATATGATGATCGAGTATAGCGGCGATGCCGATGCGGATTTCGTCCGCGGCATGATCCCGCACCATCAGGGCGCGATCGATATGGCCAAGATCGAGCTGCAATACGGAAAAGATCCCGATATCCGCAAGCTCGCCGAAGCCGTCATCAAGGCGCAGGAAGCCGAGATCGCCGAGATGAACGCCTGGCTCAAGACCCACGGCAAGTAATCGATCACTCGTGAAAAGGGAACGCCGGGAGAAATCCGGCGTTCCCCAAGACTTATGTTGGCGAGGTCAGTCCCTCGGCTCGAAATCGGTCGGGCGGCGGCCGGCGCCCTGTCGCGCCAGCATCCAGCCCGGATATTCCGGAGCAAGCGCGCTCACCTCGTCGAGCCTCTTCATATCGTCTTCATCGAGCTTCAGCTTGACGGCGGCAAGGTTCTGGTCGAGCTGATCGACCCGCTTGGCGCCGATGATGACTGTGGTGACGAAAGGCTTGGCGAGGATA
Source organism: Rhizobium ruizarguesonis (assembly GCF_012349115.1). Taxonomy (GTDB): domain Bacteria; phylum Pseudomonadota; class Alphaproteobacteria; order Rhizobiales; family Rhizobiaceae; genus Rhizobium; species Rhizobium ruizarguesonis. The sequence continues at coordinate 55,718 of NZ_PQIG01000144.1, forward strand.
TAGGCGAGCGCCACGGTGGCGACGCTGACGCCGTGCTTTTCGGCGACTTCGCGCATGACGGCGACACAGGCCCAGGCCTTGTCCTTGTCGACGGGCGGGAAATCGAAACTGGCGCGGCGGCCCTCGCCGTTGCCGGGCGCGCCGGGACCATACTTGCCGGAGAGCAGACCGCCGGCGAGCGGCGACCAGACCATCAGGCCGAGCTTTTCCTCCTGCATCATCGGCACAATGTCACGTTCGAGATCACGGCCGGCGATGGAGTAATAGGCCTGCACCGTTTCGAAGCGGGCGAAGCCGCGCCGTTCCGACAGGCCGAGTGCCTTGGAAATGCGCCAAGCCTGCCAGTTGGAGACGCCGATATAGCGCACGAGACCACGGGAAACGAGATCGTCGAAGGCGCGCAGCGTCTCCTCGATCGGCGTCACCGTATCGGTCGCGTGGATCTGATAGAGGTCAATATGATCGGTCTGCAGGCGCTTGAGGCTCGCCTCGACCGAATCCATGATGTGGCCACGCGAGGCGCCGCGATCGTTCGGCTTGTCGCCCATGACGCCGTAGACCTTGGTGGCAATGACGACGTCCTTGCGCGGGATGTCGAGATTCTTCAGCGCCTGGCCGAGCAGCCTTTCGGACTCGCCGGATGAATAGACGTCGGCCGTGTCGATGAAATTGACGCCTGATGCAAGCGAGCGCTCGACGATCCGGTCGGCGGCATTCTGGTCGACGTCAGCGATGGCGCCCCACATACTGCCCTGTTTGGCTTCGCCGAAGGTCATCGTGCCCAGGCAGATTTCCGAAACGAAAAGTCCCGTATTTCCGAGTTGATTGTAACGCATGGTCGAAAAATTCCTTTGTGTCTGCCGCAAGAGGGGCTTGCGAACTACTGAACTTCATTTTTTGATTATTGGCCTGCAAATGACAGGCACAGCCGTGGCTGGCTGCAAAGGTGAGGCGATTTTCATGTAGTGCGGCGGCGGCGCTTTTCAACGCCGCGCCTTGGCTGTGCGGAGGCGGATGCCCTTGTCTCGACACAGGCAGCCGATAGATTGCCGGCCATATTTTAAGAGGTGCGCATATGACGACGCGACCACTGACCACGATTGGCTTCGATGCCGACGATACGCTCTGGCAGAACGAACAATATTACCGGCTGACGGAAGCGCATTTCACCGGGCTGCTTGCCGATTTCGCCGAAGGACCGAAGATTTCCGAACGGCTGCTGGAAGCCGAGAAACGCAACCTTCGCCACTACGGCTTCGGCATCAAGGGCTTCACGCTGTCGATGGTCGAAACCGCGATCGAGATCACCGAGGGCAAGGTCCCGGCGAGCGTGATCGCCAAGATCCTCGATACCGGCCGGGATCTTCTCAACCATCCGGTCGAGACCATGCCGCATGTGCGCGATACGCTGGAGGCGCTTGCCGGCAAGTACCTGCTGGTCATGATCACCAAGGGCGATCTCTTCGATCAGGAGCGCAAGCTCGCCCAATCCGGGCTCGGCGACTTCTTCGATGCCGTCGAGATCGTCTCCGACAAGACGGCCGTCACCTATCGCCGCATCTTCGCCAAGGTCGGCGACGGGCCGGAGCGGGCGATGATGGTCGGCAATTCGCTGAAATCGGACATCGTGCCGGCAATCGCCGCCGGCAGCTACGGCGTCTTCGTACCGCACGAACTGACCTGGGTACTGGAACATGTCGACGAGCCGAAAGAGGCGCCGCGTTTCCGCAAGATCGGCCACCTCGGCGAATTGCGCGACCTGATCGACCGCCTCGGCTAAGCTCAGTTCGCAGTCCTTGTCCTATTGCTTGGCAGGCGCCTTTGGAAAGAGCGACGGGCGCTCCGGCTCGGCCGGCGGTTTCGGCTGCTGGGGGGCAGCCGCCAACGGCTCGATCAGGATGCTGAAGGGAGCGCCGAGGCCGCGGCGCGGCGAGACCTTGGAATAATAGGGACGCAGCAGCCAGGTCGCGTTTTCCTTGACCGTCGTCTCGAAACTCGTGCCGTCCTCGTCGGTACCGAAAAAGGCCTCGTCATCCGGTTTCGACAGGTCGAAGATCGCCAGGAAGGCAAATTTGCTCTTGCTGGAAAAACTGATCTTCATGTGCTGGCCGGCGCGCACCGGCAGCGTATAGACATGGCCATTGCCGAATTTCGTCCAGCCCTTCAACTGCATGGTGACGGCCGGAAACTGCAGCTTCTCCAGCTTCTCGCCAGGATCGAGCTGCGGCGTCTGCGCCATGGCGGAGACCGTCAGGAGGAAAAGGGCGGCGGCGGCGATCAATGTTCTCACGGAGTGATCTTTCATGGGCGAACCAGGGCGGTGCGCATCGCCTCGACCTCGGGCCGGCAGAAGCAGCCTTCCAGATGATCGTTGACGAGACCCATCGCCTGCATGAAAGCATAAACTGTGGTCGGGCCGACAAAGGTCCAGCCGCGTTTCTTCAGATCCTTCGAAATGACCACGGATGTTGGCGTCGTCGGATTGGCGACCATGTGATCACGGTCGACCACTGCCGGCCGCTCGTTATGGCCGGGTTCGTAGCGCCAGAAATAATGGGCGAGCGAGCCGAATTCGTCCCTGAGCTCTATTGCACGCTTGGCATTGTTGATGGTCGAGACGATCTTGCCGCGATGACGGATGATGCCGGCATCGGCAAGGCAGCGCGCGACATCGCCTTCGCCGAAGAGGGCGACCTTCTCGAAATCGAAACCTGAAAAGGCGGCGCGGAAATTCTCGCGCTTGCGCAGGATCGTCAGCCAGGAAAGGCCGGACTGGAAACCTTCGAGGCAGATCTTCTCGAAGAGGCGGATGTCGTCGGTGACCGGGCGGCCCCATTCCTCGTCATGATACCTGAGATAGTCGGGCAGATTGGCGTGCCAGTGGCAGCGGCTCCTGCCGTCCTCGCCGATGATGATGCCTGTCGCGCTCATGATCCTTCATTCTGCGGGGGTCCGCTTCGTTCTCCGGTCTTGATTCCGGCTTTACCATTTGCAAACCGTCTTTCCAAACCGAACGGTAACCCTGACGAAAAGTTTATCCGATCGGTCGGCTTTTCATGAATCGATCTTTACCATTCGCTGGCGGATTGGGTGGCAGCGTCTTCCCGGGCGGACATGTCCCGCCAGCGCATTTTCGGTCATTTGTAGAGAGTTCGTCCGATGATGAAACAGCTTGTTCTTGCCGCAGCCCTCTTCGGCATTTTCTCCACGGCGGCGCTTGCAGACGACCGCTACGCCACTCGCCCGCCCGTCGTGCTCAGCCCCGATCTGACCGCGCCCTGGATCAACCAGTTGGGCGGCGGCACGGTTCGTCCTGTCGTCTACCAGCGGCCGGTCATCCAGCCGCAGCAGCGCGGCCTTTTCCAGCGCCGCATCATCCGCCGGGCGCCGCAGGTGTCACCGCAGACCGTTTCGGCGATCAATCCCGGCATCCCGTCGATCCGCCATCCGATCGAACCGCAATACCTGCCACAGATGGTTGACTACGACACCACGGAAAAGCCCGGCACGATCGTCATCGATACCAACAACCGCTTCCTCTATCTGGTGATGCAAGGCGGCAAGGCGCGCCGCTACGGCGTCGGCGTCGGCAAGCCTGGTTTCGAATGGGCGGGCGCCCACAAGATCACCCGCAAGACCGAATGGCCGGACTGGACGCCGCCTTCCGAGATGATCAGCCGCGAAGCCGCCAAGGGCCACTACCTGCCGGCGCGCATGGACGGCGGCGCGGAAAATCCGCTCGGCGCGCGCGCCATGTATCTCGGCTCGACGCTTTACCGCATCCACGGCACCAACGCGCCCTGGTCGATCGGCAGCGCCGTCTCCTCCGGCTGCATCCGCCTGCGCAACGAAGACGTCGTCGACCTTTACGACCGCGTCAACGTCGGAACCCGCGTCATCGTCATGTAACGGTGGGCCAATACTTACAGCGCCGCGCGTCTTTTTCAGATGCGCAAAGGACGCTGTAACCTTTAAATTGCTGCATAATTTTTCCTAAAGTCGATTCCGATTTGAGGAAAAATTATGCAGTAGGAGCCGCAAGAACAGCCGGCTCCCCTTCTCCAAAATTGCTGTATCCGGCCACGCCGATCTTGAATCAGGCAGAAGTTCATGTAGCTTCGAGCGGATTTGCTTGAGGGGAATCGATCATGATCAAACTAATGCCGGGTCTGGCTGCTGCCGGACTTGTCCTGTCCTTGATGTCTACATCCGCCTTTGCAGCGCCTGCGGGCTCCGCGCCCGACAATGCACGGGCCCCGGCACAGATCGTGCGCGTGGCGCAGATGCCGAAATACGTGAAGCCGCAGTTCAAGCGCAAGAAAGTGCGCCTGGTGACGACGGAAGCGGCCGGCACCGTCATCATCGACACCAACAACAAGTATCTCTACCTCGTCGAAGGCAACAACCGCGCCACCCGCTACGGCATCGGCGTCGGCCGCGATGGCTTCGGCTGGTCCGGGGTCGTGAAGATCGGCCGCAAGGCCGAATGGCCAGCCTGGACGCCGCCGGCCGAGATGCGCCGCCGCGAGGCCGCCAAAGGACACATGATCCCCGCATTCCAGGAAGGCGGCGAGGACAATCCGCTCGGCGCCCGCGCCATGTATCTTTACCAGGGCGGCCGCGACACGATCTTCCGCATCCACGGCACCAATCAGCCCTGGACGATCGGCCTCAACATGTCTTCCGGCTGCATCCGGATGATGAACGAGGATGTGACGCATCTCTACGATCGCGCACCTGTCGGCACCAAGGTGATCGTCATCGGCCCCGGCAACCGGCAGGGCAAGGTCGCGTTTGAAGACCGGGGCATCGACGTGCTGCGCACGATGTTTGGCGGCTGAGCAACACTTTCAAAAAAAACGAAAGGCGCATTTTGACGCGCCTTTTGTTTTGCTTAGACTTTGCGGCCGAAAGCTGGCAAACCTGCCTAAGAGTCGACACATTTGCAATATCGGGGCTATTCAATGACATATGCGCTGCGTTCCTCCGCTTCACTGCTTGCGGGCATCGCGTTTTTCACCATCTGTTCGGCAGCTTCCGCCTCGGCGGAAGATCTGCAATTCTCCGTCTACGGCGGCTATCAGACCGCACCACACAGCGGCGTCGATCTCTCCGACGGCACGCATTTCACCGCCGGCTGGGAAGGCAAGTCCTTCGGCAGCCCGCCTTATTACGGCGGCCGCGTCACCTGGTGGCTCGAGAACTTCAACAAACCGAACTGGGGTATCTCGCTCGATTATACCCATGACAAGGTCTATGCCGACGACGATACGCTGGCCAAGACCGGCTGGTCGCATTTCGAATTCACCGACGGCCTGAACCTGATCACGGTGAACGGTCTCTATCGCTTCCAGGATCCGACCCGCCGCTGGACGCCCTATCTCGGCGCCGGTATCGGCGTGAACATTCCGCATGTCGAAGTGATTCGCCCAGAGGGCAAGACCTGGGCCTATGAATTCGGCGGCGTGACGCTGCAGGCCCAGGCCGGCGTCGACTTCAAGGTGACCGAGCGCTGGTCGACCTTCGTCGAATACAAGGGCACCTATTCGCGCATCGACGTTCCGATCGATAGCGGCGTGGACCTGAAGACCAACATCTTCACGAATGCCGTCAACGTCGGCGTTTCATTCCACTGGTAAGAATAAATTTCGGCTGCGGCGCTATTTGGTGCCGCAGCTGACCTTGCCCTCGACGGCATAGGGCTTTTCGCCGCCTGCTATCGTCAGGGAATATGTGCCGCTGAAATTTGCCGACGGCTTGCCGCGCTCACCGGCGACGACCACCAGATCCAGCGTTGCTCCGTCGGTATCGTCACCGCCGCCGTCAAAGACCTCCATAAGCAGTTCGCCGTCGCGCGACCAGTGATTGGTCAGGTGCTGCGATTCGAAAACACGCTTTCCGAATACGGTCGATTGGGCCTCATCCTTGACGATCAACGCGCCGCGGAAATGGTTGAGCTTGTGGCCGGCATCGCTTTCGAAACCGCTTTCGAGCGTGAAGCGTGCTTCCTTGTCATCGGCGGAACAGAAATAGCGGCTATTTGCATGGGCGGTGCCTGCCGCACCGAGCAGTCCCGCAAGCACAATCATTCCCCGCCACATCGTCTAAACTCCCGAGACCGCCCCGATGGGCCTTCGCAAGCTTCAACCTAACGGCAAACCTGTTAATTTTTCCGGCACAGCGCCGCCGTAGGCCCAATCGAGCAGTTCGACCGTGTGCAGGATCGGAATGCCAGTGCCGGTGGCGATCTGGGTGATGCAGCCGATATTGCCGGTGGCAATGACATCGGCCTTGGTGGCCTCGATGTTCTTGACCTTGCGCGCCTTCAGCGCAGCCGAGATCTCCGGCTGCATGATGTTATAGGTGCCGGCAGAGCCGCAGCAAAGATGGCCTTCGGCCGGATCGCGCACCGCAAAGCCCGCCGCTTTCAGCAATTGCTTCGGTGCGAGGGTGATCCGCTGGCCGTGCTGCATGGAACAGGCGGAATGATAGGCGACCGTGATGCCCTTCGGCACGTGCGCCGGCAGATCGAGGGTCGCAAGATATTCGGTGACGTCCTTGGCCAGTGCCGAGACCCTCGCCGCCTTTGCAGCATAGGCGGGGTCGAGGCGCAGCATGTGGCCGTAATCCTTGATCGTCGTGCCGCAGCCCGAGGCGGTGATAATGATCGCATCGAGGCCCTGCCCGTCGATCTCGCGCGTCCAGATATCGACACTGGCGCGGGCGCTTTCGAGCGCCTGTTCGGCGCGGCCCATGTGATGGACCAGCGAGCCGCAGCAGACCTCTCCTTCCGGCAGCACGACCTCGACGCCGAGCCGCGTCAACAGCCGGATCGCCGCCGCGTTGATGCCGGGATCGAGCACCGGCTGGGCGCAGCCGGAAAGGATCGCCACCCGGCCGCGTCGTTCCGTCTCGGGCAGGTAGCTGCCGGGTTTTGCGAAGGGCGAAGCAGCGGGGATGCGGCGCGGCGCAAGCGCCAGCATGGCGGCGAAGGGTTTTAGCGCGCCACCCCGCATCAGACCGGCGAAGGGCCGGCCGAGGCGGGCGAGATTGAGCGCCAGGCGGAAGCGGCCGGGATAGGGCAGCACGGCGGCAAGAATGGCGCGCGTCAGTCGGTTCATGAACGGGCGTTTGTAGGTCTTTTCGATATGGGCGCGGGCGTGATCGACCAGATGCATGTAATCGACGCCGGAGGGACAGGTGGTGACGCAGGCAAGGCAGGAGAGACAGCGGTCGATATGGGTGACGACCTCAGCGTCGGCGGGGCGGCCGTTTTCCAGCATGTCCTTGATCAGGTAGATGCGGCCGCGCGGGCTGTCGAGCTCGTTGCCGAGCGTCACATAGGTCGGACAGGTGGCGGTGCAGAAACCGCAGTGAACGCACTTGCGCAGGATCTGCTCGGATTCAGCGACATCGGGGTCGAGGAGCTGGGTCAGGGTGAAGTTGGTTTGCATCTAGCGAGATCTCCGCTTTGGGAGGATGCCAGGTATCGTCAGCCCCATCTTATCCCTCATCCCATCTTCCCGGGATTAAATATGCCGGCCGGATCGAATTTCTCCTTCACCCGGCGCGACAGCATCGCCACCGCCTCGGGCTCGGGATGGAAAGCGGGGGTGATCGCCCTCGCCTCACCCGATGCACGGATCAGCGTCGCGTGGCCGCCGCCGAGCGCCTTGATGTAGCGACGGACCTGCTCGGCTTCGGGGCCGGCCTCCATGCGCATCCAGACGAGGCCGCCCTGCCAGTCGTAGAAGGCGTCGACGCCGGCCTCAAGGCGGAGGGCTGCAACCAGCTGATGGCCGGTGCCAGGGGCGACCGAGACGCGCCAGACCGGCCGCGTGGTGCCGTCGGCATAGGGCAGCACGTCGCGGATTTCCTGCCAGAGCCTGGAGCTTTCCGGCTGTTCCAGCCGCGTGACCGTGGCGAAGGCCGACATGGCCGCCGCAAGCTTTTCGATGCGCACGTCGACCGAGCCCGGCAGGCCTTCGATGCGCAGAGCGGTCGCCTCGCCCTCGGGCAATTTGCCGGCGAGGAATTTCCAGGTCACCGTCAGCGGCAGATGGGCCGCACCCGAGACTTCGACCGGCAAGGCCATTGCCGCCGCCATGGCGTTTGCCGCCTCGGCGTCGTTGAGGCCTGATAGCACCACCGTCCGCTCCGTCTTCGGGCGCGGCGGCACACGGAAGGTGACTTCGGTGAGGAAACCCAGCGTGCCGTGCGAGCCGGCGATCAGCTTGACGAGATCGAGGCCGGTGACATTCTTCATCACCCGGCCGCCGGCCTTGATGATCTCGCCTCTGCCGTTGACGAAGCGCGCACCGAGCAGGCTGTCGCGGGCAGCACCTGCGATCAGCCGGCGCGGACCGGAGACATTGGCAGCGAAGACACCGCCAATGGTCGGCTCGCCCGATGTGCCCATCACAGGGCGATGATCCATCGGCTCGAAGGCGAGCATCTGGCCGCTCTCCGAGAGGGCGGCCTCGACCTCGGCAAGCGGCGTGCCGGATCGGACGGTCATGACCATTTCGCCGGGATTATAGGCGACGATGCCGGAAAGCCCGGTCGAGCACAGCCGGTCCTCGGCGGCAACCGCATTGCCGAAGCCCGAGCGCGTATTGCCGCCGCAGATATCAAGCGGCCGGCCGGCCTCCGCATGGGCGCGGACGATCACTGCTGCCTCTTCCTCGCTCGTCGGCATCAGATCGATCATGCGGCGGGGCGCCCTTCGAGCGGGAAGACCTTCGACGGATTGAGGATCCAGCCGGGATCGAAGGCGGCGCGCGCTGCCATCTGCTGGGCGAGATCGGCTTCGGAATATTGGTGGCGCATCAGGTCGCGCTTCTCGATGCCGACGCCATGTTCGCCGGTCAGGCAGCCGCCGGCATCGACGCAGAGCCTCAGGATATCGTTGCCGGCCGCCTCGGCACGGGCGGCATCTTCGGGATCGTTGGCGTTGAAGAGGATCAGCGGATGCATATTGCCATCACCGGCGTGGAAGACGTTGGCGACACGCAGGCCGTAATGATCGACGATCTCGGCGGTTCTTTTGAGCACGTGGGAGAGCTGGCTGAGCGGCACGGTGCCATCCATGCAGATATAGTCGGCGATGCGGCCGGTGGCGCCGAAGGCGGATTTGCGACCTTTCCAGATCAGCGCCGCCTCGGTCGCCGACTGGCACTCGCGCACGGTCTTGACAGCGTGCCGGCGGGCAATCTCGACGATGTCCTTCAGCGCGGCGTCCATCTCCGCTTCCGACCCTTCGACCTCGACGATCAACAGCGCGCCGACATCGAGGGGGTATCCGGCATGGGCGAAGGCTTCACAGATCTCGATTGCCGGCTTGTCCATGAATTCGATCGCGACCGGGATGATGCCGGCGGCAATGACGTCGGCAACGCAGGCGCCGGCCTCCTCCGAGCTCTCGAAGCCGAAGAGCACGGGGCGCGCGCCTTCCGGCTTGGCGATCAACCGCACCGTCGCCTCGGTGACGATGCCGAGTTGGCCTTCGTGGCCGCAGACGAGGCCGAGCAGGTCATAGCCTGCCGCATCCAGCGCCTTGCCGCCAAGCTCGATCACGGTGCCGTCGACCAGCACCATCCTGACGCCGAGCAGATTGTTGGTGGTGACGCCGTATTTCAGACAGTGAGCGCCGCCGGAATTCATGCCGATATTGCCGCCGATGGTGCAGGCAAGCTGCGAACTCGGGTCGGGCGCATAGAAAAAGCCGTCCGCGGAGACGGATTCGGAGATATTGAGATTGGTGACGCCGGCCTGGACCACGGCGACGCGGTTCGGCAGATCGATTTCGAGGATGCTGTTCATCTTCGACAGGCCGAGCACGACGGCATCCTCCTGCGGAATGGCGCCGCCGGAGAGCGAGGTGCCGGCGCCGCGCGGCACGACCGGAATGCCGTAGCGATTGCAATAACGCATGACCGCCGAAACCTCAGCCGTGGTGCGCGGCAGGGCGACGGCGAGCGGCAGGCGACGGTAGGACACGAAGGCGTCGGTCTCGAACGGCACCAGCTCGCGCGCCTCATGCACCAGGCATTCCGGCGGCAGAAGATCGGTGAGATCGGCAACGATCTGGGCGCGCCGCGCCAGCACGTCGGCGCGCGGGGCGAGAAACGAAATGGCGTCGGACATGGCGCTCTCCCTGGCCCTGACGAGGGGGAATAACAGCGGGAAGATGACAGCGGAAACCGGCCGCGAACCTCCCTGCCGCCGATGAAACGGCTTAGCACTTTCCCGAAAGTGGCGCAAATGCTAAGCACTTATGCCAAAAGGGGAAAAAGTCACAAGACCTTATGACCAATCTGGGTGATCTCGAAATCTTTGCCAAGGTCGTTTCGACAGGCAGCATGTCGCTGGCCGGGCGCGCGCTCGGCTTTTCGCCGGCCGTCGTCTCCAAACGGATCAGGCGGCTGGAGGACCGGCTCGGCACGCGGCTTCTGCAGCGCACGACGCGGCAGATCTCGCTGACGGAAGCCGGACAGGGCTTCTACAACCGCGTTCTCGGCATTCTCGCCGGGCTTGAGGAGGCGGAATTCTACATTTCCGGCCGCTCGGCGCAGATGCACGGCACGCTGAAGATCTCGGCCCCAACCTCCTTCGGGCGCATGCATATCGCGCCGCATCTGAAGGATTTCATGGAGGCGCATCCGGAGCTTGCGATCAACCTGGTGCTGACCGACGAATTCAGCGACATCGTCGGCGGCGGTTTCGATCTGGCGATCCGCATCGCCGAACTTACCGATTCGAGCCTCGTTGCCCGAAGGCTGGCGCCGGTGCGCCGGCTGCTCTGCGCTTCCCCGGGCTACCTTGCAGCGCATGGCGAGCCGAAGCACATCGACGAGCTGAAACAGCACCGCTGCCTGCCGGCCCACAATAACGACACCTGGCGGCTGAACGGGCCGGACGGGGCGCTGAGTCTCAGGCCGGAAGGCATGCTGATCACCAATTCCAGCGAGGTGATCCGCGAGGCAATGATCGCCGGCCTTGGGATCGCGCTGCGCTCCACCTGGGATATCGGCGAAGAGCTCAAGGCCGGCCGGCTGGTGCAGGTGCTGCCGGCCTATGAAGGCTCGCACAATGTCGCGCTGTCGGCCGTCTATCCCAGCCGGCAGTTTCTGCCGGCCAAGGTGCGGCTGTTCATCGACTATCTGGCAGAGCTTTACGGGCCTGTCCCCTATTGGGAGCGCTGATGGCAGCGCCGGTTCAGCGCGCCAGCCTCTCGATGACGAGATCCAGCAGGGCGCGCAGCCGCGCCAAGCGCTTCATGTCACGGTGATAGCCGACCCAGGTGTCGCGGCCGGGTGGCGGTTCACCGAGATCGACGAGTTCGATGGTCGCAAGGGAATCGCCGAGCGGCCGCGGCAGGACGGCGAGCCCGGCGCCATTGGCACAGAGCGCCGCCTGCACATCGCGGCTGTTGCTGCGCATGACGATGTCGGCCCGCGGCAACAGGCGCTGCAGCCAGCCGACATCCGGCATGTCGCCGAAAGCCTCGTCCATGGTGATGAGGCGGGTGCCCGCGCCGTCGCCGGCTTCGGGGTGCAGCGCGCCGCGGCTGATGTAGAGGCCGTATTCGATATGGATGAGCTTGCGCGATATGACCTCCGCTTCCGCGAAGGGCTGGATGCGGAAGACGAGGTCGGCTTCGCGTCGCGACAGGCTGAGAAGCCGGCTGTCAGTCAACAGTTCGACCACCACCTTCGGATGGACTTGCGAGAATTCCGCCAGCACCGGCGAAAGCACATGCGCGCCGAACCAGTCGGATGAAGACAGCCTGAGGAAACCATCGAGCTGTCGGCTGCCGCCGGCAAGGACGCGCTCGACAGCGAGCGCCTCCTCCTCGATGCGTTCGGCGCCGGCGAACACGGCCGCGCCTTCATCTGTCAGGACGAAGCCATCGGTCGTGCGCTGAAAGAGCGTCTGGCCGAGAGAGGTTTCAAGGGCACGCAGCCGTCTGCCCATGGTCGGCTGCGTCAGTCCGAGGCTGCGGGCTGCTGCCCCCAGCGTGCCGAACCGCGCGATCGCCAGAAACAGTTTGAGGTCGCTCCATTCCATCGTTCGCATCCGCCAAACAAAAATGCATGGACTTCAGTCGTTATCTTTCATTTTCATTCGCGTTTCAATGAACCATCTTCTTCCAGAACAAACTCATTGCGGAGGTCTCTACAGACACCGCATTGCGAACGAAGGAGAGTTCCATGTCTGCACCATCAACAATGAAAGCGTTGCTGGCGGAAGCGCCGAATTCGCCATTGCGCATCGCCGATATTGCAAAACCGGTGCTCGGCGAAGGCCAGGTTCTGGTGCGCGTCAAGGCAAGCGGCGTCAATCCGCTCGACCTCAAGATCCGGGCCGGCAATGCGGCCCATGCCCGCCATCCGCTTCCCGCCATTGTCGGCATCGATATGGCCGGCATCGTTGAAGAGCTCGGGGCTGGCGTCAGCGGTTTCCGCCAGGGCGACGCGGTCTACGGCATGACCGGCGGGGTCGGCGGCATTCAGGGATCGCTTGCCGAATTTGCAGCTGTCGACGCCGCGCTGCTGGCGCCAAAGCCGCAGAATCTGTCGATGCGCGAGGCCGCCGCCCTGCCGCTGATCTCAATCACCGCCTGGGAAGGGCTGGTCGACCGCGCCGGGGTCAAGCACGGCCAGAAGGTTCTCGTGCTCGGCGGCGGCGGTGTCGGCCATATCGTCGCGCAGATCGCCAAGGCTGTGGGAGCCGAGGTTTATGTCGTCGACGGCGCTTCAAAAGCGGACTATCTCGCCGGCCTTGGCGCAACGCCGATCGATCGTGATGCGGAAACGGTTGAAACCTACGTCGCAAGACATACCGCCAGCAGGGGTTTCGATCTGGTCTACGATACGGTCGGCGGCCAGGGGCTCGATACGGCATTCCGAGCCGTCAGCCGGTTCGGTCATGTCGTGAGTTGCCTCGGCTGGGGAAGCCACGCGCTGGCGCCGCTCTCCTTCAAGGCCGCCACCTATTCCGGCGTCTTCACGCTGCTGCCGCTTCTGACCGGCGAAGGACGCGCCCATCACGGTGAGATTATGCGGGAGATGACGAAGCTCGTCGAAGCCGGCAAGGTGATGCCGAAGCTCGACCCGCGCAGCTTCACCTTTGCCGATACAGATGAGGCGCATCGGCTGATCGAAGACCGGCAGGCGGACGGAAAGCTCGTCGTCGAGATCGACTGATCTTAATCCGTCGGCGGAATTAGCGCGCCAGATCGAGATAGGCGTTCGCCACCATCGCGTCGATATCAGCGGGAACAGGCACGATGCAGGATTGGGCGTCGGCCTCACCCTTGGCGATGCGCTCCAGGCAACGGGCCTGGAGGGTGAAGCCGAGATCCATCGATTCGACCGTATTGCCGAGTGGCCGCGGTCCGGCGAGATTGGCCATGTGGCCGCCGCCCAGCACATGAAAGAAACGGCCGTCGCTCAGATGGAAGGTCTCGATATGATCGGCCTCATAGCGGTCGATGCCGATGACATCGGGGTGGCGGCGGAAGGCTTCGACATCGATCTCATGCGGGAAATGGCCACCATTCATCAGGATCGCGCCGTCCTTGACGAGCGGCAGGTCGGCCGCCGTCACGATACCGGCAAAACCCGTGACGGTGACGATGATATCGGCCGAGCGGATCGCTGCGTCGCGCAGCGGCGTGACGAAACCATCGAGATGAGCTTCGAGCGTCGTCACCGGATCGATATCGACGACGCTGACGGTGGAAAAGGCATTGCGGAAACAGGCAGCCGTGCCCTTGCCGCAGGCGCCGTAGCCGAAGACCGTCACGCGCTTGCCGTTGGTGGAGCGGTTGCTGAAGCGCAGGTAGCTTTCAAACAGGCTCTGGCCGACGGCATGCCTGTTTTCGGCGAACTGCTTGATCGGGCTGTCGTTGATGACGAGGATCGGCATGTTCAGCCGCTCGCGCAGCGGCAGCAGGCGGGTGCGGCCAGAGGTGGTTTCCTCGGTGCCGCCGCGGAGATTGGCGTAGGGCTTTTCCGCCGCAATGGCGAAGAGATCGCCGCCATTATCGAGCAGCAGATCCGGCTTTTCCGCGATGACCGCTTCGAGGCTCTGGTGATGCGCGGCGGGATCGGTCGTCTGCGTCGCGAAGACCGTGATGCCTTGGGAACGCAGGAATTCGACCGTCGAAGGCTGGGTGCTGTTGAGATTGCCGGTGCAGACGAGACGCGCGCCGCCGGCGCGAAGCGTCATCAGCAACGCCACCGTCTTCGGCTCGAGATGAATGCCGGTGCCGATCGACAGACCTTCGAAGGGACGCGTCCGCTCGAATTCGGCGGCCGTTGCCTTGAGCAGCCGGCAGCTATTGCCGATCCACTCGATGCGCATTGCGGTCTTTTCCATCATCTCTTTCCTACGTGAGTGTTGGTGCCGTTTTTAGCGGAGCAACAGGGCTGCGAGTATGGAAGTAATTCTGGCGAGGGGGCAGAAAATCTGCCCTTTCAGGCCGGTGTCCCGCAACGAAGCAGCCAGCCGGACAAGGCTGCAAAGGCTGGCCGTTTCGCATCCGGCGTCCGGCAACAGAGGCTGTAACCCGACGGCCGGGAGATGAAACCGTAGGGCGCGACCAGATGCCCGCGCTGAAGATCGTCTTCGATCGACGCGCGCGGGGCAAGTGCGATGCCAAGCCCGGAGCGGGCGGCACCCAGCGCCAGCAGCAGATCCTCGAATTCCTGGGCGCGGGAAAAGACGACCGGCGGCGTGCCGCTTTCGGCAAACCATTCGTCCCAGAGCTTCGGAACGCTGCGGCTGGCGAGCATCGTCAGCGCGCCCATCGCCGCTGGGTCCTTGGACAGTGTCGCGGCAAGCGTCAGGGTGGTGACCGGCCCGAACTCGTCCGCCATGAATCGCAGGGCGGTGATGCCTGCGGCCGGCCGATATTCACCACCCATGATCACGGCGTCCAATTCGGGGTGCATCTGCAGCGGCTCGACCATGGTCATCGGTACGATGTCGACGGTATCGCCGAGGCTCGCCTGCATGCCTGCCACGCGCGGCATCAGCCACCAGACCGCGAAGGCGGAGGGCACGCCAAGGCGGATGCGGCCCGGCACGACGCCTTCGAGTTCCGAAGCGGCGCGCAGCAGAATGTCGAAAGCCGCGCTCGAAGCCTCGGCGAAAGCGCTGGCCTGCGGGGTCGGGACCAGCCTGCGGCCGTCACGCGTGAAGAGCTTGCGGCCGAAGTGATTCTCCAGCGTCGCGATCTGCTGGCGTACGGCGCCGCGCACCACCTTCAGCTCTTCGGCAGCCTTCAGAATGCTGCCGTGACGGCAGACGGCCTCGAAGGCGCGGACGGCATTGAGCGGTGGAAGACGCATGGGGACGACATTCACAAAATCATAGTGGATCACTAGATCTCGCCATTGAACGAAAGGCAAGATCACGCCATATTGTACAGCTGTGCAATATGACGCATTCGAGACAGGGTGTGACGGATTTTCCGAACCTGTCCCACCTCGATTTCCCCTATGAACGGCGATCAGATCGCGTTTCGAGTTATACTGCGCCTTTTGAATTGCGTAAGCTTTCCGTGATATACGTATATGAGTGATTCCTAACGACGACTGCGAAGGTGACCCGACCATTGACTCTTTTTGCCCGACTGGCTTCCGATGTGCAGCTGATGTTCCGGCGTCCGCCGCGACAGCAATATGGTGCGCTCTGCTATCGGGTGAAGAAGAAGAGCGGTGAGGTCGAGGTGCTGTTGATGACGAGCCGCGACACCGGCCGCTGGGTCATTCCCAAGGGCTGGCCGATGACGCGCAAATGCGCCCATGAGGTCGCGATGCAGGAAGCCTTCGAGGAAGCCGGCGTCCGCGGCGTCGTCGAAACGGAAACGCTTGGCGCCTACACCTATTCGAAGGTGCTGCGCGACGGGGTGCAAGTGATCTGCAAAGTGCAGGTCTATGCGCTCGAAGCCACCGACATGGCGAAGAACTTCAAGGAAAAAGGCGAGCGCCGGATCGAATGGGTTTCATTCGATGAAGCGGCCGGGCGCGTGCGTGAACCCGAGCTTCGCCACCTTTTCCTCGCCTTCAAGCAAAGGATGGGCGACAGGCTTGCGGCCAAGGCGGCGAAGCAAATTCCAGAAGTGAAACAAATTCCGGCGGAATGAATCCTGCCATCTTGCACTGCTAGGAAAGCAGCGTAGAAGCAGATTCATCCTCAGGAACAAGAATGCCGCCACGTCCCGCAGTCCTCACAAAACGCACGCTCGACAAGGACCTCGACAAGATCACCCATGCCGAGGACGTGGCGAAGCATGTTTTGCGGCGGCTGGTGACGCCTGGACTCGGGCTGATCTTCCTCGGTCTGGCCATGCTCTTTGCCGGTGTCTATGTGTTCGACCGGCCGGGAGCAGTGCTCGTCGTCGCGGCGGCAGCCCTTGCCGGCTATATGGCGCTGAACATCGGCGCCAATGACGTGACCAACAATGTCGGTGCCGCCGTCGGTGCGCGCGCCATGACGATGGGCCAGGCACTGGTCATCGCTGCGATTTTCGAAGTTCTTGGCGCCACGGTCGGCGGCGGCGACGTCGTCAAGACGATTTCCGCAAACATCGTCGACGCCGTCCAGGTACCACCGGCGCTGCTCGGCTGGATCATGATGGCGGCGCTGATGGCCGCAGCTCTCTGGATCAACCTCGCAACCTGGATGAACGCGCCGGTTTCCACCACCCATGCGATCGTCGGCGCGGTGATCGGCGCCGGCATCTCAGCCGTCGGACCGGAGCCGGTGAACTGGCGGGTGATGCTGGAGATCACCTCGAGCTGGATCACCTCGCCGCTGATCGGCGGGCTGATCGCCGCCGGGCTGCTTTATCTCGTCAAGACCCTGATCATCTACCGCGAGGACAAGGTCGCGGCGGCCCAACGCTGGGTGCCGGTGCTGGTCGCGGTGATGGCCGGCGGCTTCATGGCCTATATGGTGCTGCAGCTCTCGCCCCCGGGCAGGTTCCCGCCGCTGACCATCCTCCTCATCGGGATCGGCATCGGGCTGGTAAGCTGGCTTGCCGCCCGGCCGCTCGTTGTCGCCCAAGCGCAGGCTCTCGAAAACCGCAACAGCTCGCTGCGGACACTGTTCCGGCTGCCGCTGATCGGCTCAGCGGCGCTGCTGTCCTTCGCGCATGGCGCAAACGACGTTTCGAACGCGGTCGGGCCGCTGTCGGCGATCGTCCATTCGGTCGGCATCGGTGGTGGCGGCGGCATCGGGCATCCGCCGCTCTGGGTGATGCTGATCGGCGCCTTCGGCATCTCCGTCGGCCTGCTGCTCTTCGGCCCGCGCCTGATCCGCCTGGTCGGCGAGGAAATTACCAAGCTCAATCCGATGCGGGCCTATTGCGTCGCGCTGTCGACCGCCTTCACCGTCATCGTCGCCT
This sequence comes from Rhizobium ruizarguesonis, assembly GCF_012349115.1. Classification (GTDB taxonomy): domain Bacteria; phylum Pseudomonadota; class Alphaproteobacteria; order Rhizobiales; family Rhizobiaceae; genus Rhizobium; species Rhizobium ruizarguesonis. Next base: position 73,137 of record NZ_PQIG01000144.1, read on the forward strand.
CCTGGCTCGGCCTGCCGGTCAGCACCACGCATATCGCCGTCGGTTCGGTCTTCGGCGTCGGATTCTTCCGCGAATGGTACACACGCCATTCGAAGCGCCGCATCGCCTATATAAGGCGCAAGGCCGAGAGCTTTGATATTGACGAGCCGGAAGACCCGAATATCCACGAGACACGGCGGCGCTATCTCGTGCGCCGTTCGCATTTCATGACAATCGTCGCCGCATGGATCGTCACCGTGCCGGTTTCGGGAGCGCTTGCGGCAATGATTTATTGGGTTATGTTCGCGCTCTTCGTCTAAAGCGCGTCGCGATCTTTCAGATCCGCGTGCCGCGCTTTAGGTCTTTATTTTCTGGCATGTCATGATCGCAAAACCGCTGCACAGTTTTGCGAGACATGCTTCACGACCTCGAGTTTTTTAATGCGCGCCAATTTCCGCATGCAACGGCTTTTCGTCGACGCGCCGCTTACGCGCGGTGCCGTCGTGGAGGCGAATGCCGATCAGTTCAACTATCTCGGCAATGTGCTGAGGATGGAGGAAGGTGGGGAGATCCTGCTCTTCAACGGTCGCGACGGCGAGTGGAAGGCGAGCCTCGCCTTCCCCACGCGCAAACGCATTCAGCTGACGGCAACCGAAGAGACAAGGCCGCAACCGCCGCCTTGCGACCTGCATTATCTCTTTGCGCCGCTCAAGGTCGGCCGCATGGACTACCTCGTGCAGAAGGCGGTCGAAATGGGAGCCGGCCTGCTGCAGCCGGTCATGACCCAGCACGTTCAGGGCAAGATCACCAATCTCGACAAGCTGCGCGCCAACGTCGTCGAAGCGGCGGAGCAATGCGGCATTCTCGGCATCCCCGATGTGGCCGAACCGGTGAGGCTTCTCGACCTGCTCGACCGCTGGCCAACCGAGCGCCGCATCATCTATTGCGACGAGGGCGATGCCGGGCAGAACCCGCTGCCGGTGCTGTCAGTGATCAGGGAAAGACATATCGCTCTGCTCGTCGGGCCGGAAGGCGGCTTTTCGGAAGAAGAGCGGGCGCGGCTTCGAAGCCTCGATTTCGTCACCGCCATTCCGCTCGGACCACGCATCCTGCGGGCCGATACGGCAGCCGTTGCGGCCCTGGCGGTGGTCCAGGCGGCGATCGGTGACTGGAACTAAGGTCGAAAACGGGTTGACATGGAAATCGCTGTTATTTTTTTGATGCGTCGTTGAAAGAATTTCACTTGCAACATGGGTGGCTTGGGTCCTAATCACCCTTCCAACTGCCCGGCCCCCTGGGCGCCTTTTTGAATACAGGTATCCCGCATGGCCCGCGACACTACCGACCAGACACCGCTCTCTTCGGTCCAGGATCTGACCGATTATATCGCCGCGGGCAACAAGCCGCGGGAGCGCTTCCGGATCGGAACCGAACACGAGAAATTCGCTTTCTTCCGCGCCGACAACAGCCCGGTTCCCTATTTCGGCGATGCCAGCATTTCGGCCCTTTTGACCGGCCTGCAGAAAAAAAGCGGCTGGGAGCCGATCACCGATGGCAGCAACATCATCGGCCTTGCCGAACAGAACGGCATGGGCGCGATCTCGATCGAGCCCGGCGGCCAGTTCGAACTCTCCGGTGCACCGCTGGAGACGATCCACGAGACCTGCAAGGAATCGAACCAGCATCTGGCGACGCTGCGCGAAATCGCCGAGCCGATGGGCATCCGCTTCCTCGGCATCGGCGGCAGTCCGAAATGGACCTATGCGGAAACCCCGCAGATGCCGAAATCACGCTACGAGATCATGACCCGCTACATGCCGAAGGTCGGCACCCAGGGTCTCGACATGATGTACCGCACCTGCACGATCCAGGTGAACCTCGACTTCTCCTCGGAAGCCGACATGCGCAAGAAAATGCGCGTCTCGATGAAGCTGCAGTCGCTGGCGACCGCCCTCTTCGCATCCTCGCCCTTCACCGAGGGCAAGCCGAACGGGCTGCTCTCCTGGCGCGGCGATATCTGGCGCGACGTCGACAACCGGCGGGCCGGCCTGCTCGACTTCACCTTCCGCGACGACTTCGGCTTCCGCGACTATGCCGAATGGGCGCTCGACGCGCCAATGTATTTCATCGTCCGCGACGGCCGCTATCACGACTGTACCCATGTCACCTTCCGCCAGTTCATGAACGGCGCATTGAAGGGCGAGGTCGCCGATCCGGCGCCGACGATGGGGGACTGGACGAACCATCTTTCGACACTTTTCCCCGACGTGCGGCTGAAGCGTTTCCTCGAAATGCGCGGCGCCGACGGCGGCCCGTGGCGCCGCATCTGTGCGCTGCCGGCCTTCTGGGTCGGCCTGCTCTACGATGATGCGGCACTCGATGCCGCTGATGAGTTGACGAAGGATTGGAGCTTTGCCGAGATCGGCGCGCTGCGCAATGCCGTTCCCGCCGAAGGGTTGAAGGCGCAATTTCGCGGACATCCGCTTTTCGACATGGCGCGCGAAGTGGTCGGCATATCAAGGGCCGGCCTCAAGGCGCGCGGTAAGCTCAACCGGGAAGGCCAGGACGAGACGATCTTCCTGGCGCCGCTCGACGAGGTGCTCGCCAAGAAGGCGACGCTCGCCGAGGATCTGCTGTCGCTCTATCACGGCCGCTGGCACGGCTCCGTGGAACCGGTCTTCGAGGACTATCAGTATTGAGTCCGATCCCGGTTCCCCTTTTCCCGGAATCGCTCTGGCAGCCCTATTTTCGACCGTCTCCGAGCAGCGCGCCTGAAGGCCGGCGAGGTGGTGCTCCACGCGACCTGCCGCTGGGGCCTTAGCCGAACGCCCTAAAGCGTGTCGCAATCTTTCAGATTCGCTTGCCGCGCTTTACATCCTTTGTTTTTCCGCATGCCGTTGTCGCAAAAACCGCTGCTCTCTTTTGCGAGACGTGCTTTAGCGAAATTCCTCCCTAAGTTCTTATGGCAAAAAGCCGTTTGCGCATTGCCATTTCCGGTTATAGTGGCGTTACAACACGTCACGACCTGGGGAAAGGGACTTCCATGCTGCCACTCTTCGACATGATGATGCAGGCGCAGAACGGCGCGGCGATGGAGGCGATCGCCCGGCAGTTCAATCTCGCGCAGGAACAGGCCACCAAGGCGATGGCGGCGTTGATGCCGGCTTTTTCCGCCGGCCTGAAGCGCAGCACCAGCAATCCCTATGATTTCGTCGGGCTGATGCAGGCGGTCTCCTCCGGCAACTACGCGCGATATTTCGAGGATATGAGCCGGGCCTTCACGCCGGAGGGTATTTCCGACGGCAACAATATCCTTGCCCAACTCTTCGGCTCGAAGGAGGTTTCGCGCGCGGTCGCCGCCCAGGCCGCACAGATGACCGGCATCGGCCAGGACATCTACAAACAGATGCTGCCAGTGCTGGCCGATACGCTGATGGGTGGGCTCTTCAAGCAGACGACCGGCCAGATGGCCTCACCGGTCAACCCCTTCGTCAACACGGCGATGGGCGAGACCATCCAGAAATGGCTGGAAAGCACCGGCTTCGCGCCGAAGCCGAAGACGGCCCCGGAACCCAGCATCTTCGACAACCCCTTCACGCAGGCGATGCAGTTGATGTTTTCGGTGCCGAAGTCTGAATCGACGCCGACGCAAAACCCCTTCCTCGACAATCCCTTCGCCAAGGCCTTCCAGGAGATGATGGGCGGACTTGGCCAGCAACCGGCAGCCAAGACGCCGGAGGCGCCGAAGGAAGAGGCGAAGGTCAATGCCGACAGCTATACCGAGATGCTGAACACCATGTTCGACAGCGGACTGGAAGTGCAGAAGAACTACCAGAGGAACCTGGAAGCGATCTTCGAAACCTATCGGCCGAAGCCCTCGTCCAAGACGAGCGAATAGCGCTCTAAAGCGCGTCGCGATCTTTCAGATTCGCTTGCCACGCTTTAGGTCCTTGGTTTCTCGCATATCGTTGCCGCAAAACCGCGGCACACTTTTGCGCGACATGCTTTCGATTTTTTGCGCATGTCGTTATCGCAAAACCGCGACACACTTTTGCGCGACATGCTTTAGCGCATAAAAAAACCCGGAGATGGCTTGGGAAAGCCGATCACCGGGTCAAGCGGCAGGGCTATTGGCTATCACCCTGCGGGGAAACTCGACGCTCCTACTCTTCGTAGGAGCGCAAAAGAGACGACAGGCGCCAGCGATTGCGCGCCGAGCGCGTCAGGTGTTCCGACGGGTCCTCGAAAAAGGTCGAAGCCAGGAACGCGGAGGTCAGGTCGGCCCTGCTAAGGCCGATATCCCTCAGTTGAGCGTCGCTCAGATCGTGCAGCGTGTTGATATCCATTCGATTGCGGAACCCGCGAAAGAGGGAGGTCAACGGTGCGAGGCCTGCTGCCAGACGCTGGGGAAACGTCGGGGTGAGCTTGCCGCAGTCGAGTTCTATTGTTCTGTCTGTCATCCGCATGGGACTCTCCTTTCTTTCGATTTTCTTTTAGGCGCGCAACAACCCACCCCTCCCGCGAGGTCGCACGGGAAGGAGCAAGGCTGAATTGGCTCGGACAGGCAGGGTGTCTGTCCTTCACTTTGCTTGATTTGCATCCCGAAGATGCCAAAGACCTATTGATCAGTCCAACGAATGTTTCTAATGATTATCATCAGCTATCTTTATGGGTGACAACATGTCCGCGCCTCTTGATCTCGACCAATTGCAGACTTTCATCGCCATCGTCGATTCCGGCAGCTTCACCAAGGCCGCCGACAGGGTCTACAAGACCCAATCGGCCGTCTCCATGCAGATGCGCCGTCTCGAGGAGCGCATCGGCAAGCAGCTGTTCATCAAGGACGGCCGCGGCAACCGGCTGACGGTCGAGGGCGAAAAGCTGCTCAACTATGCCCGGCGCATCATCCGCCTCAACAATGAGGCGATCGCCGCCTTCGACGACAACAGGCTGGAGGGGACGTTGCGGATCGGCACGCCGGACGATTATGCCGACCGCTACATGCCCGAAATCATCGGCCGCTTCGCCAAGACGCATCCGAATGTCGAGCTCTATATTGTCTGCGAGCCCTCGGTGGATCTTGCCGAACGCATGCATAAGGGCGAGCTCGACATCGCGCTCGTCACCCACAATCCGCGCGAGCGCATGTCCGATGTGGTGAGAACCGAGCCGCTCTGCTGGGTGGGCTCGGCCAACCATCCGATCCGCGACGACGCGCCGGTGCCGCTTGCCGTCGGCCGGCGCGACTGCCAGTGGCGCCAGCTCGCCTGCTCGGCGCTCGATGCGGTGGGACGCGAGCACCAGATCCTGTTCACCAGCTGGTCCTGCACCGTCGTTGCCGCCGCCGTGCTTGCCGGCATGGCGGTTTCGGTGATGCCGGAATCGGCGCTGCGGACGGGCATGAAGGTGTTGAGCCAGGCGGACGGCTTCCCGGCGCTGCCGCCGGTGCAGATCGGCATCATGAAGCGGCCGGGCGTTTCGCTCTCACTGATGAACGCGATCACGGCGCATATCACCGCCTGCCTCGACAATATCACGCCCACTGTCGCCGACGACAGCCTCGAGGCCGACGTCAAATCCGCCCAGGCGCGCCTTTATCCGCGGCTGAAGGCGGCCAATATGGTCCCAAGCTGGTAAGATTTCTCAGGCGGCGCGCGACACGGTCGTGGTGAAAAGGGAGGCGCGGATGACGCGCTTCCACTCATCGAGCATACGCCGCGCTAAGGCCTCCTCGCTCACGGCGGCAAGCCGGATGACGGCGCCGATCAGGTGGCTGAACAGGTAAGTGCGCGCATACATTTCTTCATCGCAAAGGTCGGGAGCCAGCCGGCGCACGGCGTCATGGAAGATGCCGGCGACGCGACCGCTATGCTCGATATTCAGCTGCAACAGATCCTGATCGGTCTCCGTTCCCATCCAAACGCCGAGATAAACGGGATCGTTGTGGTAGGAATCGTAATACCAGTCGATGGTGGCGCAGACGACGTCGAGCGCCTGGTCGAGTGACTGTACGTTGGTGAACATCGCCGCCATCTTCGCCTGGATCGCCGAGGCGTGCTGGTCGAACAGGGCTTTGACGATCGCCGCCTTCTCCGGGAAATACTGGTAAACCGAACCGATCGGCACCTTGGCGGCGGCGGCGAGCTCCGTCATCCGCATGGCGCTGACGCCCTTTTCGGCGATGATCTTGGCGGCGGCGGCGAGAATGAGGTCCAGCCTCTGGATGCTGCGCTCCTGCTTCGGCTTCCTTCGCAGGCCTATCCGATCCATGCTTTCCGCGCCCATGTCGTTCCCATTCTTATCTCTTTCGCGACGGAAGCAATCTGCCAACCAGCGCGTCGGGCGGGTATGACATGCAAGCCTTCACCTGCCGTAAATGGAACCGTTCGGATTTTAACGGTCGGCAAAAGCCTGTGAAATCAAGCCCTCACAGCATATCGCGGCGATTGACGGAGCATCGAAAAGACCTCGACAGGTTGTGTCATCCTCCCGCAGAAAAGAGAGACAGTCCTCGCGTTGTCGAGGACATAGAGCACGGAGTCCTGTTGGCTGCGATCGACGCAGGTTCAGCCCATTGCCATCCAAACGGCGAGCCAGATCCACATGGCAGCGAGTACGACATAGCCTGCCGCAAAAAGCGGGCTGCGATAGCGCAATTCGTTGCTGGTGACGTGGACAGCGGCGTGAGCATAACGCAGGGCAACGAAGATCCAGGCAAGCCCGACGGTGACGATATTATCGGAGTCCGTGATATAAAGAAGAATGCAGCAGACATGGAAGAGCACAGGCAGTTCGAACTGGTTGGCGAGGCAGTTCTTGACGGCAAGGCTCTCGGCCGGCTCGCCGCGGTTTTCGCGATAATCCGATTTCGCGATGCTGCCGGCGCGGATCATTTTTGCCCGCCGAAGCCCAAGAAGCGCGTAAAGACCATAGACCAGGGCGACATGGGCGAGGAGTGGCCAGAAGATTTGATAGCCGGTCATATGGCCGTTTCCTTTCCGCTTTCGCATTCGTTGCGAGCAGTAGCCGAAAGGAGAAAAGGATACCAGCGTCGGCGGCCCGCCATCAGAATATGGCGGGCCGCCCGGTTTCATCAGACCTGCGCGCGGCCGCCATCGGCGAAGAGTTCGGCACCGGTGACGAAGCTGGAATCATCCGAGGCAAGGAAGAGAGCGGCTGCGGCAACTTCCTCGGCACGCCCGACCCTGCCCATTGGCACCTGGGCCGCAAGATAATCAAGCAAGCCCTGCTGTTGGGCTGGGTCCTTACCCGCCAATTCGACCAGCCCGGTCGTCTCCGTCGGACCAGGGCTCAGCGTGTTGATCCGAATGCCGCGATCCTTCACGTCAAGGATCCAGTTGCGCGCAAAGCTGCGCAAAGCAGCTTTCGATGCGGCATAAACACTGAAGGCGGGCGTGCCGGTCGAGCCTGCTGTCGATCCCGTCAATATGATCGATGATCCTCGGGCAAGCAGTGGCAGGGCCTTCTGCACCGTAAAGAGAACCCCCTTCACATTCCGATCGAAAGTATCGTCATACTGCTCTTCGGTAATTTCGCCGAGGGGCAGCATGGATCCTCCGCCCGCGTTGACGAAGAGCACGTCAATTCGCCCGGCCTCTGCCTTCACCCGCTCATAGAGTTGATCGAGGTCGGCAAGATTGGCCGAATCAGCCTGAATGCCGACAACCCCGCCGCCGATCTCAGCGATGGCTGCATCGAGAACAGCCTTGCGACGGCCGGTAATGAAAACCCGTGCGCCCTCAGCCACGAAACGCTTCGCTGTTGCAAGACCAATGCCTGACGTGGCGCCGGTGATGACCGCAATCTTTCCATCCAGTCTTTGTGTCATTGTCGTCTCCTTTGTTCGACTGGAGCTGAGATATGGACGGAGGGACCGTTTCGAAATAGAAATAATTGAAAGCTATCGTTTCAGGAATGACATGACTAAATTTCCGGATTTCGAAGGCCTGGCGATGTTTGCAAAAGTCGCCGAAGAACGTTCTTTCGCGCGGGCTGCTCAAACACTTGGGGTGTCCGTGCCGACCGTTTCGCGTGCCGTGAGCCGGCTTGAGCAGAGGCTGGGAGCAAGGCTTTTCAACCGCACTTCGCGGCAGCTCGCCTTGACGGATTTTGGCCTGCGACTGATCGACAGCGCCGCACGGATCTATGCTGAGGCCGAGGCGGCAGAAAACACAGCCCGCGAGCTTGCTACCCGGCCGAGGGGCCTCATCAGGCTTGCCGCGCCAATGGACTTCGGCACACGCTGGCTGGCCCCGATCCTGCCCGATTTTTTCGAGCTCTATCCGGACATTTCCATCGACCTGCATATGAGCGATGCCGTCGTCGATATCGTGGGAGACGGCTTTGATGCGGCGCTTCGAATTGCGGTACTGCCGAATTCGTCATTGGTGGCGCGCAGGCTCACGCCGGTTGATCGCTTCATTCTCGCTTCATCCGCTTACATCGCTCGACATGGCGCGCCGGAACACCCTCGAGAGCTAGCTGCGCACCATTGCCTCGGATACGCCTACAGGCCGCGCCAAGACGTCTGGCGCTTGCGTAACAGTGAAGGCAAGGAGGAGGTCATAGTGCCAAGTGGCGCCCTCAGGGCCACCAATTCGCAAGCCTTGGTACCGATGGCGCTACGCGGCCTCGGGATCATCGAACTACCGGAATTTCTCGCGTATGACTATCTCATCGACGGCCGGCTGAAGCCAATCCTTTCCGGCTGGACGCTGCCTGCCGGCGCACTGTATTTCGTCACCCCTTCTGCTCGGAGCCGACCTGCGAAGGTCGAGATCCTTTCCGATTTCATGGTGGCAAGACTTTCAAATCCGGCCTGGCGGTGGAGGGGCTGACAGCCGCTTCAGGGTTCACGCGAAGAGAGCCAGCGCATGACGGCGAGCCGGGCGGCGACGATGAAGCAGATGGCGAGGCTTGCGAATTTCAATCGCGTCATCCAGGGCAGCAGGTGCGTTGCAAGACCTGCATACGCGCTGTTGCCGAAGGCGATGAGGCTCGAGATGTTCTCGCCGTAGTCGGCGATGCCATAGATGAACGGCAGCAGGTAGACCGCCTTGCCAATGACCGGATGCACCGATTGGCCGAACCACGAGCCGGCGGGACCGAGCTTGAGGAAAGCGAGGAACAGCAGCGCCGTCAGCAAGGCCGGAAAGATCAGCTCCGGCCCAAAATACATGGCGCGCAGCAGCCTGGTCGCCGTCTCGTTCTCATCGAGCAGCTTCTGCATGTGGAAGACCGCCGACTCGTCGTAACCGGCGAAATAGGTATCGAGCACCGCCTGGCCGGTTTCGTGCTTGAATGGAACGACGAAGCCGAAGGTCGTCCAGGCGAGCACGGCAAGGCAAAGGGCTGCGAGCAGCGCGACGATCCAGAGAGGAATCCCGCTGCCCGCCTTCATGCTCAGAGGCCGGCGCCCGGATAGTTCGGGCTCTCGCGGGTGATCGTCACGTCATGGGCGTGGCTTTCGCGAAGACCGGCGCCGGAGATGCGCACGAAAGTGGCCCGCTCCTGGAAATCCTTCAGATCCTTGCCGCCGACATAACCCATGGCCGCCTTGAGGCCGCCGGCGAGCTGGTGGATGACGCCCGAAACCGGCCCCTTGTACGGCACCTGACCTTCGATGCCCTCAGGCACGAGCTTCAGCGTGTCGCGCACCTCGGCCTGGAAGTAACGGTCGGCCGAGCCGCGGGCCATGGCGCCGACCGAGCCCATGCCGCGATAGGCCTTGAAGGAGCGACCCTGGTAGAGATAGACCTCGCCCGGGCTCTCATCGGTACCGGCAAGCAGCGAGCCGATCATGACCGCGGAAGCGCCGGCGGCGATCGCCTTGGCCAGATCGCCGGAGAACTTGATGCCGCCATCGGCGATGACGGGCACGTCCTGATCATTCGCGGCCTGCACCGCCGACATGATGGCGGCGAGCTGCGGCACGCCGACGCCGGCGACGATGCGCGTCGTGCAGATTGAACCCGGACCGATACCGACCTTGACGGCATCCGCACCGGCATCGATCAGCGCCCTGGTGCCGTCATAGGTGGCGACGTTGCCGGCCATGATGCGCACCGAGTTGGAAAGCTTCTTGACGCGGCTGACGGCATCGAGGACGCGCTGCGAGTGGCCATGGGCGGTATCGACGACCAGAAGGTCGACGCCGGCCTCGATCAGACGCTCGGCGCGCTCGAAGCCGTCATCGCCGACGCTGATGGCGGCCGCGGCGCGAAGCCTGCCCTGCGCATCCTTGGAAGCGTTCGGGTTCAGCTGCGACTTCTCGATATCCTTGACTGTGATGAGGCCGACGCAGCGGCCTTCGGTATCGACCACCAGAAGCTTCTCGATGCGATGCGAATGCAGCAGGCGCTTGGCTTCCTGCTGATCGACGTTTTCCTTGACGGTGACCAGACTGTCCTTGGTCATCAGCTCGTGGATCTTCTGTTCCGGATCGGAAGCAAAGCGGACGTCGCGGTTGGTCAGGATGCCGACGAGGCGGCCGGACTTCTCCACGACGGGGATGCCGGAAATGCTGTAGGACTTCATGAGCCCGAGCGCATCGGCAAGCGTCGCATCGGGGCCGATCGTCACCGGATTGACGACCATGCCGCTTTCAAACTTCTTCACTTGCCGGACCTGCTCGGCCTGCTCGATCGGCGTCAGGTTGCGATGAATGACGCCGAGGCCGCCGGCCTGGGCCATGGCGATCGCCAGGCGGCTCTCGGTGACGGTATCCATGGCTGATGAAATGATCGGGATGTTGAGCTCGAAATCCCGGGCGATGCGGGTGGAGATATTCGTCTGGCCCGGCATGACCTCGGAATGTCCCGGCTGCAGCAGCACGTCGTCGAAGGTAAGCGCGTCTGCGCCGGTTGCCGTTTCAATGATGCGTGCCATGGCCAAATTCCTTCGTTTAATAAAAATGCGACCCTGTCCGGAAACGAATCGTCCGCCCCGGCGGTCTGCATGGGTTGCTTGGAAGTTGGCGAGGGCTGGTAACACGTCTATGACAGGAAGGAAATAGCAAAAAGCCCAGCATGTCCGCCAGGCTCGTCATGGGTGCCATGCGCCCAGAGCATTTCGGGAAAAGCGCCAAGCACTTTTCCGTTCGGAATTGCATAAAAACAAGAAGTTAGAGCGGCCCAGCGCTTCCGTGAAAGGCTGAACCGTTCCAGATCAGATGTCGAACTGATAGGTCTTCGGCACGAAGCGATAACCGCCATCCTGCCGACCGACGAAGCCGACCGCCGGGAACGGCATGTGGTAGCCAAGGAAGGCGATCTTCTCGCTCGCAATCATCTCGAAAACCTTGCGGCGCGTGACTGCCGCTTGCGTTTTGTCCATGTCGAAACGCACCTCCCAATCCGGCCGCAGCAGCGACAGGATATAGTGGTTGGCCGTATCGCCTGTGAGCACAAGGCGTTTGCCCTCGGATTCGACGTGGAACACCATATGCCCCGGCGAGTGGCCGGACGCCAGCATCGCCGTTACGCCTGACGCAAAGCTATCGCCATCCTTGACGAAGGTGGTCTTTTCGGCGAGCGGCACGACATTGGCGAGCACCGCCTTGTGGCCGCCCTCGGCGGGCGTGCCCTCGCGTGCCTTGTCCGACCAGAAATCATATTCCGCCTGGCCGACGACATAGCGGGCATTCTTGAAGGCAGCCGCGCCGTCCTCCGTCAGACCGCCGATATGATCGCCGTGCAGATGGGTCAGCGCCACCAAGGTGACGTCGTCGGCCGAATATCCTGCCGCCTTCAGACCTTCGATCAGCTGGCCGGCACCGCGTGCGCGGCCGCTGGCGCCAAAGCCGGTATCGACGAGGATGACATCCGAACCGGTATCGATGAGAGCCGGCGTATAGCCATTCATGAACTTGTCGGCCGGCAGGAAGTTTGCGGTCAGCAACGCCTTGACCGTTTCGGGATCCTGATTGGTGCCGAAGGTCTCATAGGGCTTTTCGACAATGCTGGTGCCGTCGCGGACGACGGTGAATTTATAGGAACCAAGCTTAAATTGATTGATCTCGGGCAAAGGCGTTCCATCCATATGATTGCGCTCTCCAGTTGCGGCCGCTTCGGCCTTCTCTTTAAAAATTGCCGGCGCCGCCAGCAGGCCAAGGCCTGCGGCAAAAGGGTGCGCCGCTTTATTCCCGACGAAATTGTCATATGTCCATCCTTCATGACGTGCAGGCCTTCATGACGTGCAGGTGCGTCACCGCACGGCCCCCGGTGTCGATTCCGCGGCCGGATTTCTTGCCCCGGCCAGGTAAACATATGTCAATCTTGACAGGCGACGTTGATGCGCAAGCCGTCTCACGCAGACGTGAAGCAAACGTGTCGTCGACCCGGATTTGGGGATTGGCATAGCCCGCAGCTGGGACTAAACAGCACGGGCCTTTCCAGCTTCGATCCGCTGCCCCATCAAGGCTCCCGCCTATGAATCGCATCGTCCCGCTGATCCTTGCCGTCGCCCTTTTCATGGAACAGATGGACTCCACCGTCATTGCGACGGCGCTGCCGGCGATCGCGGCGGATTTGCATGTCGGGCCGATCACGCTGAAGCTGGCGCTGACCTCCTACATGGTGGCGCTGGCGGTATTCATCCCGGTCAGCGGCTGGATGGCCGACAGGTTCGGCGCCAAGAAGATCTTCCGCCTTGCCATCTCGGTCTTCGTCATCGGCTCGATCTTCTGTGCCGTCTCGTCCAACCTCGTCGAATTCGTGTTTGCCCGCTTCCTGCAGGGCATGGGCGGCGCGATGATGACACCGGTCGGCCGCCTCGTGCTGGTGCGCACGACACAGCGCAGCGATCTGGTCTCGGCCATGGCGCTGCTCACCATCCCCGCCCTTGTCGGCCCGCTCACCGGCCCGCCGCTCGGCGGCTTCATCACCACCTATTTCAGCTGGCACTGGATCTTCCTGATCAACGTGCCGGTCGGCATCATCGGCATCTGGCTTGCGACGATTTTTCTGCCGGAGGTGGAAGCGACGGCGCCGCCGCGGCTCGATTTCACCGGTTTCGTGCTGACCTCGCTTTCGGCCGCAGGCGTCGTCTTCGGCCTGTCGGTGGTCAGTCTGCCAGCCCTGCCCCCGATCATCGGCGTCACCGCCACCTTGATCGGCCTCATCTGCGGCGTCCTCTACGGGCGCCATGCCAAGCGGCATCCGGCGCCGATCCTCAATCTCAACCTGTTCAAGAACCCGACGTTTCGGGCCTCCACTTTGGGCGGCATGCTGTTTCGCATTTGCGTCGGTGCCATGCCCTTCCTGACGCCGCTGATGCTGCAGCTCGGCTTCGGGCTGACGCCGTTTCAATCCGGCCTCATCACCTTTGCAGGCGCGATCGGGGCGATCACCACCAAGTTCATGGCAAAGCGCGTCTTCGCCGCTGCCGGCTTCCGCACGACGCTTCTCGGCGCCGCCGGGGTAACGACCCTGGTGACTGTCATCACCGGCCTTTTCACGCCGTCGACGCCGCACCTCGTCATCATCGGCGTGCTGCTGCTCGGCGGCTTCTCCCGCTCCTTCATGTTCACCGGGGTGAATGCGCTTGCCTTCGCCGATATCGATGATGCCGAAGCCAGCCAGGCGACATCGATGAGCTCGGTGATGCAGCAGGTCAGCCTGGCGCTCGGCGTTGCGGTCGCCGCCGCCATCCTGGAGAGCTCGATCTATATCAGCGGCGAAGCGCTACAGGTGGCCGATTTCCACCTTGCCTTCTACATCATTGCCGGACTGACGGTTATTGCGACCATTCCCTTCATCCGGATGGACCGCAATGCCGGCGCGCTCGTTTCCGGACACCGCTTGAAGACGATGACGGCCGCAACTGTTGAAGCTGAACAGCACGCGGTGAAATAAAGCGTGTCGCGCAAAAGTGTGGAGCGGTTTTGCGATAACGACATGCGTTGGAAATAAAGACTAAAGCGCGAGAGCGAATCTGAAAGATTGCGACGCGCTTTTGGAAACCGTTACTCCGGGTTTTCGCAGACGGCAGAGAGCTTGTTGCCGTCGAGATCACGCACATAGGCGGCGTAGAAATGGGCATGGTAGGAGCGCAGGCCGGCCCTGCCCTCATCCACGGCGCCTGCCGCGATCGCTGCCGCATGGAAGGCGTCGACATCCGCCCGTGTTTCGGCTGCAAGCGCCACCATGGCGCCATTGCCTGAGGTCGCCCGGCGGCGATTGAACGGCGTCACCACCCAGAAGCGGCAGCGCGTATCGCCCTCGGCGGCATAGCCGATTTCCTCCTCCGAAGAGCGCTGGCGGCGATAACCGAGCACAGGCAGCACGGCATCATAAAAATGCCCTGCGCGATACAGATCGTTGGTTCCGAGCGTGACGTAAAGAAGCATTGGGATCAGCGGTTCAAATCCTTGCAGCGCCGCGCCTCCTTTGAGACGCGCAAAGGACGCTGTGGCGCTTTCAATTGCTGCATAATTTATCCCTATATCGATTCCGATTTAAGGAATTAGGCAGTCGATCGCCATCATCGGACAGGACCGGCCCAAAGATCAAGCTTCCTCTGCTTCACCTTCGGCCTTGCGCCCCTTGAACCCCTTGGCCAGCAGGAACATCTCGACCGATTCGGCGCGCGACGAGTTCGGCTTGACATGGACGACCTGGCGGAAGTTCTGCTTCAGCATGGCGAGCAGTTCGCGCTCGGTGCCGCCCTGAAAGGTCTTGGTGAGGAAGTGGCCGCCTTCCTGGAGCACTTCGACGGCGAAATGTGCCGCGACTTCGCACAGATGCATGGTGCGCAGATGGTCGGTGCGGTGGTGGCCGGTGGTGGGTGCTGCCATGTCTGATATGACAAGGTCGGGTGTGCCGCCGACGGCCTCCAACAGCTTTTCCGGCGCGGTCGGATCGAGGAAATCGAGCTGCAGGATCTTGACCCCCGGCAGCTGGGTCATTTCGAGGAAATCGATCGCAGCCACACGAATATCATCATCCGTCGAGCCGGTGACTTTGGCGGCGATCTGCGACCAGCTGCCCGGAGCAGCGCCGAGATCGATAATGCGCCTGGCGCCGCGCAGGATATGATGTTTCTCGTCGATCTCCAGCAGCTTGAAGGCGGCACGGGCGCGATAGCCTTCGAGCTGGGCGCGCTGCACATAGGGATCGTTGATGTGGCGCTCCAGCCATTGGCGGGAGGAGGCCTTCATCTTCTTGTTCTTGACGCGCTGGCCGAGCTTGCGGCCGGTGCGGTTTCCGGCGATCGGTGCCTTGGTCATGCCTTTTCCCTATCTCGCGCGCTGGCCGCGGCGGTTGCGGTGGCGCCGCCACACGCCGTCATCGGCCATCATGTCGGTGAGCAGGCCTTCCCTCAAGCCGCGATCGGCAACGCGCATGCGCGGGCTTGGCCAGCGGCGGCGGATCGCCTCGAGGATGGCGCAGCCGGCGAGCACCAGATCAGCCCGATCCGGCCCGATGCAGGGATTGGCGGCACGGCTTGCGAAATCCCAGGAGAGAAGCTTTGCCTGCATGGCGGAGACCTCGTCATCGGACAGCCAGATGCCATCGACCTTGCGCCGGTCATAACGCGGCAGGTCGAGATGGACGCCGGCAAGCGTTGTCACCGTGCCAGACGTGCCGATCAGATGGAAGTCGCCGGTCTGGGCGACCTCGATCTCAGGGCAATCGAAGCGTCCGAGCATGCCTTCGACTTCGCGCACCATGCCTTCGAAAGCTTCCGGCGTGACGTCGTGCCCGCCATGGCGCTCCGACAGCGTCACGACGCCGACCGGCAGCGAGGTCCAGTGGGTGATATGATTGGCGAGGCGGCTGAAGCGATTGTCGCCGATACGGATGACGGCGATCTCCGACGAACCGCCGCCGATATCGAACAACACGACGGAGCGCGTCTCGCGACCGACCAGCGAGGAGCAGCCGGAGACGGCAAGCCGCGCTTCGGTCTCGCGATCGATGATCTCAAGCGCCAGGCCGGTTTCGGCAACGACCCGGCTGAGGAATTCCTCGCCATTGATCGCCTGGCGGCACGCTTCGGTGGCGATCAGCCGCATGCGGCGGATCTCCCGGTTCCTGAGCTTGGAGGCGCAGATCCTCAACGCCTCGATCGCCCGCTCCATCGCCTCGTCGGACAGACGGCCGCTGGCCGCAAGGCCTTCGCCGAGGCGCACGATGCGGGAAAAAGCGTCGACGACGCGGAACTGACCGGGACGGGTCGGCTGGGCAATGAGAAGACGGCAATTGTTGGTGCCGAGATCAAGAGCGGCGTAGAGCTCCTCCGGCCACACATGCTCGCCGGCCTGGCGATCACCCTGATGTCCGGCATGGACATGGCTGTCCTGGCGGCCCTTGCGGTTGGCGGCCGCGCCGTTTTGGGTTTCGCGCGGGAGGGCGATGCGCCCCGTCTCTTCCGCGCGGCTTTCCTGCTGTGGTGCACCTGCTGGTTTTGCCGATGTCAGCGGCCGGCCCTGCAGGCCGCGCTTGCCGCGATGCTTGCGGCGGTTGCGACGGCTCGGCGCCGAATCGCCATCGGACCGGGCGGCATGATCTGCCACTCCGGCCTGTTCCATCACATGAGGTTGAGGTGAACCGTCCTGCACGGCACCATGGCCGCCACGACGGCGACGCTTGCGCTTGCGAGCCGGATTGCCGGCTGCATCTTCCATCGGGCGTGCAGGCTGTCCGGCACCGCCGGAAGGCTCATGCGAAGCGGGGTGAGCCGCGTTGCGGGATTGCCCGCCACGTTTGCCCTTGCGGCGCCTGGACTTCTTGCCGTCCTTGCGCCCTGCCGCCGACGCCCCGTCAAATTGCGGCTTTGCGCCGCCTTCGGGGTCTTCCACGTTGTTTTTCCATCGCGCCGCGCAAGTCCTGAGGTATGCAGCAGGCGCTCATTCGATTTTTGCGTTGCGGCAAGAATATCAGCGCCCGCCGAAATCGCCAAATTCTTTTTTGGACGGGGGATTTGCAGCGATTTCACCTTTCCCCGGCAGCACCGATTTTTTTCAAAACAGCTATTTGCAATCCCCCGGCTTTTGGTTATAAGCGCCGCACACCAGCCGGCCGCCCGCCGGTTCGCTTATGCTGGGGAATAGTTCAATGGTAGAACGACGGACTCTGACTCCGTTAATCTTGGTTCGAATCCAGGTTCCCCAGCCAATATTTCACTAAGCGATTGATTTTACGGCAAAACGGGTTTGCTTGTGTCTGCCCTCCCCGTCCCCTCCTCCAATGCCTGCTTCCTTTTCGTTGCCCTGATCATTTAAATCGACGGGCGCAGGATGTCGGCGAATCCGACATCCTGGCTCGGGCGAGCATCTTACAGCATCTACGCATACACGCGCCCATGTCGATTTTGTTGATTTCGGGCGCGCCGTAGCGAGCAGCGATGGTAGGCGCTATTGGCATCGGCCAGACGTCTTCTCGCTTCTGGAACGGCCATAGACAAAATTGGTCAGCGACTGGGAAGACAAATGCAAACTAATGAGGGTTCCGGAATGCTGATTTACAACAGCGCAGAAAATAAAGATTGAAATCGGCCGCGCCCGCAAATCTTTTATCAGGCCATACTGTTCTCCCTCCAAGATCTCTGTGTTAGGCAGCCCCAAAGCGCCAATGTTGGGCGCGACAAAGTTACGCTCTCGATATCGAAGGCAGGCGCTAGCATTGAAGGTTTACAGACCAGAGATCGATGGCTTAAGGGCCATCTCGGTGATCGCGGTTATTCTGTATCACGCCGAGTTCACGGTTGCCGGCCACACGTTGCTGCGGGGCGGATACATCGGCGTCGATGTGTTTTTTGTGATCAGCGGCTTTCTGATCTCCCAAATTCTGCTGACAGAAATCGAAGCAACGGGGCGTATTGATTTCCTTAAATTCTATGCTCGGCGCGCGCGAAGAATTCTGCCTGCGTTGTTTTCAGTCATTTTCGCGACAATTCCTTTTGCTTATTACCTTTTATTACCATCGGAACTCCTGGATTACGCGAATTCCATAGGTTCGTCGCTCCTATTTGGATCGAATATCTATTTCTATTTTACGGCGGCCCAGTACGGGGAGCCCAACACCCTTCTCAAGCCTTTTCTTCACACCTGGTCGTTGAGCGTCGAAGAGCAATTTTATATCGGGTTTCCGCTCTTATTGCTGATCACGCGCCGATACTTGAAATCAAGGTTTCTGCCATGCGTGTTGCTCGTGGCATCCCTCAGCTTTGTATTGTGTGTCGTAACGGTACGGTATGATCAGCAACAGGCCTTCTACTCACCACTCACCCGGGCCTGGGAACTGTTGGCCGGAACACTTCTCGCCTATCACGAGGTGAGGCGTGGACGAACTCGCCCTCGGCCGTTACTCGCGGCGGCCGGGCTTGTCCTCGTTCTTGGTTCGCTCATCTTGTTCAGAAAGGACACGGTTCATCCTGGCCTGGTAACTGTGATCCCAGTCATTGGGACCTGTCTGGTGCTCGCATTCACCAGTCAGCAGGACGCGGTCGGGCGCCTGTTAGCTTCTCGACCTGCGGCGCTCACCGGAATAATATCCTACTCTTTATATTTGTGGCATTATCCGGTCTTCGCCTTCGCGCGGCTGACAAGCTTGAATTTCAACAACGGCGATAAGGTTCTTGCCATCGCAGCGACGGTCTTGGTCGCGGTCGTGAGCTTTGTCGTTATCGAAAAGCCCCTTCGCCACACCAGGAGAAGCCGCGCTTTCTGGATCTACCTGAGCGCATCAGTTGCAACCATCACGGCTGCTGTTGTGTCAGCAATCTCTATGGCCGGTTTTCCTCACAGGTTGGATCAAATTTATCCACCGCTCGCGCAGACGAACGAAGCACGGCTCGAAAGCACTTTTCTAAGCTTGAACAACAACATTCAAGCTGGGAAGCCCATTATCTTCATAATTGGGGACTCGCACGCCAGAAACTGGTCGATCGCGCTGAAAAATTACATCGATGCCGACCGATATCAAATCGTGGCAATCAGCTACTTAAACTGCATGGTGGAGATCAAGAACGATATTGTTAAGGCCCCCTCTCGCGCCAGCATTTACGATAAATATTGCATTCCCTTTGAAAAATATATCAACGACAAGTCATTGCTCAGCCGAACGAAAGCGATTTTCCTTACGAGCCTTCGGCCTTTTGAGTACACCGTCAACCCCTTTAGGTTTGAGCTTCTTTCCTGGATGAAAAGCCACTCGGATGACGCGCGAATTTTCGTTTTCGGAAATTATTTCCAGCTCGACGAATTACACTCGTGCCTAGGGCTCATGTTTCAGAGAAAATCCGATGCCTCTATATGCCTGCGGGAAGCGACCTATCCGCCGGCCAACCAGCCTTTAGAGCAACTGCCATTTTTCCCACCCGATCTAGCGTTCACCTACGTCGATATCGTCAAGCTTCACTGCGATTACGACAAGGAGAAATGCCTCACGAGCAGCAGGGGTGTTCCGTTCATCACAGACTGGAACCATCTGACAGCAGAATTTCTGACGACCCTGATTGGTGACATTCTGGAAAAGAGAACCGCCGACCTACGGGGCGACGGTCTGCTCGATTTCCTGGTACCGCCGCACGCCAGGCAATCCGAACGAACTGCAAGTTCTCAGCCGAACGCTGGTCGAACGCCTTCCGCTTCTCCATCAAATTAAGCGGCCAGACGCCGGGAACGACGGTGAACTTGGTGTTCAAGTCTGGATCCTCGGCATACCCCATCGTCTCGATGAGCCGGTTCTCATCGCGCATGAACGGGAAGCAGACGATGAGCGCCTTCCACTTCCCGTCCTCATACCAGACGTCGCTGAACTCGATCGAGCCGGCGTGCATTTGGGCCACCTTCGATCCGATAGCAGTCGCATAGTTGCCCTGCAGCGCGTACCTGAGCGTCAGCGTGGTAGAGCCCGGGATCGCGTCAATGACGTTGATCTGCCAGCCTTGACGGCACACCCGTGTAATAGAGGACGATGGGAGCGCCAACCTCTTGCTGCTATTCAAAGAGGATGAGGCTTGCCGGAGTTGGCGGCAACGGTTTGACGATGACGCCGGCAAGACCGGCCAGTCCTGCCATCTCAGTCAGCTCACTTTGCGTATAAGCCTGGCCCGCCGGCGTGCTGGCGAGCATCTCCCAAGAGAACGCCGCAGGAAAAGGCGGCGACACGCGATCTTCGTTCGGTACGAAATCCACCGCGACGATCCGACCATCCTCTGCAAGGCTCGCGACGATCTTTCGTAACAGTTGGGCACACGTCGGCAGATCGAAATGGTGCAGAAAATTCGGAAGCAGGACAAGATCATAACCCGTGCCCCATTCCACATCGAAGGCACTGCCGGCAATTGTCTGGTACCGGTCAGACACGCCGGCGTTTTCCGCATTCTGCCTCGACAGCTCCAACACGGCGGCCCAGTCGACGGCGACGATCTCCGCGGATGGAAGGGCCTTCGCAATTTCGATCCCGAAAAAGCCTGGACCTGCAGCAATGTCCAAAACTTTCTTGGGGTGCCTAGTCCAGCCGGAGATTTCGTCAGCCAGTATTTTGGCGCTGAGCCCCGTAAAAGAGCCCATGCCGCGCGCAAACTTCAGCCAGACGGGGTTGTCTGCCGAAATGTTTGCAAGCCCGGCCGAACCGCCGTTTCGCACGACGGCGGTCGGATCGCGCAGAAAATTATCGAGTATTTCGGGTGCAGCGACGAACTCGACGGCAGAGCCCATATAGGCTGGCGAATTGCGATCGAGGAACATTCTGGTCGAGGGCGTCATTCGGTACTGTCCGCTCTCCTTTCTCAGGAAACCGTGGACCACGAGGTAGTCGCACAGGATGCGCACCCCACGCTCCGAGGCGCCTGTTGCCGACGCCAGCAACGCTGCCGTTTTGCCCTCGCCGATATGAGTAAAGAGATCAAGCTCGATGGCCGCCCTGATCGCCGCCGTTTTCCGGCATGCAAACAGTGCATCGACCACGAGTTCGGGCGACACGACGCCAGCATGGGCGTCCTCGACGATTGTTTCCATGGGATCCCCCAGAGGTCCTCGACCGGTCTTGTCCGGCAGCGCCAGCCGCAGAATATGCGCATATTCGCATATTCCACAATACTTACCGCGCTAGCCCTATCGGGCTCTCCCGCCTCAATGGTGGAACTGTCCTGCCGACCGCCGCGACGTTATTCGAGTTGCTCTTCCTCGTCGGCAAACTGCAGATCGAAGCGCCCTCTCGGCTTTATCCTGACGGGTGGTGGAGCTTCAGGCGACAAGGCCGTTCCGGACCTGCTGGCCATTCCGGCGGGCAAGCCCAGATCGCTTCTGTTCAGCCGGCTCAAGCAGTTTCGGGCCATCGCCACCCGTTACGACAAAAAGGAAAGGTCATTCGCTGCATTCCTCGCTCCGGCTGCCGCGCGGGTCTGCTGCCATCATTCACGGGATAGCCTAGAACAGAGAATGCCGGTCATCACCGGCCTGGTATCAGACCGCTGGATCAGATCTGTTTTCGAACTCAAGAAACCAAGCGTAAGTAGCGCGGATACCATCCTCAAGCGAAATGCGCGGTTTCCAGCCCATGTCCTGCAGCTTCTGATTGCTCATCAATTTTCGCGGCGTGCCATCGGGCTTGGAAAGATCATGAATGATCTCACCTTCGTAACCGACAACGCGGCATACCAAACGCGTCAATTCGATAATTTCGAGATCTGTACCCGAGCCGACATTGACGTGCTGCGAGCCCGAATAGGTTTTGAGGAGAAACACCAACGCGTCGGCGCAGTCGTCGACGTGAAGGAATTCTCGGCGCGGGGTTCCTGTGCCCCAGACCACCATATGCGGGTCATTGCGAAGTTTCGCGGCATGCGCCTTGCGGATAAGCGCAGGCAGCACATGACTGGAATTCAGGTCGAAATTATCGCCTGGGCCGTATAGATTGGTGGGCATGGCCGA
The DNA here is from genome assembly GCF_012349115.1 of Rhizobium ruizarguesonis. Taxonomy (GTDB): domain Bacteria; phylum Pseudomonadota; class Alphaproteobacteria; order Rhizobiales; family Rhizobiaceae; genus Rhizobium; species Rhizobium ruizarguesonis. The sequence goes on from NZ_PQIG01000144.1 coordinate 95,017, forward strand.
AATGTAATCCCGACCATATTGCTTACGATATGCTTCCGCGAGTTTGATACCGGTGATCTTGGCAATCGCGTACCATTCGTTGGTCGGCTCAAGCGGACCGGTCAACAGAGCCTCTTCGGGAATCGGCTGCGGAGCGAGTTTGGGATAAATGCAGCTTGAACCCAGGAACAGCAGCCGGTCCACTCCCGCCCGGTGGGCGGCTTCGAAGATGTTCGCTTCGATAATAAGATTGTCATAGATAAATTCTGCGGGATAGCTGTCATTCGCGAGGATACCGCCAACCTTGGCGGCGGCGAGAATGATCGCGTCAGGCCGGGTTGCTTCAGCAAATTTCTCGACCTCCTCCTGCCGCGTCAAATCGACCTCCCGGCGCGTGGCCGTGACGACGTTGCAATCGTCGGATTGAAGCCGGCGCACAAGAGCACTGCCGACCATACCGCGATGGCCGGCAACCCAGATTTTCTTGTTGGACAGGTCGTACACTCAGATCTCTTTCCGGCTGTTTTGAGCCTTCCAGTGCTTGACATCCTCCCGCACCATTTCAGCGGCAAGCTCGCGAACTGGCGTCTTGTGCTGCCAGCCGAGTTTCTGACGTGCCTTGGTCGGGTCGCCAAGCAGAAGATCGACTTCCGTCGGGCGGAAATACCGAGGATCGATTTCTACAAGGCACGCACCGGACGCGGCGTCATAGCCCTTTTCATCGACGCCTGACCCCTTCCATTCCAAAGCAATGCCTACGTCGGCAAAAGCCCACTCCACAAACTGGCGGACACTCGTCGTTTCACCGGTCGCCAAGACGTAGTCATCCGGCTTGTCCTGCTGCAGCATGCGCCACATACCCTCGACATATTCACGCGCGTGGCCCCAGTCACGCTTGGCGTCGAGATTGCCGAGGAAAAGCTTATCCTGCCGCCCCAGGTGGATGGCAGCCACCGCCATCGTGATCTTGCGCGTGACGAAGGTTTCGCCGCGAAGCGGGCTTTCGTGATTGAAAAGAATGCCGTTCGACGCATGCATGCCGTAGGCCTCGCGATAATTCACGACGATCCAGTAGGCATAGAGCTTGGCTGCGGCATAGGGAGAACGCGGGTAAAAGGGCGTCTTCTCGTTCTGCGGCACTTCCTGCACAAGACCGTAGAGTTCCGAGGTCGATGCCTGGTAGAACCGGGTCTTTGCCTCGAGCCCCAGGATACGGATCGCTTCGAGCAACCTCAACGTCCCGACGCCATCGGCATCCGCCGTATATTCAGGCGTTTCGAAGCTGACACCCACATGGCTTTGTGCGGCAAGATTGTAGATTTCATCGGGCTGCGTCTGCTGCACGATCCGCAGCAGGTTGGTCGAGTCGATCATATCGCCATAGTGGAGAATGAAGCGAGGATGCGCTTCATGCGGATCCTGATAGATATGCTCAATACGGCCGGTGTTAAAAGACGAGGATCGCCGCTTGATACCATGCACCGTATAGCCTTTGCTCAGAAGCAATTCGGCCAGATAGGCACCATCCTGACCAGTCACCCCAGTGATAAGCGCGGTTTTTGTCATTTTTTTAGTCGTCTTTCGATGCAATCTTCGGGATGTGTTTATGGAAACGGCCGAACCAGCGCAACCCCCATGTAACCGAGCCAGACAAGCGAAATGGCCATTGCGGATCTCTGCGGTTGACGTAGGACTGCCACAATGAGACTAGATTTTTCCAAATTATCAGATCTCCAAGGGGGAAAATATGATCCTGGTGACGGGGGGAGCCGGTTTCATCGGTGCGAATTTCGTACTCGATTGGCTTGCGCTTCATGATGAACCGATCGTCAACCTCGATGTGCTGACGTATGCCGGCAACCTGGAGAACCTCGCCTCCGTCTGGGAGGACCCGCGCCACCTCTTCGTCAAAGGCAGCATCGCGGACTATGATCTTATTGAAGAATTGCTCCATTCGCATCAGCCTCGCGCAATACTGAATTTCGCTGCCGAAAGTCACGTCGATCGATCGATCCACGGGCCTGAAGAATTTATCCAGACGAATATCGTCGGCACTTTTCGCCTGTTGGAGGCTATCCGCGGATTTCTTGCCTCACAGGATGAAGCCTTCCGAAGCAGCTTCCGTTTTCTTCACGTGTCGACGGACGAAGTCTACGGTTCGCTTGCCCCGGCGGAGGCGGCCTTCAGCGAACATCGCAAATACGAACCCAACAGCCCATATTCCGCGAGCAAGGCAGCGAGCGACCATCTGGTTCGCGCCTATCATCACACCTACAGCCTACCGGTTCTGACCACGAACTGTTCGAACAACTACGGTCCCTATCATTTTCCCGAGAAGCTTATTCCCCTGGTCATTCACAATGCCCTCTCGGGGAAACAGATTCCAGTCTACGGCGACGGGATGCAGGTACGCGACTGGCTCTTCGTCAAAGATCATTGCAGCGCGATTCGACGCGTCCTGGAGAACGGAAAGGTTGGGGAGACCTATAATGTCGGCGGCAGAAACGAGCTGACCAATCTATCGGTGGTCAATACGCTCTGCGAGATCCTCGATGAATTGAGGCCCCTGCCACACGGGGCGAGCTACAAGGCCCAGATCTCCTTTGTGCGCGATCGGCCTGGTCATGATCGCCGTTACGCCATCGATGCGACCAAGATCGAGCGGGAGCTGGACTGGCGCCCGGTTGAAACATTCGAGACAGGCATTCGTAAGACCGTCGAGTGGTATCTCGCCAACCGAGCATGGATCGAAAACGTCACAAGCGGCGGCTACCGCCAATGGATCGACCACCAGTATCAATAACGGGTCGGAGGAGGCAAGGCGGCTCCTCCTCCCGAGCGTGACGTCAATACCTGATGAAATTGTGCAGGAAGCGTTTGACCGGCAGGGGCACATGGCGTTGCACCCATCTGCGCGCTATAACCTTGAAAAAGGGGCGAAGGCCGCCGGAAAAGCCTGGGGAAATCGTCCTGATCACCTTCAGGGCTCGCATCAGAGCGCGCTCGTAAGCCTCGTAGACAGCCGCCGGCTCCTCGCAAACGGCGGTGTAGAAAGTCGACAACCGATCGAACAGGCCATTGGTCAGCAACTGAAACTGGTGAAAGTGATAAAAAATCAGAGGCGAACCATCGACCTCGATCTTGCCTGATGCATCCTGCGTAAAATGCAGCTTTTCGTAATTCCAGGGAGCAACCCCAGCTCCCGGATGCTCGATTATATGGCAATTCGGATAGAGATCCGGCCATTCGTCCAGATATTTCTGGTCACCCATTTTGCCGTCTTCCAGGCGATAGTAGCACCATTCGATGCACTGCTCGCGCCAGCGCGCAAGGCAGCGCATTCCCTCTTCATCGCGTCGGAAACTCACCCATTCCACACAGAAGCGGCCGTTTACTTCCCTGTTCTGCAGCCGCGGGGCAAAGCGGTGTTCGATAATGGCGATGGAACTATTACCGATCTCATCAAAAATGGGACGGAGCGGTGAATAGAACAGCAGATCGGAGTCGAGATAGGTTATGAAATCAATTTCCGAATGGTGCTGCAGCACGAAGTTCGGCAGGCACGGAGACAGGGTCCAGCAATATTCGGCGACGCCGCGCGATTTCTTCGCTTCCAGGAGTTCCGGTGTCTCGATATCGGCAAGTGCAATGCAGGTGATGTAGGACCTCTTGGAGGCGATCAAAATCTCCTGCGTCTGCTGGTCCATGCAAAGCACGAAAACATGTGCGTCGGGACACCACTGGACGAGGCTCTCCATCATGGCCATCCCCTTGATGAGATAGCCGCTGTCGAAAAGGGTACAAAAGTAGGTCGTCATGATTGGGATTGTTTCCTGCACAAATAGGTGCGGCTTGCATTGCCCTTGCTACTGTCACGTGGATCGGCGTTCTCGTTCAGCGTGAAGGTCGCCTGAACTTCCAGGCCATGAACTTGAAACATATCCAATAGCTGCGGCTCGGAAAAATGGATCTCTATGGTCTCGACGCCATAGGCCTGCTTGCGGAAATACTTGGTCGGCTCGCCATAAACAACCGGAGTGCGGTGAAAAATCACGTAGTCCCTGGCGACACGGGCGCTCTCGGCGATCGCTGCTTCATAATCGGGAATATGCAGCAGGCAGCATCCCGAGACCACGACATCGAAAGCATCATTCTGATAGCTGAGCCGCGCCGCATCCTCTACGTCGAATAACAGTCCCGGGTAGATGCTGCGTGCCATATCGATGAAAGCGTCGGAATAATCACAGCCCCGATAGCGCAAAGGTGAGCCACTCACCTCAAGCACTTCAGAGTAATATCCGCTGGAGCAGCCGATTTCGAGGAGCGAGCCATTCGCCGGCAGATTGTCGATGCTGCGCAGAGCGGCGGTAAAAACGTCGAATACATCGATGGAAGCGCCGCTGCGATATTCCTTCAGCTGGCGCTCGACGAGGGCCCTCTGACGTCCGGGCAGATCACTCGCCTTCCAAGATGCAGCAAGCCGCGAACTTTCACTGTCTCTACGAGCCGCGTCTATCTCGACATAGCGTGATGATACGGATGTCGCAGGCGACAGATGTTCACGCAGTCGCTTCAACTGGCTCTTCACACCCGGAAAGCGGTTGAGACTCGCGCGCAGAAACGACATCAGCCCTGTTTCTCCAGATATCGCTCGAGGATCGGCATCAATTCTCCCATTCTCGATTTGTAGGTGTGGTCCCTCAGCGTCCTTGCCTGACCAGCCTTTGCGATCGCATAGGCCTCGTCGGGGTGGTCTATATAGTAACGAATGAGTTCGGCGGCTTCCTGAGGACTGGAATAGGCAACCACCTCCTTGCCGACCTCGAAGATCTCTTCGAGATTATCCTTCCTGTCGGTTATGAGCAGCGATCCGACACCGGTTGCCTCATAGAGCCGCATGTTGTTGGCATTGTTCTCGGCAACATTGATATGCCGGTTGACGGTGATCCGGCTGCGCGCCAGAGCACGATACATATCCGGACCCCAGACTTCGCCATTGTGGCGTTTTCGAATCGGAGAGGAGCGCGGAAGCGTCCTGGAACCGTAGCCGAAAAATTGTATCGGCGTCGTGTTGGCAAGATGTTCGAGCAAAGGGATCGCCTTGCCATGATGACGGCTTATGCCGCCGACGAAGCTCACCGGCACATCGCGCGTGATATCGCCAAGGATATCGAGCACCCGGGTATCGAAACCAATCCTGAAATATTCGGATTTTATCCCCATCTCGCGAAAACGCGGCACGAAATGAGGGAAGGATGTCAGAATGAGGTCATAGGGCCGCAGAAAGCCGTCGGGCGGCAATGGACAAGCGATCTGCCCGACGATGAGCGGCACCGTCTTTTTCAACTCATTCAGCGCATGAGGCGGAAAAAAGCTCAGATCCTGGCAGTAGAGCACGTCAGGCTTGAATGCGCGGACCCGCGCCATCGCGACCTCCAGCAAGCCGGGGAGAGCCGCCAGGCGCGCACCAATATAAGGCAATCTGAAAAACCGATGCGGCAACTTCATCGCCCAAGGGCTGAATGGTTCGCTGTTCTCTCGCGCCCAAGCCGATTGAAGCGGAACACAATTGCCGACGATATCGATGACGTCGCAACCCAGTTCCTTCAGGTGGCGCGAATAGAAATCGGACGTGCCGAACGCTGCCTCAAGCAGAGCGTCCGTCTGCCTTTGGGAAGAGGCCGACCTCAGATCACGATTGCGACGATAATGCATCGTCAGAAATCGGGAATAGTAGGTATCGAATACGGCAATCCGCATAACGCTAAATCCTAGTTTTTTGTCGCGGAGAGGCGCAGTTCTACCAGGAGACTATCGCCCTGCCCCATGACGTCCAGAGCTCGGTTTCCAAAGCCCATCATCACACCGGCAAGGCGTTCGCCCCGCGAGACTGCGACGTTGCGGACCTTTTGAATAAAGCTCGGCGGCTTCTGAGAGTCGCCGCTTTCCGACCAGGTATTGGACGCCTTGCCCTCCTGTCGCTGCTCCCGAGACATTCTAAGCTGAAGCACCGACCAAAGATTGGGCGTAATCGTCCTGATACGCTCGACATCATAACCGGATTTTCGAGCAAGTAGAGCAAAGGACGTTCGATTGAAGTGGTTCTGGTGGTATGGAATGTGCCAGTTTATCCAACGCTCTTTCCAGAGCTTGCGATGAAAGGAACCGGTATTCGGGAAAGCCAGTACGACGCGTCCGCCTCTATTGAGACGATCCCTGAGGGCAGCCAGCATTGCAAGCGGATCGGGCACATGTTCGATGACCTGGTTCAGCACGATGAGGTCGAATTTCTGATCGGCGAACGGCACGTCATAGATGTTGCCGATATGAACGCGTAAAGCATATTTCTCCGCGATCGTACGAACGTTCGGATCAGCCTCGACACCCCAGCATTCGACGCCGAGCCTGCGCATCTCCAGAAGGGAGAGGCACGAACCGCAGCCGATATCCAGTACCTTCTGTCCCGGCTTGGCCAGATAGTGTCCTTGGTTGTCGGTACCAGCAATCCATCGGCGGAACCCGGCGAGAGGTTTCTCGACGAGAGCGGCCTCTTTTTCCAGCGAATCAAAATCGATCTCCCGACGGGGATAATAATTGCTGTAGAGCGCCGGCAGATCCTCTTCCGTCAACCGTGGTGTCGTCGACATGTGGCCACAGGAAACGCATCGGTCTATCGAGTAGACGCCTGGGCAACCATATCGATCATCGCTGATGCGCTCGATGAAAGTTTGCATCTTCGATCCGCATGCGATGCACTGCTGATGCTGGCCGCCACTCATATTGTTCCTTCCCTTCGTTTCGCCAATGACCTCCACGTCGAAAATGCGCGGCTGCACGAGAAATACGCCATTCGGATCGGTGCGGTCATGCGTTGCACTGGTGAACCGACAAGCGAATAGAATATGAGGCGCTGAAACACGTTGTGAGGCGAACGCCTGCCAAATAACTGCTTCCGCCAGGAAAGTCTGGATGTGTCATTTCCATATATCGGAGGCGAATAAACGATTGCGTTGCTGCTGACAACTAGGGGCACACCCGCGCGCGCGAAGCGCATGGCGACCTCGTAGTCAGCCATATAGTGCGGTAGAAGGGACGGTCGCATGCCGCCATGTTTCTTGAACAGGGGCGCAGGATAGAGCGTTCCCCGACCACTCAGCGCATCGACGGGGTACTGGCTTTTGGGCGATCGTTTTTCCGTTTCGCTCAATTCCGAAAGCAGATCCCATACGGCAAGTCTGTTAACGTTGACCTTCGCCCCAATACTGACAAGGGGCGGATCCCGGCCCTCTTCGTGGATGACGCTCCCGACAGCGGCCTCGCCATTTTCCCTGGATGTCTGCACCAAGGTCTCAACATAATTCACGTCGAACCAGGTATCATTATTCAGCAGCAGGACATAGTCGTCCGGCTGGCAGGACGGAAGCACATGTTTGAGTCCTTCCTCGACGGCGCCCCCCCACCAAAGATTGCCGTCACCGCGAATTTCAATCACATCGCTCTGCGACTGCAGATATCCTGCCGTTCCGTCGGTCGAACCATCGTTGACGATGACAATCGTCAAGGCGTCAAAGATGGTCTGCCTCCTGAGAGCTTCCAACACCTTACGGGTGTGTTCAAGACGATTGAAGACAGGGATAATGACGTTCACGCGCATTCGCTAGATTTCCAGCTTCTCGAGAAACCAGCCAACATAAGGCCATTCGTGCTGCTGAGGCGCTGGTGTAACGCCAATGCCCCAACGCTTCAATTCTTGCAAGGGCGGCGGCGTCACTAAGCCAAATGCTCCAGCTGGCTGGAAACGATCCACAACTTTATAATCATGCTTGGAAAAACTGGCCTGCATTTCATGCGCGTTCAAGAACCATACCGGGTAGCTCGCGCTGTAGATCCACGCCGGCACATGCTGCACAAACGGTGCGTCAGCCATTTCGAACTGCGCTGTTGTCTTGTCAATTAGTATGAACTTGGCGCCCTTCAACAGAAGGCTCGCAAGATCCTCATGAGGATATTCAAGATATTGGAGCACACCGGAGAGCAGAACGACATCAGGCTTCACACGTTCAATCGCTTCATCCAAGCTATCGCAAAAACTCAAACTCTCATTTTCAAATTCTGCTCGACCTGCGTTGACAAAATGGGGCTGCTCAACCACGCACCACTTCAATTCCGCGAGATGGGCAAATGCCGAGCGATGCTGGAAGTAAGAACTTCCCAAAGCGCCTCCGAAGTCGACCACCCTCAAACGAAGATCGGACCGGGACGCTGCATAAAGAAGCCAGGCGAGCAGAGGGTGCGAGTAGCTTCTTTCCGTGAAAACGACGGTGTCTCGCTCGTAGGAGGCACGTCCCTGAACAACTGCGCGTGTCGCGTCAAGAGCCTTGGCAAGAATAGCCGGCGCATCATATCCCTCTGAAGCAGCCATGGCCGAGCGCCAATCGTCGTGAGGCCCGTCGAAATAGACGTTATGACGCCGAAACTCGCTCCAGATGTCCTGTTGACGGGCCTGCGGCGAATCCCGCGTCACCTCAAGCAAACAGTGAAGACCTGGTAGCGAAAAACCAATGTGCCTCATTTCTCGAACCAAGCTTCGAATGGCCGTCGCTCAAATTCGTCCAGTGCTCCGCCGGGTGTGGAATTGAAGATGCGGATATCACTCGCTCTCGCGATATTTGCGATGGCTCGATATTGTCGCCACAGCCGCGCCAGCTGCTGAAACTCGTCGTGGCGGCCCCTTGTCAGCGTGCCGTCCGCATTTACGGTGAAATCTTTTCCCTTTTGCGCCTTAAGGTCAAACGCATATTGGTAGGTTGAAGACAGGAAACGATCGTGGTCGACGCCGAGCAGGATGATCTCTTTGAAACCAAGATACATCGCTATCATCAAGGCCATCACCGGCACCGACTCGACACGAGGGACCGGTTGAGAGATATCGACGATTTCCTCTGATGTTTTTTCGTCGAAGCTTTCACCGAGCACGAGATACCGAACCGTTCGCCCTGAAAACAGATTGTGTTTTCGAACCAGCTCCGCTTCAGTGGAACTGAGAAACAGTTCCGCGGCGCCCAAGTGCGAATGCATCTCTTTAAACCAGTCGATCACATCCTCCGATGTCATCGATACGTAGGTAATTTGCGGAACACAATGATAACGAGACTGGAACTTGTCGAAATCGGAGTGCAGGTAACCATTGGAAACGGTTATAACGGTTTCGCCCTGAAGTCGCGACAGATCCAAGCCCTTGACGCTTGGGCCATTGCCTAAAATAAAACAGCGCTGCCCCGCGTGCAGACCAGCAAGCTGTGTATTTTCTGCCAGCGAACTCGCGACATCAGCAGAGAATTTGTGACGATTTTTTAGCCTGCGCTTCAGCTCATGCACACCATAGGGGAGCAGCATGGAGCCAAAGGTCAAAATCTTTCTCAAAGCTGCAGCCACTTTACCACCTCGAAAACCTCCGCGTATTTTACACCGATGCGCTGGCCGGCGTTCTCGGCTTCATTGCGGAAGAAGCTCACCCATTTCCGCCCCGTGCGCTCCATCTCGGATTCATGGGCAAGGATCGCCTTTTCCTTCTGGTCCCAATGGGAGGTGATGTCGACGTAGAAATTTCCCCTGAAATCCACCGTCGAATGATACCAGTTGCTGCGGTACATCAGGAGGCGGGGCACATGGCGGCAGCTGTGCAGTGACGCCCGCGACAAGGCCAGATGGTCATGGTGGATGTCTCCGACCCAGTGGGTGTAAACCATATCGATCTTCAGATCCTGCACGAGCTTGAGGATCTCGATATTCAGCGGATCGACGAATTCGATCTGGAGCGTTTTGAATTCGCCGCAAAACATCTTGTCGACGCCGAGAATTTCCATCGCAGCATCCGCTTCCGCTCTGGCAACCTGGCTGCTGCGCACGGACTGATCATACTGGTTGGAAAAGCCGGATACGGTCGCGACATAGACATACACCGTGTCGCCGTTTGCAGCATGGCGTGCCAGTGCACCGCCACAGCCCAGTTCCACGTCGTCAAAATGGGCACCGATCGCGAGAATATTCATTTGCAACTCCAGAGCAGGTCACGCGTGCCTGCAATACCACAATTCAGCAGTGTGTCGAGAATGCTGAGATAGGGCATGAACTCGCCGAAGGGCTGTGGATAAACCGGATGGACGAAATGTTGCCATTCGATCTCGATCCCGGCTGTCTCGAACACCTCAGGCCGCATATAGTCGCGTGCACCCAGACCTGAGAGATAACGACTCGCTCCCACTTTGCGCAGCAGTTCGACAAGCAACTCGTTCTTATGCCCTTCCGGGTTTAACGTGCTCGACCGCACCGTCGGCATGGTAATTTCAAGCATATCCAGGATGCCCTCCAGGAAATGCATGTTAAAATCGACCAACAGGTCAAACCGCTTGCCGTAGAGGGCCTCGATGTGGGGAAAGACCTCGCTCCAACCGGCAGACTTGCGATAATTTTCGCGAAGCAGGGAAAGGTTTTGGTCTATCCAGCCGGTGCCGGGCGCCAGTTCCACCTCGTTGATCGGGGTGCCGAGCCTCGGCTTTCTAATTCCGACGGTGAGCCACCGATCGCCCTGTGCCGTCTTTATTTTGTCACGGTGCGTCCAGCTCTTGCTCGTACCATGCACAAACTGAACGTGATCGAGAACGATATAGAGATTGGCATTCAAAAAACGCTGAAAAAAGCCGAGATATGAGGCGAAATCCGGCTGATGAATAACCGCTGTGATGGTCATGCAGCCAGTCTTTCCAGCAAATCGGCAACGCGGCCGACCCCGCCAAGGTCCACCTTGGTCATGGCAGTCTCGCTCATGCTCCTGATGGGGATCGGCGTTTCCAGGATGCCGAGGTCGAACGCCGAGTGATGCCCCGCAAAGAACGCCGCTCCCAGATCTTCGAGCGCACGCCCGACCGGGATTTCAAAAGGTTCGTTGGCGATCACCACACACGGCAAGCCAGCCGCACAGGCTTCGAATGGGGTAACACCGCCGCCGGTAATCGCCAGATCGTGTCCATGCATCTCTGCCGCAAGCGATGGCACCTGGTTGAGCAGTTTGAACCGACCCGGTGCAGCGGTCGCGACGACCTCTTCAAGCTCCGCCATGTGTTGGAAGCTCGGGCCTGTAACGATGGTGACAGGAAAAGGCTTGCTGCTCAGCCATTTGGCAACGCGGACGGTCACTCCGTAGGTATCGGCGCCGCCGAGCGTGACAAGGATTGATGCAAGGCTTTGCCGAAGTCTGCGAAACGCCGCGATTTCAGGATTGAGTATCATATACTCCACCCCCAGCCGAACATCCTTGCCCTTGAGACCCTCAGTCTTTTCGAACAGGAGAGCGCAGATATTCACGTCGGCAAGTTCCGCGCCATCACCACGATCATCAAAGGTAACGAGCTTGGCGCCCAAACGCTTAATCGTCTCGCTGTGGGATCGCTGCGTGTTCAGGCGGTCATTAATCCAGACTGAAGATGATGCATCGGGTTCGATAAAGCCATTCTCCCATCCGGTCACGGAGGCGAGGTCATGAAGCGCCACATCAAAGCCGCGCTCTCGGATGATTCTCAACGAATTCGGATGATCGTTCGCTAAAAATAGGACCGGATGACCGCGTGAACGCAGTTCGGTGGCGAGCGTCAACGACCGAAACAGATGCCCCATGCCGCGTGCATGTGAACTTTCTATGCAGAAGACGAACATAGTCTGATTGCTTCTTCTGTCCCGAGCCAGTTCCCACCCCCCCGCGCTGCCAGAGCACAAGCACGTCTCCAGTCTTCCTCAGTATCTACCGTCAGACGCAGATTTGGGGATATTTTGGCTGGAGGCACATCGAGCTGGCCAATCTTGAACAACTCCGGCCGGTCGGTGAAGTATTCATTCACGTGCTCGCGATGGTGCGGCAGCTTTCCCTCGCGATGACTGCGTGAGAGCGCTTCGAAGGTAAATATTTCGGCGCCGACGCCTATAGGCAACTGGCCGAACGCATGCGTGTAGTCGAATCCCTGTCTTTGGTGCAAATCGATCAGCCTTTCGAGCTCCTCGATGTCAGTGAAAGGATTATCCGCGGTCAATCGAACAATGTCGGACATTCCGAGCGATTTTGCGCATTGAAAATAACGATCGAGAACATCGGCTTCGTCGCCACGAAAGCAGCTTACGCCATGCTCAAGGCACCAGGCTTCGACAACATCGTTCTCGCTGGCCGATGATGTTGCAACGACAACCCTAGCAGGCCGCTTCAACATCTGAAGCCTACCCAGGACATGTTCGAGAAGCGGCTTGCCGGAAATGTCGCGAAGCACCTTTCCAGGTAATCGAGTCGATCCCATGCGCGCCTGGATAATGATTCCAAGCGTCACGCCAGATCGCTCCACTGGAGAACGGCGTCCGCATCGAGATCCTTTACGAGCCGCCGCCCCGCAAGAGTTTCGAGATGCTTAGGTTCAATCCCTGTCCCAGGCCGTTTGACCGAGATGTCACCGGCAGAGATGACATGGCCGGTTTTGAGCGGTCGATTGACGACAATGCTCTTGCGGTTGTTCAATCTTGTCGTCGCTTCACTGGCGGCCGGTTCCTTGCGACCACTGCCTTTCATGACCTCGAACGCACGGATCGCATCCACAAGCCATTTCATTTCCGCCGGATCGGCCGAGAGCATGTGGTCGGGACCATCAGCGGCCTTGTCGTAGGTGAAATGCCGCTCGATGACCCGGGCGCCCATCGCGACCGCACAAAGGCTCGCGACAGGGTTCAATGTATGGTCGGAATAGCCAACGTCGAGATCCGGAAACGCCTCCATCATCGTTTGCATTGCACGCAGGTTCACATTTTCCGGATGCGTCGGATAGCTTGTGATGGCGTGCAGCAGAATGAGCTTCTGATTGCCAGCCTCCTTGATTGCGGCGACAGATTCCCGAACCTCTTCGAGCGTCGACATCCCCGTCGACAAGATTATCGGCTTGCCCGTTTTTGCCAGATAGCGAAGAAAGGGAATGTTGACTGCATCGTCCGAACCTACCTTGTGGGCACCAACTCCACACTGCTCGAGCAGATCGACATCCGTTTCGTGTGAGGGCGACGAAAACCAGTCCAGCGCTTGCTCCTCGGCATAGCGGAAAACCGCTTCGTGAAGCTCGTGACCGATTTCATATTTACGGAAAAGCTCGAATTGCGAGGTAACGCCGGTGTTTTCCATATCGAACATGGCGTTCCGGCTCGACAGGGTCTCTGCGCGATAAGTCTGGAGCTTGACAGCATCCACGCCGGACGCCTTGGCCTCGTCGATCAGCCGTCTTGCCTGATCAAAAGTCGTAAAATTCCCGCCGATTTCGGCGATAATATAACACCGGTCAGGTCGGTAGTTCCGGAACATCTGCTACTCCCGCAATTCACTATACAGCCGGCGTTCCAATAGCGGTAACACAGCTCAGTCCAGCTCTGTGCGATGTCATCCCGCACACGACCGGTATACGACTCCCGGCTGCTTCTCTACTTTCCGATTTCCTGAGCCCGATCCACGTAATTCCGGACGATCACTTTCCGGCCGCAGATTTCGGTCGGCTCGTCATCCGTCAGGCGAGGCAGGTAGCATCGGCGGCATACTTCGCTTTTCAAGAAGCCCTGCGGTTCTTTGTGCAAGGCGCGGACTGCATTCATTTTTTCGCCGTGCCAAATCTGGTGTACCGTCTCCGTCGTCGCGTCACCAATGACTTCGCGATTTTCCTCATCGTTCGAGCACTTCATCACAAGCCCGTCGGCGCCGATAACGAGGCGCTGGTATTGTTGTGGGCAGGTGAAGTTATCCAGATATTGAACGTCAGAATCGTTTCCGAGATAATCGATCAGCGGATTGAAGGCGACTAGATCCACGTGAGGTGCAAACGTCTCATAGTAAAGATCCGGATTTTCCCTGATCGCCGGCCAGATGCCCTGCACCTTAATGACCGGACGATGGAGCCCGCGCTCGTCTTTGTACTTCTTGATGTCCTTGATCTTGTCGAGTAGCGCCTCGAACTTGATCGGCTTGCGGATCTTTTCGTAGGTCTCACCGGTGCCGTCGATCGAAACGGTGATCCAGTCGATGCCGGCGTCGACAAGCTGAGCGAAATAATCTCTGTTGAGCTTGAAGCCGTGGGTGAGGGTCGAGACTTCCTTGATCCCATGGTCCTTGGCATAGCGCACGCAGTCAGCGAAGCGCTTGTGCAGTGTGGCCTCGCCACGCAGCGACAGACGGATCGCAGGAACCTTGCCGCCGATCTCATCGATGATACGGCAGTAGAGATCCCAGTCCATCCGCGTCGTGTTCACACTTTTCTTGAACTCGTCGCTGATCGTATAGCACATCGGGCAGCGCAGATTGCAGATCGATGCCAACTCGAGATCGACGAGCAGCGGATAATCCGAAACCTGCTGGTTCAGGGCATATTCCGACCACTTGCGACGGTAATCTGCGTATTCGGCTTCCCACCCTTCGCCCCGGAATTTGTCGAACGCGGCTTCGCGCTCGACGGTGTCCATCGAGTAGTTGCCCTTGTTGATCGGAACGTAACGTTCGTTCAATTTACGACTCCTTCATCGTCGCGCGGATTCCGGCCGGCAGATCCCATTCCGGTCGCCATCCGAGAACGGCGCGAGCCCGCGTGATATCGGCCCGCACGTCAGGTATTTCATTCCGCCGAACTGTGCAAGATGACGCTACAGGTAGAGCAGTGCCGGCAGCTTCTTGCAAGATGTCGATTATTTCCTGCACCGAATACGACGTTCCGGAGCCGATATTGATGCAATGGTAGCCTTCCAAGACGTCCATGGCCTTGGCAAAGGCGCTCAGGACATCGTCAACGAAGATATAGTCACGCCGGGGACTGAGATCCAGGACCTGTATTTCCTGCTTCGCCCGTATCTGGTTCAGAAGCGTCGGTATCAGAAATTCGGGTCGCTGCCCTGCGCCATATATATTGAAAAGACGCAATACCACCACCGGTATCTGCTCGTGCGTGGCGGCGAACTCACAAAGCTGTTCGGCAAGATGTTTGGAGAGAGCGTAAGGGTTGTTCGGCCTGACCGGATCGCTTTCATGGATCGGTAGCCGGTCAGGCACTCCGTAAACATAGGCGCTTGCGAACACGAATTTGGCCTTGTGCCGCTTGCACCAGTTCAAAGCATGTTGCGTTCCGAGGACGTTGGCGGCCGTGAAACTCGGTCCTTGGCTCCAGCTATCTGGAACAAATGTCCTGCCGGCAAGGTGAAACAGCGTGCGTGCGGCTGGAAGCTCCTGCCAAACCTTTTCTTCGCTTATGTCACCATGCGTTCGGTCAAGCGCAAGCACGTCAAAACCGGCCTCCTTGAGCCGTCTGACCAGACGGCTCCCGAGAAAACCGCCAGCACCGGTGACGATGGCATCAACCATTCAAGAACCTGGACCGCATGGATTCAAACTGCTCGATCGCCAAGGCATAATCGTCAGGCCGTCCGATATCGAGCCAATAGCCTGCAAAATCTCGAACCGTGGCCGGCTTGCCGGCCGCAAGAAGATCAAGCATCAACTGATCGAAGCCGTAGGCACCACCTTGTGGTATGTGCTCCACGGCCCTCGAAGACACCATGTAGACGCCCATGCTGACTTTGTATTCAGCCGTCGGTTTCTCTCGAAAACCGGTCAGCAGCCCGGCCTCGCCGGTGTCAAGAACGCCATAGTCTATGCGATGCTGACGCGTCTTGGACGAGATCGTGAATATATTCCCGTCGCGGACGTGAGCATCATGAAAATCGGCATAGTTGAGATCCGTCAGAATGTCGCCGTTCATCACCAGGAAATTCTCCGGCAGATCCTTTATCAGCCGCAGCGGCCCCATGGTGCCAAGAGGCTCGTCCTCGAGCGAATAGTCGATGCGTACACCCCACTTGTCGCCATCCTGGAAGAAAGCCTTGATCAGCTCGGCCTGGTGGTTGACGGCAAGTGTTATATGTTGAAATCCGCCTGATATCAGCTGACGAATAATCACCTCAAGAATAGGATAGTCGCCGATCGGCATCAGTGGCTTGGGAAGCACGACAGTATACGGCCGCAACCGCGTTCCCATTCCGCCCGCCAGAATGACTGCGCGCCTAGACATTGAAGATATCCGCCTTGTATCTCGCCAGGTTCTGCGGCTGACGCAGCCAGTCGATCGTCGCTTTCAGACCATCTTCCAAGCTGTAACGCGGCGAAAATCCTGTCAGAGATTTGATCAGGCTGTTGTCGCAGCACAGACGCTCCACTTCGCTGTTTGCCGGACGCAAACGCTGTTCGTCGCATTCGATCTCCACGCTGACGCCGATGATGTCGGCGATCAGCTGGACGGTATCGCCGATCGATATCTCGCTGCCCGAGCCGATATTGACCGTCTGTCCGATGGCTTCGTCGCAGGCCGCGAGTGCCAGAAAGCCGTCGCATGTATCCTGCACGAAATTGAAATCCCGGGTGGGCGAGAGCGCACCAAGCTTCAGCGTCGTTCGTCCACTCAGAAGCTGCGAAATCACAGTCGGAATAACCGCCCTTGCAGATTGTCGCGGGCCGAAAGTGTTGAAAGGCCGTGCGATCGTCACCGGTAGGTCAAAACTCGAATGATAACTGTATGCCATCGCGTCAGCACCGATTTTTGACGCCGAATAGGGCGACTGTGCCTGCAGCGGATGACTTTCGCTGATTGGGACAAAGCGAGCCGTTCCGTAGACCTCGCTGGTCGAGGTCTGGATGACGCGGCCAACGCTGGCATCGAGAGCGCCCTGAAGCACATTCAACGTGCCATTAATGTTGGTGTCCACATAGCTGGACGGCGCCTGATAGGAATAGGGAATAGCGATGAGAGCGGCCAGGTGAAATATCGTATCCACCTCTTTGGCAACGCTGCGCATCTGAGCTGGATCGCGGACGTCGCCGAGGATCACCTCGAACTTGCCGCGGTATTCAGACTGGTCCAGCCAGCCCCAGCTGGAAAACGAGTTGTACTGGCAAAGGGCGCGGACTTCGACGCCCGACCTGACCAGCGTCTCAACAAGATGAGAACCGATAAACCCATCTGCCCCAGTAACAAGCGCTCTCTTCATTTCAAAACACCCTCAGAATCGCGCAGGAAGAGCTTCTCCACTTCCCAAGGCAACTGGATCGCCGAAATCGACGGCTTACGTTGCTGACCCAGCATCTGGATAATTCCGACATTATCCTCCACGTCAAACCGGATTCCTTCAGCGACCGAATAGATCGAGAACCGGCTTGATATGCCCAGTCGCAGATAAAAGGTGCCCGTGTTGAGAAGAAATCCCGGAAATTTAACGCGAGCTCGATAGTAGCCGGCCGGTCGGGTATTCAAGCGTCCGACGTCAAGTTCGGGATCGGATAGGCTGACGAGCGTGGTGTAGCCGTCCTCCATCTTGATCTGCATCCCGACCGATAGGCCGGAAAGAGGCTCCCTCAATTCGTATTCGACCTCGACCGAGAATCCCTTCGAAAGTTCCAGTGTTCCCGAAACTTCATCCTTGTCGTTCAATACCGCAACACGGCAGATAATCGCCTTTCCATCGACGTCCTCGGGATTGACCGAGTAGCTTGCCGTACCGCCGAATTCCGGGCGATCGAGATAGGCCTTCATCACATCTGCGGTATCGCCCATCGCGGCGACCTTGCCATCGGCCATTAGAATCGATTTCGGGCAGATGCTGCTTATGGCGGTCATATTGTGGCTTACGAAGAGAATCGTTCGACCGGCCTTCGTGACTTCCTGCATGCGCCCCATGCATTTGTTCTGGAAGTTGACGTCTCCGACGGCCAGCACCTCGTCAACCAGAAGAATCTCCGGCTCAAGATGCGCTGCGACGGAGAAAGCCAGACGCACATACATCCCAGACGAATATCGCTTCACAGGCGTATCGATAAATTCGCCGATTTCGGCAAACTCGACGATTTCATCGAATTTCGATCTGACCTCAGCCTGAGTCATGCCAAGAATGGCGCCATTGAGATAGACGTTCTCTCGACCGGTAAGCTCCGGATGAAAGCCGGTGCCAACCTCAAGCAGGCTGGCAATTCTACCTCTTATTCCTATGAACCCAGAATTGGGCATAGTGATACGCGACATTACCTTCAGCAGCGTGGATTTTCCGGCCCCGTTTCTGCCGATAATCCCCACTATCTCGCCGTGCCCGACCTCGAAGGAGACATCATCCAGCGCATAGAAGATGTCTCCCTTGAGCCGCGACTGCCTGCCCCGGTCGGACGTAAAGTCGGACACCGACACGTTAGGATCCGGAAGATTGCGCCACCTAGCCCACCAACTCTGAAGGTCACGATAAAGCGTGCCGTGATTGATTACGCCGAGGCGATATAGCTTGCTGACGTGTTCCGCTCGAATAACGATATCGTTCATCAGACGGTGTCCATCGCGTTAGCTTCCGCCCGCGAGAAAAGTGCCAGCCCAAATACCGTGATCGCAACGGTCACCGCTAGATTGGCAAGACAGAGAGTGACGGGCAAAGCTGAAGCGTCAAAGAGCGCCCAACGGAAAATCTGAACCGGTGTCGTCATTGGATTGATGTAGTAGAACCAATGATACCGTTCCGGGATCTGACTGAATGGATACACGATCGGCGTAGCGTACATCCAGAGTTGCGTCATAAATCCGACGGCATAGACGAGATCGCGAAAACGGACCGTCAGAGCGGAAACCACAAGTCCAGCACCAATACCCAGCACTGCAATGTAGAGCAGCACCATTGGCGTCAAAAACAGGAAACGATAGCTCAATGCCAGATCGGGGTTCGCGATCTTGATCCCAAAGGCAACTGTCAGCAAGAGCAGGAATTGGATGGAAAATGCGACAAGACCACTCATGGCAACGGACAGTGGCACCACAAGCCTGGGGAAATAGACTTTTCCGAACAGATTGGCGTTCTTCGAAAAGACTTCGGAGTTATTGGTCAGACACGCAGCAAAATAGCTCCAGATGATCGTACCCGACATGTAAAACAAGAAAGGCGGAAGGCCATCCGTGGAAAGATTGGCTATCTTTCCGAACACGACATAATAGGTCATCGCCGTCAGCGACGGTTGAATGATGTACCAGACGGGCCCCAAAACGGTTTGTTTGTAGAATGTCGTGAAATCTCGCTTGAAGAACATCCAGATGAGATTGCGATATCGCCAGACAAGGCCAAGATCCGGCGCACTGCCCTTCGAGGGCCTGATAATGATATCCCAATCTTCCTCGCGTGCGGGGGCCGGTTCCTTCCGGTGCTCTGTCATGCGGTCAACTTCAACTTTTCGGGGAGCGCGGCAAACAGGCTGCAGACTCGCTCGATCTCAACACTGCTATGCCCCGCCGAAATAGGCAGGCTCAGTTCGGTGGCGTGCAGTTCATCGGCGATGGGATAATTGCCGGATAAAATTCCTTGCATTGCCTTCTGCCGATGCGGCGCGATCGGGTAATGGATCTCGGTTTTCACCCCGTTATCGAGCAGCCACTGACGCAATTCGTCACGGGCCGAGTGACGTATTCCGAAGATATGAAAGACATCATACTCGGAAGAACGCCGAAGCGGTTGCGTCAGCCACTTGGGCAGATTGGCGAAATAGATGTTCGCTAGCGCGCGCTTGTGCTCGGTCACCTGATCGAGGTGACGGAGTTTAACCCGCAGGAATGCCGCCTGCATCTCATCAAGTCTGGAATTCACACCGATATAAAGGTTTTCATATTTTTTCTTCGAGCCGTAATTGCGCATATGTCTGAGGCGATCGGCAAACTCATCATCGTCCGTAACGATCGCACCGGCATCTCCCAGCGCACCCAGATTTTTGGTCGGATAAAAGCTGAAGCAGCCGGCGATACCAAAGGTGCCGGTCAGCCTACCGTCATAGCGCGCACCGTGAGACTGCGCGCAATCCTCTATCACCTGCAGCCCATGCTCGCTCGCAAACGCAATGATCTCAGTCATCCGACAGGCTTTTCCGAACAGGTGCGTCACACATATAGCTCGCGTGTCCGGTGTGAGCGCTGCAGGAAGACGCTCCGGATCTATATTGAACGTTTCCCGCTCGGGCTCCACCAGAGTAGGTTTATGGCCAGCACGCAGGATTGCCAGGATAGTTGCTATGTAAGTATTGGAAGCGACCATGACCTCGCTGCCTTTAGGCAGGTCGAGCGCTTCGATCGACAGGATCAACGCATCCAAACCGTTGGCTACGCTGATGCAATGTTTGCTTTCGGCAAAGGTGGCAAATTCGGCTTCGAATGAGGAAACTTCATTGCCAAGTATGTACCACCCGGAACGAATCACGCGGGAAGCAGCCGCCTCCAGATCTTCCATTAGCGGGCGATTGGCCTGCGCAAGACTTTCGTACTCAATCATCTCAGAGCCGTTCATAGGGGGTGTCGATGTAGTCGTCCTTATCATATCCGTGAGAGGCAAAAACGAGCAGAATCGAACCCGGACCGAAGGTCATTTCGTGCCAGTCCCTTGGCTCGACCAGCAGGCACTGGTCCGGCGACGACAAGGTGATCTCTTCCTGAGCTTTTCCATCGTCCATCGAAATCACCACGCTTCCCGAAAGCGCCACCAACGCCTGCCGAGTCCGGTGATGACGATGGCCGCCGCGTTTATATCCGTCGGCACCATAGATCCAGAAGCTCCGGACGACCGGAAATGGCAGTATTCCGTCCATGACGGTCAACGCGCCTCGTGCGTCGGACATCGTCTTTAACGTAAGCAGGGTAAAAGCAGACAAGATTGGTTTTCCAGTTTTGCCGGTTCAGCCGGTTGGGAAATGCGGAGCTGGTTCCCTCACCAGGCTGATGAGGTATCGACCGTAAGAGCTCTTTTCAAGTGGAGCTGCCAGCTTTAGCAACTGCTCGGCATCTATGTATTCCAAATGAAAGGCGATTTCTTCGGGGCAGGCAATCTTCAGCCCCTGGCGACGCTCGATGGTGGCAATGAACTGACTGGCTTCAAGGAGTGAATCGTGCGTGCCCGTATCAAGCCACGCATGCCCCCTCCCCAGGACGGCAACATTCAGCCTGCCGGCGGACAAATAATGCCGATTGATATCGGTAATTTCGGTTTCGCCGCGCGGTGAGGGTTTCAAACCGGCAGCAATGTCAATCACGTCATTGTCGTAGAAATATAAACCCGTCACAGCATAAGAAGAGCGGGGCCTGGATGGCTTTTCCTCCAGGGTGAGGACTTTGCCCTGACCGTCAAATTCCACCACCCCATACCGTTCGGGATCGTGGACTTTATACGCGAAGATCGTCGCTTCGTCCGACCTCGCGGAAGCCGCGGATAGATCATGAGTCAGCAGGTTGCCGTAAAAGATATTGTCTCCAAGCACGAGGGCGGTTGCCTCTCGCCCGATGAATTCTCTGCCGATCGAGAATGCCTGGGGAATTCCTTCCGGCGCGGCCTGCACGGCGTATTGAAGATTCAATCCCCATTGGGCGCCGTCACCCAGCAGCTGTTCAAATCGTGGGGTGTCCTGCGGCGTAGAGATAATCAGGATATCCCGGATACCTGCCAGCATCAGCGTTGACAGGGGATAGTAGATCATCGGTTTGTCAAAAACCGGAAGAAGTTGCTTCGAAATGGCGAGAGTCGCGGGATGGAGCCGAGTGCCCGAGCCCCCGGCGAGCAATATGCCCTTGCGCAGCTTTTTCTTCAAAGACAAGAGACCTCCTGCAACTGGTCAATCCCCGCGCATTCGCAAGGTTGTCGTGATGACGATCGCTATTCGACAGTGCTCACTACAGATAGATCGATCCCCATGCAATGCACTTAGCGAGAGGAGGAGCAGTTCAACCGCCAACCAATACGGCATTGATCGAGGATAACTTGCAGTACTAGATTGCGGCGCTGCCTTTCCGTCTGCTACGGGTTGGCTAGATTTCGCCTCTTCGAATACGAGCAAGACACCCGTCAAAATGGTCGCAGACACTGCCCATCCAAGCCCTCCTCGGATAAGCCTCATCACCGTTTGCTGGAATGTCGAGCAGACCATCGCTGATACCTTACGGTCCATCGACACTCAAACCTACCGCAATTTCGAACACATCATCATCGACGGCGGCTCAAAAGATTCTACGCTCGCCATCATCGCTTCGGCACCGGCCGAGAACCGCCGTGTGCTTTCGGGACCGGATGGAGGTATTTATGAGGCGATGAACAAAGGGATTGGTCTAGCGACCGGCGATATTATTGGATTCCTGAATGCGGATGATGTTTTCGAGAGCGGCGACTCCCTCGGAACTGTGGCGGCTGCGCTGGATGATGAAGCATATGACGGCTGTTACGGCGATCTCGTCTATGTTTCCAACCGGCATATCGATCGCAAGATCCGCTATTGGAAATCGCGTGCGTTCAGATCCGGTTCTTTCGCCCGCGGCTGGTGTCCGCCACATCCGACCTTCTATGTTCGACGTAGCATTTATGAACAGTTCGGGCGGTTTGATCTGCGTTATCGGCTTGCAGCCGACGTCGAGCTGATGATGCGATTTTTGGAGGTCGTGCAGATCAGAACAATCTATATCCCGCGAGTCCTGGTCAGAATGCGCTTAGGGGGCGCCACGAACAAGAACGTTCAAAATATATCGCGTCAGAACAAGGAGGTGCTGCGCGCCCTTGCCGACCACGGCCTCAAGGTCTCAACATCGATGTTCTGGGCCTTTAAGATCGTGAACCGGTTAGGCCAGTTCCTGATGCGCAATCGATCGCAGGACTTATCAGCGTAAATCCACGCCGCCGCCAATAGCCGGTCACACCGCCGCCCTCCCCCGCACCCCTTCCGCAATCGCCGTCATCCGATCCGCCGCAGCATGCCCGATCAGCATGAAGGCGTGCGTCGCGTTCGACCAGTAGACGACATTCATACCTTTGCGGTTTTCGAGGTCCGGCGCCTTCGGCCCCGCGTCAGACTTGACAATGCAGAGCGCCATCGGGCCGGTCTCGGGGTCGAGATAGGCGACCTGGGCAAGCGCCTTACCGTCATATTGCAGCAGCAGGGCGCGTTTGAAATCGATCCCCGGGAGCGAGACGGCTTCAGGGGAGAGTGACAGGCCGAGCTTTTCGTCAAGACTGGCGAGCTGGGCGGCCTGGTCCTCCCTGCCAGGGACGGGGCCGGCGAGCGTTTCCGCGGTATAGAGCGAGATATAATCGGCGACCACGGTGCGCCATTCGCCGTTTTCGTCCTTTGCCGAAAAGCCTTTGCCGATGCCGATGACGGCGCGGTCGATGGCGATGCCGACGACGAGCGAGGCCGCGAGTGCGCCGAGGAAGCGGCGACGGCTGGCGAATGCGGGCGTGGAGGCAGGTCTTGCGCTCGGCTGCGCCGGGATGGCGGCAAGCATCGTCTCCAGCTTCTCGCGCGGGGCTTCCGACAGCAGCGGGGCGAAGGCCTGCTTGAACGGCAGGCTGGCGCGCGCCAGGAATTCCAGCCGTTCGGCGGTGCTCTCGTCTTCCTCCACCATGGTTTGAATGCGCGCGGCCTCTTCGGCCGTCAGCTCGCCGTCGATGAAGGCGGTCAGGTCCTCGTCGGAGGGAATGGTGTGTTTCGTGTTCATTGCCGTCCCCCTTCCGGTCCGGCGCCGGAGAGCTTGGCGCGGGCAGCAGCCAGCCGGCTCATCACGGTTCCGATCGGGATATCCAGTATGCCTGCAACCTCGCGATAGGAAAGTCCTTCCACATAGGCGAGGAAAACCACCGTCCTCTGCGCCTCAGGCAACGCATTCACCTGTTTCAGCACCTGATGGGCCATCACATGCGTTTCGGTGTCGTGCGCGCCGTCGAAGGTCAGCGTCTCCCCAGCATCGACGAAACCCTGGCCTTGGCGCACCCGGCGGGAGCGAATTTCGTTCAGCCAGATCGAGTGCAGGATCGAAAACAGCCAGCGGTCGAGCCGGGTGCCGGAGATGAACTGATCGGCGCGCTCCAGCGCACGAAGGCAGGTCGCCTGGACCAGGTCGTCGGCGATATCGCGCTGATGCGAGAGAACGAGACCATAACGCCAGAGCCTTGCCAGATTTTCCGTCAGGCCGCTTCTGATATCCGCTTCGCTCGCGATGGCCGCCTCCGCCAATCCTGCATCCCTTGGAACCGCCGGATGAACCGGCGATTCCATTCTCGCGCGACTATAGGCAGGAAAATGGCTGCGCGCGACCGACATTCTTACATCCCTTTCGTGCTTCCGTTTTCCCGCCCGTGACCGGCCGATCAGATCTTCGAAGGGTCAAGGATCGCGGCGTTCAAGTCCTGATATTCCTCGCAACCGGTGCCGCAGATCGCCTTGATCGTGTTCAACTGGTCCTTGGCGAGATCGAGCTGGCCCTTGATGACATAGGCTTCGCCGAGATATTCGCGGACCTTGGCATATTGCGGATCCATCTTCACCGACTGCAGGTAGTAGGAGATGCCTTCGTCGGTGCGGCCGAGCTTGCGGGTGGCATAGCCGCGATAATTCAGCACTTCCGCGGTGTTCTGGTCCTTGACGGTGTCGAGCACGGCAAGCGCCTCTTCATAGCGACCGGCCTTGGCCAGCGAATAGGCATAGTCGGCGCGGTTCTCGTCGGAGACGTTGGCGCTCTGCTGCTTGACGCATTTCTTGGTCTTCTGGTCGTAGATCTCGCCCTTCTTGCAGGTGGGCGTTGTGCTACTGTTATCGCCAACCGCAAAGACCGGGCCGGAGAAGACAGAAGCGACAAGGCAGCCGCCGAGAACGATGGAAGCGATGCGGGCTGTCATGATCGTCATAGGGAAACTCCTCTAGAAATGACGTTGCGAGGAGAGAACACCGCTGCTTCGGACTTTATTCGGCTGCTCCTCGCATTTTTTTTCATCACGGTTTCGTGAAGCGCGCTGATCCGAATAATTTCGGCGTAGGCGTGTTCTCAGTCGTTGCGCCGGGAACGACAAGGAGAACTCCGTGACCGATACCGTGAAACTCGTCAGCCTCGCCGTCGCCACACCAGAACATGTCATTTTCCAGAAACAGGCGGTCGAAGCCTCGGCCCGGCTGTTTGCCGACCGCTTCGAGGATTTCCGCCATCTTGCCCGCGTCTTCGACAGCGCCGGTATCGAAAAGCGTCATGCGGCGCGGCCGCTTGCCTGGTTCGACGAGCCGCATGGCTGGCAGGACCGGATGCAGGCCTTTGCAGAGGTGGCAGGCGGGCTATTCGTCGAGGCTGCCAGCTCCGCCCTTCGCCAGGCAGGGCTTGAGGCCAGCGATGTCGACTGTGTCGTGACCGTCTCCTCCACCGGCTTTACGACGCCGAGCCTCGATGCACAGCTTAGCCGCAGGATGGGTTTCAGACCCGATATCGAACGTGTGCCGGTCTTCGGGCTCGGCTGTGCGGCTGGCGTGTCGGGCTTTGCGATCGCCTCGCGGCTGGCGCGAAGCCGGCCGGGCACTGTTGTGCTTTTCGTCTCGATCGAGCTTTGCACGCTCGCCTTCCGGCTGGACGAGCTGACGCGGCCGAACATCATCGCGACAGCGCTTTTTGGCGATGGCGCAGCCGCCTGCGTGCTGCGATCAGGCGAAGACGGGCTGGCGGAGGTGGAGTCGACCGGCGAACATCTCTTTCCCGACACGCTCGATATCATGGGCTGGAAGATCGACGACGGCGGCTTCGGCATCGTACTGGCGCAATCGCTGCCGCCCTTTGCCGAAAAGGAGCTTGGCCCGGCGGTGGGGGCTATTCTGGCGCGCAACGGGCTGAAACCGGAGGATATCGACCGCTTCATCTGCCATCCCGGCGGCACGAAGGTGCTGGCCGCGATGGAGAGCGCGCTTTCGCTGGTGCCGGGCACGCTCGATCACGAGCGCGCCGTGCTTGCCGAATATGGCAACATGTCCTCGCCAACCATCCTGTTCGTGCTGGAGCGGGCAATCCGCGCCGGGTTGCCGGCGCGCTCCGCGATGATCGCCATGGGGCCGGGCTTTTCGGCCAGCTGCGTGACGCTGCGGAGGGCGGCATGATGTGGCCGTCGATCGCGCTTCTGGCATTCGTGACGCTGCAGCGGCTGGCGGAACTCGTGCTCGCCCGGCGCAACACGGCGGCGCTTCTTGCCAGAGGCGCCAGAGAGGTGGCACCCGAGCATTATCCCACCATGGTAGCGCTGCATGCCGGCTGGATCATCGGGCTTTGGCTGCTTGCACCGGGCCGGCCAGTCGCGCTCCTTTGGTTTCTGGTGTTCATGGGGCTGCAGGCGCTGCGGCTCTGGGTGCTGGCCACGCTGAAGGGCCGCTGGACGACGCGTATCATCGTCCTGCCCGGCGCGCCGCTCGTCAGATCCGGGCCCTATCGCTTCCTCCGCCATCCGAACTATGCGATCGTCGTCGGCGAGATCGCCGCCCTTCCCCTCGCCTTCGGCCTGCCGCTTTACGCGATCGTCTTTTCTCTTCTCAACGCGCTTATCCTCCATGTCCGCGTGAAGGCTGAAAATGCCGCACTGAAAAGCGCAATGATTTTGAAATGAATGCGATTTTCCGTTTGCGTCGCGGTATCGGCGCGGGCATTTTCACCGCATTAGACAAAGCGGAATGCAAGCGGAAATGACGAAAAACGCAATCGTGCTCGGCGCCGGCATCGTCGGGGTTTCCACGGCCATCCATCTTCAGCGGCGCGGCCGGCAGGTGACGCTGATCGACCGCAAGGATCCGGGCAATGAAACCTCGTTCGGCAATGCCGGCCTGATCCAGCGGGAAGGTGTCATGCCCTATGGCTTTCCCCAGCAGCTCGGGCTTTTGCTGCGTTATGCGCTGAATAACCGCATCGATGCACATTATCACCTGCGCACGCTGCCGAGCCAGATCGCCTTTCTCGCTCGCTACTGGTGGAATTCCAATGCGCGCCGCCATGCGAACATCACCCGGGCCTATGCGCCGCTGATCGAAAATTCGGTTGTCGAACACAAGGATCTGATCGAGGCGTCGCAGGCCGAAGCGCTGATCCGCAAGGACGGCTGGATGAAGATTTTCCGCAGTGAAGCCAAGCGCGACGCGGCTTTTGCAGAGGCAGCACTTTGGCAGAATGAATTCGGCGTCGAGTATGACAGCCTGACCTCGGCCGATATCGCCCGCATGGAGCCTCATATGATGACCAGCGATTTCGCCGGCGGCATCCGCTGGCGCGACCCCTGGTCGGTGCTCGACCCGCATGCGCTGACATCGGCCTATCGCCGCTATTTCGAGAGCCTCGGTGGCCGGTTCGTCGCGGGCGACGCCGCCTCGCTCGGTCCGTTCGGCTCCGGCTGGAAAATCATGACCGCGGAAGGTCCGCTCGAAGCCGACGATGCTGTGATGGCGCTCGGTCCCTGGGCGGCCGTTGCGACGCGCCGGCTCGGCTACTCCTTCCCGCTCGGCGTCAAGCGCGGCTATCACATGCACTATGCCACCGAGGGCAATGCCGTGCTCAACAACTGGACGCTCGATGCCGAACGCGGCTATCTCCTTGCGCCGATGAACCGCGGCATCCGCCTGACGACAGGGGCGGAATTTGCAACGCTCGACGCGCCGAAGACGCCGGTCCAGCTCGGCCGCGCCGAAGCCGCGGCGCGCACGATCTTCCCGCTCGGCGGCAGGCTCGATCCCGAACCCTGGATGGGCGCGCGCCCCTGCACGCCAGACATGATGCCGATCATCGGCAAGGCGCCGCGCCATCAGGGCCTGTGGTTTGCCTTCGGCCATGCCCATCACGGGCTGACGCTCGGGCCAGTGACCGGCCGTGTGCTTGCCGAAGTCATCACCGGCGAGACGCCGTTCATCGATATTGCGGCCTATTCGCCGCAGCGTTTCAAGCCGTGACGCCGAGTATGGCGAGACCTTTCAAGGCCGTTGCCGTAATACCTTCCACCGAGTCGTCGATATCGACAGTGACGACGCCCGGCTCATCTGTGGGCACCTCAAGCGTCGCCAGCTGGCTGTCGAGCAGCGAGGCCGGCATGAAATGTCCCTTGCGCTCGCCCATACGCTTCATCAGCAGCGCCCTGGAACCTTCGAGATAGACGAAGAACAGATAGCCGCCGGCAGCAGCCCTGAGCCTGTCGCGATAGAGACGCTTCAGCGCCGAGCAGGAGACGATAATGCCCTCGCCTTTTTCCAGTGAGGCCTTGATGTCTTCGCCGATGCGGTCGAGCCAGGGCATCCGGTCCTCATCGGTCAGCGGAATGCCCTTCGACATCTTTTCGACATTGGCGGCGGGATGCAGCGCATCACCTTCGACGAAGGCCAGGTGCAGAGCTTCGGCGAGTTTCTCGCCGACAGAGGATTTGCCGCAGCCGCTGACCCCCATGACGATGATCGCATGAGGCCTGTTCATCTGCTCATCCGGCATGTTTACTCCTCGGGCTTATCTTCCCGCTCAATCGAGCGGGAAGTGACAGGCATATTGATGTGTGCCTTCCCCAGTTAATTCGGGAGAAACCTGGCGGCAATGGTCCTGCGCCTTCCAGCAGCGCGGATTGAAGTGGCAACCCGACGGCGGCTTCAACGGCGAAGGCAGTTCACCCTGCAGGCGAATGCGGGTCTTTTCGCGATCGGGATCGGCGATCGGCGTCGCCGACAGCAAGGCTGCCGTATAGGGATGGCGCGGCCTTGCGAAGACCTCGGCGGCGGGACCGGTTTCCACGGGACGGCCGAGATACATTACCATCACCTCGTCGGCGATATGATGGACGACGGACAGGCCGTGCGAGATGAAGAGATAGGCAAGCCCCATCTCCTTCTGCAGGTCCATCAACAGGTTCAGCACCTGCGCCTGGATCGAAAGGTCGAGCGCCGAAACCGGTTCGTCGAGCACCAGCACCTTCGGCCGCAGCATCAGGGCGCGGGCAATGGCGATGCGCTGGCGCTGGCCGCCTGAGAACATATGGGGATAGCGGCCATAATGCTCCGGACGCAGGCCGACGCGGGCCATCATCTCCTCCACCTTGCGGCGGCGGGCGGCAGCGTCGAGATTGGTGTTGATCTTCAGCGGCTCTTCGAGGATCGAGCCGACCTTCTGGCGCGGGTTGAGCGAGCCGTAGGGGTTCTGGAAGACGATCTGCACTTGGCTGCGCAGGCTGCGGTCGCCGACTTGGGCGGGCTTGCCGTCGATCAGCAATTGCCCCGATGTCGGATTCTCGATCATCGTGACCAGGCGAGCGAGCGTCGACTTGCCGCAGCCGGATTCGCCGACGACGGCGAGCGTCTTGCCGGAATGCAGGCTGAAGCTAACGCCGTTCAGCGCCTTGACGGTGGCATCGGCTTTAAACAGGCCACGATTGACGGTGTAGAAGCGGGCGAGATCCCTGCCCTCGAGAACAGCGCCCGTCATACGAGGTCTCCTGCAGTTTCAACGGCCATGATGCCGGGATGTCCGAGCGGCTTGCCGTCCTTCAAAGGATAGTTGCAGAGCGCCAGTCCGAGCTCCGGCCCCTGGCGGACGACGCCGCGATCGCATTCGACCGTGGCAAAGCCGCAGCGCGGCGCAAACAGACAGCCCGTCGGGCGACCATGCTGGCCGGGAACGACACCGGCGATCGAGGGAAGACGCTGGCCGACTTTGGCGCGTTCCGGCAGAGCGGCGAGCAGGGCTGCGGTATACGGATGATGCGGATCGCGGAACAGCGCCCTCACCGGCTGTTCCTCGACCTTCTGGCCGGCATATTGCACCTGGACGCGCTCGGCGGTTTCGGCGACGACACCCATGTCGTGGGTGATCAGCACCAGCGCCATGCCCTGCTCCTTCTGCAGGCGAACGAGCAGGTCGAGGATCTGCGCCTGGATCGTCACGTCGAGCGCGGTGGTCGGCTCGTCGGCGATGAGGAGCTTCGGATTGCAGGCGAGCGCCATGGCGATCATGACGCGCTGGCTCATGCCGCCGGACATCTGATGCGGGAAGTTCGACAGGCGGTCTTCCGGCGCCGGAATGCCGACGAGGTTCAAGAGCTCGATCGAGCGTTGGCGGCGTTCCTTGCGGTTGAGGCCCATATGGACGCGCAGGGTCTCGCCGAGCTGGAAACCGACCGTGAAGCACGGATTGAGGCTCGACATCGGCTCCTGGAAGATCATCGCCATATCCTTGCCGACGATCCTGCGGCGCTGGCGGGCGGAGATGCCGCGCAGATCCTGGCCGTCGAACTGCATGCGGTCGGCGGTGATCTTCGCTGTCCAGGGCAGAAGCCCCATCAGGGCGAGCATGGCAACGGATTTGCCCGAGCCGGATTCACCGACGATCGACAGGATCTCGCCCTTGTCGCAGGCAAGCGATACGCCGTCGACGGCGCGGAAAAGACCAGAGGAAGTCTGGAATTCGACAGTCAGATTTTCGATTTCAAGAAGGGACATCACGACCTCTTCAGCTTGGGATCGAGCGCGTCGCGCAGGCCGTCGCCCATCAGGTTGATGGCGAGAACGGTGATGAGGATGGCAAGACCCGGGAATGTCACCACCCACCAGGCGCGCGAGATGAACTCACGCGATTCGGCAAGCATCGTGCCCCATTCGGGTGTCGGCGGCTGGGCGCCCATGCCAAGGAAGCCGAGGGCGGCGGCATCGAGAATCGCCGCCGAGAAGGCGAGCGTCGCCTGGACGATCAGCGGCCCAAGACAGTTCGGCAGGATCGTCTGGAACATCAGGCGGAAAGTGCCCGCGCCTGAGACGCGCGAGGCGATGACATATTCCTTCTCGCGCTCGGACATGACCGAGGCGCGCGTCAGGCGCACGAAATGCGGCTGGTTGACCAGCGAAATCGCGATCATCGCATTGGTGAGACCGGGTCCCAGCACGGCCACCAGCACGAGAGCGAGCAACAGCGACGGGAAGGCCAGGATGATATCCATCAGGCGCATGATCGCCGTATCGATCTTGCCGCGGAAAAATCCGGCGACGAGGCCGATCAGGACGCCTGAAATGACCGAAAGCGTGACGACGACGACGCCGATGAAGAGCGAGAAGCGCGCGCCGTAGATCAGGCGCGAGAGGATATCGCGGCCGACGGCATCGGTTCCAAGCGGGAAGGAAGCGCTGCCGCCTTGCATCCAGAATGGTACCGACAGCAGGACTGCGCGGTTCTGCTCATTCGGACCGTGCGGCGCA
The DNA here is from genome assembly GCF_012349115.1 of Rhizobium ruizarguesonis. Classification (GTDB taxonomy): domain Bacteria; phylum Pseudomonadota; class Alphaproteobacteria; order Rhizobiales; family Rhizobiaceae; genus Rhizobium; species Rhizobium ruizarguesonis. The sequence continues at coordinate 126,098 of NZ_PQIG01000144.1, forward strand.
AAGAGCGGCGCGAGGATTGCCACGACGAGGATGATTACGAAAACAACGAGGCCGATGACGGCGCCCTTGTTACGGGAGAAATAATGCCAGAACTCCGCAAGAGCGGATGGCTGGCCGGTTTTGACGGTGACCGTGCTCATGGACCGCTCCTAATGACGAATGCGCGGATTGATGAAGCCGTAGAGGACATCAACAATCAGATTGACCAGCATGATGACGCCGGCGATCAGCAGAAGACCACCCTGGACCACGGCATAATCGCGCTTGAAGACCGAATCGACCATCCATTTGCCGATGCCCGGCCAGGAGAAGATCGTCTCAGTGAGGATGGCGCCTGCAAGAAGGACGCCGATCTGCAGGCCGATCGTGGTGATGACAGGGATCATCGCATTGCGCAGCGCATGCACGCCGACGACGCGCAGCGGCTTCAGGCCCTTCGAGCGCGCCGTGCGGACATAGTCCTCGCCCAGAACCTCGAGCATCGCCGAACGCGTCTGGCGCGCAATAACCGCGAGCGGAATTGTCGCCAGCACGATGGTCGGCAGAATGAGGTAACTGACGGCCGAGGCGAAAGCCCCCTTCTGGCCCGACAGCAGGCTGTCGACGAGCATGAACCCGGTGACCGGCTTGAAGAAATACATCAGCGAGATGCGGCCGGAAACCGGCGTCCAGCCGAGATAGCCGGAGAAGAAGATGATGAGCAGCAGGCCCCACCAGAAGATCGGCATGGAATAACCGATGAGCGCGACACCCATCACGCTCTGATCGAACCACGTGCCTCGCTTGACGGCCGCAAAGACGCCGGCGGGCACGCCAAGACAGACGGCGATGATGATGGCACAGAGCGAAAGCTCCAGCGTTGCCGGGAACAATGTAAAGAACTCGCCGAGAACGGGCCGCTTGGTGACGATCGAGGTGCCAAGATCGCCGTGCAGCACTTTTACGAGATAATCGAAATACTGCACATATATGGGCCGGTCGAAACCGAGATCATGCATGATCTGGGCGTGACGTTCCGGCGCCATCACACGTTCACCCGACAAAAGCATGACGGGGTCGCCGGGGATCATGCGGATGAACGAGAAGGCTATAAGCGAAACGCCAAGGAATGTCGGGATCAGCACCGCGAGGCGGCCGATGAAAAAACGCAACATAGCAGGTTTTCCAATAGTTTCCGGCGGTCAGGGGAACCTGACCGCCGGCCGCACCCGGCGTTGACCGGGTAGTTTACAGATTTTTTATTATTCGGAAATGTCCACGCCGTCGAAGCGGTGAATTCCGAGCGGATCCATGAAGAAGCCCGAGACCTTCTTGCTCATCGGAACGAAGACCAACGAGTGGTCGAGTGTATTCCAGGGAGCTTCCTTCTTGAAGATCAGCTGAGCCTGCTCATACGCCTTCGTGCGCTCGGCGACGTCGGCCGTCAGCTTGGCCTTCGTCATCAGATCGTCGAATTCCTTGTTGCACCACTGAGCGCGGTTGTTGCCGCCGACAGCATCACAGCCAAGCAACGTATCCATGAAGTTGTCAGGGTCGCCGTTGTCGCCGGTCCAGCCAAGGATCACGGCACCGTCGCGTTTCTTGTCGGAGGAGAGCTTCAGATATTCGGCCCATTCATGGGTGACGATTTCCGCATCGACGCCGACCTTGGCCAAGTCGGCCTGCATCAATTCTGCGGCGCGGCGCGCGTTCAACATGTACGGACGCGAAACCGGCATCGCCCAGATCTTCATCTTCAGATCCTTGACGCCGGCATCGGCCAGCATCTTCTTCGCCGCATCGGGGTCGTACTTGTCGTCTACGACGGCATCATTATAGGACCACATCGTCGGCGGGATCGGGTTCTTGGCAACGGCCGCGGCACCCTGGAAGACGGCGTCGACGATCGCCTGCTTGTTGATCGCCATGTTCAGCGCTTTGCGGACTTCGGCCTTGTCGAAGGGAGCAATCAAGGTGTTGTAGGCAAGATACGAAACGTTCAGGCCGGCCTGCTCGAGCACGGTCAGGTTCTCGTCCTTCTTGAGTTCGGAGACGTCGGCCGCATTCGGATAAGGAATGAGGTGGCATTCGCCAGCCTTCAGCTTCTGCGCGCGGACGGCAGCATCAGAGGTGATCGCGAAAACCAGATCGTCGATCTTTTCCTTGCCCTTGAAATAGGTTTCGTTCGCCTTGTAGCGGATGACAGCATCCGGCTGGTAGGCGACGAAGGTGAACGGGCCGGTGCCGAGCGGCTGCTGGTTCATCTGCGCCATCTTGCCGTCGGCAGCAAGCTTGTCGGCATATTCCTTGGAGACGATCGAGGCGAAGTCCATGGCGAGATCGGCGAGGAACGGCGCTTCGGGATGATTGAGGACAAACTTGACTGTGAGGTCATCGACCTTCTCGATCGACTTGATCAGCTCCGGGAAGCCCATGCCGGCGGCGTATTCGTAAGAGCCGCCCTCGACATACTTGTTCCACGGATTGTCAGCCTTAAGCTGACGCTCGAACGAGAAGATGACGTCGTCGGCGTTGAAATCGCGCGTCGGCGTGAAGAAGTCGGTGGTCTGGTACTTGACGCCAGGATGAAGCTTGAAGGTGTATTCCGTGCCGTCGGCCGAAACGCTCCAGCTGTCGGCTAGGCCCGGCTCGATCTCGGTGCCGCCATGCTTGAATTCGACGAGGCGGCTATAGACCGTGCGCGACGACGCGTCGAAGGTCGTGCCTGCCGTATAGAGGCTCGGGTCGAAGCCTTCCGGCGAGCCCTCGGAGCAATAAACAAGGGTCTTGGACCAGGCCGACGTCGCCATGACGGAAATCAGGGCCGTCGCTGCCAGGAGGACAGAGATCTTTTTCATAATATTGTTTCCCGGTTGTTCTTCTTGATGTTTGGAGATCGTAGAATGCATCTCGATCGACGGTTGATGGAACGATATTTATCTACTGAAAGCAACGGGCTATGCAGAAAAATTTTCCAGCTGGACAATTTTAGAAATTTTCAGTCAAAAATCAGCCGCATTTGGAAATATTCGGACAAAAATGACCGAAATTTTGTCGCATTTGGTATAAAAGCGCGCCCATCGCGACATGCAACCGGCATTTTCCCAGCATTCGGAGGCCGATGAGACGTCCGCAAAAACAAAAACCGCGGTTGCCAGGGCAACCGCGGTTCAGAAGCAAATTCTGATCTTTAAATCAGGCGGCGGGGGCAACGATCGCGGGTTTGCGATATGCCGGCTCGCCGGTAATTCCGAGAAGAAAATTGATCTGCGGACGCGCCTTGACGAGGTCGTCGATGGAATATTCCGACAGCACGGCGAAGAAGGCGTTAAGCGCCTTGCGCAGTGCCGAATTCAAACCGCAGCTGTCGACCAGCGGGCATTCGACCTCACCGTCATCCTCGAAGCATTCGGCCATGGCGAAGCTGTCTTCCGTCACCCGAACGACGTCGAAAAGACTAATGTCGGCGGCCGGTTTGCCCAAGCGCACGCCGCCATTGCGACCGCGCACGGTTTCGACCAGACCCGCCTTGTTCAGCGGCTGAAGGATCTTGAAAAGAAAGAGCTCGGAAACGCCATAGGCCCTGGCGATTTCCGGAATCCGGCTCAAGTGCCCGTCGTTGGCAGCACAATACATCAACATGCGAACCGCATAGTTCGTCTGCTTCGTCAACCGCATGCCATTCTCCTGACTCGTCTGTTCAGACCTATATAGGCGGTTTGCTAGTTTTGAACAATTCCAAAATATGAAATTCGCATTCAGCTTATGAGGCCATTTGCCGCGACGTCAATCCCGCTCCAGGATCCCAACGTCATCGAAGATCGCCTGCTTGCGCTCGGGCGCCTTGCGCATCAGTTTGACCTCGGCGCTGGACATCCTCGACGCCGGACCGATAATCGCCGGCAGTCACTATAACGAGGAAAAATTCGGGGGCCCAAAGGCCCCCGAATTCCAGATTGCAGATTGGAATGTGGTCACGATCACTTCATCGTCGGCATGACGAATTCAGCGCCGCTCTTGATGCCGGAGGGCCAGCGGGCGGTGACGGTCTTGGTCTTCGTCCAGAACTTGATCGAATCCGTGCCGTGCTGGTTGAGGTCGCCGAAGCTCGAGGCCTTCCAGCCGCCGAAGGAGTGGTAGGCGAGCGGAACCGGGATCGGAACATTGATGCCGATCATGCCGATATTGATACGCGAGGCAAAATCGCGAGCGGCATCGCCGTCGCGGGTGTAGATCGCAACGCCGTTGCCGTATTCGTGCTTCATCGGCAACGACAGCGCTTCCTCATAGTTGTTGGCGCGAACGACGGAGAGCACAGGTCCGAAGATCTCGGTCTTGTAGATATCCATCTCCGGCGTGACGTGATCGAACAGGCAGCCGCCGACGAAATAGCCGTCTTCATAGCCCTGGAGTTTGAAATCGCGGCCGTCGACGACGAGCTTGGCGCCTTCCTCGATGCCGCGGTCGATCAACCCGCGAACACGGGTATAGGCTTCCTTGGTGACGAGCGGGCCCATGTCGGCCTTGTCGTCGGTATAGGGGCCGATGCGCAGAGATTCGATCTTCGGCGTCAGTTTCTCGACGAGGCGGTTGGCTGTCTCCTCGCCGACCGGAACGGCAACCGAGATCGCCATGCAGCGCTCGCCGGCCGAGCCGTAACCTGCGCCCATCAGCGCGTTGACGGCCTGATCCAGGTCTGCATCGGGCATGATGATCATGTGGTTCTTGGCGCCGCCGAAGCACTGGGCGCGCTTGCCGTTCATCGCCGCGGTGCCATAGACGTAGCGGGCGATTGGCGTGGAACCGACGAAGGAGACGGCGCCGATATCGGGATCGGTGAGGATCGCGTCGACGGCGCCTTTGTCGCCATTGACGACGTTGAGGATGCCGGCGGGCAGGCCGGCCTCGATCATCAGTTCGGCGAGGCGGATCGGCAGGGAGGGATCACGCTCGGAGGGTTTCAGGATAAATGCGTTGCCACAGGCGATCGCCGGCGCAAACATCCACATCGGGATCATGCCCGGGAAATTGAAGGGGGTAATGCCGGCGCCGATGCCGACCGGCTGGCGAATCGAATACATGTCGATCGCAGGCCCAGCGCCCTCGGTGAACTCGCCCTTGGCGAGATGGGGAATGCCGCAGACGAATTCGCAGACTTCAAGGCCGCGAATGACATCGCCCTTGGCATCCTCGATCGTCTTGCCGTGCTCCTTGGAGAGGATTTCGGCAAGCTCGTCCATGTGCTTGTTCAAGAGTTCGACGAACTTGAAGAAGACGCGGGCACGGCGCTGCGGATTGGTGGCAGCCCATTTCGGCTGTGCAGCCTTGGCGTTTTCGACGGCAGCGCGCAGTTCCTCGACGCTTGCGAGTGCGACCGTCGCCTGTACTTCGCCTGTTGCCGGATTGTAGACGTTGCTTACGCGGCCGCTGGTGCCGGCAACCTGCTTGCCGCCGATGAAATGACCGATCTCACGCATGGGTGTTCCTCCTGTTTTTCGATGGCCGACAATCGCACTTCAATTTGCACAAATCAATGCGCTGATATAAGCAACCGTTGTGCGTAAATTATAGCCCTATCATCGCATCGGGCGCTGCGGCTGCTTCCAAACTTGGCACCGCACGCCAACAAGTCAAACCCCAAGGGAGGTCAAACCGATGAGCCGGAAACCCGTCGTCAGAATGGCAGAGCTGGAGATCGATCCGGACACGCTTGAAACCTATCGCGCATTGCTCACGGAAGAAATCGAAGCATCCCTAGCGCTGGAAGACGGCGTCCTTTCCCTGAGCGCTGTTTCCGTCAGGGACAACCCGAACCAGATCCGTATTCTTGAAGTCTACGCCGACCAGGCAGCATACGAGGCTCATCTGCGAACACCGCATTTCCTTAAGTACAAGAACCAGACGGCGCACATGGTGACATCGTTGACGCTTATCGAGGTCGATCCGATCGCGATGCGTGCCAAGCCATGAACTGGGACGATGTTCGTATTTTCCTCGCCGTCGCCCGCACCGGGCAGATCCTTGCCGCCTCGAAGCGGCTGGGGCTCAATCACGCCACGCTCTCACGTCGACTGACTTCGCTGGAAGAGGCGCTGAAGACGCGGCTTTTCATCCGTCGCACGAATGGCTGCGAGTTGACGGCCGAAGGCGAAGTGTTCCTGGCATCCGCAGAGCGGATGGAAACGGAAATGCTCGCAGCACAGGCCAGCCTCGGCCACACAGATACGGCAATTGCCGGGACCGTGCGCGTCGGCGCGCCCGACGGCTTCGGTGTTTCCTTTCTTGCGCCGCGCATGGGCAGGTTGATCGAGCGCCATCCGGAGCTGAAGATCCAGCTCGTACCTGTGCCGCGCTCTTTCTCGCTCTCGCTGCGCGAGGCGGATATCGCCATCACGCTGGAGCGACCGGACCACGGCCGGCTCGTCTCCTCGAAGCTGACGGATTACACGCTTGGCCTCTATGCCTCGCGGGATTATCTGGCTTTACAGGGAGCACCCGCCGATATCGACGCGCTCAAGGCGCATCGCCGCATCGGCTATGTCGAAGACCTGATCTTCACCGCGTCCCTGAATTTTTCCGGCGCAGTCATGCGGAGCTGGGATGCAGGCTTCGAGATTTCGACGGCGATCGGGCAGACGGAGGCGGTACGATCAGGCGCCGGCATCGGCATCCTGCACGATTATATTGCCCGGCAATATCCGGAACTCCAGCGCATCGTGCCGGAGGTTTCGATCCGGCGCGCCTACTGGACGACCTATCACGAAACGGCGCGCGACCTGCTACGCGTCAGGAGCGTCGCCGATTTTCTTCAGGAACTCGTCAGCGCCGAACGGCACATCTTTCTCTAAGTCTCGAAAGTGTGTTTTGCCGGTTCGTCGTTCTCGTCGGGATTGGGAACCGGCGCTTCGTCGGGCAGCCTGTCCGGCTCCGGTTCCTTGATCGGCGGCACCGGCTTCCAGCCGGGCCCGGGCATCGGCGGCTGGTCTGGAATGGGTTCGTTGGGCACGGACATGACCGCCTCCCTTTCATGATCTTGGTTCTACACAACGTTCGGAGTTATTTGTCCGGCTTCAGCGATTCGGCAGCGCGCATCGGCATGCTGTCGATGATGGCGAAGAGCTCACCATTGGTGATCGGCTCGCTGAGCTTGAGCTTGACGGTGCCGTCCTTGCCAAGAAGGAAGGCGGCGAATTCGCCCGCGCCGGGCGCCTTGAGATCGCGGCGGATCGCTTCGCCGTCGAGGCTGTCAGCCGCACCAAAGAGTGATCGAACGCCGGCGCCGGAAATCTTCAGCACCACGAGGTCGCGCTCATCGAGGGCCGAGCGGTCGGCCAGCAACTGATTTTCCTGGCGGGCGGCGCGAGAATTATCCCTGTCGGCGAAAACCACGAAGACGCGGTTCTTCCACTGGAACTGGGCGAGGCTTTCGACCGGCGCATAAGCGCTGTTTGTCTCGTCGATCTTCGTCGCACCGTAGAGAAGGGTTTTCGACATGCAATTCTCCCGTTAACATGGAGAACGGTCCGAGATGGCACGGGTTCCATCTAATCGACAGGATCCCGGTTTTCGTTCCTGCACTCGAGAGGCTGCACGTGCGCTCCCGGATGTCAGTTTGCAAACCTTATGCAGGCCGGCCGCAGAGTTTGATAATCAACCCTTCTTTTGCATTTATGTTGAAGCTCGTGCGGCGAAAATTCATTCAACTATAGCAACGCGGCGGAACTCACCAACTCAGCAGAGCATTTTGATTTGCCCGTTGTCTCTCGCCCGACACTGTGGGGGTCCAAACGCTGCCGTCTCAGCGGAATTGATTCACGCCGCTACCGGTTAGCCCCCTTCCCGCCAAACAAGGTGCCGCGAGGTCCGAGAAAGGATCACGCAAACAAGAAGTCCCACGACTGAAGGCTTGAAACGGCAACATTCGTTAACGTTATGGTGTTGTCGGAATCGGCTGTAATAATTGTGTCACTCCCGAACTGCTCGATTGCCGCAAAAAGCGTTTCCCAGTCGGCGAAAATGCTGTGATCGATCGAAATCGCGTCATGTGCGGAGCCGGTTGCCACGAAGTTTGTGATCGTATCATGGCCCCAATTCGGCGAATAAACGAAGACGTCGGCTGCCGCCCCACCAGTGAGGATATCGTTGCCGGCGCCACCCGTCAGCGCATTAGAACCACTGCCGCCGACGATAACGTTGTTCAGCGCGTTCCCTGTTCCGGCAAACGCTCCAGTTCCGATATAGGTGAGGTTCTCGACATTGGTCCCCAGTGTGTAGGCCGCCAGGTTCGTGCGAACCGTGTCGGTTCCCTCATTGGCGGCTTCGGTGACGATGTCGCCGGCATTGTCGACGATGTAGGTGTCGTGGCCAGCCCCGCCGATCAAGGTATCCGCACCTGCCGCGCCATTCAGCACATCATTGCCGGCGCCGCCGGTGATCGTGTTGGCGAGCGCATTGCCGGTGCCGGTGAAGCTGGCGGATCCCGTATAGGTCAGGTTCTCGACATTGGTCAGTGCGGCGATCGAGTAGGTCGCAAGCACCGTGTGGACTATGTCGATCCCTTCGTTCGCGTTCTCGATCACGAGGTCCGTCGCAACGTCGACGACGTAGACGTCGTCGCCCATCCCACCTAACATCGTATCGGAACCGCCGCCCCCGATCAGTGTGTCGTTGCCCGCAGCCCCCATGAGCTTGTCAGCGCCAACACCACCCGTGATAACGTTGTCGAGCAGATTCCCTGTCCCGGCAAACGACCCAGTTCCGATGTAGGTGAGATTCTCGACATTGGCCGCCAATGTGTGGGCGGCCAATGTCGTACGAACCGTGTCGGTCCCCGCGTTGGCGGCTTCGGTGACAATGTCGCCGGCATTGTCGACGATGTAGGTGTCGTGGCCAGCCCCGCCGATCAAGGTATCCGCACTTGCCCCGCCATTCAGCACATCATTGCCGGCGCCGCCGGAAAGCATATCGATGGCAGCGCCACCCGTGATCGTGTTGTCGAGACTATTGCCTGTTCCGACGAAGGCTACCGTGCCGATATAGGTGAGGTTCTCGACATCGCTGCCAAGCGTATAGCTTGCCAGTGTGGTGCGAACCGTATCGGTTCCGGCATCGGCGGCTTCGGTGACGATGTCGCCGGCATGGTCGACGATATAGGTGTCGTCGCCCGCGCCACCGATCAAGGTATCCGCACCGCCCCCGCCATTCAGCGTGTCGTTGCCGATACCGCCGGTGATCGTGTTATCAAGCACATTGCCCGTGCCGGTGAAGTTGGCGGACCCCGTGTAGGTCAGGTTCTCGACATTGACCAAGGCGGCGATCGAGTAGGCTGCAAGCGCCGTGCGGATTTCGTCGGTGCCGGCGCCGACCGCCTCGTTGATTACGTCGGTCGCACTGTCGACCACATAGATGTCGTCGCCCGTCCCGCCCGACATCGTGTCGGAACCGGCCCCGCCGATCAATGTGTCGTTGCCGGCGCCGCCGATCAGCGTATCATTGCCGGTGCCGCCATCAAGCGTGTCGTTGCCAGCGCCGCCGATGATCGTGTTGACGAGCGCATTGCCGGTGCCGGTGAAGCTGCCGGATCCCGTATAGAGCAGGCTCTCGACATTCGCCCCCAGTGTGTAGGCGGCCAGCGTCGTGCGAACCGTGTCAATACCCACCTCGGCCGCTTCGGTGACCACGTCGGCCAGATCATCGACAATATAGGTGTCGTTGCCCGCACCACCGATCAAGCTGTCCGCACCGGCCCCCCCGTCCAGGGTATCGGCACCTGCCGCGCCCCTGATCGTGTTGGCAAGGTCATTGCCCGTGCCGGTGAAGGCTACCGTGCCGATATAGGTGAGATTCTCGACATTGGCGGCAAGCGTATAGCTTGCCAGTGTCGTGCGAACCGTGTCGCTTCCCGCATCGACGTCCTCGGTGACGCTGTCGCCGGCATTGTCGACGATGTAGGCGTCGTCGCCCGCCCCGCCGATCAAGCCGTCGGCGCCTGTCCCGCCGTTCAGTGTGTCATTGCCGGCGCCGCCGGTGATCGTGTTGGCGAGCGCATTGCCGGTGCCGGTGAAGCTCGCGGATCCCGAATAGGTCAGGTTCTCGACATTGACCAATGCGGCGATCGAGTAGGCTGCAAGCGCCGTGCGGATTTCGTCGGTGCCGGCGCTGACCTGCTCATTGATCACGTCGCTCGCACTGTCGACCACATAGATGTCGTTGCCGGCACCACCGCTCAGCGTATCATTGCCGGCTCCGCCGTCCAGAAGATCGTTGCCGGCGCCGCCGGTGATCGCGTTGGCGAGGCTGTTTCCCGTCCCGCTAAAATCGCCGGTGCCGATGAAGGTCAGGTTTTCGACATTGGCAGTCAAGGCATAGGAGGAAAGCGCCTTGATCAGATCGGTTCCTTCATTCAGCCCTTCGGTGACCACATCGGAAAGATCATCGACGATATAGATGTCGTTGCCCGCTCCGCCGATCAGTATGTCTGCTCCAGCCTTCCCGTCTAGGGTGTCGGCACCCGCCGCGCCCTTGATCGTGTTAGCAAGGCTATTGCCCGTCCCGGTAAAGGCTGCCGTGCCGCTATAGGTGAGGTTCTCGACATCGCTACCAAGCGTATAGGCTGCCAGGGTCGTGCGAACCGTGTCGATCCCCCCATTGGCAGCTTCGGTGACGCGGTCGTCGGCATTGTCGATGACATAGGTGTCGTTGCCCGTACCGCCGATCAAGGTGTCCGCACCTGTCCAGCCATCCAGCGTGTCATTGCCGGCGCCGCCGGAAAGCGTATCGGTGGCGCCGCCCCCGGTGATCACGTTATCGAGATTGTTGCCCGTGCCCACAAACCCAAACGCCCAAGGTCCGTGATAGGTGAGGTTCTCGACGTTGGCGCTCAGTGTGTAGCCCGTAAGATACGTCTGCACCGTATCGATGCCCTCGTCGGCGTTTTCAATGATAGTGTCGCCGACATCGTAAACGACATAAATATCGTTGCCGGTCCCGCCCGTAAGCGAGTCAGCTCCCCGGCCACCGTCCAGAGTATCGTTGCCTGCCCCACCAGAAAGCGTGTCATTGCCCGTCCCACTGGTGATCATATTGTCGAGGCTATTGCCGGTACCGGTAGAATTGCCGTTGCTCCGGAGGACGAGGTTCTCGACATTGGCGATCCCCGCCAGCGAATAAGCGGCAAGATCGGTCAAGATCCTGTCAACGCCGCCGTCGGTCGCCTCGACCACGATATCGCCGAGACTATCGACGATATAAGTATCATCACCCGCACCACCGATCAGAGTGTCGGCGCCGGCCTTCCCATCCAGCCAATCAAATCTCGTCCCGCCGGTAATCACATTGTCCGCCGCGTTGCCATAACCGGCGAACCCGTCGGTGCCGGTGTAGGTCAGGTTTTCGACGTTGGTGCCGAGTGTAAAATCCCCAACCGCCGTCCGGACCGTGTCCGTCCCCTCATTAGCATTCTCAATCACAGCATCGTTGGCATTGTCGACGATGTAGACGTCGTTGCCCACCCCGCCCGACATCTTGTCGATTCCGGTCCCGCCGTCGAGCGTGTCATTGCCGGAATCGCCGGTAAGGGAATCATTTCCTGCATTGCCCCAGAGGGTATTATCCGCCTCGTTGCCTGTGATCGTATCATTGCCGGAGCCGGCCTTAACGTTCTCGATCAAGGACGCAGTATTGTCGTGATAAAGAAGGGCGTTGAAAATATTGCCGCGGGCATAACCATTATTCGGACCTCCTCCCAGGTCGGCCAACTGGCCCTGGGAAAAGACCGAATATCCCCCTGCACGCAAGTCGATCTTGAGGGCGGTGGTATAAGCGGTCAAATCATAGGTATCGATACCGCCGCCGTCCCAGATTGTCGCGAAGATGCGGTTGGCAGCGGGCGTGATGGCCGCAACGCCGTTGACATAAGTGATGCCCTGGTTCGGATTCCATTTGTAGACGGTATCGCCGCTGTTCGTCGTGTAGTCCGCACCATACATTTCCTGCAGGGCGGCGATGTCGAGCATCATGAAGGTTTGTGGCGCGCCATCATGCTCATACTTGGCCCCCCTCTCATCGTCTCCGATAAATGTGTGGTAGGTCATGATCGTGTATTCGAGCGAGTCGTAGGCGCTCGGAACGACTGTCCCCCCTTCGTGAGCATGTTTCAGTCCGAGAGCGTGACCCAGCTCGTGCGCCAAGGTTTGGCCCGCATAGTTGCCGAACCTCGGGAAGCGATAATCATCTTCGGTGCCAGCATATCCCGTCCCGAACCAGATATCACCACCCCGCTCGCCGGCAGCTGGGAAATAGGCCCCTGCCGTCTCCAGATAGGGATCCGAGGTTTGTGCAAACCGCACCGTTGCGGTATTCGCGCTTCCGGCCTCAAAGTTGGCGTTCGTGAACCCCTCGACGGAGAAGCCGTCATTTGCCGCACTCCCATAGGATTGCTCCATAAAGTACAAGGCGAGAGACTGCTGCTGCGACGATATTGGAGTGAAAGAATAATACTTCTCGTAGTATAAATCGGCGCCATCATCGGCATACGATGACGAGGTGGTGGGAAACGCATAGGTTATCGTTCCGTCCCAGGCGGTGCCGCTGAAGAGCCCGTCTACTTTCTGATCCCCAGTCGAGCTGACGTTCTTCGTCGGAGTAATAAGGTCCGTCATAAAATACCCGTTTGCCTATTCCATTCGGCCGCGCCTAATGCCGGTTTCCCTCTGCCCCAAATCAGGGGAAAATTCAACTAAAAGCTTTATTTCGCTTGAGGAAGTTTTTGACCTTAGTAACCAACGCTCATGAAGCGCTTTCTCCGCAACTCTATCGAGGGCCAGAAGCCATATTCCAGGATCCTGTGCTCGCCCGTTCGAACCTTCGCAATTGCTGCCACGACGGCACTTAAATTGACGTTACAGTCATCTGTTGAAATTTAATAAGTCTCAGGCTTGGTGATATCGGGAGAGCGAGAGGTCCGCATTGTTTCGGCGCCGCCGAACGTTGTCTCCGCCTGGGCGGATCATTCCGTATCGAGTGGCGTATTGTCGCAATCGCGGACCTCGCAGCTGCGTGCCTAACATTTAGCTCACACGGCGGTATGGCACCATACGGACGGGTTGCGCTTCTTAAATGTTCGATTTTATGTGGCAAATAAGCAGCAAATTCGCCACCGGCAGCGTAGGTGCTCTTCAGGGCGCCGCGCCATTAGTTTTCGAGATGTTGCTCGTTAGTCAGGGGCACGTTTCGTATGCCATTCCACACGTGAAAGGTCGCGCTTTTGGCAAAACACTCCAACATCGGTGCAGGATCGTTACAGATACAGTTAAACGTCTATATCGACGATTTTCGGTCGAAATGACATTGGCTAAAACAATTCGCCTGATGGGGAGTTGACGTGGGGGGATGGTACGGTTGGGGGGTCTCGAACCTCCGACCTCAGGTGCCACAAACCTGCGCTCTAACCAACTGAGCTACAACCGCATATATCGCGCTTGGCGCGATGGGGGTCACATACGAGGACTTGGCGACGAATTCAAGCCCCATTCCTCGTCAATATACAAAAAGGCCGGACGCGAGGTCCAGCCTTTTATCTGCGATCGGTAAAGACCGATCAGGCGACCTTGAAGGAAGCCATGGCCTTTTCGGCGGCGTCCTTGGAGGGCTTTGCGAGCTTCTCGGCCACCTGCTTGGTGGTTTCCTGCATCGACTTCGCCTGTTCGACAGCCAGCTCGGCCTGCTTGCGCAGGAACGAGGTCTGAAGTTCGAAGAATTCGGCCGGGGACTTGACGCCGAGAAGCGCTTCCAGGTGCGAGAGCGAGCTCTCGGCATTGACACGCAGAGCGTCGATCGCCTTCAGGCCGATCTCGACCGAGCCGGCCTGCGCCGTCTGGACGGTGGCTTCGAGCGTCTTGCCGGCTTCCTCGCCAGCGGTCTTCAGCTTGGCATAGGCATCCTTCGACTGCTGGGCGCCCTTTTCGGCGAATTCACGGAAAGATTCCGTGAACTTGGACGGGTCGAAAGAAGCGATTGAAAAAACGTCGTCGGTCTTTATGGTAGCCATGGGTCGCATCCTTTGGGTTGAGGCAGCCGCTGCCTGCGTTTGTTGGATGATGCTTATATAAGACATTTCATTGTGCATTGCAACAATTATTGTGCAGTGCACAAGACGTTAACCTTTCCGGCCGAAAACCCCCTCCTCTTCTGGACCGGCATGCGCCCCGCAGTTATTAATAAGCCGTTAATTTAAGAAGGCCGACAGCGACAAGGTTCGAACATGCCCGCAGTCCAATATCCGTTCATCGATATCGCCGTGCATGCACGGGTACGGGAACGCTTTTCACGCGGCGAGGCCATGGTGCTGTTTTCGGCCGATCTTGCCCGTCTGCTCTGGGCGAACGGTGCAGGTGCCGAGCTTTTCGACCATTCGGCAGTCTATGATTTGCTCGATCAGGGCGTAGACCGCGCCGACATAACCTTCCGCCAACTGGAAACGGCGGCGCGCCAGCTCACCGATATCGGCGACAGCCGCAGCCTGATCATCCGCGTTGCCAAGGGCTTTCAGCGTGCGCAGGTACAGGCGGCTGCCGAACTGATCCGGCTTTCCCAGGGCGAAAAGGCCATCCTGTTTTCAGTGCCGATCTCGGCAAAGCCGCTCGCAGCCGGCGCATCGGCGGCCCAGATGCTGCAGGGACTTGATGATCCCGATACGCATATGGCGGTGATCGGCGCCAATGGCGAGGTCATCGCGGCTTCGCCGGGCTTTGCCTCGCTCGGGATCTCCGAGCAGACGGCAAAGACCTTGATCAACCTTGCCGGCGCACATCCCGACCGGTTGGTGAAGCGTCCCGTCGCCACCGCCAGAGGCAATCTTCCGGCCGCCGTCGGCAAGCTCAGCGACGATCCGGCGCTCAATCTGCTCTTTGCCGTGGAGACTGCGGTCGGTCATCTCGACCCGATCGATACGCCCGCGCTCGACCCAGTCGATGCGCCCGCACAGGAAGAAAGCGTGCCGCCTGCCGAAGCGCTTCAGGACGAGCCTGTCGCCGCGACAGGCTTCACCGAGATCATCGAGGCGGTCTCGGGGATCGAAGAAGTCGAGGAGACACTCGAGGAGATCGCCGGCGAAAGCGAACAGCCGGCCGAGACAGCTGTTGCATCCGCAGACGAGGCGGTTGACGATGGGTTTTATCCTGCCGTGGATGCGGAGCCGGAGAGTGACGACGGCATGATCGATAGCAGCGCGGCTGAGGCCTACGAGCCCGCCGCGGTCGAGGACGATTTGGCCTCCGTTGCCGAGACGGTGGAACCGCCTGTTGAAGCCCGCGAAACGCCTATCGAAGACACGCCGGATGCGGTCCATGAAGAGCCCGTCATCGTAACGCCCGTGATCCCCGACGTACCCCCTGCCCCTGAGCTTGCGGCTGAGCCCGGCTTCGTCTTCAGGCCGAACAGCCGCGCCACGCGCTTCGTCTGGAAGATCGACGCCGAAGGCCGGTTCAACGAGGTCAGCCACGAATTTGCCGAGGCCGTCGGTCCGCATGCGTCCGACATTATCGGCTCTGGCTTCGGCGATGTCGCCGCCCTCTTCAATCTCGATCCTGACGGCAAGCTTTCGGAGGCGCTCGCCCGCCGCGACACGTGGTCGGGCAAGACAATCCACTGGCCGGTCGAAGGCACCAGCCTCGTCGTTCCGGTCGATTTGGCGGCGCTGCCGACCTATACCCGTAACCGCGACTTCGATGGGTTCCGCGGCTTCGGCGTCGTCCGGCTTTCCGATGCCCAGGAAGATCCACTGGCGCTCGGTCTGACACTCGGCCCCAACGGCATCGGCCATGATGCAGCGAGCCTCGGCCCGCCTGCCGAGACCGTTGCCGAGGTGGTACACGAAGCGGAGATAGCGCTTGAAGAGCCCCTGATCGAGCCCGCCCTGACGCAAGAGGTCGAGGATCAGGCGCCGCAGACGGAGCCAGCGCCGGAAGAGATTGCCACCGAGCAGGCGGCCATCGAGACACCTGCCCCAGAAAGTGCTGCAGAAAAAGTGGAAGGCAGCGCCGATGCCGGCGACGTTTCCGCCGCCGAGCCCGCAGCCGATCTTCCGCAAGAACCGCCGGCGCTTCGCATTTCGGAAACGCCCAATCGCCGCTTCTCCGACAAGATCATTCAGCTCCACAACAGCGGTGCCGGGCTGACGGCCGCCGAACAGGCCAATTTCCGCGAGATCGCCAAACGCCTCGAAGCCTTCGGAGCCAACAAGGACGGGCCTGCCGTCCCGGCGCCGGTGGAACCCGCCGTCACTGAAACCGCCGGCTTCGAAAAACCCTCCGGACCCGAAGAGTTCGAGGCCGAAATACCCGCCGTCGAGAAGGCGGAAACACCGTCGCTCGAGGAAATGGCGCCGCTGGAGGCGATCTTCGAGAATGCCGTCGAGGCCGAGCGCGAAGACGTCGTCGTCGCCGAAGAGCCTTCAATCATCGCCGAGGACGAGGCGACGGAAGGGCTTGAGGAGACGGTCAGCCAGATCGAGGTTCTCACAAGCTTCATCCCGCCGCGCGTCAAGATGACGGACGGGCTTTCGGTGGGCACGGTCGACCAGCTGCCTGTTGCCGTGCTCATTCATATCGGCGATGCGCTGATTCATGCCAATCCGGAATTCATGCGGCTGACGGGCTACGGCACGCTCGAGGCATTGCGCGAGGTGGGCGGCATCGAAGCCCTGCTGCAGCGCCGCGAACTCGAGGAAAAGTCGGTCGGCTCCGGCACCATGATGCTCGTCAAGGCCGATGATACGCTGGCGCCGGTGACCGCGCGGCTACAATCGGTGCGCTGGGAAGACGCCAACGCATTGATGCTGGCGCTGATGCCGGTGGAAGGCAAGGAAGATGGCCGCGGGGAAGCAAACCGGTCCGAGGGCCGTTCCGAAGGCCGCCCCGAGCGGATGGTCGAGAAGGTCGCCAAGCTTCAGGTCGAAGTGGAAGAATTGCGCTCGATCCTGGAAACGGCGACCGATGGCGTCGTCGTCATCGGCACCGAGGGCGACATCCGCTCGATGAACCGGTCGGCCAGTGCGCTTTTCAATTACGACGAGCAGGAGACGCGCGGCAAACCCTTCGTCATGCTGTTTGCCCATGAGAGCCAGAAGGCGGTGATCGACTATCTGAACGGCCTCTCCGGCCATGGCGTGGCGAGTGTGCTGAACGACGGGCGTGAAGTGATCGGCCGCGAGGCCGCCGGCGGCTTCGTGCCGCTGTTCATGACGATGGGCCAGCTCACCTCCTCCAACGGCTATTGCGCCGTCATCCGCGATATCACCCAGTGGAAGCGCACCGAGGACGAGCTGCGCAATGCCAAGGGCGCGGCCGAAACCGCCAACGCCCACAAGACCGATTTCCTCGCCCGTGTCAGCCACGAGATCCGCACGCCGCTCAACGCCATTATCGGCTTTTCCGACATGATGGCGGGCGAGCGCTTCGGCCCGATCGGCCATCCGCGTTATATCGAATATGCCAATGATATCGGCCGCTCCGGCCGGCACGTCCTCGACATCGTCAACGACCTGCTCGACATTTCGAAGATCGAAGCGGGCGAGATGGATCTCGATTTTGATGCCGTCGGTCTCAACGAGGCTGTCTCTGAGGCCGTGGCGCTGATACAGCCGCAGGCGAATGGCCAGCGCGTCATCATCCGCACCGCGCTGTCGCAATCGGTGCCCGATGTCGTGGCCGATCTACGCTCGATTAAGCAGATCGCCCTGAACATCCTGTCGAACGCCATCCGCTTCACCCCATCGGGCGGGCAGATCGTCGTTTCCACGTCCTATGAGACCAATGGCAGCGTCGTCCTCAGGGTCCGCGATACCGGCATCGGCATGACGCGCGGCGAACTCGACCAGGCGATGAAGCCGTTCCGGCAGGTCTCCTCGACCCAATCGCGCCATCGCGGCGACGGCACCGGGCTCGGCCTGCCGCTGACCAAGGCGATGGTGGATGCCAACCGGGCAACGTTCTCGATCAACTCGACGCCGAACGAGGGCACGCTCGTCGAGATCACCTTCCCGTCGCAGCGGGTGCTGGCCGGCTAGAGCCGCGCTTTGCGCGTCTGAAAAGACGCACGGCGGTGTAAGCGCATAAAGAAAAGGCAGCCAGAGGCTGCCTAGAATTTGGTGCTGTTCAACAAGAGCTCAGTCGATCAACGTCATGTTTCGGAGGCCAGAAGGCCCCAGGCCGCCTCGTTCATGTGCGACCCCCAAGATGGCTTCACCTTTGACAAACCTTTCTTAACGAAAGGTTTCCATGACAGGAGATTGATAGAGGGTGAAAGCTTGTAGTTTCCGATCGCTGTCAATCCTTCAGTTCGTTTAGCCCGGCGAAGAGCCGCAGCGCCTCGGGATTGGCGAGCGCTTCCTGGTTCTTCACCGGCCGGCCGTGAACGACCTCGCGCACGGCAAGCTCGACGATCTTGCCGGATTTGGTGCGGGGAATATCGGCAACCGCGATGATCTTCGCCGGCACGTGCCGCGGCGAGGCGCCGGTGCGAACACGCGTCTTGATCGCCTTGACGAGATCCTCCGTCAGCGCCACACCGGGGGCAAGGCGAACAAAGAGGATGACGCGCACGTCGTCGTCCCACTCCTGGCCGATGCAGAGCGCCTCGGCCACCTCCTCCATCTGCTCGACCTGATTGTAGATCTCCGCCGTGCCGATGCGCACGCCGCCGGGATTGAGCGTCGCATCCGAACGGCCGTGGATGATCAGGCCGCCATGCTCCGTCCATTCAGCGAAATCGCCATGGCACCAGATATTGTCGAAGCGGTCGAAATAGGCGGCGCGATATTTGGCGCCATCGGGGTCGTTCCAGAACATTACCGGCATCGAGGGGAAGGCCTTGGTGCAGACGAGCTCACCCTTCTCCCCGCGCACCGGTTTGCCATCATCGTTCCAGACATCGACGGCAAGGCCGAGGCCAGCCCCCTGGATCTCGCCGCGCCAGACCGGCTGCAGCGGATTGCCGAGCACGAAGCAGGAGACGATATCGGTGCCGCCCGAGATCGAGGCGAGCTGCACGTCTTCCTTGATGCCCTCATAGACGAAGGTGAACCCTTCCGGCGACAGCGGCGAACCGGTGGAGGTCATCAGCCGCAGGCTGGACAGATCGTGACTTGCGCGCGGCGTCAGCCCGCCCTTGCGCACCGCATCGATATATTTCGCCGAAGTGCCGAAGATGGCGAATTTTTCGGCCTCGGCATAGTCGAACAGCACGTTGCCGTCGGGTGCGAAGGGAGAGCCGTCGAACAGGCAGAGCGTTGCGCCGCTGGCGAGACCGCTGACCAGCCAGTTCCACATCATCCAGCCGCAGGTGGTGAAGTAGAACAGCTTTTCGCCCGCCTCCAGGCCGCAATGCAGCCGCTGCTCCTTCAGATGCTGCAGCAGCGTGCCGCCGGCCGAATGCACGATGCATTTCGGCACGCCTGTCGTGCCCGATGAAAAGAGGATGTAGAGCGGGTGCGAAAAACCAAGCCGTGCGAACTCGACCTCTCTTGCCTCATAAGGCGCGACAAAGGCCTCAAGCGTTGAAGCCCCTGGCGTCTTGCGCGCCACTGCCTCGGCATCGCCGGCGTAGTGGACAATGATGGAGGGAACACCCAGACTTTTTGTGACGGTGGCGACCTTGGCGCCGACATCCTGCAGCTTGCCGGAATACCAATAGGCATCGCAGGCGATGAACAGCCTCGGGCCGATCTGGCCGAAACGGTCGAGCACACCCTGCTCACCGAAATCAGGCGAACAGGACGACCAGATGGCGCCGATCGAGGCGGCGGCGAGCATGGCGGCGACGGTCTCCGGCATGTTCGGCATCATGGCGGCGATGCGATCGCCCTTGCCGATGCCGAGTGCTGAGAAGGCCTGCTGCAACTTCGAGACCAGCGCACGCAGCCGGTCCCACGACCAGCGGTCCTCGGCCTTATCCTCGCCGCGGAAGATGATCGCATCGCCGTCACCACGGCCAGACAGAAGGTTTTCGGCGAAGTTCAGCGTCGCATCGGGAAAGAAGCGGGCCTCCAGCATGCGGTCGCCATTGGCAAGCACCTCTGCGCCGCGCTCTCCCTTCACGCCGCAGAAATCCCAGACGGTCGACCAGAAATTCTCCCGCTCGGCCACCGACCATGCATGCAGGTCCTCAAAGCCAGAAAGAGAAAGCCCGAAATCGGCATTGCAGCGTTCCATGAAGGCATGGATCGGGCTCTTTGCAATGGCATCCTGCGAGGGCACCCAAAGTGGTCTGTTATCCTGCATTCAATCCTCCTCCCCAATGCCGTCCTTATATCATGCTGCATTGCATTATAAAGCGCGGAACCGACGCGATCCGTCGCCTGGAGCATGATGCCGAAAAGTGTGAGCGGTTTTCGGACGACATCATGCTCCAACTATTTAATTGAAAGTGCTACAGCGTCCTTTGCGCGTCTGAAAAGACGCGCGGCGCTGTCGGGATTTGCATATGCCTGATATTTCCTATATCCGGCGAAATCAGCGCATAACGGGATGACCGGCTGAATTTGCCGGCGGAGATCATGAGCACGTCAAGACATCGCAGGTGGCGCAGGAAGATCGGACCCGTTTCGCGCTGGCTTCCGGCCTTCGCCCGCCTGTCGACGGTATTCCTGCTGATCGCGCTCGCGCTTTTCGTGGCGCTCAGGGTGGCCGCACCCTATCTCATCTCGACCGGCTTCGTGCGCTCCGGCATCGAGGACGCACTGTCGAAATGGACGGGCTACCATGCCGAGATCAAGGGCAGTCCGGTTCTCGAATTCTGGCCGACACCGCGCATCACGCTGAACCAGATCACCATCCGCCAGCCGCGCGAAAGCGGCGACAAGATGCTCGGCAGCATTGAAAGCCTGTCGGCCGATTTCAGCCTCATCGATGCGTTGCGAGGCCGGACAAGCTTCCACGAATTCCATTTGGTGCGCCCCAACCTGGCGCTGACGCGCGACGAGAAAGGGCTGATCGACTGGAGTTATGCCGGCCTGCTCGCACGCGCGATCAGCGGCGTGCGCTCCGAAAACGGAGCTGAGGTGCTCGCTCCGGATCTCGATGCCGAGATCGGCGCAGTGACGGTCGAGGACGGCACGCTTGTGGTCACCGACATCAAGTCCGCCAAGACCTATCATTTCGAGAGCGTCACCGCAGATATCGCCTGGCCGAGGCTATCCGGCGCGATCTCGGCGGTCGTCATCGCCCGCATCAACGGCGAGGACCTGAAGGTCGATTTCGCCTCGCGCCAGCCGCTGCTCGCCTTTGCCGGCGGGAATGCCGAAACCCGGACGTCGCTCACATCAAACCTGCTGACCGCGCACTTCCAGGGGATTGCTAGCATCGCCAGCCTTTCGGCCCTTTCCGGCAATATCACCGCCAGCATTCCCGATGTGTCCGCGCTGCTGACGTGGTCGGGCAAATCGATCCCGGGCATCGCAACGTTGAAGAGCGCTTCGCTGGAATCCGACATCATGTCGTCGGGCAACGGGCTGCGCTTCAACAATCTCAGTCTCTCGCTGAACGAAGCGAGTGCCACCGGGGTGATGGACCTTTTCACCCAACCCGGCAAACGCCCGAAGATCGGCGGCACGCTCGCCTTCGACCAGATGAACCTCAAGCCCTTCCTCGACGCCTTCGCGCTCAGGCTCGCCGCCGGCGAGGCGGAGGAAATCTCCGCTGGCATAGGCGGGCCGCTGCAGGCGCTCGACCTCGACGTCAGGCTTTCGGCGCGGCGCGCGCAGATGGGTCTCTTCGAACTTTCCGACGTCGGCGCCAGCGTGATCGTTGCCGGCGGCGAAGCGAAATTCGATATTGGCGACAGCCAGTTCGAAGGCGGCGAGATGACCGCGCATCTGGAAGCGACGCAGCGCGACTTCGATGGCGGCGGCAAGCTACAGCTGTCGATCCGCAATGCCGACTTCGCAGCCCTTGTCGAGCGCCTGCAGCTGAAGGGTCCGCTGCCGCTTGCGACAGGATCACTCGATCTCGACCTGCAGTCGCCGAAGGCGATCTGGACGACCGGTCTTGCCGACGTCACCGGCAAGCTGCGTTTCTGGACGGGGGAAGGTACGATTCCGGGCATCGATGCCGCAGCACTCCGGACACAGGCGGCCGAAAAGCCGTTCTTTCCGCTGAGCGCGGCAGCAGGCGGCGCCTTCGCCTTCAACCAGCTGAACCTTCAGGCCGATTTCGCCAACGGCACCGCCGAGATGCACGACGCCCATATCGCCGGCGCCACACAGACGCTGACACTTTCCGGCGTCATCACCTATCAGTCGAACGGGCTGGCGCTTTCCGGATCGCTGGAGGCAACCGATCCGGCCAAGGCGGCGGAGCTGCCGCTTCTGCCGTTCTTCGTCGGCGGTTCATGGCCGAACCCGGTGATCTCACCGGTTCCGCTATTCGGCAATACACCCCACGCGCAATGAAGCATGTCGCGCAAAAGTGTGCAGCGGTTTTGCGCGACATGCGTAAAATAGAGACATAAAGCTCGAGGAGCACGCGCTTTAGACCTCACGCACCGGCCGCAGCGGCGCGCTCGTCCCTCTGTCGCTGCGTTTCGCGGCGCTTGGTGACGATTGAGGCGCAGATGACGCCGAAGGCGACGACGCCGATCAGGATCGTGCACACCGCATTGATCTCGGGCGTCACGCCAAGGCGGACCTGGCTGTAGATCCTCATCGGCAGCGTGGTGGCGCCAGGCCCCGAGGTGAAGCTCGCAATCACCAGATCGTCAAGTGACAGGGTGAAGGCCAGGATCCAGCCGGAGAGCACGGCGGGCGCGATGATCGGCAGGGTGATCTCGAAGAAAGTGCGCACCGGCGGCGCGCCGAGATCCTGGGCCGCTTCCTCGATCGAATGATCGAAACTCAGCAGGCGCGACTGCACGACGACGGCGACGAAGCACATGGTCAGCGTCGTATGCGCGAGCGTGATCGTCCAGAAACCACGGTCGAGACCGATCGCCACAAAGAGCAGCAGCAATGACAGGCCGGTGATGACCTCCGGCATGACGAGCGGGGCATAGACCATGCCCGAAAACAGCATGCGGCCGCGAAAGCGGGTGTAGCGCACCAATGTCAGCGCCGCCATCGTGCCGAGGATGGTTGCCAACGTCGCCGACAGCAGCCCGACGCGCAGCGTCACCCAGGCAGCGTCGAGCAAGGCCTGATTGCTCATCAACGAGACATACCATTTCGTCGAGAAGCCGCCCCAGACGGTCACGAGTTTGGATTCGTTGAAGGAAAAAATCACCAGAAGCACGATCGGCAGATAGAGGAAGGCGAAGCCGAGCGTGACGGAGACGATGTTGAAGCGGGTCCATTTCAGCATGGTTTATTTCCCCCGCTCTTCGGCTTTGGCCTGGACATTCTGGAAGAAGACAATCGGGATGACCAGGATCAGCAACAGGATGGTTGCCACCGCCGAGGACACCGGCCAGTCGCGATTGGAATTGAACTCGTTCCACAGTGTCTTGCCGATCATCAGCGTCTGCGACCCGCCGAGCAGATCGGGGATGACGAATTCGCCGACGGCCGGGATGAAGACCAGCATGCAGCCGGCCACCACGCCGGGGATCGACAGCGGGAAGGTGACGCGCCAGAAGGCGGTGATCGGCGGGCAGCCGAGATCCTGTGCGGCTTCGATCAGCGTGCCGTCCATCTTCTCCAGCGCCGAGTAAAGCGGCAGCACCATGAAGGGCAGATAGGAATAGACGATGCCGATGTAGACGGCGGTATTGGTGTTGAGGATGATCAGCGGCGTGTCGATGAGGTGCAGCGACAGCAGCAGCTGGTTGAACAGCCCCTCCGGCTTGAGGATGGCGATCCAGGCGTAGACGCGGATCAGGAAGCTCGTCCAGAAGGGCAGGATGACGAGCATCACCAGCGTCGGCCGCAGGCCACGTGGCGCCTGCGCCATGCCGT
Organism: Rhizobium ruizarguesonis; assembly: GCF_012349115.1. Lineage (GTDB taxonomy): Bacteria > Pseudomonadota > Alphaproteobacteria > Rhizobiales > Rhizobiaceae > Rhizobium > Rhizobium ruizarguesonis. The sequence goes on from NZ_PQIG01000144.1 coordinate 150,018, forward strand.
AGGCGATCGGATAGGCGATCAGCAGCGTCAGGAAGGTGGAGATCGCGGCGATCACCACGCTCGACACATAGGCGTTGAAATAGAGCGGGTCGTCGGTGAGGTAGGTGTAATTGTCGAGGGAGAATTCGCCGATCTTGCTTAAGAGGCCGGCCCAGCCGTCGGCGAAGGAAAAGACAGGCTCATAGGGCGGCATAGCGATCGCCGTCGTCGACATCGAAATGCGGAAGACGATGAAGAAGGGCGCCAGGAAGAAGAGCAGCAGCCAGGCGTAAGGGATGACGATGACGAGGCGATTGTAGAGGCCGGACGTGAACTTGCCCATGATGTCAATCCTTCAGCAGGACGCCGGCATTCTCGTCGAAGGAGACCCAGACTTCCTGATCGTAGGTGAAGGGGTCGTCGACGGAGCGCTGCGCATTGAGGGACGAGGCCTTGACGACGTTGCCGCTTTGCAATTTCACATGGAAGACGGTCATGTCGCCGAGATAGGCGATATCCCAGAGTTCGCCTCTGGCGGCGTTGACGGAGGCGTTGGCGGGCGCTGTGCGCCCGACCCGCATCTTTTCCGGCCGGATGGCGAAGCCGACGGCGCTGCCTGCGGAGGGCGTCTCGGCGGCAGCGACCCGCACGCTGAAGCCGCTGTCGATTGATATCTCGACGGTGCCGTTGCCCGATGAGGCGACCTTGCCGTCGAAAATGTTCACATCGCCGATGAAATCGGCGACGAAGCGGCAATTCGGCGCCTCGTAGATTTCGGCCGGCGTCGCCACCTGCACGACCTTGCCGTGGCTCATGACGGCGATACGGTCGGCCATGGTCATCGCCTCTTCCTGGTCGTGGGTGACGACGACGAAGGTGAGGCCGAGATTCTGCTGCAGGTCCATCAGCTCGAACTGGGTTTCCTCGCGCAGCTTCTTGTCGAGCGCGCCGAGCGGTTCGTCGAGCAGCAGCACCTTCGGGCGCTTGGCGAGCGAGCGGGCCAGCGCCACGCGCTGGCGCTGGCCGCCGGAAAGCTGGTTCGGCTTGCGGGAGGCAAATTGCTCCAGCTTGACGAGCTTCAACATCTGCAAGACGCGGTCGGTCATCTCGTCCTTCGCCATGCCGTCCTGTTTCAGGCCGAAGGCGATGTTCTTCTCGACCGTCATGTGCGGGAAAAGCGCATAGGACTGGAACATCATGTTGACGGGGCGCCGATAGGGCGGCGTGCCGGCCATGTCGGTGCCGTCGAGCACGATTTCGCCCGAGGTCGGCTGCTCGAAGCCGGCGAGCATGCGCAGAAGCGTCGACTTGCCGCAGCCGGAAGCGCCGAGCAGCGCGAAGAACTCGCGGTGATAAATATCGAGCGACAGGTTATCGACGGCGGTGAAATCACCGAAACGCTTGGTGACGTTCTTGATTGAAATAAAGGGCTTGGCGGACGGATCGGTCCAAGGTGCGAAAGAGCGGCGAATATTGCCTAGAGACTTCATATTGTTCCCCGAAAATACATTATTTTCTTTTGTTCTCGGCTTTTGTTCCCGGCTTCACCCGACCGGAATCGTCAAAAAAGGCCCGGACGTTTCCGTCCGGGCCGTTATTCTATCATTGGCCGGTGACCACGGTGGTCCATAGCCGCGTCACGATCCGCTGCGTCTTCGGATCGAGCGGCGGAACGGTGAAGAGTTTCGCCATTACCTCCGGCGTCGGGTAGATCGCCGTATCGTCGAGGACCTCCTTGTCGAGGAACTGCTGCGAGGCCTTGTTGCCGTTGGCGTAGAAGACGAAGTTCGAGGCCTTGGCGATCACTTCCGGCTTCATCATGTAGTTGATGAATTCATGGGCTTCGGCGACATGCGGTGCATCCTTCGGAATGCCGAAGACGTCAAAGAAGATCTGAGCGCCCTGCGACGGGACCGAATAATCGACCTTTACGCCGGCATTGGCTTCCGCGGCACGGTCGCGGGCCTGGAACATGTCGCCGGAATAACCGAGCGCGATGCAGATATCGCCGTTCGCCAACGCGCTGATATATTCGGACGAATGGAACTTGCGGACGAAGGGACGGACGGCCGTGAGAACCTCCTGCGCCTTCTTGAGATCGGCGGGATCGGTGCTGTTCGGATTGAGCCCGAGATAGGCGAGTACCGAGGGCACGACGTCGGTTGGAGAATCCAGCATATAGATGCCGCAGTCCTTGAGTTTCGCCGCTTTCGCCGGATCGAACAACGCGTCCCAATTGGGCTTCTCGTCGGTGCCGAGGGCAGCCTTGACCTTGTCGACATTATAGCCAATGCCCGTCGTGCCCCACATGTAGTCGACGCTGTATTCATTGCCGGGGTCGAAGGACGCCACGCCCTTCATGATGACATCCCACATGTTGACCAGGTTCGGCAGCTTCGACTTGTCGAGCTTCTGGTAGACGCCGGCGGCGATCTGGCGCTGCATGAAGGATACCGTGGGGACGACGACGTCATACCCCGAACCACCGGCCAAGAGCTTGGTTTCCAGCGTCTCGTTGGAATCGAAGGTGTCGTAGACGACCTTGATGCCGGTTTCCTTGGTGAAATCCTCGAGAATGGAACTGTCGATATAATCCGACCAGTTGTAGACGTTGACCACACGCTCCTGCGCAAAGGCCGGCACGGCAGCAAGGAGTGCGGTAACGGCGGCGGCCGTCACGCATAGGATGGTTGACCTCATGACTTCTCCTGTTTGTTCAAAGATTCCGCACCCCCGGACATCTTTTCCCTCTGGTTTTCCACGCAGACTAAGAAGGAATTTCACAGCCCACAAGCGCAAAATCCCGCGCCCTCAACGATTTCACAATCACTGGAAATCGAAGGCGCTGAGCCCCGCCACCATCTCGTCGAGCCCGAGCGGTCTCGTCACCGGCGGCTCGGCCCGGGAAAGGCAGCCGCGCCGCTCGCAAAGGCGACAGGCCGGACCGATCGTGACCGGATCGAGCGCCATCGCCTGCCCATAGACCACACCCTCGCCAAGGGCGGCGTCGCAGCCGATCAGGATCGCGGTGCGCCTTACCCTTTCGCCGAATTCGACGCTCGGTCCCTCCAAGGTGCGGGCGACCGTCAGGAAGGATGCCCCGTCCGGCATGACGACCGTTTCGGCGAGGATCTGGCCCGGTTGCAGGAAAGCGGCGTGGATATTGAGCTTCGGACAGCCGCCGCCGAAACGGGCCTGCGGAAAACCCTGGGAGCCTGCCCTGCGCAGCCGGTGGCCAGCGGCATCGATCTCGATCAGGAAGAAGGGAATGGCGGCCGCCCCGGGCCGCTGCAGCATGGCAAGGCGCGCAGCGGCGTGGCCGAAGGAGACGCCGAAGCGCGCACGCAGAATATCGATATCGTAGCGCGTTGCCTTGGCCGCCGACAGAAAAGCTTCATAGGGCATTGTGAGCGCCAGCGCGGCGAGGCGGGCAAGCTCGAAGCGGGCGATGCGGCGCGCCTCGGCGGAGGAGAGCGGGAGATCGGCGAGCTCGGCATCGATTGCCGGCAGCAAAGCGAGAGTCGCGGCCTCGATGGCGATTTCATGCGCACGGTCGGCCTGTGACAGACGCTCCGAGATGAAAAGCCGCATCGAATGGCGATCGAAACGGCGGCGCAGATCCGGCATCACATGGACGGGCAGGACACGCACCGCGATGCCGCGCTCGGAGCGCAGCCAATCCTTCAGCCCGGCGACAAGATCGACGCCCCAGGGGAGCGTTGCGGCAAAGGCTTCCGCCGCCGTCTCGATCCGTCCGAAATAGCCGGACCTGCGCTCCAGCGCCTCGCGCACCTCATCCAGCGGCAACCGGCCGGCGGCGACCGGCGCATGCCCTTCGGCGGCCATCAGCACCGTCAGATCGGACAGCCTTGCCGCCTGCTCACGATAGGCGCGGTAGAGCTTGATCATGCCGCTCGCGGCATTGGGTGCTGCCTCGGCCACCTCCACCAGTTCCTGATCACCCGGCAACTCGCCCGACAGCAGCGGATCGGCAAAGATCTCCTTGAGCTGGTCGAGACTGCCGCCGGTCTGCCCCCGCAACTCCTCCAGATCGACCCTATAGACGCTTGCAAGCTTGAGAAGGAGCTGCACCGTCAGCGGCCGCTGGTTGCGCTCGATCAGGTTCAGGTAGGAAGGCGATATTTCAAGCGCCTCGGCCATGGCGGTCTGTGTCAGCGCCAGCGCATTGCGGATGCGCCTGACTTTCGGGCCTGCGAATATCTTTCGTTCCGCCATGTCACACCCTTTGACAAGGAAGGAGCGCTGTATTTACAAAATTTTACAAATTCACAGCGCCGCTCTGTCAATCCTCGTCATCTTAACCTCTTTCTGAGCAGGAAATCAAAGGTTTTTCTGGTCATACCGGCTGATATTGTCAATCTTGTCACGCGGCACCTTTGTCAGGCTTTTTAGTGAGGAGAGCAGCATGACGGATTTTTACAAGCTTGTTCCAAACGCATCAGCACGCCGTTTCGATGGCATCGAGAGGCCGTACTCGGCCGATGACGTGCGGCGGCTCAGAGGCTCGGTGGCGCTGCGCCATACGCTGGCCGAAATGGGGGCGGACCGGTTGTGGCAGCTCATTCACCAGGAGGATTTCGTCAATGCGCTCGGCGCACTTTCCGGCAACCAGGCCATGCAGATGGTGCGCGCCGGACTGAAGGCAATCTATCTCTCCGGCTGGCAGGTGGCGGCCGACGCCAATACGGCATCGGCGATGTATCCCGACCAGTCACTCTATCCGGCCAATGCCGGTCCGGAACTGGCCAAACGCATCAACCGCACGCTGCAGCGCGCCGATCAGATCGAGACCGCGGAAGCCCAGGGACTTTCCGTCGAGACCTGGTTTGCGCCGATCGTTGCCGATGCGGAAGCAGGCTTCGGCGGACCGCTCAACGCCTTCGAAATCATGAAGGCCTATATCGAGGCGGGTGCTGCGGGCGTTCACTTCGAGGACCAGCTCGCTTCGGAGAAGAAATGCGGCCATCTCGGCGGCAAAGTGCTGATCCCGACGGCCGCCCATATCCGCAATCTCGATGCTGCGCGGCTTGCCGCCGACGTCATGGGGGTTGCGACGCTGGTCATCGCCCGCACCGACGCGGAAGCGGCAAAGCTCTTGACGTCGGACATCGACGAGCGCGACCAGCCCTTCGTCGACTATGATGCCGGCCGCACGGTCGAAGGTTTCTATCAGGTGCGAAACGGCATCGAGCCCTGCATCGCGCGTGCCGTGGCCTATGCGCCGCATTGCGATCTCATCTGGTGCGAAACCTCGAAGCCGGACCTCGATCAGGCGCGGCGCTTTGCCGAAGGCGTGCACAGGGTCCATCCTGGCAAGCTGCTCGCCTATAATTGCTCACCTTCCTTCAACTGGAAGAAGAATCTCGACGAGGCGACGATTGCACGGTTCCAGCGCGAACTCGGCGCGATGGGCTACAAGTTCCAGTTCATCACGCTCGCCGGCTTCCACCAGCTGAACTACGGCATGTACGAACTGGCGCGCGGCTACCGGCAGCGGCAGATGTCGGCCTATTCCGAGCTGCAGCAGGCGGAATTCGCCGCCGAGGCCAATGGCTATACCGCGACCAAACACCAGCGCGAGGTCGGCACCGGCTATTTCGACGCCGTGTCGCTCGCCATCACCGGCGGCCGATCTTCGACGACGGCGATGCACGGCTCGACCGAACATGCGCAGTTCAAACCGGCTGCGGAATAACCCGAAGAGGAGGAGAAGATCATGGCATCCATTACACGCGTCAGGGAACGGGCCGAGGAGCAGGCAAGCAGCATGAGCGAGGATCAGCAGACGACGATCCGCATGCTCGCCAACGACCTGCATCGGCTGAACCAATCGGTCATGAAAGCCGTCGAGGCCGGCGTCTCGGTCGAACTGGTGCGCTCGGCCCGTCATCACGGCGGCGACGGCCACTGGGGCGACCTACTGATTCCGGTCGTCGTCACCAACCGGCATTGACGACCGGCAGCGGGCCGACGGTGGCGGCCCGCTGCTCAATCAGAGCGCCTGCACGTCGGAGAGACGGGCGGGCGCTCATCCTTTTCGAAAGCTCATCCGATTTAGGCTTGTGCGCGCCACTGCTCTTCGCAACTTGCCGCAATTGTCACCGCCGCCTAGTCGGCGTTCCGGGAAATGACCGAGCCGGTAGGTTGGCGGCCCTCGACAGCTGCGCATCACTCGTATAAAAATATTTTTCAGAGTTGGAATTTTTCTGGCAATTATCATCAAGGCGCACCATGACGTCACGTATTGCAGTAACACAGGATGCGGATTTCATCGCAAAGGCCTATGCAACGTCCTTCGGGTTTTCAGCGCAACAGACTGAGGCCTACGTGGGCAAGGTGGGCCTCGAAAATTTCTATATCGTCGACCATGAGGATAGGCCGGCGGCGGTCTTCGTTCTCATCGCCACCGGGCACTGGTTCGGTGGCAGAGCCGTGCCGGCATGCAACATTGCACATGTGGCCATTCTACCCGAATACCGCGGCCTGGGTCTCGCAGATGCCATCCTGGAGGATGCAGGTGCGATCGCTGCCAGCAGAGGCGCTTTTCTCACAACCTTGTTTGCATCAACCCGCCCCGTCTATCGAAGAGGCGGATATGAATTGGCCGGATCGGAAATTGTCTACGAAGCGGAAACGTCAGAGCTTTATAAAATCAAGGAAAAGTACCATTGCCGTCAGTTGACGATGCCTGCCGCGCTGCCGACCTTAGCCTCTATCCATGAGCGACAATGCGTGGTGGAGGCAGGCAATCTGCAGCGTAGTGCGGCACAATGGTCCCTTCTTTTGACATGGCCGGATCCCCCGACATCCATTTACGTCTTCGACGAGGACGCTGCGTATGTGATCATCGATACGAGCAATCCCGAATGTATGATCATCCGGGATTGGGCGGCGCTGTCCGGACGGGCGGCTCGGTGCATATTGCGGTTTTTGGGGACATTCTCGACCGTATACCCGCGGGTGCGGTGGCACGGTTCGGCGCAGGACAAGTTGGTTTTCGCGATGCCGGACAAGGGATGGCGTCTCGTCCACCAGGAGGAGTTTCTGATGCGGGTCCTTTCCGCAACGGACGCGCTTCTGGCGCGTGGCTACAGCTCAGTGACCGAGCAGGTCACGTTGGAGATAATGAAGGGCGATCAGGTCGAGACGCTATCGCTCTCCATCGAAAACGGCACGCCGTATTGCCGAACACATGAAGCCGGCTCACCCGTCGTGAAAATCGCAAGTGAACATCTTGCAACACTCTATAGCGGCTTTCGCTCCGCGAGTTTTCTTGCGAGAGCAGGGTGGATAAACGGTGATCGTGATGGCGTAATGGCATGCGACCGCATATTTTCCGGCCCATCCCCCTGGGTCGGAGAACATTTTTGAGGACATCACGTGAATCCGACACCGCATATGGCTCTCGTTGCGAGTATTCGCTCACGCGCTCCGAACATGACGCGCGCGCTACAGCGTGTCGCAGATTACACGTTGGAAGACCCGCAGGCGGTACTTTACAAAAGTATCACCGAGCTTGCAGAAGACGCGCAATCCTCGGAAGCCAGCGTGATGCGGTTCTGCCGTGAGCTGGGATTCACCGGGTTCCAGAATTTCAAGCTGGCTTTGGCGCAGGAGTTGGCGACACAGAGCCAAACCAGCGTCCCGATATCAACGGGAGATCCGGTTCAGAACCTTGTGGAGACCGCAAGAACGGCCCTCGATGAAACGGAGCGGCTGCTCGACCGTAGCATAATACAAGCCGTTGCCCAGGAATTGCTGCAGGCAAAACACATCGAGATTTTTGGCGTCGCCGCTTCGGCGATCACAGCGCAATATCTGGAATATAAGCTCGCACGCCTGGGTGTGCATTCCCATATCGCCCGCGACGCGCATCTGGCAACTATGGCTGCTGCCACCTCGAATCCCGCTGATGTCTATTTCCTGATTTCAAGTTCGGGCTCGACCCTTGATACGGTCAAGATTGCCGAGCTTGCGCATGCGAGGGGCGCACGCGTGATCGGGATCACCAATCGATCGAAAAGCCCGCTGGCAGCCACGTGCACGCATGTGCTGTTGGCATCCTGGCCGGAGACACCGCTTACGGGGGGCGCCTTTCCCTCGAAGATCAGCCAGTTACTGATTGTCGATGCTCTGGCGTCCTATATGACGATGGCTGAGCCGGACCGCCTTATTACCATTCTCGACACCGCCCAAAGCGTTACCGACCGTAACGTTTAAGACCCCTGCGAGCGCCCTTTTCGCCGGGTTGATTTTTTGCTCTCACGTCTTGGCGGAAATTTTCATCATAAATAATTTCTTGACGGTTTATTTCACTATGATACCGTGACCTCGAATTTGAGACGAAGGGTATTGGAACTTGAGCATCCTTGAAGCCTTGCGCGGAACACTTGCCGTTTCCTGTCAAGCGGCTGACGGCAGCCCCTTGCAGCCGACAGATCACATTGTGGCACTTGCCAAGGCGGCGGTGTTGGGCGGCGCGAAGGCGGTTCGTATCGAGGGCGTCGCAAATGTGTCCGCCGTGCGAAATGCCGTCAGCGTCCCCGTCATCGGCATTACCAAGATCGAGCATCCGGATTCAGAGATTTACATCACACCGACGCTGGAGGACGTTCGCCAGCTTTGCGAGGCGGGCGCAGACATTGTGGCGTTTGACGCCACTGCGAGACCAAGACCCTGCAGCGTCGCTGCCCTTGTCGAGGCGGTGCATCAGGCGGGCCGGATCGCCATGGCTGATATCAGCACCTTGGACGAAGGGCGGGCAGCGGTTGCCCTAGGTGCTGATTTCGCAGGCACGACCCTGTCTGGATATACGCCCTATTCGCCACAGAGCGAGGCGCCGGATTTTAAGCTGATGGAAGATCTTTTCCGTGCAGGCATCCCGTTCGTGGCCGAGGGCCGGATCTGGGAACCAACCGATGCACGCAGAGCGATCGAATATGGTGCAGCGTTTGTCGTGGTCGGTTCTGCCATCACCCGTCCGGATGTGATCACACGACGGTTTGCGGATGCTGTGGCCGGTGCACGGCAAACACCTGAATTCAATGGAGAAAACAGATGACAAGGAAATTTCGCGTTGCCGTGATTGGAGCCGGCTTCATGGGTTCGATGCACGCTTCGATTTTCGCAAACGAACCCCGTGCTGAACTCGTCGCCGTCGTCGATAGCGACATCGGACGCGCCGCTGCGCTGGCAGGTGAGTTGCGCGGCAACGTCAAAGCCTACAGCTCCCATCAGGAACTGCTGGCTGCCGAAGAGCTTGATCTGGTCAGTATCTGCACCCCGGATCACCTTCATCTCGATCCGGCGCTCGCCATTGCGGCAAAGGGCATAAATCTCTTCGTTGAAAAGCCGATCGCCTCGACCATGGAAGACGCAGCCAAGATCGTCGCGGCGTGTGAGGCGGCGGGCGTCAAGCTCGGGGTCGGCTATCTGCTTCGGTTCGACCCGCGCTACTACAAGGCGCGCGAGCTGATTACGTCGGGCAAGATCGGCACGCCTATTCACATCTATGCCCGCCGCAACAGCGCCCGCACCGAAGGCCCCAAGCGCTACGGCGGCACCTTGCCGCTAGCACTGCATGTCACAGTGCATGATGTCGACATGGTGCTTTGGATGCTCGAGGATCAGACTCCGGTTTCCGTCTACGCCCAGCAGACCGACATTCTCCTCGGATCGCTCGGCACGCAGGATACGATCGCAGCGGTCGTACGCTTCTCGGGCGGGACCGTCGTGACGTTTGAAAGCGCCTGGTCATTGCCTGCCGGCGCTCGCCACATGATCGACGCACGCATGGAACTCATCGGCACCGAGGGTTCATTCGAAGTGCAGTGCGGCGATAGCGGCCTCTATTTCGCAGACAACCAGACATCCCGCGAGATCGACACCCAGCATTGGCCGATCGTCGAAAATCGGGTTGGCGGCGACCTCAAGCTCCAGCTTGCCAGCGTTCTCGAATGGCTCGACGGCGGCCCCTCTCAGGTGGCCAGCGGCGAAGAAGCCATTCGCTCGTTGGAATTGACCCGAGCCCTCATCCGCTCGGCGGAAAGCGGCGAGGTGGAGAGACTCTAGCGCATCATCGATCAAGCAATTCAACGCAACGCATGGATAGTTCAAAAAAAGGGGAATGACATGAAACGACGCCAACTACTTGCACTCACGCTCGCACTTGCGACCTCTTCGGCCCTGCCGGCGATCGCACAGAACGCCAATCAGCCATATGCAGGAACACATATTGCGGTTCTGATGGAAGGTCACCCGACCACCGATGGCATCCAAAAGCTGTTGCCGGAATTCACCAAGGAAACCGGCATCGAAGTGGAACTCGAGGTCATCCCGGAATCCGACATCACCGCCAAGATGCTCCTGGAATTCTCGTCCGGCTCTGGCCGCTATGATGTCGTCCAGAACAACATTATCTATATTCCGGGCTTCGTTAAGGCCGGATATATCGATCCACTCGACGATCTTGCGAAAAAGCTGCCCAAATATCTCGACCGCGCCGATTTCGTGCCCGGCTACCTCAACACGAATATTGTCGACGGCAAACTCTACGGCCTGCCGGTTTATGGCGAGAGCACGTTCCTGATGTATCGCAAGGATTTGTTCGAGCAATACGGCCTCACCCCGCCGAAGACTTTTGACGAGGTTATCAGCGCGGCAAAGACCATCAAGGAAAAGTCCAACGGCGAAATCGCAGGCATTACGATGCGTGGCGCCCAAGGTATCCAGAACGTCTATGTCTGGGCAGGCTGGCTGTGGGGTTACGGCGGCGAATTCCTCACCAAGGATGGAAAGTCGGCCCTGGGAACGCCGGAGGCCGCCGCCTCGCTCGATGCTTTTGCAAAAATCCTGCGCGACTACGGTCCTGTCGGCGCTGCCAATTTCGGTTGGGAAGAAAATCACGTTCTCTTCCAGCAGGGCAAGGCCGGTATGACAATGGATGCAACGGTCAACGGAGCATTCAACGAGGACTCGGCTGTGTCATCAGTGGTCGGCAAGGTTGGCTACGTGCCGGTTCCCAAACAGACCGACGCATTGAAGGGTGGCTCATCGTCCCTCGCTGTGCACAGCCTTTATATCACGTCGGCCTCCGCCCAGAAGGAAGCGGCATGGCTGTTTGCGTCGTGGGCAACGGCGAAAGAGCAGCAAATCAAGTCGTTTAGCATCGCGCCCAACTCTGGTGTCACGTCTGAAGCTGCGTTGAATTCGGATGAATTTAACAAGCGCTACGGAGCCTTCAAGGAAGCGATGTTGGCTTCGATCAACCAGGGCAATCCGCAATATCTGCCGACGGTCACGGCTGCGAACGAAATCATCAACAATGCTGGTATTGCCGTATCCAAGGCGCTCGCCGGCACCGCTTCGGCAAAGGACGCACTGGCGGAAGCCAACACGGCCAACGACGCAGCACTCGCCCGCTAACAAACGGGCGCCACGTCCGGATTTCCGGACGTGGCTACACTGCGGGGATCATTATGCTCAACGACGCGACAAAGCTTTTCTATCAGCCGGTGATTGCCTTTTTCGGCGCGGTCTCGGTGGTCATCACGATCTATGTCGTGTGGCTGACATTGCACAATATCAGTCTGATGCGGCCAGGGCAGGAACAGTTCATCGGGCTGGACAACTACTTGCGGCTTCTGCTCGACCCACGCGGCCTCAATGCTCTCTGGCGCACGGTCCTCTTCACGGTGCTGGCCACGACCATTGAACTGATCATCGGCCTATTCGTCGCCTTGCTGCTCGACCGGGAATTCCATGGCAAGAGGATCGCGCGAGCTACCATGCTCGTGCCCATCGTCATGACGCCCATCGTCGTCGGGCTGACATGGCGTTTCATGTTCGACCCGTCGAGCGGTATGGCGAACTACCTCCTGTCCCTGCTTCATCTCGGTCCGGTCGATTGGCTTGGCAATCCAAACGTCGCCCTGTTCTCAGTGATGATTGCCGACATCTGGCAATGGACACCCTTTGTCGTGCTCTTGACGATGGCGTCCCTGGAAGCGCTGCCGGGCGACCCGCAAAACGCCGCGCGTGTCGACGGCGCTCGGGAGTGGCAGGTTCTCTGGCACATCACCTTGCCAGCGCTTCACCGTGCGCTTCTTGTCGTCGCCCTCATCCGCGCCATCGACAGTGTGAAGACCTTTGACATTTTCTACATCATGACCCGCGGCGGGCCAGCGCTATCGACGGAAACACTCAATCTCTACGGTTATATTTCAGCATTCACCAATTTCGACATTTCCTACGCCCTGACCGTTGCCATGGTGTTGACGATCTTCACCAATGTCGCGCTGCTGTTGCTGTACAACCTTGCCTTCAAGGCTCAAGCACGGGGAGCCGTATGATGCGCAAAATGGCCTTCTATATCGCCATCCTCGTTCTCATCGTGGTCGTGCTGTTTCCGCTCTACTGGGTTGTCGTCACATCGGTAAAGACGACGAAGGACGCCTTTGCGATCCCCCCGATTTGGTTCTTCGAACCGACCTGGGAGAACTACCAACGCGTTCTCAACAATGGCGTCTTCATTCGCGCCTTCATGAACAGCGTCCTTATCTCCATTACGGCAAGCGCCATATCGGTCGCGATCGGTGCGCTTGTCGCCTATGGGCTCGTGGCACAGGAAGAACCGGTGCGCCGCAGCAATGAAAAGTTCGTGCTGAGCCTCAGGATAGCACCACCCCTGATCTTCATCATTCCCACGTACTTTCTAGCCGCGCAGTTGAAATTGCTCAACAATCACTGGGTGATCATTGCGGTCTACGCCTTCATCAATGTGCCCTTTGCCATATCGCTGCTCATCACCTTCTTCGAGGACATACCGAAGGAGCTGCGCGACGCGGCAAAAGTGGACGGCGCGCGCGAACTGACGATCTTCTGGAACGTGTTCCTGCCGGTTGCCAAGGGCGGCATCGTCGCGACGATGATCCTGTGTGTGCTGTTTACCTGGAATGAGTTCTTCATCGCCCTCGTCCTGACCGGGCGGGACACCCAGACACTGCCCGTCAGTATCACCTCGTTCCTGACTTTTCAGGGGGTGCAGTGGGGACCGCTGACGGCAGCCGCAACACTTGTCATGCTGCCGATGCTCGTTCTCGGCATGTTGGTTCAAGGCCAGGTCGTACGTGGCATGTCACTCGGAAGTATAAAAGGATGACCGGCATGATCCAGGCCAGCAAGCAGTCGCTTTCCCTACGGAAAATCACAAAATCCTATGGCCCGATCTCGGTGCTGAAAGGGATTGATGTCGAGGTCGATGAAGGCGAATTCGTCGTCCTTCTCGGCCCCTCCGGCTGCGGGAAATCCACCCTGCTGCATGCGATCGCGGGTCTGCATCCGATCGACGCTGGAGAAATCGTGATCGAGGGTCGACCAGTGACACACATCCCGACGCGGGAGCGCGATGTCGCAATGGTGTTCCAATCCTATGCGCTCTACCCGAACATGACGGTTGCGCAGAACATCGGCTTTCCGCTGCGGATGCGCAAACTCTCGCGTGAGACAATTTCGCAAAGGGTGTCGGAGGTCGCACGCCTCTTGCAAATTGAACCGCTTCTCGAGCGGAAGCCGCGCGAGCTTTCCGGTGGCCAGCGCCAGCGTGTTGCCATCGGACGGGCTCTTGTGCGCGACCCGAAGATTTTCCTCTTTGACGAGCCGCTGTCGAATCTCGATGCGACGTTGCGCGTCGAGACACGCGCCGAGATCAAGAGACTGCACGAGCGCGTCGGAAAGACAATGGTCTATGTGACCCACGACCAGATCGAAGCCATGACGCTAGCGACCAGAATTGTCGTGATGAACAAGGGCGATATTCAACAGATCGGCTCGCCCTATGAGATCTATCACAAACCGGCCAACACCTTTGTGGCCCGGTTCGTCGGCTCGCCGTCCATGCAGTTTATCAGCGGCCGCCTTGTTATGGATGGGACTGCAGTGATCTTCACGGATGGAAAGGATTGGAAACTGCCTCTTCCGCTCCCAGGACTTTCCGAAGGCATTTCGGGAGACGTCATCCTTGGTTTGCGGCCGGAACACATAAAGCTGGCCCGTCACGATGAGGAGGGTCATGACGCCATCGTCGACCTGGTCGAGTCGACAGGCCCTGAGGACAACGTCACTTTATCGATCAACGGACAGACGGCGACGGCAAGGCTGGAAACCGGGAGCACCGCCCCTGGGCAGACGATCAAGGTACAAATAGCGGCCGAGAAGGCGTCCGTTTTCGACGCCGCGACTGGACAACGCCTGAATTGAACGGAAAAACCATGGAAATCATCGTCAAGGATACAGTCGACGAAGCCTCTGCCATCGTCGCGGAAATTCTGATCCGGCAAGTCGAAGAAAAGCCGGACAGCGCGCTCGGCTTGCCGACGGGAGCAACACCACTTAGGGTGTACGCTCGTCTGATTGAGGACTTTCGGAACGGCCGTGGTTGCTACAATCGCGCCCACGCCTTCAATCTTGACGAGTATCTTGGGATTTCGGGCACCGACACTGCATCCTATGCCTTCTACATGCGTGAAAACCTGTTCCGGCACATCGATTTCATGCAGAGACATATCCATATTCCGGACGGCTCAACTGCGGATGCGAGCGCGGAGGCCACGTGCTACGAAACGCAGATTGCAGCGCGTGGAGGCATCGACCTGATGTTTCTCGGCCTTGGCCGCAATGCCCACATCGGCTTTAACGAACCGGGATCTCCGCATGACACCCGCACCCGGCGGGTTGCGCTGACAGCCTCGACGATGGAAGCCAATGCGCGCTATTTCGAGCCGGGCTCACGCCAACCCACGCATGCCATCACGATGGGAATCGGCACTATTCTAGAATCGCGGAGAATCGTTGTTCTGGCGACCGGCATCGAGAAGGCCGGCGCAGTCGCGGCAAGCCTTGCAGGGCCAATAACAGATGCCGTTCCCGGCTCCGCGCTCGCACGCCATGCCCATGCGACCATTGTGCTGGACAGGGACGCCGCCCACGAGCTTGATCGCATACTGGCGTTGGAGATTGACGCGTGACGAGGCCGGTGCTTGCCATCGATATCGGTGGAACAAAAACGATGACGGCGCTCGTGTCTGACGCCGAGGTCCTTGAGGAGGTGACCGTTCCAACGCAGCGTTCTGACGGACCGGATATCTGGCTCACCAACGCCCACGCTGCCGCGGAGCGTTGGCATGGTAAATATGATGCAATCGGCCTTGCGGTGACCGGCTTCATCCGCAATGGGCTTTGGTCGGCCATGAACCCTGAGACACTGGGAATACCTGAAAACTACCCTCTGGTCGACAAAACCTCGGCCTTGTTTGGCGTACGCGCCCTTGCGATGAACGACGCTCAGGCGGCGGCGTGGGGTGAGTATCGCTTTGGCGCCGGGTCTGGTGGCGATCTGGTTTTTCTGACCGTATCGACGGGTGTCGGTGGAGGTATCGTTATCAACGGTCGGCCACTTGGGGGTCTCGCCGGGCATTTCGGGCTGACGCAAAATTTTGGTGGTTGTTCCACCTATCTGGAGGACCAAGTGTCCGGGCGCTGGATGCAGGCAGAAGCGGCGCGACAGGGATTTGGCGCCACGCCCGCCCCCGACATTTTTAATGCTGCGCGAAACGGCGAAACTTGGGCGAAAGCGATCGTTGCCCGATCTGCGCGTGGGATCGCCATGCTTTGCCGGGATATTCAACTTATACTCGATCCCGCGGAGATTGTGATTGGAGGTGGTGTCGGCCTTGCCGAAGGCTATCTCGATCTGGTTCGCGATATCAGCATTCAAGCCCCCTCCGCCATAAGATCGAACATAGTACCCGCTAAACTGGCTGCACGGGCTGGAGTTATCGGAATTGCCGATCTTGCAAGCCGATTACTTCTCTCAAATGGTCAAGCGAAGTGACAAATTCGCGCTGATCAGCGGTCGGGAGGATGTACGCGGGTATGCGCTTAGGCGAGCGCGGTGGGCGCTGGTGGGCCGGCTGATGCCATAAGCTCTAGCCGCGGCTCGGTCGTTTTCCGGCGAAGAGATCGGCATAACTTTTGATGAGCTTGGTCATGCGGTCGGCGACCGTGCGGATCTCCGGGCGATGGCGGTCCTCGGCATTCATGACGATCCATTGCCGGTGGCGCAATTCCGGCAACTCGCCGCCCTGCCGCTGCAATTCGGGATGGAGATCGCCGACGAAACAGGGAAGCACGGTCTTGCCGGCGCCGGCGCGCACCAGATCCGGCAGCGAACGCGGCCGATTGACGGTAGCGACGATCCCTGTTGCGGCATGGGCGTGCGGCCAGCGCAGATAGGCCGATATCGCCTCCTCCTCGGCGACTGCAATCCAGCGTTCGTCGGTCTCGGCGGCGTTGCGTCTGATATAGACGGCATAGGCCACCTCTCCGAGCTGACGTGCGGCAAGATTGGCCTCCTCGGGCTCGAAGGCGCGAATACCGATATCGCTCTCGCGATAGGCAAGGCTTGCCCGCACCTCGCCGATGGTGAGCGAAATGGCGAAGGCATCGCCCGGCATGCGGATTGCGGCGAAATTCTCCGTCAGCAGCCAGGCGAGCCAGGTGCCGGCGGCGACCCTGACGGTCGTGCCGCCCTCGCCGGATTGCCGCCATGCCGCCACCTTGCGGGCGGCGGCCTCCATTTCCTGAAGGTGATCGAGCAGCGCCTGGCCATCCTGGGTCAGACGGTATCCGGTCTGGCTGCGCGAGAACAATGCGCGGCCGATCTCCTGCTCAAGATCGAGCATGCGCCGGCCGACGGTCGCCGGACTGAGCCCGCTTACGGTGCTAGCCCCCGTCAGCCCGCCGAGCCGGGCCACCTGCAGGAAGAGCTGATAGGAATCCCAACTCGCGTTTTTCATTGATGAAAAACATAGCGGGATTTTCCCCGTTTATAAAGAGAAATTCTCCGCTTAGATCAGATGATGTCTGACACAGGAAAGGACATCGTCATGATCGACATGATTACCATCGCAGGCACTATCGGCTATCGGCACTCTCCCAAGCGATGCGGTTGCAAGGCGGAGGAGGATAGGTTCTATGCCGAGTTCGGAAACAGCGGCCTCATTGGCTTCGCCGCCTGGCTGACGTCGCTCGATCTCAACCTCAGAAGGCGCCGCAAGGCCACGGCGCAATCCCGTGGCAGCTGTGGCTGCGCGGTTCAGGCGACTTTTCTTGCCCCGAGATGAGCCGGTGCAGATTCTGCGACGATGCGGAACCGCTCGATCAGCGCCATCAGCGTATCGGCTTCGCCGGCGAGCAGGCGGCTTGCCTGCGTCGTCTCGGCAACCATTGACGCGTTCTTCTGGGTCATCTGGTCCATGGCGTTGACCGAACCGTTGACTTCCTGCAGCGCGGCCGACTGATCGCGGCTGGCCGTGGCGATGGTCTCGACATGGCCGCTGATTGCGATGATCTCCTGGCTGATCGAGGCAAGGACGCTGCCGGTCTTCTGGACCAGTTCGGAACCTGCCGTCACTTCGCGGCTCGATGTCTCGATCAGCGACTTGATCTCGCGCGCCGCATCGGCCGAACGTTGGGCGAGTTCGCGGACCTCCTGGGCGACGACGGCAAAACCCTTGCCTGCCTCACCGGCGCGCGCCGCCTCGATGCCGGCGTTCAGCGCCAGAAGATTGGTCTGGAAGGCGATGTCGTCGATCACCTCGATGATCTGCTCGATGCGCTGCGAGGCCTGCTCGATGCGCTCCATGGCGGAGACGGCATCGCCGACGACGGCGCCGGAATTGTCGGCGGTCTTTTTGGTCGCGGCCACGACATTGTTGGCTTCCCGGGCACGCTCGGCGGAAGAACGAACCGTCACGGTGATCTCCTCCACCGCGGCCGCGGTCTCCTCAAGGCTCGCCGCCTGCGCCTCGGTGCGCTTCGAAAGTTCGCCGGCAGAGGCAGAGACGGCGCCGCTGTTGCGCTGGATGCTCGAGGCGCTGTCGCGGATGCCGGACAGCGTATCCTGAAGCCGCAAAAGGGAAGCGTTGAAATCGACGCGCAACTGCTCCAACCGGCCGACGAAAGGCGTGCCGATCGTCTGCGAGACGTCGCCCTGCGACAGGCGCCCGAGGCCGGCAGCAAGCTGGTTGACGGCAAAATCGATCTGGCCGTCGAGCGAGCGCTTGTCGGCATCGTTCCTGGCGCGTTCGGCATCGCTCAAGGCGCGCTGTTCGGCAGCCTGGGTTTCCAGATCGCGCCTTGCGCGGGCGCTATCGCGGAAAAGCGCCAGAGCCCGGCCGATATCGCCGAACTCGTTCTTCTTTTCGATACAGGGGATCGCTCCTTCGAGATCGCCCGCGGAAATCGAGTGGACGCTGGTCGTCAGCGCCTGCAAAGGCTTCACCGAGAGGCGGATCGCATAGAAGGCGAGAACGCCGACGATCAGCATGACGATGGCGCCGACGCCGAGAACCAGCATCTGCAGCTCATACATGCGCTGGTAATAGAGCTCCATCGGAATACCGATGAAGAGAATGCCGACATTGGCGTTCGAGGCGTTCTTGATCGGGAAATAACCGGTCATGAACTTTCGTCCGAAAAGCTCCGCCGGTCCGTAATAGGCTTCACCCCTGGCGAGGACCGGCTGGGCCGGGTGCTCGGCGACCAGCTTGGTGCCGACGGCGCGGTCGCCATTTTCCTTCTTGACGTTTGTGGATATGCGGACGTAGTCGCCGCCCTGCTTTTGGAAGATGGTCGCAACGCCGGCGATCGACTGCGCCGTGCGGTCGACCAGCGAATGATCGGCAAGGGCGGGAATGGCGTCTTCGGTGACAGCGGAGAGCTGATTGTCCTTCAGCTCGATCTTTGCAGCCTGATCAGCCGCGCCGTAGAGGACGGCCATCGCACGGGCGGCGTCCTTCGCGTCGGAGACGGCGCCGTCCATGACCTGATGGCTCAGATTGTAATAGGTCACGCCGACGATGGCGGCCGTGCTGATCGCCAGCAGAAACAGCGTGATCGCAACGATCTGGCGTACGATCGACGTAGAGAAAAGGCGCAGCATCGAGACCCCCGGGAGATAAACCAAGGTTAAATTAGACTAAAAGCGTTAAGGAAGATTCTCCGCAAATCATGGCTGTCGGAGATATTGATCGCCTCGTTTCCGAGCGTTTTCCGATTATCCCGGCGTGATAGGCGGCCGGGCATTCGAGCTATTCTTCCATCGTTCAAATCTTCTCAATCGAGGCGCTGTTTTGCGGAATAAATAGAAACGGCCCCGGAAAGTCCGGGGCCGTTCGCATGAAGACGGATCGATCGATGATCAGGCGGCGCGGTAGACCGGCGCGGCGGCCGCCTCGCCGTCGATCTTGAACTGCTGGATGAGCCGGCGCAGCGAATCGGCCTCGTCGGCCAGTTCGCGGCTGGCGGCAGTCGTCTCCTCCACCATGGCGGCGTTCTGCTGCGTCATCTGGTCCATCTGGTTGACGGTCGCGTTGACGCTCTGCAGCGCGTTGGACTGGTCGTGGCTGGCGCGAGCGATCATCTCGACATGCTGGCTGATCGTGACGATCTGGGCGCTGATCTTGGCGAGCACCGTGCCGGTCTCCTGCACGAATTGCGAGCCGGAGCTGACCTCGTTGGTCGACTTGTTGATCAGCCCCTTGATCTCCTGCGCCGCAGCAGCGGAGCGCTGGGCCAGTTCGCGGACCTCCATCGCGACCACCGCGAAGCCCTTGCCGGCTTCACCGGCGCGCGCCGCCTCGATGCCGGCATTGAGCGCCAGGAGGTTGGTCTGGAAGGCGATCTCGTCGATGACGCCGATGATCTGCTCGATCTGGCGCGAGGCATCCTCGATGCGGCCCATCGCGTCGATCGCATTGCTGACGACGACGGCGGAATCGTCGGCACTGCGCTTGGCTTGGCGGACGATCTGGTCGGCATCCTTGGCGCGTTCGGCCGACGAACGGACCGTGACGGTGATTTCGTCGACGGCGGCCGCGGTTTCTTCGAGCGAGGCTGCCTGCTGTTCGGTGCGCTTGGAAAGGTCCTCGGCCGACTGGGCCATCTGGTTGCCGTTGCCCTGGATCAGTTCGACATTGTCGCGGATCTGACTCATCGTCGCCTGCAGGCGCATCATCGAACCGTTGAAATCCTGGCGCAGTTGTTCGAGACGGCCGATGAAGGGCGTTTCGATCGTCGTCGAGATATCGCCCTGCGACATGCGTTCGAGGCCGGCGGCGAGCGCATTGACCGCAAATTCGATCTGACGATCCATCTCGCGCTTTTCGGCGTCGTTGCGCTGGCGCTCATGTTCGGCGGCGGCGCGTTCCTCGTCGCTCTGCTCCTCGATGCGGATCTTCGAGATGGCGTTTTCCTTGAAGATGCCGAGCGCGCGGGCCATGTCGCCGATTTCATCGTGGCGCTGCTCGCCGGAGATGCTGGTATCCAGCGCCCCTTCGGCGATGCGGCGCATGGCGGCGGTGATATGGCTGATCGGGCGCTGCAGCGTCAGCACCAGGGCAATGCCGCCGAGGATCGACAGCAGGATGCCGAGACCGGTGGTCATGACGGAGATGCTGTTTGCCTGGGTGCGCTCGGTGCCGGCCGTCTGCTTCTGCAGCTCGGCGAAATCGGTCAGCTTTTTCCAGATCTGGTCGAGCTCCTGGCGGGCCGCGGCATAGGCGGTGACGCGCTCGCCGATCGTATCGACGATCTTCGAGCCGCCGCCGGAGATGATGTCGAGCGCCGGCTGGATCGCACCTGAAATGCCTTCGGCAAAACCCATGCCCTTGGCGCTGGTGATCAGCACCTGCATGTCCTTGCCGAGCGTGCCGGCCTGCTGCTGCAGACGCACGAGATTTTCCTTGCTGGAGTCGGCGAGAAAGTCGGAAAGAACGATCTGCAGCGAATAGACGGAATTTTCGAGACGCCTCGTATCCTGCAGGACCGAGTTGGCCTGGGCAATCCGGCCGTCGAGCGCGGCGAATTCCTGGGTCGCGTCACGCATTTTCTGCGTGGCGGTCAGCTGCGTATAGGTCGAGGTCTGGCGGAAGCGCGAAACGAGACGGCCGAGTTCGGTGGCGGTCTCGTCGGTCGGATTGGGCGTCTGGACGATCGTCTTGATGCCGTCGATGGTCGCAGCCAGCGCCTCGATGACATTCTTCTGATTGGTCGGAACGGAGATGGCGATCAGACGCTGCGATTTGATGATCTCCGGCATCTGTTCGTTGATGAAGGCGATCTTGTCCTGCGGTGTCTGCGGCTTGCTGAAGCCGCTGGCTACGGTGCCAAGAAAATCGCCGCCTTTCAGCAAGCGGTCGGCCGTGCGTAGGGTGCTGGTGGCGGCGCTCTCGTCGCTCTGGACGGTGCTCTGCAATTCCTCGGCCTGGTAGGACACGGTGAAGCGGGTGCTGATCACGCTCTTCTGCGCTGCGTCGATCTGCTCATGCAATGCCTGCTCCTGCTCGTGCAACGCCCAGAGCTTGTCGACGACGCCCGAAATGTCCTTGGTGCGGCGCGAAGCCTCCGCAAGGCTGTCGCGACCGGCGGCCTCTTCACCGACCTGGTTCAGCGTCTGGTCGAGCACGCCTTGCTGGGTCTTCAGATCCGCAAGCAGCTTGTCGCGCGCCTCAGGGCTGGTGACGCGCAGGAAATCATCCATCGAACCATAGAGATCCTTGAAGCCGCTGAGCGACTGCAGCACGCTGTTGGATATTTCCATGCGGCCCTGCAGAAGTCCCGAAGCGTAGAGGCCCGTCAGGCCCACCGCCGAAATGGTGACGACGAAAGGCAGAACGAAGATCAGGACCTTGGTCTTGATCCTGAAACGGGAAAGAATCTTGTCAATCAACATGGCGTTCCGGGCCTTTCATACACCACTCCTCCCGCAGGCAGCCACATGGCGCCAGCCGGGTGCACATCGAGCTATTCTTAGTTACATTGGGGAACCCGGAGGCCAGGCGGCAGTCATTGCCAGTTCATGTCCAAACAACTTGGAGATGCCCAAATATTCGCGAGCAATTGTGTCAGATTAGATATTAATTTTCGGATAAGCGGTTATGGCGGGTTAAGCCAAGGCAGTGAAATAGTTGCAAATTATGGGCCGCGACGCCGCGGTGCGACAATAGCCATGTCGCAACGTTCGTTCCAGGTCTGCGGACAAGATCAGATGAAGTGCGAGAGCAGCAGCGCGATGCTGGCGGCGGTGGCGCCTGCTGCAAGCATCAGATAACGCAGGGCGACCATTCGAGCGTTCGGCTTTGCCTCGGCAATTGCGATGGCGCGGGCGCGTCGTGTGTTTCTGGTCATGGTCGAAACCTCACTTCTCTCTGACACAACAACAATCCAACAAATCGGCTTGCCGGTAAAGCTTAATTTAGGGACGACCTTGCAAACCGCCAATTGAGACAGGATGGCGCACCTCTATTAAGAAGTCTTGAATCGGCTTTTCCAAGTGCATTCACCTCTAGGCGCATTCACCGGCGGCAAAACCGGAAGCCCAGGCCCATTGGAAATTATAGCCGCCGAGCCAACCGGTGACATCGACGCACTCGCCGATGAAATAAAGGCCGGACACGGCTTTTGCTTCCATGCTGCGGGAATCGAGCGCTGCCGTGTCGATACCGCCGAGCGTCACTTCGGCGGTGCGATAACCTTCCGAGCCGGACGGTTTGACCGCCCAATTCTGGGCGCTGGCAGCAAGACGCAGCAGCACCTTGTCAGGCAGGTCGGCCATGTTGCCGGAGATCTTTTCGCGTTCAACGAGAAACTGTGCCAGCCGCTTCGGCAGGATGTCGCCAAGGGCTGTCTGCGGCGACTGGCGGCCATTGAGCTGTCTTGCCGTCTTCAAATGCGCCGCAATATCGATATCCGGTTCGATGGCGACCACGATCTCGTCACCCTCGCGCCAATAGGAGGAAATCTGCAGGATGGCCGGGCCGCTCAGCCCGCGATGGGTGAACAGCAGCGCTTCGCGGAAGCCGGTCCTGCTATGGCGAATTTCGGCTGGGGCGGCGATGCCGGCGAGCGGGGCGATGCTCTCGAGCAGGCCGGGATCGAGCGTCAGCGGCACGAGGCCGGGTCGGGTTTCGAGCACGGGCAAGCCGAACTGCTCAGCGAGGCGATAGGCAAAGCCGGTGGCGCCCATCTTCGGGATCGACTTGCCGCCGGCGGCGACGATCAGCGATGATGCTTCATAATGGCCTTCGCTCGTCGATACCCGGAAGCCGGCTTCGGTCTTCTCGACACCTGATATCTCGGTGCCAAGATGCAGTACTGCGCCTGCCATGCGCATCTCAGCCAGCAGCATGCGGATGATGTCTTTGGCGCTATCGTCGCAGAAAAGCTGGCCGAGCGTCTTCTCGTGCCAGGCAATGCCATGCTGGTCGACCATGGCGATGAAATCGGCGGGCGTGAAACGGGCGAGCGCCGACTTGCAGAAATGCGGGTTGGCGGAGAGGAAATTCTTCGGTCCGGCATGGATATTGGTGAAATTGCAGCGGCCGCCGCCGGATATGCGGATCTTCTCGCCAGGCGCCCTGGCATGGTCGAGGACCACGACCGAGCGGCCGCGTTTTCCCGCGCGGATGGCCGCCATCATGCCCGCCGCCCCGGCGCCGATGACGATGACGTCGCTTTTGCGCTGCAAACCCGTTTCCCCGATCAAAATCACGTCTTCTTTTTCCATCAAAGGGCGAAAGTCAACGTTTGCCACCCCTCGCCAATTGGCAAAGTCTGGTTATGATGGCGCCACGATCAACGCAAACCGGTGTGTCATGTCCCCAAAAAAGACGACGCTGAAGCCTGCCAGAAACGTACCCGCCTCGAAAAAAACTCCCCCGGAGCCCGGATCCCTGCGCGGCGTTGCGAACTGGAAGGAAGCAGCGCGGTGGCTGAGGGACAGGGGCATTGAAGACATCGAATGCATCACACCGGACCTTGCCGGCGTTGCGCGCGGCAAAATGATGCCGAGCTCGAAATTCACCTCGAACACGTCGCTGGCGCTGCCGTCAGCGATCTACCGGCACACAATTTCGGGCGAATATCCAGACGAGACGGAGAGCTTCCGATACGAGCCGCGCGACAGCGACCTGAAGCTGATGCCCGACCTTTCGACGCTTTCGGTCGTGCCCTGGGAAACCGACCCGACGGCGCAGGTGATCTGCGACATCGTCGATTCGGACGGCGGTGAAGTGCCCTATACGCCGCGCAACGTGCTGAAGCGCATCATGAGCCTCTATCACGAACGCGGCTGGAAACCGATCGTCGCGCCCGAAATCGAATTCTACCTGGTCGCCAAGAACGACGATCCCGACTATCCGCTACACCCGCCCAAAGGCCGATCCGGCCGCTCGATCCTCGGCGGCCAGGGCTATTCGATCGCCGGTATCAATGAATTCGACGAGTTGATCGACGACGTCTATCATTTCTCGGAGAAACAGGGGCTGGAGATCGATACGCTGATCCACGAAGAGGGACCGGCGCAGCTCGAGATCAACCTGCGCCACGGCAATCCGATCGAACTTGCCGACCAGGTGTTCCTGTTCAAGCGGACGATCCGCGAGGCGGCGCTGAAGCACGACATCTACGCGACTTTCATGGCCAAGCCGATGCAGGGCCAGCCGGGTTCGGCGATGCATATCCATCAGTCGGTGGTCAATATCGAGACGGGCAAGAACATCTTCTCCAATGCCGACGGATCGGCCTCGAAGGAATTTTTCCATTTCATCGGCGGCATGCAGAAATTCGTGCCAAGCGCGATGGCGATGCTTGCACCCTACGTGAATTCCTACCGGCGCCTGCAGCCCGATATGTCCTGCCCGGTCAACAATGCCTGGGGCTACGACAACCGGACGACGGCTTTCCGCGTGCCGGTTTCCGATCCGCAAGCGCGGCGTGTGGAAAACCGGCTGCCGAGCTCGGACGCCAACCCCTATCTCGCACTCGCCGCCTCGCTCGCCTCCGGCCTGCTCGGGATCATGAACGAGATCGAGCCGACGGCGCCGACCGAGGATTCGGCCAATGAGGGCTCGATCGACCTGCCGCGCGGCCTGCTGGAAGCCGTGGCGCTGCTCGAGGACGAACCCGCCTTCGAGGAGATGTTCGGCAAGCAGTTCATCGGCCTTTATGCCGGCGTCAAGCGCGGCGAGTTCGAAACCTTCATGCAGGTGATCAGCCCTTGGGAGCGGGAATTCCTTCTGCTCAACGTGTGAGGGACTATCATGGCATCGCAGGAGACATGGCAGAGCCCGATCGCGCCCGGGCTGTCCTGGTATCAGGCAACTGTCGGGGAGCGGCCCACCTATGCCGCTCTCGACGGCTCGAGAACATGCGACGTCGCCATCGTCGGCGGCGGTTATACCGGCCTGCAGGCCGGCTATAATCTTGCCAAAGCGGGCGTTTCAGTGGTGCTGATCGAGGCCTGCCGCTTCGGCGACGGGGCGTCCGGGCGCAATGGCGGTCAACTCGGCACTGGTCAGCGATGGTGGCCGGAAGAACTCGAGGAGAAGATCGGCTACGAACGCTCGAAGGCGCTGTTCGATCTTGCCGAGGCGGCCAAACGCCATCTCATCGATTTCGCCCGCGAGCATCAGATCGAGATCGACTATGTGCCCGGCCAGCTCAACGTCGCACACAAGGCGAGCTACAAGCGCGCCTATTACGAAAATGCCGAGATCGCCGCCTTCCGCTACGACTATCCGCATCTGCGCTTCATGGACGAGAAGGAAACGCAGGAGAGGCTCGGCTCGAAGCGTTTCCATTGCGGCGTGCGCGATGTCGGCACTGGCCACATTCATCCACTGAAGCTGCTGGTGGGGCTGGCGCGGGTCGCTGCCAATGCCGGTGCTGAAATCTTCGAGATGACCAGGGCAACGGCGATCCGCCAGGGCGGCGGCAAAGTGACGATCGAAACCGAAAGCGGGACGATCACCGCTGAGCGCGCGCTGATTGCCTGCAATGGCTATATCGGCAATCTGGAGCCGGTAACGGCAAGCCATGTCATGCCGATCCGCTCCTTCA
The DNA here is from genome assembly GCF_012349115.1 of Rhizobium ruizarguesonis. Classification (GTDB taxonomy): domain Bacteria; phylum Pseudomonadota; class Alphaproteobacteria; order Rhizobiales; family Rhizobiaceae; genus Rhizobium; species Rhizobium ruizarguesonis. The sequence continues at coordinate 175,974 of NZ_PQIG01000144.1, forward strand.
TCGGCGCCACGGCGCCGCTCGACGGGCATCCCGATGTGCTGCCGGGGGGCGAAGCCGTGGCCGATTCGCGTTTCGTCGTGCGCTACTTCCGCAAATTCGGCGACGGACGCCTGCTGTTCGGCGGGCGTGAAGCCTATACGTCGGACAATCCGCGGGACATTTCGCAGCATATCCGCCGGCAGATCGCCGAGATCTATCCTGATCTGAAGGACATCGAGATCACCCATGCCTGGGGCGGCAGCGTCGGCATCACCCTGCCGCGCCAGCCCTTCGTGCGCGAGGTCATGCCCGGCGTCATCTCGATCGGCGGTTATTCCGGTCATGGCGTCATGCTGTCAAACTACTGTGGCAAGCTCTATGCGGAAACGGTGCTTGGAAAATCCGGCGATCTCGACCTGTTCACATCGCTCGATATTCCCGCCTTTCCCGGCGGGGCCCGCATGCGCGCACCGTTGCTTTTCCTCGCCTTGTCGTGGTTTGCACTTCGCGACAAGTTTTAGTCCGATTGCGGATTTCCTCTTCCGGAAATTCGCTCTAAAACCGCTTCCTGAGAGATTCATTGCACTGCACACTGGCTTTTTTAAATCGATTAGATTAAAAGGGCCGCCAACCAGCCTGATTGAGAGACAAGCTCATGAGCAGCCAAATCATTCCCGTTGAGCCCTTTGATTATGTCGTCTTCGGCGGCAGCGGCGACCTTGCAGAACGCAAGCTTCTGCCCGCGCTGTATCATCGCCAGATCGAAGGCCAGTTTTCGGAACCGACCCGCGTGATCGGCGCCTCGCGCAGCCCGTTGACGCACGAGGAATACCGCAAATTCGCCAAGGACGCGCTGAACGAGCACCTGAAGAAGGGTGAATACGACGAGGCGGAGGTGGAGAAATTCTGTGCCCGCCTCTACTACGTCTCGGTCGACGCCCGCACGGATGCCGGCTGGGATCAGCTGAAGAAGCTGCTCGACGAAGGCAAGGATCGCGTGCGCGCCTTCTACCTCGCCGTCGCTCCGGGCATCTTCGGCGATATCTCGCAGAAGATCCATGACCACAAGCTGATCACCAAATCGACCCGCATCGTCGTCGAGAAGCCGATCGGCCGCGACCTCGCCTCGGCGCTGCAGCTCAACGACACGATCGGCCGTGCCTTCAAGGAAGAACAGATCTTCCGCATCGACCATTATCTCGGCAAGGAGACGGTGCAGAACCTGATGGCGCTGCGCTTTGCCAACGCGCTCTATGAGCCGTTGTGGAACGCCAACTACATCGACCACGTGCAGATCACAGTGGCTGAATCGGTCGGCCTCGAAGGCCGCGCCGGCTATTACGATACGGCTGGCGCGCTGCGAGACATGGTGCAGAACCACATCCTGCAGCTGCTCTGCCTGACGGCGATGGAAGTGCCCTCGTCGATGGATTCGGAAGCGGTTCGCGACGAGAAGCTGAAGGTGCTGCGGGCGCTGAAGCCGCTCAATGCCTCCAATGTCGAGCAGGCGACGGTCCGCGGCCAGTATCGCGCCGGTGCATCGGGCAGCGGCCCGGTCAAGGGCTACCTCGAAGAGCTCGAAGGCGGCGTCTCGAACACCGAGACCTTCGTCGCCATCAAGGCCGAGATCAACAACTGGCGCTGGGCGGGCGTTCCCTTCTATATCCGCACAGGCAAGCGCCTGACCGGGCGCATGTCCGAGATCGTCATCACCTTCAAGCCGATCCCGCACGCGATCTTCGACCAGGCGGCCGGGCGCATCAACGCCAACCAGCTGATCATTCGCCTGCAGCCGGATGAGGGCGTCAAGCAGTCGCTGATGATCAAGGATCCGGGTCCGGGCGGCATGCGCCTGCGCAACGTCTCGCTCGACATGAGCTTCGCCCAGGCCTTCAACGTCCGCAATCCTGACGCCTACGAGCGCCTGCTGATGGACGTGATCCGCTCCAACCAGACATTGTTCATGCGCCGCGACGAAGTGGAAGCCGCATGGAGATGGGTCGATCCGATCCTGAAGGGGTGGGAAACCACCGGCCAGCAGGTGCAGGGCTATACGGCCGGCACCTGGGGCCCGAGCCAGGCCATCGCGCTGATCGAGCGCGACGGCCGCACCTGGCATGACGAGATCTAGGACGAAACCGATGGCATCGACCCTGCATTCCTTCGCCAGCGCCGCAGACCTCGCCGGCAGCCTCGCCGACAAGGTCGCGGATTCGCTTTCGGCGGCGATTGCCGCCCGCGGAACGGCGTCCATCGCCGTTTCCGGCGGCTCCACGCCGAAGGTCTTCTTCCAGGCGCTTTCGAGGCGCGACATCGCCTGGGACAAGGTGACGATTACGCTTGTCGACGAACGTTTCGTGCCGGCCGACAATGCGCGCTCGAACCATCTTCTGGTCGATGCCAATCTGCTGCAGAACAAGGCAAGGGCGGCACGCTTCCTGCCGCTCTACCAGGATGCTGCCTCGGCGGAGGAGGCGGCAAGGATCGCGACCGAGAAGACCAAGGCGATCAGTTCACCCTTCGACATCGTCATCCTGGGCATGGGCGGCGACGGCCACACGGCCTCGTTCTTTCCCGGCGGCAGCAATCTTGCCAAGGCGCTCGATGCATCGACGCCGCGCGGCATCATCACCATGGAAGCGGAAGGAGCCGGCGAGCCGCGCCTGACCTTCACCTTCTCCAGTCTTGAGGATGCCGCACTCCTGGTTCTCCATATTGAGGGCGAAGGCAAAAAAGACGTTCTCGCCAAGGCGGAAGGCAGCGGTGACGAGGCAGAGATGCCGATCCGCGCCATTCTGCGCCGGGCCACTTCCCCGGTCGAGATCTACTGGGCTCCCTGATCAGCCGTCATCCGGATTGAGATTCAGGCCAGAGCCGCCGAAACAGATAGAGACAACGAACAAGGCAGGGATTTTCCATGTCCGCTCATGCACGCATTTCTGCGATCACCGATCGCATTGTCGAACGCTCGAAGCCAAGCCGCGAGCGCTACCTGGAACGCCTGCGCGCCGCCGCTTCCAAGGGTGTCGCGCGCTCAGTGCTCGGATGCGCCAATCTTGCCCATGGCTTCGCGGTCTGTTCCCCCGCCGACAAGGATGCGCTCGCCGGCGACCGCATCCCCAATCTCGGCATCATCACCGCCTATAACGACATGCTCTCGGCTCACCAGCCATTCGAGACCTATCCGGCGATCATCCGTGAGGCAGCCGCCCAAGCAGGCGGCGTGGCGCAGGTGGCTGGCGGCGTGCCGGCGATGTGCGACGGCGTCACCCAAGGACAGCCGGGCATGGAGCTCTCGCTGTTCTCGCGCGACCTGATCGCCATGTCGGCGGGCGTCGGCCTGTCGCACAACATGTTCGACGCCGCCCTCTTCCTCGGCGTCTGCGACAAGATCGTGCCCGGCCTGGTGATTGCAGCCCTGTCCTTCGGGCACCTGCCGTCGATTTTCGTTCCGGCCGGTCCGATGACGACAGGCCTGCCGAACGACGAGAAGTCGCGCGTGCGCCAGCTCTTCGCCGAGGGCAAGGTCGGACGCGCCGAACTGCTGGAGGCGGAATCGAAGTCCTATCACGGTCCCGGCACCTGCACCTTTTACGGCACTGCCAATTCCAACCAGATGCTGATGGAGATCATGGGCTTCCACATGCCTGGCTCGTCCTTCATCAATCCCGGCACACCGCTGCGTGAAGCGTTGACGCGCGAAGCCGCCAAGCGGGCGCTGGCGATCACCGCGCTCGGCAATGAATTCACGCCGGCGGGCGAGATGATCGACGAGCGCTCGGTCGTCAACGGCGTCGTCGGCCTGCATGCGACCGGCGGCTCGACCAACCACACGCTGCACCTTGTCGCCATGGCACGGGCGGCCGGCATCCACCTCACCTGGCAGGACATTGCCGAGCTTTCGGAAATCGTCCCGCTGCTTGCCCGCGTCTACCCGAACGGACTTGCCGACGTGAACCATTTCCAGGCGGCTGGCGGCATGGGCTTCCTCATCAAGGAACTCTTGAAGCACGGACTGGTGCATGACGACGTCCGCACCGTCTTCGGCCAGGGTCTCCAAGCCTATACGGTTGATGCCCGCCTCGGCGAAAACGGCGCCGTCCTGCGCGAGCCGTCGCCGGAAAAAAGCGTCGATCCCAAGGTCCTCTCCAGCATCGAAACGCCGTTCCAGGCCAATGGCGGGTTGAAGATGCTGCGCGGCAATCTCGGCAAAGCGGTCATCAAGATTTCCGCCGTCAAGCCGGAGCGCCACATCATCGAGGCGCCGGCAATCATCTTCCACAGCCAGCAGGAACTGCAGGACGCCTTCAAGGAAGGCAAGCTCAACCGCGATTTCATCGCCGTCGTGCGTTTCCAGGGCCCGAAAGCGAACGGCATGCCGGAACTGCACAAGCTGACGCCGCCGCTCGGCGTGTTGCAGGATCGCGGCTTCCGCGTGGCGCTGCTCACCGACGGGCGCATGTCCGGCGCGTCCGGCAAGGTGCCGGCAGCGATCCACGTCACGCCGGAAGCGGTCGACGGCGGCCCGATCGCCCGCATCCGCGAGGGCGACATCATTCGCCTGGACGCGATCAAGGGCACGCTCGAGCTGCTCGTCGATGCAGCTGACATGGCCGAGCGCGAGCCGGTGACCGTCGATCTCTCCGACAATGAATTCGGCATGGGCCGCGAACTCTTCGCGCCGTTCCGCCGCGCCGTCGGACCTTCGGACCAAGGTGCGAGCGTGCTCTTCCACCACTGAACGAGTGGCTTCTGGCAAACAAAAACCCGCGGGGAGCGTGAAGCACCCGCGGGTTTTTTTGATTTCAATCCGTCCTGCTGGACGCGCGACTTCAGGCTCGAATATCGAGAACGTAGTCGCGGTGCGCCGGATGGGTGCTGTAGACGAAGATCTTGTTCAGCTCCTTCTGCGTCAGCAGGCGCAGGAAGCGGACGTCGATCGTATTGTTGGCGTTAACCTTCATCAGCAGGCAGCCGACCTTGGTGATGCGGGCATCCGGAATATCCAGATAGAACTGCTTCGGCAGGCTGAACTGGGTCAGGATCGCGAGCGTCGCGCTGCTCATCGAAATACGGACAATGTCGCAGCGGCGCGAAGCCGCGTGCATGACGCCCTTTTCCGTATATTCAATGCGCGCGGCGTTCATCGTGTCCTCCATCTTGAACCGCGCCTCGCGGTCATACATGAAGGATTCTTCCTTGCTCAGGAAATGAGATTTTGGCTGTGACGGATTGGAAGCGGCCACGTGCTTATCCCCCTCATAAATTGACGAGGAAAGGGTAGCAGCCGATCTTTAACAGAAAGTGAGAATTCGGCCCGTCCCGCACAATTCTTGGGACCATCACCCCAAAAATGGCCGCCTCACTTCCGGTAGGTATGGCCGGTTGCGTCAAACAGATGCAACTTCTGCCTGTCGGCGGCAAACCGCATCCTCTGTCCCTTCTTCACATCATAGATGCCAGGCAGCTTGACGACGATCGGCTCGCCCGGGACCAGGCCCTCGATATAAAGCAACGTCACTTCGCCGAGCGCTTCGACGATCGACACTTCACCTTCGAAAAGGTAATCGGCGCCATCGGCAACCCGGAGATCCTCCGGACGAACGCCGAAGCTTGCCTGCTTGCCGGTTTCCGACGCGTCGGTCGCCACATCGAGGGTCACCGACATGCCGCCGGTCAGCGTCACCGTCGTCTGGCTTCCGGTGCCGGCGACCGTCGCCGGAATGATGTTCATCGCCGGCGAGCCGATGAATTTGGCGACGAAGAGGTTTGCCGGGCGCTCGTAGAGGTCCAGCGGCGCGCCGACCTGCTCGATATTGCCGGCGGAGAGAACGACGATACGATCGGCAAGCGTCATCGCCTCGACCTGGTCGTGGGTGACGTAGATCATCGTCGTATCGGCCATCTGCTCGTTCAGGCGGGCGATCTCGATGCGGGTCGCGACGCGCAGCGCGGCATCGAGGTTGGACAACGGCTCGTCGAACAGGAAGACCTTTGGATCGCGGCAGATGGCGCGGCCGATCGCCACGCGCTGGCGCTGGCCGCCGGAAAGCGCCTTCGGCAGACGATCGAGATAGTTGGTCAGCTGCAGGCTCTCGGCCGCCGCCCGGACACGGCGGTCGATCTCTTGGCGGCTTTCGCCGGCGATCTTCATGCCGAAAGCCATGTTATCGAACACGGTCATATGCGGGTAGAGCGCATAGGACTGGAAGACCATGGCGATGCCGCGCTTGGAGGGCGGCACGTCATTGACGAGATGGCCATCGATATACATCTCACCGCCGGTGATCGCCTCGAGACCGGCGATCATGCGCAGAAGCGTGGATTTGCCGCAGCCGGACGGACCGACGAAGACGATGAATTCGCCCTGCTTGATATCGAGGTCGATACCATGGAGAACGTCCACGGAACCGTAGGATTTGCGGATATCCTTCAGCGTCAGTCCAGTCATTTCTCTCTCCCCTTAGTTCCTTAGGCAAGACGGGCGAAATACGCCCCCCAGGCCGGAATATCGATCTTGTCGCCATAGTTGTTGCTGGTAAAGCCGTGGCCCGTCAATGCCTGCCATTCTCCCGCAGGCAGAATGACGGCGGCCTCGGCCGCGCTCATGTTGAAGATGCAGAGCAGCTTCTCGTTGCCGTATTCACGGGTGAAGACCAGGCTGTCACCCTGTTGTTCCTCGAATTCGATCTCGCCCTTGGCAAAAGCCGGGTGCAGCTTGCGGAAGGCGATGAAGCGGCGATAGTGCTCCAGCACGGAAGCCTCGTCGCCCAGCTGGACGCTGACGGCACGCAGGATATGCTCGACCGGCACTGGCAACCAGGGCTTGACCGTCGAGAAGCCGCCCTGGGCGACCTGGCTGTCCCAGACCATCGGCGTGCGGCAGCCGTCGCGGCCCTTGAATTCCGGCCAGAACTGGATGCCATAGGGGTCCTGCAGATCCTGATAGGCGAGATCGGCCTCAGTCAGCGCCAGCTCCTCGCCCTGATAGAGGCAGACGGAGCCGCGCATGGTCATCAGCAACGAGGCGTAGAGCTTGGCAAAAGCGTCGTGATCGGCGACCAGCCCGCCCCAGCGGCTGACATGGCGCATAACGTCGTGATTGGAGAAGGCCCAGCAGGCCCAACCATCGGGCGCGGCAGCTTCGAAATCCTGCATCACCTCCTCGACGCGCTCCGGCGTCAGCGGATCGGGCGCCAGGAACTCGAAGGCGTAGCACATGTGCATCTTGTCATTGCCGGAGGTGTATTCGCCGACGATTTCAAGGCCGCGCTGGCTGTCGCCGACTTCGCCGACAGCGGCGATCGCCGGGAATTCCTCGAGAACGGCGCGGAAGCGCTTCAGGAAGGCAAGGTTCTCAGGGCGGTTCTTGTCGTAGATATGCTCCTGAAAATTATAGGGATTGACCGCCGGCGCCGTCGAGGCGTTGCGGCGCTCGGGAGCCAGCGCCGGGTTGTCGCGCAGTTGCGTGTCATGGAAATAGAAGTTGATGGTGTCGAGGCGGAAACCATCGACGCCGCGATTGAGCCAGAAGCGCACGACGTCGAGCAGACGGTCCTGCACCTCAGGGTTATGCAGGTTCATGTCCGGCTGCGAGGTCAGGAAATTGTGCAGGTAATATTGCATGCGCGTCGGATCCCACGCCCATGCAGAACCGCCGAAGATCGACAGCCAGTTGTTCGGCGGCGTGCCATCCGGCTTGGCGTCGGCCCAGACATACCAGTCGGCCTTGGCGTTGGTCTTGCTCGAGCGGCTTTGCGCGAACCAGGGATGCTGATCCGAGCTGTGGGAGATGACGAGGTCGATCATCACCCGGATGCCGAGGCGATGGGCCTCGGCGATCATCGTGTCGAAATCCACCAGCGTGCCGAAGATCGAATCGACATTCTCGTAGTCGGAGACGTCATAGCCGAAATCGCGCATTGGCGAGGTGAAGAAGGGCGAGATCCAGATCGCATCGACGCCGAGGCTTGCCACATGCGGCAAGCGGGCGGTGATGCCCTTCAGGTCGCCGATGCCGTCACCGTTCGAATCCTGGTAGGAGCGCGGGTAGATCTGATAGATCACCGCGCCGCGCCACCAGTCCTTGTCGGGAGTCGAGATCGATTGAGAAGCCACGTTCATGGAATATCCTGTTTGAAGTCACGTTCGGGAATGGTCAGCCTCCCTTGACCGAACCCGCCAGCAGACCGCGCACCAGGTAACGCTGCAGCCCGAAGAAGACGAGCAGCGGCACGATAATGGTGACGAAGGCCGACGCCGTCAAAATCTCCCAATTGCCGCCGCGCGAGCCGAGCAGCGCGTTCAGGCTGCCGGTCAGCACGAGGTGGTCCTTGTCGGTGCCGAGGAAGACCATGGCGACGAGCAGGTCGTTCCACACCCATAGGAACTGGAAGATGGCGAAGGAGGCGAGTGCGGGGAAGGACAGAGGCAAAACGATGCGGACGAAGATCTCGAAATCGCTCGCGCCGTCGACGCGGGCGGATTCGATGATCTCTTTCGGCAGGCCGGCAATATAGGCTCGCAAGAGATAGATGGCGAGCGGCATGCCGAAGGCGGTATGGGCCAGCCAGATGCCGGGATAGGTCTTCGACGGCTGGCCGAGCAGGTTGCCGATCTCGTTATAGAGGCGCAGCAGCGGAATCAGCGACATCTGCAGCGGCACGACGATGAGGCCGACGACGAGCGCAATCAGCAGCCCGCGGCCAGGAAACTCCATCCAGCTCAGGGCATAGGCTGCGAAAGCGGCAATCAGGATCGGGATGATCGTCGCCGGGATCGTCACGGTCAGCGAGTTGATGAAGGACTGGCCAATGCCCTCGCCGGTCAGAACCGTGTTGTAGTTCTGCATGGTGAATTCCGGCGGCGCCGAGACGGACGCATAGATGCGCTTCGGGCGTTCGTCGGGCGAGAAGGCGGTGTTCTTCACATAGCGATAACTGCCGTCGCTGTTGATCTGCAGGGTTTCACCGTCGCCGAAATCGGCGGTCTCGCCGGCTTTAAAGGCGGCCGGCTGCTGTATGCGGTTGCCGAAGGCCTTCACGGCACGGCCGGTCTGGCCTTCCAACACATTGCCTGTAATGACGTAGTTCGCACCTTCCTGCTTTTGCTGGTCGGGCGTACCGAGGCGGACCGCGGCGGTCTGGGTCGAGCCGACGAAGGCCGTCCACCAGCCGGAGACGACGATCTGGTCCTTGTCGCGCAGCGCGCTGACGAAGATGCCGAGCGTCGGGATCAGCCAGATGATGACGATCAGCAGAACGGCGACATGAACGAAGAGCCGGGCGGGGCCGATCTTGAAGTAGCTTCCGATAGCGGTCATCTCAGTGCCCCTTCAGTTCGCGATTGGCGCGGCGCACGTTCCAGACCATGATCGGGGTGACTGCGAGCATGATGATGATGGCGATGACGGCGCTTCGGCCGGAATCGCCGCCGCCGCGGAACATCCAGTTGAACATCAGGTTCGCCAACACCATCGACTGCCACTGGCCGTTGGTCATGGTCAGCACGATGTCGAAGACCTTGAGGACGAGGATGGTGATCGTCGTCCAGACGACGGCGATGGAACCCCAGACCTGAGGCACCATGATGCGCCAGAAGATTTGCCAGCCATTGGCGCCGTCGATCACGGCGGCTTCGATCGTCTCCTCGGGGATGCCGCGAAGAGCGGCCGACAGGATGACCATGGCGAAACCGGTCTGGATCCAGATCAGGATGACCATCAGGAAGAAGTTGTTCCAGAAGGGAACGGAAATCCACACCTCGGGCGTGCCGCCGAAAGTCTGGACGATGGCGTTCAGCAGGCCGATCTGGACGTCGTTGCCGCCGCGATATTCATAGATGAATTTCCAAATGACCGAGGCGCCGACGAAGGAGATCGCCATCGGCATGAAGACGATGCTCTTGGCGATATTGCCCCACCAGATGCGATCGGTCATCACGGCGATGACGAGGCCGAAGAAGGTGCAGGCGGCCGGCACGACGGCGAGCCAGAGGATGTTATTGAAGATCGACTGGCGGAATTCGCGGTCGCCGAGCGCCCATTTGTAGTTGGCGAGGCCGACGAACTGCAGACCGGCGCGGTCGTAGAAGGAGAGGATCAAGGTCGCAACGACCGGATAGACGAGATAGACGATCAGCAGGAAGAGCGCCGGGCCGATGAACAACCACGGCCGAACGAGCGCACGGCGGTTGAGATTACGCGATGCGGCGCGGATGTCGCCGTCCTTCACCGGCAGAGCGAGATCCAGGATCTTGTTCGAAAAATAGAAATAGGCCGAGCACGCGATAACGGCTCCGACCACGACGCCCAAAGCGGACACTATCTGCGACAGCATTTCGTCCCTCCCCTGCTTCCCCTGATCTTATTCCGACCGGTTTTTATGCTGACGGGTCAACGCCGGTCATCGTCAATCTATTTGTATTGCCCAATCACAATATATCCCGCAATGGCCGGGCTCTTTGCGAGTCCGGCCAGTCATGCAAGCCATGCCGCCGGCAAGCCGGCGGCATAATTTTAAAAGATTACTTGATGCCGTCCCAGGCGCTCTGGATTTCGCCCGCAGACTCTTCAGCGGACTTGCCGCCGACGAAATCGACCATGCCGGTCCAGAAGGCGCCGGCGCCGATCTTGCCCGGCATCAGGTCGGAACCGTCGAAGCGGAAGGTGGTGGCGGAGGTCAGGATCTCGCCTTCCTTCTTCATCTGCGGGTTGGCATAGGCCTCGGTGCTGACGCCCTTGTACGGCGTCAGGAAGCTCGACTGCGCCATCCAGACCTCATGGGCGATCGGGGTCTTCAGGAAGTCGATGAAGGCGCGGGCCGTCTTCGAGTCCTTGGCGATCGAGACGAGCGTGCCGGCGCCGAGAACCGGCTTGCCGAGTTCGGGATGCGAAGCAAAGGTCGGCATGTAGAAGAAGTCGGCATCCTGACCGAGCTTCGTGCCCTCAGGGAAGAAGGACGGGATGAACGAGGCCTGATGGTGCATGTAGCACTTCGGCGGAACCGCGAAGAGGCCCTTCGGGCTGTCGCGGAAATCGGTCGAGGCCACGGCTGCGACGCCGCCGTCGACGTATTTCGCGTTCTTGGCGAACTTGCCGAACTCGTCGATCGCGGCAACGACCGCCGGATCGGTGAACTTCAGCTCGTTGGTCGTCCACTTGTCGTAGGCTTCCGGTGGCTGCATGCGCAGCATCATGTCCTCGACCCAGTCGGTCGCCGGCCAGCCGGTGGCGCCGCCGGAACCGAGACCGATGCACCAGGGAACGCCGCCATCCTTGACGATCTGGTCGGTCAGGGCATGCAGTTCTTCCATGGTCGTCGGGATCTTGTAACCGGCTTCCTCGAAGTTCTCCGGAACATACCAGACCAGCGACTTTACGTCGGCCTTGTACGGGAAGGCGTAGAAGGCTTCCTTGCCGTCCTTGCCCTTGTAGGTGCCGTAACCGACCCAGCTGTCGCCAGCGCCGTAATTGTCCTTGATCCACTTGGAGTTGTCATCGCCGAGCGGCGTCAGGAAGCCCTTGCTGGCGAGATCGGCCAGGAGGCCCGGCTGCGGCAGAACGGCAATGTTCGGCGGCGAGCCTGCCTGCGTATCGATGACGATCTGCTGTTCGTAGTTTTCGGAAGAGGAGTATTTGACATCGATGCCGGTGGCTTCGGTGAAATAGGCAAGAACGCTCTGGAAGAACGCCTCGTCCTCGCCGCGCCACGGCCCGAAGATCGTCAGCGGCTGGCCCTTCAGATCGGCATGAGCAGCCTTGAACTCGTCATAGCTCTTCCAGTTGAACTTCGAATCCTGACCCGGGGCAAATTTCAAATCGGCCGCGGACGCAGCACCGGCAAAAAGCGCTGCCACGGCAACGCCCATCAAAAATGACTTTTTCATGTGATCAACCTCCCATCACAATCCCAACCGCGCCGAATTCCCTCCAAAGGAAATTTCAAAGCGCTTTGACACCCAACTCATTCCACTTTCGGTGGAATGGAGTCAAGTCAATTCGCGAAAACCCGCTGTGAACATGCTGGATATCGCGGCGCAGCAACGCCTATCGGGAAATATGGAGCGATTTTTCTTGAGTCAAGCGCGCCAGATGATACATAATTGAAAGCGCTTTGGATGCCACTGGGAGGCGGCAGGCCTTTTCAGGACGGCTGACAGGCGGGCCGGGAGGAAGCATAGCAGGTGAATCTCAAACAGCTATCGGAATTGCTGGGGCTGTCGCAGACGACGGTGAGCCGAGCGCTGAACGGCTATCCCGAGGTCAACGAGGCGACCCGGGAGCGTGTGCTCCAGGCTGTCAAGGAGACCGGATACCGGCCGAACAAGGCAGCGCAGCGGCTTGCGACCGGCAAGGCAGGCTCGATCGGCCTCGTCATGCCGACGGCGCCCGGCCACCAGTCCGACGTGCATTTCGGTGAATTCCTGGCCGGGCTCGGCGAAGAGGCCGTCCGCCACGACTTCCATTTCGTGATCATGCCGGCCGACCCCGATGACGAGGTGGCGGCGCTGCGGCGCCTTGCGATCAGCGGCAATGTCGATGCTCTGTTCGTCGCCTATATGCGCGGTCACGACCCGCGGCTCGCCATGCTGAAATCACTGTCGATGCCCTATGTCGTGCACGGCCGCTCCTTCGGTTCTGAGCCGGACTATCCCTATCTCGACATCGACAATGAAGGCGCCTTCTACGATGCGACGCGGCTCTTGCTGCAGCTCGGCCATACCCGCTTTGCGCTGATGAACGGACCAATGCATCTCGATTTCGCCATCCGCAGGAAGAACGGCGTCATATCAGCGCTTGCCGAGCGCGGGCTCGCGCTCGATGAGGGTTGCATGAGCCACGCGCTGATGACGGACGAGCAAGGCCTGCTGGCGATGGAACACTTCCTGCAATTGCCGGAGCGACCGACGGCGATCCTGTGCTCCAGCACGGTGCTGGCGCTCGGCGCGATCCGCGCGGTCAACCAGGCCGGATTGCGGCTCGGCGAGGATATCTCGCTGATCGCCCATGACGACGTGCTGCCGCTGCTGAAACCGGAAAGCTTTTCCGTGCCGCTGACGACGACACGCTCTTCATTGCGGGCGGCGGGCGTGCGCATCGCGCAGCGGCTGATCGGCACGGTGAAGCAGGCCGGCCCCTTCCCCGACCAGGAGCTTTGGAAGACCGAGCTGATCGTCAGGGCCTCGACCGGTCCTGTTCCCCAGGCCTAGAACAGGATGATTTTAGGCCTGTTCGGCCTAAAATCTGAATCCTGTTCTACATCATATAGTGAGAGCATGGTGTCGTCCGAAAACCGCTCACACTTTTCGGCATCATGCTCTAATCAAAACTGCGGCGGTGTCTGCCCTGCAGTGCGATGGGCGGCGATGACCGTGTTGGCCATCAGCATGGCGATGGTCATCGGCCCGACGCCGCCGGGAACCGGGGTGATGGTGCTCGCGACCGCAGAGACCTCCTCGAAGGCGACGTCGCCGACGAGCCGGGTCTTGCCCTCGCCTCTTTCGGGGGCTGCCACCCGGTTGATGCCGACGTCGATGACTGTCGCACCGGGCTTGACCCAATCGGCCCTGACCATCTCCGGCCTGCCGACGGCGGCCACCAGGATATCGGCGTTGCGGCAGACCTCGGCGAGATTCCTGGTCCTGGAATGAGCGATCGTCACGGTCGCATTGGCGTTGAGCAGCAATTGCGCCATCGGCTTGCCGAACAGGTTGGAGCGGCCGATGACAACGGCGTTGAGGCCGGAGAGATCCTCGCCATGGGTACGGCGGACGAGGACCATGGCGCCGGCCGGGGTGCAGGAGACCAGCCCGGTCTTCAGGTCGCCGGTGGCGAGCTTGCCGGCATTGACGACGCTCAGGCCGTCGACATCCTTTTCCGGCAGGATCGACTGGATAATCGCCTCGCTGTCGAGCGGCTTCGGCAGGGGCAGTTGCACCAGGATGCCGTGGATCGACGGATCGGCGTTGAGGGTGGCGACAAGGGCTGCCAACTCCTCCTGCTTCGTCTCGGCCGGCAGCGTGTGCTGGACGGACTTGAATCCGCATTCCTTGGCCATGCGGCCCTTGGAACCGACATAGGCGTGGCTTGCCGGATCGTCGCCGACGATCACGACCGCAAGGCCGGTGGTGACGCCGGTGCTTTTTTCCAGCGCTGCCGTCGCACTCTTGACCGTCTGAATGACCGATGCAGCTACGTTCTTGCCGTCGATTACTGTCGTCACGCGTCTCTCCGCCCTGTTTCGCGTCAATCTATGGATAGTTGACGAGCTTCAAATGCTCGCTAACGCCCTATCCTGTCGGAAAGCAGCAATGCAATATCAAAAATGCAAGGAAATGTTCGTTCAACGCAGCGGCTGTCGCGCTTCGAGCGCATGAACACGAAGCCGGTCGCGCAGGCCGGAGATCTCGGAGCGCAGCACCTCCATTTCGTCGATTGGCGCGGGGTCCTGCGCGGGCATCGACGGCAGTGGAGCCTGCGGCTGGGGCGCCGGCGTTTTCTCCCTTGCGGGATCGGCGACGGGCCTACGCAGGCGCAGCAGGAAAGCCGCAGCAAGGCCCATCGCAAGGCCCGCCGCGGCACCAGCCAGAGAGCGGCCGGTCAGGCCATCGGTGCCCAATACTGTGGTTGCCAATGCCGGCTTCAGGAGAACGATACGACCGTCGGCGGCCGTTCCCACCGCTGCGGACGTCGCCTCTTCGAGGCGCGAGCGCGCGGCATTCGCCTTTTCGCTAAGCTCGGTCAGGCGTGACAAATCGACACCGGTGTCCCGGCTCTGGGCGATCAGTGTGTTGCGGCGGTCGTTCAGGCCCTTGCGCGCATCGACGGCGGCCTTGGCAGCGAGGTTGGCAGTCTGGGCAAGACGGGTCAGCTCCTTACCTATATTCTCCTTCAGACCGTCTGTTTCGGCTTGCTGCTGCAAGAGGCGCGGATGGCGCGGGCCAAGCTCGGCCGAAAGCTGCGCAAGCGCTGTCCTGGCGACGGCATATTTGTCGCGCCAGTCCTGCAGCGCCGGCGAGAGCATATCGGAGGGGAGCGAACCGTCGAGCACATCGGCAAGTTTTGCCGCCTTGAGCCGGTCGGTCTGCGCCTTGGCGGCAAGAATATTCTGGTCGGCCGCTTTCAGATCGGCATCGAGCTGGTCGATCTGGCGGCGAAGATCGATCGCCACCTTGACGTTGCCCTCACCGCTTTTAGCCGTGAACGCGGCAAGCTCCGCCTTCGTCTCGTCATAGGTTTTGCGCAAGGCGGCATCGGTTTCGGCGTCGCTGGGTCCGTCTGCTGTAGAAACCGCTTCGGCAAGCCTTGCGGCGATGCGCATGGATTTGCCACTGTCGCCGGTCGTCACCCTCACGAGGATCGTGCCGGCAGCGGCATCGGGCAGTATCTCGACCGCATGCTTCAGCGTGGCCTCGGCGCGCGAGGCCGGATCGGCAGCAGCACCGGTCGCCGAGAGGAGATCGAGCGCGACGCCGAGCGCATTGGCGCTGGCGCCGGCAAATTCGGGATCGTGATCGAGTTTCAGGGCGGCGACCGTCGAAGCAACCATGCGCGCCGACAGCAGCCCTTTTGCCGCGGCCTGGGTGAAGGCCGCGCGGCTTGCGGCATCGCTCTTCACTGCAAGCGTCGCTTCGGCGCGGTAGAGGGCCGGCAAAGCCGGCATCAGCGCCGGCAGGCCCGCGCCGATGATCGTCGCAACCGCGACCATCATCGCAAGACCAGTGCCGCCGACTCGGCGGCGCGGCGCTGCCGGCCGGGGCTCGGCGGGTTCCTCACGGACCGCAGCCAGCGGTGCGGATGAGATCATCGGCTCGTCGGCCGGAACGCTCAGCTCTTCGTGACGCGCCGGCTCCTGAAGAAGCGGATGGCCGACGTCGTTGGCGGCGCGGAGGCGGTTGCCGAGGATGGTTTCGATGCGGTCGACCAGCGGTGCCGTGCGCGCCGCCCTGGCGCGCTGCTCCTCCAGCACGCGGCCGATGGCGCGCAGCAATTCGGCCTCGGGCGGCGCGATATCCGGCCGGCTCGACCGAGGCACCCCGTAGGAATCCTCATCGGCGCGCGGCCCTGCGGCTGCGCGATCCTGGAAGCTGTTTCTGGCCCTGATATCGTACATTTGCGCCACATCTCATGCACATGATGGCCGAGTTCGCTCATCCGCACGGACGCAGATGATTAAGCCACTCTAAATATTCATGGCAAAGAAATGGTTAACCGCAGCGGGCAAGAACTAAGCATAATTCCTCAAATCGGAAACGATTTAAGGGCAAAATTATGCGGCAATTTAAAGTGCTGCACCATCCTTTGCGCGTCTGAAAAGACGCGCGGCGCTGTAGGTCAACTTGCCTTCCGACGATCCGACGACGGCTGCAGCGCGCTGCCGTGCTCTTCCGGATGGCTGAGGATCCTTTCGCGTCGGCGGAAGCGGTAGCGCAGGACATGGAAAAGGAAGACCGGGATGCCGACAACGTAACGGCGCCAGAGGCGCGTCGGCTCCTGCAGCAGGCGATAGGCCCATTCCAGGCGCATCATCCGCACCGTCCTCGGCGCGCGGGGGACGGCGCCGGAGACGAAGTCGAAGAGAGCGCCCACCGTCAACACCAGGCGCGCATGATCGGCGCGGATATGATCGTGAACCCATTTCTCCTGCAGCGGCGTTCCCATGCCGACGATCAGGATATCGACCTTCTGGCGCTCGAGCTCCTCGATGACATCAGTAGGATCGACCTTGTCGAAGTAGCCGTCGGAAACGATGAAGAATTCGTGCCAGGGCGTATGCCTACGGAAGTTTTCCGCCGCCGCCTCGACGACCGAGCGCGTGCCGCCGATGAGGCCGATGCGGCGCGGGGTCTCCATGAAGGTCAGGAAGGCCGGCACGAAATCGGTGCCGTTCAGATTGGCCGGAAACGGCGCGCCATGGGCGATCTGCGATGCAATGTTGAGGCCGATGCCGTCCGGCAGCACCAGATTGTGCGACATGATCCGGTAATATTCGTCGTCGCGCAGCGCGGTCAGCATGTTGTGGGCGTTGACGAAACAAACCACGGTCTGGCCGACGGGAATGGAGGCCAACTCGTTGATGAAAACGAGGGCGTCGTCCCAGCCGAGATCGCAGACCGGCAGATCAAAGATCGTCCGCCGCGATGCGAGCACCGCGAAGTTTGCAATCAAATTCATTCCTACCTCCTGCCGAGGGTGCTGCATGCGCCCGACATCCCGGAAAACAAGCCCATATTTCCGCACCGGAGGTCTCGAAAGGACCGGTCGCGTCCCGCCGGGACGGCGTCGCTCCGATCCCGGATAAGCGGCGCATGCCAAGCTGTGACACCTGATATAACAGGACGGTTTCAAACAACCCTTAGGAAAATTCCTTGAATTTCCATGCTCGTATAAGTGGTTTATTAACCACACGCGCCAACGGAAAACGGCGCCTTGCGGCGCCGCTTGTCGTCGATGCTCGGATGTTGCTCAGTGAGCAGCTGGCGCCGGTGCTTCACCGGCCGGTACAGTCTCGACGATCTTGACGGGTGTGCCGACCTTCTTCGGCTGACCGGCGGAGCTTTCCTTGACCTCTTCCTTGGAGAGATAGTCGAGCTGCTCCAGCATCACGTCGGCGACGTATTCGCCGCCGAGGCGCTCGTTCATGCCCTTCTTGATCTCCTCGCGAAAGGCCTTCGGATCGAAGGATTTGATGTGCGCGATATCGACCATCTTGTTGCCGACGAGCAGGCTGAAAAGCTCGTCCGTCGTCATCTCGGCGAGCGGCAGCGTCACGCCTTTCAGCATGTCCTTGTTCATCATGAACGAAACGCGGCCGAGGAAGTAACCGGTGACCGCGCCGTTACCGATGATCGGCACGGTGATCGTTTCGCCCTTCACCAGTTCGAGTGCGCTCTGCTTGGAATCCGTTGCCGCGGGCGCCGGCGCGGTCGCCAGATACACCGAGAAATAGACCGATGCCAAGGTGATGGCGCAAACCCAGACACCGGTGAGGACGAGCTTGATCATCAGTTTCCACGCGCGGCGAATTGTTCCTGGGAATAGGTGCCGTCGGCATCGGCGTCCTGAACTGCGTTCTTCAGGAGGTCGGCCACGGCGCGAACCGCTTCGAGATGCGCTTCGACGCGACGGGCATTGAGAACCAGTTTCTTCTTCAGGCCGTGCAACTGGTCGAGATGGGCAGCGGCAAGCTCGGCCGGATCGGTGTCGCGGAAAAGCATCGAGAGCTCGTAGAGGCAGCGGCTCTTATGCGCATTGGAGACCTTGAGATCGAATTGCGGGTCGTTGCCGATCCGGGTGTTCTCATTGTCGATGATCATTTCGAGGCGTCCGAGAACGGATTTGATCCTGTATTCGTTCGAAACTATTTCCATTGTACCCCCGGTTATGCGTCGCCTTGAGCATGATGCCGAAAAGTGTGCGCGGTTTTCGGACGACATCACGCTCTAACTATTTAATTGAGAACAGGATTCAGATTTTAGGCCAACGGGCCTAAAATCATCCTGTTCTATCGGTCTTGGCATCGGCGGTCGGCGTGCCAAAAGTCTTACGCTGAAAGTCATCGATCATGCTGAGCGCGGTGTTGCGGTCATCGTCGTCGGTCGAGGCATTGACGATCTTGCCTTCCTGCCGGCGCAGCTGCTCGCTGTACATCTGCTTGGCAATGCCGATGCCGTCACCCTTGGCCATGACGTTGCCGAGCTGTTCGGCCATCATGCCTTTCCAGATATCGCCGGTCGCGCCCTTGCCGTAGACGTCTTCGCCTTCGCTCGGCAGCATGGACTTGACGAAATTCTGCAGAACCATGGCCTCGAACTTCCGGTAGCTTTCCGGAACTTCCTCGGCCTTGGTGCGGTTCTGGATGTTGGCAAGGCCGCTCTTCTGGCCGATATGGTCGAGGACGTCGACCGTATTGGAGAAGCCCTTACCATTCTCGGCGAGGCTCGTTGCGGCAAAGGCCGCACGATTTGCCTTCAACTTTTCCTGGGCCGCCTGAACCTCCATGGGGTCGGCAGCTTTGACAACGTCCAGGACCAGATCACTGGGGGGCGAAATAGCCACGTTACAATCCTCTGAATTTAAGATCGTAACGATTATGGTTTTTGAAGCTTGCTGGAGGCTGGCGTTGCGAATTGCTGATCGATGACATCGTAGACGGCATTGTCATCGGCCTCGCGGCGCTCGGCCTCAAGGGCTTCCTTCATACCCTCCTCAAGGCGATCGCCCTTGGCACGCTCGCGCGTCAGCCGCATCTCGTGGACCTGCTGCATGCCGTTCAGCTGCTGGTCCTTGATGGTGAGCCTGCCGAATCTGTCGGCGTAATTCTGCGAGAAGGCATGGTGAACGGGGTCCATCGAGCCGAGCGCGAGGATGACGTCGTCTATCGCCGCATTGACCTCGACACGCTGACGGCTGGTTTCGGCCAGGTCGTTCTCGGCCACTCTTTCAATATGCCGCTGCACCGAGAGCAGTCGCTTGAGCTTCTGGGAGCGCTTCTTTTCGATCATCGCCTCATCGCCCGATATAGATCGAGCCGAAGGACTGGCCGAACTGGCTGACCAACGCCGCAATCGAGAAATAGATCAGGAAGAGCCCGCCCATCAAGAGATAGGGCGTGGAAATGAAGTAGACCGGGATCTGCGGCGCCAGCTTGTTGATGAAGCCGATCGAGACGTTGAAGATCAGGCCGTAGATCAAAAACGGGCTCGACAGCCGCAGCATGATGTAGGTGGTCTGTTCCAGCGTGTCGGTAAAGGAGATCAGCGTCGCGCGCATCTGCATCAGGCCGCCGAAGGGCATGGTCGTGTAGGAATCGATCAGCGCGCGGAAGACGATGTGGTGGAAATCCATGATGAAGAGAATCATGATGCCGGCAAAGGTAATGAAGCCGGAAAGGCTGGTCTCCGGCGTGTCTTCGAGAATGTCGGCGGAACCCGGCTGGGTGTAGCCGACCATCATAGCGATGATCGTCGCGGCGAACTGCATGCCGAGCGTGTAGATCCTCGCCAGCATGCCGTACATCACGCCGATCAGCGATTCGCTGAAGATCAGGCCGATATAGGTTCCCGAACCTGTGTGAACGGCCGGGTAGACGGTGTCCCAGAGCAGCGGCATGACGGCGATCGAGAGCGCGCCGGCGATGAAGACGCGCAGCTGTTCAGGCACGCGCGCCGACGAAAAACCCGGAAGAGCCAGCACACAGCCACCGATCCGGCAGAAAACCAGAAACAGCGCGAGAACGGTCCCTTGCGGGTCTGTTATCATGAAATAGAGCCCAAAATCTTTATCTCGATGCCCTTGGCCAGTTCGACATGCGACAGGACCGGGAGCGTGGCGAACAGCCGTTCGATGATCATGCGCACATAGGACCGTGTTTCCGGCGACGTGACAAGGGCGAATGGCAAGCCGCGATCCATGAACTCACGGATAACTTTGGTGGCCTGCTCGCTGAACTCTTCCAGGCTGCGCGGATCGATGTCGAATTCGATCACCTCGCCCTTGGCGTCGCGCTTCAGCGCCTGGTGGAAAGCGAGATCCCATTTGCTGCCCAGCCTGAGCACGCGCAGCACGCCATTGTCGGCCAGGTCGCCGCAGAGCTGCTGGGCCATGCGGATGCGGACATGCTCGACGATCTGCTCGGTCTTCCTGACATGCGGGGCAAGCTCTGCCACCGCCTCGAGAATGAGATGCAGGTTGCGGATCGAGACACGTTCGGCAAGCAGCAGCTTGAGCACCGCCTGCAGGCCCGAATAGGACATGTGCGACGAGCAAATCTCGTCGGCAAGCTTCTTGTATTCGGGATCGAGCCGATCGATCAGCACCTTGACGTCCTTGTAGGACAGAAGCTGCGGCAGGTTGTTGCGGATGACCTCGCTCATATGGGTCAGCACGACGGAGACGTTGTCGATCGGCTGGAAGCCCTCGCGCTTCAGATCGTCGGAGAAGTTTTCGAGGATCGAGACGGCAGGCATGCCGAAAGCGGGTTCGCGGATTTCGTCGCCGGGAATGCTCGGCCGGCGACCGGCGCCGGTGACGACGAGGACTTCGCCGACGCGCAGCAGGTTGGAGGCGACGGTCGTGCCGTGGATGCGGATCTGGTAGGACTTCTCGGCGATGGCGATATCGTCGGTCACCTTGATCTCGGGCACGACGAAACCGTATTGCGTGGCGAACTTCTTGCGCATCTTGCCGACACGGAAGGCGAGCTCCTGGTGGGCGCCGAGCAGGCGCGTCGAGACCATCTTGCCGAGTGCGAGCTCGATCTCGGAGGTGCGCAGCACTGCCTTGACCGAATCCTTTTCCAGTTCCTTGCTCTGGACGACCTTCTTTTCTTCCTGCTCGCGGCGAAGCATATTTTCGGCTTCGACCTGACGCGGGATGAACCAGGCGCCGAAGGCGAGAAGACCGCCAAGGACCACGAAGGGAATAAACGGCAGGCCCGGCATCAGGGCCAGGATGAACATCAGCACCGCCGAGACGGAAAGCGCCCGGGGATAACCGCTCAACTGGTTGACGACCGCCTGGTCGGTGGAGCCGGTGGTGCCGCCGCGGGAGACGAGAAGGCCGGCGGCGAGCGAAACGATGAGGGCCGGCATCTGCGAGACAAGGCCGTCGCCGACGGAGAGCTTGACGAAGACGTCGGCCGCTTCGCCGATCGGCATCCCGTGGCGGAAGTAGCCGATGATGATGCCGCCGAAGATGTTGATGCAGGTGATGATGAGGCCGGCGACGGCATCACCGCGCACGAACTTCGACGCACCGTCCATCGCACCGAAGAAGGAGCTTTCCTCCTCGAGTTCCTTGCGCCGGCGCTGAGCTTCCCTCTCGTCGATGATGCCGGCCGAGAGATCGGCGTCGATGGACATCTGCTTGCCGGGGATGGCATCCAGGGTGAAACGTGCGCCGACTTCGGCGATACGCGTGGCGCCCTTGGTGATGACGATGAAGTTGATGGTGATGAGGATCAGGAAGACGATCAGACCGATGACGAAGTCGCCGGACATCACCAGGCTTGCGAAACCGGCGATGACGCCGCCCGCTGCTTCATGGCCTTCATTACCGTGGGACAGGATGACGCGTGTCGTCGCGATGTTCAGCGCCAGCCGGGTCATCGTCGCGATCAGCAGAATGGTCGGGAAAGACGAGAAATCGAGCGGTTTCTGGATCCACAGCGCGACCATCAGGATCAGCACCGAGAAAGCGATCGAGAAGGCCAGTCCCATATCGATCAGGAACGGCGGAATCGGCAGGAAGAGAATGCAGATAATGCCGATGATGCCGAGGGCAAAACCGACATCGCGCAGGCTCGGGGCGACTTTTGGAAGGGGGAGTGCAGGTGGTTGCGCCATGACGATTCCGTCTCTTCATGAGAGGAGGCGGACATGAGTCCGCCCAATTCGGATCGAGAATTAAATGGCGAAGCTTGCGCGAAGGTGGCTCAGAGCGGTTCAGCTTTTCATGGAAGCGTAGAACCGCTCTAACCTTTTGTTTCTATGCAATTCCGGCAAAAGCGCTTCGCGCTTTGCCTGGCAAAACCGC
>NZ_PQIG01000145.1 GCF_012349115.1 Rhizobium ruizarguesonis
GAGGTGGCTCAATTCTCGGTGGAAAAACCGGCTCAGTTCCGCGCGGAAACCAACAAGCCTGGTCTCCTGAGACTTTGGCAGTCGATTTCCCAATGCGTCTCGCAAAGTCTTGATGACCGCTGCGTGATCGTTTTGATTGATCTTGTTCGCGAACGTTGCCGTCAGTGCATCCGTATAGGCGATTGCCGCGTTGACCACAGTCGCGGCAATCGGATTTCCGAGTGTTCCTGCTTGAGCACTGCTGATTTGCAATTCAGCCGATTCCAGAAATCCCCTGGCGATTATCAAGCGATTTGCACCATGGCGAGCGTCGGAGGGTTTCGAAGGGCCACTTCTGGTCAACGTAGTCTCTTCACATCTTTATTGATTCAGGACGAGGTCCAAGAACTACCAATCCTTCGTTTAGAAACGCTTTCCATAAGGGATCGCGGCTTTGGCGCAATCGTTTCAAGTCAGTGATAGACAAGGTGTTAATCGATGGCGCAAAGGATAACTCTTTTCCTTTGGCTGCTAGAAAATCGATGCTGCCGTTTTGTATCGTTTCGATGTCTGGCGCATCAGCTATGAGCGCCACGTCCAAATCGCTTGAGGCGTTGTCTTCCCCCCTCGCAACGCTGCCAAATACCCATGCCGCCACAACTTTGTCCCCGAAGAGGGCCGCGCATTCTTTCACTGCGGCAAGGATATCGGCAAAGCGCCTTTCCTCCGTCTCGAACAGGGCTTGCGCCGGGGTAGAGAATGGCGAACCTCGATTGAGACTGAAAAGACGGGCATATCCGGTTCCACTTTCGGTAACGATTTGAAAACTTGTGAGGGTTGCTAACGAGGCGAGTATGGGAGGGCGGGATAGCTTGGTTCTGTTGATGAGATTGCCAACACCCAATTGCCCGCCGTGAAGCGATAATTCCCGCATCACCCGCACATTCGCTTCGTTCCCCAAAATTGTTGAAAGCGGGAAGCGCAGAGCGCTTTCTGGTTTTGGTCGCGCCATAAAGGGCCTCATCATATAGATATCTCTATGATCATAACTGTATCTATATGCTTGTAAAGATATCAATACAATCCTATAGCTATCTTTATGATGACAAAAGGGTGGCCAGCGTCGCATCATGAGGGCGCAAATATCAGGAATAAAAGGGTAAAAATTAGCTTGGCTGGGGCGCCTGGATTCGAACCAGGGGTGACGGTACCAAAAACCGTTGCCTTACCGCTTGGCGACGCCCCACCAGAGCTTGAGCGGAAACCACCTGCTCAAATCGACGCCTGATTAGCAAAGCTCTTCGCCTGTCACAATAACTAAGTTTAACCCGGCGCAGATTTATGCGCTGCACAGCACCCGTCGTCGTGCTAGGAATTGGCGACGTCATCGGCCTGAGATCATTCCTTCATGGACAGTCCCGCTTTCGACCTCGCTTTCGAGCCGGCCTATGGGCAGGCCGTGCCGGTTGTTTCGGGTGTCGAGCGGGTTACAGTGAACAATCCCGGGCCTTTCACCTTTTTCGGCACCAACAGCTATATCGTCGGCTCCTCCTCGGTCGCGGTCATCGATCCCGGGCCGGAGGATGAGGCGCATTTTCAGGCACTGATGGCAGCGCTTGGCGGCCGCGCGGTGACGCATATCGTCGTCAGCCACACGCATCGCGACCACTCGCCGCTGGCCAGGCGGCTGCAGGCGGCAACGGGGGCGGTGACGGTGGGGCAAGGGCCGCACCGGCCGGCGCGGCCGCTCAGGGATGGCGAGATCAATCCCTTTTCCGAAAGCTCGGATCTGTCCTTCGTGCCCAATATAACGCTCAGTGACGGTCAGACCCTATTGGGCGATGGCTGGGCGCTGAGCGCGGTGCTGACACCGGGGCACACGGCCAATCATGCCGCCTTCGCGCTTGATGGCCGCGACATCCTATTCTCCGGCGATCACGTCATGGCCTGGTCGACCTCGATCGTTGCGCCGCCGGATGGTTCGATGGCGGATTACATGGAATCGCTTGACCGGCTGATTGCGCGCGAGGATCGGCTGTTGCTGCCCGGCCATGGCGGGCCGGTGACGGAACCCTCGACTTTCCTCCGAGCGCTGAAGGCGCATCGCCTCAGGCGCGAGCAGGCGGTGCTGGCGCTCGTCCAGGCGGGCGACACTCAGATTGCCGAGATGGTGAAGGTGATCTATCGCGATACCGATCCGAAGCTGCATGGGGCGGCCGCCCTTTCCGTGCTCGCCCATATCGAGGATCTCCTGGAGCGCGGCGAGATTGCGGCCGATGGGCCGCCTTCGCTTGCCGCCACCTACCGGCTGTTGTAAGCGGGAGATGGGGAGATTACCATGACGCGCGCCGCTTACAGCTATCGCGAAGATGCCGATGTGCCTGATTTTGCCGATGACCAGCCGCTGATCGTCTTCGATGGCGAATGCGTGTTCTGCTCCGGCTGGGTGAAATTCGCGCTGAAACATGACAAGCAGCAGCGATACCGCTTCCTCGCAGCGCAGACGCCGCTCGGCGAAGCGCTCTACCGGCATTACGGGCTGCATGCGCGCGACTACGAGACCAATATCCTGATCGAAAACGGCCGCGCCTTCTTCAAGTCCGACGGCTCGATCCGCATGGTGGCGGGGCTCGGCTTTCCCTATTCGCTGGTGAAGATCTTCCGGCTGCTGCCGCGGCGGGCGGCCGATGCGCTTTATGAATTCATCGCCCGCAACCGACTGAAGATTGCCGGGCGGCAAAGCTGCATGGTGCCGACGCCGGAGCAACGGCGCCGCTTCATCACATGAGCGAGGACCGGTTTTCGCTGCTCATCATCGGCGGTTACGGCACGTTTGGCGGGCGGCTTGCCCGGCTGCTTGGCGATGAACCGCGGCTCAGGCTGCTGGTTGCGGGGCGCTCGCTTGAAAAGGCTGACGATTTCGTTGCCGATCTCCGGACGCCGAAAGATGGCGCCGAGGGCCTGGGAAGCAACAATCTCGGCGCGATGGTGCAGGCCGTTCGCTTCGACCGTGACGGCGATCTCACCGAGCAGCTGACGCGGATGAGGCCCGATCTCGTCGTCGATGCCTCGGGGCCGTTCCAGAGCTTCGGGAAGGATGCCTATAAGGTGGTCGAGGCCTGCATCGGCCTCGACATCGATTATGCCGATATCGCCGACAGCACCGGCTTCGTCGCCGGCATCGGTGGGCTCGATGCCGCTGCCAAGGCCAAGGGCACCTTCGCTCTGTCAGGGCTCAGCAGCCTGCCTGCGCTTTCCTTCGCCGCACTCGATGCGATGGCGCCGCATTTCTCCCGGATCGAATCTGTCGCGGCCGGCATTGCCCCCTCGCCGCATGTAAAGATCGGCCTCAATGTCGTGAGGGCGATCGCAAGTTATGCCGGCAGACAAGTCACGGTGCTGCGCGATGGGCAGCCGGCCTCCGGGCGCGGGCTGATCGATGCGATGCGGGTGACGGTGGCGCCGCCGGGGGTTAAGCCGCTGCGCAGCCGAAAGTTTCTGCTGGTGGATGCGCCTGATCTCAAGCTGCTGCCGGCGCGCTTTGCCGATCTCAAATCCAGCTTCACCGGTGTCGGAACGGAGCCGCAGCCGCTGCAGCGCTTGCTCAGCCTTGCGGCAAGGCTCGTCCGCCTCCGGCTGTTGCCGTCGCTGCTGCCGTTTTCGCGGCTGTTGCAGCGTGCCAGCCATGCTTTTGCGGTGGGCGAACATCGCGGCGGCATGTTCGTCCGCATCGGCGGTGTCGATCACGCGGGCGAGCGGCTGACATCCGGCTGGCATCTGATTGCCGAAGGTGATGACGGGCCGTTCATTCCGGTCATCGGCGTGGAGGCGCTGGTGCGCCGGCTGTTGACCGGCGTGCGGCCGGAGAATGGGGCGCGGCCGGCGGCCGGCGAATTGCAGCTTGCGGATTTCGAAGCGGCCTTCCAGCGGTTTTCGATCACATCCGGCATCGCGATGGAAAACGAGGAGGCACGCCAGCCGCTCTACCAGAGGATCCTCGGTAGCGCCTGGGAGCGGCTGCCGCCCGCCCTCGCCGCCCTGCATGCCGGCGGCGCGCGCGTCGCCTCCGGCCGGGCGCGGATCGAGCGCGGCAGCGGGCTGCTGGCGAGGATCGTCGCTCGGGTGATCGGCTTTCCCCCGGCGGGCGAGGATGTGCCGGTCACGGTGCGTTTCGTGAGCGATGGCGACAAGGAGATCTGGACCCGCGATTTCGGAGGCACGGTCTTCCGCAGCTGGCAGGTCGAGGCAAAGGGCCGCGACCGGGATCTGCTCGTCGAGGTCTTCGGGCCGTTCCGGGTGCTGATGGCACTGGTGCCGGATGGGGAAAAGCTGCGACTCGTCGTGCGCGGCTGGCGGTTCTGCGGGATTCCGCTGCCGATGTTTCTGGCGCCTGGCGGGGATACGTATGAGGAGGAGCGCGATGGGCGGTTCCACTTCCACGTGGAGATCGGCGGGCGGCTGACGGGGTTGGTGGTGCGGTATACGGGGTGGTTGGTGGTGGAGTGAGTGGGTCTCTGCCTTCGCGCGGATGGCTGCCCCTCACCCTAACCTTGCCGGGGTCGAGCCACTCGTCTCGACCCGTCCTCCGGACCCCCGTAAAAACGGGGAGAGGGGACGTGCCCTGCGAGAGGTAGCGAGGGACGAAGAGGTTGCGGCGATTCCCCTTCGCCCCGCAAGCGG
>NZ_PQIG01000146.1 GCF_012349115.1 Rhizobium ruizarguesonis
GATTCCTTATGTCCAGGGCTAAACCTAGCGCATATGAGGGTTAGGGTGAGGGGCAATCTCGATCGCTTACTTCGCCAGCTTCGCCAGTGCCGCAATCAGGCCCTGCGTCGAAGAGTCATGCGATGCGGCACTCTCCTTGCCTTCGACGACCGGCAGCAGGCCCGTCGCCAGTTCCTTGCCGAGTTCGACGCCCCACTGGTCGAAGGAGTTGATGCGGAAGAGCACGCCTTCGACGAAGACGCGGTGTTCGTAAAGCGCGATCAGGCGGCCGAGCGCATAGGGGGTCAGCTTGTCGTAGACGAAGGTGATCGACGGCCGGTTGCCGGTAAAGACGCGGTGCGGCGCGATGAAATCGGCCTTCTTGTCGTCCATGCCCTTGTCGGTCAGCTGCTTCTTGGCTTCTGCGAAGGTGCGTCCCTTCATCAGCGCTTCCGATTGGGCGAGAACGTTGGAGATCAGCAGCTGGTGCTGGTGGCGCAGCTCGGGCTCGAAGGCGTTGGCGGCGATCATGAATTCGGCCGGGATGATGCTCGTGCCCTGATGGATGAGCTGGTAGAAGGCGTGCTGGCCGTTGGTGCCGGGCTCGCCCCAGACGACAGGGCCGGAATTGCCTTCGACCGGCGTGCCGTCGATGGTGACGCCCTTGCCGTTCGATTCCATGTCGAGCTGCTGCAGATAGGCCGGGAAGCGCGACAGGCGCTGGTCGTAGGGCAGGATGGCGCGCGTGGGGTAGCCGAGCACGTTGCGATGGTAGAAGCCGATCAGGCCGAGCAGCATCGGCAGGTTTTCGGTAATCGGCGCCTTACGGAAATGATTGTCGACGGCATGGGCGCCGTCGAGGAACTTGCCGAAATTCTCCGGCCCGACGGCGATCATCAGCGGCAGGCCGATCGCCGACCAGATCGAGTAGCGGCCGCCGACCCAGTCCCAGAAGCCGAAGACGCGGGTGCTGTCGATGCCGAAGGCGGCGACCTTGTCGAGCGCCGTCGAGACGGCGGCGAAATGGTGCTGCACGGCCGCTTCGCCGAGCGTCTTGGCGATGAAATTGCGCGCCGTCTGCGCATTGGTCATCGTCTCCACCGTGGTGAAGGTCTTCGAGGCGACGATGAACAGCGTCGTTTCCGGCTGCACCAGCTTCAGGATGTCGGCGATGTGGGCGCCGTCGATGTTGGAGACGAAATGGGCGCGCGGACCGTCATGGAAGGGAGCAAGCGCCAGCGTTGCCATCACCGGGCCGAGATCCGAGCCGCCGATGCCGATATTGACGACATCGGTGATCGCCTTGCCGGTCGCGCCCTTCAGCGCGCCGGAGCGAACGCCGTCGGCAAACTTGCCCATGGCGGCAAGCACGGAATTGACGTCGGGCATGACGTCCTTGCCGTCGACCAGCACCGGCGTGTTGGAGCGGTTGCGCAGCGCGGTGTGCAGAACGGCGCGATCCTCGGTGAAGTTGATCGCCTTGCCGGAGAACATTTCCTCGCGCTTCTTCTCGACGCCGCCGTCTTCGGCGAGCTTCACCAGCAGCTTGAGGATGTCGTCATTCACCGCCGTCTTGGAAAAATCCATCAGCAGGTCGTCGAGCGAAACGGAAAAGCGCGAAAAGCGCTGCGAATCGGCGGCGAAGGCGGCACGGATATCGGTTGCCTTGGTGGCATCAGCGGTGCTTTTCAGCTGTTCGACGATGGCGTTCATGGGAGGCTCCTTTGGAGGCGGAAAGGTTGCGGAAACTATTCGCTTTATCACCCGCAAATCAAGTTCAGCCACCTGCCGATATATGAAAAAAGCCACCCGCGGCAAGCGGATGGCCTGAATTTCATCAGATCGTCAAATTCAGCCGCGCAGGTCCTTGCGCAGGATCTTGCCGACCGGCGACTTCGGCAGCTCGGTGCGGAACTCGATGAAGCGCGGGCGTTTGTAGTTGGTGAGGTTGGCGATGCAGTGGGCCTTCACCTCGGCTTCCGTCAGGTTCGGATCCTTCCTGACGACGAAGAGTTTTACAGCCTCGCCCGAATGTCCGTCCGGCACGCCGATCGCTGCGGCCTCGAGGATACCGGCATGCATGGCGGCGACTTCCTCGATCTCGTTCGGATAGACGTTGAAGCCCGAGACCAGGATCATGTCCTTCTTGCGGTCGACGATCTTGGTATAGCCGCGCTCGTCCATGAAACCCATGTCGCCCGAGCGGAAGTAGCCGTCATCGGTCATCACCCGCGCCGTCTCTTCCGGCTTCTGCCAGTAGCCGGCCATCACCTGCGGCCCGCGAATGCAGATCTCGCCGACCTGGCCGAGCGGCAGCGAATTGCCTTCCTCGTCGCGGATATCGAGTTCGGTGGAGGGAAGCGGCAGGCCGATCGAGCCGGTGAACTCCGCCGAATCGAAGCGGTTAGCGGTGGCAACAGGCGAGGTCTCGGAAAGGCCGTAACCTTCCGTCACCGCCGTGCCCGTCATCTTCAGCCAGCGTTCGGCGACCGGGCGCTGGACGGCCATGCCGCCGCCGAGCGACATGATCAGCGAGGAAAAATCGAGCTTGGCGAAATCGGCATTGTTCATCAGCGCATTGAACAGCGTGTTGAGGCCGGGGAAGATATGCACCTTCGACTTTTCGAATTCCTTGACGAGACCGGGAATGTCGCGCGGATTGGCGATCAGGATATTGTGGGCGCCAAGCGACATGCCCATCAACGAATTCACCGTCAGTGCAAAGATATGGTAGAGCGGCAGTGCGCAGAGGAAATTCAGCACCTCCGGCTCTTTCTTGCGCTCGAAGGCCGACCGCAGCCAGAGCGACAGCTGCTGCTTGTTGGCGAGCAGGTTTTCATGCGTCAGCACCGCGCCCTTGGCAACGCCCGTCGTGCCGCCGGTATATTGCAGGAAGGCGATATCGCTGCCTGTTAGCGTGACCGGCTCAAGCTTTTTTCCCGCCCCTGCGCGCAGCACCTGGCCGAAGCTCTTGTGCTGAGGGATCGACCAGGAGGGAACGAGCTTCTTCACCTTGCGCACGACGAAATTGACGATCAGCCCCTTCGGCCCCAGCATCTCCCCGAGCGAGGTGACGACGACATGGCGGAGATCCGTCTTGTTGAGAACCTGCTCGACCGTGCGGGCGAAATTCTCCAGCACGAAGATCGCCTTGGCGCCCGAATCCCGCAACTGGTGTTCGAGTTCGCGCGGCGTATAGAGCGGGTTGACGTTCACGACGACGAGGCCGGCGCGCAGGATGGCGTAGGTGGCGATCGGGTTCTGCAGCACGTTCGGCATCATCACGGCGACGCGGTCGCCCTTCTGAAGGCCGGTGCTTTGCAGCCAGGCGGCGACCTTGCGCGTCTGGCTCTCCAGTTCGCGGTAGCTCATCGCCTTGCCCATGCTGGAAAACACCGTCCGGTCGGCGTAACGAGCGCAGGATTTTTCCAGCAGTTCCGCAAGCGAGGCATATTCCAGCGGCGGGAGTTCGGCCGGAACGACATCGGGATAGGCGGCAAGCCAGGGCTTATTCGGCTTGGCTCCGTTCGGATGGACGGAAATGCTGTTCATCGTATCCTCTCTCCCTTGCGTCCGCCGCGCCAGCCGAGCCGGTAATCGACTGGCCCGCAATTGACTGGAAGGGTCCTCCATCTTCCAGTCCGGCAGCTTATGCCATTGCCTGAACGGTTCAAGCCGAATGAAGCTATACTAACCTTGACGTAAACGTCAACATTCGCCCATCGCGAGATCGTGGGAAGGATGGGGAACTTTGAGTCCGCCATAGCGTTGACCTTGCATACTCACCATGAGGAAACACCATAAAGGAGGTGCACAATGTTGAACCAGGATACCGACGCCACCCGCCGTGACCCGAATGTCAAGGGCACGCACTCGCTGATCGCCAGCGACCGCGTCGAAGGCACCCGAGTCTATGGGGCCGATGGCAAGCATATCGGCTCGATCGAACGCCTGATCATCGGAAAGCTGGACGGCCGTGTTGCCTATGCCGTGCTGAGCTTCGGCGGTTTCCTGGGCATCGGTCATGATCACTATCCGCTTCCCTGGGAAAAGCTGAACTACGACACCCAGCTGGATGGCTATCGCATCGACCTGACCAAGGCGCAGATCGAAGGCGCCCCGAGCTATTCGGACGATGACGACACCTGGTACAACGACAATGGCCGCCGGGTCTATGATTACTACGGCGTGCCGCCCTACTGGATGTAACGTCGTCCGATAGGCCGAGCTGGAAGGGCCCCGCGGATGCGGGGCCTTTTTAGTGTTTGGCTCCTGCTGATGGTTGTTCTAACTTTAGGCCTGCCGGGGTCGAGCTATTTATCTCGACTCTCCTGAGAAACCAGTTTGGGAGGAGTGAGGACGGGCCTTACAAGGCGCGCGAGGAACGGAGAGGCCACGGCATATCCTCTTCTCCCCGCTTGCGGGGAGAGCGACTGTCTTGTTTGTCAAGCGTTTTGCCATGGTCGTCCGTCCCTTATGATGGCGTTGAGGATGGTGAGCAGCTTGCGCATGGTTGCGACGGTGGCGACGA
>NZ_PQIG01000147.1 GCF_012349115.1 Rhizobium ruizarguesonis
CTACAGCGCCGCGCGTCTTTTCAGACGCGCAAAGGACGCTGTAGCACTTTGAATTGCTGCATAATTTTATCCTTAAATCGATTCCGATTTAAGGAATTATGCAGTAGTTACGGACGGTGCTGATTGTGACCGGCATCGGCCAGCAGACGGACCAGGCCGGACAGATGACGCACGCCCGTCTTCAGGAAGATGCGGCCGAGATCATTGCGAAGGGCGGCTGCACTGACGCCCAGCCTGTCAGCGACCATAGCGCGGTCATCTCCGGAGACGACCTCGAGCGCTATGTCTGTTTCCGCTTTGCTGAGGCCAAAGCGCTCGCGAAGGAATTTCTCAAGGGTGCCTTTCGAATGGACCGGATCGAGCGGCGGCGGCGCACCGATGAAGACGGCGGCCACGGCTGCGGGCTCCAGGCTGATGCGCAGGTCGCTTCCATTGAGTGGCAGGACATGCGCGGCAAGTTCGCCCCCGCTTTCGCCGGCAAGCCGAACGGACAGGCCGGCCCCGTCAAGCGCAGCCTCGTCCCTTGCCGCAATGCGGATGGCCCGCGCGAGCTCCTGCGAAGCGCGGGTCGTCGCTGCTGCAAGCAGGCCGCTTCGGCCTGTCACGAACCTGCCTTCATCAAGCATGCGTTCGGCCCGGGCATTGGCGTGGAGGATTCGGTCGTCCGAATTGGTCAGGACCACGCCCTAGTGCAGGAGATCGAGCGTCTCGGCCAAGCGCAGCCGTTCGACGCTGCGGGCATCGAGGACATTGGTGATGGTGACGGCGCGCTGCAAATGGGGGAGCAGCAGCGCGCTGATGCCGATCTCGCGATGGGTGATCGGGCCGTATCTCAAATGGCGGCTGATCACAAGTTCGGACAGATGAGTCGGTGTGTATATCAGGAACTGATGCAAGATATCGACGATGCCGCGCGGCTTCAGGCAGGTCTGCACATAGGGCGAGCTGTCCAGGTAGCTCGGCGGAAGCCGGCGGGAGGCGACATAGGGCTCATCGGGGGGTGGCCCCGTCGCGAACCATTCCCCGAGGCGGGCGTGGATCTCGGGCATATGCTTCTGTCGCTCGGCAATGCCCTCTTCTTCCCAACCGACATTCTTGTGGATGATGACGCGATGCCGGCGCAGGTCGTTCAGCGACAGGATCGCGGATTCGGCATCCATCACCGCCGCGATTTCCGAGAGCGCGGTCTCCCAGCGGGTGGGATCCAGGGTGCAATCGTAGATGACACCGATGATCCGCGACAGGTCGGCCGGCGGCGGAAGCGCCGCGTGAATACTGGCCGCGTGAGTACTGGCCGACCCGGGCGGGGAGAGGTCGACGGACGGCGGATGACGACCATCCAGTCCTGGCTTGGCGCCATTATCCTTCGCCGGTTCATGAGCGAAGACATAGCCCCGCTTCGGCAGCGATTGCAGGCGTGCACCCTCATCGCCCAGGATACGGCGCAGATCGCGCACGGTCTGAGTGAGCGCATCGTCCGTCACCACCGCCCGTTCCCAGACGGCCGCGATCAGTTCGTCCTTGGAGATCACCCGGTTCGGATTATGGAGTAAATGCATCAGAAGCGTGAAGGTCTTCGGTCGGATCGGCACCACGAAACCGTCACGGGCAAGCAGGCCCGTCTGGAGATCCAGCACAAATGCACCGAAACTGAACCGATTTTCTTCCGGAGAGACTGCCATTCGCCGTCGAACCTCTTAAATTCAACGTCCAGCACGACATCATCTTCTAGTCTTTAAGTGAACGCTAAACAAAGCAGTCTGAAAAGTCCAGACAACAACCTAAAGTCAGCCTGGCACGCGGCTGTCGCGAGCCCAAGCGGCCGCAACCATTGGACCGCGCCGGCGACATGAGACTCGCCTCAGTCTTCGTCGCGCAAATCCTTGAGCAGCACGGTGATGATGCGCTCCATGGAATCGGCGGTCGCCATGCATTGCTCGATCGGTTCGTCCGACAACACGCGGTCGATGAGGCCGGTCTGGATGGCCATGGCTTCCTCGCTCAGCTTTCGACCCTCCGGCGTCAGATAGAGGCGCAGCACGCGTTTGTCGCGCTCGTCATCGCGGCGAAGGATCAGGCCGCGCTTTTCCATCTGCGGCAGCAGCATGCTCATGTTGGAGCGGCCGACCAGCAGCTTGCGCGCCAGCTCCTGCTGCGAGATGCCTTCGAAACGGTAGAGATTGACCAGGATATCGAGGTGCGGCGGCTTGATGTCGAGATCGGCAAGCGAGCGGGCCAGCGATTGCTGCATCAGCTGGCAGGCGCGAGCCACCGCGATCCAGCTGCGAAAACGCGGATGATCCCAGGGAAGGGATTGATTTTTGTTCATCGTTGTACTTTATTGTTCAGTGTTGAACAGTCTTTTGGAATCCCACTATGGCAAACTTTGCGCTTGACGTCACCCGCCTCGGGTTCTCGGCTCTGCAGGTGATTTCGCCTGATCTGGCAGGCAGAGCGGCGTTCCAGCTGTTCTGCCGGACGCCATCGGCAAAGCCGAAGGGAGCAAAGGCGAAGGCAGCGCATGCAGCGGGTGCGGCCCGGCTTGCCGGCGCCGAACGCTTCACCCTCAGGCTTGCCGGCGGGCGCCAAGCGCATGCCTATCGGCTGAACGGCGGGGCGAGGGGCAAGCGCAAGCGCTATCTGGTGACGCATGGCTGGGGATCGAGCGCGGCATATATGGCCGAACTCGTCTCGATGCTTGCGGCAACGAGTGCGGAGGTCGTGGCGCTCGATTTTCCCGGCCACGGCCGTTCCGGCGGACGCTTCCTGCATATGGGGCTTGCGGTCGAGACGATCGCGGCGGCCGAGGAGCGCTTCGGCGCATTCGATGCGACGATCGGTCATTCCTTCGGCGGCGCGGCGCTGATGGTCTCGGCAGCGGAGCTGCTGCCTGGCGTGGCGCCAGTCAGCGGTGAGAGACTGGTGCTGATCGGTGCGCCGAGCGAGATGGGCTGGCTGTTTACCGATTTCGGCCGGATGATCGGCCTTCGCCCTGCGGCGCAAGCGGCACTGGAGAACGAGGTCCATCGCGTCACCGGACGGAGGCTTGAAGACTTCGACGCCGGCGAAGCGGCGGGCGAGATCGGCCGCCCGGTGCTCGTCATCCATGCCGAGGACGACAAGGAGGTGTCGCCTCTCCATGCCAGGCGCTATGGCGCGGCGGGAAAGGGCGTTCGGCTCCTCTGGGCGAACGGCTTCGGCCACCGACGCATCATCGGCGCCGCGCCGGTTCTTGCCGCGATCGCGGCGTTTCTCGACGGCGATCGGGAAGCTGGTGAAGCGCCTGATGAAAACATAAAAAAAGATGCGGAGATCATTCCGTTTTTTGAGCTTCCGGCAAGGCGCGCAGCATTGTAGCGTCCGTCGCGAAGATCAAGCCGCGGCGGGACGCCTCATGAAAATCATCAGCAGCATCGAAGAGCTCAACACGATCTATGGCGCCGGACTTTCGCCGGCCTCCGTCACCAAGGTGACGAAGCAATTGACCCCGCTCTATCGTGAGATGATCGAGATCTCGCCGTTTGCAGCGCTTGCGACCGTCGGGCCGGAGGGGCTCGATTGTTCACCGCGCGGCGATCTTGGCGGCGTGGTGCGCGTCGCCGACGACGAGACACTGCATCTGCCGGATTGGCGCGGCAACAACCGGGTCGATTCGCTCTCCAACATCGTGCGCGATCCGAGACTGGCGCTGATGTTCCTGATCCCCGGCTCGAACACGACGATGCGCATCAACGGCCGCGGCGTCGTCTCAGACGATGAGGCGCTGCTTTCTAGCTTCGGGATGGACGGCAAACATCCGCGCACCGTCGTCGTGATTTCGATCGACGAGGTCTATTTCCAATGCGCGCGCGCTGTGATGCGGGCCGAGCTCTGGAATGGAGAGCACTTCGCCGATCCGGCAAAGCTGCCGACGCCCGGGCAGATGCTGAAGGCCGCAACCGGCGATTTCGACCAGGAAACCTACGACCGGGAATGGCCGGGGCGGGCGGCAAAGACGATGTGGTAGAGAAGCGTGCCTGTGGCCGCCGGCTTTTTACTCGGCGTCACAAGCGGCAAACTCGTCCGTTCCCTCAGGCTCCTGACGGACGAGAGAGGAATACGACGTTGCCACATACCTCTTCTCCCCAGCGGGGAGAAGTGCCGGAGCGATAGCGAGGCGATGAGGGGGTGAGCGGCAGGGCCGCGAATGCACTGAGCGCGAGCGAAGGGCAATGAATGATGTGCCGTGTGGCCCCCTTGCATGTTCAATTTGCACTGATTGTTGGATGATCTGTGCGCACTCCGGCG
>NZ_PQIG01000148.1 GCF_012349115.1 Rhizobium ruizarguesonis
ATCGATTTTCGGAAAGGATTATGCGCAGATTCAAAGTGATAGAGCGTCCTTAGCGCGTCTGAAAAGACGCGCGGCGCTCTATCCGGCCACCCTCGACGCACGAACCCTCAACAGACTGCCGATCGGGCCTGCAACGCAGACCAGCAGGATTGCGCAGAAGATGAGGCCGGCACCGGCCAGCGTGGAAAGCCCGGGACGTTCCTGCAGCACGACAAAGGCGCCGAGCGCACCGAAAATGCTTTCGGCCGAAACGATGACCGCGGCGCGGGAGGCGGAGGTGTGGCGCTGTGCCCAGGTCTGCAGGCCGAAGGCAGCGCCCGTCGTGAAGACGCCGAGGATGAAGAGATGCGGCGCTGCCGCGCCGATACTGGCCGGCGCCGGCATCTCGCCGATCGCGAACGGGCTCGAAAACAGGGCAGCCATCACAAACTGGATGCATGCGGACCGGACAGGGCATCCATGCGCTGCCGCATGCCTGCCAAGCGCAACCATCCAGATCGCATAGAACAGCGCCGCAACGAGACAGGCAACATCACCATACTGCATGGTCGGCGCGCCCGAGGAGGCGCCAGACATCAGGAAGATGCCGCCGATGGCGATCACAGTCGCGGCGATCTCACTACGGCCCGCAATCTGGCCAAGTGCCAGCCATGCGATCAGGGGCGTCAACACCACACATGTATTGACCAGGAAGCTGGCATTGGTCACGCTCGCGCCGAGATAAGCATATTGCTGGATGGTGATCGCGGCCGTGAATGCCCCTGAGACCATCAGGATACTCTTCCAGTAGCCTTGGTCTGCCACCGGCTTCTTCTCGAACAGAATGAGTGGGATCATGACGGCAGCGGCAATCGCACACCGGAGACTGACTGCACTGAACGGACCGATATCCGCGAGCACGAGCTTCTGCGACAGATTGCCGAAACCCCAGAAGGCCGCAGCGAGCAGAAGGGCGAGTGGGGCAAGGCTCGTCGGCATCGCATAGCCCTCGCTCAGCTGTCTTTAACGAGGTTGAACACCATACCCAGCAAGACGGCCGACAGCAGGATGCCCGAAATCGGACCGACGGAAATTATCGAGGCGGCGCCCGTGGCGAGGCCGATCCGGAAACCGCTGAGACTCGCAAACGCTGACATGACCCGCCCCATCCCACATGGCGGGGGGAGAATCGTTCAAATCGAAATTTTTGTCCGGTAGGCTTTCTGAAATTTTACTGAAATCGACCTGCCGATGACAGCGCCACGCCTCTGAAAGGACGCGACGCCGGACTCCCTAATGCAGCGTCGGCGCAGTCTCCGTGCCCGTCAGCGAGCGATATTCCCAGGCGGCGACAATGATCAGCACTAGCGTCGCCAGGATGCCCATCAGATAGACCTCGATGAAGGGTGCTGCGAAGGCGAGCAGGATCAGAAACACCAGGCCGGCAAGATGTGATAGCGGCAGCTGGCCGCTGGTCGCGCCCTTGAACCAGAGATTGCCGATCAGGAACAGGCCGGAGCCGCCGAGCACGGCCGCGGCAATGCCGAGATCGCCGGTCTCGTGCGGATGCGAGAACATGAATTCGACCGCCACCGCATGAACGATGATGCCGGCCAGAATCGGGATATGCCCATAGGTGAAGGCCAGCCGCGCCAAGCTCCCCGGCGTCTCTTCATGCTCGATGCGGTGGGCGGCGCGCCCGTGGCCGAAGCGGAAATAGAGCCACCACATGGCGACCGTGCCGACGAAGCCGGTGACGAAGACGATGCTGGTCAGCCCGGAGAACGGCAGTTCCGAAAAGGTGCGGCCGGAAACGAGGATCGCTTCGCCGAGGCAAATGATGACGAAGAGCGCGCAGCGTTCGGCCATATGCGCGCCGGAAACATCCCAGTCCCGCGCCGTCGAGCGGCCAAGCCCTGGCACGGCAAAGCCCGCGGCCGGCCCGGCATATTCGATCGCAAGCGCAATCACCCAGGCGATCAGCCGGGCTTCATGCTCGAGCAGCCCGCCGGCAATCCAGAAGACCCCGGCAACCACGAGCCAGGCGGTGATGCGGACGAAATTCAGCGTGTTGGGGCGGTCGACGCGCGTCATCGCATAGGTCGTAAACAGCGAGCGCCCGACCTGCATCGCCACATAGGCGCCGGCAAACAGCAGCCCCTTGTCGCCGAAGGCCTCGGGGATGGAGGCAGACAGCAGCAGCCCGAGCATCATCAGCGCCACCAGCATGCCGCGCACTGGCATTTTGTCCGGATCGAGCCAGTTCGTCACCCAAGCCGTGAAGATCCACACCCACCAGACGGCAAAGGTCATCAGCGCCGCTTCGGCGGCACCGAGCGGCGTGTAGTGGGCGGCAAGCACATGCGAAAGCTGCGAGATCGAAAAGACGAAGACCAGGTCGAAAAACAATTCGAGAAAGGTCACCTTGCTGCCGCTAGCGCTGCCCTTGGCGCGCAGCCAGTTCGTTCCGTTCGTCTTCGCCATATGGCCCCCGATGGCTGGATTATGCGTGGATTGAAAGTGTAGCGGCGCTCAGCGCGGCTTTTCCGCCGTGTCGCGGCTCATGCCCTTTTCGCGGAGCTCGTCCTCGTAGGCGGAAAACAGCTCATCGCCCCGTTCGCCGAGCTCGCGCAGATAGGTCCAGGTGTAGATGCCGGTATCGTGCATGTCGTCGAAGCCGATCCGGACAGCGTAATTGCCGGTCGGCATCATCGAGATGATCGCAACATTGCGTTTGCCCGGCACTGTCACCTTCTGTCCTGGCCCGTGGCCTTGCACCTCGGCCGAGGGCGACAGCACGCGCAAGAGCTCGGCCGACAGGTCGAAGCTCTGACCGTCATCGAAGGTTACCACCAGCCGCTGCCTGTCTTTCGAGACGCGAAGTTCGCTCGGCCAGATATCGCTCATCATTTTGTCCTCTTCTCATGCGAGGAGTAGGCGCTGATCTTTTTCAGCGCAAGCTGAAATTGGCATGCTCGCGCGGGCTGTTTCCCTTGACGCGACAATAGCATATGCCCACATTGATGAGAGTACGGAGATACAGGTGAACACCAGAGTTGGAACGATAGGCAATGCATCGCCGCTGGTGGCAGGTGCGCACCCGATGATCGACCCCTTCGGGCGGTCGGTCACCTATCTCCGTGTCTCCGTCACCGACCGCTGCGATTTCCGCTGCACCTATTGCATGGCGGAAAACATGACCTTCCTGCCTAAGAAGGATCTCTTGACGCTGGAAGAGCTCGACCGGCTCTGTTCCGCCTTCATCGACAAGGGTGTCAGCAAGATCAGGCTGACGGGCGGCGAGCCCTTGGTGCGCAAGAACATCATGTATCTGGTTCGCCAGCTCGGCCAGAAGATCGGCTCCGGCCTCGACGAGCTGACGCTGACCACCAACGGCTCGCAGCTTTCGCGCCATGCCGAGGAGCTCTATGATTGCGGTGTACGCCGCATCAACGTCTCGCTGGATACGCTCGACCCCGACAAGTTCCGCAAGATCACCCGCTGGGGTGATTTCGCCAAGGTCATGGAAGGCATCGACGCGGCCCAAAAGGCAGGGTTGAAGATCAAGCTCAACGCCGTGGCGCTGAGGGATTTCAACGATGCCGAGATGCCGGAGCTTCTGCGCTTCGCCCATGGCCGCGGCATGGATCTCACCGTCATCGAAACCATGCCGATGGGCGAGATCGAGGAAGACCGCACCGACCAGTATCTACCGCTTTCAAAGCTGCGCGCCGATCTCGAAGAGCAGTTCACGCTTGCGGACATCGATTACCAGACCGGCGGCCCGGCGCGTTACGTCAGGGTCGAAGAAACCGGCGGCCGGCTTGGCTTCATCACCCCGATGACCCATAATTTCTGCGAAAGCTGCAACCGCGTCCGCCTCACCTGCACCGGCACGCTCTATATGTGCCTCGGCCAGAACGATGCCGCCGACCTGCGCGCAGCACTCCGCGCCACCGAAGACGACGCCCTCCTCCACGCCGCCATCGACGAGGCCATCACCCGCAAACCGAAGGGCCACGACTTCATCATCGACCGCACGCATAATCGTCCGGCGGTGGCGCGGCATATGAGTGTTACGGGTGGGTGAGAAGCGGTCCCACAAAGCGGGAGCAATCGATCCAGTGAATCGATTGCAGCTTCGAACGCCCTGAGCCATGCGAAGGGCCGGGATACGGTGCGGCAGACTCCCCTTCTCCCCAGCGGGGAGAAGATGCCCTTCAGGGTAGATGAGCATCTGTGTTTGGTGTCAAGGTGGATTTGGTGTCCAGATACGGTTTTTA
>NZ_PQIG01000149.1 GCF_012349115.1 Rhizobium ruizarguesonis
AGGCCCGGTTCGGCAGGCCCTCGGTCCATTCCGGCGCAAAGCCGATGCCAAGGCCGGCCGAGACCAGCGACACCAGTGAATAGGTATCGTCGCAGCTGTAAGCGATGTTGCGGGTCAGATCGTATTCCTCGAACTTCTCGTTGAAGTACCGCTCGGTGTAGGAGAGGTTCTTGCGATTGAAGGCGATGATCTTCTCCGAGCGCAGATCGTCGATGGCAATCTCCGCCTGTTCCGCCAGCCGGTTGGTGCGGGCGACCGCCAAGAGATAACGCTCATGGGCGATCGAGGCGAAGCGCAACGAGCCGATATTTTCCACCGGCCGGATGAAGCCGAGATTGATCTGGCCGTTCTCCAGGCCGCGGATGATGTCGCCGGTATTGCCGCTTGATATATGGATGCGGATATCCGGGTACTTGCGGGCGATCTTTGCCAGAAACGCCGGCAGCACGCCGGTGGTGGCCGGATAGACGGTGCCGATCCTGATCTGCCGGATCGTCTTGCCGGCCACCGCCCTGGTGATCTCGGCGGAAAGATCGACCTCGCTCAGGATCCCGACGCAGCGTTCGTGGAAGATCTCCCCTGCCCTGGTCAGTTCCACCCGCCTGGTCGAGCGGATGAACAGCGCACAGCCGAGTTCGCGCTCCAGCGCCTGTACGTGGTTGGAGAGCGCCGGCTGGGCGATGCGGACCTTGGCTGCCGCCCGGCCGAAGTGCAGTTCCTCGGCCACCGCGACGAAGTAGGAGAGCTGGCGTAATTCCATCGACACGACCTATCAAATTTGGAAACTACAAGATGTAGTTATATCACTACATAACGTTCGTGGCCAGATCGTTATCAATGGGGAACAAATCGTTCCCATGGATATTCTGTCAAAGCGGCTTCGCGAAAGAGCTGAACAGCTAGGCATTTCGAACGCTGAGGCCGCTAGGCGAGTTGGCCTCGATGAGCGCCGATATGCTCACTACGTGGCGGGCCGAAGAGAACCCGACCTAGCAACGCTGCTACGGATAACGTCGTCACTGGGAACAACACCGAATTGGCTGCTAGGCGTTACAGAACCCGCTGACGCCGTTGCTGAAATGTCCGATCTTTTGGAGCGATTCGCGAATGCCGCAAACGGTATGACGCTCGAAGAACTACAGCTATGCATCATACAGGCGGAAGCGATCGTCGCAGCAAAAACACGGCGTTAATATTTCGGACGCGGAGGTGCTCTTGGTCGTCCCCGAAACCAATGCTGGTCGCCTTGAAGGGATCGGAACCTGCGACCACGTCGTTCCCGACTATCTGAATTTCCCTGTATTCACCTTCATTGCGTCGAGGTGCATATAATGGTCCACGATGTCGGCGAACCTTTGGCAGTCCGGGCGAGGATGGGGGATTGGCGGACATGAGAACAGAAAACCAGTTATCCATCACCGACCTTCTCACTATATTGTCGCTTGATGGGGTTCGGCCGCTGCACGAGCCGTTGAATAGCGGCCTGCAGATTTTTTTCCGAGCGTTTGCTAGCGCTAATCCCTTTGTGTGAATTGCGGGGACAAGTCGCTATCGCCACAGTGTCTTTAAGATTTTTCTGCTGAACTCCCGGCATGAAGAAGCCTCCGAGATCAAAACCCCTCCTTCGTGACGCCGAGGCCCCGATCCGTTCCCGGCCGCGAGGCAAGCGAAATCCAGCCCAACCACAGCTGCTGTTCGATCCCATGCCTGAGCGCGTCGAGCCTGCGCTGGCGGAATTGAAGTCCCGTCCCCCAAAGGGAAACGAGTGGAACTGGGAGCTGAAATTGGATGGCTATCGCCTTGCCGTTCATATCGAGCCCCAAGGGATCCGGATTCTCACCCGCGGCGGCCATGACTGGACGCATCGGTTTCCGGCCATAGAGCAGGCCGCCCGAGCGCTCGGGCCGGCGACGATGATCATCGATGGCGAAGCCGTCGTGCTCGACGCGGAGGGGCGGCCGGATTTCGGGCTGCTGCAGCAATCGCTGGGCGCATCCGGCAGACAAGCTGGCAACCGAGCCTCCGACGCCGTCCTCTACGCTTTCGATCTTGTTTATCTGGACGGGCACGATCTGCGCGGTGTCGAATACCGTTCGCGCCGACACCTTCTCGAGGACACGTTAAACGCCCCAGGGAATGACCAGGTCGGCGCCATTCGACTATCTGAAACACTCGATGGCGAACCAGCTGTCCTGCTGGAGCATGTCTGCCGCCTCGGGCTGGAAGGCATCGTCGGCAAGCACCTCGACCGGCCCTATCGTTCGGGCCGTACCGGGGATTGGGTGAAAGTCAAATGCATCCAGAGCGAGGCCTTCTTCATTGTCGGTTATGAGAAGTCGGCGAACTTCGCTGCTGGCTTCGCCTCGTTGGTGCTTGCTGCGTATCGTGGTGATGATCTCGTCCACGTCGGAAGCGTCGGCACGGGCTTCAAGGAAACCGAGATCATCCGATTGCGGAAGGTGATGGACACGCTGCGATGGAAGCGAAAGCTGCCGCCCCTGCCTTATTCCGGAGGTGCCGACATTGTCTGGGTCGAGCCGACACTCATTGCCGAGATCGAGTTTCGCGCCTGGACGTCGGATGGGAAACTACGTCATCCGTCCTACAAAGGTCTGCGAGAACACCAGGACAATGCCGATGTCTTCCGGCTCGACTAGCGAAATCAGCGCCATCCGCTAGATTGTCGTCCATTCGAACTCAAGCAGAGTAGATGGCCTGCAATGTGCAATCTGTATCGCATGGAAGACAGGGACTGAGTCGCAAAATGGGCCCAGGACGCCGAAAGCCTGATCAACCTGATGCCTGCCTACCAGATGAATCCTGGTCAGATGGGGCCGATCGTCCGCAACACCGCCGACGGAAAGAAGCAACTGGTCCATGCGCGCTGGGGATTGCCCTCGCCGCGCTTCGCACTTGAGAAGGCGGCCAAAGCCAAGGCCGAGAAACTGGCGGCCAAGGGCAAACCTTTCGATCTCGAAGAACTGATCCGCATGGAGGCCGACCGCGGCACGACCAATGTGCGCAAGCTGAATTTTCCGCACTGGACGCGATGGTTCGGTGTCGAAAACAGATGTCTCGTCCCGGTCACCAGTTTCGCGGACCTGATCCGGCCAGCCAGCAGCAAGGCGGCAACGTGCCGAACGCCTGGTTCGCCCGTGACGCAACCAAGCCGCTGATGTTCTTTGCCGGTCTCCATGTGCGGCAATGGCAGAGTGTCCGAAAGGTCAGGGACGGCCTGACCACCGATGATCTCTACGGTTTCCTGACGACGGATCCTAACGACCTGGTGAAGCCAATCCATGGAAAGGCGATGCCGGTCCTGTTGCTGACGAAGGAAGAGACCGACACGTGGATGCGGGCGCCCTGGGAAGAGGCTAAGGATCTGGCCCGCCCATTGCCGAATGATGCGCTGCTCATTTCGTCGCGCGAACCCTATGGCTCCACGATCGTCTCGACGTCCGGAGAACCGGTGGAACAGGGCAGTCTGCTTTGACGCGTGAACTCAGAGCTTGAATGTATCGAAAACGAAAAAGCCTGCCGCGGGAGGAGGTGCGGCAGGCTTTTTCAAAGGATTGAACAACGGCTGGGAGGAGGAGTGCCGCTGTTCCGTCAGGCGACCTCTGGGAGGAGGAATAGGTCGCCTGAAACACGAAGCTTTGCGGGAGGAGGTGCATTGCTTCGTTGACTTAAGATATCAGAGGCTGCCCCGACCGCCAGCGCTCAGATCGCAGTGCAGCCATGCGCTTGCTGCAATGCAACATAAATCTCCGCTTATTTTTCGACCATTGTGGTCGGGAGGCAGCGTTCTCGGGTGCTGGGTGTTGGTTTCCACGCAGAACTGAGCCGGTTAGGCGCATAATTTCCATTGAGAA
>NZ_PQIG01000150.1 GCF_012349115.1 Rhizobium ruizarguesonis
TTGCGCCGGAATGGACCGAGGGCCTGCCGAACCGGGCCTTCGAGCTGAAGGCGGTGAGGGGCATCGACTTTAGGATCGGGCTTGGTGTCGCCTGGAGCAAGGACGACCCGACTGCCTCGCGCGACGACATCGTCGATATCGCCCGGTCACTGGCACGGCCGGGCAGGTAAACGATCCGCGCTGCGGTTCATCTGTGACGCGAGCGATGTGACGCCGCCTCGCGGATCTGCCACGTCTGCCTCCGTCTAAATCTCCCCCTTTAGATTGCAGCCATCG
The DNA here is from genome assembly GCF_012349115.1 of Rhizobium ruizarguesonis. GTDB lineage: Bacteria > Pseudomonadota > Alphaproteobacteria > Rhizobiales > Rhizobiaceae > Rhizobium > Rhizobium ruizarguesonis. Next base: position 277 of record NZ_PQIG01000150.1, read on the forward strand.
CGTCCTGCCCCGGCTTTGGGTCCTGCCAGGCTCGCGCCGCCGGCAACGGCTTTGCCGTCCTCCACTGCGTTTCGGCCCTGCGGGTGCAGGCGCCGCTTGCCGCCCGGCTTTCGGACCGCCGTAGCAGGTCGCGATGGCCGCGACCTCGAAACGGAGGTTCCAACATGAGCAGGCAGCAATCCAATCAACGATCCGATATCTACAGCCGCATCACCAACACGATCATCGCCGATCTTAAACAGGGCGTGCGGCCATGGACCAAACCCTGGACGACGGGACATGCGACAGGTGAGGTCAGCCGGCCACTGCGCCACAACGGCCAACCCTATTCCGGCATCAACGTCCTGCTGCTGTGGTCGCAAGCCATCGCCCGCGGCTTTGCCGCATCACGCTGGATGACGTTCCACCAGGCAATCGAACTCGGTGGCGCCGTCCGCAAGGGCGAAACCGGTACGACCGTGGTCTTTGCCAGTTCGTTCATCCGCACCGAGACGACCGAGACGGGCACCGAGATCGAACAGGACATTCCATTCCTCAAGACCTACACGGTGTTCAACACCGATCAGATCGCCGGTCTTAACGGCCGCTTTGACGACGTCGCACCTGGCGAGGATCCGATGAGGCGGATCGGCGATGCCGGCCGCTTCTTTGCCAATACCGGCGCACTGATCCGGCACGGAGGTACGGCTGCCTATTATGCCGCTCAGCGTGATTACATCCAGATGCCATGCCTGGATGCCTTCCGGGACGATGCCGCTTATGTCGCGATCCTCAGCCACGAGATGACGCACTGGACCGGGGCACCGCGACGGCTTGATCGCGATCTCAGCCGCTATGCAAAAGACCGGAGCGACCGCGCCCGCGAGGAACTCATTGCCGAACTCGGCAGCGCGTTTCTCTGCGCCGATCTTGGCATCGTCCCAGAGCTCGAACCGCTCCCCGATCATGCAAGCTATCTCGATGGCTGGCTCAAGGTTTTGGGTAACGACAAGCGCGCCATCTTCTCGGCGGCAGCCCATGCGCAGCGCGCCGTCGACTACCTGCATTCCTTGCAGCCGGAGCGCAACGAGGAGGAGGCGGCGTAAGCCGTCTCTTCCTTCACTCACCGTCTCTTCCTTTCACTCAGGCATGCGAGACGCGGATGCCGATCACCGCAGGACCCGATAGCCTCGCGACCGCTTCCTGCGCAAAAGGCTGAGCAGGAGATCGACGGCTTTTGCCTCGCTATCGAAGACATGGATCTTCTGCTGCCCGCGACTGCCGATGCGTCCCCAGCTGCGCACCAGCGAGGTCTCGCCGAAGAGGTTCGGCTCGATCGACAGCGCATAAAAGCGGGCCATGTTTTTCGATGGATCGATGCGTTCGATATAGAGACGATAGGGCTGAACTGTCATGCCGGCAGAATCGCAAAGACCGGTTCACTGCGTCCAACGACATTTGTGAATCGATGAGGCCCGATCGATTCATCGGGGTGATGTGAACCGCTTGGCTTATCTCTCCTGCCTTATCTCTCCTGGTTGACAAACAATCCGGCAAATTCCGGATCGGCATAATAGCGCAACTTCGTCGCAACGATCGGCCGCTGACCGGCGATAAACAGCAGCTCGGTCCCGGCATGCATGTTGCGGACTTCGTCGGGCGTCAGCAGCGGCCGGCCGACATGCTGCTCGGCAAAGGAGAGGCCGCTCTTTTCCGAATCGATCGCGCGTGCTGCCGTGTTGAAGACGACCGTCTCCTGGCCAAGCAGATCGGAGACCAGACGGGCGCTGTCGTGATCGTTGACGCCGAACACTTGCAGCACGCCGGCGTTGGATAAAAACGTGCCGGCACGCTGGCCATAGGTGGCGCGCAGTTGATGAATGTCCTGGATGATCGGCCAGAGCTGCACACCGTAACCTGCCATCAATCCCATGGCCCGTTCGATCGGCGCCAGATGACCAAGGGCGGCGAACTCGTCGAGCAGATAGAGAACCGGTGGCGCAGATGGATGCGGCGAGGGGGCCGTTCGCGCCATCTCGGTCAGGCTCTGGGCCACCAGCAAACGCAGCCATCGCGAATAGGCCGCAAGCCTGTCTGGCGGCAAGACCAGGAACACGGTCGCCTTGTCTGCCTTGAGATCGGAAAACCGGAAATCCGATCGTGACAACACCTCAGTCATGCGCGGACTGTCGAGGAAATGCGTATGTCGCTGGGCTGCCGACAATACGCCGCTTGCCTCACGGTCCGACTTGCCAAGATGACGGTTGGCGGCCCGCGCGATCAGTCCGCTGATCGCATCATTCCCCTGCATCTCATGAAGCAGATTCTGGAATGCCGCCGGCGCCAGCGTCAGCAAGTGCCTGAGCGTGGTCAGCGTGCGCTTGTCGTCTGGCTGGCTGGCGAGCACATGCAGCAGCAGTCCTGATATCAGCGCCTTGGCTTCCTCGTTCCAATGGGCGTCACCCGAAACACCGGGTTCGTCGAACACCAGTGCGTCGGCAAGTGTCGTTGCATCCTCGGCGACATCGACGTTGTTTGGATCAACGCCGTCCATCGGATTGAAGGCAGCCGTTGCTTTGCCGGTGATGCCGAACGGATCGAGGATATGAACCGGCCCGAACTTCTCTCGTGCATCACCGGCGATCTGCGCATTCTCGCCCTTCGGATCGATGCAGATGATCGAGCGGTCGGCGGTCAGAAGGTTCGGGATGATGGTGCCGACGCCCTTGCCGCTGCGCGTTGGCGCCATGGTCAGAAGATGAGCCGGTCCGCTGTAGCGAAGAAGCCGGCCAGAGTTGTTCGCACGGCCGATCAGCAATCCGCCTTCTGCCTTTGTCAGAGGCGCGATTTCTCTGCGGCCGGCAAAGCGCGCCGACCCATGCGTGTCGTCCACCGCCGATCCAAAATGCGTGATCAGCGGCGTCGACAACAGCCGAATGAGCAGCAGGATGGCAAAGGCCATCACCACCCAATCGCCGATATGCCAGATGACGTCACCCCTGTGGGTGCCGAGCATCACGCGTCTGAGGTAGTCGATCCCGAAGTAGACGGTGAACACGACAAGCAAATAGCCAAATGCACCCATGACAAACGACTTGGCATATCGCAGCGGAAACGTGATCAGGGCGACGATCGCCCAGAGCGGATCGCGGACCGCCATGCGCGTCATGTTTGCGAAGGCAGTTTTGATCTGGTTGGCATGGATCATGATGCCGCGCTCCCGTTGCCGACATTGCCGATATTGCCGCGCGACGGTTCGTGTAGCTGCGGCTTCAGCAGATCGTCGAACAGATCCCGGTCGCCATCGCGCGTGAGGAATTTTGGCAGTTCCCGTCTCAGCCACTCGGCGATCCCGCCTGCAAACTGCCCATCGCGGTCATTCTCCAGCCGATGCAGCACCAGTGCGCCGATCAGCACCTTGCGGCGCGTGTCGATGGCGCGCTCCTGCTTGC
>NZ_PQIG01000151.1 GCF_012349115.1 Rhizobium ruizarguesonis
CCCAATGAATCACAAACCCCTGGACGGTGCCAGGGGTTTGTCAGCAGTCTGAGGCGCCTGAGAGATCAGGCGCCTTTTTGCATTCGAGAATAGATGCGTTATCGCGCGACGTGCGTCAGGCAGCGTTCGACGTCTGCTCTTCGTTGAGGAAGGCATAGATCGCCTGGGAGGAATCGGTGGCGCGCAGCTTGGCGACCAGATCGTGATCGCGCAGCACGCGGGCGATACGCGATAGAGCCTTGAGATGATCGGCGCCCGCGCCCTCCGGCGCAAGCAGCAGGAACACGAGATCGACCGGCTGGTCGTCCAGCGCCTCGAAATCGACCGGCTGCTCCAGCCGAGCAAAGATGCCGACGATCGAATGGATGTTTCCCAGCTTGCCGTGGGGAATGGCGATGCCGTTGCCGACGCCGGTCGAGCCCAAGCGTTCGCGCTGCAGGATAACGTCGAAGATCTCCCGTTCGGAAAGCCCGGTGATCCTGGCGGCTCTTGCAGCCAATTCCTGAAGCAACTGTTTCTTGGAATTTACTCTGAGGGCGGGAATGATCGCATCCTGATGGAGCAAATCTGCCAATGCCATTTCTTTTTCCTTCTGTCGCCGGGATCAAATGCAAGGAGCGGCGGCAACACCGCCGCTCACCACGCTGATCTCAGCCTTTGATACTGGCTGAATCGATCCAGCCAATATTTCCGTCGTGCCGACGGTAAACAATGTTCAGATGTTCCTTGCCGGGGCTGCGGAACAGGAGAAGCGGCTCGTCGGTCATGTCGAGCGCCATCACGGCGGTGGCGACCGACATGGTCTTCAGCTGCTTCGTGCTTTCAGCGACGATCGCCGGAGCGAAATCGTCGGCGATTTCATCATCGTGATCAGGAACGGAATCCATAACCGTGTAGGAGACCTCTGCAAAACCATTCAGATGGTTTCCGGCGTGATGGTCCTTCAGCTTGCGCTTGTAACGCCGCAGCCGTTTTTCGATCCGCTGCGAGGCGGCGTCGAAAGCCAACTGCGGGTCGGTCGCCTCGCCGGCCGCATGCAGTACCACGCCGCTGTCGAGATGCAGCTTGCAATCCGCCGAGTAACGAGAACTCGCCTTTTCCACGGTCACCTGGCCGGAATATCCCCCGTCGAAGTATTTCGTGATGGCCATACCAATTTGGTCCTCGATCTTTTGACGGAAGGATTCACCAATTTCCATATGTTTCCCGGATACACGCACACTCATGGAGTTTCCCTTCTTATGGTCGTTTGCGGGTATCAGTTTACGCCAAGCCTCAGGTTCATCCAAGCACTTCGCACAATCTCAAGCAAGATCGGCTTAGGCCTGCGGGTCCTTGGTACCCTTCTGATGCTGGGGATAACTACAGACGCCGTTCGCGGCATCGATTGCGGCGGGCTTCTAGCCAGAGGTTACCGAAAAGTCAATAGGGCGAGAATCACCATCGGCGGCGCCCGGGTAACGTGTAGTCGATACCTTGCTGGGCAAGTTATGCCGCCGATTGCCACCCCATCAACTTTATGCGCTTCGCGCTTGCGTTGCGCTCGCCCTCGCGGGGATCGTCATGGCTGCGACACCTGATATGATGCAGACGAGTCCGACCCAGGCCGTCTGGCTCAGCCTTTCGCCGAGGAAGACGATGCCGATCGCAACACCGATCGGCACTCTGAGATAGGCTTGCGAGGTGGTTCCGACCGAACCCAGCGTCTGGACGAGACGGAAATAGATCGTAAAGGCAAGGGCCGTCGAAAAGGCGGAGAGGGCAAGCAGCGCCAGCATCGATGCCGCCGACGGATTGATTTCCCATGGCCGATCGACGACGAGGCTCATAGGCAGGAGAATGGCCGCGCCTGAAATCAACGAGCCGGCCGCCGGCACTGCGGGATCGAGCCCCTTGAAGTTCTTGCTGAAAATCGCGGCACCTGCATAGCAGATGGTCGCCAGGATGATGGCAAGCTGCGCCATCAGGCTTTCGCCGAGACCGCCGAGCGCTTCGACGCCGATGACGAGGCAGATGCCGGCAAGCCCGGCCATGACGCCGAAAAGCCGTCGCAGCGTCACCTGCTCATGGCGGGTCATCAGCACGGTCAGCAGGAAGGCGAAGATCGGCGTTGCCGAATTCAGGATCACCGCCAATCCGGCATCGACGGACTGTTCTGCCCAGGCGATCAGCGTGAAGGGGACGACGCTGTTCAGACAGGCTTGAACGAAAAACCGGCGCCAGGTCGCACCATCGCGCGGCAGACGGACACGCCGGTGGCGCAGCACGGCAAGTAGAATACCGCCGGCAATCAGCGTGCGGGCGGCGATCAACGTTATCGGCGGGATGGTCTCGACGCCGATCTTGATGAAGCTATAGGAGGAACCCCAGAGGGTCGCCAGCACCAGCAGCAGGAAAAGCTCCCTGGCAAGGTTCGGAATTTGCGGCGTCATCGTCGGCATTTCGATCTTCGTTCAAGAAAATTCAAAGGGTTGCAGCGCCGTTGCGTCTGAAAAGACGCAGGCCTGGAGAGGAATAACGGGATTTGCGGGCAGGATGCTTCGATCCAGGTCGAAGCATGACAGGGTCAGAAGCCGGCGACCTTGGCGAGCGCTCGCTTCTCGCGACGGCGCTGCACCGAAGAAGCGATGTTCATCGCCTCCCGGTATTTCGCAACCGTGCGGCGGGCAAGATCGACGCCGCCCTTTTTCAGCATGTCGACGATATCGTCGTCGGAAAGCACCGCCTCCGGGCTCTCCTGCAGGATCAGCGCACGGATCTTGTGACGCACGGCCTCGGCCGAATGGCTATCGCCGCCAGCGACGGCGCTGATCGAGACGGTGAAGAAATATTTGAGTTCGAAGAGGCCGCGCGGCGTCAGCATATATTTGTTCGACGTGACGCGGCTGACTGTGGATTCATGCATCTTGATCGCCTCGGCGACCGTTTTCAGGTTCAGCGGGCGCAGGTAGTCGACGCCATGCAGCAGGAAGGCGTCCTGCTGGCGGACGATTTCGCTTGCCACCTTCATGATGGTTTTTGCCCGCTGGTCGAGGCTGCGGGTCAGCCAGTTGGCGCTCTGCAGGCAATCGGAGAGGAAGGCGTGATCCTCTCCATTGCGGGTCACGCGGGAAAAATAGGACTGGTTGACCAGCACGCGCGGCAGCGTATCCGGATTGAGCTCGACCAGCCAGCCGCCCTCCGAGGAGGCTCTGACGACCACATCCGGCATGATCGCTTCGGAAACACCCGCCTCGAAACCGCTGCCCGGCTTGGGATTGAGCTGGCGGATCTCGCCGAGCATGTCGAGAAGATCTTCCTCGTCGACGC
>NZ_PQIG01000152.1 GCF_012349115.1 Rhizobium ruizarguesonis
GGGTTGGCTGAAACGGGCCGCCTGCTCGACCGGCCGGCTTGGCCGTAGAGCTGGGATACGACGCGCGCCGGCCGGTCGACCATCCGACTCCGTTTGAGCCAACAGAATACTACAATCTAACCCGGAAAGGCTCTAGATCCTCCTTTGCCGAAACCGGCAGAACAGATGGTTCTGCAAAGCGGAAATAGGCCGCCGCGTCAATGCTTTCCATGGCCGGCGCGGCCACGCGCAAAACTGTACCGTTTGGTTACTAAAAGACCTTGCCGCGCCTGATGTTGTGGGGTAGGCCGTTATCCATCAGGGAGGAATACTGATGGATGCAGGAAACGGCTTTCTTCATCCGGACCGGCTTTTTCCGGCTGATCCGGCAACACGGACCATCGCGCGCGACCTCTACGAGACGGTGCGCAATCTTCCGATCGTCAGCCCGCACGGGCATACCGAACCCTCCTGGTTTGCCTACGACAAGCCCTTCGAAGACGCGGCCTCGCTGCTGGTCATTCCCGATCACTATCTCTTCCGCATGCTGCACAGCGTCGGCGTCACCTTGGACGAGCTCGGCGTGCCGCGGCTCGACGGCAAGCCGGTGGCTGAGGGACGGGCGATCTGGCGGACCTTTGCCGCGCACTACCACCTTTTCCGCGGGACGCCATCGAGCCTCTGGGTCGACCACGCCATGTCGGCCGTGCTCGGCTGCACCGAGCCGCTGACATCAGACAATGCCGATGCGCTTTACGACCATATCAATGCCCAGCTTGCCCTTCCCGAATTCCGCCCACGGGCACTGCATCAGCGATTCGGCATCGAAACGATCGCGACGACGGATGGCGCGCTCGACCCGCTGGCGCATCACCAGAAGTTGGCGGCGGACGGCTGGATCGGCAAAGTGCGCACCACCTACAGGCCGGACAGTGTTACCGATCCCGACGCCGTCGGCTTCCGCGACAATCTCGTCAAGTTCGGAGAGATCACCGGCACAGAGGTGACGCGCTGGGACGGCCTGATCGAGGCGCATCGGCGCCGGCGCGCCTATTTCCGCCAGTTCGGCGCCACCGCCACCGACCACGGCGTGCCGACAGCCTTTACATCAGATCTGCCGCTTACGGAAAAACAGGCGCTGCTCGAAAAGGCCCTGAAGGGTCCGCTTTCGCCTGAAGAGGCCGAGCTCTTCCGCGGCCAGATGATGACCGAGATGGCCGGGCTTTCGGCCGAAGACGGCATGGTGATGCAGATCCATGCCGGCTCGAGGCGCAATACCGACCGCGGGCTCTTTGCGACGCGCGGCGCCAATATGGGCGCCGATATTCCGACACGCACGGACTGGGTCGGCGGCCTGAATGCGCTGCTATCAAAATATGGCCACGCACCGGGTTTGCGTGTGCTGCTCTTCACGCTCGACGAGACGACCTATGCACGCGAGCTGGCGCCGATGGCTGGCCACTGGCCCTGCCTGATGATCGGCCCGCCCTGGTGGTTCTACGACAGCCCGAACGGCATCCGGCGCTATCTCGACCAGGTTGCGGAAACGGCAGGTTTTGCCAATATGGCGGGTTTCAACGACGATACGCGCGCGCTGCTTTCGATCCCGGCCCGGCATGACGTCTGGCGCCGCGAAGTCTGCCGCTTCCTCGCCCAGCTTACCGCCGAGCACCGGATTTCCAAGCGGGAAGCCGAGATCGTCGCGGGCGAGCTCTCCTATGGCAACGCAAAGAAGGCCTACAAGCTGTGACCGAACGACTGCAGACGCTTTCCGGCCTCGCCCCGACGGCGAAGCTTCCCGCCTATGACCGCGACCAGCTGAAAAGCGGCATTCTGCATCTTGGGCCGGGCGCCTTTTTCCGCGCGCATTTCGCGCCGTTTACCGATGCCGCAATTGCGGTGAGCGGCGGTGACTGGGGCATCGAGGTGGCGAGCCTGCGCACCGCCGATGTCGCCGATCACCTCAACGAGCAGAACGGCCTCTATACGATGCTGATCCGCGATACATCGGGCACGGTGGCGCAGGTGATCGGTCCCATTCTGCGGGCACATGTGGCGACCCGTGATCCGGCAGGACTGCTCGATCGGCTGGAAGATCCTGCAATCCGCATCGTCAGCCTGACGGTGACGGAAAAGGCCTATGGCATGGATACCGCGACCGGAGGGCTCGACCTCAACCATGCCGACGTGGCGGCCGACCTCGCCAACCGCCATGCGCCGCGCGGCGTCATCGGTTATCTGGTCGATGGACTTTCCCGGCGCCGGGCGAAGGGCATCGCCCCCTTCACACCGCTCAGCTGCGACAATCTTCCGAGCAACGGCGCCGTTTTGAAACGACTGGTTCTCGATTTTGCCGAACGCGTCGACCCCTCGCTTCGTCAATGGATCGAGGCAAATGTGCCTTTCCCCTCGACCATGGTCGACCGCATCACGCCGGCGAGCACCGAGGCGACTTACCAGGATGCCGAACGGCTGACCGGACGGCAGGATCTGGCAGCGATCGAGACCGAACCCTTCACGCAATGGGTGATCGAAGATCATTTCGCCGATGGCCGGCCGGCCTGGGAGAAGGCCGGCGCCTTGATGGTCACGGATGTGTCGGCCTATGAGAAGATGAAGCTCCGGATGCTGAACGGCGCGCATTCGCTGCTTGCCTATCTCGGTTATATCGGCGGCTATGAATTCATCCGCGACGTGATGGATGATGCTGGCCTGGCGGCCCTTGCCTACCGCCACATGCATGCGGCCGCGAGAACGCTCGATGCGGTTCCCGGCATCGACCTCGATGACTATGCCAGCGAATTGATAGCGCGCTTTGCAAACAAGGCGATCGCACATCGCACCTATCAGATCGCCATGGACGGCACGCAGAAACTGCCGCAGCGGCTGCTGGAACCGGCAACCGAGGCACTGGCGCATGGCGACAAGGCGGAGACCTATGCGATCGCCGTTGCCGCATGGATGCGCTACGCGATCGGCGAGCACGGCAACGGTGAGCGCTATGAACTGCGCGATCCCCGTGCTGGCGAAATCGCCGCTCTCATCGCCGATGTCCCACGCACCGGCCTTGCGATTTCGGCGGCTCTTTTCACCCTTCCGGGACTCTTCCCGGCGGCTTTGACAGGAAATCGGGCGTGGACGCAGGACGTCTCCGACAAGCTGGAGATCTTGATCCAGGACGACCGGCTGCCGCTTTTCTAGAACAGGATGATTTTAGGCCGGGGCGGCCTAAAATCTGAATCCTGTTCTACATTATATAGTTAGAGCATGATGTCGTCCGAAAACCGCTCACACTTT
>NZ_PQIG01000153.1 GCF_012349115.1 Rhizobium ruizarguesonis
CCAATCCGCAAAAACAAAACCCGCCGAAAAATCGACGGGTTTGTCAGCGGTCTGAGGCCGGCGATTTGCCGGCCTTTTTGTATTGTTGGTTTGGGATGCCGCACCGTCTCCCGGCCCTTCGCTTTGGGCTCAGGGCGTTCGTCGCTGCAATCGATTCGCTGGATCGATTGCTCGGGCTGCGCCCGACCGCTCCTCACCCATTCCCGATCAGGATACCGGCGCCGAGCACCAGGCCGCCGCCGAGCACCACCTGGAAGGCGGCGCGCAGGAAGGGGGTTTCCATGTAACGGTTCTGGATGAAGGCGATCGCCCAGAGCTCGAAGAAAACGACGACGGCGGCGGTGATCGTTGCCGTCCAGAAATGCGGGATCAGATAGGGCAGCGCGTGGCCGAGACCGCCGAGCGCCGTCATGATGCCGCAGGCAAGTCCGCGCTTGATCGGCGAGCCTCTGCCGGAGATCTTGCCGTCGTCATGGGCGGCCTCGGTGAAGCCCATCGAAATGCCGGCGCCGACGGAGGCTGAAAGGCCGACGAGGAAGGTCTGCCAGGTATCTTGCGTTGCGAAGGCGGCGGCGAAGATCGGCGCCAGCGTCGAGACCGAGCCGTCCATCAGCCCGGCAAGACCCGGCTGCACATAGGTCAGCACGAATTGCCGATGCACCGTCGCGTCCTCGTCGTGCTTGACGTCTTCGGGCGTATGTTTGTCGCCCAGCATGCGGGCGATATCCTCATGCCCCTGTTCGGCAAGGGCGAGATCACCGAGAAGCTGGCGCGTCGATGCGTCGGAGGTCCGTTTTGCCGCCTCGACATAGAAACGATAGGCCTGCTCCTCCATCGCCTCGGTTTCCCTGCGCATCGCATCCAGCGAAAGGTTTGCCCTGAGCCAGTCCGGCTTGCGCTCGTAGAAGCCCTCCACATGCTCGCGCCGGATCAACGGAATGCGCTCGCCGAAACGCTGACGATGGATCTCGATCAACGACTTGCGATGCGTATCCTCGACCTCGGCCATGTCCTCGAAGACCTTGGCCGAGGCCGGAAATTCGCGGCGCAGCCTGTCGGCATAGGCAAGATAAATGCGGGCATCGTCTTCCTCGGAGGCGATCCCAAGGGCAAGGATTTCCTGCTCGGACAGCGAGTCGAAAGATCGTTTCGAGGATCTGAAAAACCGCGCCAGCATGACTCTCTCCAATTTTTTAGAATAATTCTAAATCTAAAGAACCGTGCGATGCCGGTCAAGTGCGTACGGCAAGCTGGCTGACAGATTGCCGCAAGCGGCACGGACGACTTTGGCGCAGTGGCATAAACACCTATATGAGAGGGCGCCGCATCACGCGGCGCCGGGGTTTTGGAATGGACAATGACATTCAGGGCCGCCCTGCTCATGTCGCGGCGATCCGCGAAAGGGCGGAAGCGGAGATGCGGGACATGGGCGTCGACGCGGCCTTCATCGACAGGCTGGTCGAGACCTTTTACGCACGCGTGCTAACGCATCCCGATCTCGGCCCGGTGTTCGACGCCAAGCTGTCCGGGCGCTGGCCGCAGCATATGACGAAGATGAAGAGCTTCTGGTCGGCCGTTGCCTTTCGCAGCGGCGCCTATGGCGGCAAGCCGGTGCAGGCGCATACTCATGTGGCCAACCTGACGCCTGATCTCTTCCCGAAGTGGCTGTCGCTGTTTGCTGCAACGCTCGACGACATCGCCCCGTCGCCGGAGGCCAAGGCCTGGTTCATGGCGACGGCGGAACGGATCGCCAAGAGCCTGGTGCTGTCGCTGTTCTACAATCCGGCACTCGACGATCCCACGCGCAAACCCGCCTGATCTCAGGCCCTTTCCGCCGAGGCGGTGGCGCCGGCGCTGGCCGCCACGACGAGCGCCGTTCCCAGCATCTGCAGCACGGTCATCGGCTGGGCGAGGATCAGAAAGCCGGCAAGGGCGCCGATCGCCGGTTCGAGGCTCATCAGGATACCGAAGGAAGCCGCCGGCATGCGCCGCAGCGCCACCATCTCCAGCGCATAGGGCAGGAGCGGCACGAGGATGGCGAGGCCAAGGACCTCGACCAGTCCCCTCAGCGTGAAGGCGCCCGCCGTCTCCACCAGACCGAAGGGGGTTGCGACGAGGCCGGCGACGAGCAGCGACATCGAGAGACCTTCCAGCCCCTTGAAGGCAGCGCCGACCTTCTTCGTTAGCAGGATATAGACCGCCCATCCCACAGCCGAGCCGAGGGCAAAGAGGACGCCTGAGAGATTGCCGACCCAGCCTTCGCCGTCATGGGCGAGGAAGAGAATGCCGGCAGCAGCAATCAACGGCCAGGTGAGCCGCCAGGTCAGGCCATAACCGAAGACAGCGACCGAGAGCGGCCCGAGGAAATCGATGGCGATCGCCAGACCGAGCGGCAGCCGCTGGATCGCCGCGAAGAAGCAGAGCGTCATGGCAGCGGTCGTCGTGCCGAGCAGCAACGTCGCCCGCCATTGGGCGCTGGTATAACGCAGCACCGAAGGCCTGACGACGACGGCAAGGATGATCGCCGCAAAAGCAAGCCGCAGCCAGGTAGCGCCGGCAACGCCATAGGTCGCAATGGCTGACGACGACAGTGCCGCACCGAACTGGATCGACGACATCGACATCAGGCACATCACGACCCCGGCCGCCAAGCCGCCCGAAGCCGGCGATAAGCCCGGCTGCGCAATCAAGGCTGCGCCATCCGTCCCGGTCTCGATATTCTTGATGTCCATGTGGCCCCCGATCCTGGCGCGGTTTTAAGCTGAAGACAGGGGAGAACCAAATTCAAACTTTTCATGCCGGGATCAAGAGCGCTGATGCTGAGGAATGCTAAGGATTGGCCGGCGGCGCGGGATTGAGCCGGTGGCAGCCCCTCATCCGCCTGCCGGCACCTTATCCCCGCAGGCGGGGCGAAGGGACCATGCCGCGACCTCTCCGTTCCCCACTCGCTCTCGCGGGGCACGTCCCCTCTCCCCGTTTTTACGGGGAGAGGGTTAGGGTCATATGCGCTAGGTTAGGCGGGCGCGGAGATCGTCGCATTGTTTTCGGCGTCGT
>NZ_PQIG01000154.1 GCF_012349115.1 Rhizobium ruizarguesonis
AGCGCTCATGGGCGATCGAGGCGAAGCGCAACGAGCCGATGTTTTCCACCGGCCGGATGAACCCGAGATTGATCTGGACGAGGATAGAGTTGAACTCTTCCGCCCGAACAACTCCACCGCCGAGGGTCTGGCTCAACTGCAGTAGCGCCCCGCTGGCCTCGGTAGCGGACGTGCCGCCGACGCGGAGCGCAAGGGCGATGTTGTCTGCGAAGGTGACTATCTGCTGCTGAGATACGCCCAATTCCTTCTGGACGAGCGAAAGGCGGCTATAAAGCTGAACGAGTGTCTCGATGGGCGCAGCGTTTTTAGTAGCCGATGCGAACAGCGATTGGTAAACCTTCTCGAGCTCTGCGCCCGAAAGGCCGGCGACCTTCAGCGCGTTGTCGATGCTGGTCGCTGCTTCGCTCAGGGTCTTAAAACCTTGCACCCCGCCGATCAGTGCAAAAGCTCGAGCCGCGCCGGTGGTCAGCGTATTGAAGCCGCCGCTTATCTTTTTGTTGAGACCGGCGAAACGCGTCTCGATCGACTTCGCCGTTTTGTTGGTTTGGCCCATCGCGCGATTAAGCGAATTCTCATATTTTCGAATGTCGGCCGATAGGGACACGACCAGTTTTTCTAGGTCAGTGGCGGCCATTTAATCTCCTGGCGCGCGCGATCAAGCAGCCAAAGTGCCCGCCGCGCTGGTTTAAAAGGTCGAAATCGTCGGGCGCGACTGTGCTATCCCCCGGTGAGGCGTTCGTTTGGTTCATTGATTTTTCCTTTTGATTAAACTGCGAAAAGCGACAGGTCGCTCAAATCGGCGTCTTCGTATGAACTGCGGCCAGTGGCACCTTGGCGGCGACAAGGTCGATGATTGGCATAGGATGAAATTTCCAATTCGAGGTTATTCCGAAGAAGCGACCCCACGCTGGTCCAAGCCTTTTTATGGGAAATTGACGACCGACCGGGGGTGTGCGACTTTGGTGTGAAACGTGAGGGTCCGACAATGGTCGACATAGTCAGAGAAGGCTCTTTTAGAGATGGTTTCGAAGTTGGCTACAGAACCGTACGCGGGACAGCCGTAGCCCTTCCTAGTATTCCGGAACAACCTGTCACTCGCGGCAACAGCACACCGTTTCTGATGGGAGTGCGCAGAGGCATTGAGGGTGCCTTGGGTAAGGATATCGACGACTCGTCGCAGGACTAACGCCCAAAGCCACCCTCGCTCTTGATCGCATTCCGCTTGGAGTTGACTAACGACGCCGCTTACCGCGGCGAACTGTCGGCTGCCCAAACTCTTTCAGCGCCCACGGCTCGCCTTGCTCAGGGTGGCGCGGGATTTCGAGAAAGGCGTCGCCAAGTCGACGCCAAGCTGCCTCAGAATCCTCGATCGATGGACAGTGGTAGGCATCTATCTCGATTCCGAGCTCTGCCAGTTCGTTGAAGAAATCGTGGCCGCTGGAGAACACGAAAAACCGCTGGTCGAGCCATCGATCGAGCGGCGCCCTCCGACCTCATCCTCGAGAGCACGCCGAGCGTCGTGACATGTGCGCCGCGGTCCGCGATCGACACCTCGATGACATTGGCCCGTGCCACAATCCGCAAAGGCCTTGGTCCTGATCTATCCCGTGTTTCTTCAGTGGCCCGGAACGAGATAGACCAGCCGGTAAATTCGCCGAAGCGAGACCCGTGAAGCAATCTATCGCCCACGTCGGTGTGCGGGCAGTCGAGCTCCACCCGCAGCCCGATGTCGTCGCACCGGATGCGGAATGACCCATCATCGGTAGCAGCGACTTGCTGCAGAGGGTCGTGGTTGATCCATGCTGGCGTAACACGCGGGATGACCAGCTAGTGCGGTCGGAATACTTCGTCGAAACTAGGACGTACCGCGGATGGAACGTCCCACCGCAACGCGTAGCCTGAGACGGTGCGACTGACGGGGAGCCGATTCGGTGAACTACACTACAGGCCGCGCTTCTTCGCCTCGGCCGCCATCCGGGCTTTTGCCTTGGCAGCCGGTGTCTTTGCCAGACGCTCCTTTAGGATCTTGGCAATCTCGAACGGGTCGCTCGGCAGCATTTCACTCTTGCCGTTGACCACGGTTGAACGTCGCTCCTTGTCGAAGATCTCTCTGCGATCGTTAGCTTCGCGCATTGCCTTTCTCATCGCTGCAGCTCCTTTGGAATTTCAGCTTTGGCAACGAAACCAGCAACTGCAGCTTCGTGACGGCGCCGCCGAGTTCGATTGACTGGCGAAACGTCATCCAGCGAGATGAGGCAAAGCCGCGGGCGATGGCTTGCGACCACAGCAGCAGGACGTTGATGCCGGAATAGGCTTGGCCGTTGTGGCGCAGTGGCCGGCCGACCTCGGCTGTCGCATGTCCCGTCGTCCAGGGTTTGGTCCATGGCCGCACGCCGCCTTCGAGATCGGCGATGATCGTGTTGGTGATGCGGCTATAGATATCGGATCGTTGATTGGATTGCTGCCTGCTCATGTTGGAACCTCCGTTTCGAGGTCGCGGCCATCGCGACCTGCTACGGCGGTCCGAAAGCCGGGCGGCAAGCGGCGCCTGCACCCGCAGGGCCGAAACGCAGTGGAGGACGGCAAAGCCGTTGCCGGCGGCGCGAGCCTGGCAGGACCCAAAGCCGGGGCAGGACGCGATGGCCGCAATCTAAGGGGGAGGTTCTGATGGAGGCAGAAGCAGCAAGTCCGCGAGGTGGCGTCACGCCGCTCGCGTCACCGATGAACCGCAGCGCAGATCGTTTACCTCACCGGCCGCGCCAGTGAGCGGGCGATATCGACGATGTCGTCGCGCGAGGCGGTTGGATCGTCCTTGCTCCAGGCGACGCCGAGCCCGATCCTAAAGTCGATGCCCCTCACCGCCTTCAGCTCGAAGGCCCGGTTCGGCAGGCCCTCGGTCCATTCCGGCGCAA